>CAVWGL010000011.1:0-183988 GCA_963754565.1 Vulcanimicrobiota bacterium | reverse complement strand
CTCGCACACCGTAATGGCCTCTATTCTAAACCGGAGAGGACTTGCGGCGTGGTGGATGGGCGCGAGACGATTGAGGATATCGGCAAACGCGAGTAAAGACCGTTTTCCGAGTCCTCCTCCGCCCACAACTCTAAGGTTGCTCCGGCCTAAGTGTTTTCTATGATCAGTACGATGTGTGCCCCCAAAGTGTCGCATTGCAATCGAAGGCTAGCCGGCGACGAGAAAGCGCTTGCGGAGCAACTGCTGGGTCGCGCCGTCGATGCTAAGCCCCACCTCGAAGTAGTTCCCCATCGAGCCGTACCGCCGATCCACCTCGTCGAACGCCGCGTCGAGATATGCTTTTCTCACACCCAAGACGGCGCTCGTGATCTGCGGGTCGCCACCCTTTGCGACGAACGCATCGATGACCGATTTGTATGCCGGAAGTATGTATTCGTTGCTACGGAGGTAATCGGCATAGACTTGTGCTTTTGAGACGCCAAGCAGCGTCAGGAGAGAAGCTGCCGCCCAGCCGGTTCGGTCTTTACCCGTCGTGCAATGGAAAAGCGCTGGTCCGTTCCCCTGATGGGGCAAAGCGGCGAAGAATCGATGATAAGCAGATTTCGCACTCGGCAGCGAGACGAAATCTCGGTAGCTCTGGATGAATAACGCCTCCGCTTTTCCATTTCCGAGTGTGGCATCGGCCTTCTGGGGATCTTCCAGAAGACTTCCGAGTTGAGCCGGGCCGGCCCCAGGCGCATCTTTCAGAACGTCGAGCCAGACGTACTCCACGCCAGGAGGAAGCATATCGGGAGCGTGGTCGCGTTCGGCTTCCGTTCGGAAGTCGAACGCGGTCTTGAGCCCGAGCGCAGCGATCTTTTTCAAGTCTGCGGCGCTCACGGGATTGAGCTGATCCGAACGATAGATCAACTTATAGGCTACGACGGAGCCGTGCTTAGCGGTGTAGCCGCCCAGGTCGCGTAGGTTCGGCACGGACGCGATGCCGACGCTGACGCCCGGATGATCCTCTCCTGAGACAGCGAGCGTCTCTCTACCGCTTTGCGCTAGCGCGTTTGCACCCGGAGCCGATGCAATTAGTAAGCCGCCCAATCCTCCTAATAAGAAACTCGGCCGTTTCATAGCATCTCCTTTACGTGGTATTCTTCCAAAACCCGATCAGCTTACTATAATCGCCCGGACCTCGGCCGCCCGCCCATCGACCGGTATCACGGGGAGTTCGCCCACGCTTTCGACAGGCAGACCCCGGATATGATCCATGACCGCCTGCCATTCTTTGATCTCCTGGACGGCGCCGTTCTCCACGACGGTGTCGACACTGTCCCTATCCGTCGTCGCCGGCGGCGGCAGCAGGTCGGGGGTGTCTCTGCGAGGATCGGCGATTGCGTCGGTACTCGATTTGAGCGGCTGGCCGTTCTTGTTCTTGGCCACAATCGCAAGCGCGCCTTTGCTATATTTCGGTATGGCCGTGATAACTTTCCCCATATATAGCGAAGTTGTGACGCTATAGAGTTGTTCGTCATTCCCACTGATGTCGATCGGACGGTAACCGCGATCGAGGTCTCCGATCTCGATCGCAGTTACGACGTCGTACTTCGGACGCGCCGGGTTGTAGCGGAACCTCATGCCGGACGCACGGGGGAATAACTCGCCGCTGTCGGGGTTGTTAGCGAGCGAGAATTCAAGCAAATTCTTCAGTTCAAGGCCCGTGAAGTAGGCTGTTACGAGCGCGCTTCCGGCCGTCGAATCCACGATGCCAGCGCCGATGGGCGCCACGGCGAATACGTCGTAGACCGTTTGAATGCCCGACTTCCCTCGCGTAAGGCCGGTGCGGATTAGGGCTGCTGCGGTTATCCCGATGTCGGCCTTTGTAGCGTTTCGGAACGCGTCCGTGACGAGGTTGGCGAGTGGAGTGCTCGCTACAATGTCGGTGTACGTGCAGTTCACGTCTCGCGGCGCCACGGCGAGCGGTTGATCGAAGCTGTAACCGCGGGACGCGAACACGACCTCGGTGACAGTCTTCTTTAACTTGTCGATCTCGTCTTCAATGGCGCGGTCACCAAGGACGGTGTTGTCAATCGGATGGATCTGGTAGGACTCCACCGTCAGCCTGCCGCCACCCACAGTGATCACAAGTTCGCCGAGGTGTTCTCCATACTTTCCGGCCTGGACTACCGGCGTGCGGTCGTTGACCATAATCGCCTCTTGCAGCGCGATGTGGCTGTGGCCGCCGATCACAACGTCGATGCCCGGCACCATTTGGGCTACGCGGATATCGTCGCCCTCGGTGTAGCGCCCGTCCTTCCCTTTCGCAACGCCGCCATGGCTGAGACAGATGACCACATCCACATTCTCGGTCTCGCGGAGAAGCGTAACCATTTCCTTGGCGGTTTCAAAGGGGTCGGAAAACGACGTGGCCCCCGCCGCCGAAGCAAAGAAGATTGCTTCCTTCCCGAGCAACCCGAAGATGCCGAAGCGAATGCCCCCGCGCTCGATCACGAGGTATCGGCGGATCATGCCATCCTTGGCAAGCCGTTGGAGATCGGCGAGCGTTGGATCATGCGCGAGGAAGTTGGTATTCGAAGCGACCACCGTCGGAACGCGGCCGGCCTTGGCGGCCACGCCGATGGACTGGCCCAGACCATCAGACCCGAGGTCAAAATCGTGATTGCCCAAGGTGACGGCGTCGTAACCCATTTGAAAGAGGAGCTGCAGTTCTGCGCCGGTCTCGCGAGTGGCGGCGGCGAAGGCCGTCCCCATACTGTAGTCCCCGGCATCAACCACCAGCACCGGACCCAGATCCTTGCGCGCCGACTTCCTCTCCGCGATCATGGTGGCCAGACGCGCAAACCCACCCAGGGTCTCGTCGTCGTCATCATTGGTCTTGTCCGGGGCGTAGTCCAGGACCGGGGCCATGCCAATAAAGTTGGAGTGAAGGTCGTTGGTGTGCAGGATCGTGAAGGTCTTCTTGCCATCGGCTGCCGCGCCTAAGTCCGGATATAAAAGAATTGTCGCAGAAGCCACCACTGAGCGAGCCACGAACTCGCGACGAGATGGTCTTGCACTTCCCACGAGGTCTTGTTCCTGTCTGGTTTTCACTGTTGTGGCCTTTCAGTGGTGGCTTCCGTTCGAGGTTCAAGATTCCGAATATGTACGGCGTGGTCGCGTTGGTTGTAAGGTACGGGCTGACGTTGCGGTAGCCCTCGAAGACCCCGAAGTCACCGTCGCGAGCGCCCGAGTTGGCCTGCATGTATCGGCAACGCCTAGAGACGGCACTGCACCGCGCGGGAGCGAGGTGTCGCAGCGGCTCGAGCGGCGGAAACTTCCTATCGGGGTCCTTCGCATCGTACGTCCTAACGCCGACGTGCTGGGCATTGGGAATCGGGAGACCTGCCGGCCCGCGTCAGCCATTACGAGCCCTCCTTTTCAGATATCCGACGAATCGATGGGGAGAATGGCGGTTGGCGGACGGGCAGGCAACGCCTCCTCGAAGTGCAAAGGCGACAACCAATGACGCCCGGCGGCCGCCTCGTTAACTATCCCCTAAGACGAGACTCAAAGAATGCGGGTCCCATGGCGCATCATGAACTGATAGGCCTCGACTTCGTCGTGCGCCTCGCACCGAAGCGTTCAGCCCTACCCTTGGCTGGGGCTGGGGCAATCAACCATCGAAAGTTTCGGTCATATGGGGAGTGTCGGCTAAGGAGCGGTGCCATGGCTCGATTCGTTTGGCTCGTGACGCTTGCGATCGCGTTTTTGATCGCGTTCCCCTCGGACGCTCGCGCGATCGCCGTTCAGGGCGTCGCCCGAGATGTGCCGTATCTCATCGGATTTGCCCCGTTGAATTCACAGCAACAACCGTATCTCGGTCAGATGCACTTGAATTTTAATAACGGCATTATCAGCGGCCGCTATTCGGACATCTCCATTCGGCCGGGCAGCCCGCTTGCGAACGCTCATAACATTGCGGTATCCGGAGGGCTAAGCGGCGATCACGTGTCGCTCCATATTCGACAGATCACGTTTCGAGGAACGATGAAGGGCACGTGGATGAGCGGCAGCACAACGATCCGCGGCGGCATCTACAACTTCGAAGCCGAGCAAGGAACGCCGGGCAGCGGACGGTAGGCAGGGGCCATTCTACTTCCTAACTCAATGTGCCCGAGTTCCGTACTGGACACACCGACGCGGCCTTGATCCCTGGAAAGTTTCCAGCAATGTTTTCGCTTTACGACTCCGTGCTCCACACACGGCGGTTCCCCACGAGCTCTCTTAGCAGCAGTAAGCGCTAACTCCACATTGCGACTGTAGCCGCAGCGCTTCCCGTTGGCGTTAGCGGAAAACTGATTACTCTGCTTGCACTTTTCCAGATTCTACTATCCTTGTCCAACGAGCGTCTAACGGTCGATCGGGAAGGCACGCTCTGCCGCGCTGAGACCGCGAACTCGATGCCACTGGAAACGATTTGCCTCTAACGGGAGGGCGGCTCACTACACCGTTCACTACACAGAATCCGCCAAAAGCGGCCTGCGATTTCTATTAGCTTTCGTAGCCCTATGCGCAAGACGGCCAGTACTATCAAGGATTTTCGGAGTTCAGAGGGTAGTGGCGGGGACGTTAGGAGAACCTCCTACACGCTCTCGCTATTTTGGTTTCAGCTGCTGCGCTCGCCGACGTTGTCGATGACGCTCCGGTCGCGAGATCCGCTTAGTCCCGTCGAGAGTCGCCTCGTTCGCTTCTAGTCAGGTGCACCATGCGCATAGCACCGCGCGCCTAGCTTACGGGCAAGGCCGCATTTCAGCCGCCAGCTCTTTTCTAATCGCTTCAATCTGCGCGGGAACAGGATGGCTATATTCGGCATAATCGGCCTCACGTATGTCGCTGTTAACCAGTTTGAGAAGAGTTGTTAGCTCAAGCGCCTTCTCTATGGCCTCGTGAAGAACAACTGACGCTTCAGGATCCGCTCCCGTGCTAACTATGTCCGTCGCGGCATTATAGCTGCCCACGATAAGGCCCCCGGGAATCCAAGGGATGTTCTGCCCCTTTCTTGGTGGAGAGAACACGCGCTCGAAAACGTGCGCCACGTCGTTCCTCAAGCGATACCAGCGGCGTAGATGCTCCCCGAACCTCAGGCGAACTGTCTCAAGGCGCGGATTCAACCTGCAAGCGACATTTGTCCCTTCATTCATGGAACCAAGAGCCACCAGCAATCCGACAAGTACGACGTGGCGACCCGCACCAGATTCTACCGGAACTCTTAACATATCATAGCCCGCCACGAGTTGACGGTTCTGGATATCAAAGAAATTCCAGGCATCCCATATATTTGGTGAACCATCGTCGGCCACGTGAGTCCGCTTCGACGAGCGGCCCCTAGTTCATTGGATCTACGCACGAACTTCGGTCCAACAACTTGTCGGTCCCAACAGATTAGAGCACACCGCGCACTATCCCGATAGCTCGTTTTGAGGTAGTGGGTTCGGACCATAGAAACACAGACACCGAAGAGCCAGCCACCAGACGTATGCGGCATCTACGGAATTGCCTGCGGAATCCGTCATTATTCCGTGGGCTACATGGTTGCGGATATTCGCTCCAAGGCGCTCGGCGAGTACGCAATCGAGGGCAAAGATGTGATCGTCATCAATAATCTGCGCAAGCCGAGGGTGATCGAGAATCGCTTCTAGGGAAATCAGACTCTGAACGTCATTGCGCGTTACGTAAACGACCTCGCCAGAAGCCCGTAGTATGGTACGCAACGCGTTTTCGATCTGTGGAATATGCAGACCCTATCACTGCGTGCTTTTTCGCAGCTCGACGTATTGGATCCAATCGCCGCCGAGACGTCGCGCTTCGAGGTCGAGGACGAGCCCAGCCTTCGTCCAAAGACCGGGCTCGACGTTTCGCCAGTGGTCCGACTTTAGGCGCGCGTGGATGCGGTGGTTCGAGGAATTGAGTTCGGGGTGCGTCATCTTCTCGGAGCTGATGCCAACGTTAATCATTTCGATGCGCGTCGGATCCTTCGCGTAAGTCGTTATGTAATAGTAGCGGCATCGCTTGAAACCGAGCGCGGTCCCGGCGACGCGGTAGTCGAAAATAGCCGCGCCGCCGAAGCGCGCCCCGCTGAAAAGCGGTGACCTCGATCCCGCCTGAACGCGGAGCGTCGAATCCGCGATCATCCGATCGGTTCGCATACCCGGTGCCGCGACGAGGGTTCCCTGCGTCGGTATTCGCGCGATCGCCTCGGCGGCCGCGCGATTCGAAGACGCGCCCTGGAAGTCGTTGGTGCTAAAAAACCCTTGCCGAATGGCTGCCGGGAGCCCAACGGCTAAGCCGAGGGCCATGAGGGTCCACAACGGCCATACGACACAGCCCGGATGCGCGATTAGTGCCCTTATCGGGGGAACGTTCGCATTGCCGAGGAGGATTTGCGCGCCCAATACCAATCGGACCATGAGCGGGATGGCGGAGAAACCGAAAGCGACGAAGAGGGTGAAGAACGTGAGCTTAGCCGGACCCTCCAAGGCGCCGGGGTCCTTTACTAAGCCGGCCTCCTGCAGCGCATTCCCCACGAGCGCGGCGAGGATGATCGTTGCGAGGATTGCACCCGATATGAGCGCCAGCGCGCGAGTTCCGGGCATCGCTTAGCAGTTGTAGGCGCCTAAGAATTTTCTTAGGTCGACGATGGGCCCGGCATAATAGTATCGGCGTTCTTCAAAGAGCAGATTATAGATGACATATCGGCCGCCGTCGTTGCGGAGGATCGCCGAAACGTGGCTCTCACGGCGCTCGCCGTTTGACAATTGCAAGGTAACGCTGACGGTCGCCTGAGACCCTTCGATATGCGTTGTGCCGATGGTGAAAGCTGTCGCCGGCGATCGCGCGTTCGCGAAGAAGTCGTACGATACTTCCTTGCAGGTGGGCACCCAGTCTCGGCACGGACTAACCAAGATGTCGTTGCTCTTGTAGTCGTCCTTATAGTACGTCTGTTCGATCGAATCGTAGAGCTCTGGATCGAAGAGCTTCTCGACCTCTTTCCATACCTTCTCGACGCGGCCGTGGTGCGCCACGTACCAGCCGTAGAAAGCGTCGACGGTTTTGGCGGGCGTCTCTTCTCCGGCGCGGGCCGGAAGGCTCAGTCCCGCCAGCATCATGCCGGCGGCAATGAGCGATGCCATGAGTCTGCTATGTGAAGTAAGCACTAGGCCATTGTAGCGCGGGTGCCGTCCGGGAACGCCCGGACGCAGCACGACCGGCGGACCGGGCGTTTGCGGACGGTGAGGTCGCTACCCTTGGATCATCTTGCACCTACCATAGGAGATTCGATCAAATGAACGTCTTGCAGCTACGTCTCGCTCAGTGCTCGGTCATCGCCTTGCTCGCCGCCCTGGCTGGCTGCGCCAATCCCCAACAAACCTCTACCGGCATCCTTCCGGAGCGCGCCGCGGATTCCGTAGTGCAACCCGCGGGCGCCGGCGTACAACCCGCGGCGATCATCCAAATCCCCGGAGCGCCGATCCGGCCCGGCGTTATCGCTTCGGATGGTCGCGGCAACGAATGGTTCGCCGAATGCGACTCCACGATCGCCTCGATCGACGAGTCGACGAAGAAGTTCTCGCAGTTCAACACCTCGGCCGCGCAGAGTTGCGGCGGCGGGGTGGCGCTCGGAAGAAACGGCAACGGAATGTGGTTCACGGATTACAACGACGGAAAAGTTGGATTTATCGACCTCAAGTCGCACGCTTTTTACGTCTACCAAACCCCCACGAGTCGCTCGTACCCCATTGACATCACTGCGGGGCCCGACAACGCAATGTGGTTTACCGAATCGGCAGCCGGTCCTCACGGCAGCAAACGCGGAAAGATCGGCCGAGTCGACCTTTCCGTACATCCGTACAAGATCACGGAGTACAAGCTACCCCTCGATGGCGGAATAGCGACGCCGTACGAGATAACCCTTGGCTCCGACGGCGCGCTCTGGTTTACGGATCCTAATAGCGACCGTATCGGACGAATCACCACGAGCTATCGGATTTCGTTCTATCCCGTGCTGACGGGATCTCAACCGCTTGGCATCACGTCCGGTCCCGACGAAGCGCTCTGGTTTACCGCATTTGGGACGGGCCGGATCGGACGCATGGATACTACGGGCAACTTCTCTCTATTTGGAACTCCAAATTACGGCGCGTATCCGGCTCTCGTCACGAAACACGATTCAGACCTTTGGTTCACCGAAGAAGGAGCCGATAAAATCGGCTGTATCAACTCCACGAGCCACGCCATTCGTAAATACTCGCTGCCATGGAACTCGCAGCCGTATGGAATTACCCTTGGCTCCGACGGCAAGCTGTGGTTTACCGAGCCCGGAACGAACGCACTTGGGGTGTTCCCACCGGGCCCGTGCCGCGGATGAAGCTGCGTTGGCGCGGGCTAGTTGCGATCGGCGCGGCGCACTGCCGCGCCGACCTCAGCAAGATTGTCGGATAATGCGACGGCTACGTAACGACGACGGCCGCGAAGATCGCCGGTTCTTGCTCCACGTATGGCGCGAGCCGTCGAGATCGGGTCATACGTGGAGGGGAAAGGTCTACGAGGTATCGAGCACTCTAAGTGTTGCGTCCGCCAAACTTCGCGACCTGTGGGACTTCATCGCATTGCGACTCGGCTATGCGCCCGACGAGCCCGGCGCCGGGGAAACTCGCGAAGACGAGTAGAACCGCCGAGCGTGCCCGACGCTCCCGTAACCGTCGGCCGCGCCCTCGAAGTACGGCTCTTCGGACAAGTAGCGATCGTCGCCGACGGACAACCGTTCCGGCTGGCGACGCCGCGTAAGTCCCTCCAGGTTCTCGCTTATCTGTTGATGCACCGCGCCGCCCACGTCTCGCGCGACTACCTCGCCTTTCTGGTCTGGCCCGACGAAGACGAGGAAAGAGCTCGGGCGCGGTTGCGATCGACCATCAGCGATCTCTTGCGCGTCTTGCCGCAGCCCGGCAGCGATTTCATTGGGACGAGTACCGACGAAGTCTGGTGGAACAACGACGTTAACCTGTGGCTCGACGTCGATGCCTTCGTCGAAGCGTCCCAGGATGCCGCGAGGCTTGAAGAAGCCTTGGCGCTCTATCGTGGCGACCTGCTGCCGGAACTCTACGACGAGTGGATCTACGGTTTTCGCGAACGCTTTCGCAACATTTACTCCACCGTTCTCGCCCAACTCGTCTCGGAGACGCGCAGGCGCGGTGATCTAACGCGCGCAATCGAGCTCGCGCGCCTGATTCTGCAAACCGATCCCTGGCGCGAAGACATCGTGCGGCGAATCGTCGCGCTGCGCTACGAGTTAGGCGATGCGGCCGGAGCGATCAGCGAATATCGCCGGTTCGCGGCGCGACTGCGCGAAGAGATGGACGTCGATCCGATGCCGGAGACCGTCGCGCTCGCCGAACGGATCACAAAAGGCGATGCGATTGCGCAGGACGGGCCGGACACCGAGCCTGCCCGCGAACCGCGTCCGCAGCGTACGCGGGCGGTGCCGTTCGTCGGGCGCGAGCGCGAGATGGAGCGGCTCTCCGAAGCGTGGAGCCGCGCGAAGATGCAGCGTGGCGGCGTCGTCTTCGTCGGCGGAGAACCGGGAATCGGAAAAACGCGGCTCGTGCGCGAGTTCATGTACGCCGTCGAAGAGAGCGGCGGCCGGGCGCTCTACGGCGCCACCGGATTCCCCGAAGCCTTTCCTAATCAATCGCTCGTCGAAGCGCTGCGCGGCCAGCTGCCCCTGGTGACGTCGCTCGATCTCGGTCCGACCTGGTTCGCCGCGCTGGCGACCGTCGTGCCGGAGGTCGCGCATCGCGTCGGTCCGCTTCCGCACCTGCCCGCGATTGCCGCCGGCGATCAGCGTTTGCGTCTCTTCGAAGCGCTCGGGCGCGCGTTCGTCGGCTTGGCGAAGGCGCGACCGCTCCTCGTCGTGCTCGAGGATTTGCACTGGGCCAGCCAGGCGACGTTCGATGCGCTGGACTTCTTGGCTCGTCGCGCGACGGGAACGCGGATGCTCTTCCTGGCAACCTTCCGCGACAACGAAGCGCTCGCGCACCATCCGCTTCGTCAGCTCCAGCGCGAAGCGAAGATCGAAGGCAGCGCGGCATCGCTCTCGGTGCTGCCGTTCGATGCCGGCGCGGTCGAGCGCATCCTCGAAGAGAGGAGGAACGGCTTCGATGGACCGCTTCGCGAGGTCGCTGCTGCGCTGCATCGCCGCTCCAGCGGAAACCCGCTCTTTCTCATGCAGTTGCTCGAGACACCTACTGCGGACTATTCAGTTCCCGCGACGGTCGCGTCGCTCGTTGGAGCGCGCGTCGCCGCGCTCTCCGAGGAGACGCAGACGGTTGCTGAAGTCGCCGCGCTTGCCGGTCAGCGTTTCTCGGCGGAAGTCGTGCGCGACGTCACCGGTTACGGCGACGCGGTCGTCGATCGCGCGCTCGATGAGCTGCTCGATCGCCGCATCGTGCACGAAACGACCGGCCGCGGCATTCTTCCTTACGCCTTCGGCCATCAGCTGGTGCAAGATGCGATCGTGGCGCTCGTCGAACCGGCACGCCGTCGCGAGCGAAGCCGGCGGATGGCCCGTTCGCTCAAGCAGCTCTATCCCGAACGCGAGCGCGAGTTCGCTTTCCAAATCGCGCGGCACCTCGAAACTGCCGAGCAGCCGGAAGAGGCGGCCGCGGAGTACCTGATCGCGGGACGGTACGCGCTCGACGTCGGCTCGCTCGAAGACGCGCGGCGTCTCGTCGATCATGCGCTCGCGCTTGCCTCCGATCGCAAGATGGTCGCGATTTTGCTGCAGGAGCGCCGGCGCATAAACGAACGCGCGAACAACTCAGCGGAAGAGCGAGCCGATCTCGACGCGCTCCACGCGATCGCTGACGAGCTCGACGACGAGGATCTTCGCTGCGCCGTGCTGATGCGGCGCGCGAGGCTGGCCTTCCGCGAGTATAGCGCAACCTCTGAGGCGTTCGCGCCGCTCGAGCGCCTTCGCGAGCGAGCGCAGAAGAGCGGAAGCCTGCGCTGGCAAGCCGAGGCCGATCTCGCCGAGAGCATGTTCTACCCGCTGGGCCTGGGCGCCGAACGGGGCCTCGCGCTCGCTCGACGCGCGCTCGAGGCCTATCGAGAACTCGGCGACGAGACCGGCGTCGCTGCTGCGCTCGCCGAGATGGGACGGACGCTCTGCGTCGCGGGCAAAATCGAGGAGAGCCGCCGCGCGTCCGAAGAGGCGTTTGCGATCGCCGAACGCTGTGGCGATTATGCGGTTGCAGAGCGCGCCATTGGGCACCTCAGCGTGAACGCGCAAGACTCCTTGGAGCGCGAAGCCGTCGTTAAATGGAGCGCGCGCTGGCTTGAGCTTACTCAGAAGGCCGGCGATCGCCGATGCGAAGCCGACGCGCTGGGCCAGAGCACCTGGCCGCTCTTATGGAGCCCGAACTTTCTCGACGCGCTGCCGGTCTTGGAGCGCGCCGCTCAGATTTGCCGGGAATGCGGCCTGGGCCCGGCGCTGCTGGTCAACGAGATGAATGCCGCCGAGTTCGGGATGAAGCTGGGGAGCTTCGACGCGGCGATTGCGACGTTCGAGCGAGCCGCGCAGACTTATGCGGCCGTCGCACCGTTCTTTGCTTCTCACGCGCGGGGGCGTCTCGTTCGCCCGCTCGTGCTTACCGGAAGCGTCGAGCGAGCAATCGAGCTGGGCCGCGAAGCGCTCGCAAATGCCCGCGAGACCGATAACGTTTTCGAGCTTGAGAACCGCTTGCAGAGTTTGGCAGAGGCCGAATACGCAACCGGCGATCTGCGCAGCGCGATCGCTAACCTCGAAGAAGGAGCGGAGATTCGCCGCGCGACGTCGCCCGCGCTCGCGGCGGCGCACTTCGGTGCGCTCTTAGCCGCGTTCTACGCGCAAGCCGGCGATTGCGCTGCCGCACTCGCACAGGCTGCGCAGGTTCCCAAGAACGAGCCGCAGCGATCCGTCGGTCTTCTCTGGCCGCAGCGCTCGGCATGGTGCGCCGCGTTTGCCTATCACGTCTGCGAGCGCGATGCCGAAGCAACCGAGTGGCTCGATCGTGCCATGGAGCTCTACGAAGCGCATCTCCCGCATCTCACAGACGAGCAGCGAGGGATCTTCGATGCGCTCCCGTGGCACCGCGCAATGCTCACCGCGAAGCGCGGCGGTTGGCCCGCTGCAGCGTGGGTTACTTAGAGATCCCTTGACGGGATTTGCCTGCATAGCGGGGACAAGGAAAAGCGAAAGCCCAGAGATGGAAAGGACTTCACGGTACTAGGCGAGAGCGGCCTGTCATCCTGAGCTTGTCGAAGGGCGTGGGTTCGATTCCGGTTGGCGGCGCGGGCCTGTTCCTGGCCGAGTGGGCCGGCTGGCGGCGGCTCGCGGGTTGCTCTTTCTAACCTTCACCATCCAGCATCAAAGTGCTGACCGCTGCATTTCGACGTCATGGCAGGAGCACCAAGTCGGCCGCTCGCTCGGCGTCATTGAGGAGCGTCTTACGCGACGTGCCCATCTGTGCACGCATCGTCAGACCGCGGGCAAGGTCGAGGACCTGGCTCGCGCGCGGCTACCGGAAAGTCCCTTGCCGCTCAGGCTCGCCAGCCCAATAGAATGAGCTTTCCTGAGATGGAGATGGGAAGACTCGCACCTCCGAACTGCCTAGGCTGACGGCTTTGGGGAGGGATGCGAGGTCGCGTTGCTGTGGCTCATGGCGTTGCTGTGGCTCATGGCGTTACTGTGGCTCATGGCGTTACTGTGGCTCATGGCGTTGCTGTGGCTCATGGCGTTGCTGTGGCTCATGGCGTTGCTGTGGCTCATGGCGTTGCTGTGGCTCATGGCGTTGCTGTGGCTCATGGCGTTGCTATGGCTCATCGCATTATGCGAAGCCGAAGGGGCAGGAGTGCTCCCTCCGTCGGCGAGGGCAACGACCGGGTAACTGGTTGCGAGAAGGGCTGCGACTGCGAGCGCCGGGATCAATGAAAACTTCATATTTATGCCTCCTGAGTTTAAGGTAAGTGCTGTCTATAGAACGTCGCAGAAATGACTTCGGATGAGTGCGGCTAGACTCTGAGGCGCAACGTAGTACCCCGCGCAGTAATAAGCGCAGTTCCGTGCGTTGGACGAGCCGTGGGGTAAAAATGCAAGTCTACGTACGAGGTTCCAGTCGCGGCGATTGTGACTGGGACGCGCTTTATGGCGCACAGACGGGGACTGCAGAATGCTGCTGTCCAGCCAGGCGGAGGCTGCGCACCGATGATAACTGAGGAGCCTGCTGGCCCGCGCACTGCTACCCGATAGGCGAGTGCCCCGTCCATCGACATCAGCGTGGCTGCGAGAGCGAGCGAGATCATCGCTCTGCCACTATAGCGGCGACGGTTGAGGCGACTGCGGCGTCCTGGCCCTCGCCGATGACCGTCTTTCTGAGGCGTCCGTGACGATCGAAGATCAGCTGCGTCGGCCAGTACTGCGTGCCGTAAGCATTCCATAGCCTCTCGTCATTGTCGATCGCTACCGGCCACGAGATACCTTGCGTCGCGAGCGCCTGAACGACATTCGCCCGGATGTGTTCGAAGGGCGTCTCCGGAGTGTGGATACCGACGATGAGCAGATCCTTCGTAGAATAGTGGGCGCGCAACGCCCGCAACTCCGGCACGATGTGCTTGCAGTTAATACAGTCGAACGTAAAGATGTCGACAATGACGACTTTACCCGTGTATGACGCGGCAGGGGGTCGCGACCCAATCCACTGCGGGGCGTTGAAAAGCGGAGCAAAGGCGCTTTGGGCTAGTAGGATGACGGAAAACAAGACATTCATATCTCTAGTACGATTCGCCCAACGTGACGGATGAGTACTTATCAGCGGCAGCTATTGGGCGCCGCCGGTGTCGAATGCAATCGCTGGGCAATTGACCACGAATCCGACCGGCTTGGCGATCGGCGCAACGTCGGCGTACGACGTCAGCCGCTTCGCTTGCGCGTCGCCTACGACAAAGACCGACCAGAGCGGTGAGTACCCGTTCTCCGCGTAAGGATTGGCGATATCCGGCGCGAGCGAAAGAACGTTGAATGGCGAGCCGATGTCGGCGGCGTTCGCTGCCGTCGCATCGTCGCCGAGCGGAGTCTTGAGCGCAAGGTAGGCTAGGCCTTGCACGCCGCTTCCAATCTGCGGTCCGTTTGCGAGTACGCCAATCGGGATCGCTCCCGCAGAACCGGCTTTCGCGAGGCGAGGTACGTACGTCGCTCGCTCAACTGAGGCGGCGATTGGATCCGATGCCTCAGTGCTCAGGTAGAAAACCGGTTTGCCGTCCACGAAGCCGCGCGCAAGGACGAGCGTCACGGTGTTATTCGCAGTGTCGATCGCCACGACCCGATCCTCGGTATTGGAATGTGTCGTTACATCAAAGGGTCCATCCCCGGTGGCGACGATCGGGGCATTGAGTACACCTTCGCGGCCGTCGACCTCAACGAATGGTGAATAGGCGTCGTCCGCAACGCCGCCAGGCTTTGCGGACTTTGGTGGAAACCCGGTCGCACCGGCGACATACGAGCGCTCCGGCGAAAAATCCGGCGCGCCCGGAAACGCAACGATTCCGGCCGTCGTCCTTGCCTTCGCGATTGCAGCGCCGCCAAGCTTGGCGATATCCGGAGCGTAATCAACGCCTTGCTTCCTTGCGACGGAGGCGTCGGAGGCGTCTGTGACGATGTACCAAACCGTCTCGCCTTTGGCCAGACCGCGATGAAGCGGCAGCGTCACCGTGTGCTTGGCGCCATCAACCGAAACAATGCTCTTGAAGAAAAACGCTGAACCCGGCTCCGTCGCGGCGCTTGCGGCATAAGTTCCGACTATTACAGATGCAGCGCAGGCTGCTATGACAATACTTCTCATGCTTATCAGAACGCTCCAAGCAGTATCGCGGATGAGTGATCGGCAGGAATCATCCGCCCGAGCTGGCTCCGGCGTTCTCTTAGCGGATGATAAGGTGGCCGGCGTCGAAGTCTGCGCCCCATGATGCCGGCGCCGGAGGGAGATGAGGCTTTGGCTGCAGCGTTTGCGGCGCACGAGGGCTGGGCGTTCGGCGAAGCGTATCGCCGTCACGCGGCGCTGCTCTATTCAGCCGCCTATAACGTGCTCGGTAACGCTGACGACGCGCAAGATTGCATAGCGGACGCGGTCGCAAAGCTTTGGCGATCGCGGGGAGCGTACTCGGCGTCGCGCGGCAATCTGCGAAGCTTCCTCGTCGTCTGCGTTCGCAACGAGGCGATCTCGCGCCGCCGGCGCCAGGCTCGCACAATTCGTTTGGAGGAACGCCTCGCTGCGATGCCCGTAGAGCACGAGCAGTTGCGGGTATCCGATCCGATCGAACGCGACCGAGTCCGTAGCGCGCTGCTCACGCTTTCGCCCGAACAGCGCACCGCTCTCGAACTGGCGTACTACGAAGGAAGGACGCACAGCGAGATCGCGGCCGAACTTCAAGAACCGCTTGGTACGATCAAAAGCCGGATCAAGCACGGCCTGCGAAAACTCGGCTCCGTTTTGGAATCGACCGCACGGACCGGGAGCGATCGCCTGTGACGTACGAGCACGTCGAGGATCGCGCCGCGCTTTATGCACTCGGCGCACTCCCTGACGACGAACGCGCGGCGATCGACGCGCACCTTCGCGACTGTTCCGCCTGCACGGAGGCGATTGGTGCTGCCGAGAACGACGTCGCACTGATCATTTCGGCGGAGCCGCAACTCAGTGCGCCGCCTGCCCTCGACGCCCGTATCGGCCGATTGGTGCAACCGCGCTCCCTCGAAGCGATGCGCCGTTCTCGGCGTCCGGCCTGGCCGTACGGGGCAGCGATTGCAGCAGCGCTGTTACTGGGACTTCTGCCCTCAGCGTACTTTTGGTCGGAGAACCGGACGATGCACGGTGCGATGCTTGCGCAAAGCAACGCGATGGGTCGCCTCGCGAGCGCTCCGCATCGGACGGCACACTTTCGGCCGACCAAGGCGAGCCCGCCCGCGGAAGTGATGTACGCGCTCGACGGCTCGTGGTACGTGGTTGTCGTACGAGACGCATCGAAGTCGCTCTCGGTCGCGTGGATGCACGACGGCGTGCACACAATGCTCGGCAATGCCGTTCCGAACGGCAACGTCGCGATGCTCTACCTTCCGAAGAGCCACCGCATGGATCGGCTCGCGCTCATGGATGGCGATCGCGTCGTTGCCCAGGTCACGCTCTCCTGGCAGAGCACCGTTCCAAATCGGCACGGGGCTCGATTCGTGTAGAAACGACAAGCAACGTCAGAGTTACGCCGCCCGTCAGCGGGCGAACCGGTCGTAGTGCTGTTGAAAATTGCTTGCGACATAGAGATTAACGGAGCTTACATGCGAAGCCCTAAAGCTCGTTACGTTTGTGAGCGGCGGGAGCTGTCGCGGCATCGTCTCCGGTGGTATGCCACGCGGCGGCGAATCGATGCCGAGGCTTAACAGAGTGGGGGAACGTCGTATATGAAGGTGCTGGATTTTTGGCGCTCCGCGATTAGTGGTCCCGCGGCTGCAGTATTGCTGAGCGGATGCGGCGGATTGCAACTGCCAACGAGCATTCCACACGCGGAACTATCGGCGCTGAGTGCTAATTCCACGTCACGCCTAATAGACCATGGCTATAAAGTTCTCTACGATTTTCAGGGCGTACCGGATGGTTCTGGGCCGGGAGGCCTGACGATGGTGAACGGCACGTTTTATGGCACGACGGACGGCGGTGGATCGTGCTACGACGTTGGCTGTGGAACGGTATTCGAAATCACGCCATCGGGCATTGAGCAAGTAATCTACCGGTTCAAAGGCGGAAGCGATGGCGATGACCCGGTGGGAAATCTGATTAACGTCAATGGAACGCTGTACGGTGTTACGAACGAAGGTGGCAGTAAATCCGGTCCTTGTGCGCCTCCGAATTCGGGATGCGGGACGGTTTTCAAGGTCAGCACGGCGGGTGACGAGCACGTCCTCTACCGCTTTAAGGGCGGGAAAGACGGCGACTATCCGTTGGCCGGTCTGACCTCGCTAGACGGCATGCTCTATGGCACCACGGATCATGGCGGCGGCTATTATGGTCTGGGCACCGTCTTTCAGATCACCCTGACCGGCCGGGAAAAGATTCTCTACCGGTTCAAGGGGGGCGCAAGCGACGGGTGGGGACCGCAGGCACCACTGCTCCCCCTTCACGGAACGTTGTACGGCACGACCGCTTATGGTGGCTGCGACTCATGTGACGGCGGCCGAGGGACGGTGTTTTCCGTAAATCCAGGCGGAGTCGAACACATGCTTTATGCGTTCCAAGGTGCAGATTACGGCGGTGACGGTGCTATTCCTGAAGCCGGCCTTATCGCGATAAAAAATGTACTGTACGGCAGTACCGCCTCCGGAGGTTATGACCGAACCCCTGAGTGCGGGAGCTCATCCGGTCATGGCCTGGGTGGTTGCGGCTCTGTCTTTTCGGTCACGCTGGGTGGGAAAGAGCGAATACTTCATCGCTTCAAGGGGCCGCCGGACGGCGCGGTCCCTGCTGCGGCGCTCGTCGCTGATAACGGCCAGCTGTTCGGAACGACAGGTGCCGGAGGCATCGGTTCAAGTTACTACCTCGGTCACGGAACCGTCTTCGAGGTGACCCTAAAGGGATCGGAACATGTTCTCCACCGCTTCGGGGGTGCGCCAGACGGTAATATTCCTTTCGCGAGCCTAGCGTATTACGGAAAAAAGCTCTATGGCACGACCGTCAGCGGCGGGGACGGTTGCAAGCGAAGCGGTTCGGGCCCTCCAGCGGGATGTGGCACTGTTTTTGAGCTGTCCCCATAACTTCTAGCCGACGCTTGGGCTAGGACGATTACATATAGGCGCCTGCGAACTTCCGATCCCGCTCCGTTTTTTGGCTCGCGGCGCTCGCGTGTGGAATCTTGCTCGTAAAATCTATTCTCGCGTGGCGCGCATTCGGTCCGAAAGTAGGGCGGCGACTGATGTCGAACTCTTCGACCGATGACGAAGCTTCATTTGAGAATTGTGCAGGGGTCTCTCGCAGTCGTCGCGGCCCAACTGCTTCTTCCCTATCCCGCCGACGCCGCGGGACCGGTCGTGTTTAGAGTCTACAACGACACAACGGTGTCGATTACCGAGCTATACGACAAACCGCCGAGCCAGGGGTTCTGGGGAGTCAGCGATCTCGAGAACCCGTTGAAGCCGCGTCATTTCTTCTATATCAAGTTCACAGACTCGACTCACTGCCCGAAGCTTCGCGACGTTAAACTCGTCTTCGCGAACGGTGCAACGAAAAGCTACGCGAATATCGACGTCTGTAAATACGACATTCACGTTCACAAGCCGTAACGCGTTACGAAGCGTGCCTATGACGCGGCGATGCGTGAGATCGAAGAACTGACGATACGTGGTGACAGGCGTTCGTCGGCAGAGACCGAGTACTATCGCGTCCTTTGTGCGTTGGCTGCCGACTATGAGCGTCGACTTGGTGCCGATCGTTGGCATACGTTGACGCCCGATGTGGCGTTGCGCGAGCTCATGGCACTGAAGGGCGTCACGCAATCGCAAGTCGCGCAAGCGCTCGGCGATCGCGCTGCCGCGTCATCTATCCTGAGCGGACGGCGAGAAGTGAGCGAAGCTCAGGCCAAGAGACTCGGCGAGCTTTTCAGCGTGGACGCTGGCGTGTTTATCTAGTCTCCTTCCGAGAGCGGCGATGGAAGCCTCTGCTCCTCTAACGGCCGTCTAACGGATTCCCTAGACCTCGCCGAAGCAGCAACCAAAAGGCCCGCTTAGAAAGCGGGCCCTGCGGTTTGTGCGGCTTAGCGCCGTCTATCCCTTATCTGCTGCGTCCGCGCTGCTTTAGCCGGTCCCATTTGGTTCAGGTCGGCCCGCTTTCAAAGGCGGGGATTCAAAATATCACGGGGTTACCTCAAAAACGGTCCCGCATCCGGCGCCCCCGCAGCCCGAACCACCCCCGAGCGCAGTTGCGCCGTAGAGCGCGCCGTTGATGTCGACGACGCCGCTTGCAAACGGATTTGCGCCATCAGCGCCGCCCTGAAAGCGGTAGATGACTTTGTAGCCCTTCCCCGAGGGTTGGACTTTGAAGACCGTGCCGCACCCCGAATAGCCGGAAGGACTACAGCTCGTCCCGCCGCCGAAGCTCGTATCGGAGTAGAGCGTACCTTCCATATCGGCTAGAAGGCTATTAGGGCTAACGCCGTCTTTGCCGCCTGCGAAGCGGTGGAGAACGCGGAACCCCTTACCATGCGTGTTGATACTGAATATGGTTCCGCAGCCTGTGCCGCTGGGGCTCTCGCACGACAGGTCTCCGCCGATGTCGGTCGTGCCGTAGAGCGTGCCGTTTACTTCGATCACATTCGTCGGATAGCCGCCATCCGTCCCGCCCTTGAACTGATAAAGCACACGGTATCTCGTGCTCGTGCCGTTGACGCTCATCGCATAAATGACTCCGCAACCGGAGCCGCTAGCGGCGGTGCAGGTGGTGCCGCCGCCGTAGGTGGTCGTGCCGTAGAGCGTATGGTGAAAAACGATCGGAGCGTAATAAGGGAGATTTCCATCGTTACCATCAAACGTGTGGAGTACCGTTTCTCCACCGCCTGGTTCGAAACTGTAGACGAGGCCGCATCCGATCGGACATTGCGATCCCTCGGAGGGACTTCCGTTCGCGGTGCCATAGAGCGTGCCCGCATTGTCGAAAACGCCGGCGGAAACACCGTATCCGTCGGCCCCGTCGAATCTGTTGAGGACGGTGTAATTATTGCCTGAGGGGTCGATCTCATAGACCGTCCCGCAGCCTTGATTCTGCTTGCAAGGCGTGTAGCTATCGCCCTTTGCACCGCCCCAACCGGTGGTGCCATACAATTTCCCATTGCTGTAAATCACGCCGGCGTTTGGATCGGCCCCGGTTCGCGCATTGCCGGGATATCGGTAAATTACGGTGTGCACCCAAGTTGTCCCCGACATAGCGAGTTTGAAGATCGTGCCACATCCATGGGGCCCACCGTAGAGAGGGCAGTTCTTACTCCCGCCTTCTCTGGTTGTTCCGTAAAGCGCGCCGTTGACGTCGACAAGCGGCGAGGCGGGATATTCGCCGTCAGCGCCGCCCTGAAAACCGTAGAGCACTTTCTCCACGCTGGCCGCCTCGGTCGGCAAGCGAAGGGCGGCCGGCGCCCCTTCTGAGGTGGGCACCGTTAAAGTTTGCCCTCCGCCACAGGCGGCTAAGAGCACACCGCTCACCAGTGCACTAAGAATGGGCCATCGAGATTTCATACGTTACTCCTCACGGGAAAGGGGCCCGTCATCGGGCCCGGGTCCGAAGGAAGTCTAGCCCGAGCCGACTTACAAGCCACTTACTTTCGCCAAATAATGGCGAGGAGAGCGAAAAAGGATGGCCTTCGAGGCGAGGGAAATGCCGCCGGCGCCTAACGTTTCGTACCGGCGAGCGATACTGGTGGCGGTTATCGGTGCAGTCGCGCTGGCTATTCCGCTTGCCGACGACTACGCCATAATCAACCGATCCAACGGCTCGTTCGGCTTCTCTACGTGTGGTGAAATAGTCTGCGTCGTAGAAGGGGAGGCGAAGGACGCCGGGATCAAGGTTGGTGATCGGCTGGACGTTCGCGCCCTACCCCTGGACGAGCGGCACACAGATACGGCCTACCCCCGGCCGCCGCGGGCGGGGGAAACGGTTTCTTTTCCGTTGGAGCGCGGCGATTCGAAATACATGGTGACGCTGACGGCTCGCCGCGATGATAGCAGCCCAAGTATCGCCCTTTTGATTCTTTTTGCGGCCAAGGTCGCGGCAATCGTGCTAGCCTTCCTCGCCTCGGCGCTGTTTCTTGTTAGGCCGACGCCGCTGACCGGCAGCCTTGCTTTCTACGCGCTGGGAAGTTTCTCCTTAGAGCCTTCGGGCTACGCGTTCTTGCCGGCGATCGTGTACGCCGGCGTTCAAATCCTAACGACGGGACTTTTTTTCGCAGCCGGAACGATCGGGTTTCTCGGGCTGGCGCTTCACCTCGGCCGAGCTTCGTCCGCATCCGTGCGCCGTCTCCTCATAACGCTTTTCGCGCTTCTCGCGACCTCTTTGGCGGCGGAGCCAATCTTCGCATTGCTCGGACTCCCCGTGTTCAAAATCTTTACCGTTACGCTTGCCGCAATCGTGTGCGTATTGGTCGCCGGCTCGACCATCCTCATCGGCACCGTCCTGCGCCGCACGGTTCCGCCGGGTGAGCGACTCGCCGCTGCCCTTTTTGCGGTCGCCGGCCTCGCATATGTCTTCTTGCATTCTTATCAACTGGTGGTAGAAGCAATCCCAGCGTTGACCCGAGTGAACGACGCGTGGTGGTTTATTCCTCAGTGGGTGGCATACGTAGCGTCTGCTGTGGCCGCTTATGTAATCGTGCGCGACCGAGTCGTTGACATCGGGTTAGTCAGAAGCCGAATCCTCGCCTATGGAGGTACCGCTGTGGCAGTCCTTGCGGCTTTTGGATTCGTGAACTGGGCGTTTGCATCCGCGCTGGCCGCATTCCCGTTCGCAATTCCGCTCGAAGTTTTCGCTGCCCTTGCGATCGGCTACTGGTTCAGCGGTTTTCGCGATGTTTCAAGCGCCCTCTCACTCGCGGCCGTCGACGCTCCGGTTGCTGTGATGAACGGGCGCCGTGTCGATGAGCACGATGCGCTCGCGCGCGCTCTGGGATTGGCCGAACGTACGCGCCAAGCTAGCCTGATTGCCGAAATCCGAGCGCGATGCGCGTTTAGTGCTTGGATAAACGGCGACGATCCAGCATTCGAACAGCACACGAACGCGTCGAACCGGGCGCTGTGCTCTCAAAAGCTGCGCGGGATTAAGACGTTCGTCTTGGCAGCAACCTCAGACGAATCTCCGGCTGTGTCCGATGCCGGTGATCTCCCTGAGTGGCTTGCTCGTGCGTCCCTCATACGCTGCGCTCGGACGGCGGACGCAAGACGTACGGGTGAACGCGCATACGATGCCGTGCGCCATGCCGATGAGAACGGCGACCCATGGCTGCGCGTCCTTGCTCGCGTAGCTCTCGCGGAGTCAGTATCTTCGGAGCGCGTGCAGCGGCTGAATGAGGCTGATGCTATTGCGCGAGGAACCGGATCGCTGCTGTTAGTGAAATCTCTGGCCGCGTTGCGTTCGGGAAAGCACGACCTCGGGATTCTGCAAGCTTTTGTCGAGGTTCGGATGCGAAAGGCGCGTTCAATTTGTCCAGCCATCGAGATCGCCTTCTTCACCGGCGAAGTCAAGATGCTGGGTGAAGCGCTGGAGTTACCCGACAAAGAGCGTGAGCTGCTCTTTACGCTAGCCGAGTCAAATGGGCTAGTTAATGGCGATCTGCTTTGCGATGCTCTCTGGCCGGAGAGTGACGGCGACGCGGCGCGCAATGCCTTCCACGTTTGCCTGCATCGTTTGCGAAAACGCGCTCGGGATCCGCGCATCGTCCAGTGTTTGGACCAAGGCTATGCCCTCCATCCCGGGACCGACGTCGATCTCTGGAGACTTGAGGCTGCCTTGGCGGCGGCACGCCCCGATGAACTAGAAGCCCTTAGCCGGTTGGCGGATGCCGGCGCGGCAAGGCGCGCGAGCCTTGGACGTTGGTTTGCACCATTTGAGAGCCGGCTGGCGCGCACTCTTGAAAAAGTCGAGCGGTTTTTCGAAGCCGAAGGGGCTGGAAATTTGAGTCAAACGCCTAGCCAAATTCGATGATGCAGATGGCTTCGTGCTGGTAGGACGACACCAGACTCGACGCTTTCCCGGCTCATAAGGCCGCTTCTTGCACGCGCGCCGCGAGGCAATTTACGCCTTGTAATGGCGCTGTAACGGCAACCTCGCTATGATACCAGTATGCTAAAACGTACGCTCTGCGTTTGTTGCGCATTCGTATCTTTGGCGGCCGGGCCGGCGACGCTGCACTATCCGCCCGCTCCGAGCGATCGGACTACGGACACATATCACGGCACTACGGTCAGCGATCCATACCGGCCGCTCGAGAACTCTGACGACCCGGCCGTTAAAGGCTGGGCAGCGGCCGAAACAAAACTCGCCACGGACTACATCCAGTCTCAGGCCAGCTATGCCTTCTATGCAAAGCGCGTCGCCGAGCAAAACAGGGCTTTCGCCGGTAACGGGCGCTTGCAAATCGCCGGCGGCCGGTTTTTCTATTGGCACTGGGCGGCGGGAGCCCAGCAGCCGGCGCTCGTCGTGCGCGATCGCATCGACGGTCCTGAACGCACGCTCTTCGATCCGCGAAACGCCGTCCGAGCCGGCGAAGAGCCGTCGATCGATAGCATGTTCGTCGCACCAAACGGCTCTAAAGTGGCGCTTACGACGCAGTACGGTGGCACCGAGGATGAAACGCTTCAGGTGATCGATGCTACAACCGGTGCGGAAAGCGACACGATGCCGCAAGGCAACGGCGGCCTAAGCCCCACCGCGGTCCTATGGGACGCCGACGGCGAGGGATTCATTCACACGACTTGGCCTAAGAACGCTGACGGCACCTTCGCGAAATCGGGAATTTTCCTCGTGCATCACGTGCTGGGTACGAACGCATCGGCGGATACCTACGTTTTCGGAAAAGGACTGTCGCCCCAGGCTGAATACGATATGACGCTTTCGTCGGCGGACGGTACGGTTCAGGCACTTTTCGAAAGTGACGGCGACGGTGTCCCCGCCTCGATCTACATGCGCCGGGGAAGACGCAAGTTCGTTCGCGTCGCTGCGCCTAGCGCCGGCATCACAATGAATGGCACAGCCGGTGTGCCTGCTTTTGCCGCAGCGTTCGTCGGCCGCCGCCTGTATGTGGCGTCAAAGAAACGCAGCTCCTTCGGCGAGATCCTGGCAATCGCACCGGATCGGTCGATCGCCACGGCGCGCGTGGTTGTGCCGCCCAGTAACGTCGTCATCCGCGACATTATCCCCGTCCCCGGCGGATTCATCACCGATGACATCGACGGCGGCGACGGCGCGGCGCGGCTCTTTGCACCAGACGGAACGCTGCGTGCTCGCATCCCGATCCCGCCGGTTTCCACCAGCCTCGTCATAGCCGACCCAAATTCGCGGGCCGATTCTGCTCCGATACCAAAGCTATTCGACGCCGCGAACCAATCTCGTATACGATCCCGTAACAAATACGACTAAGCCGGCACCGCTCGTCGCTGACGTTCCGGTCGGAGACTTCTCTCACGTGACCACGGAGCGCGTCATGGTGCCATCGCTCGACGGAGGGGTTCGGGTTCCTCTGGAGATCGTCCATTCCAAGTCCATCGCCACGGACGGTTCCGCACCAACGATTCTGTACGCGTATGGAGCGTATGGAGCCATTACCCTTCCTTACTATGACCCGACGTTGCTTCCGTGGCTCGAGCGCGGCGGCGTCTATGCGCAGTGCATGGTGCGCGGCGGCGGCGAGTACGGCGAGGCCTGGCACATGGCGGCTCGTTTATCGACGAAGACCGTTTCGAGCGACGATCTCGCAGCATGTGCCGACTGGCTTGGCGCACACGGATACGGCGACGCCAAGCACCTCGGCATCTTCGGTGCCAGCGCGGGCGGGTTCCTGATGGGGCTCGCACTGACGCGGAATCCCGATCGCTATCGCGCGGTCGTGTCAAACGTTGGCGTCTACGATCTCCTTCGTTTCGAGCTGACGCCAAACGGGAGGTATGGCACGAGTGAGTTCGGGACGGTCAAGGATCCTACGCAGTTCTCGTGGATGCTTAAGCAGTCGCCGTACCATAACGTCGTTGCCGGCCGCGCCTATCCGGCCGTGTTGATGACCACCGGCGAAAACGATCCGCGTGTCGATCCCTACAACTCGCGCAAGATGATCGCACGCCTCCAAGCCGACTCAACCTCCGGCTATCCGCTACTGCTGATACAACGGTCCGGCCAAGGCCACATTCTCGGAGACTTGGATGAGCAAACTCAACAGCTGGTCGATGACTTCACCTTCTTTGACAGCCAACTTCGCTAGGCCATTGCATATCGGGTACGCTGTCCTTGTTACGGTCTGTCGTACATCGACCGCGAACGTTCTGAGCCCGTCGCCAGTCGGGCGAGCCGTTAACCCTCTAACAGCGATCTAACGGATTACGCAAAACTCGCAGGGATTCGTCGAGACTAGAAGGGACACGAAAATGCAAGAACCCGTACAGGTAAGGACTTCTCCGTAGTAGGCGGGATCAGCTTTTTTTTTTTTCTTTCTCTACCCACTCCTCTTCTTCTTCTCCTAACTTCGATGCGTTCACTCGGCATACCTTGTGATCTGGTAGCGTGCGGCTCCCACTTGGCGAGTGGCGTTACATTTGGTAGGCGCCTACGCAACAATACGTCGTCACTAGATAGAATACCCGAGGAGGAACGCATGGTGAATGGGACCTGTAGTCGGCACGACGTCGACCGCGCGATGGAGGAGTACGACCGGTTGGGCGCCGAGACGTTTTTCGCCAATTACGGGTTCGCGCCCACCACGACCTACGAGCTCGTCGCTAAAGGCCGACGCTACCCACCCAAGGCGATCCTGGCGCGGCTTACGAGCTCGCGACCGGCAAAAAACTGAACTCCAGTGACTTCGAGGGCGGCAAGAGCGGCGCCGTCCGCGTGCTGGAAAAGCTCGGATTTACGATCCAGCCGAAGAAAAAGCTGCAAGGTAGCGCTGGCGTTTAGTGCCCGTCAGACGATGCGAAGTGCCCGATCCGTCGCCTCGGCGCTCGTCAGTTGGGCACCCGCGCGCCGTAAACCCTGGTAGGTGGCGGGGTCGATGTTCGTAGCCAAGGACTTCTCGAGCCGTTCTAGCAGCGATTTCCCCAGGGGACCGATGTGGACTACCGCGTCACTCGCATCGACGTAACCTTTGAGCGTCGCCGCCTCGTCGAAGAAGCCGCGTTCGGCTGCAATCGCCGCGGCTACTGCAACGACTTCGTTGAGAATGGGTATCTCGATATCGTTGTAGCCTTCGTCGAGCAAGTCGACCATCTCGTGTAGCGTGCGCGAGATCCCTCAAGGTCTCCAGCGAGGAGACGATACTGCGCGCTCTGCATCCGCCCGCCAAACTGGTACGCTTACCCGATTGATGATCCGTTGGCAATGGCCTGATCGCACAAAACGGACGCTTGGGAATAGTTGCCGGCGAGTGCTTCCACCTCAGCGGCCATGAACAACCGCCAGGCGTGGGTTCTTAGCTCGGCGATACGGCAGTGTGAACGCGAGCGCAATATCGTCTCGCGCGCGAGTAAAGTTGCCGATCGTGGCCTCGCATCGTGCGATGGTTGCGAAAAACCGAACGTGCAGTGATGCCGCGAGCGTCGGGCTACGCAAAGAACGCGCGTGCTTCGTCCACCGTCGGCGGAATGGCTTCGACATCGTTCCACTCTACCAGCAGGTGCAGCAAATGCTCATAGCTTGTTGCGAGCGCCTGACGATCGTCCACTTTCCGGAAGAACGCGATGGCATCTGCAAGCGCCAGGCGCTGTGCTTCACCGCGCGTCGCTTGGGTTTTGAGCCAGATGAGGCGGCCGTAGACCTCAGGATCTTGCTCGGCGTCGAGTCGGCTTCAATCAACTTTACCAAATGGAGCGCTTCAGCGAAATGCCCTAGCTGATCCATGTCGCGCGCAGTCCGCCGACAATCGAGCCGCCATGGCAGCGGTAGCGTGACCGCGCACCGCCGCGAGGCGATTGACGGCGGCCCGAACGTTGTCGAGATCATCGCGCACTGCAAGGAGATCACAGGTCCGAGTCCCTTGAAGTTCTTCATGCGCTGCGTGGGCAAGCCCGAGGATCCAGTCCAGGTGGCGGCGCTGCGCCTGGTCGTAGCGGCCTTCGGCGTAAGCCGATCGATTGCATAGGCACGGACCGAATCCAGAAGGTGATAGCGAGTCGTTTCGTTGCCCGAGGTGACCTGGAGCATCGACTTATCTATCAAGCGCGCCAGCACGACCTGCACGGCGTCGGCCGGCAAGAGGTCCGAAGAACACACTACTTCGGCAGCACGCAGGCTGAAGCCGCCGACGAACACCGCAAGGGTGAGCAGTAAACTACGCTCGCGTTCGTTCAGGAGATTGAAACTCCAAGCGATCGTGGTCTGCATGGTCTGATGGCGGTCGGGCGTGTCGCGATTGGCACCGGAAGCGCCAACTGCCGATCGAGTTGGCGCTGCAATTCGAGCAAGCCGAGGTGCGGCAACCGCGCGACGGCGAGTTCGATCGCCAGCGGAATACCGTCAAGTCGCCAGCACATGTCCGTTACCGCCAGTACGAACGAACCCTGGAGGCAAAGTGCGGATCGAGGGCCTGCGCTCGCTCGACAAAAGTTGCAGAGCGGCCTCGGGGGGCAGCGGCTGCAATCGTAAGAGAGCTCGCCGTTCACCCGCAGGCGCTCGCGCTTGTGGCCAAGATGCGCAATGCCGGAGCCGCGCGCAGCAGCGCCACCGCGAGAGGCACCACTGCGTCGACGACGTGTTCGCAGTTGTCCAAGACGAGCAGAGCGGGTTCACTCGCAAGGTGTTCGACGATGCGATCCTGCGCGTCGTCGGTCTGAGCGGGTATCCCGAGCGCGAAGCGACCTGTAGCGCAAGCGGCGCGGATTCGTGACACGCGCAAGTTCGACGAAATTGACCCGCTCGGGCGAACTCCGCAGCGATCGTGGCCGCGAGGCGCGTCTTGCCGGTTCCGCCCGCGCCGGTGATCGTCAGCAGCCGATGCTCGCGAAGCGTCGCACGCGCATCGGCCAGCTCGTCTCGCTGCCAACGAACGACGTCAAGTATAGCGTAGTCCTGGCGCCGCCTGGCCTCCGCTACCTGCTGCTTCCTTGAGCCTTGGCTTGCGCGCGCGGCCTCGCGCGCGATGCTTTCAAGATCCGCCCGTGCTTTCGGACCGAGTTCAAGCGCCGCAGCCAGCAATTCTACCGTGTGGCGTTGGGGCGCGTTGTGTGTGCCGCGCTCAAGCGTACCGATCGCGACACGCTCATCCGCGAGCGGTCGGCCAGATCCTCCTGGTTAGCCCGGCCGCCAACGATACTCTCGCAGCAGCGTTGCAACGCGGGGCGAGCGTCCATACTCGTCGGTTCGCGGTCTCGTAGTTGATGACTTGCGATAGCAGAGGCCGCCATAGCGTTCGGTGTGATGAGTCCGGCCGCGATGCCGGCCGCTACGGCACCGTCCGCGGCCGCGTTGACGAAGGCGTTTGTACCGCAGATGAACATCTCTTTCGCGCTGCCCGCAGTTGGGTGAGCAGTTCGCGGATGATCGTGCTGTCGATGCGGCGCATGTAGTCGCCAGAGCGGCGTGCCAGCTCACGCGTGATCGCAAAAGCCATCCTGAACGTCTAGTCGTTCATCGCGTATTGCAGCAGCTCATCGCGGAAGGGGATGTCGACCCACGTTCGCGCCGAGAGCAGCAACAGCGTTGGGACGCGCCTTTTCCGCGCGGCGATGACGCAGCATCGATACCAGAGGCACAGCGCCGAGCCGCCGCCGACAAGAAAGAGCGGACCACCGTCAGCCACGTCCCAGACAAAGTAGCCGCCGATCAGCCCTCGCAGCTCTATCTTGTCGCCTACCATCTCTATGTCGTGTAAGAACGACGAGACCTCGCCGTTATCGACCTTCTCGATCGCGAGCTCTATATCGCGCGCATCTTCCGGTGCCTATGCGATCGAGTAGCTGCGCTCGGCGCGATAGCCGTCAGCGGCGGTGAGCCGGATGTCCACACGTCTACCCGCGCGGAGCGCAAACTGCTCTGGCAGCGTAAAGAAAAAGCTCTTGATGCGGGGAGTGTCTTCGACGATTCGGCTAATGACGGCGTCCTGCCAGCGCAATGGGACCGCCGCCACACGCTGCCCCTCAATCACCCTGGTAACGTTGCTCCTTCCATAGGTCGCCGTAGTCGTTATACCCGCGCAGCTCCCAAAAGCCGGGCGTGTCCTCGGTAATGAATTGGATCGCGTTGACCCATTTGTCCGTCTTCCAGAAGTAGAGATGCGGGACGAGGAGCCTTGCGGGGCCACCGTGATCCGCTGTGATCGGCATACCGTCGTATTTCAGAGCGACCAGCGCCTTGCCGTTACGTACGTCGGTCGTCGGCAGATTGGTCGAGTAGCCGTCATACGAATGCGCGAGCAGAAAGGGCGGCGTATCGCTCAATCCGGCGTCGCGTAACAGATCATCGATGACGACGCCTTCCCACTTCGTGTTGAATTTTGTCCATGTCGTGACGCAGTGGATGTCGCGAATGACGCTCGTTTGTGGCAACGCATTAAACTCCGCCCACGTCCACGTCTTGATTGGTTTCGGTCCAACGCGGAGCGTAAACTTCCAATTGTCAAGCTGTACTCTAGGCGTTGTGCCTAACGTTAGTACCGGGAAATCCTGCGTGAGGTGCTGACCGGGCGGTAGCCGTCCACCCGAATCCGCCTAGCGGCGGCCAACGAAGCCGCGTGTTGCATCTGCTGAACTCCTATAGCGAGCGCACTTCTCCCCCGTCCATACGGATCGTCGTACCGGTGAGCCAGTGCGCCTGTGGCGAAACGACTAAGGCCATCAGGTTCTCTATTTCATCAGCAGTGCCTTACCGCCAGATCCCAGCGCGCTCTAGAAACCGCCGCTCTGCTTCGACTACCGGAACTCCCGCATCGGCAGCGGCCTTCTCGAGGATCGCTTGTCTCCTGCCCGTCATGATCGCACCGGTCTAGACGCTGTTGACTTGCACGCGTCGGCCATGCCCCTATCGGCAAACGCTTTGGCTAAGGCCTCTATCGCCGCATTTATCGTTGCCACGGCTGCTTCGGCGGCCGTAGGATCGTCAGCCGCGTTGCCTGAGATGTACACTACCGAACCGCGCGTCTACTTCAAAGCATCCCACGAGTGGAGCGCGAGTCGGCGCGCACCGTGTAACTTCAGCTCTTCTCCTTTGGTCCAGTCCTCGTCTGTAAGATCAAATATATCGTGCGCCGGCACAGCGCCCGCAATGTTTACCAGTGCGTTGAGTCAACCAAAGGTATTGAGAGTTTTACGCACCATCTCTTTGGCGGCCTCAGTCACGCCCAGTTCCGTTTCTATGTGAAGCAGCTCTTCGCCTATCTCTTTGACTCGTTCACCTACTGCTGCCAATTCCTCACCTCGGCGTGCGACGAGCGTCAGTGCCGAGATATCTCGCGCCAGTCTCAACGCCGTAGCTTCACCTATGTCGCTGCTCTCTCCCGTAACTATTGCGACAGTATTTATTTCGGTCATAGAACGTCACTAGCCTATCACGCAGGGAGCTGCGTTTTCTGTATTTTTGACTACTATTCGAGTGCCGGCAGCCAGACGGTGCCGACATCGCAACGCTCGTCGCTAAAAGCGCGGCATCCGGTATTGATCGTTACAGCATCGTTTGCAAAGGCGATGCTACTCTTCTCATCACCACGCTACCACCGCCCTTCAACACTACGTTTCTAGGAGAGGATATATCATGCTTATACAAGCCTTTCTTTCGGTCGCACTTTTCGGGGCCATTTTGGTGCAGACGCTCAGTCACGCACAAGCCGGCGGCGCAATGACCACCGAAGCCGCAGCGCTACTCTCGACTGAAGCTGCTAGTCTAGCCGTTCCGCCTATACGCCAGTAAGCGGCGTTGCCTTTAAGCCGAGCTGTCACTTCTGTATCAAAAGCGCGCTCTCTATCTTTTTTACCTATCTGAAGGCGTCCGTGACGTTGCCTATCTTCCGCTGTATTCAGTGTGACTTCTATACCGCCTACTACATCATCACCGACTCGTCTTACTTCTACTCTCCAAGCAAATGTGCATAAACTTTTCGCCCAAGCTCTCTTAAGCCGCTGTCTCCGCAGTCGCCCAAAACGTGACTCTGTCCAACTGTATCATGCACTTCCCCTTCTCGGTCGACTTCTCGCCCGTGTACCAGGTCGTTGCCTTATCCCCGCCCACATACTTCTCGCCTAAAGTCTCTGTGCCTTTCTGCGTCTGCAACGCCAAGTGGTCGCCAGTCGTCTTGCTGCCAAGCTGTCTCTTGCTGAACTCTCAAGAGGTGCACAACTCTAGCGGTTCGCACAAACGCGTGAAGTCGCTCTATCTGAAGAAGATCACAGTCACGTTGTCTATCCTCTATGTCGTTCAAGGAGGCCATCAGTATTACTATCACCTATTAACCGATGCGTCGGCGGCTGTTCCAGCCGTACTCGAGAAGGGCGTTTACGCTCCGAAGCTCGCCAAGGTGCCGGCTTTCGGGAAGTCGCTGCTCTCCGATGACTCTGCGCTCCTCTGGTTCTCGCCCGTGCTCAACGGCTATACGGTCGAGCTATCCGGTGACGACCAAGGCTTCTCTACCGCGTTGCACAACGGTATCTACCCGATCAACGTCTTCCCGATTCCGCCCTAAAGAGACTCTACGAACAACTACAGCCCGCTGTGTGACGCCCACGTGAGCCAGTGTACTGCGAAAGCGATCGCGGAAGGCAAAGTGCACCGCATTCACTCGATGTACGAGCAAAAGCAGCTCATCAAAGAAGTCTACTTGACTAGCTCGTTCATCTATCCGCCTTTACCGGGCAACGCGTACGTCTGTGTACTGCGCCCAACTCTAGCCATCATCGACTGCCCGGTTGTTGCGCAGCCTTAACTCTCACCACAATAGCTAGCTAACGTAGTAGTTAACTAGAGCTCTTCCTTTGTCTCGACTCTCGCTTACGTTTGACTGGTCTCTTCAGCTTCACATACCGCCGCCGTATCTCTCTATGATCTGCGTGTCCACATCGTGAAGGTCCGTACCTTCAATTTCGACTTGCGTCCCACGGCTAGACGATCGTTATGCGGACGCTTGATCAACGCGGCGTGCCAGCTCGCACTGAGCGCACCTATCGTGTCCCACGTATGGCAGGCGATCAGCATGAGGTCCGACGGCGCAACACCTAGTTGCTGCTCCACGTACGCGTACGCCTCAGGCTCCAGCTTGTGACGCTTGACTTCCTGATCCACGCTGAAGCGGCGCTCGAAATAGCCGCGATCCCTGCGTGCTCGAGTTGCCGGGTCTGTATCTCGAGCAAGTTGTCCGTAAGCGTGAAGAGACGAAATCGGGCGCCGCGCAAGAGCCCAATGGCCGACTGAACCTCTGGATGCGCGGGCATCGTCTCGAACCGATCGGTCAGCTCGCGCTTGTCGTCCGCGCTCACGGTCACACCGCGCGTCTTTGCGAACATCTCGAGCACGGTCGCACCGATGTCGGTGAACTGCACGTACACTCTCGCCAGCGTCAGTGCCTCTGAATAGAGGATCAAAGTCTGGAACCACAGGCGGACCGCACTTGGGTCTTTGAAGATCCGCTCAAAAATAGGCCGCATCGTGTCGAGGTCGAGCAGAGTTTCGTTGACGTCAAAGACAATACACTTTTTGTTGTTGGTGATCACATTTCCCTCAGCTTGGTGAGCGGCGGAATCCTTTGATAGCCGCGCGATCTCCACGTAGTGCGTCTCGAGCGCGAAGTGGCCGCTATCGACTAATTGCACGACGGCCGTGCGAATATCGCGTTTGAACGCTTCCGCGCCGCGGCAAAAAGAATGATCGTTTTTCCCCCAGATTGCCAGCAGTGGCGGCTGGTACTTCCGAAATACTCCTGGAACTTTGGATACATCGCGACGTTGTTGGCGTAGTCGAGAAACAGGTCGAGCTGGACCTCGTCGTTGCCGCGCCTCGAGAGGTAGAAATCGTCCAAGCTGTAGCCGTCCGGAGAGACGAGCGAGAGATCCTGGACGCCGTGCGTGTACTGCCAGTAGGTGGTTTCGGGAGTCAAGAGCGTGCGCAGCGCCGTGCGGTTCGCATCCGAAGGATCCTTCCAGTAGCGCGTATCGGATTCCAGCCGTCGCTGAGGCCCACCTCATACGCGTTGCCGTTTTGTGAGATGATGGTGGTGATTGCGTCAGGCTTTGCAAGCGCAAGCCGCAACCCGACCGGTGATCCATAGTCGAACACGTAGATCGCAAACTTCTCGTAATGCATTTTTTCGACTAAACCGCCAATCACTTTCGCAATATTTTCGAACGTGTAGGGGAACTCGTGCCGCTGTGGCATATCTGACTGCCCGAAGCCTGGAAAATCGGGGGCGACCACGTGTACTCGTTCGCAAGCAACGGAATGAGGTTGCGAAACATGTGCCCGGACGTGGGGAACCCATGCAGCAAGAGGATCGTCGGCCCGTTGCCAACCCCAGACTCGCGGTAAAAAATGTTGATCCCGCCGACGTCGGCGCGCTGATAGCTAATCACGCTAGTACCCTCCTTGAATGGCTGCCACATCCCACCAGGTTAGCCGGTCGGGTGGTGGGCTTCAGTAGTGGCGCCCACAATGCGGGCCCGGTGGGTGCGGGATGCTCCTGCATGCCGGGTCGGCCTATTTGTACGCGTACTTCTGCGGATTGTCTCTGGGAACGGATTTTGGCCCTGGTTAGGATGGCCACATGATCCAAACCGTCCGACAACGTCTCCGCCGTTCAGCCGCGAGTTCGCGCGGACGACGGAGCACCAGCCCAGCGGCAGACCCAACGCCAAGACCACGTCTAGCCGGCCATCGTCTTTTCCGCAACGCCGATGCCGCTAGCGTCGAGCGCTGCGAGGGGCTGTTCGAGGTCGAGACGCTCCGTCGCGGCGCGGAGCTCTTTGCCCAAGGCGATAACGTCGAACATGTTTACGTGGTCCTCGCCGGATACGTCCGGCTCAGCTTTCTGCTCTCCGACGGACGCGAGATGTCCGTCGGCCTCGTCGGGCCCGGCGAGTTCATCGGCGAAGAAGCGCTCGTCGACACCGAGCGGCGGCCGTTCTCTGCAACGGTCGTCGAGCGATGCACCATCTTCCGCGCTCGCGGAGACAGCCTGAGCGCGCTCTTCCGGGCGGATGCGCGGCTCGCAATGAACTTGGCCCGGCACATGGGCACCCGCTGCGCGGAGATGAGCGCGGCTCTCGAAGACATCGCTCAAGGCAAGGTCCGTGATCGCCTGTTGCGTGCCCTAGGGCGGATCGCAGCACAGTGCGGGGTACGCGCCGGTGGCGGACAGCGTATCGGCGTCAAACTGACCCACCACGAGATCGCAACCTTCGTCGGTAGTACGCGAGAGACCGTAACCGTCGAGCTCGCGGCTTTGATGCGGGCAGGGGCAATTAGCCGCAGTCCGGGTTGTTTTACGGTGGTCTCGGCTATTTGAACGGGACGTGTGACTCGCGTAGCGTTGTCTCAAGGTAGACGACGGGGTCACGGAGCCTTCGCACAATCGAATGTAAGAGAGGGATCTCCTTGGCATGCAGACTCGCTCCAGCTTTCTGAGCTCCGCCGGTGCTCTCGCCACGGTCGCCGCAAGCGAACTTAGCGCCCTGGCCGCACCCAACCACGACGCTTCTGTCATTCTTGTGCACGCAGCATGGGAAGACGGATCGGTATGGAGCAAAGTGATTGTTCCGCTTGTCCAACAAGGCGTCTACACTGTAGCGGCGCCGATTCCGCTTACCACGATGGACGACGACGTGGCTATGGTTGAGCACATGATTGGTCGGACCACCGGACCGGTGGTGTTGGTCTCACACGCTTACTCCGGAGCCGTCATCTCAAGCGTGAGGAATCCACGCCTACAAAGTCTCGTTTTCATCAATTCGCTACTGCCGGCTGAAGGCGAGACGGTCGCGGACGTCTTTTATCGCAAACCGCCGCATCCAAAAGCGCCGCGTATGAAGCCGGACGAAAATGGCTTGGTTTGGATGCCCCGCTGGGCCTTTGGCCACTCCATTGCCCCAAAGGCGACATCAGCGGAGCTTGCCGTGCTGGCGGCGTCTCAGCGTCCGCTATCCGTCCCTTGTATTAAAAAAGAGGTCGGAGCACCGGCCTGGAAGTTCAAGCCATCGTGGTACCTGCTTGCCGAGCAGGACGATCTAATCGACATCGACACGCAGCGTTTCATGGCGAAGCGAGCCGGCTCGAAAATGCGCTCGTATCCCGACGATCACACCGCGATGGTGACGGCACCGCAGCATGTCATCGATCTGATCTCGGAGGCGCTGAAGTTTGGTGAGGGACCATAATGCGCTTTGTAGACTATAAAGACAACTTTCCGAATGCCAAATTGACTCGTTCCGAAAGCGGTGTTCTTGAAGTCATGCTTCACACAAACGGCGGGACGCTGATCTTCAATGGCCACACGCACGAGCAGTTCGTTGACCTATTTCATGCGATTGGCAGTGATTTAGAAACCCGCGTCGTGATATTAACTGGCGCCGGCGATGCGTTCATGTCCGAGATCGTCACTGACGGCTTTGACTTCTTTACTCCCATCGGCTTTGACAAGGTCTATCGCGAGGGCAAGAAAATCCTGATGAACTTGCTCGATATTGAAGTGCCGATGATCGCCGCTCTTAACGGGCCGGTGCTATTGCACTCTGAATACGTGCTCCTTTGCGATATCGTCATAGCGACGCCTGATACCGTCTTCCAGGATAAACCACATCTGGCGTTCGGTCTTGTGCCCGGGGACGGCATGCACGTTCTCTGGCCGGAGGTGATCGGCAGCATCCGCGCACGCTATTTCCTCCTGACACGCCAAGAACTCAACGTGTCGAAGGCACAGGAATGGGGAGTCGTCAACGAGGTCGTCCCCAAGACGGAACTCCTCCAGCGGGCGCGTGCTATAGCAACAACCCTCGTCGAACTTCCGCCCCTCACAAGTCATTTGACTCGCGTCGCGTTTACGCAACGGCTGCGGCGCATCGTCGACGAGAGCGTCGGCTACGGCCTCGCCCTTGAGGGAATCAGCGCGGCGGAGGTCGGTCGCTCGGCAAAATCAGCATAACCGAAGTTTTTCTCGGATCGCGAGACTCGCTCAAGATGACAACGAGGAAGACCTCTCGTCGGCGATTTCGACTGCGAACTCTACAGCGACTGGGACGCCGGAGCGGAGCGTGTCGAGATTGACGCATGACGCTTCGGAGTTTTTGCGCAGTGCAGCGAGGCGCGGTTGCTCGGTGCTTTGCGGCACGCGCAAATGCACGTGGCAATTCATCGAGCGGAAACCTACTTTGACCGAGCGATCGATTGCGAGGGCGCCACGCACGTCGACCTCACCCGTGACTTCCACGCGTAGATCGAGGATCTGTACTCCGACAAGATCGGCGATCATGCGTACGGCCGAGTCCTCGCACGCGGCCAGTGCCGCGCAGAGGAGATCCGCCGGATTCGGCAGGTCGTGGTCGCCACCGACCCTGTGATCGATCCCGAGGCGTTGTGAGACTCCGTAGCCTTTGCCGACTTCGACCACGGAGTGGAACGCATCAGCGCCTGCGCCGGCTTTGGTTGCGGCCCATTTCACGCTGAGGGCAAGTTGCGGATCTTCGAGGTAGGCGCGCCGCAGCGGGGCTTGGCGGCCGGCGACGAGGGAAGCCTTGGCAGTCATGGGCACCTCCTGAGTTAGCACGATCGTTCATCGCGGTTCCTTCAGGTTGCCGCGAGAGTGCAGCGATGCCGTCTTTCGTTGGAGTGATTTCAAATACCTTAGCTTAAGCGGCTCAGATATCGACGGTAACGAGGCCGGGCTCGAATAACATCACTAAGTGTCTAGCCTTAGCGGTCACTCCATACGCCAGTTATCTCTTAGCGATGGCGGTAAGGTAGTGCGATTCCGCATTGTTCTCGACGCGAACCGCTTCAAGGAGCTCGCGGGATGTAAGATGTTCCAGTTCCGCAGGCACATCCAGTATAGCCGTGTGCTCTCCCTCGCCTACGATGAAACCACCTCTGATCTCGCTCTCCGTTCCGTCCTTTGCTTTAACTTTAGAATGAACGATCGCGCCTATCTTGCCTTTATTATCAAACAATACGTGAACCTTCATTCTCCGTCTTTCATGCTGGGGGCTACTCGCCCAGCTGGGGGGCTGATAGATAATAGATGTTAATGACAGCAGTCGCATCGCCGATGTTTTTTAGGGTTATAGCGGCGCAGACTTCGAGGTCTGAGTTTACCAAGACTCCCTCGCCGTATCTCCCTGTGCTCGCATAATCGCCAATCGCTACATTAACGCCAGGGGAGTTCTGCGGGGCTAACGCATAGGCGAGGCGGAACCACTGCCCGGGCCCGAACTCATTGCCCGTAACACCAAAGGGCATCTGTTTGAAAGCCGGGGCCCCCCACGTAATCACTTGGCCTGCCGCTATTGCGGCATTTGTACAAATCGTTCCCGTATCTACGTACGCCACAGTGTTCTCCTCAGACGAGTTTTCACGAAACCCGGTACTCCGCCCGGGCACGGAGAATTTGGCGACCTAGAACTTCCTTTCCCGAAGCCTAAACGCCTAAACCAAAAATTTACACCTAGAATCGATGGGGCGGCATAGTGAAGACCACGACGCCCCGCGCCGCAGGAAGGTTCGCAAGGATAGCTTCATTTATAAGTCGTGCTCGAACACCGTTCCGTCGCTATATTGTCCGCCGGCTTGGGACGTGCCGTATAACTTACCGCCGAGTTCAACGACTCTCGCTTTCGGCGAGCTCGCATCCATCCCGTTTGCGCCGAAACCGTACACCGTGTTCTCGCCGCCGGCCGTAGAGGCTTTGAAGATCGTCCCCTCACCGTAGGAACCGCCAAGTTCAGTCGTGCCGTATAAATCGCCACTTATTTGAACCAAAGCGGCATAGGGATATACGCCGTCGCCGGAGTTGCCAAATGAGTGAAGCACGCGTTCGGAACCCTTCGTCGAAATGGTGAAGATCGTCCCCGAATTGTACTTACCGCCGCGCGTGGTCGTGCCGTATAGCTTTTGATCGATGCCCACGAGAGCAGGGTAAGGATTTGCGCCGTCTTTCCCGCCTTTAAATGTGTGAATCACTTGTTCATGTCCGCTCAGAGACAAGGAGAAGACCGTCCCAAGGCCGGCGGAGCCCCCGCTTAGAGTCGTGCCGTACAGCTGCCCATTTACGTAGGCGAGTCCCCCTGTAGGGCCGCTTCCGTCATTGCCTCCTTTGAAGCTGTACAGCACTTTTTCGCTACCCGTAAGGGAGACTTTGAAGACGGCGCCCATGTCGTTGCTCCCACCGACCTGGGTTGTCCCGTAGAGCATGCCGTTGACGTGGATCACGGGCGCCGACGGCTGTCCGCCGTCCGGAGCACCCTTGAAGACGTGAAGCACCTTCACACCCCCCGAGGTCGACGCCCTGAAAACAGTCCCGACGTAGCCAAACTCATCGTTTCCAAGCGTTGTGCCGTAAAGTATTCCGTTTATGGAAAGCAAATCGCCGTAAGGGTAAGCGCCGTCGGCGCCGCCCTTGAAGCTGTGCAGCACCGTTTCTTTTCCGGAAGTCGTAACCTTAAAGAAAACGCCTTTCGCGCTAGCTCCTCCGCTCGTTGCCGTTCCGTAGAGAACGCCGGCCACAACTGTGAGCCCGGCCAACGGTTGGCTACCGGTATTCCCGTTGAAGGAGTAGATCACGTCTGCCTTCTTTGCGTCAGGCGCAAGCACGGAAGGCAATGCGCCAATCGGCGACGGCGAAAGACTGCTAACGTGGGAGCAGCTTACGAGAAGAATGCAAGTCGCAGCAGCGCTCAAACGCATGACAACCCCTCCTATTGCAAGCGGAGTTCTCACGCAAGCGACCATTGACCTTGGGGCAGCCATTACGAACCCTCGTGGGCGCGGACCGTACCATTCCCAACGCCATCAACGGGGTGGGTCGACCGCGAGCGCTCCCCAATCGCCCGGGCGTTCAAACCAACCCACGTTCGCGACATCGCCCGTCAGGCTCGGAATTAGTCGCAGTGCCCGCGCAATAGTGTCGTAGCACCAGAGCTGCAGGGTTACTGGATACGCTTGACCATACAGTAGTCCATAACTCCGCGGAACCCGGTTTTGGTAAAATTCGACACCGGCCGCTGTGGGTCGGCTAGCCGGCACTCACGCAAGTGCAGGGGTTTTGAGGAGTAAAGCTACAATCGGATTAGGCAATGAATCGCGCGCAGTTCGTTGGCACCGCCTCGGCTTTCGCCCTTGCGAGCGGCGCATACGCGGCTCGCGCAGCAACTCCGAGCCGGTCGTTGTGGGTTTGGCGAACGGCGCTTGCCGAAGCGAGCTCGGTAGCGTCGTTTGCGCAACGGAACGGCTTTCAATTGATATTTCTTTCGGTTACGCCGGCGGAGCGGAGCGCGCTGGCAGCGGGCGATGCCGCGTCGCTGGACGCGATGCGCTTGCTCAAGGGCGACGAACGTTCGGTCTACGGCGTGGCGGGGGATCCGTCGTGGGTCAAGCGTGGACGCAGCGAGCCTCCGGAGTCGGTACGTGATTTGCTCGGTGCGCATCGGCAGCACAGTGTCTTCGACGGCATCGCACTCGATGTCGAGCCGCACACTCTTCCCGAATGGAAAGACGGCACCCAGCAAACGGAGCTTGCCAAGAACTACCTCCAGGCGCTTAGCACGATTCGATCCGCCGCGGCGGAATTGGGCCTTCCTGTGCTGGCAACCGTGCACCCAACGTATGCGAGATATTCGCCGCAAGCCGCAAACGGTGCAACCCTCTTGCAGGCCGCGGGGCGGGCCGTCGATGCGACCGACTTGATGGCGTACCGCAATGCCAAAAATACGCTCGAAAGTTTCGGCGGTGCCGCGATGGAACAATTGGCGGCGCTGGCTAAACCCTGGTGGCTCGGCGTCAGCACGCATACCGGCTCGCCGGCGGGAACATCCTACGCAACGCTGCCCGCAACCCGATTCTTCCCCGACATCGACGCAACGGCCGTCGACGTCGAGCAGCGTTACGGTGGCGCCTTCGCGGGAATCTCCGTCGAGGATTATCGCAACACGCTCGCATTGCTCACTAAAGGCTAATCTCGTCGCGGTGTGAACGTCAACACGCTGTTGCAGCTTCCGGCTGGGTGGCTGGCATGCTCAGCAACGCTCGCTACGGTTCTCGTCGCCTGTTCGCTGCACGCGGGCCTGCAGCGCATCGTTAAGCACGAGACGCTCACCCCGCACAACGAGGTTGCTGGCGTCATTCTTACCGTTATCGGCACTCTGTACGCGGTTATTCTGGGTTTTGTCGTCGTCGTCGTGTGGCAAGGTTATACGACGGCGTCGGACGTGGCCGTGAGCGAGGCGAACGCATTGGCGAAAGTCTACCGGCTGGCAAGTGGCGTATCGGAGCCGGCCAGAAGCACGATTCGCCGGCACATCAGCGATTACGCGCAAGCCGTGCTGACGAAAGAGTGGCCGCGCATGGTGAGCAGCGGCGAGTCAGACCGCCAGACCGGCGCGATCGCCCGGGAGATCGCAAACGAAGTCGTCAATATCGAGCCCAAGACGGACGCGCAAACGAATCTCCAGGCTGCCATGCTTGCTGCGCTCGGCCAATTCCTCGACGATCGCCGAAGCCGGCTCACATACCTCCAGCCGCGTATACCGGGAATTCTTTGGGGCGTGATTATTTTCGGCGGCGTGGTGCTGCTCGCGATAACCTTTCTGTTTGGGCTGAAGAACCGGCTGGTGCAACTCATCATGACCGGCGCGCTCGCGGCGATGATCGCGATCTCGATCGTCACTATCTTCGATCTCGAATCGCCGCTCCAAGGGGCGAATCATGTAAGCCCAACGGCCTGGGAGATCTTCGCCGGGCCGGTCAAGAGCACGACGCAGTAAACTGCGAGGATACTGGTCACTGAGTAAAAGCGGCAGGCAATCGCCGAAGGTTTGAATCTACGGTAATGACCGTGACTGCACAGCATTCGGAAAAACAAAGCCGTCCGCATTCGATTTCAAATGCTATGCGTCTTTTCCAATCCAATCTTCGGGCGGCCTCGCGAGGATGATCGTGGCAAGACGGCGCATGTCGGGCTCGAGGTTTCACGACAATGTGGGCAGTTCTGGGATTTTTCGTCGCTGCGGCCGTCGGGTTGACGACGGTGCTCAGCGTGGGCTGGCGAGGCTCGGCTCTACGCGACGATTATCCGTGGCTGCTAGACGAAGTCTCGAAACTCCACGTGAACACCGTCGGCAGTCTTGCCGGGTTCGCCTTTACGGGCGTCGTACTCGTGGTGACGCTTGCGCGGGACAGAACAGGCGCCGCGGGGGTTGCGCTTGACGCTGCCATTCTCATGTTCCTCGTCGCATATTTGTACTGGGTGGGCAGCGCCTTCCTGATCTCGTACCTGCCACATGTCCGCACGAGCGGTGACTTCGTGCAGCGCGTCCATTTCAGCCTCGCCTCGACCATCGAATACCGTACCGTCTTTCTCTCCTGGTTTGCGCTGCTGCCACTGCTTCAGGCTAACGGCCTTAACCGTCTCGTGCCGATTCTCTACTTCCTTCTCCCTATATCACTGCTGCTCGGCTCTCTTCTCCTGGCCATGGCCACCGATGGGCTAGGTCTTCTGCGAGTCAAGGAAACGTATTTCTCTGCAGCGGTGGGGACAGTGCTGACGCTCGCGTACGGCGGGATTGCGTGGATGCTCCCGGGCATTCGCTCCCCATATTCCTCGCTATATCTCACAATCGCGATTTTCTGCGTCAATGGCGCCGGTTTCGCACTCGCGGCACTAACGCCGCTCTCACCGCGATACGATGGAGTCAAACGTTTCTACGAGCAATATGGCCGAAGAATCATAATTGCTGACATGCAACTCACAATGGTCTCCCTTGCTTTCCTCTGGCTCGCTGTCGTGGGAGGCATTTAGAGTGAAGGTTGCATGTGGGCGCTGGTCGCCAGAAGGTAGGCGTTATGGCAACGCGCGACATGATGAGGGTCGGTCAAAGGCTGCTCCTCTGACGGCGTCTTCGATTCCCGTTTGCTCTACTTAGGAAGGCCTGTATTTGCAGGCTTTTTTTGATGCCTCCAGCGAGGCGGTTGGCATTCGGTTGCCGTGCCACGTCAAAACTGTTCGCCGCAAGGCTCTCAAGTCGGGCGCCAAGACGATCGATCGCTTCGCGTCGCGGTCGATCTGAGGAGGTCTTGGCATAGGATGGTGAACCGCAAATCCACTCTCGGGGATTCAAGGCGGCTGCCCAACAGTAGGAATCATAGCTTGCCGGAGCACTTAACGGAGAGGAACATCAAATCAACATCAGGCATTTACGCTACGATCGAATAGAGTACGACGTTCTCGAGGTGCCAAGATGGCGACACAGGATCTCGTAGCCCTTCCGCGTAGCCAGCGGACCCCCCATCCCGGCTCGATTTTGATCGGGCCACTAGCACCCGATCGCCCCGTACAGTTCACCGTTCTCTTGCGACCACGTCGCGGTTCAGCGAAGCTTCCCACCCTCGAGTATTGGCAAAGGGCCCCACTCATGCGCCGGCATTACGTGTCCGTCGAGGAGTTTGGAGCCAAGTACGGCGCAAGTCAGGATGACAGCGATAGGCTCATCGAGTTCCTTATGAGCCGAGGCTTGACTGTGCTCAGTGTCCATCTCGCACGCCGAGCCATTCGCGTGACGGGAACGGTCGCGCAGGTCAGCCAGGCATTGAACGTCGAGTTCAACGAGTACAGTATACAAGTCCCTAGGCGCAGACGCAGCCACGAGCCGCCCGCGACGGAAAGTCACATCTATCGTAGTATCGCAGGTCCTGTACGGTTGCCCGCCGAGCTCGCGCCGCTCGTCGACACCGTCGTGGGGCTTGCGAATCGTCGGCTGGGACATCACAATAACGACGTTCCACCGCACACGCACAAATTGACCGTTCCGGAGATCGTGCAACTCTACAACTTGCCGAGAATCGACGCGACGGGGCAGACAATAGGCATCTTCAACGACTCCGCCTTGGCTGACTACTCTCCACCGGATATCGCCCAGTATTTTTCAAAGATGCCCGCAGGCTATAATGTGGCACCTAGCGCCTTGGCCGGCACGCTCGTTGAAGTCGATCTCACCGTCGACGGGAAGACCTACACCAATGACCCGACGCCTGTGATTAACTTCGAGATGGGGCCTGATTACGGCCCGTACGTCGAAGAGGCGCAGGATATTCAGATTGCGGCGACTGTCGCGCAAGGCGCGACGATCGCGATTTACAATACCGACGACACCGAAGACGGCATCCTAACCTTTCTGCAAACGGCAATCTTGCCGGAGGTTGGCCAGCCTGCACCGTCAGTGCTGTCAAGCAGCTGGGCTTATGACGAAGTGGAAACGAAGAGTGACTTCAACGTATACGGTACTCTTTCGCAGTGGTTCTCGGCCGCCGCGGCGCGGGGAATAACCGTTTGCTATGCCGCTGGAGACGCAAAATCAAACGTTTATGAGAACATCGAGTATGAGTTCGGCGTGCAATACCCGGGCAGCGATCCCTGGGTGCTATCTTGCGGAGGGACGACGATCGGTAATGTCAAGTGGGGTCTGCCCACCACGTTCGACGAGGTTGTTTGGAACAGCGAAGCTGACGGCACTGGCGCATCCCAGGGTGGCGCGAGCATTTACTTTCCGGCGCCTGCGTATCAGCGGGCGGCCGGCATTACCGGGGCAAGGGATTCCAAGGGGAAGTTTCATCCTGGCCGCGGAGTGCCTGATGTCGCTGGCGAGGCTTACGGCATTAAAGGGATCGTCCTTGCCGAGGAGTCGATCTATCCAGGAGGCGGCACGAGCGCAGTCGCGCCGCTCTATGCAGGGCTGGTCGCAATGCTTAACGCCGCGTTTCGCCAGCCGGTGGGCTTTCTCAATCCAGCGATCTATTCGTTCCAGCAAATCGGCGGTCTGGGCGACAGGTTCCAGAGGTTCGCCTGTCGGGATGTCACCGTCGGCGTAGGACCTGGAAGTCCCAGCTTCACGGCCAAGCCCGGATGGGATGCGTGCACGGGGTGGGGCAGCATCGATGGCGCGAATCTGCTGTTTTGCCTTGGCTTCAATGCCTTTCAGCTCTCCTTCTTGATGGGCCGGAGCTCGTGGGGAGAGAACGAGGTGAGCGCCGCGGCGGCTCCCGGAGGTTTAGGTGTGCTGGGGGCACCTAGCCCTGCCGCTTACCCGAACTCTTTCTGGCTCGTGCTCGAGGGTGCGTGGCCAAATTTGATCGGAAACGGCGTTCCGAAGCTCGGGGGCAGTTTTATGGAGCTTCGCGGTGTAACGGTTCGTGTCGGCAGTCCGCAGTACGAGATACCGAGCGAAACGGAAACGATACAGCGGATATTCTTTCCCTGCGACGTAACCTTCGACGTGTCATCGCTCGGCTTCGAGTCCGATGGCGGCGTCTTCCCCGAATCGGGCAAGATGCGGCAGTTTTCACTGACCGCCACGGGCACAGTTGCTTTGGGAGATCAGATATTCCCGTTAAGCGCGTCGTGCGACTTGACCCTGGTCGCCGGCCTCAACCCGCGGTTTGCGAACGCCGATCCGAGTAGGCCGAATCTGTTCTCGGCGAGTGAGGATTTGCGTGTTTTTACCGTCACACCGGGAATCAATGACGAGCCGATTGCCGGTCTCAACCCTAGCACCGCGCCTGCACTCAAGGTCTCGAGCACCTCGTATTCAGCGGGAGACGAGGCATCGTGGGATACCGCAGCAGGTTTTGCGTATATTCAGGCGCTGCTCGCCTATCTCAATGCAAACTACAACGATCCCAGTGGACCCGATCCATTCGCGATTTTCCCCGATCAGAGCAGCGGCGTCTCGGTGCTAAGCCGTTTCGAGGACAAGAGCGTCGAGATAGCCTTTGGAGAAAGCGAGACTAAGGAGGTCTCGAGTTACAACTTCGCAGTTGCGCGAGTACGGCTGAGAGGGCGACCCTATTCCGCTACCGGGTCGAACGTACGCGTCTTCTTCCGCCTCTTCACAGCAACGGATAGCGAGACCACATACGAGCCCGATTCGACGTACAAGTCGTCAAACGACGCTGCCGGGTATCCGGATTCACCGGATCTCGGTATCAGCCCCGTCATGGCCTTAAGTGTTACAACCTTACCGTTCTTTGCAACGGGCAACTACGAAGGTAACGGCGATTTTGGTGCCAACGTCGATTATTCAGGCGACAGCGTCAATAACGCTGTCCTAACGGTCGGCTCGACATTCGTCGCGGACGAGGGCGAAACGTGGGCCTACTTCGGCTGCTATCTGAACCTATTTTCACCTAAGAACACGATAACCAAGCTTGTTGGGACCGGGTGGAATATTAGTTCCAAGCGCGTTCCGGTCGGTGAGCTTACGCCCAGCGACGACGTCTGCCTCGTTGCGCAGATCGCCTTCGACGGCGCGCCGATCACTGTCGGGAGCAGCCCGCAGAACTGCGACAAGCTCGCACAGCGAAATATATCGATACTGCCGGTGTAGTTCGACCGTCATCCAACGAACGTAATCCTGACGCTACCCTCTCGGAGCGTCGTTTTGGTCAGGACAGTGCCACTAAGAGTTTCAATATTCATGGTATCATCATGCGGTGGCTGATTCGTGATGTAGCTTCCCGCGTTACAGGCCGCCGCGCACGTAAACTCGACCGGGCTAAATGTCGCCAGCGCAGTGCCGGAGTATGCGCCTTCATCAGGGTCCTCCATGATCCATTCGACCGAATCGCCGCTAAAAGACACGGCCTTTGGCGGGCTCAACGTATGGGAAACGTGTTTACCGGTGGTATAGTTGGCAAAGTAGATCTGACCGGCAGTCTTCCCAACGTACTGGACGGACACGGATATCGAATCACCGGCACTGATCGGCATGTTGGAAATGTTCATTTGGTTAACATAATGCGGCGGAGGGCCAACTGGGCCAACCCACTCGTACCAAGCTACATAGTGAGGAACGCCGTGCGTGTCCACGTACTGCTCGACGCCGGCCTGCAGCACATCATTGGAAGCAAAAGTATACCCATCGATGCCAACCCACGAGGACGAATCGTACGCGATCCCGCGGTCGTAGTCTTTACTCCCCGGCTGCGACGGAGGTTGCGGCGCGGCGCTGACGTTGGGTATCTTCCAGAACGCAAACACTCCGGCGTATGGTCCTCCACTAGCGGTCGCGGCGCCGGACCAAAGATACGAAAGATACGTTCCGTCGCGCTGCTTCTTGAAGGGTGCCTTTGCCAGGCATCGTTTTCTGCCAGTGGGGATGGAAACCGGAATGATGCGATCCTTTGCAAGCCACTTGCGCGAAAAGGCCCTTTGCCAAGCATCCCTGTATGCGAGGGGATCGGTTTCGTTGGGCCGGCGCCAGAGAATACCGTGTTTGATGAGATCGTGAGGCGTAGCTGTATTTGGGTCGAAATCATCAGGCGGAGCAACGCCCGAATAAACGCCTCTTATGTTGGTAGGAACCACCGGATAAGGCAGCTTTTTTAAGAAAGCTTCTTCGTCAAATGCCCAGTCTGAGGAGCTGGGCCCAGCGGTAAAGGACATCCCGTCATCTCCTTAATGGATCATTTTTGCCACGGTAGTAGACTGGCTTGGCGGAGCCCGAGGGAATCGTAAGCGTCCTTCCTCTAAACATAACGCCTCTTAAATAGCCATCGCCTTCGGGACGACCTCCACGGTCAGATGCGAAGCCCAAATCTCGCCGGGACCGCCCAGCCACGGGCCAAACGCGATCGCGGTTGCATCTTCGCTGACCTGCAAGACGATAGAGAACGGCTGCCATCCTTGCGTCCCGTGAAGCGCTCGGTCACCCATGTCATCGTATTTCCAGTTGCCGCCATTCGCCGTATTCACGAGAGCCCATAACGCACCGTTCGAAGACGCGCTGGCGATCTTCAGTAAACCAAAGATGTGCACGGCCTTGCCGCGATAGGGAGCGACGTCGAGCGATCCCCACGTCGTTACAGACTGTCGGCCGGCCGGCGCTTGCGAGGAAAAGTCCTCCTCTGGATGCGGGAGCGGTTGCGTGCCGGTTGCGCCCGGAAGCGACCGGCCAGTGTACGTGAGTTCGAGCGCTTGGAGCGCCGCGGTCTTCTCCGTTGCGCGATCCTGCTGCGCAAAATCGGCGCGCTCGATGGTTCGCAAAGCCTTGAGGGCGCTTACATTTTCCTCCGGCGAGGCGCTACTGCGCCGCAGCGCGGCGCGCAGGCCTGCTTCGAGAACGACGTCTCGACCATCCGCAACGTCTTGTGCGGTAGGTTCCGCTCGGACGTCTGGAAGAATGCCGACGCGCTGCAGTGGGCGCCCGTCGGCGTGCGCCACCCCCAAACCGGAAAATGCTAAGGTGATGCCGCCCGGCACGGAAAATCCTGTAACGTCGCCGTCTGCGCCGTCCGTCGGCGTCCCGACGAACGTGGTCTTGGTCGCCGCCGAAAACTGCAGCGCCGTGTGTTCGGCCTGACTAATTGCGCGCGCGTCGATCAGCATTACAACGGGCTTGAGATAGCGCGAACCTGTTGCGGTATCCAGCAGCTGATAGAAGGTCTGAAACGACTGCTGGAAGATTTCGTCACCATCTTGCACCTGCGGTGCGAGCGCCATAATCATATCGAAGCGCGCCGCTCGCACGCCGGTGGCCAACGTGAGACGCGGGGCGATAAGCGGAAACGTAGCCAGCGGGTAGCCGCGATCGTCGAAGATTAGCGCGCGTGTCTTCGCTACGGTGGTGAACATTTGGTCGACCGCTTCCGGCGTCAGGCGATCTAAGTCCACGTAACCGACGTTCCCCGGCAGTATGCGCACGATCGCGCCCGTCCGCGAATGCCGCTGTTGCCCGAGAGCGCGACGCAGCTTCGCCGTAAAAACCGCTTTCGAACCTGGCCGCTGCAAGCTGACGGCGATCGTAGAAACCTTCGGACCGGCGAAGATGCTCGTTCCGGGCGCGGAGACGAGGTTGCCCATGACGTTTTGCGGCGTCGAGCCGTTAACGAACGGACGTTGCGCCGCGAGCGCGCGGGCTACCGGTACACCGTCGACGGCCGTGACGATGTCGCCAAGGCGTACTCCGGCCGTCCGGCAGGCCAGCGGATCGATGATGCTGGTCACGACGACTTGACCGTGAAGATACTGACTCGCCCACGGCACCGAGCCGCCGTACAGCTCGTTGGCAAGGAGCCCGTCGACGAAGCCGTGGCCATCGTGGATGAGGGCGTAGTACCGCCGGATCGCGTTGACGTAACTGCTTTCGGTGGTTGACGCGCGAACCTCGCGAATCGCCCGAATCGTCGCAGCGTCCCAGTCTTCGTGCATGAGCGCGCGGTATGGGAAGAAGTAGCGAATCGCGTTATATATCCGGAAGACCGCGAAGATGCGATGCGCTTCGTCGGGAAGTGCAGGGAGCTCGTAGACGTGAGCGGCCGGTTGATTTGCGGGCGGGGCTGCTTGGAAGGCAACGGGGGCGAGCGCGTCGCGTTGGAGCAACTTCGCCGCAACGCCAAGTGCGTCGGATTGCGCCGGAAACGGCTGCGCAAACGACGCCGCCGGAACCTCGGCGTACTCGCTTACGCGAAACAGCGCGCTTATGCCGTCCGTCATCGTCTCCTGCGCTACCTCGCCACCCGCCAGCAGCGGCTGCGCCGCGTTGCTGAAGATGACCGCTCGACCATTGCGGAGCAGCGCCACCGCCAAGTCTGGCACGATGGCGTTATTGTCGGCGAGAAACGCGACGTTGACCGGATTGCGCGCCGTTCCGCGAACCAGCGACGCATCGTCGGAGCGGAAGCCGGCGGTGTACGGTGAGTCTGCTCTGGAGCTCGGCAGCCCGTTGTAGTAGCGGCGGCGATACACGGGCGTCTCAAGGTTGCCGTGAACGAGTGCAGCTGCAATGGGCGTTTCACTGAACAGCGAGTCGACCGCAGCGGCTTCTTCGGCCGTCTCGTCGCCATCGGCGCGCAGGTCTACGATGACTGCCCGATGCGACGCGAGCGAAGCGGCGATGCGCGACTCCTCCGGCGTGAGCTTCGCGTCGTCCGTAGCGGCCAGAGCCGAGGCGTTTACGGCGAGCACCGGTGTTCCGTCCGCCGCGGACGTTAGCGTAAGTCCCGTACCGGCGACGGGCTGCGGCGAAGGTGAAGCTGTAGGCACAACGCGAGTGAGCGGATCGTTCAACGTTGCCAGCATGGTCGCCACCGCACTGGCAAACGCTTTAGGTGAAGCGGTCTGCTCGACGCTCGATATCGCCGAGATCGCCGCTCCATCCCAATCGATCGCGCGATAGGCCAGCCACGGATCGAAGTACGCGATATCGCCCCACAGGCGCGCTAGCGAGAGCAGCCGCGCGTTAGGATCGTTTGCCGGCGTAGCGGGCGCAGCAGCGATCGGCTGGAGCGTCAAGATGAGGGTCAGAGCCGCAATCCGACGCATGATGGTCAGCGTTCGACATTTACCGGCACGCGTGCTCTGCGATGACCGGCGGCCGTCGGGACGTCGCAGGGCTTAGAAGTCAATGCCGTGCCACGCTCGGTTTCCAGCGAGCCGGCTCCCGTATTTCACTTCCAAAGGAACGTTACACTGCCGTCGCCACCTGATCTCCAGCCCGTCCACATGCGGGACGTGATTGCGCGCGGCTCAACGTACGACGACCCGCCACCGCCACCACCGCCTTGGCTACCGTCGGACCTTCCCTCGCTTGCGTAGCCGGCGCCGCCGCCGCCCCCGCCCCCGCCGCCGTAATACCCGCCGCCGCCGCCACCGCCGGGACCCCCAAAACAGAGACCGTAGGAGCCGCAACCGTTGCCCGGCCCGCCATCTCCGCCGTTACCGCCGAGGCCTAAACTGCCGTTGCCGCCGGGTTGGCCATTACGGCTTTGAGTGCCAATGCCGCCGGCTCCGCCCGAACCTGCTTGATACTGTGTACCGCCGCCACCGCCTCCGCCGCTACCACGGCCCGACGCGCCTCCCGATTTGCCAACCAAGCCGCCCCCGTTCCCTCCCGGGGCATCGCCGTAGGCCACACTATCGCCGGACGCGCCCCCGCCCGCGGCAACGATAATGCGATCTTTGAGTCTATCGCCGCCCATGCGTACGTCCGATGCGCCGCCGCCGGTGTATCCCTGGTAAGTTCCGGATCCAGGAGCACCGCCGACGCCGCCACCGTTGAACCCCCCGTGTTCACCGGACGCACCGACAAAAACATAGAGCTTATCGCCGGGGTGCACTGGTATGACTGCATAAACCCGGCCGGGGAGACCGGTGTAACCATAGTCGACGGAGCCGGCGCCCGCGCCACCGTGAGCGACTACCGTGAGTCGCCTGACTCCCGCGGGGACGATGAACGTTTGTCCGTTGCCGGTCAAAGAGAACGTTTGATGGTTCTTGAGTCCGCTCGCACCGGCGACCGTGCTCTCGGCGATCGGTACCGATGATCCGCCGCTGCATGCAGATAGTAATGACGCAGCCGCGCTGATGCCCAAAGCGTAGCGGCGAAACTTGAACGCTCGCATCTCTGCCTCCCTCTTTCAGTTCCAGCTAAAGACGACGAGCCCGTCGCCCTTTGCTTTCCAGCCCGTCCACATGCGCGACTCGATTGCACTCGGCTCGACGTATGATGATCCGCCGCCACCGCCGCCGCCTTGACCAGGCTCTCCGCAACCGTACATATAGAAGTAGTCAGCGCCGCCACCGCCACCGCCACCGCCACCGTAGTATCCGCCGCCGGCGCCGCCGCCGCCGCCTGAATAGAGGCACTTAGCAGCACCACCGTTACCACCGAGGCCTAACGCACCGTTGCCGCCGGGCTGGCCACAGTCGGAGGTAAAATAGCAGGCGCCGCCGGCGCCACCCGAGCCGCCTTCACGCTGCCTGCCGCCCGCACCGCCTCCGGCGCCATAGGTAGAGCCGCTGCCGCCTCCCGATTGGCCCGCCAAGCCACCGCCGTTGCCTCCAGAGGCAGAGCCATAGGTTCGCACGGCTTCGCCGGAGCCGCCGCCGCCCGCGGCGACAATAATGCGGTTCTTTAACTTATCGCCACCAACGCGTACGTCTGACGCGCCGCCGCCCGAACTGCCGGAGTAGCTCCCGGATCCACTCGCACCGCCGGTGCCGCCGCCGTTGAAACCGCCGTGCGCGCCAGACCCACCGACAAAAACGTAGAGTTTTTCGCCGGCGTGTACGGGGATGATCGCGTGCACTCGGCCCGGGAAGCCCGGAGTATCGGTGCTGCGATAAACGCTGAAGCCGGCTCCCTCGCCACCGTGAGCAACCACGGTAAGTTTGCTCACGCCCGCAGGGACGATGAAGGTTTGCTTCTTTCCGGTGTAGTGGAATGTCTGATTGTGCTCGGGCGCGCCCACGTCGCTGATTGCGTTAGCGGCACGCGGCATCGACGATCCGCCGCACGCAGATAGCAACCCTGCAGCCACGGTGATGCCAAAAGCACAGCGGCTAAACTCGAAAGGTCGCATTTGTCGCCTCCTTCAAGACGCGCCACGCGTAGACCGCGACGGGCAGCCTACTTTACATTGTGCCGGGATCGACCCATCCAAGCCCGCGCATGCCCGACTCGGTGAACCACAAGTCTCCGCCCGGCCCCAGGACGATATCCGAAAAGAGCCCCGGATTGTTTTTTTGGCTAAACGTCGGCACGACAATAAACTTGCCAGTCAGCGTCATCCGCGCCAGGCAGTCGTTACCCGGGTCGACATACCACGCGCTCTCTTGCGGCCCAAACGCGACAGTAAACGGCAGGCACGTGTCGGGCACGGGATATTGCTTGAGGATCTTGCCCGTCGTCGACATCTCGTAGAGCTGCCGGCTTTGCGGACCGTAGAACCAGAGGTTGCCGCGCCCCACCCACAGACTGCTAAGCTCGTAGAGGTGATGCACGGGTCGAAACTTTCCGGCGGTCGTTACTCTGATGACGTTGCCGTCGTCGTCGTTATACCATAAGTTACCATCAGGACCGGAGACAATGTCGAGCGGGGTGTGTGGCGCGTTGTAGGTTTTTAGCTGGCCGTCGGTCGTCAGTCTTCCGATCTTACTCGTAAAATATTCTGTAAACCACAAAGCGCCATCGGAGCCGAGCGCCATCGAGAACGGCGAAGCTTCGCTGCCGAGCGGATAAAACGTGACCTGGCCCTTCGGCGATATTTTACCGATACGATCGTTCGAATAGTCGGTGAACCAAACGTTGCCGTCCGGGCCTTCCAAAATCGAACAGCCTTCCTCCGTGAACGACGTTGTGGCACGATAACTGTGGACGGTGCCGTCCTTGGCGTAGGAGGCAATCTTGCCGTTTTTCAAACATATCCAAAGCGTGTCGTTCGGACCCGGAGTGAGCCCGAAGCCGGGAGCCGGTAACTTCTTATCCCGCGGCGTCGAAGGCAGAATTATAGCAGGAGACACCCTGCCGCCGCCATTCGCATTCGCGCTCATGACGGCGTTCGTATAGTGCCCTGAGTACGAGACCTTGACGGCGACGCCGGACGAGTCTACCGATCCTTGAGAGAGCTCCGCCTGCTTTGGATCGCTGCTGGTCAGGTACACCGTGTTTGGATAGTGACCTTTGATTACGTGATACTCCAGATTCTGAACCGAGATCGATAAAGGGAGCTGTTCGGCGACGCCGAGTTGGGGACGACTTTTCCCTAATGACAATGTGATCAACGAGTAGACCGGCTTGGAGTGCCGCACCTCGTGCAACTCGACGCGGCCCATGATACCCGATGACTGCGTCTCGGTGAACCAAACGTTCTTGTCGCTTCCGACCGTAATATCGTAAGGTCGAGGATACTGTGCGGATAGCTTCAGTTCGATCACGCTTCCCGAGGTCGTAATGCGACCGATCTGGCCGACGGATTCCTCGGTGAACCATAGGGCCCCATCGGGACCGGCTACGATGGCGACCGGGCCGCTCGAAGCCGTCGGGATATTGTATTCGTGGAAGGATCCCGACAGCGTTACGCTGGCAACCTTATTTGCATTCTGCTCGACAAACCACAGTGTTTCATCGGGGCCTTGGCAAATACCGAAGACGCCGGCATCCGGCGTGGGAACGGAAAACTCTTTAATATTTCCGCTCGCAGTCATGCGACCGATCTTATTCCGCGCATTGTCCGTAAACCACAGATTTCCATCGCTGCCTAACGTCAGCCATTGAAGCGCCGAGCCTGCGGGCACCCCGTATGCTTTCATTTCTCCCGTTACGCTGACGCGTACGATACGATTCGGCGAGCCACTTGCAACGAACCAGAGCGCCTCCGCGGGACCGTTGGTAATCGAGGAGGGAATGCCTAACTTGCGATCCAGACCGAACGCAGTCAGACGGCCGTTACGTTCCATTCGTCCGATCGCGGGCGGGTACAGCGTGATCCAAAGATCTTGGTCCGGTCCCTCGGCGATCGAAGTCACGTTTCCGTAGACGGGCAGGAGAAATTCCGTCATGTCACTGGTGATCGAAGACTGCCCGACCAATGCATCTCCAGTGAACCAAATGTGGTCGCTCGGACCAGGAGCGATGCCCTCTAGGTTGCTCTCCGATGGAGTGTAGATCTCATCGACCACATAGGAATGGCCGCCTGCGATAACGGTATGGGAAACCACGCGCGCCTGGGCCTGAACCCAGTTGCGAGACGGCATCAACGTCGTTTGTTGCGTTTCGCAACCGGCCAAAACTAGCACCGCTAACGCAACAGCGAAACGACGGCTCGCACTCTGGGACGATGAGTTAGTCATACCTCCGCCGGTACATGATTAGCCGTGTAAGCATTGGCACGAAGAAGCCTGCCACCTGCTCGGAAGCCCCCGTTCCAAGAAGAGGGCGAGGGGGCGCCTAGCCGGTACTTCTCTAGCTCAGCCGTAGCGTACCGAAACTAGTGAGGGTTCTTAGCATGAGGAAACTACCTCTATACATTTGCTTGGGAGCTCTTCTGATCTCGAGCATTGCGGGATGCGGCCGAGATTCCACATCGCCGGCGATTACTGCGGCCGCACCCTCGCGAACTCTATTGCAAGACGCGCATCGAGGCTACAAGCTCGTCTACACATTCCAAGGAGGCGCTTTCGGAAGCGTTCCGTTCGGCGGACTCACGGCGGTCAAAGACCGGCTTTTCGGCACGACACTCCTTGGCGGCTTCACGTCGGCGTGCTCTGCGGGATGTGGAACGGTTTTTGCCGGGACGAAATCGATCTACAGCTTCAAAGGCCCATCAAAGAAGGATGGCGAGAAGCCGAACGGCGATCTTCTGCTCGTCGGAAACACGCTCTACGGAACCACGATGGGCGGAGGCAACGACAGCGGAGTCTGTAGCGAGGACGGCTATACGAACGGCTGCGGAACGGTTTTCGCCATCGATACTAAAGGGAGAGAGCGCGTCGTTTACCGGTTTAAAGGTGGCTCCGACGGCTCCAATCCCAAAGCCGGTCTCATCGCCGTCAACGGCACGTTATACGGTACGACGTACGGCGGCGGTACGGACTGCGAATACAGCAGTTCGCCGCCCGGTTGTGGAGTAGTCTTTGCGATCGCCCCTTCGGGGAACGAGTCGGTGCTGTATCGATTCGCCGGTCCGCCGGATGCTGCCAATCCCGATGCCGCTTTGCTCGTCGTCAGCGGCGATCTTTACGGAACGACGGATTTCGGCGGGAAATGCCACTTCAGCAATGGATGCGGAACTGTCTTCAAGATCAGTCTTTCAGGCGGCGAATCGGTCGTCTACTCATTTCAAGGGAATAAAGACGGGCTCCGTCCCCAGACGCCTCTCGTCTACGCCAACACGTCGCTCTACGGGACGACGAGCGAAGGCGGATGCGAAGGCTCCTGCTATTATGGCGTGGGCGGAGGGACGCTCTTCAGTATGAGTCTTAGCGGTCACGAAAAGATCGTCCATCGTTTCTCGGGAAATGGCGACGGCGTGGTACCGTCCGGCCGACTCGTCTTTCAAAATGGCGAACTTTACGGCACCACCTTCGGTGGCGGCGCAGACGAGCAGGGCACAATCTATAGCGCTGACTCGTCCGGCGTCAGAATTCTCCACAGCTTTGCGGGCACGCCCGACGGCAGCATCCCGTGGGGCCTCACTCCGCGCGGATCGCAGGGCCGACTCTATGGCACCACCCAGGCCGGCGGCGCCGTTAGTTACGGCGGGGCGGGTACGATCTTCCGCTACACGCCGTAGGTCAACCCGTACGCTGCACGGTTCGACAATGCTTCGGCCCAGGCTGTCTGCGATTCACATTCTTGGAGCTGCCGTCGCGACGAAACACGTCTCGGGCATCGTCGTCTTGTCGAATGGCGCAAAAATTCAGGGGGTCCGCTTGCCCGTGCCATACTGACGCCGTTGTTATGAGCACGAAGTCGCTCCACACTAACAACGATTCCAGCGCTTCTTAAGCCCTACGCCGAACTTACCGAAAACCTAAGAAGATGAGCGCTCCTTTTCGGACACGCGCCCTTGCGCTGTTGGGCAGCATTGGCATTTTCGCGGCGCTGCCCGCCTGTAATGCCGGCGGAAGCTTGGCCGTGCCCCCCGCCTCGTACGAAAGCGCCCCTTGGAATGCGGCTACCTGCCGCGCTTCGCTGGTAAAGCCGCCACGTGCGCCTGCGTATGCCGATACGACCTGGCCGAGCGAGCGCGCCGACCAGTGGCGGACGGCGGCCGTCGATACGGGCTTGCCTTCGACAATCCGCGGGAGGCTGCGCGTTGCGAGCGCAAAGCTGCCCCCGGTTCCGGTTTGGGGGTATGTCGGGCTCGACGGCGACCTTTACGTGCTCGGCGGCGCGCCGTACTTCCTCGATCTCTTCACCAAACTCATTTTAGGCGCGCCGCAATCGTCGTTGCCGCGGCTCGCCATCGAGAGCCGTCGCTATGCCAAACGGCTCACGCCCTCCGTCGCACGGATCGACCCTTCGACGATGACTGTCACGACGCTCGAGCTTACGCAATCTGAGAGCGTAAACTATCCCGGCGGGATGCTAGTCGATTCCAACGGCTACCTCTATGCCGTGGCGCGCGGCATTCTATTCAAAATCGATCCGGCGTCGCTTACGATCGTCGCGTCGGCGAAGCTTCCGCTTCCGCCCGACTCCCACGACCGGCCCAACGAACGCGTTGCGTATAACGGGATGGCGGCTACCGGCAACGGCGATCTGATCCTCAAGGGTTTCGCAACGTTAGGCGACGGTAATGGCATCCTCATTCGCGTCGACCCCGGCGATTTGTCGGTCAAAGCAAAACTCGAGTCCTCGGAAATTGCCGGCGCGCGCATCGCGCTCACCGCGCAGGACGGACACGAGTACGTCTACCTCGTGGGAGCGACGGACTCCGTCCGCTTTCTCGCCGAGCCTCGCGCGTTCAAGCTCGACGGCGCGTTCACTCAGCAGTACTTGTACCCGAGCACGGGCGATACCGAAGGCACCTCCGACATCTTCATGGGCCACGGCGTCGTCTTCACGAACAACACCAATCCCGAAGCCACCTCGCCGATGAGTATTTTTTCGCAGGGCGCATTCGACGGATCGACGCTCGACTCGCAATCCGCCTTCAGCGGCAGCCACGCCGGCTGGAACTTTTTTATGGCTACCGGCGATCCGTTTAAGACTGGTATTCTCGCGGTGCAGAATCAGGCCGACGGACACGTTGCCGGCTTCCTCGCATGCGACGGCGGGACCAAGGTGAAGAAGCTGTGGGAGGACGACTCGATCGCCGACTCGGCCGGCCTCGCGCTCGACTACGAAAACGGACAGCTTTATGCCGACGACCACCACTGCCCGACCAAACACCGCTGCACCCTCTTCTTTGTCGTGCTCGATCTTCGGACCGGCAAAGAGCTGGCGCGAACGAAAGTTGCCGGCACCTTACCATCGGTCGCGCAAATCTTCATTGGCCCACATCGCCGGGTGTTCTATTTGGCGAGCGATACGGATCGGCCAAACGGCTATATCTCGCGGGTAACCGCGCCCTAATGCGCTTCATCCGCTGCGTCGCGGCAGCCGTACTGCTTACCGGATGCGCGGCCAACGCCGTAGGCCAGATCGTTCCAAACGCGTTAGCGGCGAGCGGGCAGCCTGCGGCGTCGGATGCTTACCGCGTAACGGTCAAGTATGTCGTCACCTTTTATCCGCTGTGGTTTACCTACGAGCAGTGGAAGATCTCTTCGGTTAACCGTCTCATCGGCCCAGCTCGAATGACTCCCGTCTATCACGCGGTCGTCGCCCCGAACGACGATACGCTCTACGCCAATACGCTCGTCGGCGTCACGAAGGAGCCGCTCATTCTAACGATCCCGTCGACGAAAGATAGCTACTCGGTGCTCTCCACCGATGCGTTCGGTGACGTGAACGATACCGGTATCAGCGCCGCCGGGACCTACGGCCTGACGGGCCCGCACTGGAAGGGCTCCTTACCCAACGGAGTCACGGCAGTGCCTTTGCCCACAAACTACACGGCACTGATCATTAGAGTGGATAAATATTCGTCGAGCGGCCAGGACGAAAAGGCGGAGGCCGAACTCTTCCGCCGCTCGTTGCGCGCGGTCCCGCTGACACAGTACAAGCGAGACCCCAAGGCCGGGCACGCGCAAGTCTTTCCGGTCGAGTTCTTTGCAGTTCCGTTTAAGACGATCGCCGACGAGTTGGCGACCAAACAACCGATCGCGTTTCTGACTCAGCTGCAGGCCGCTGTCGCATCGAAGGGTCCTCCCTCACTGACGCCGGATGAGCGCGCCCTCTCTGACCGGTTCGATAGCCTCTTTAACAATCGCGGGCGCGCCGACGCGCCCTTTAGTGAGGGCACGCGGGCGGCGCATCAGATGATTCTCGACGCCTACCTCAAGCATACGGATCGAACGAAATGGATTACCTTCGATAGCATCGGAACGACGTGGACGAACCTGGTACGCTCGGCGATCGCCGAGTTCATTCAATACGGTAACAGTCACGCCACCGCGGCGTACTACCAAACGTTCGAGGACGCGAACGGCGCCGATCTCGATGGAGCATCGCACGACTACGTCCTCACGTTCGCAAAGAACAATATCCCCGAAGCGAAACGATTTTGGTCGGTGACGGCGTACACGCCGGACTCCATAACCCTTATCAGAAATCCGCAGCATAAGTACCTCGTGGGAAGCTATACCCCGGGCTTGCAAAAGAACCGCGACGGCTCGATCTCCATCTATGTGGCGCAGCACCAGCCGAAAGGCGTACCCGCGGCAAACTGGCTGCCCGTCGCAGCCGAGCAGTTTAATCTCATGCTGCGCGTCTACGGACCGGAAGGCAAAGTCGCCGACAACACGTACGTGCCGCCGGCTGTGCGCACTCTCTCGTTAGATCACCTATAGGCTAGCGATCGCAGGTAAAGCGGATCTGCCTCTGCGCGACGCCTGGGAAGCTAGACGAAACGCTACGGTGAATACTCGAAAGCACGAGAAGGAGCGTCGCTGTGAAGACTTACTCGACCCGATGCGTCTTAGGGGTTTCTGCAGCTCTTACTATGGCTGCGGGCTGCGGGGGATCGCAGCCACAGCCAAACGTGCTGGCCCCCACCCAATCGGTCGCGCAGATCGCGTCCGGAGCCGGGACGCACGACCTCCTGTACGTGCTACAGAAGGACGGTAGCGTAGACGTTTACTCTTATCCCGAGGGTAAGTTCGAGCGCCGGCTCTCGGGAGGAGCCAATGGTTTATGCGCGGACGAGAGCGGCGACGTTTTTATCCCTCAAGGCAACGAAATACTAGAATATGCCCATGGCGGCACGCGCCCGATTGCCGTATTGCGTAACGGGCCGGGAGGCTTCATCCAATCTTGCGCCGTCGACGCCGTGACCGGCAACCTCGCCGTTTCGGGAGACGCCGGCGCTCGACGGGAAGTCGCAATCTACGCTAACGCCAACGGCGCACCCAGCTCATACGCCTTCGGGGACCGCAACGCTGCTTCTTGGTCGTGTGCGTTCGACAACGAAGGAAATCTTTTCGTTGCGGATGCTACGCGTCTGCTCGAGCTTCCCAAGGGCGCCACGCGATTCAAAAACATCGCATGGAACGGGATCCGCCACGCTCGCCTCGGGCCCATTGAATGGGACGGCAAATACCTCGCAGCGTTAAGCCGTGCAAGCGGTTCGGAGCCGGCGACAATCTCCCGTTATCGCGTGAGCGACGGGCGAGCTACGCTCGTTGGCGAGACCGCGCTCAAGGGTGCAGAAAGCCCCATCCAGTTCTGGACCGATGGCGGCGCAATCGTCGCTCGCGACGCAGTGGCGGCGGCGATCAGCCGAGCTGCGAAACCACCTGGAGTTTCGGTCGTCACCTATCACTACGACAACCTGCGAACGGGTTGGGACGATAGCGAATCCTCCTTGTCCTACCAGAATGTTAAAAACGGATCGTTCGGCTTGCTTCACACCGTGACGCTCGACGACCAAGTAAGCACGCAACCCCTCGTCGTCAGCAATGCAGCGAGAGAAGGCGTCAGGCCATCCAGCGAACACGACGTCGCTTACGTCGCAACGGAAAGCAATACCGTCTATGCAATCGATGCAGCAACCGGGAAGATTCTCTTTTCACGGAATTTGGGCAAGCCGGTTCAGACGCCCTTGGGTTGTACCGCCAATGGGCCAAACGTTGGAATCGACGGAACGCCGGTTATTGACCTAAAGGCGAACGTGATGTACGTCATTGCGTACACGACTACGCACGCGCTTGACGGCCATTCGCCCACCTACGTCCTCCACGAGCTCAGTTTGACGGATCTCAGCGACGCCGTAACGCCCATCGTGGTCTCTGCTTCACACTCCTTGACTAATGGCAAAACGTACAGGTTTCACGCAGAGGTCGAGCGACAACGGCCCGCGCTGCTCGAAGCGAACGGCAACATCTATGCGGGATTCGGCAGCTTTTGCGATTACAGCGGATCGCTGTCGCGCGGCTGGCTGCTGGGCTGGAAGGCGGGATCGCTTACGCCGCTTGCGGCAAACAGGTTGACCGACAGCCTTGGTAAATCGCAGAATGACTTCTTCCTGTCGGCAATTTGGATGTCGGGATACGGCGTCGCGGCCGACCCGTCGGGGAACGTCTATTTCGTGACCGGCAACTCGGATCCATCGAGTTATAACGGCGTCACGAACATTCAAGAGAGCGTCGTTAAGGTCAATCCGGATTTAACGAAGCTCCTGAGCATTTTCACGCCGTCGGACGTCAAACAACTCGATGAAGGCGACACCGACTTCGGATCGGGCGGCGTGCTGCTGCTGCCCTCGGCCACGCCGTACGCCGTCGCAGCCGGCAAAACTGGGACGATGTTTTTGCTGGACCGGACTCGCCTGGGGGGATTCCATCGGCATCGCAACAACGATCTCGCCGAGGAGCAGATCGGCGGATGCTGGTGCGGCGAATCGTACTTCGATGCCGCGAAGGATTCGCTGCCTCGCATCGTTGCCAGCGGCGGGAACAACGTGACGGTCTGGAAAGTCAAGACCTCGCCGAAGCCAAAATTGGTGCCTGCGGGAACGTCGCAAGGGTTACCCGGCGGGCAAGATCCCGGTTTCTTCACGACCATTTCATCGGCGGGCAGTGGGTCGGGCGCGATTATTTGGGCGGTGGCTCGCCCGCAGTACGTCCCTGGAAGCGTCACGCTTATGGCGTTTAAGTCTGAGCCTCAAGGCGCAAGCTCGAACCTCGACACACTCTACCAAGTGACGGCGGGCTACTGGGCAGCAACGCAGGCGAACGCAAATATCGTTCCCGTCGTGGCAAACGGCAAAGTGTACGTGGCTAGTTACGAGCAGCTCGACATCTTCGGCCTCGGAGGTTCGGCTCCGGTCAACGTTGCACCGATGGTGGCCAGCCTGATCTACCGCACCACCTTCAGCGCTCGGAACGAGGTTACCGGCACGCTCGTCGAGATTAGCGGTTCGTTTCTCACGTTGCGTACGCGCACCGGAAGAATCGTTCGAGTCGACGACTCCGATGCCGTGCGACTCGAGCGAAGCGCCGTTTTGATCGCGGGCAGGCCTTATAACGTGCGTGGGACGTACGACGCGGCCGGCATTCTGCATGCCGCGGCGATCGTGCGGGCAAAGCCTTCGCCGGGGACGTGGCCACCCGACCGCTGATTACCTGAGTGCAAGGGAGAAATGCCCTTTACGAAAGTTTCAGCGGCGAACTCGGGGTATGGTGTTACTTTAAGTAATGGAAACGACTTGCGCGACTGTAGCGTAAAGGGCCTCTCCGAGTGTCGCGCGCCCATCCACGTATGGCAGTAGATGCCTTTGGAATGCTGCATAGTAGCGCGGATATGCCTTCGTAAAGACTTCGTTTGCGACGAAGGCGAGTTCGTAGTCTATTCCTGCGGCGGAAGCGAGCCGCTGCAGTACGATTCCTGGTATGTACATGATCGCGGCGTGCCAAAGATTGTTGGGTTCGGGCCGATCTAGCGCTCTGCATGCGCTTGCGATCGTGCCGCCAATTGGCCCGTCATCAGGCAATACGATCGAGTGCGACGCTTCGTGCGTCATGATTTCGAACCCGTGAAGATCGTCATTCTCACGATCGTAGCTCGACATGACGATATGCCAGTATCGATTGTCCTTTCCTGGATTATTGTACGCGCCGAGTCGATCGGTGGTAGCGACGACGTCTACACGGCAGGGAATGGGCAGCCACGGCCGTTGATAGAGCCTCGCCAGCGCGGGAAAGAACGAAGGCCCGTATCGCGCGACCGCGGCTTGCCATTCTTCGATGGACTTGCGATTCAGCGAGTCGTGAATCGGCCAGAGCCGATCGCGGTAGATCGGCGAAACGTCGTCGAGCACGCGCTTCAACTGCGCGGGCGGCGTACCGGCAACCAAGTCGTTTTCCAGCGCGTACATCTCGTCATCGAAAATCAGACTGCGCCAACCATATTCGTTTTGATAGAAGCGTAGCGCACGGTACCAGCGCCCTTGCTCTGGCGGAGGAATCTGCGTAACCATCTCGCGATATACGCGCGCAGGAAGTCCCGACAGCGCGTCGGGGCCAGTGGTGTAGAGCATTTGCAGTACACTGGCCTGATAATACAGCGTGTGATGCAGATTTACGAGAAAAGCGCTGTGGAACTCAAAATGCGGCTCCGGCGCTGCGGCGTGAGCGGTGACTGGACGCAGCGAACCGAGTCCCGCTGTGGCAGCCGCCGAAGCGGCGGCGAGGAAATCCTGGCGTCTCAATTGCTCAAAGCCTATCGTACGGCGATGCTCACTGTCTTGAAGAAATCGGCAAACGAGAACGGCGGCCCCATACCGTGGGCGATTCGCCCAGGAGGTCACGAAATTCCCGAATCATGTGGGCTTGGTCTGCGAAGCCGGAGCTTGCCGCTATTTCCGCCCAGGCAATAGAGCGACGTTGAGAGCTGACGAGCGCGCGCTGCAGACGCTCGACGCGAATCACGCGTTTGGGTGACAGGCCGACGTGCTGCATCAGGCGAGCGCGCAGCGTCCGGCTGGGTAAGCCAGTTTGAGCGGCCATGTCCTCCACCCGAGTGTACCGGCCAAGAGGCAAGCGGGCGACGCGATTATGGCCCGTCCATTGGCGGCTAAGAAAGTCAGAAATTATGCTGATGGCAGCGATTGGAGATCTCAATTCATCTAACCGTTCTATCAACAGTTTGCCGCGTTTGCCGAAGACATCCTCGACAAAAACAGAACGATCCGTGAAATCCGACGCCGAGAAACCAGTGAGCGATGGTAACGTGCCGGGCCGCAAGCGAGCCCCGCACGTGAGAACCCGATCGGCCATCGTTACGTCCGCAAAGCGAGAGCGCGGACCGACTAGAAAGCATCGCCCATCGACGCGCGACTCCTTACGCGATACCACGAGAATCAGATAGGGATTCGCATCGGGAATAATCCGCCAGTTGTGCCCCGCGGGGCTCGAATGAGTATGTTGTATCCAGAAGTGCTCAATGAAGGGCTCCTGGGTGCGCAAAGTCGGTAAAACTCTTGCTCCGTTCGCACCAGCGCCCGCTTGGTCGAGGAGAATCATGAGCGGGAATTCCCCATATGACCATCCTTTCGAGCTGCCACCGCACCGTTCCGGCCGCACTTTCACGCGCTGGCCCGTCAAGGTGCTGGCGCACGACTACTACGCCGCTCTCGTTACGAAGGCACGATCGACGCCGGTCTCGTAGCAGCGCTCAAATGTGCAAAGCCGCGACCGAGACTGTCGTACCAGAAAAGCCCGGATTTTGGTTCGCCCTCGCCAGTTTGGCGGCGCTGCTTTCAGTCGCGCCGCAGGCCTCACGCGGCGACGGCGATTCGCGAGTTGCAAAGCTCATAAGCCAATCAGGAGGCGCTCTCCACGTCAATGCCCTGGGCTCGATCGGAGTGATCCATGCGGAGGGCAGCGTCGTAGCTGCCGGTCTCTCTGGCAGTGGCGATGACTGGAATGAAATGGGCGGCATGCGAGAGGCATCGCTTTTTTCAACGCCACCGCTTGGCGGGGGCAGCGGATGGGACGGCAACGAGAGCTGGAATCTCGACCAAACGGGATTAGTGATCGTCGACGGAAGCGTTCTCGGGCGCTCGAGTGCCGTTAATCAAGCATACTTGGGTAACTACGACCTCTGGACTACGGGCTATGGCGGTGCGACTGTCGCGTGGGGCGGTTCAAGGAGTGAGAAGGACAAGAAGTATGACGTTCTCACCGTTACGCCGCCGAAATCCAACCTACCGATCGACATCTGGTTCGACCGTGCAACGCATATGCCGGTCGAGGCGGTACAGACGGCCGGCCCGATGGTGACGACCATAACCATGGCGGACTTTAAGCTGGTAGATGGGCTCATGATTCCCTATCGGGTGGACACCTCGACCAACGCGGGCGACAGTACCTCGTTTACGGCGACGAGTGTCGAGGCAAATCCACCTGGCGGAGCCGCCCATTTAGCTGCCCCGAAATCGTCGCCGCACGATTTCTCGATCGCGGACGGTGCGATGCAGGCTTCCGTACCGGTCCAGCTTGCCGAGAATCACGTGTATCTCGACGTCATGCTCAACGGGAAGGGGCCGTTCCACTTCGAGCTCGACACCGGCGGAGCGAACGTCATCGATCCGGCAGTCTCCAAGGAGCTCGGCGTGGCCGGCGGTGGATCCACGCAGGTTACCGGCGTGGGAAGTGCGAGCGCAACCTCTAGTTTCGCAGTGATCAAAACGCTTCAAGTCGGGAAGGCGCTGCTCACCAATCAGGTTTTTATCGTGCTTCCGATCGCAAAAAGTTTAGGCACTGCGCACGGGATGCAAATGGACGGGGTGATCGGCTACGAAGTACTCTCGCGCTTCGTGACGACCTTCGATTACGGGAATAGGAAGCTCGTGTTTCATCTGCCGGGCTCCTATGTGCCGCCGCCCGATGCGACGGTCATGCCCATTGTGCTGTACGGCACGCAGCCGCAATTTGCGTGCAGCATCGATGACGTGTCGACGACGTGCACGCTCGATACCGGTGCGCGCGACTCGATCTCGCTCTTTACACTGTTCGTCCAAACGCATCCGAGCGTCGTACCGGTAAGACTTACCGCGCCGGGAGTCAATGGGTTCGGCGTCGGTGGCCCAAATATTGGCCGGCTCGGGCGTGTGCAGACGCTTTCGTTCGGTGGCCTGACGCTGCACGATCTAGTCGGAGACTATACTACGCAAAGCAAAGGAGGACTTGCGATGCCGTTCATCGGCGCCAATGTCGGCGGCGCAGTCTGGAGCCGCTTCACCATGACGCTCGACTACCGTCAGCTCACCATGGCATTGACGCCGAACGCGGACTTCGACATGCGCGATCATTGGGATCGCAGCGGAGTCTTCCTCGTCAACAATGGTGCAATAGCGATCATCGACGTTCGCCCGGGAACGCCGGCGGCACATGCAGGCCTGACTAAGGGCGATGAGATACTATCGGTTAACGGCTCTTCGAGTCTCTCGCTGCGTCAGGTCCGCGAGCTCTTCTCGGCCGAACCTGGAACCGTCGAACATCTGGTAGTCAAGAGTAAGGACGGCGCGACGCACGACATCGACCTCACGCTCGAGGATTACGTCTAGCCGTCACATCCGCCCGAATTTACGGTTCGATTAGGGTCCGCTCGGGTGGTTCACGAAACTCGGGTTCAGGCATTGCGTTCCGCCTTTATCGCGGGTAACGAAGGCGCTCAGTTGCGCGGCGACGGCGCTGGGTGCTCCATCCGGAAGCGCATACCCGCTAAATCGCCATTTCCCGCAATCCTTCACGTAGTACTCGGTAAGGCGCCCTTTTGACTGAATGTCGATGCGAGCGTAATCTTGCGCGACCACGATGTCCATGATGCGCGAGGCATCGGAGGCTCCATGCGAAAGGGCTAGGTTTTCGAGTGAGTTCGTATCGGCGTCTGAGCCGCAATAAGCCGCCATGACGGGTGTCGCCGAGATAAGCGCTACTGTCGCGACGCCGGCCGAAAGTGCGATCGAAAAGATTCGTGGCAACGTCATCGTTCAAAGTCCTCCGCTATTAAAACACGTCGGCATGCTTCGCTACCTGCGCGAGCCTCCCTAGGCCGGCAGGGCGGCATGCTCCCGGCACGTATCTCTTACCAGGCTAGGAGGAGGAATCATGCCCTCTACAATTAGTCTTGGCTCTACAGGCGACGACGTCAAGCGGCTGCAACGAGTTCTCGCGCGGCATCTGTTATGGAACCCCTTCGGACCCATTACCGGTACGTTCGATTCGGGTCTGGAAGCTGCCGTGAAAAGTTTTCAGCAGAGTAATGGATTGACCGTCGACGGAATCGTTGGGCCGCAAACGTGGTCGGCTCTGCCGAGCTATCGCGAAGCGTCGCCGCAGCTTAAGCAAGGATCCCACGGACCGGGCGTTGCGTGGCTTCAGAAGACGCTCTCGGGTGCGAACGTCGCCGTTCAATTCGCAGCGTATGCCGGCACGATCGACGGCATCTTTGGTCCGGCGACGGAGGCCGCCGTTCGGGCGCTCCAAACCTGGGCCGGCGTCAGCGTCGATGGCATCGTAGGCGACGATACCTGGTTCGTTTGGATGACGCCCGGGTCGGCGCAACAGCTCACGCTGGAGAGCGCATCTGGTCTAACGAACGGTCTGCTCTAGTACGACGCCTGCGCGGTCGAAGGAAAGGCTGAGGGGAGTATGCGAACGGCGATTTCATCGGTGTCGCTAACGGTTGCGTTGTGTTTCCAATTTGCGGTGCAAGCGCAAGCCCAACGATACACGCAATTCGGATTGCAGCGGATGGTTGCATCAGGATCGTGCGTAGACACGACCGTTCGGTTGGTGGTGCCGCGCCTAACCGGATCTGATCCGGCAAAAGAGCACTTTACACGTCAAGATTTCGTCGACAGCGGCGTCGCCGTGACGTTTAACACCAAACTGGGCAGCCCGAGCGGCGTAATCTGGGCAGAGGTCGTGCATTACCAGGAACAGCCGGGCAACGACATCATGATGAGCGAGCGCGCCGGCGATCGTGTTCGGGTCTGCTTTCTCGGCGGACCTCATGCTGATGAGGCCTGCGATCCGAAGACCGACTTACGGGGCCGGAAGTTCAGCGTTTACGACTACCGTCAGCACGCGTCCTACTCGGGCATTAATAGCGAGCACGACTGCGGCGGGGCGTAAGAAAGAGCTGTTGGAGGTTCATGTGATACGGTGATACCGAAGTGTTCCGGTCACCGGTGAACCGGGACCGACCGAGCTGTGATCTGATATGGGCGCAGCTCCTCCAGATGCTCGCGCAGGTACGTCAGCAAGTGGCGGCGCAGCTCGACGCCGCGCGTTAGTTCTGCCGGCTCCGCAGTGGTGGCCAATGGCTCGAAGACGCCGGCGGCGTGAACCTTTTCGTAGACCGTTCGAAAGTGCTTCTTGACCCCAGATTCGGTGATGCCGACGGTTCGTGCAATGGAGGAATCGGTAGCGCCGTCGAGGGCAAGGTTTAGCATCTGCTGCTCGCGCGGTGTGAAGGCAAAGCGCGGCACCGCGTAGGTCTTGAAGAGCAGCGCCGTGGCGTAGCCATAATTGAATTCGGCGTCGCGACGCGTCGCCGCCCAGATAAGCGGCCTCCAATCTTCCGGAACGCCGGCCGTGCGAAGTTCGTCGTCCGAATATTCGAGCACTCGGTATCCTAACGACCTCCCCCAGTCGCGATAGTCTCGCGGGGGAACGCTAAAAACTTCCGCGGTATACGAGCGTAGGTTCCAGCCGCGAATTGCGCGCCGTGCCGACTCATAGTTGGCGATAGACGCTCGGCCGTCGTCGCGCGGCCCACCGAAGTACGCCGCGACGAGGTTCAGTCCGGTACCGGCGTTGGCACGAGCAATCTCCTCGCCGTGCAAGAAGGGACGCTTGCCCGCGATCCACTCCGCCAGCAAGCGCCGCGCGATCAGTGGATGGCGGCACTGATGGTACTCCTCGGCTCGCCGGTCACCAACGAAGATCCCGAAGAAAAAATGGACGATCGCGTAGGGCCGCTCTGCGCCGGTTGCCACCGCGGCAATGCCGCGCTTCGCCAGGATAATTTCCAACCACATCGCGCGAAGCGCTTCGTGCTGCAACGGGTCACAGAGCCACGGTGGAACCAGTGGCAGCAGACCGTCGAGGTCGGAGACGGTGATGTCCCGCAGCTCGAGATCCATGCGCGACCTCCAGGTGTACCAAAAGATACTGCCTCGCCGGCGCCGCGCTGTGCTATAATATTGCAAAGGCGACCGCGGATTCCGCGCGGGACGCGAGTGTAGCAACCCGATGCTTCGGCAGGAACGCGGCCGCCCCTAGCTCTCAGAGGTGCGACAATGAAACTCACGAGCTCGGTCACCTACGCCTTAAGCGCGTTGGCGGCCGCCACGATGCTTGGCGCCTGCAGCGGCAACGGCGCCCCGCAATCATCCGCAATCGCGCCGAGCACGGGCACGAGCAACGCAACTCACTCTATCTCCCAGCCGCTCGGCCACCAGATCACCGGTACCTACGTTTCCGTGAAACCGCCGAGGGTGCATCGGGACCGTCGCAAGTCGTGGATCTCGCCGGACCTGCGGGGAGCGCGGCGGCTGCTCTTCATTTCTGACATCAGCGCCGACGATGTCTACATCTTCACGATGCCCGCCATGACGCTCAAGGCAACGATCACCGGCTTTGATGAACCGCAAGGGATGTGTTCGGATACCTCCGGCAACATCTGGATCACGAACACCGGAACTGAGCAGATACTGAAGTACTCGCGCACCGGCACCTTGCTGGCTACCCTCAGCGATTCGTACGGCTATCCGGTCGGCTGCGCCGTCGATCCGGCGACCGGCAATCTCGCCGTTACCGACATCTTTGGCTTTGGCTCTTCCGGCGCCGGTCAAATTTTGGTCTTTCCGGGCGGATCAGGCACGCCGACCGTGTTGACCAACCCGGACGGTTATTACTACTATTTCGCCGGTTACGGCCCCGGCAGCAGCCTCTGGGTTTCCGGTCAAGCTCTTAGCAGCGGAAATTACATACTCTCCAGCTGCAACACGTCGAGCTGCAGCACGATCCCGATCAGCGGCGGCACCATTTACTTCCCGGGCGCCGTGCAATGGGATAACGCGGCCGGCACATGGGTTGCCTTCGATCAGGCTTGCGGCAACGAGCGCGCCGCCTGCAGCTATCCGGTGAGCGGCAGCGGCACGCTCGGTAGCGCCACGACCTATCTCAACTACGATGGAGGCCCGGTCTGCGACCTGACGCAAGCAGTCATCGCGGCCAACGGCTACAAATACGTGGCCGGAGGCGATGCTGAAGGCTTCTGTACTACCGCCACCGCATCTGCCTCGTATCGCTGGGCATATCCGGCCGGCGGCTCGCCGACGAACTATAACGATAGCGTGGTTTTTTCCACGCCGATCGGAGCCGCGATTAGTACGAAGTGAGCCCCGCGCAATGCCCGTGAACCTAACGGGCCCGCTTTGGCGGGCCCGTTCGATTTTCTAACGCAGCTTTGCAGCATCGTTTGATGAGGCTAATGGCTAGGATCCCCGGGAAAGCGGACGCCGGCGCAGAACCAAGCGCTCGATGTCCATTTCACGATACAGAACGCCCCAAATACTGCGCGCACTACCGGTCGCATTCGCGATCTTTCTTATCGCACGAGCCTGCTGTCTTGCCGACGATGCCGCGACCGTCGATTCGTGGAAAGATTCTTTCCGTGCGGTTTGGCAGGCAGACCAATGTGAGGGAGAGTGGCAGAGTTGGAACAAGTATTGGGGGCAGGTGCACGTATTTTATTTTGGCACGCGGGGGTACGCCGGCTGGTTCTCGGAAAGTCAAAAGATTCTCGCGCACGTCACCGACCCAAGCACGAACGCGGCAGTGGCCGCCCAGCTCACGTTGCTCGGGCGTCGGATCGGCGAGGAATGGGCCAAACAGGACGATTGCCGCAAGGTGAGGACCAGCGACACGTGGATGGAGCGAGCCACGGAAGGCGGCAAGCCCGCGCTGCTCGATTGGCAAGACCAACTCAACAAAGCCGCTGCCGCTGACTCCGGCAACGGAGCGTCAATTGAGGCGACCGTGAAATCGATTAACTCTCAGCTGGACAAAATCGGGGTCGCGCCGCTGACCGAATAGTTTAGAAGTTTCCGGCTTTCCCAAGCCTCTTTGAAGGGAGAAGATTTATGACTTCCACACACGCCGAAATCGACAATATAGACCGCGTTAAAAAGGGATTTGAGGCGTTCGCCGCTTCTGATGTGGCTACCCTGAGCGAGCTCTTTGATGCTGACGCCAGATGGCACAGTGAGCCGACCGGGATACTTGCGGGAAATTACAAAGGCCGTGACGCGATCTTCGCGATGTTCGCGCAGGTAGGCCAAGAAACGGCCGGCACGTTCCGCTCCATACCAACGACGATGGCAGCGTCCGGCGACAAAGTCTTCGTTCAATGCGAGGTCACCGGCGATCGAAAAGGCCGCAAGCTGAAGGCGGGCGAGGTCCTAATTTTCACGCTAGCCGGTGGGCGCGTCCGCGAAGTCCGCCTCTATCAGGAAGAGCCTGCCCAAAGCGCGGCGTTCTGGGCCTAAGAGTCCTCAAGTGGCGCCGCAAAGGCTCTAGCCTCGAACGACTAGAGCCTTTTTCAAAAGCGATGCGAGGAATACGTTAGCGAACGTAGCGCGGTCCCCAGTATGCGCGGCGATAGGGGCGCCAGTAGGGACGACGTGCCCAATATGCGGGACGCCCATATACGGCCGGGTAGGGCGCGTATCCGTAGCCTCCACCAGCGTAGCCGTAGCCGACGCCACCGTAGCCGTAGCCGACGCCAACGCCAATGCCGACGCCGACGGCATACGGATAGCCGTAGCCGTAGCCGTAGGGATAGCCGTAACGATAGCCATAGCGATAGGGGTAGCCGTAGCCGTAACGATAGCCGTAGCCCCGGTATCCGGTTCCGTAGTAGTGGTTGCCCGGGAGCACCCGCCCCGTCGCCCCCGGTCGCACGGTTCCAACGGGGACGTGAGCCGCCGAAGCCGGCGCCGCAGCGCCGAGTAACGATCCTGCGCCCAACGCGCAGGCCAGTAAGACGTTATAGAGTTTCATCACGTTTATTTTTAGCATGGTTGAGGCGGAAGCCCTCGTTAGTAATCATTAGAAGCTTCTTCGAAAAAGATGAGAGGATCGCCGCACGCCTCGTTCCGGCGGCGCACCCGCGGCTCGACGGCCTACGCTCGAGCAGAGGAGGGGCTCCGTGAAGCCGCGCTCGCTGAGCCTTACAGGGCGTAACGCTTACGTGGAATATGGCAAGGTCGTCGTTACGCACCCCGGGCAATGAATGACAATGTGATTTTCACCCGGCTGCAAATCAAAGGTAACGACCTCGCCGGCTCGACCGGCCTGAATTGCATTTGGCTGATTTATTCCTAATATTTCTGGTGATGCCCATAATGCTATTCCAAAATGCAATCGGATACGGGACATTATCTCAAGTACCAACCCTTTTTTCTTAACGGCAGCTTTTTCAAGAATCGGAAACTCTGCGCGAGGAAGCGATACAAGCGGCACGTTGTACCTTGATACCGGATCGTCTGCATATCGAAAGGCTCGAGTTGGCAGGGTGTGCCCAGCCAAGAAAGTCATGCCAATTTGGGCGTCGTGATAATCGATTGTTGCCGGGTACACCGTTTGCCCGTTAACGATCGACGATGGAACGGCAATACCGCCGGGAATAAAGGGAAACGCCACCGCTCGTGGGGCTGCTGAAAACGTTTTGGCATCACTTGCAGCTTCTCTCAATGTCTCGGTCTTCATGCCATCATTTGTTGCCTGATTGTATAATGCAGCTAGAATCGCAGGATCACCAGGAGTTTTGTTGTTGCCATCACTTTCTTGCTGCGACATCATTACAATCGGTTGAGTCTCACCGGCCGCTGCATACGCATCGGCTAACTCGCGAATATACCGCTCTGCGCTACTTGTTGAAAATCCGCCGCGTTGCTGCAAATCATCAGGATCGGTTGAAAAATAGTCTTCGTCGCCGCTCAAATATGCGCGAGTCAAATCCCTTGCCGTCCACTCTAGTGCCAGCAACGAACATCGGCCATTTGGCTGTGGACGCTTATATGAAGTCGGATCGGCACAGTAGCTTCCCCAGGGTGCTCCATAATCGTCAGTACCATCGACACCGTGGCTATTCCAAGTAATTCCCCAAAAGGCGTGTTCGTTTAGTGCTAACAGTCCAGAAATATTGCGCTCGTGTCCCGCGCCTTCGACGCTTACCGTTGGAACGTACCAAGAAAACTTACTCGTCAGGTAGTGAATAAGCCGCGGGGAGCTTGCACCCTCGATATCATCACCATTGTGTTGGTGATACAGGTTATATAAGTCGCCAACGCCATCAACAAAGCTTATTGCTACCGCCATCCACGACACCGATAGTTTATTTTGCCGAGCAGCGGCCTCGATACTTTGCATTCCACCAGATACGAAATGTGCTTGTTGTAAAGATGTCGCCACGAATCGTGTCTGCGTTTGGCCATGCGGAATAGCCCAACTTGGACGCGGGGGTGCGTTGATTGTAGAAAGACTATTTGGACAATGTGCTCGTTTTACGTCAATTGGAGAGAACTGCCCGGCAGGTAACTGATACCAAATAACGCCCTCGTACGAAACGTCGCACGTCGATGAACTTTGATCGAACACGGTTGCTCCTGGTGTCGTTCCACCAGGAACGGGTGGAATAGGCGGGAGCCGTGCTATCGCACATCCACAGAAACCACAGAGCGCGACAAGACCTAGAAGATCCGTTGCTCTTGTTACCAGCGATCCCGCCATCTTCTGCAAGATGCCCGGTAGCGCGGCTATGGCGTCCAAAATGTGTGGTTGCTTCGTAAGAAGCTCATTGTTGCTCTCCTTTAGGGCGAGCGAAACCGGGGCAGGCGAAACCGATTCTACGTTGACCGGCCGTGCCCTCGATGAATCGCGCCGCAACGGCGAGCCATGACTCCGCTCGCGCTACGCCGAAACCGTGCGCATGCGGGGAACCTCGGCGTCCGTAGCCATAGTCGCCGCGCTCGCGTTAACCGGTTGCGCCGGGGCCTCGGGTCCGAGGCTTTCCCCGTTGCCGGCCGGCGCTCTGCTCCCGAATAGGGCGGCCTCAGCGTCGTACATCCAGCACGTCGTCGTGGTAGTTCAAGAGAACCGCAGCTTCGACAACTTCTTTGCAACGTTTCCGGGCGCCGACGGTGCAACCGAAGGCCTCATGAAGACCAAGAAGGGTGAACGCGAGATTAGGCTCGTGGACGGCTCCTTGATCCAGGATAGCCTAGGGCACCAGTACTTTTCATTCAAAAAAGAGTTCGATGACGGAAGGATGGACGGGTTCAATCAAGTCTCGCGGGCCTTGAGCAAGGGAGATAAGGTCCCGGCCGGGACGTACGCGTACCGTTACACCAAACCAACCGAGATCGCGCCCTACTGGGACATTGCGAAAACGTACGTTCTCGGCGACCATATGTTCCCGACTCAGGGCAGCAGCAGCTTCACGGGGCATCAGGACCTGATCGCCGGCGGCACGCCCATCGGGAAGAGCGACAACGTGATCGACTTTCCGACTCCCGCGTCGTGGGGATGCGACGCGCCGCCAGGTACCGTGACGTCGCTGATCACTTCGACGGGCAAGTATCTGCGGGATAAAGGGCCGTTCCCGTGCTTCATGTACGCGACGCTTCGCGATCTGCTCGATGCCAAGGGCGTTTCGTGGCTCTATTACACCAACACCTCGACCGACGACGTGTGGAACGCCTTCGACGCCATCAGAGCCGTTCGCTATGGGCCGGAATGGACGAACAACATCATCATTCCGGAGACCGACTTTTTCAACACGGTCGACCAGGGCCAGTTGCCGGGCGTTTCGTGGGTGATCCCCGATGCCGCCAACTCAGACCATCCCGGGAATCACTCCGACACGGGTCCATCGTGGGTCGCGAGCATCATCAACGCGATCGGTGAGAGCAGCTATTGGAACTCCACGGCGGTGATCGTCGTCTGGGACGACTGGGGCGGCGAGTACGACAACGTCCCGCCTCCGCAGCTCGACGGCCAGGGGCTCGGGATGCGGGTTCCGATGCTGCTGGTTTCCGCCTATGCGGCTGAAACGTTCCCCAGTCAGCCGGGCCATATCTCCCATACGCGGTACGAGTTTGGCAGCATCCTAAAGTTCATCGAAGACAACTGGGATCTCGGGCGCTTGGGCACGTCCGACATACGCGCGAATAGTCTGATCGACTGCTTCGACTTCAGCCAACCGCCGCGACCCTTCGTCGCGATTCCCTCGAAGTATTCGAAGGCCTACTTCGAACACCAGCGGCCCTCCGGCTTACCGCTCGACACCGACGACTAGCGTGTTGAGACTGGAGCGGGCACGAGCACGGGAGCCCCGGGCTTGGAGACCTGGAAGATAACGAGGTCCAAGCGCAAAGTGCCGGAGTTGACGATTCGCGTGACGGCGTTCGCCGGCTCTTCGATGGCTTGACCCGCGCTTCGCGTCTCCGAGGGCCGTGCGTCTCTGTACTCCCACGTACCGGTACCGCTCTCGACGTAAACGAATATCGGAGACGGATGCGTGTGCCAGATGGTGGCCTGGCCCGGCGCCAGCGTGCCCTTACGAATCTGCACTGCGACCGGAGAGGTCTGCGGCAGATCGCTGGTCGTGACGTCCAGAATACCCGGTTGCGGCGTCGTAACGGCGCCGGGTGAGGGAGTGCCTTCGGCCGGGACCGCGAGCGACGGAGCGCCGACTATGAGGACGGCGACACCCGCAATGCTTTGAAGGCGTGACATACGGAAACCTCCGGTACAAAATCGCTGTACGACTCTTATCCTAACGAGCCGGCAACCTCGATCGTGAGCGGGTTTAGTTTGGGCAAACAGCGCGACTCCATTGCCCAAGTAATGAGATAGCGGTGCGCCGTCGCCGGAGCGGTGGCGAGCAATACGAGAAACAGCGCGAGAAAACGCATGGCTCGTACTACGAGGCAACGGCACCAATCGCCTCGTGGCCCGCCACGCCCAGTAAGAATCTACGTTAGGCCGCGCCGAGAATACGGCCGCAGCTCCTGGGGATGCTCGCGAACGTAGTTGAGCAGGTGCCGGCGCGTTTCGGCGCCGCGTTGTTCGGGCGCATCGTCGGCGCGCAGGCCGACGACGCCAGCACGAGTGGCCTTGTCGTAGATGGCGCGAAAAGTCTTCTTCACCGTCGACTCGGAGATTTCGGCGGTACGCGCGAGGGATGTGTCGGTCCCACCATCGAGGGCTAAACTCAGGACCCGCTGCTCGCGCAAGGTGAGTGCGAAACGCGGCGGGGCGTACGTCTCAAAGAGCAAAGCCAGACCATAATGGGCGTCCGATTTTGCTTCTTCGCGGCTTGCGACCCACAAGAAAGGGGCGCGTTCCATCGGAATGCCCGCTGCGAGGTATCGGCTCGGCGGATACTCGAGCACGCGAAATCCCAAGTTTCGCCCCCATGCGCGATCGTCGCGCTCCGGCTCGGTGAACATCTCAACGGTATAGGTTCGCAGATTCCAGCCTCGCAGCACCCTACGAGACGATTCGTAGTCGGAAGCGTAGACTCGAGGGTCGCCGCGCCGATGTCCGTAGTGAGTTATAAGGAGGTTGAGCCCGCGACCGGCATTTGAACTCGCGACCTCCGGTAACGAAAGACATGGTTGCTCGCCGGCAACCCACTGGGCGAGCAAGCTGCGCGCTATGCACGGCGACGTGCAACGATGATATTCCTCGACGCGCTCGTCGCTGACGAAGACCCCAAAGGCAAAATGTACGATTGCGGCGGGATCGTTGACGTCGGCGGCAACCGACGCCACGCCTGACTGCGAACTGACGATCTCAGACCAAAATGCACACAAGCTGTCGTATTCCGACCGGTCGCAAAGAAACGGCGACGAGAGCAGCGGAATGCAGCTGCGGAAATCCGAGCCTGCGGGAGTGCGCAGCGCAATGTCCATGAGATGCCCTCGCGTGCACCAATAGATACTGTTGCGAATCCCGTGCGACCGCTAGACTAATGCTCGGGGCGACTGCGAGTTCACGCGGGTTCCTGCAAAAAAGACCTTCGCCGAAGGCGCGGTCGCTCCTAGCCTTTCGGCAAGCGGAGTCAAGGAGAAATCATGTTTCACGATAGTTTCAAACTAACTCGCACGGCCGCGGCCGGCGCGATCGCCGTCGGCGTCGCCGTCGCGATCTCGAGCTTCGGCGTGGTACGTGCCGCGCACGTCTCTCCCGACAAGAAAAAGACGACCTTCAGCTGCAGCAGCGGCACCGCGTGCCTCACGGCTGAGTCCAGCGGAGGGAGTACGTACGCGATGTACGCCCAGGGGGTGTCCGCCAACACGATCCAAGCGGAGACGTCGGCCACGAATGGCGACTCGGCTATTGCCGGCATCTCGAACGCGACGACCGGCCGCGCCGAGGGCCTCTACGGCGCCTCGAACAACGGCGACGGTCTGTATGCGATAACGAATGCCCCGCTCGGTTCGGGCGGCGGGCCAGGCTACTCGGCAGTCTACGGTCTTTCCAGCACGGCAAACGGCGTAGTGGGTGAGCTCGGCTCCAAGACTCCAGGATATGTCGCGCTGCTGGGATGGGACGACAGTGACATCGGATTTCCATTCGAGGCATATGACTCGGCGACCGACCAATACTGCTATATCAGCGCGTACGGTAATTTGGCTTGCACTGGGACCATTTCGGGCGCCAAGGTCCAGACGAGACAGCGAAGCTCGAGCGGGCGTAACGTGCTTAGCTACGCATCGCAATCGGCGAGCGCAACGATCGAAGACGTCGGAACGGGACGAATGTATGATGGCGTCGCCAACGTACAGATCAGCCCGGACTTTGCTTCGGTGATGGACGGAAAATGGTACTACGTCTTCTTGACGCCGCTGGGCGATACGCGCGGGCTCTACGTCAGCATGAAGACAGCATCCGGATTCCAGGTAAAGGAGACCGAGCGCGGACGCGACTCACTCGAGTTCGACTATCGTATCGTTGCGCATCCCCTGGGAGCCGCCAACGACCGGCTGCCGGCCGCCCCGAGCATGAAAAGACCGACTCAGCTCGCTGGCATGCACTAACGAACTCGCCCCCGTCAGGCGCTACCATATCGGAAGCCTCGCATAGCGAGGCTTCCGACGTGTCTCGAGGGAAGGTTGCGCGTGATGATTACTGCGCTAGTTATAGCTTTATTGGTTGCAGCAACACCGCCCCTTCCGACCTTTTTTGTTCCCCCGAAAGGATGGGTCGCAAAAGACGTTCCGCCCGGTGCACCTGCTGATTTCATCTGGGTCTCTTCGCAGTTCGGAAAAGATGGTAATGGCGATAACTTCATGCTGATGAGTCATCCCGTCTCCGCCGGGACCACACTTGGCGTTGAGGTATCCCGAGCGACCATCGAACTCGCGCAAGATCGACCGATCTTGCATTCGCATTCAGAGCGAACGTGCCGCGGACGCCAACCGGGGTGGAGCTTCGAAGCGCGACTTGCGTTGCCAAACGGGAAAAGCATTTCGCAACTTTATCACATTACGATTCTGAACCAACGTGCATACACGTTCACCCTGACGCATGCTGCCGGGGAGCCGGTCGATCGAGCAATCAAGGACTCTATCCAGTCGATTTGTCCGGCATAAGGTTGACCCCGATGAAACCAGCCGTTGAGAAGCGGTCTCCGAGTTTATTGGTCGCCGCCGCGACCTTGATCGGGACGTCCATCGAGTGGTACGACTTCTACATCTACGGTTACGCCGCAGCGCTCATATTCCCGACACTCTTCTTTCCAAAATCCAGTCCGTTCGTCGGTCAACTTGCATCCTATGGCATCTTCTGGGTCGGTTTCCTGGGGAGACCATTAGGCGGCATCATCTTCGGCCACTTCGGCGACAAGCTTGGCCGCAAGGCTATGCTCATCGTGACCTTGACCCTCATGGGCGTCGCAACGTTTCTGGTCGGATTGCTGCCCACGTACAGTCAAATTGGGTATTGGGCGCCGCTGCTGCTCATCGCCTTACGCCTATGCCAGGGCATTGCCGTTGGTGGAGAATGGGGCGGCGCCGTCGTGATGGCGGCGGAGCACGCACAGGCGCGTTTCAAAGGGCTCCTTGCCAGTTGTCCCCAGATGGGAGTGCCGCTTGGTCTCGTTCTTGCAAGCGTTGTTTTCAACGCGATCACCGCACGGTACTCCGCGAACGGCGGCGGAAGCGCGGCTCTCGCGAGCATTGCTTGGCGGACCCCGTTTCTCTTCAGCCTCGTTCTAGTCGTAATCGGTCTCGCGGTGCGCTTGAGCGTAGCGGAGACGCCGGCATTCGAGCGCGTGAGAGTGCAAGCGGCGATCGTCGTAGCGCCTGTTTTATCGGTTCTTCGCAACAACTGGAAAACGGTAGTACTTGCGGGAGGCGCCTTCGTCGTCGTCAATGGAGGCTTCTATCTCGTTACGACGCAGATCGTCAGCTACGGTGCGGGGCCGCACTCGATTTTGAAGCTGGATCCGCGGATCTTCTTCAATGCAAACCTATTCGGAAGCGCGACGGCGCTCCTCGTCACCCCGCTTGGAGGATGGCTATCGGATCGAATCGGCAGACGTCCGGTCTACATGGCCGGAGTTGCGCTGATCCTGGTTATTGCGTTCCCGATCTACGCGCTCGTCGACAGCAGGGATCCACGTCTCATCGCGCTTGCGATCTGCATCTTCGAAGTGCCGACAGCTGCCGCATATGGAACGCTCGCTGCGATGTTTAGCGAGCTGTTCCCAGCGAACGTGCGCTACAGCGGCGCCTCACTCGGTTACCAGGGTGCTGCGATTTTCGCCGGCGGCCTGGCGCCGCTCGTTGCGACGCTGCTGCTCAAACTCTCCGGCGGCGCGTCCTGGGTGCTCGCGCTCTACCTAATGGTGATGGCTGCGATTTCGTTGGTTTCTATCTACTTGATCGCCGAAACGCGCCAAAACGATCTCTCCGATCCTTCCCACGTGTTGGCGTCGCCGGCAGCGGTACCCGGCTGAGAGTCGGTCGGCCTTTCAAGGGCAGTGTATCGAGAGCCGGCCAGAGAACTTCCAGGCAGATGAAGATTTCAAATCTTATGCATCACGCAATGAGCGCGACTTTGGCTGCCGTAATGACGGCGCTCCTATCGGCCTGTGCCGGTAGTAGCGTGGCGCCGCCGATCGGCATGGGCGTGCAACCAAAGGATCAAACGTTTAAATACATCGGCAAGGAACAGTCGTTTTCCGTACCGGCGCATGTGACGAAGATTACGGTCGTTGCCGTCGGTGCTATGGGTGGTGGTTCGGTTGGCGGTCGCGGTGGCCGAGTCAAGGCCACGATCTCAGTCACGCCGGGGGAGACGTTGGCGGTTTTCGTCGGCGGGGAAGGATCACGAACGCGCGGCGGTTTCAACGGTGGCGGCACGGGTGGCACTGGCGGTCGTTGCAGCTGCGACGGTTATGGCGGCGGTGGTGCGTCAGACGTGCGCGCGGGTGGCGATAAGTTGACCGATCGAATCCTGGTAGCAGCTGGTGGAGCGGGCGCGGGCGGCGGTAACGCGTATGGTTCCGGCGAGGGTGGCGCCGGCGGCGGACTCACCGGAGGTGTGGGTGGTGGCGGCCCCTACAACTATCAAAACGGCGGTGGGGGCTTTGGTGGGATGCAGAGCGCTGGTGGAAGTGGCGGCAGCGCCGGCGAGACCTGTGAAAAATCTTTGGGCCGTCCGGGTGCCGGCGGCACGTTGGGCAACGGCGGCGGAGCTGGTGCCGGCGGCCGCTCAAACGGCCACAGTGCGGGCGGCGGCGGCGGTGGCGGCGGTGGCGGCTATTACGGTGGCGGCGGTGGAGGCGGCGGCTGTGGTGGTTATACGCACTACAATAATGGCGGCGGTGGTGGCGGCGGCGGCTCCTCTTATATCGAGCGTGGTGCTACCGGCCAACATATTTGGATGGGGTGGAAAAAGGCGAACGCTGACGGCGCGGTTGTTTTCATCTACTCTTAGCCATCCTACGCCGGATTGCGCCGGGCGACACCGATAGAGTTGAGGAATGCCCTAAGTTCTTATGTCGATCTTTATGCGAGCGCTCGCAGGCTTTGTCGCAATCCTGTACCTCTGCCCGGCAGCAGCGTGGCCGGACACGTCCTCGCAAGAGAGCTGGGAGAGCCAGGTAGGCCGGCAGCGCTACATGGATTACATGCAGCGCGGCGAGATCGTCCCGCCGCAGTCGCCGCTGTATCGAACGCTCGACCCAATCGGAGACGCCATCGCCGTGGTTGCTGACCGGCGGTACTTTGCGCCGTTTCACTTCGTATTGCTGAACGAACAGATGCCAAACGCATTTGCGATGCCCGGCGGCAACGTCTACGTGACGACCGCGATGCTGTCACTTCTCAAGAATAGAGACGAGCTCGCGGGCGTGATCTGCCACGAGGTCAATCACGACATCCACCACGATATGTACGCAGTCTTCCAAGCGACACAGCGCGGTCGATCGCCGCAAGATCCCACCGTAATAGCCTACGAGCGGAATGCGGAGACGAACGCGGATCGCGCCGGCGCTTACACGTGCGCGAAGGCCGGATTTAATCCGTGGGGGATGGTGTGGAACTTCAGGCAGTACCGTCAAACGATGGGCGTCAGCAACAACGGCGGCGCCGATCATCCAAGCGACGGCCAGCGTGAAGCCGATCTAGTCGCGTTGTTCCAAAGCGACAAAGCGACGTTTGGAAAGTTCAAAGACTACGTCTCGAGCGCTACTCGCCTAACACAGCCGCCGCAGATCGCGCAGCGTCAATACTCGCCGAACCCGCAATATCCATCGTATCCGCGATACTCGCAGCAGTATCCCCAGTATCCGCAACAGTATCCGCCGCAACAGTATCCGCCGCAACAGTACCCGCCGCAACAGTATCCGGCCTATCCGCCGCCGCCACCGCCCCCCTGTTATCCGGGCTGCTAGCCCGCCCGCCTTGGCTTAGCGGTAACTGGGCCTCGATGCGAAGCAGTCCCGGCAGTAGATCGGTTTGTCCCCGCGCGGTTGAAACGGTACTTCCGCCACGCCACCGCACTGGCTGCAGGTAGCCTTGAACATCTCGCGTTGGCCATAGCCGCCGCCTCTCGATCCGCTGTGGCCGCCGGTGGCCGCTTTACGCGCCGCGCGGCAGTCGCCGCACCGGCTGGGTTTGTTGGTGAATCCTTTGCTTGCAAAGAACTCCTGTTCGCTAGCCGTGAATGGGAACGTGCGTCCGCAATCGACGCAGGCCAGGGTTTCATCAGTGTACATTTTGAGCCTCCTCGGTCTCGAATATGGGTGTGTTAGCGGCGACGCCGCCGCTGGAACGTCCGGCGACGCACCTGTGGCTGCAGTGTGAGCGCTTGGGCGGATGCCGGCTCCATGAAGCCATGCTCGCTGCGCTTTAAAGGCATGCCGATCGCGCCTTCGATACGTGCAAATGAGCTCGCCTCGTCGCGCGAAACGAACGTGATCGCGTCGCCGGTCTTTTGAGCGCGCGCCGTGCGTCCGATGCGATGTATGTAATCGTTGGGTTCGGCGGGGACGTCGTAGTTTATGACGTGCCCGAGGTCGTCTATGTCGATGCCCCGCGCGGCGATATCGGTGGCAACTAAGACTCGGTGGCGTCCTTTTTTGAAGGCGTCGAGGGCGCGCGAGCGCTGCGCCTGCGAACGATTCCCATGAATGCGCTCCACATCGACGCGATGTCGCATCAAGGCGTTGGCGACGCGCTCGGCCCGCGACTTGGTTCGCGTGAAAACGATCGCATTGAAGACGCGTCCATCTTTTTTGAGCAGATCTACGAGGAGATCCGTTTTCCTGTGCGGCTCGACCTCGTACACCCACTGTGTTACGGTCTCCACCGGCGTTGTTGGCGGTGCTAAGTTTATGCGCACGGGATCGCGGAGAAAATCGCGTGCAAGGGCAAGCACCGAACTGCCCAGCGTTGCCGAGAAGCAGAGTGTTTGACGGTGGGCTGGAAGTTTGGCGATGATACGCGTTACCGCGGGTAAGAAACCCATATCGAGCATGCGGTCCGCTTCGTCGAGCACGAAAATCGCGACGTTGTTGAGATGCGCTTCGTTCCGCTGCATCAAATCGATCAGCCGTCCAGGCGTCGCGACGACGATGTCGGTACCGCGGCGCATGCTCTTGATCTGCGGTTCGATGGCCATGCCGCCGTAAATCGGCGTGATGCGCAGGTTTGTATGTTTTGCCAGCTGCCCGAGATGCTGTGCAATCTGCTGCGCCAGCTCGCGAGTCGGCGTTAAGACCAGTGCCGTGCTGCGGTCGGTGCGCCGCTCCAGCAATCTCTGGATTAGCGGAATGCCGAAGGCCGCGGTCTTGCCGCTGCCGGTTGGAGCGCTTGCAAAGACGTCGCGGCCGGCCAGAGCAACGGGTATAGCCGTTCGCTGGATGGGCGTCGTCTCCGTATAGTGAAGGTCTTTGATGCCGCGAAGTATGGCGGCATCCATGGGGAGTTCGGAAAAAGTGGAAATGTTGAAAGCCTATCTTTCGGTGGGGCGCTACTTATCGACCACTCGAAAGATCGCGCTTTGGTGCGCAAGGAGTGTCTCACAAATCCCTTCGCGATGCAAGCTCTCTTATGCCGCGCAGCCAGAAACATCGTGCTTCCGTGCTCCGCGGCCTGCCTGCAGGCAGCAAGCCCCGGGCTACGCAGCCCCGTCGAGATCGGACCAAGCGATCATATAAATCTGCGAAGCTTCGGCCAATAGGCGCTCAGCGGCTCGGTGATTCCGCGGCACAGGGAGATCGGAAAACCGTTCTCAAACGGTCGCCCCCACGGATTCGAGAAGCGGGTGACGATGCGATGCTCTCGAAAGAGGCGCGCCTCGCTTTCGCAGTCTCCATGAACGTCGATGAGCACGTTGCCGCTGTAGCCGCGCGGGCCCCAGACCCAATACTGATTGTGGCCCGAAAGCGCCGGCGGTAGGCCGTAGGGCGGCCCAAAAAAATCGAGCGCGGCGGCCTCACCGTAGTTGCTTGCAAGGATTGCGGTTTGAGCGCGCTCGGCCGGAGGCAACGAATCGTAGACGCCTGCGACGGTTTGCGCCAGCTCGGGCCAGCCGTGCATGTCGGCCCAGTCGGGAGGCAAGTTGCCGATCTGCGTGTGTTCGGTGACCGCCAGATGCACTTCTTGCGCTAGCATTGCCTGCAGCGTGCGGTCGTACGCGGACATGATGCGTTCCGGCAAGACCGGCATTAGCAACGGAACGAGCGCAATGCCGGCAACGAGGGCGTACGCCGTGAGCACCGGCCGCCAGAGCGTTGCGCGTGCCGTCCATGCTTCGATTGTGATCGCGCCCGCGGCAATCGGTATCGGGTAGGCGTCGCCGGCATAGTAATGCTTTGCGTGCAGAACGATCATCTGAACGATCAATGCAAGGTAGGCGATGCCCAGAAAGCGGACGTCTGCTCGACGCAGCAACGTTGCCAATCCGATCAGCCAAACCGGGGCGAGCAGCGGGTACGTGATTAGTAGCTGAGTGGCTAGGAACTGCAGCGGCGTGAGCGAGACGTCTTTATACTGCGCCGCTGCGCGCAACAACGTCCACATGGGAAAGCCGTGCGCGGCTTGCCACAGGAAGTTCGGGAGCGCGATCAGCGCCGCAATGACAACGCCGCCCGCAAACCAGGGCGTGAAGAGGACGCGCCGTTGCGGGAGCACCAGCAGACCAAAGACGATGCCGATGGCGAAGAAGATGACCGTGTACTTACTCTCCACAGCGATACCCACGATCGTGCCGGCGAGCAGCCACCAGCGCGGGTTGGCTCCCTTGACGATGCGCAGCACGTAGAGCGCCGCCAGAGGCCACAGCCACAATCCAATGGTGTCGGGCGTCAGCTTCGTTCCGAAATCCATGAGGACCGGAGTAAGTGCCGCAATCAGTGCCGCGAAGAACTGCGCAAACGCACCACCACCGAGTTCGATTACCAACAAGCACGTGGTGTACACCGATGCCGCGGCAAACACCGCGCAAACCAGGCGCAGGAGAAAGAGCGAGTGGCCGAAGAGCTGTGAGCCCGCCGCTAGAAGCGGAGCGACCGGCGGTTGGTCGACGTATCCCCACGCCGGATGAAAGCCACAGATGATAAAGTACAGCTCGTCACGGAAGAAGCCGTAATGCGGATTGCCGGCGAGATGAACTGCCAGAGTAACGAGCGCCGCCGCAAGGGGCAGACGCGGGAGTCGGCGCGGATGCACGGTCTAACGAACCGCGGCGTCCCGAGAGTCCCCGTCAGCTCTTTCAAGCCGCCGGGCCGACGCCAACGTTTCGTCGAGCATGTTGCGCTGGAACGCGATCATGTCGGGGATGTGGAGGAACCGTGAATCGGCGCGCTGCCCGGTAAGACGGTAGCGTTTGGCGTCTTCGACCAGCGTACCGCGTTTTCGCAGCGTCGCAAGCGCGTCGACGACCGCAGCCTTCGGCGCGTGCCGCAACTCTGGGTCGACAAAGACGTTTCCGGGTAGCGAATCGAGCCGCTCCATCACCGCGCGCACCGCATCCTGGGCCGTGAACGTCTCGGGAGCCTCGAGTAGAAACGTGGCCAAGAGCGCCGAGGTCGTGATCGGCCGCGCTGCGGCAAGCGACGTCCCAATATCGGCGGCACCAGCAAATCGAAGCACCCGGTACAGCATCCCGAGCCGCCCACGTCGGAAGGGGTCGTACGCAATCGCGCACAGCCAAAGATCGGCGAAGGGCGACAGCGCCTCGACGATTCCCCCACGCATCGGATGCATGCGGCCATCGCGACTGAAGTCGCCTTCCGGCGTAACGTAGAAAGTCGCGCCGGGCCGCACGCGCTCCACGATCGCCGCCATATCGCGTTTTGTCACGGCGCGGAGGTTCTCGAGGGCTTCGCCCCGGTAAGGCTGCTTGAGCTTCGCCACCTTCACCCAGGCGTGGGCCCGCGCGAAGTTGGCCGGCTTCCACAGGTCGCTCAGGTCTCGCCCTTTCAGGCCCAATGGCTCGAGCGCGTCGGCCGGCAAGATCGCTTCGAGCGGCAGATCGCCGTGCGCGGATCGCAACTCTTCGGCTAAGCTGATGAGCGGCCGCGAGAAGAGATGGTTCTCGATCGGCAGGATGTTATAGGCAGCCCAAAGCCGGCTCAGATTCAAGCCGCGCGTAAACCACGCGGTCCAGGGCATCTGCCACGCAATAAATCCCGTCTCGAAAGTGCGACGGGAGTTGCACATGACCAGCGGCTTCCATGGGTGCCGAAAAAACGTGCGCGCCGTGACCATTTCGCCCTCGTCCATATGCTGATGATTTGTGATCAGCACCGACGCCCCGCGCTCCGCCGGCAAATAGCCCCACTGGCGTACGCGAATTCTGAAGAGCAGGTAGAGCTGGCGCACGCCGTAGGTGATCGCGGTCATCGTCCAGTTGGGCCTCATCGGGACGCTGCCTTCGGGAAAAAAGGCCGCATTCCATGGCCAGCGAATCGCGTCGCGTGAAGTTTGCGCGTGTCCTGGCCGTGGCACTCGATGTCGCCGCGGTCGCGGCGATTGGGTATGCGGCCGTCGCCCTGGTATGCGTGGGGCGCTTCGGACGACGCGCTCCTGAATCGAATACCGTCGACGACTTGCCGCCGGTCACGCTGCTCGTGCCCCTACATGGTGAGGAACGCGGCCTCGAGGAGAACTTGCGCGCGTTTGCTTTGCAGGACTATCCCGTTTGTCAGCTCGTCCTGGGCGTCACGCGGGCCGACGATCGTGCTCTGGCAGTTGCGCAGCACGTGGCCGCGGCGCTTCCCGATCGGGACATCGTGATCAACGTCGGTGAAGTTTCCGGCGTGCCCAACCCCAAGATCGCGAACGTACTCTCGATGATGCGGCTCGTCCGCCATAAGGTGCTGATCCTGGCTGACAGCGACACGCGGGTTAACCCGGCGTACGTCCGCACCGTCACCGCGCCGTTGCACGAACCAGGCGTCGGCGTCGTGACGTGTCTTTTCGCCGGCGTGCCGGACGGCACGTTTTCGGGGAGACTCGCGGCGATGTTCATGAACGAGCAGTTTATCCCATCGGTGCTCGTCAATCGCCTCTTCGGGCCGCCGCGACACTGCCTGGGCCCGTCGAACTCGGTACGCTCGGCGGTCCTCTCCGAAATCGGCGGTTTCGAGGCACTTGCGCCCCATCTCGCCGACGATTTCATGCTGGGTAATTACATTGCCGCCCGAGGTCATCGGGTCGTGATCTCACGTTACGTCGTACGGACGATTGTCTCCGACTCGAGTCTCGCGAAGCTCTGGAACCACGAGCTGCGCTGGCATCGGACGATTCGAGGGGTGCAGCCGGCTGGTTACGCCGGCATGTTCCTCACCTACCCGCTGCCGCTCGCACTGCTAGCGTTCTTGCTTGCGCCGCAACCAAAACGCGCGGCGGTGCTTTTCGCCGCAGCACTCGCGCGTATCGCGTTGCAGCGCGTCTCGGGTCGCGCGCTCGGCGTTCCATGCGCCCCAGGATGGTTCGTGCTGCCTCGCGATCTCTTCGGGATCGCCGTATGGACTTGTGGGCTAGCCGGACGCACGGTCCGCTGGCGCGACGCGCGGCTTCGCATCGTCGTAGGCGACGTGCTCGCGGAACGGCACTGAGTAGCGAGATGACGCGTTTGCGGGCCAGAATGACTGGTGCCGTCTACCTGCTCTACTTCGTAACCGTCATATTTGCGGTATCGCTGGTCGGCCGCGTTCCGGTTGCCTACAGTGATGCCGCCAATCTCGTCGCGAATGCGATCTATGTGGCCGTTACTATTCTTCTTTACGATATATTCAAGGCGGTGAACCGCAACCTCGCGATATTCGCCGTAGTGATTAGTATCGCGGGATGCGTCGTTCAGTCGTTGAGCCTCTTTAATGTTACCGCACCGCACAGCTCGCTGCCGATTTTTGGGTGCTTCAACCTCACAATCGGGTACCTCATTTTACGATCGACGTTTATGCCGCGCTTTCTAGGCGCCTTGATGGCCTTGTCGGGCTTGGCCTGGCTAACGGTGCTGTCGCCGGAGCTCGTGCGACATATCGGCACGTACGTTGAGATCGTCGGCATCCTCGCCGAGGCGTGCCTGATGCTGTGGCTGCTCTTGATGGGCGTAAACGTGCGATGCTGGAACGAACAGGCCGCATCGGCGACGAGGTAAGCGGTTACGTTTTGGGAGGTTTACCAGCGGCGAGCGCTGAGGGGGTGATCCGAATCGACGCCGCGCGGAATCAGAAAATATCCGACGATGCTTAGATAGAGTGCAAAGCTCACAATTGGCCAGACGAGCGCAAGCAGCGTCGCGCCGACGTAGACGAACCACCCGGTACGATATCCGTTAACGGTCGCCGCGATTTCTGCGGGCGAGACCTCGGGCGCGAACGCGTGCGAGCGCACGAGATGCCGGAGCAGCAGGTTATAGAACGTGGCGCTGGTCGACAGCACCACGCCGTAAAGGAATGCCGATGCCCGCAACGTCGGATACGAACCAAGCGTCGTGGTTGCAAACGGAATGAGCACGGTCGCTCCGAGGAGCAGCAAGTTCCAAAAGACGCTCTTGCGGTCGACGTTCTGCACGAGCCGGAAGAGCGCGTGATGGTTTTGCCACATGAGCCCGATCACCGAGAAGCTCAATACGTAAGCGATCAGGTTCGGCCACAGCCGCAGGATTGCGGCGGCGAGCTCGCGATTCGGCGGCTGGTGCATCACGGGCAGCACAAAGCCGAGTGCCAGCAGCGTGATTGCAAACGCGAAGACGCCGTCGGAGAATGCTTCAAACCGGGCTTTGTTCAAGTGCCGCTCCTTCGGCGGCGGGAGACTGGCGACCCGTAGCCCAAGAAGTGCTCTCGCCGGCTGGTCGGATGCCACGGCTCCGACCGCGCGTCGGGTGATGAGGTATGCGACGATGAAGAAGGCTCTTTCGGGTAGCGAACGCACGCCATATCTGGGTGCTACGCCGGTAGGCGCTGCCGATCCAAACGAACGTCTAGACGTAACCGTCGTCGTCCGGCGTCGCGCGCCCGACGACTTCAAACGTCAGCTTAGTGCGACGGTTGCGGCGCCCACCAAACACATCCGGCGTGAGGATTTCGCGCAACGATTCGGAGCCGACCCAAAGGATTTCGCAGTGGTCGAGGCCTTTGCCAATCAATACGGGCTCGAGGTTATCCAGAAAGATCTCGCACGGCGAACGATCAGATTGGCCGGTACGGTCGCGCAACTTTCCAGCGCCTTCGACGTTAGCCTGCAGACGTTTCAGTATAAGGGCGGATCTTACCGGGGCAGGGTTGGATCCGTCTATCTGCCTGAAGAGCTCGAGAATATCGTTGAAGCCGTTCTCGGGTTAGACAATCGGCCTCAAGCACAACCGCACTTTCGAGCGCGCGCTTCCGGCGGGACGGCCGGAGCGGCTGCAGCTTCGGGAACCTTCGCTCCAAATCAGCTTGCATCTATCTACGGCTTTCCGGCCGTCTCGAATGGAGCGGGTGCGTGTATCGGCATAGTTGAATTAGGCGGCGGATTTCGAACGACGGACATCCAGCAGTACTTCTCTGCGCTGAACCTCCCAGTTCCCACGGTGGTCGCCGTCTCGGTGGATGGCGCCTCGAATGCGCCCGGTGATCCGAACGGTCCCGACGCAGAGGTGATGCTCGATATCGAAGTGGCGGGCGCCATCGCGCCCGGCGCGAAGCTTGCCGTTTACTTCGCCCCGAATACCGACGCCGGTTTCCTCGACGCAATTACGACGGCCGTTCACGATTCGACCAATAATCCCGGAGTTATTTCAATCAGTTGGGGGGGTCCCGAATCGACGTGGACGCAGCAAGCGATGACTGCCCTCGATTCTGCGCTCCAAGGGGCTGCAACGATGGCGATCACGATAACGGTCGCCTCTGGGGACAACGGTTCGAGCGACGGCGTCGACGATGGAGCTAACCACGTGGATTTTCCGGCGTCGAGTTCGTATGCGTTGGCGTGTGGGGGGACGAAACTGGTCGCAAGTGGCGGGTCGATCTCGACTGAAACCGTTTGGAACGAGACGACGACGAATGAGGGAGCCACCGGTGGCGGCGTGAGCAACGTCTTCCCGTTGCAGGCGTGGCAAGAGAATCTTCAGGTGACGAGCGCGCAAGGTCAGCAGAGTCCACTTCAGGGTAGAGGCGTTCCGGACGTCTCGGGAGACGCCGATCCGGAAACCGGATATAACGTGCGCGTCGACGGTAACGATACCGTGATCGGAGGCACGAGTGCGGTCGCTCCTTTATGGGCGGCGCTGATCACGCTGATAAACGCCGCGAGCGGAAGTTTAGCGGGTTTCATCAACCCAAAGCTCTATGGTAGCGCGGCGGCCTGCCGGGACGTCACCGTCGGGAACAACGGCGCGTTCGGCGCGTCACCGGGATGGGATGCCTGTACCGGCTTGGGCAGCCCCGACGGTCAGAAGATAGCCGATCTGCTAGGCGGCTCGACGCCGCCGGTGTAACGAGCGAGGCGACTTATTTACCGATAGAGCGTTAGACCGTGAGGCAAGATGCAACGCTCCTTGAGCGAAACATCCCGGGCGCCTCTCCGGTATCTCGGGAACCACGCCAAAAAGAAAGGTCCGACGGATGCTACTAAAGATTGCGATGGCGGCGCTGTACGCGGCCGTTGCCCTTCCGCTGGCAGCGAGGGCCGACGCCGTGCCGGATGCTGCCCAAAAGGTTATCGCGTCGAGTTATCAACTCGACTGCACGGCGACCCAAGATCCGACCGATGCGAATCTCAACGCGGCGTTTGCCATGCTCGCGCCCGATTTCGTGCACGTCGATTTCAAGGGGAAACAGATGCAGCGCGACGAGTTCATCGCGCAGGGCAAGCAGGAGATCAAACAACTGCACGTCACCTCTTGCGCCAACACGATCGGCTCCACCACGCTCACGGATCCGAGTACGATCGTCGTAGTTGTGACTTCCAAAATCGCCGGCCAGCTACAAGCGCCCGACGGCAATCACGAGATCGACGCGACGAGCGGTTCGCAGGACACGTGGAAGCTCGAAAACGGGGCCTGGCTGCAGACGCAGAGCAAGGATGTGAGCGCCCTCGTGAAGATCGACGGCAAAGTCGTTCAAGACGAAGGCAACTGACGCGGTGCGTTGGTGGCTCGTGCTCTTTGCGGCCGGCGTTCTCTTGCCGGCCGCACCTCTCGTCGCGCACGCCGACGAACGGCCCGTCGCCCAGATGCGCTGGCGCGCAATCGGCCCCGCGCTTCCCGAAGGACGCGCGACGGCAGTCGCGGGAAGCAACCTACATCCGCTAGTCTATTATGCGGGGAGTGCGGACGGCGGCGTTTGGAAGAGCGTCGACGGGGGCACGTCGTGGCAGAACGTCTCCGACCTCATTCATTTGAGCAGCGTTGGCGCCATCGCCGTCGCCGCCAATGACGACAGCGACGTTTGGGTCGGAGCCGGCGAGACGAATCCGCGCAACGACGTGATTGCGGAGAGCGGCCTCTACCACTCGACCAACGGAGGTCGCTCGTGGCAAGTCGTAACCTTCCCAAACGCGCCCGGCATATCGCGCATCCTTCTCGACCCAGCCGATCCGAAGCATATCGTCGTCGGAGTGCTCGGCGACGTGTTTGCCCCCGACCCGCAGCGCGGTGTCTACGTTTCTTTTGACGGCGGCGCGACGTTCAGCAAGACGCTCTATCTGTCGGAGCAGTCCGGCGCGAGCGACATGGCGATGGACCCGAAGAATCCCAACGTGATCTACGCTGGGATGTGGCACGTCCTGCGCCGCCCTTGGGCGATCGTTAGCGGCGGGACGGGTGACGACGGGCTCTACCGTTCGATCGACGGCGGGAGAACGTGGAAGGAAGTGACCGGCAACGGCTTTCCCGCCGCGCCGATCGGCCGTATCGGCGTGGCAATCGCACCGTCGCAGCCCAATCGCATTTACGCGCTCGTCGAGTCGGCCGCCGGCGTTCTTTGGCGCTCCGACGACTCAGGCGTCACCTGGAAGATGGTCAGCAGCGACTCGCTGGCCAATCAGCGCCCGTTTTACTTCTCGCACGTGCGCGTCGCGCCGGGCGACCCCGGAACTGTCTACGCGGTGAGCATGCTTCTGGCAACGTCATATAACGGCGGCGAAAAGTTTAACCTCTCCGCCTTCGGCGTTCATCCGGACCTGCACGATATGTGGATCTCATCGGACGGTAATCGCATGGCCCTGGCCGGCGACGGCGGCATCGCAATCTCGGCGAACGGCGGTGCGACGTGGTCGAACTCCCGGAACATCGCAATCGGGCAAGTCTATCGCGTCGGGCTTTCGAACACGATCCCGTATCTCGTCTGCGGCGGCTTGCAGGACAATAACGCCTACTGTGGTCCGGCGTTCAACGGTAACTTCGACGGAATTACGAACCGCGACTGGTTCAAAGTCACCGAGGGCGACGGCGAGTGGGCGATTCCGGATCCGACGAACTCGCGCCTGATCTGGGCAGACTCCGAGAACGGCGAGATCGTCGTGTACGACCGCATCTCGCATCAATCGACGAACGTGAGACCGTACCGTGGAACCGCGCAAGAAGATTTCGTTCTCGCGACCTCGCGCTACCGCTTCGACTGGGAATCGCCTATTGCTTTCGCCGGATACGATCCCCGCGTGGCATTCATCGGCGCCAACGTGCTCTTTGAAACGAGCGATCGTGGGAAGCACTGGAAAGTAATCAGTCCCGATCTCACGCGGAACGATAAGTCGAAACAGCAAGTCGCGAAGAACTCGGTAACCCACGACGAGTCCGGCGCCGAAAACTACGGCACGATTCTCGACATCGAGACGTCCGCTCGACGCAAGGGCGAGATCTGGACCGGGTCGGATGACGGCCTCGTTTACCTGACGCGTGACGGCGGCGTGCATTGGCGCAACGTCACGCCGCCCGGACTGCCGGCAGACAGCGCCGTAGAAACCGTAGCGCCATCGCCGCGAGTCGACGGCACCGTCTTCGTTTCGGCCGACCGCCACGCGATGGGTGACGATCGCGCGTACATCTTCGTCACGCACGATTACGGCATGCATTGGCAGAGCGCCGGCAACGGTATTCCCGTTGGCGAATACGTCCGTGCCGTTCGCCCCGACATTGCCAACGCGAATATCGTCTACGCCGGCACGAACCGCGGGGTGCGCATCTCGTGCGACGGCGGCTCGAGTTGGCAGAGCTTCCAAAACAATCTGCCCGCCGTCGAAGTGCGCGACATTCGCATCGAGCCGCAGTTCGACGATCTCGTCATCGCGACGCACGGACGCGCCATTTGGGTAATGGACGATATCCGGCCGGTTCAGCAGTCGTCGTGCGCGACGCCCACGGCGCCGCTGGTCATCGGGCCGCGCCCCGGCATCGACCTCATCGGTTATCGCGACGACGAAGGAAACTATACGGATTTCAACGCGCAGCAGCCCGGTGGGGGAATTTTGAGCAACGGCGGCGCGGTCGCAACGCTCTACTACTGGCTGCCCGAGATGGCCAAGAAGCGACCCACCATCGACGTCTACGATCTTGCGGGCCACCTATGGCGCCACATCGAGGGCAAGCACGACATCTTCACCGGCGAGGAAGGCGAGTCGTATTGGCTGAGCCGCAGCGACGGCAAGAATGAGTTCGACTACGATTTTACCATCGACGGCCCGACCCGCTACGACAGCGCGCCGTTCTTTTTCCGCGGCCCCGAAGAGGGTCCGGCCCTACCGCCCGGCCGTTATATCATGGCGTTCCACCTCGACGGCAAGACGTATCGCTTTCCCGTGCGCAAGATCGCCGACCCGCTCTCAACCACGACGCCCCAAGAGTTCCAGGCACAGTTCGCAGAGCAGCGCCGCGTATACGATCTCTTGGGGCGAGTCGACGCGATGCTCAACGCGTTGAGTTCGGTTCGCGAAACGCTGGTTGCCGACAAGAAGACGCTCAAGCCCGGCGATGCCGCAAGCGCCGCCAAGCTGCAATCGGCGATCGACGGCATCGATGCGTTGACCGCAACGCTAACGTCGTCGCCGCAAAGCTTCGAGGATTTCATTCAGAAGCCGGGGCAGTTGCGCGAAGACGTTCTCGCGCTGATGAACGACGAGCCGCTCGCGCAGGCGACCGCGACGCTCTACACTCGCCTCGAGCGAAATTACGACGGGCGGGCGAAGGCGTACGACGCGTGGGTGGCTTCGCTCAACGCCGTCAACGCCACGCTCAAGTCCGCCGGAGAGAAACCGGTGGCGGCGGCTAACGCTCCGCAGTAAGAAGTCCAGCGGTCGGCCCGTGGCGTCCTAACGGCGGGCTGGTGACGATGCCTTCCTTTTCGAGGCTTTCCTGGGCGCCGCTTTGCGCTTGGGCGCTCTCGACGACCGCGACAGCAGCCGTTTTTTTGCTGCCTCCATCTCGGCACCCAGCTCCTCGAGCTCTTCGCCGTCCAGCGTTTCACGAGCGAGCGTAAAAATCGTCGACTCTTCTTCCTTGACGTGATGCTGGACGCTTTCGGCCAGCACTTGCAGCTCTGCCTTGAACTGTGCGTCGGGTTGGCGTCCGGACTTGAGCAGTGCGATCAACGTCTTGATTAGCTCGTGTTCCGTGTAGGCCTCGAACACGTCCACGATGTCGTCCGATTTTTTCGACCGGTTTTGCAGGCAGGGATAGAAATATTTCTCTTCGATCGCAGCATGGACGGTGAGCGCGCTCTCGATCTCGTCGGCGAGCTCCGCGAGGCGCCCGTCGCCGGGCTCACATTTCTTCGCGCGGTCTAGGAGTCCGCCAACGGTCTTGTGATCCTTCTTGAGTAGGGTCAATACGTCCAAGTCCAATCTCCTCTAATCTGTGGCCATTAGCAAACAATTAACTGCGACCATTCCCCGAATTGTCGGCGGCTAAAACGTTTGCCTACGTTGAAGTTGGGGAAAGGTCGCTTGTAAGAAAATCACGCCCCTTGTGGGGCGCCGGAGGTGCAATAACCATTATGCCGAGCAAGAAAGCTGCACAAAGGAAAAGCACTAGCAAGCCCCAAGCGAGGAAGGCGAGTTCGTCGAAAAGCGTGGCGAAGAAGACTGCGCGCAGCGGGAAGACTCTCGCAAAAAAAGCGGACTCCGCAGCATCGAAGGTCTCGCGTAAGACAAAGCAGATCGCGAAAGGTGCACAAAAGGTCGGCGCGGTGATGGGTACGATCGGCGACTTGGTCAAGAAGGGCGGCGAGGCGGCCGAGGATATGGTCCTCAAGGTTGAAGCTAGCCGCAAGAATGTCGGTCGGCCCGATACAGCCGGCCGAAAAACGAGGAAGGGCGCTAAAAAGAGCTAGAACTCAATGCCTTTGCGCGCCCCGAAGAACCGGCATCGTTTCTTAGTTTGCGTGCAGGCGGTTGGCTCTCTCCTAAACTGGGCATAACGAAGAAACTTGAAAGGAGGCTTTTGATGGCCGGTATCTTGTGGGCGATTATTTCGATCTTGTTTGTCTTGTGGTTATTGGGTTTCTTGCTGCATTTCGGCGGAGGCTTGATTCACCTTGTTCTCGTGATTGTCGTCGTGCTAGTCGTCATCAATCTGCTGACGGGACGTGGGGCTCGCGTTTGATCTCGAGCCGTAAGGGAGATAGAGGATGCCTTTGATCGAAGTGGTTATCGTGCTTATCGTAGTTGGGGTTCTGCTCTGGCTGGTCAACAACTACATACCGATGGCCCGCTCAATAAAATCACTCTTGAATGCAGTCGTTGTTATCGCCGTCGTCGTTTGGCTCCTCAAAGTATTCGGATTTTGGGGCTACATTACACACATTCGCGTAGGGTCCTGACAGAGTTAGGTTAAGTATTCTCCCGGACTTTGCGTTTCGCCGCGTCGATTTCCGCTTGCGTGCGATGCTTCGCCTCATTCACGAGAGAGCCGGCTTTCTCGCCGGGTTTCATTTCGTCGCCAAGCAGCCTGCGCCGTGCGCTCTCTGCGTCCGCCGCCGACCGGTGCTGGCCTTCGTGGATCGTATCCGCGACATCGTCAACGGTTTTCTTGATCGCCTTTGCTGCGTTATCCAAGGGATCCTTACTCATAGTGCATCTCCTTATTCGGCTGTCAACACCTACCCACGCGGCTAGGCGCTAAAACGGGCCGGTAACCCGGATTTCGCTAACGTGCGCTTGAGCGAGGTGCGGCCGCGAACTACTGCCTGCACGCGTAGGACGCCGGTTCTACGGGATCCTCGTGATGTAGCCGTTCATTAGGCCGGCGCCGACGTAGACGCCGATGACGACGCGGTTGTAGACCGAGTTGGCGCTGACGGGACCGATAACGGTGGCGGTCCCGGCTGTCCAATTGCGAATCGGCAGGAAGAAACCATACTCGAGGGTTTTGTTCTTGAGGTCAAAGTAGTCGCCGATCACGTTGTAGTTGCCAGGCCCGCCTGCTCCGGTGATCCCTTCGAAGTGGGTGAGGATCGACTTCGGCCAGTCGTAGACGAGCATTTTGGTCCCCGCAAGGTTGCGCACGTACGCGTGCGTACCTTTCTTGTCGGTGTAGCCGCCGGCGATCGCGACGCTTTTTCCGTCTATCCAAATGCCGTAGGCTGTTGAGCTGACGGCGCCGGCGAACTTCAGGGTCGCGAACTTCGCGGTGGCCGAATCGTAGATGAAGGCATGCCCAGACGCGGGATACTTGGCCGAATCGGTCAGGCTCGAGTCCGACTTAACGGCATTGTAGTTCCCCACGGCTTTGTAGTTGGTATCGCCGTAGTTGCTGTGAACGATCGTGTAGTTGCACGATTTGGGCGCGCACAGTTTTGGCGGAGCGTCGAGCGTGAGATACTTCTTGGTCGTCGAGTCGTAGACGAAGCCGTCGGCATTTGTCTGACCCTGTTTCTGGTAGCTGCCGACGACGCGATACCCCGTCTGCGTGATGGCCGGGCCGTACACGCTTGTCTTATCCGAACCGGGATACCTAATCCGCGTCCAGGTGCCCGTTTTTCGATCGTAGACGACACCCAGATTCGACCCGTTTTTTCGATCGATGAAGCCCGTGATGAGGTTACCGCGTATGCCGGTGAGAAGGGTTCCGACCGCCTTCGGAAACTCGCTGAGCGGGACGTCGAGCGTTTGCAGCACGGGCGCGTTCGTGTCGTAGCGCAAAAGCTCCGTCTGAGACGGCAGTGCAGGCACGGTGCCGAAGCTGCCGGACCGGCCGCCGCCGGCGCATCCAACCAGCAGCGCGACCGAGAATGCTAGGACCGAAGCCCGCATGGACAGGGAGATAAACGGAAAGCTCATTCCGCCAGTGTAGCAGAAACGTGCCTCAGCGTGCGCTGCGCGTATAGTCGGTTGTCCAGACTGTCTCCCACGTCTTGCCGGCGTCGGCCGAGAAGGCTTCTTCGAAGCGAGGTCGTTTGGGGCGAGCGAACCAGCGATAGCGAACCATGATCGGCCTGCCGTCGAAGGTATCGGGCGCGAAGAAATCGCCCACGTCGTTTGGACCGAAGCGCCCCGCTTGAGGGAGTCCGGTCGCTAAGCCCTTCCTCTGCGTACCCCAATAGAGAAGCCATTGGTGCGACGCAACGTCGTAGAGGCGCAGCGTAATGCCGCGAATATACTGTGAGGGGCAACGCAGGTCGCCGTCTTCGAGGTTTGCGCTTCCGCCCCAAAACGGCCGTACCACCGACATGCCCTCGCAGGCATACCAGTCGTGCTCGCCGGAGAGAGGGCGGCGTAGGCGCATGTAATGCGTCTTCCAGGTTCCGATAAGAAAGTCGAAGCCGTGCGCCTCTTGGCCGGCCGGATCGCTCGCGTTCCAGACGCCGGCGCTAACGGGAGCGGCGCGCTCGTAGTCGGTCGTCCAGTTCGTCTCCCACGTCCTGCCGCCATCGGTTGAGTACGCCTGTTCGAAGTGCGGATTACCGTTTACGCGGGTCCATTGAAAGCGCGTGATCTCCGGTTTGCCTTGCCAGGAGTCATACGCGTAGAAATTGCCCACGCCGTTGACGTTGAAATGTCCGAGCTGCGCCGGCGGGGCGACGGCCAGCGCGCGCGTTCCCCACCAGAGTGTCCATTGATGCGTGCGCGAGTCGTACAGGCGAAGCGTCATGCCGCCGATGTAACGATGCGGGCATTTCAGATCGCCGTCTTCCAGATTGCCGTTGCCGCCCCAAAACGGACGGATGACCGACGTTCCGTAGCAGTCGTACCACTCATGGTCGCCCACGAGGCGATGCCGCAGGATGCGATAGTGCGTGCGCCACGTGCCGAACTCGAAATCGAAATCGTGACTACCGTTACGCGTGGTCGGCACGACGGGATAGTTCGGCTTGACGATCGCCGCTGGAACGGTGGCGGCCCCGGCCGGAACGGCGGCAAGGACGGCCGCGGCTAGCGCCGCCTGCATGAATCGCTTCATATCATAGACCGGCGAGAAGTTCGTTTGTCGCGTAGCGTCCATCGATCAGGTTATGCGCCTGTTCCGCGCCGGTAATCGGCAACTTCGCTCGATCTAATAAACCGACTTGCACGAGCAAGGAGGCTTGATCCCAATAGATATGCTCGTGCGCAACTTTGCCGTCCTGAAATTTTACGACGACGACGACCGGCAGCGCGACCGGCTTTCCGGTGGGTGCGACGCCGGGCAACAGCGCATCCATCGCAGTGTCGTGAGTGAAGTGCATGACCAGCTCGTCGACGAGTTGATCTTCGCCGATCGTTCGCGAGATAGGGGTCACGGTCGTGTCTTTAGGCCACTTGGTCACGAAGTGGTCTCTATAGAACGTGAATATCTCGTTTCTTCCGTTACCGCCGACCATCGTGGGCACGTGGTAGAGGTGAGGGCTTTCGCTCATCGTCGTCATCGTGGCCGCCGCATCGTGCAGCTCAAACTCGTCGCGGAGATGCTCGTCGAAGACGGTTGCAAAATCGGGTGACTTGCTCATATGCGTGTCTTTCCGCTTAGGGGCGCCTAGTAGTTCATCTAGGTAAGGTTCGGCTCCACGGTTTGGCTCGCGGGCTCCTTAAGCGTCCAGCCCGCGATCAGGAGCCACAACATGAAGATCAGCTCCCCGAAGAACGTGTAGAACAACCAGTCTAAGTTCGCGTTAGGATACAGGTATGGGCTGAGCTCGTAGACGATCCAGCCGATCCCGGGAACGACGAGCAGTACGCCGACGGCCTTTGAAATCCAACCGGTGTAGCCCGAGCGAAACAACAGGTAGCCGAGCAGGCACAGATGAATTCCGAAGATTATCAAGACGAACGCATACTCATAGCGAAACGAGTGGAGCAGCAGGTCGACCTGGGCTTGCAGCGCGCGGGATCCGAAGACTCCCGCGTACTCGGGCGTGTTGAGCACGCGGTAGACGGTCACTAGATTTAGCGTGGCGGCCAACGCGAGGGCCGCATATATTAGCCTGAGCCAGGCGGCTAAGAGCGAAAGCGAACGGTTGACCGGCGCGAGCAGAACGTAAAGCGCCCACGCGATGACGATGTCCTCGATGAAGTTAATGAAATAGCAGAGCATCATAGCGACGAACGCTCCACCGTGAGCGGTGATGTTCGCAACCGTCTGCTCGATATGTCCGGGGATGACGAGTTTGGGGTAGAGCGTAAACTCTGCGTAACTCACCGGATCCAATAGGTAGGCAAAGCCGGCAATCAGCGCAGCCTGCCGCAGCGTTATCCCCCAGTTCGAAGCTCTTGTCACGCGTTTGCCTCCGGTCAACGGCCGTTCGTTCGCCGGCGCCGAGGACCCCTCCCGGCGAGCGTTGCAGGCCTTCAACTGTAAACCCCCAAACGCTGGACGCTACCTCAACTAGCGGAGGAGTGTATGAGCAATCCAACCCGTCGCGACTTGCTTCTCATGGGCGCAAGCTTAAGCGTTCTTGCCGGCTGTGGAACTCGCGGACTGACCCCTCCCCTGTTCTTATCTGCAAGCGAGAATTTACGCGAGGATGGACACGGCGCGGGAGTACTGGATAGCTACATCGAGAAGTATTGCGCCGAGGCGCCCTACGTTACTACGGCGCTCTACAACGACGGCGTGGCGAAGCTTCGCGGCTATGCCAAAGGCGTTCGGAGCAATCGCGTCGATACGTCGTGGATCTTCGGCATCGGCTCGAATACCAAGGTCTTTACTGCGACGATGCTCGCGTATGAGTGCGGCGGCAAGAGGCCGTCGAAGAGCTTGACCGACCCCGTCGTAAAGTACCTTCCGTCATCAGTCGGCAAGCACGGCCACGCAATCAAAGAAGTCACGCTCGTCGACCTCGCCACCCACACATCCTCGTTTCCGGATACCGTGGGTGCAGAAACCGAGAACACGCTTTTCTTCGATAAACCCCCGTCGGCAGCGCAGATCGCCTGGTGGACTAAGTGGAAGAACACCGGCTCGCCGAGCAGCCACGATCTGTGCGTCGGCAAAATGCCCGGCACGTGCTACAACTATTCGGATTGGGGCTTCTTCACGCTCGGCTTTGCCGTCTCGGATTCGAACGAGGTAGCCGGCGAAACGTACACCGACCTTCTCGCGCGCTACGTTACCAAACCGCTCGGGCTGAGCAACACCGGCGCGCATAAGGTTCTTTCCGTCAAAGGGCACGAGGAGGACGGCAAAGTCTCCCCGCCGCCCACGGACCTACGCTCGAATGCCCCCGATCTGTTGCGCTTTCTCAAGGCGAATCTCGGCAAGTTAAAAGACGTCGCTCCGGAACTCCAGACCGCGCTGCGCCTTACGCAGAAAGTGCATTGGCGCGGTGCGAAGTATGGTGACCCGCATACCAACGTCGGGTTGGCCTGGCAGCTTCCGTACGCACCCGGGAAACCGCAAATGATTTGGAAGGATGGCGAAGCCGGAGGTTTCACCTCGTTCATGGGGATGATCCCGGCCAAATCGCTTGCCGTCGCGATACTGACCAACTCGGATGCGGCCAACCCGACGAAGGCGGGTATTCAGTTCTTGCTAGACGTTGGAGGCTAGCCGGTTTATACCGTGTTCTTAACGCTGAGGTTCGCCGTGCCTATCTTCTTGCCGCTCACCTTAGCGGTGAAGACGACGGTGCACTTGCCGGACTTTGTGCCCCACGTCACGACGTAGGAGTCGCCGGATCCTGAAACCGTAGCGACGTCTTCCGCCGCACAGGTCTTGTCATTGAAGCTGAAAACGCTCCCCTTTGGACCTGACGTCTTCACCGTGACCTTCGCGTTGGACCACGACAGGTTCAGCGAGCACGGCTTAACCGAAACGCCGTGATCCACTTTGCATGCCGCCGGCAAGACGCCAAGCGGCATGGCGGACGAGGTCGGAGGTGCCGCCCCAGCGCCGGCGCAGCCGGCAAGCAGACCCGCTACGGCGAGAGCGGCAAACGGTCGAAGTACTGATGGACTGCAGGTCATTTTAGGCTCCTTCTCGGCCAGCCTATCGTCTTAGCCAAATGTGAAAAAACTCTGAAACCAAGACCCCCGCATGCGCTATGGGTGCTCCATATTGTAAACCGTCGGTTGGCCGACTGGGTACTTTGAGACCGCCGGGTTCCAGAGGATGTAGATTTTTCCGTAGGTCTCCATCAGCGATGCGACCACCTTTTTGGCTTCGGCCGGGCTCGCGTCCGGCATCGTCGCGCTGACCTTCGGAATTTCGACGCGATGATAGTGCCAGAGCGCCTGTTCGCTTGGAGGGAACGTCTTCCAGACGGCGGTCGGCACGATCGTTTCGATCGCTATGAGAGGGGCGTTGGCATCGTCGCTCGCGTAGATTTGGCACTCGAGCATCCCGTTGCCGATCGATCGGCACCAATGATGGGCGACCTCGTTGGGATGACCGGGAAAGTGTTTGAGGGCGTCGATGTGAATCGTCCAGTTCGTCGCGGGCGAAACGGTCGTGGCTTCCGCGGAGTGGAGTCCAAAAACCGCCACGCCGGCTGCCGCTAGCAGCGCGAAGACCAATACGGGGATGTATCGCATGAGCGAGCTCCTTTCTAAGCTATACCATACATTTAAGGGCCCGAACGTCCTCCGTATCGCGACCGCGGGGTCCCTGAAATGCGCGGCGCCTTAGAGCGGCCTATGATGGCCTGGGAGGCGGTTACCGCGATTTGCGAGCGCAATGATTTGAGATGCTGGCGAGGGAACTGTGCGATATTACCGGCAGATGAACCCGAACTTTCCGGCTCCATACCAGTCTAATGCTGAGGTTTCGTAATATTATGACAGTAGTCGTGCTGATCGACCACCATCGCGCACGGTTCTTCGAGCCCGATCCGAGCGGAAAGGGTCTTGCGGAGCGCGGGCAACTGCAGCCGAACGACCCGCACGGCTTCGAGCGTCACCTCGAGCATCGTAAGGAGGCGGATTACCGAGGCCAACGAGTCCCCGAAGCCGACGAGTACTACGAACGCATAGCGCAACGGCTCGAAAGCGCTGCCTCAATCCTGCTGATCGGTGAGGCAACCGGAAAGAGCAGCGCGATGCTGTACTTTGTGCACTACCTTCGCGAAAAGCATCGGGCGATTGCCGAGCGCGTCGTTGCTGCGGAGGATGCCGATCTGTCGGCTGCGACGTTGGGCGACATCGAGCGAATGGCCCGAGCTCACGGCCTGGAGGGCTGAACGGCTCTAAACCTTCTGCTTGAGGATTTTCTGAACTGCGACGATCGTATTCCAGTTTCGTGTCGTAACCGGCACGCCCAAGGCTCTGTCGATTTGGCCGAGGTAGGAGATGGTCTTCATATGTCGCCGATAGACTCCGAAGACGAATGCCTTCTTGCGACCCAGGATCCGGACGTACCATTCCTCGTCGCTCGGAATCCCGAAGGGCATCTTCGGCAAACGTCCGCGGACGGGCGAAGCCAGCACGCTTACGAACGGCACGACGTCCTCGGCTTCGCCGCCACCGTCAAATGGAATGCCGTTTTCGAGCGCGAGTATCTCGCGTGCATCGCACGCGACGACGTGCGTCTCGAACGGAAGATGTCGCAGCAGCGCGGAGCGGAACTGCTGTTGCGATCCGGGTTTGCGAACGACGAAGAGACCAGTCGCACCCACGTTGACGACGTCGTAACGCGCAAGCTCTTTCGCGACGAGGGCCGGCCGAAATCGGCGATGGCCGCCGACGTTGGCGCCACGCACGAAAACGACAATCGCCACGTCTACGCGGCGGGCACGGCGGATGGTCGAACCTTTGTCCCCATGACGAGCAGCCAGAACGTGATCGCGAGCTCGGAAAAGAGCAGGGGCTGCGAAATCGTAAAGACCGTGTCTTGGTATTGCGGGGCGAAGAGTCCGGCGAAACTCAAGGCGAGGTAGCCGAAGCCGCCCCCGATTAGCCACATGCCCAAAATGCGCGGAAGAAAGCCCGACCGAATTACGAGTGCGCCGAACGGAAAGAGCCAAAGCCCCCAAAAGATCGAGTTGATGGTGTTTCCCTTGGAGTGGAGGTGCATGAACAGCATTGCCAGTGCGTCCTGCTGCGCGCTGGTGAAGGCGGCGAGGTCGGTGCCGTGCGCGAGCATCAGCGCCGCGATCCAGTTGAGCGCGTTGACGAAAAAGATGCCGGCCGGCATGACACCGCCCAAAATCACCATCACCGCAGCTAGGCCTGGGTCGACGCCCTTGAAGAGCCGGTAGAGCGCGAACGTAATCGCGAGCGCCCAAACTCCGGTGAGCAGATCGCCGAGGATACCCAGACGGAAAATCGCCTCGTGAGCCAGGATATTGGCCGCGGTCGCAGCGGCGTTTCCCGTCACGATAATCGTGTTGGGGACGTACATCAGGCTAAACGGCCCGGTAATCACTCCAAAGAGATAAATCGCCCCGGCCACGCGCGCGGCTTTGTCGGTTGAGTCCATGCCTTTTGCTCCTCCCCTGGTCCGTTGTACGGCCGCGTAGGCAGCGTTGTTTCAGCTACGCAAACCGGCCGGCGCCGCGAAGAATGCTCGCAGGTCTCATGCCAGATCGGCGTGCGTCAATCGTAGCAGCACGACTGCTTGACCCCGGCTAAACCGCGTATCTTCAATCCGACTGACTCCGTGAACGGTCGCCCGCCACCCTAGTGCATTCGTGTCGATTCCGATTGCGCGGGCGCCGGATTTCTCAAAAACTCCATCGGTTTCATTGAAAAAGACAACCACGTAGGGTGAGCCGCAAGACAGCCGGTAGGGGAGTGCCGTGAACTTTTCCTCTGCTGGGGTCTTAACGATCAGAGTTCCGCCGTACTGACGGCAATTCGTACCGCCGTCTGCCGGCCGCCCACGACCGTCGCGCACCTCGCCCGGCCCAAGAAGAACGGTCATCGTCGATCCGCCATCCACGTGCGTGCGCCCCCTGAACGCCCCGTAGTACACGTTTCCGTTGCATTTGTCTCCGTGACCACGTTGCTCCTCGGGGCCCGCAGATTTCCATTCGTCGTACAACGCAAGCAGTTGCGCTTCATCAGCCTGGACACGACCGAGGATTGCCGTTCTGCCCTCGTTACTGCTCAGGTCCGCAACTACCGTGATATCGGGATGCTCTTCGCGTTGCAGCCGTCCGGCCTTCGCCTGTTCGATCAACCAATCGACGGAAGCGTGGAACTCTTGGCGGTTCGCGATCAACGGTCGCCCTACGGCTGCAGATAAGGGAGAAGGAGCTAACTTCGCGAGGTTCTCGAGTGACAATGAAGTCCCGCCCGCGAGACCCATGCGCGCGCGCGCGACGCCGATTGCGCATTGACACATGAGCAGCCGGACGCGCAGATCCAAAGCTTCGAAGCGCGCCGCCGCATCTTCGGCGTCAGCCGCGCCATCAAAGGCACGGCTATATAGTTGCCACTGCAACCGGTAGAACGTGTCGTACAAGTCGCTATTGAGTTCATCCAACCGGACGAGCACCGCGCCGCAGCCCCGACGCGAGAAGGCACGCTCCACCTCGTCCGGCGCGGTCTTTCCTAAGACTAGGCTGGATAGAGGTATGGTTGACGTCCGTACGTTGCGTGCCGCCTCGTCGTCGCTGACCAGAACGGGCGCTGAGTGATCCGCTAATAACATCGGTGGATTCACCGAGCCACGACTCGCTCCAAGGGTCGAATGCAGTTATTCGGACATGTGGTGCCCGTAGTGACGTCCAAGGGTGTCTATGTCGCATTTCATGCTGCAACCCGTAGTGACGGGCTTGTGGTGCCCGACGTGAGCTCCAGAGCCGTCGACGAAGCACGTTTGATTGCAGCCTTGGGTACCGGCCATTGCGAAGTTCCAGGCCGTTTGTATGGTTCTGTCCTTATATTCGACGCGGTCTCTCATATATACGACGCTAGTGCGATCGAGCCCGGAAAACTCGACTGCACCAAGTGAAGCGGGCGCTTTTGTAAAAAGCTCCCGGTTAACCACTGCCAATCCAATCTGGCGCCCGAGCGGAGAGACACGCAGGAAGTCCGCGAAATCCTCTAGGAACGCTTGCGGAATGCTCGCGGTCCCATAGAGTTCACGAGCCAACGCGTCGGTAGAGTACTCAAGAGGATGGTACGTTCCGTCGATCAACGACCAGACAACTGGAACGGCATCCTCCCGAGAGGGTGCCGCGTGCACTGGACGCGTCACCAAAGCATTCTCGGAATCGATTATCTCTTCGTGCTGAATGACGTGTTCGCTATCGCCACATTCATAGTGCTTATGCAGTAACGCTACGCCAAAACGATCGTGCATGCTGTGTGTATAGAAGATCGGCTTTGCCCCATCGAGGAACACCGCCAGAGCATCATTTTGGTTCACCTTCTTGTCGGCATCTTCAACGCTGGATAAGGAATTGTAGATGGCCGGAGAAAACGTCTTGCATAACAACGTCTGTTCCATTAGAACGCCTCTTTCAGAAAAGTGCGACGCTTTTTTAAAGCGGGGGAGCTCCCCCGCACGGGCGTGGCTTTTCGGCGTCAGTTGCTGGTTTCCGCTTTATAGATTTTTCATGAATTGACCGGAGGATAGCGCCATGAATCGTTTGGCTGCGACGACGGGCCTGTTACTGTCCCTTTCAACCCTATGCGCGTGCGCCGCAAGCGGCGGCGCCGGCCTAAACGGTGTGCCGGCCGCGGAAGGCGCAGCGGGCGCCATCGCCAACACGGGAAAGCTCGGTCCCGTTCTCACAACCTCCGACGGCGGCGAGATCTTTGGGTTCGACACCGACCAGAACGGCAATGACGGATTGCTGACCTCGGCTACGGGATCCGAGATCTCGGTTCAGACCTTCGACACGAGCACCGGGAAGGTCACCAAGACACTGGGCGTCGTTGAGGGAAAGAAAGTAACGAAGGGCGACGATTACGTCGCTGACGGCATCTTCGATGGCGACGTTGGGCTTGTCGACTTTCAGAAGGCCGGCATCGCCGGGAAGACGCCCACCAAAGATACGTACCGCGTGTTGGATCCGGTAGCTAAGAAACGGATGAACGATCGTTGGTCGGCGAGCATCAAGCTGTTCAACGTGCTCGAATGGGCGCCGAACCAAAGCACGTCGACGAGCGTGCTCTTTGGTTACCAGCGTTCTGGCTCCGATCCTTCGAAGCTCATCGTCTCCGATGTCGGGAAAGACACGGTCAGCAAGGTGATCGGGCTGTCCTCGAGCGATTTTTCATTGGGAACCCAGCCGCAGCTCGCCGAAGACACCGTCAATAATCTCGCGGTGATGGCCAGCTCGCCGAGTTATGGCGCCGCGGGCGGTCCGCCGCCGGTAATCTCACTCATCAACCTCAAGAGCGGCAAGATTGCGCAGTTCGGCGGCGTGCAGTGCCCGGGCTCCGTCGGCTGCGGTTACGCCAACGGGATTGGCTACGACTCGGCTACCGGGATCGCGTGCACGACGACGGAGCTCGACGGCGGCGTTGAATTCTACGACGTCGCAAAGCAGACGGGCACGCACGAGACGCTGCCCGGCGGCGGCCAGTATTATGCCGGGGCCTTCGTTGCGAACGATTCGAAAAATCAACTCTTCTTGATCGCGCAACCGGAGTCGCCCACGGGCTCGGGCAGCAGCATCCAAGTTTACGAGGAGAACGGCACGCTTTTAGAGTCGATTAACGGCTTCGGCTTCACGGCCGCGGGCGACTACGTGATCCCGGTGCGTATCTCGATCAACCCGAGCAAACGCACGGGCTGGGTGAACGGTGCTGCGGGCAACCAGCTGCAAGAGTTCTCATACTAAAAGGACTCGCATCACGCACCGGTTTACGGAAGACTACGCGGCGGGAAATCGAGCATACTCTAGCTAGGAATGGGGCCGCCTAAGCATTCGCGCGGCGCTTTTAAACGTGAGATGCGGGGTAAAAATTGAGGCCGCAACTCTCAAAAAAAGCGAGGAAACCGTGCAAATCCCAAGGCTTCTGCCCCCAATCATCGCGACGATCCTGATAATGGCAGCGCCCGCCCCTGCCGCCGCGCAGGTTTCGGTCGGCGTCGGCGTCGGCTTTACGGTCGGCGCGCCCCCGCCGGCGATCCCGTATTACGCGCAGCCGCCTGCACCTTACCCTGACTATATGTGGACTCCCGGGTATTGGGGCTGGGGACCGGCAGGCTACTACTGGGTTCCCGGGGTCTGGGTTCCGCCGCCGGCGGTTGGTCTTTACTGGACTCCGGGCTACTGGGCGTACGCGGATCCCGGGTACGCGTATATCCAGGGATATTGGGGCCCGACCGTGGGCTTCTACGGCGGAATTAACTACGGGTTTGGCTACTTCGGTACGGGCTTTGTCGGCGGCAGCTGGATCGGCGGCGCCTTCAGCTACAACACTGCCGTGATGAACGTCAATCGGACGACGATCCGAAACACGTACGTCGACAAGACCGTCATCAATAGAGGTATCGTCACTCGCAGCCGGGTGAGCTTCAACGGCGGACGCGGCGGAGTTTCGGCGCGGCCAACGGCGGCACAGCTTGCCGCAAGGCGGCATCGCATCGGCCCGACGGCGCTGCAGCGCGAGCATTCGATCGTCGCCTCGCGCGACCGGAGCCTTGCGGCCTCGGTCAATCACGGCAGACCTCCGGTATCGGCGGTCCGCGATCCGTTGAGCGCGACGAACAAACCGGAACACGCCGCACCGGTTACCGCGGCGGATAGACGCGTCGCTCAACGTGATGTTCGATCCACGAGCGCCAACGGTTCGACGGTCGCGCATCAGTCAGTCGCGCACCAACAGATAGCGCACCAACAGATAGCGCACCAACAGATAGCGCACCAACATGGAACCATCCAGGGCCATTCGCAAACTGCAATGCACCAGCCGTCGCACGGAGCGTTCCAGGGCCATTCGCAAACTGCAATGCACGCTCAGCCGTCGCACTTCCAAGGTGGAATAACGCAGGGACAGCCGTCGCATCCGCAGGCAGCAATGCGCGCTCCGTCACCTGAAGTCAGGGGCGCCCGACCACCGCATCACTAAACCGCTCGGACCAGCAGTGGCGGAGTCACTCGTTGCCTCCGCCGCCACCCTCTCCACCGCCTCCGCCCTCGCCGCCGGGCGATCCGCCGCACATTGAGCCAACGGCCTTTCCGCCCAGGAACTCTCCGACGACGACCATAGCGACGCCGCCTGCTATAGCGCCGAGGCTCTTCACATGCATGGCGTGCTTCCACCCGGCGCCCGTGAATATGGTAGCGACCAGCGCTTCGCAGACCGCCTTGAGGCAATCCCCACCCGAATGGCATTCGTGCATGCTCTCGCCCATCTCCTGAATCCAAAGGCCCGTCGAGATCTCTCTCATGACTAAACCGTATTCCGTCAGCTCGGCGCCGCCGCCACCGGTGACGCGCCCGACGGCGTTGCCGTCGGCTGCATCGATGTCCCACCAGCCATAGACTGCTCTCCCGTCGAGCGAAACGCTGGAATCCAACGCAATCGCGACGCCGCCATTTGCGAGCGTTTGATCGATTCCGTGGGTCAGTTGGCGAACCGCTTGCGGTATGGCTCCCTCGCTCGTCACGACGATCGGCGCAACTCCCGCGCTCTTGGCTGCATCGAAGATCGCGATCGTACCGTTGTCTTTGGCGTTTGTCACGTCGCGCTCGATCATCGTATCGGCATATCCGCGCGCGAGGTTTGCTTGGGCCGTCTGGCGCGAGCTGTCGGCGGCCCCGACCATCGCATTGTCAACGATATCGAACTCCGTTTGCGCAACCGGCGGGCTCGCCTCGGAAAACCGCGTCCGTTGTAAGACGATATTTGGCCGGTCGCGATAGAAGCGGGTTCCCGCGTCGTCGAGAAGTTGCTCGGCCACGAGGTCGTCGCGTGAGAAGTAATCGGCGATGCGAAGCGGGTAGACCGCAACGGGCGCAACTACGCCGTTTTTTGCGTTAGCCACCGCGTCGGCGACGGCGGCCGTCGACCGGAAATATTCGTGGAGCGTGAGACCATTTGCCCCACTACCCGGTACGACCAGCATCGTTGTAAGCCCGGCGAGCGACAACCCTTGGGCCTGCTTGGGTGTGCCGTCCGCCAGCAGGTCTCGTGCCGAGGTGACGATCGTCCCGTGAGTATCTTTTCGCCGAATTTCTAGGTGGACAACGCGCACGCCGCCATGCGCGTCGAGATCGAGCGTCTGCGGGCCGGTGACCGTGCTTCCGTTCAGAAGATAGGCGTCGAACGTTCTTGCCGTCGCCACCGTGGAGAAATCGCTGCTGCCATGCGGGAGAAACAGAATCCGCAATGGAGCGTAGGCGACGTCAGGAGTCTTGGCGGTTAGCGTTGCGACGGGCAAAGAAGTCCCATCGGCATACAAGGCGGTCGCGCGAACCTGCACGTAATGCCACTCATCATCGGGCAGCATCGCCCAAGGCTTGAACGATGGGTCGAGGCTGCCGAGATGCTGTCCTTCGCTCATATCGGAGAGCGTCGGGTCGAGATCGAAGGCGCGACCGTCGCGCTCGATCTGCAGCCAATAATGACGGCTGCCGATGCGGTCGTTCACCTTCCCACTCCCTAGGGCGATGTTCGACTTTCCGAGCTGCTGCGCCGCCCAGCCTGCGAATGATGATCCGTCTTTGACGTAGCGGTCGACGGTGTTTCGTACCTGCTCGTTTTCGATCGGGCCGGTTGACTCCACCGGAGCGCCTGCCGCCTCGGCGACGCGCTGGCGCTCGCCGTCGGAGAGCGTACCACGAACGAACTGGAGCGGAACGCCCTTATTTACCAGCAACCACGCCAAGAGCACGAGCTTGTCGCTTGGACTTCCCGCTCGAGTCATCCAGGTAGCCAGCGGTCCGCGCATGATTCCGTCATAGGCGTCGACGCCAACGTTGTCGCGGACGAAACGATAGAGCGCGATCGGATCGCTCGGCTGCGTTTGGGCAAGCGCGGTCAATGAGTACTCCGACTCCGGCAGCTTGGCGTCTGCATCGCGGATCGCTTGCGCGTACTCCGACCCAGGCGGCGCGGTTTCGTTCCCAAATAACGCCACCACCTTACTCGCGGCTCCGGCCGCTGCTTTCCCCGTCTCTGCGGATGGTATGCCATCGTCGACGGTAGCTGGACCGAGGAAGACGCTGTAGTCGCTGCCCGGCTGCGGCGCCGAAAGGGCGCCGGTCGCCGGTTTCATCGAAGGTAATGCCGAGGGCGATGCATTCATCGCATCGTTCGCCGTAGGCGCGTTATTTGACGGCGCTGCCTCGCCTGCGACTGCAGACCCCGAAGACGCGGACGGGTGCTCGAACGCGACGATCGTCGGCAAGCCTTGCGCGCCGGCTGCGAAGGCGCCGAGATTCGAAGATGCGGCAAGCGCAAATGCAACCAGCAGCGCGACGACGGCATTTACCCCGCGGCGACGCACGAGCTGCGCGACGGCTACTCCGAGTGCTGCAACGGCAGCCAGCGGAAGCAGTATCTCAGTAGCCGCGTAGGTCCCGCGCATAAACGACAACGGCGCGGAGCCAAACGCGGCCGGCAAGCCGCCATTGTGCAAACTTGCCAGCGTCGGGACCAGGGCGTAGAGGCCGAACACGACGGCGACGATACGTACCACCGAGTTCCGAAAGATGAAGATCGTCGCGCCAACTGCGAGCAGAATCGCCAGCACTATGACGCATGCCGCCGAATCGGCGGGCGAGAGTCCGCTGAAATGCAGATTTCCCGGACCGTCGATCGTTCCCAACGCAACGGCGCTGACTGCGAACGCGATAGCGATGAGCGCTCCCGTCAACGCCGCCGCGACCGCCGGCCGCGACCACAGCAGCACGACGCCGGCAACCGCGAGGACTGCCGCGCTCGCGGCACACGTTAGCCCAACGGCACTTGCCGTCGCGCTCGCCAATGCGAGGTCGATGGCCAGTGCGCCACCCGCCAACGCGAACGTTCGGCTCACCCACAACTGCATGACGTCCTCCTTTAGGTCACAACCGGACGAGCTCGACGCGGCGGTTGAGCGCTTTGCCGGCTTCCGTGTCATTCGATGCTACCGGGTGCGTCAGTCCGTAGCCGGCTGCCGTAAGACGGACGCGGGCAATGCCGTAGCGGGTAACGAGGTCGTTCACCACGGACTGCGCGCGGCGATCGCTCAGTCCTTGATTGTACGCGGCGCCTCCGTCGCTATCCGTGTATCCCTCAACGCGCAGATGCCAGGTAGGATTGGCGCGTAAGACTTGCGCGATCTGCGCGATCGTTGCCTCGGATTGTGACTGAATGCGCGCGCTACCGACGTCGAAATGGATGCCGTAGATACGGACGCGCCGCTCGTGCATAAATGCCTTGGCGAGCGTAACCGAACCATCGATCGAGATCGTCGTCTGCGCGTGGGCGCGGTCGCCGCCGTTGGCAGTAACGGTAAAGGCGTGCACGCCGCTCCAGCCTTTTGGCAGCGCGATGGTCGCGACGATCGGCGCGGGCTTCCCCGCGGTGACCTCGAGCTGCGCCGGGGAGACCGTCGCGCGATAGTGCGTATCGCCGGAGATCGTAAGCGCGACGGCGCGTTTGGTGCCGCTCTTGTCGGCGTACACCAGGAAAAGCTCGGCACGCAGCACGACCGGGATGGTCGCCGCGAGCTTGCGATCGACCGACGGATAAATCGTTAGGGCCGAAGCGACGCGCGCATTGCATGGCAGCTCGCTCTGCGCCGGCAGCGCGTATTCGTAGCGCGTGACGGCCATCGCAGGGGCGACGCGATTGGCGAGGTCGTCGTGATCGAAGCCGTTATAGATGATGAGGCCGCGTCCGTAGCGCACGTACGCGTGCACCCAGCCCGTCGCGCCGACCACGTTAGCGGCAAAGAGATGCCCGCACCAGTGCAAGTCGTCGGTCTGCATGATGTCGGCGTCGCCGAGTTGCTGACTCTGCGAGGCTACGTAGGCTCGCGTGTCCAGGAAGTGGGTGGGGTCGCTCGCTCCGGCTCCGAGCGCCGACGGGTCTGCGATCGAGAGCACGTGGCCGCGCGCGCCGAGCGCGCCGGTGGCGACCGTCTTAAATGGGTATGGGACGAAGCCATAATCGGACGACGAGCAGGTGTCCGCATCGCGTATCACCAGCTTGTGACCGGCCGCGACCCAATCGAGTAGGAGCCGCTGCTGCGCAGGACTCAGATCTTGCGTCGCGGTGCAGTCGCCGTCCAAGAGGGCGAATGCCGCCCGGTTCAGTTGCGACCGGTTCAGCTCCATAACGAATGCGCGGTAGAACCGGTAGCCAGGCGTGAAGCTGGGATCCATTTCGGGCGGAATATGGCCTCCGTCGCGCATGAGTACCAAGACGGCAGGCCCGCGTCCCGCAACGGTATCGCTGCATCCCGCGATTGGTCTGTCGCTTCGCATCAGCACGATGTTGCGATCCTCGGCCCGCCCCACCAGCAGGCTCCCATTACCGGCGAGCTGCAACTGCTCGCCTGCGGGTCCGATGGCGACGTTCTTCGAGATGTCGGCGCGCCAGGGCGGCAGCGTGTTGTTGGTGGCGCAGAAGAACTCCACCAGGTGCCCGTCTTGCACGAGCGTTCGCCGCGGCGCGCCGCCGGCATCACGCGGCGGTCGATCGGGAATTGAGCCTTTTACCGAACCGAACATCGCACCGCCCGTCGCATCGCCCGAGTCCGCCGATATCCACGTCCCGGCGAGCGAGCCGTTCTCCGGCGGCCCGGGCGTTCCGTATGCGGCGATGCGCTCGATCAAGATCTGACTTGCAGGTTGGCGGTCGATCGTGAATCGTAGATAGCGAGCGTCAACTGCGAGGTCGAGCGTCTTTTCAGTCTCCGACGCGTCGCTCGCGACGGTGATCGTGCCGGCGTCGCGCAACGCATCGCGCGACGTACCGGCCGCAACGCGAATCGTCACGGGGACCTTCGTTCGAACGATTGCGCCGACTCTTTCGATGTGCGCGACCGACGGAAGCTCGTACTCGAACTCTACCGGCCGATTGAACTCGGGTTCGACAGGGAAGCCGTTGCCGAGGGCAAGCGACATTCCCCCGGCGTTCGTTCCGAGCGTCCAACGGCGAATGATCGCTCCGTTGGGCACGGTCAAAAGATTGGGGTCTTGCGTCGGGCTGGGTGCGGTCGCCGGGCTGGCTGAAGGGGAAATCGCTGAAGGCGAAATCGCTGATGGCGAAATCGTTGGAGTTGGGCTGGCCGGCGGTGGGCTTACCGAGGGCGCGGCCGAGGCGGCGGGGCTTTCCGAAGCGCTGACTTCGGCCGTTGCGCTCGGAACCGCGACGGCTACCGCGGATGGAACCTCCGGCCGCGGCGCGATGAACCGCAGCACCGCAACACCGATGAGCACGATCGCCACGATCGCTCCGGCAATGGCCAAGCGCACGCGCACGACCACAGGATACTACCTAGCGGTCACTATGTAGCCCAATCGAGCGTCCGGTTGTAAGCTGTTGCGCTCCAAAGTGCGGAGCCAGCGCGGCTTGCCGCCACCGTAAGAAGCGTGGAACAGAGGACTTTCGCGCTCGAACGGTTTTGCATGACGGATCGGGCGATGGCTTAGAATCCTCTGCGGTTGCAAAGGCCTTCCCGATGTAACACCATGGTTCGAAACTAATTGGAGAAGTGCCGTAAAAGGGGTTGTTAAAGATTAGCGCCAGAGCCCACATCGTACCAATCATCGACCCGACGGCCATCGCTCGTACCCTCTGCCCCCTTGAGCTCGTTTCTACGAGATACAGTATTCCGACAAGGATGAACCCTCCAATAACGAAGGCCGTCCACATCTCCGGCTGTAGCGCGGGACTAGCGTAGTGATGCCTGCGAGTAGTTCGGATGTCGCTCAAGTCCGTGAGGAGCCGCAGGCTGCTGGCATATACGGCCTGATCGCGCAGAGTGATGGGCTTGAGTTGCAAGATGCGGCATCGAAGGACCACCATCCTGTGGTCGTTGAGTATCGATGCAGGTTCGGGGGTGGAAGCTGAGCCGGTGATTGGCAGGGTACAATCCGAACTCGGTTCGCGGTACCCCGCCTCTCTCGAGTAAAGGCCCTCGTGCAGCAGCATTTGCTGCCCTTCGTCCGGCATCCCACCAGCGTAATCACTTAGACTCGACAGGATGTTACGCACCTTCAGATCCTTTGCGTTGTTGTAGTCGTAGAACGCAATCGTATTGAATAAGTCGTACGCGTAAAGTTGCTCGTTAGTCGATGCTTCGTCGGCACGATTAAACTGTTCCCAAGCCGTAACGACCACAAATCCAAGCACGATGGCGTAGAGAACGCCCACAAGTCCGATATAATGACCGGCCATCTCGCCGCGGCTTCGAGTTTTTAACTTGTCATTCACCCAATCGAGCGGGAAGTGAAGGAGCAGCCCGACCGCAGCACCTGCAGCGGTGAAGGCGATAACTACAAACGGTGAGCGCCAGGGTTGCGGCGCCGGTGAAACCACTGCGAGCGTAACGAGGACGAGTAGTACGACCAGACCAATCAGCTCGACGTACTGACGGCGTTCCCATCTCGAGATGGGATTGTCTCGTTCCCGCGAGCCCTCGAAAACGCTTGCGGCAAGCGCAGCGATAACCAAGAAAATGCAGAGGCCTATTTCGACCTCGTAAGCATCGGAAGAGCTAATAATAATGATCTTTGCCCCCCAAGCTAAGAATGGAGGATCGACCGTTGCCTTATCCGACGATAGACCGATTTTAGGCCGTTGGCAAGTGGGCCCTCGACCGGATGCAGATCCACCAAACCAAAGCGATAAGAACCAACTGGACTGGAAGCCGAACGTAAAACGCCAGTGCGGTACCCAGATCTGCATAAAGCTCCGGGTGCTGCGCCATTTGTACGTTTGCCGGAAAGACCGCGATAAGCAGCGCGATAAGACCCGCGGCGGCGAATCGTCGGGTGTAGGGAACCAGCACGCCGATTCCGCCGAGGATCTCGCAGATGCCGCTGATTTGGACGAGCAGAGCCGGTGCGGGAAGCCACGGCGGAACGATCCGCGTGTAAACGCCGGGATGCACGAAGTGATTGATGCCGGCCGCTATGAAGAAGGTCGCTAGCACGACCAGTGCGATGCGTCGCATCAACGGCACTATCTAACGTCCGCTCAAGTGAAGGTCCAGGAACTGGTGAAGGTACCACAGCGCGATGCGACCGTGAAAACCGGTGGGGACGTCCTCGAAGGCGTGGTCGGCCCAAGGCAGCTCAACGTAGGTAACGTTCACGCCGTAACCCCGCAGTTCGTCGCGCAAGAAACGTTCCAGACGAGGCACGATGACGTGATCGCGACCCGCCGCGATCATAAGCACCGGCGGCATACCCGCATGGACGACGTAGCGCGGAGATCCGCTTCGATAGCATGCCGGTTGCTGCTCCGGTGGGCCGCCGCAAAGGTCGAGCATAACCTGACGCACGTTGATAAGGTCGGGCTGGGGCGGATACTCGTACGCAAGTCGAAGATCTACCGGACTTTCGAAGGTTATCACGGCACTGATGCGGTGCGGCCGCAAGGCGGCCGCGATCACGGCCAACTGTGCGCCGGATGAGTGTCCGAGCACGGCGATGCGGCCGGTCGGCAGCGAATCGATCTGGCGAAGAATGGCGTCGCGCTGCGTGGGCCACCGAGAGCCTGGCGCGTGCGGATAGTTCAGCGCAACGACGCGATAGCCCCACGAAGCGACGATTGCGTTGAGCTGCGCATCGTTTTTTGGAGAGCCATGCTCCCATGCGCCGCCATAAATCGCGAGCACGAGGGGAGCGCCAGGACGAACGGCGGTTGCGTTTTCACGTCCCGAGCGGGGCATCAGGAAAGCCGATAGCGGGACGCGAGGGCCTTTTATCGCATAGGCAATAGGCGGGACGAGCGTAAGAAACAAGGCCAGGAGCGCGATCGACGTGGCCGCGGGTCGCAGAGAGCCGTGTGAGCGCAACGCGATGAACAGGGCGATAGCGCTGAAAACCGTCAAAATCGGCCAGAGTTCGGTTCCCCCTACCGTCAGAACGAAGAGTGGAACGATCGGCCCTGGAATCACGATCCATATCGAGAGAAAGAGCGCGAGCAAAGCTAGCGCGAGCGGCATTATACAGGTATCGTCTCGAAAACAAAGGCGTTCCTGCTCTGTTGATTAACGTTAGCGCAACCTTCTATGCCTTTTCGCGGTTTAATGTAACGTATGATGGATACTTCATTCCCGATTGCCACGCTTGCTATTAGCGGAGCCGTCAAGGGGCCGCGTTCGGAGCGCTCCGAACCGGTTCACGGAGGCTATGCGAACGGTCGCGGTGACGTCGTGTTGTTTGCGGGAGACGTCGCCTACCGCGTTAACTTCAAGAATCAAATTTTGAAGGAAGGGCCGCCACTAAATCTTGGTGCGCAGGAGCGCTACGATGCCACTGAAGCCGGTGAAGAGTTTGAGTATGGCAACAAGACCTTCCGTCGGCTGAGTAGCAAGCAGATCACGGATATTTGTACGGCCGGCCATTTTAGGGTCGGATCGAGATTCTAAGAGCGGAGCGGAACCATGTATCTCAGCGGGGAGATCGACCGGGCGGCCTTCGAGGGTCTGGAACAGATTGCGGAATCGGATCAATTTGCAATCTATGCCGCTGGTAATCAAACGTATCTGTTGGTACAACGACATCAAGGCACGCCGTGGATGGCGTTGCGCCTCTCGGGCGACGGCCTGTTTCGAGTCTCTGCGCTGCTCAACGACGCGACGCGACACCTTTATCGAGAAGTCGCTTCGCGTCTCTCACCGGGAGCGCTATGAACTCAATGGAGCGCGTCTGGGCGCGCATGAAAGTACGCGCGATTCGCTTTGCCGACCACAAGACATTAATTGGTATGCCGGAATCGCGAGATACGGTGCTTAAGCTCTGCCGTCAAGAAAAGGCGAGCACTCCACCGCGAGAAGCGCTGCAGTTTCTGGCAAAAGAACTGGTGCGCCTCACGCGAGAGGCATCCCGTCTAACGGGCATCTAACGGATTAGCCGCGGCTCGCGGGGATCGGCATATCGTCCCGCCCGCGTAAACGGGTGCGTTCTCGGCCAACCAAAGGCCGACCTCAGTAGTAGTATTTAGGCGCGTATCGGGCCCCATGGCTTTTGCGTCGTTTGGATTCGTATTTTCATAATCGTCGACCGCCCATTCGGCCGGAACCGCATCGTGCGCCAGCAGTACGCTTACGAACCTCTCGGTGTCTTGCGTGAAAGTACGTCGACTCAAGTATGGAGAGACCAATACTGTGGTTCGCAGGCGACGATCGTTTCCCCATCGGATCGCCTGCTCGATAAACCTTTGGTAGCCCGCCCCGCTTCCACCGGTCAAGAAGAAGTTTGGCGGAGAGTCGAACGCGATGCCTCCGCCGTACGATGCTTCAAACCTAGACAGCTCGTAGAACGAACTATTTAGATCGTAGTACTGGGCGCGCCTGGGTGGAAAGATTGGGCTGCCGCGCCTCCACGCCAGGTTTGGTGCGACTATCGGAGCCATCGTCGTAATGCCCACCGATTTCGCGGCCTGCACCCACAGCTTCCAGGCACGTACGTTTCTTCGATTAAACCTTATCGCTGAAGCCGGCTTATATGGAACGTTCACGTTAGCCGTGTCCGGATCGAGACCGCTCTTGACGTACTGGTATCGATAGTACTGCGGATATTGTTTGGCGGGAAGCGTGAAATAGTTCCACCCGACCAAACCCAGCTCGGCCTCGCCCGGTCCGGTTCCGGTAAACGCGTTCTCGATCGCATTAAGAATGGCATACGGGCTTGAGGGCGGACTATCTGCGATCGCAGCCGCTACCGCGGTTCCATGCTCGTAGAGCCTCACGCGACCGGTTGCCAGAAGTGCTCTGGTGAATCCAGGATTGGCCAGCGTGTTGAAACCCGCGGTGCCGCCGACGGAAACGTATCGACCTAAGTGCGAGCACGCTTCGGGCGTGCCCGGTGAAATAAACGCCGTCTCCGCACCGCCATTACATCCGGGTACGAAGACCGCTAAGAGTACTCCCATGGGAAGCGCGGGGAGTGACAACCTCATCGCTAGGTGAGTACCGGGCAGAGGGGTTGTCATCCCTTTCGGTTGAAGCTGGCATCGATGAACGGGACGCGCGTTCGCATCGCGGCTGCGATGCTCGCCACGGTGCTCTTGGTCGCCTGCGGCGGCCTGACGCAGAGCCCGGCCGACGGACTAAACTTCCGAGCTCCCGACGGGTGGCAGAGTACGCCCGGCATCATGGGACGGTTCCAACTTTGGACGACCGGCGAAAGCAAGGACAAGCAGGTGCTCGTGCTGCTAAAGCTGCCGCCACAGACGAAAGCTGATAAATCCTTTGACGTGAACATGGTCAATGGGCCCAACTCCGGCGGCGTCGAAGGGGCGACGATCGTCTCCCGCCGCCAGATGACGCTATGCGGTAACCAGCCCTCGCTTTACGTCCTGATGCGCGGCGAGTCGGCGCGCGAGAAGGTCGAAGAGAACGTTGCGGCAGTTTTTTCGAGGACGACGGACGCGATGTACATGGCGGTCTACGTCTACCCCGTCGGAACCGCGGCTAATGCGCGGGCGGAAGCGGCGATCTACGAGCTTTGTCGCGTAAAATCACCCTGAGAACTGCGGCGCCCTTTATGAGGTCTGGCCGTATTCGCCGCAATCGCACTCGCTTTCGCAGTCTCTCCGCAGACCGCGCAGGCGTTTCCGGTAGACTTTGGCCCTGGCTTCACGACGCATCGGGTGAACGTCGCGGGCGGCGTCGTCAGCGTAACGGTCGGGGGACGCGGGCCCGTGGTGGTCTTGCTGCACGGATACGCGGAAGACTCCCGGATGTGGAAGCCGCTTGCGATCGCACTCGCGCCGCGATTCACGGTCGTCGCTCCGGACCTTCCCGGTATCGGAAACTCGTCGATCCCCGCAACGGGCATAGACATGGAAACGGCGGCGCGGCGCGTGCACGACGCAGTGGGGATGCTGGGATTTCGGCGCGTTCGCGTTGTGGGGCACGACATCGGCCTCATGGTCGCGTACGCCTACGCGGCGATCTACCCGCGCGAAGTTGACCGGCTCGCATTGATGGATGCATTTCTTCCTGGTGTTGCGGGATGGGAGCCGATCTACAACAATCCGAACCTTTGGCACTTTCGCTTCCACGGGCCAACGCCGCTCGCGCTCGTCTCCGGTCGCGAACGCATCTACTTCAATTATTATTGGAACGACTTCGCCGCCGACCCCAATCGTTCGCTTTCGCAAGCCGACCGCGACGAATATATCGCCGCGTATTCGCGCCCGGGGCGGATGGCCGCGGGTTGGGCCTACTTCGAATCCTTCCCGCGAACCGCAGTTGGTTTCGCAAAACTTGCCGTCAATAAGCTCAACATGCCCGTGCTCTCGATCGGCGGCGACAAGTCGCTGGGCGTTGCGCTCGGCGCGCAGGCGCGGCTGATCTCCGACGACGTGACCGTCATCGTCCTCAAGAATACCGGGCACTGGCTGATGGAAGAGAGCCCGCGCGAAACGATGGCAGCCCTTACGAGATTCCTCGAGCGTCCGTAGCCACGCGGTACCAGGCCATCGCAACTGCGACTCTCACAACGGTGATTTTGGTTGCCTGCGGCGGTCTCACGCAGAGTCCGGCCGATGGGTTGAACTTCCGAGCTCCCAACGCCTGGGGGAAGGGGCTCAGCATCATGGGACGAGCCGAAATCTGGGATACCGGCGAGGGCAAGTACGAACAGGGGCTCGTGCTGCTGAAGATGCCGCCAGGAACGAAGCTTGATAAATCGTTCGACTTGCACCTGGTCGATGGCCTTGCCATCGAAGGCGGTGGGAAGATCGTCTCGCGCCGGCAGCTGACGCTCTGCGGCAATCAGCCCTCGGTCTATGTGATGATGCGCGGCGAGTCGTCCCGCAGGAAGATCGAAGAGAATCTTGCGGCGGTGTTTTCGAAGGCGACGGACGCAACGTACTTGGCGATGTACGAATATCCCGTTGGAGCCTCTCCGGACCCACGGGCCCAAGAGGCGATCTACGAGCTTTGCCGCTCCAAGTCACTCAACTCAGGCTAAGACTCACCATCTCTCGAGAAGCAGGTCAGCGATTAGACCGTTGCTATCTTTCGCAACCAGGCTAGTTGCGGATTGGCGTGAGGTAGGAGCTTCACAAAGTCAAAGTCTTCCCGCACGTTGTCTGCAAGTGCGACGACGTCCAGATAGATCGACCGTAATACGGTCCGCTGCGAATCTTCGGGAAATCAGGATCGAACGGGGATACTAATAACCCTGAAGCGATTTGCCGCGCATATTCCCGCAATTTGCTCGTGGCTCAACCGGCGAAACGTCTTGTTTGCAAACTCAAACTCCTCGCCGGCCTCGGTGGCGTCATAGCGCGCTTGGGCTGCGGCATTTAGGGGTGGGCGCCGCTGCAGGGTTTGGCTTTTGAAGTTGACCCGATAGGCACCGTCGTCGGCGAATAGAACGATCTCGCCGCGCGGATTGGCGTAACCGCCATAAACATGCTCGGAACGCTCCGAAGCGTTCTTCGTATTGAGGCTGGATGTAATGGCCAGGGTGGCAACCGGCAAGGGAGCATGAATCACAGCCAAACCAAGACCGTTACGATGCGAGAAAGGTTGCGCGGCGACGGGCTTGTGTGAGAAAATCGGTAGCGATCTTCATTTTGCAATCTTTCTAAGGGAGTATTTTCCATAGCCATACGTCGTAGAACCCGAAAGGCTGGCCCTCGTCAGCCCAAAGCCCACACTCCCGCGAACGTCAAAGAGAGTCCGATCGAAGTCATCGGTAGCATCAAGCAGGTCTTCCCAAGCGCGACCTTTTCTGTCGAGCTCGAGAACGGCCATGTCATCCTGGCTCACATTGCCGGCCGGATGCGCCGTCACCGCATCAGAATTCTTCCCGGGGACCGAGTCGACATCGAGCTTTCACCCTACGACTTGACGAAGGGTCGAATTGTCTATCGCTACCGTGCCGGTGAGGAGCGCCGAGCCGGATAATTGCTCGGACTCAGGAGCCACTGCACGCCGCGCAGCGGCCCTCGAACGTCACGCGTTCGCTTTCGATCTCAAAGCCGTGCTGCAGCGCAAGCGCGTTGATCGTGCGCATCGGAATCGCGTAGGCCACGTCTTCGATCCCGCCGCATGCGCTGCAGCGGAAGTGGGCGTGGCGCGGACCCGCCGGCTCGTAGGCCGCCGCATCGGCTCCGGGCACGTGGAGTTCGGAGACTAAACCGAGGTCGCGCAAGCGCTCGAGGCCGCGATAGACGGTAGAGAATCCGATGCCCGGCCGCCGCTTAAGCGCCTTCGCGAAGATCTCCGAAGGCGTAAGGTGCCGGCCGATGCCGCTTGCTTGCACGATCTCGTACAGCAGCCGATAGTTCTTTGGCAGCTTCGGCTTCGTGGATGCCGCCATCTTACTTGACTGCGGCCATCTGCGGCGGTATCCTGCGCAGTGTGAGAGTGAAAATCACTCTCAGGCCGTTCGGCGGCGCCACTCGCCCTCCCCCCAGATCGGAGAAGTAGCAGCAGATGGAAAACACAATTGTCGAGCTGTCGGAAGCCGACCGAGGTTGCCCCGTAAAGCACGTTCCGATTCGGCCGCGAGTCAACATCGATTGGTTCCCAGAGTTGTTGGACCTGTCGGTGCTCCACCGGCCCTCTGCGCTCTCCGATCCGATGGGTCCCGATTTCAACTACGCGCGTGAGTTCAACAGCCTCGATCTCAAGTCGGTCAAGGCGGATCTCTTCGCGTTGATGACCAGTTCGCAGGAGTGGTGGCCCGCCGACTTCGGTCACTACGGACCGCTCTTCATTCGTATGGCTTGGCACAGCGCGGGGACGTACCGCATCGGCGACGGCCGCGGCGGCGCCGGCTCGGGCCAGCAACGCTTTGCGCCGCTCAACAGTTGGCCCGATAATGCGAACCTCGACAAAGCGCGCCGCTTGCTCTGGCCGATCAAAGCGAAGTACGGCCGCAAGATCTCGTGGGCCGATCTCATGATATTGGCGGGGAACTGCGCGCTCGAATCGATGGGATTCAAAACGTACGGATTTGCCGGCGGGCGCGTGGACGCGTGGGAACCCGATGAAATCACCGACTGGGGTCCCGAAGAGACGTGGCTCGGGGACAAGCGCTATGCGGGCGAACGCGATCTCCAAGGGCCGCTCGCAGCCGTGCAGATGGGTCTGATCTACGTGAACCCGGAGGGCCCGAACGGAAATCCCGACCCCATCGCCGCGGCGCACGATATTCGCGAGACGTTCGGCCGCATGGCAATGAACGATGAGGAGACCGTGGCACTTATCGCGGGCGGACACACCTTTGGCAAAACGCACGGTGCCGCGGATCCGGGCCAGTACGTCGGCCTAGCCCCGGCCGGTGCCGGCATTGAAGAGCAAGACCTCGGTTGGCGCAACACGTTCGGGACCGGTAGCGGCGATGACACCGTTACCAGCGGTCTCGAGGGCACTTGGACCCAGACCCCGACGCGGTGGAGCAATCTATTTTTCGACAACCTTTTCAACTACGACTGGGAACTGACGAAGAGCCCGGCCGGCGCATATCAGTGGAAGCCGAAGGGTGGCGCCGCCAACGGCAGCGTTCCCGACGCGCACGATCCCTCGAAAAAACACGCGCCGACGATGCTCACGACGGACCTCTCCTTGAAGGTGGACCCGGCTTACGGGCCGATCTCGAAGCGCTTTCACGAAAACCCGCAAGAGTTTGCCGACGCCTTTGCTAAGGCGTGGTACAAGCTGACGCACCGCGATATGGGTCCCATCTTGCGCTGTCTCGGGCCCGAGGTTCCGGCCGAGCCGCAGATTTGGCAAGATCCCGTGCCCGCCGTCGACCATCCGCTGCTCGACGAACAAGACGTTGCCGCGTTAAAGAAGCGCATTCTCGACTCGGGACTCACGACCGCCCAGCTCGTCACCACGGCCTGGGCCTCCGCCTCGACCTTCCGCGGCACCGATAAGCGCGGCGGTGCAAACGGTGCGCGCATTCGCCTCGCGCCGCAGAAAGACTGGGCCGTCAATCGGCCTGCGGAGTTGGCGAAGGTACTGCAGGCGTTAGAGAAGGTTCAAGCGGATTTCAACGCCTCGCTATCGGGCGGCAAGAAAGTCTCGCTGGCCGACGTGATCGTTCTCGGCGGCGGCGCGGCAATCGAAGCGGCCGCAAAGAGCGCCGGTCACGACGTGAAGGTACGCTTTGCGCCGGGGCGCACGGATGCCACGCAGGAGAACACGGACGCGCACTCCTTCGCTGTGCTGGAACCGATGGCTGACGGCTTCCGCAACTACCTGGGCAGCAATCACTCACGTTCGCCCGAGCAGCACCTCATCGATCGGGCGCAACTGCTCACCTTGAGCGCCCCCGAGATGACGGCGCTCGTCGGCGGCCTGCGCGTTCTCGGTGCGAACGCCGGTGGGTCGAAGCACGGCGTGTTCACCAAGCGGCCGGGCACGCTGACGAACGACTTCTTCGTGAACCTGCTCGACATGTCGACGAAATGGCAGCCCGCCGCAAGCGACCACACCTATGAGGGTCGCGACCGGCGCACCGGCGAGGTCACCTGGACCGGCACGAACTGCGATCTCGTTTTCGGCTCGAACTCACAGCTGCGCGCGCTCGCCGAGGTGTACGCCATCGAGGAAGATCGCTTCGTGCGCGCCTTCGTTACCGCGTGGGAAAAGGTCATGAACCTCGACCGCTTCGATCTCGCCGTGCCATCCTGACCTAGGCATTGACGACCATCGTTCCGTCGAGTTTCGCCGATTACGCGAAGAATTTTTCCAAGGACGTGCAGCGCGCTCTGCGCGAGATGCGGCAGGCGATAAGAGACGGCGCGCCGCGGGCGCGCGAAACGATCAGCTACAACCTTCCGGCGTTCTCCGTCGATGGAAAACCGATCGTGTGGTTCGCGGCGTTCAAATCGCATATAGGCTTCTATCCCGGCGCTGCCGCCATCGCGGCCTTCAGGGACGATCTTTCGGAGTACAAGACGGCGAAGGGCTCGGTCCAGTTCCCATTGGAGCATCCGCTTCCGTTGAGCTTGGTAACTCGAATCGTACGGTTTCGAGCCCTGTCATCCTGAGCGGAGCGACCGCAGCGAGCAGAGTCGAAGGACTAAGAGGGCGTGTCATACTGAGCAAGCGCAGCGTCGAAGTAGATCCCCCTAATCTAGGGGCAGCGGATCGGCGCCGGTAAAATGTACAACAGATGCCACGGTCCCGCTACGTTTGGGGCATAGAGCAAGGGGCTCGAAACGGCGCCCCCTACCCTCGGTCGGTGATCCGCGCGCGCAGAGACTATGATGCCGCGGAGCTGCACACTTCAGCGCACCAGCGCATGATCTTCGCACGAATCTCGTTGCGAATGACGCGTGCCTGCGCGAGGCGCTCGTCCCAAGTTCCTTGCAGCGCCCCGGGGTCGGCGAAGCTCCAGTGTAAACGCTGTGTTTGCCCAGGGAATACGGGGCAGCGTTCTGCGCTCGACTCATCGCAAACCGTAATCACGTACGAGAACATTCTCCCTGCTTTAAATAGGTCGAATACGCCCTTTGCACGATTTGCCGATATATCGACCCCGATCTCGCGCATCACAGCGATCGCAAGAGGGTTCAGGGTTCCTGGTTCCAGGCCCGCACTATCGGCGATAAAATCGTCTGGGCAGAGCGCATTCAGGAATGCTTCAGCCATTTGGCTTCTGGCGCCGTTATGCACGCATATAAACAGGACGTCGCGCTTCACTTCTTCCTCGGTTCGTTGAGTTGATACTAGGCGGCTTGGCCCCCATTGTGCGGTAGGAGAACTGGGTCTGAACCCGTGGTTTTCATCGGCACCAACCACTTAAAGATAAACGTCGCGGAGAGCGCTCCAGCAAACTGCACCGCAATGAACGCTGGCGCATCAACGGGGCGAATACCCGCGAACGTGTCAGAAAGCGTCCGCGCGATCGTGACCGCGGGATTTGCGAATGATGTAGACGAGGTGAACCAGTAGGCGGCGACAATGTAAGCTGCGACCGCGAAAGGCGTGAGAGCCGAGCGCGCTCGCACGCATCCCCAAATCACAGCCAATAGCCCGAAGGTGGCAATGAACTCGGCCAGCCACTGGGGCGGACCGCCTCGCGCATGATGGGACGCAGAGAAGGCTGGAAGCGCAAACATTATGTTCGCCGTCGCAACGCCGATGACCGCGCCGAAAACCTGGGCGATCCAATAAGCCGGAACCTCGCGCCACGGTAGTCCTCCACGAATCGCGTCTGCAAGCGAAACTGCGGGATTAAAGTGCGCGCCAGAAATCGGTCCTAACGCTGCGATGAGACACATCAGTGCGGCGCCGGTCGCCAGCGTGTTCGCAAGGAGCGCGATAGCCTGGTTTCCGTCGCTGAGACGCTCCGCCATGATGCCCGAACCCACCACGCTTGCGAGGAGGAACCCCGTCCCGATCGCCTCTGCGATACAACGCCTAAGTAAGGTCATTGAAAGCGCTATTTAGCTCGGCGATCCTATGGGGCGCAGCAGGTTCTATCCGCGCCCGTTGTAGCTTTGCAGCAAGTCGAGTCGGAAGAGTCCCGCTCGTCTATCTCTTCATGCACTGTGTAAACCTCCCACCGCCTGCCCGTTGGATCGGTCGCCCACACCTTCGTCTGATTAGCATAACAGCAGGTCTGCTCACGTTCGATGGAAGCGGCGAGCCCTGCGTCCTGAAGGCGCTTAACAGCGCGCTCGACTTCCTCGCTGGTCTCCACAAAGATACCGTAATGGTCACCGCTTAGATGCGGCGGGACGTCCACGGCATCGAGCGCGAGCTCGAGGCCAGGCTGATCCGTGATAAAGAGGGCGTAATCTGCCAAAACCTTTTTCGGCTTCACATTTAGAAGCGTTGAATAGAAGTCGACGCTCCTTGTAAGGTTCTCGGTTGCGAAGTTCAAGTGAGTTTTCACGCGTATGCTTTCTTTCGAAAAACGATTCCCAATGCATCGCTAAGACGGTCAGGCGCGTCGCCCGAGAGCTGATAGTACACCCACGTTCCACGGCGCTCGCATGTTATCAAACTCGCTTCGCGTAAGATACGAAGGTGATGCGAGACAGTCGGTTGATTCAAGGGCAGAGCATCCGTGAAGTCACAGACGCAGACTTCGTGGTCGCTGGCAGCAAGCGTGGCGAGCATCGTAAGCCGATAGGGGTCGGCGATTGCCTTCAGGAGCGTGGCCGCAGGCTCAAAGTCCCGTCTCACGACCTTCGCCGCTGGGCAGCATCGCTGCATTGACATGCGTCGATGCTATCTTATTGCATCGACATCTGTCAATACACCCCTTCTTAGGGTTTATCCCTTGACTAGGGCGGGGAGTGAATCCCGATGCCTCGCGTGACAGGGGCTACAGCCGATAAATCGACCAGGTTTTTCGACCGAGCAAATAGCTGTCAGGATTCACGAACATTATGACACCGGATTGGTCGCCGCGCGAGGCGCGCGGTCAGGATTGAAGCGCGCGAATCGTACCGCGCCCATCGCGCCGGGACGCGAGCAACGTCGCGACCTCGCAACCGTATCGGAACGGAGGACCACGCGTTCCAATGGATTGCAGCCGCCTGCGCCTCGCAAACGCGCACCTGTTCGATTGAGTCGGCGCGCTCCAACGCCTTGCAGAGTGCGTCGAAGCCCTGACGGTTACCGTGAAAGCGCGAGAGATTCGCGCGCTGACCCTTGAGCTTCAGTGCAATAAAGTCGCGCGCCACCTCCACGGTGGGGCCACGTCTTCGATCGCATCGTAGGCTAAAATCTAGCGGCACGCACCGTCGATTGCATTGCTCGATCAGTTAGCAAATAAGGCCTGGAGAAACCGAACGCGCCGCCGGTCGTACGACGTACCTCGCGGCTTCCGGCCTCGTACCCCTCAAAAACCACGATTCTCTTACTAATACCCCCATGTTACCATTGTATCCTCACGTACTTCGCTTTGACCGGGGTCCCGTGGCGGCCAATCCGCATCTCCGCGAGAGAAGGACCGGGTAACAATGGACGACGCGCACGATGGCGCTCGCCGCCTACAGCTCGTAGGCGAATATGATCTTGCCGACAAGCACACCCTAGCCGCGCTGTTTGGGGCCCTGGCTCCGGACGGCGCCGTAGTGATCGACATGACGAAGGTGACATACATCGACTCGACGTTTCTCCACCAGATTGACGCCTTGCGTTTGCGTCTCAAGCAGTACCGCGTCACGCTGCTTGGCGTCAACAAGTGGGTCCGAAACGTCCTGCATATTGTGAACTTCGACCACCTCTTCCAGATTGTCGAAGCGCCGGGGATAAACGACCCCTAGCATGGGCAATCAGACCTAAGAGCCGGGCAAAATACACCGTATCACCCGGGCGCTACCACCTAAATCCATGATATCGCACCGAGCCTTGGGGCGTTAAAATCGAAAGAGTTACGGCTTTTCGCCCCTATCAAGCAATAGAGTCGCTGAAAGGATCTTACCGTGAAACGCCTTCGTGCGGATCTGACGCGCAAAGAGGCCCTCGTCGAACTGGTGATCCTTCCCGCTCTGGCCGCCGGATTAGTCGTTGGTGCGACTACTGTCGCCAAGGCGGATAGCAGAGACACGCTCAAGTATCAATCGACGCCGAAGGACGGCCACAAGTGTTCAGCGTGCACGCTTTTCGTCCCAGGCGAGAGCGCGACGGCGAACGGCACGTGTAGAGTTATCACCGGGCCCATTAGTCCAGACGGCTGGTGCACGGCGTTCTCGCAGCGGCCTGCGTAAACCGCGAAACCGCGACTCATGAGCCGAGTCCACAGAAGGGTTGTCGCGGTATCGTCAATGTCTCTCGTCGCTTCGCATATACTGTAGGTATTGCCGCCCTGTCCCTTACCGTGCTCGCCTGGGCCGGCATAACCGCACCCGAGCGGGCAGATGCAATCCCAGTCTTGGCTAATGGCCAACGCGTAAGTTGCTCACAATGCCACAGTGCACCGCCAAATCTCACTCCATACGGGCGCTACATTATGGCGACGAATTTTTCCAAGGTGCTCGATGCTCACGCACAAATGCGGGAGAACCTGAGTGACCCCGTTTCGCTGATCGCCGCGGGGAATAGCACCAGTGTTCCCGACCCAAACATATCGAAGATCGTCCTGGGTCTCCTACAGTTGAACTCCGCCGGGTATCTTGGCCAAGAGGTGACCTATTATGCATCGGTTCCATCGTTGAGGGCGGCTTCCCAGCTCCAGGAGTCGACCAGCTTTGGGGCGCGTATAACGGGTTTTTTCACGGCAACGGAAGCCTTCAGGTTGGCGCCTTCCCGACGCCCATGTTTGCACCGTGGCTAAGTCAATCGCTGTCATTGGCTGGCTATGCGCTGGCAGCGATGCCCGTGGGCTTGAACACTGTGGGGATCGGCGACAACCGGTGGGGTGCGTCGTACACGCAAATCGGAAGCCAGGGCCTTATTGCAAACGTTGCGTACATGACAAATGCTGGACCGCTGGAACGCGCGTATGACACCAACGTAAGTAATTCGACTTCCGCGGCGGAAGGCGAGAGCTGGGTCGCCTCACTGCAGCAGATGAGTTTCAAGTCGCACTTTACCGGCGGGATCGCGGCAATGGCTGGCACCTTTCCGTTACCGTCCGGAGCGCAGGATTACTACAATCGCCAGATGGGGGCTTGTATCGTATTCTACGTCGCCTAACTAGTCTTTGATCGGGATGGCGCTCATTGGCCACGACAGTAACCCCAACGACGGCGCGACTCCATCGTCTGGGAGCAACGGTTGGTCGTTCGAGAGCATCGTAAGTCCGCTCACATGGCTTCACCTGGATGCGCGGTATGAACGGACGAATGACGGCCTGGGAACCATTGAAAATACTACGTCGGCGATATCGCGTTTAGCATTATGCCTAATCTCGTCCTGACGCTAGAGAACGTTTCGAGCGTCGGAACGACTCCGGTCACCAGCTACCAATTATTGTGGGCGGGTCCGTGGATCCGGTCTCGCACCGCACAGGCCGTAGTCCAAACGACCTCTGGGCCACAGGTTTCGGAATCAGGAGGACAGCTCTATGCAGCGAATTGCGCGTCCTGCCACGGAGCCAATGGCGAAGGCGGCGTTGGCCCCAGCCTCCACGGGATCGCTGCGCGAAAATCCTTGACTGCGACGGTCGCCTTCATCGAAAACCCTTCAGGAGGAGTTATGCCGGAATTGTATCCGACTCCGCTCTCCGCACGGCAAGTTCAGGAAGTTGCGACCTATATTAGCGAGACGTTTCGGTAACTGAAAGCTAGTCCGGCCACACGTGGCAGGCTCGCGGCATTGACACGCCCGGTGTTATATGCACTGGGGGCGACGCACGCGCAATCGGCGATCTCGCGGCATTCGTCCGAAAGTAACTGAAACATCGCACGATCGCGGCAAAAAGCGTTACCCGTCCCTGGGACCAGAATCGTGTTTTTCGCTATCCCACCTTCATCTTGGCTGTTCTATACTAAATCCATCGGGCTGGGAAGACTGCAACCTGAGCAACGATAGTCTTACGTTGCGCTTCTAGACCGCCGCGTCCGGCGGAGTTTGGGTTTTATGGAAAAACAACAATTCAAGCCTGCCCTTGTGGCCGGGCTTCTAACTGCTTTGGTCACTGCGTGCAGTACGGGCAACTCGACACCAGCGGAGCCCGGCCTCGGTTTACCTTCTACAATCGTGCCGGCAACGGCATCGCTAGATCTGCGAAGCGCCGCTCGCTTCGCTGTCCTCGCGGGCTCTACTTTGACGAACACCGGGCCCACAAAGATCGTCGGTAATGTGGGGATCTCTCCGGGAAGTGCCATGACCGGCTTTCCACCCGGAGTGATTCACGGACAGGTGTACGTCGACGATAGCGTCGCGCGGCAAGCCAAGCTGGATTTGACGACGGCATATAACGACGCCATGGGCCGCACTCTCAACCCTATTAAGGTCGCCGGCAATATCGGCGGCAGGACGCTTTACCCGGGTCTCTACAAGTCGACTTCTTCGCTCTCCGTATCATCGGGGGATCTGACGCTCGATGCCCGTGGCCACCCCGGCGCGGTATTCTTGTTCCAGATCGCGTCGAAGTTTACGATGACAACGGGTCGCAGCGTCATCTTGAGCAACGGCGCACAGGCCCGCAACGTGTTCTGGGCGACCGGCAGCTCGGCGACGTTCGGAACGGGCTGTTCCTTTTATGGTAATCTGCTCGCCCACCAATCGATAAGTATGGCAACCGGTACAGTAATGGTCGGCAGAGCGCTTGCCCGCGTGGGAGCAGTAACGCTGCAAAAGAACTCCATAGTCAAGCCCTGACATCTGGAGATCACAACCTGAAGTCGCGCGGCCGCCCATCGACGTTCAGAAATAGCGTTGCTGACTTCCGTCGCGACGCTACGGATGTCGTCGCCTCCTTCAGCGTCGATCGTCACGGTCTGCGGAGTTTCGTTCTGAAGCGCCTCCGGTATCCGGCCCGACGCACCGGGCCTTAGTCGCGGATACCGGTCAGCCTCGATATTGGAGAGGCGCGCGCCGGTGTACCCACCTGTCAGTAAGCTAAGCACGGAAGCGACTAAAAGGATTGCTGATGCGGCTGCGCGGGCAACGCCACCTGAAGTATGCAGATCGCCACCCCACGTCAGTACGACCAGGGACATATTACGGCATTAGCGCGAATGCCTGCGGCCGATCGCGGCGCGCCTCGCTCAAACGTTCCGCGAATCGCTCGTCAACAAGGACGCAGTGCCTCGCACGCTCGCGGCTAAATCCGGGAATAGGCGCCGCAGCAATCCTGGCCCGAAGCGATCGCCGCTGCTCGCAACGCCTCGCAAGGCCTTGCAGCCGCGGCCCTACGCGAGCCGCGCATGGCGTGCGCCAACCGTGGAAGCGCGCCCAGCCAATCCGATCGCGTGCGCAATGTGCGACGAGCCTGCGCTCAAGCGTCGGCGTCGTCATTGCGAGGCGTGCATGCCGAAGGCGCGTTGGGAGCATGGCCTTCGCGCGATCGCAGCTGCTCGCAAAGCGCTCGCAGCGCAGACCGCCGCGGGCAACGATCCGCGCCGCAGCGCCACCACAGCCTCAAACAGCGGCGAACCAAAGGGCCGTCTGAAAGGCACCGCTTGTCCGGTGTTGAAAGGCCTGGCGGCCTTTAAGGAGAGCACAAAAAACATGGCGTACTTTACTGACGACTCCCTTCTGCCCGAAAACATGGCGCCTCTGATGATCACGGCAGCGCCCTACGGGCCAATGTGGCTTCCCGAGGACGGTCCACCGGGATACATCCCCCTTACGTGGGATGAACAAGTTCAAGCTGCCGTCGATTGCTATAATGCGGGTGCAACGTTATTGCACATCCACGTGCGCGATCCCAAGACGGGACATATCTCGAAGAACTTCAAGGAATACGGCGAGCAAATCGGGCGCCTCCGTGAAGCTGTGCCGAAAATGATCCTGCAGGTCGGCGGATCGATCTCGTTCGCGCCAGAGCCGGGCGAAGTCGGGAAGTTCGGGACTTACGAACAGCGCCACAAGCTTACGCAGATCGATCCTAAGCCGGATCAGATCACCGTTTTGTGCGGTAGCGGTCTCTACGATTTGACCGCGCTGCACCCAGTGGATGACTCCTTCGGCGGAACGCACCTGGGCAATGAAGAGGCTATGCATGGGATCGCCAATATGGTGGCCGATGGTACGCCCGACTTCTACATCGAAGCGACAAAGCTCTGTGTGGAGCACGGGATCCAGCCGTATTTCGCGCTTGGCCACGTCCACAACCTCGAACTAGTGGAGCGCATGATTCGTCGAGGCTACTACATGGGCCCGATGAATGGATTTTTCAGCACCGGCGGCGGCTTTCTCGGCGCCAACCCGTTTGACCTGATGGAGCTCGTACGCCGGACGCCGCACGGTTCGGTGTTCACGTATCAAACAACGTTTCGCTTAACCCATCCGATCTCGATGATGATGATCGCCTTGGGACAACACACGCGCGCTGGCATTGAGGACAACCTCTACGACACCAAAAAAGGCGTGCGGATGACGACCGTTCAGATGGTCGAGAGGCACGTTCGCATGGCCCGTGAGATTGGGCGTGACATAGCCACTCCAGAGCAGGCGCGGCAGATGCTAAAGCTGGGGGTTACGTATAAGACCACCGAGGAAACCTTAGCTAAACTCGGCCTGCCGCCGAATCGCGAACCTGGCCACCAGGGCTTTCTGGTGCTCAAGACAGACGGCACCTTTAAGGAGCCAGCGCCAGCAGTTTCGGACGCACACTTACTGGCGTACTAAATGGGCGACGACGAGTCGATTCGTGTCGTTGGAATCTGCGGCAGTCTTAGACCTAACGGCTGGACGTTGGCCGCATTGAAGATTGCTCTCGCCGGTGCGGAGGAGAAAGGCGCGACCGCAGAACTCCTGGATTTGCGCGATTACGGCCTTCCATTTTGCACCGGCGGGGACGTTGACGGGACCGAAGGAAAGGCCGGCGTTCAACGGTTACGGCAAAAAGTCTTGGAAGCGAGCGGCATCATCTTGGCAACTCCAAACTATCACGGCTCGTTGAGCGGTGTGCTAAAGAACGCTCTCGACTTAATGAGCATGCGCGAATTCGAGGGCAAGGTTGTCGGTCTTATTGGCGTCTCCGGTGGACGGATGGGCGGGACCGCCACCTTAAACGCCTTGCGCGCAATAGGGCGAACGCTGCATGCTTGGGTGATTCCTTCCGAAGCATGGATCTACGATGCCGATTCTTCTTTCACCGAGGACGGGCGTATCAAAGACCTTCGTTCTGAACAGCGAGTCCGAGAAGTAGGCCGAAAGATTGCGCGTTTGACGCGCATGCTGGCCTCGAAGGAAGCGCGGGAGTTGCTTCACCTGTGGGAAGATGACGATGCTGCCACGCCAAGCTCACACAATAGCTATGAGGAAGGTCACAGTGATAACCGCTAAAGCTGGACCTTGGGATGCCGCTGCCTTTGCTACGCTGGAACAATGGGATCCGACGTGGTCCGCCGCGGTTGATAAAATGGCGAGCAATCCGCGGACAGACGCGCTAGATCGCAAGACCGTGGAACTTGTCAGCGTGGCCATCAACGCGGCCTGCACAAGTCTCAACCCTGACGGAACACGGCGGCACATCCGAGGGGCCCTCGACGCGGGCGCAACACGCGACGAGCTGCTAATGGTGCTAAAGATGGCTCCGCTCTTGTCGATTCACGCCTGCATGCGATCGGATGCGCGCTGTCGGACAGTGGAGCGTCGCATCACATGTATGCCCCGGGTGTGCGCCGTCATATTATGTGAACGACACATCAAAAGCGATGCTCAGCAGCTCAGCAACTTTCGGATCAACGACGCCGCCGGTATAGACGCGAGCGCCGCAAGCAATGAATGCCTCGGTCCACGCAGGGTCGATCTGATAGAACCCGTCCCATTCCCAGAGAGCTGGAATCGGGCAAGCCAATACAAGAGTGGGACCAGCAGGACCCATGCAAATGCGAGCGTACCGAAGCCAGCTCCACCGACGACCCAGACCAGCATTAGCAGATACCAGATGGCGGTGAACACCGTCATCTAGTTCCTCGATAAAGTGTGGCGCGGATCAGGTGTACGGATTGGGTTCGGCTCTCAGCGTCAGTTCCATCGCAACAAGGTATACTTCGAGTTTCGCAATGCGTAGGCTACGCCTTGAACGGTAGCCTCAGAAGAGGCGCGGTTCGGGCGGCGCGATGGCGCCCTCGAGTTCGAGCAGAGCGCGTTTGAGTGCCAGTCCCCCGCCGTAACCGGTCAACTGACCGTCGGATCCGATGACGCGGTGGCAGGGTATGACGATGGGAATTGGATTCGCTCCGTTGGCGCGTCCGACGGCGCGCGCGCCATTGGTAAGCCCAAGCTCAACTGCGATTGCGCCGTACGACGTGGTCGCGCCGTATGGTACCGCGAGAAGTTTGGCCCACACTTGCTGCTCGAATGGTGACCCCGCCGCAAACAGCGGCAAATCGAAGGCACGCCGCTTTCCGTGGAAGTATTCGCTTAGCTGTTTTCGCGCGGCGCGCATTCCCCGGTCCGCCGCCGGTAAGGGCGGCTCCGCCGATGCGGCCGCCGCCCTGCGGTTCGGAAGCAAGATTTCGACCAGAACTCCCTCGCGGTTCATCGCGAGCGCAAGGACGCCGAACGGCGATTTTAGGGTCGAACGGAAGATTTGCTGGTCCATCGGAAGCGGGAATGCAGCAGATTCGCCCTCCCCCGGCGAAGATGCTCTTTCCGGTCCGCCCTTCATAGGGGTGGCCCGATTGGCGTTGCCTGACGACGAAAGGCTAGGTGAGAAGCGCCCTAATGGCACGTCGGAAACCTCCGAACAAGAAGCCCACCCTTCCTTTATGCGACATGCCGGTTAACTCAAATGTCGACATCGGCGTAATGCGACACGTCAAGACGTGCAACGATCTTCTCAACGAATGCGCGCGGTGGCTGCACAACGCCCGAGGCGACGACGCCACGGCGCAAGCGCAGCGAAACCTGCTGCTCAACTTGCAGGCCTGCTTGGGCGAAGCAGTCTTCGGCATGTTCGTCTTGCTCAAGCACAACGCCGCCGGCGCGGTGCTGATCCTCGAGCGCAGCACGATCGAATACTACGGTCGCGCGAGCTACTACATGAAAGAGCCGGAGCACGCGCTTTGGACCGTCGAGGTCGAGCGCCTGCAGGTCCTCATCGACAACGAGACGACCAGCGATCCGCAACGCACCGAGTTGATTCGACAAATCACGCACGCGCGGCGGCGCTACGCACACCTAACGCCTGAGGCGCGTCTAGCGGCGGGCCTGACGCCCTTTCATAAGGTGCGCACGATCGATATGATTCGCATGGGCTTGGGCGAGGAAGCCGCGCGCCGGTACGGCTCCGCGAGCCTCGTGTTGCACGGCGATCTCTACAGCGCGCGCATCATCGGTTCGCGCCGCGCCGAAGCGATGAACGCCGCCATGCTCGAGGCAGCATCGGGAATCGTCGCGTTTTGCAATCTGATGCTCTCGTGGCTGCCGCGCCAGTCCGAAGGCTTGCTCGCGCGCGTGCTCGCGGCCGAAGAAGAGACGGCACGGCTTGCCAGGCGCCACGGTCGCGCGTACCTTATCGCAGAGGCGTAATCGCTCGTCTTCCTTCACGGCGTCTGATGATAGATCGGGCAAGCCTTTTCAAATAAGAGCAAGCCCTGTTCGAAACCGGGTAAGCTGCGTGAGAACTCGAACGTCGCTACCGCGACGAAGACCAAAGCGATCGCCAGCAGTACCGGTGTAAAATCAAGACCTCGCGACGACGCTTCTGTCCAGGAAGCCATGAGACGCATACTATTTAAGACGATGCGCGCTCGCGGCCGGATGCCGTGCCTGCTGAGATTCGCGTTAGAACGATCGTGGGGGGTGAGAAGGGCGCCGCGCCGTTACGGCAGGCGGCCGGCGCCGAACTGCGTAAGAACCGGTGGTCACGGCGTCCGTAAGCTGCAGGAGGTGAGCTCGCATTGAGTCCTTCAAAAGAAAAAATCGATGCTATCTACGAGCTGCGAGAAGCGGCGGAGAAAAAGGCCTTAGACGAAAAAGCGCTGTCCGAAGAACCTTCCGCGCGCAACCGCGATAAACTTTTGGCGAGCCGGCTCGACTTGGAGCATAAAACGATGACTGCGATTGAAGTATGTCACGATTGCGGACACGAGCATCGGCCCGGGGAGGCCCATATCCACCTCTAGTTCACCCGGCGAGTGTCTCGCGGCGTATCACGTTCACGATTGACTGCGCCATCCCGTCCCAGCGGAAGAGCAGATAGCTGTGCGAGTGACAGTTGGAGACGGTGCGCGGCCGCAAACACGCCGCCGCGGGCCGGTGCTCGTCATCTCGCACGGAGGGATATGCGATGCCGTCAAGCTGGTCCGCGTCGTATTGCGCCTTCCCGTACGATTGCGAGCGAGCCCAGGATTCCGGATCGAGCAACGGGTCGCTCATCGGGAGCGAGAGCAAATCGTCGAAGCTGCCGTGAATCGCAGCCGCGTAGACGCGCATGTCGACGTCGGCGCTCGGCTCGCTAGTCGCGCGGTAAAACGCCTCGACGTGGTAGGCGCTCTCGGCGATCGCGGCACCGAGATCCTTGGTCGCATAGTAGATGCCGAAGGAGCCGTCGGAGAAACGACTTGGTTTTGCGTGCGTGAAGGCCGCCATGATCGGCGTGGTTCCAGGCCCTGCGATACGGTCGCCGGGGCGGACCAGCGCTAGCGCTCCGGTCTCGTCAAGAATCCGGTCGTTGGTGCGGCGTTCCAAGGCGATGACGGCTTCGAGATCGGCCGGATCGGCGATTCGGTCGAATATTCCAACGAAGGGGAAGCGCGAAAAGATAAGGCGGTAGCTCTGCGACCAATCCAGCTTCACCACGCCCCTCGCACGCCATCTAGGTAGCGGCGGACGCGAATCAGATCTTCCATACGGCTGCTGGAGAGCAAGTCGGCGGCCGATTTTCCGCCAAATGGCGGCGCGGCATTACGTTTACGGATCCACGAGTCGGCTTGCTCCGGGCGCGTGAAAATGATGTGGAGCCCCTTATAGATGCCCAGAAGGTAGGAAACGCGGTCGAGTTGGTCGTTCGTCAAGCGAGCACGTTCGGGGTGCGCTCGCCAGTTGTAGATCGTCTGCTTGGAAATCCCGCCTAACGCCGCCTGCTGTTCGGCGACATCCATCTTCCAGGCTGCGGCAATATTGAAGAAGGTCTTGGCGGCAACCCGTGCCGGGGTGACAACGCTCGCTCTGACGCCCTGCATGGTCTAAGTATAGATATAAATCTAAATAAAGTCAAATATTTGACGACCCGCTGGCACAAAATTAAATCGACGCGCGGAATCATAGCGATAAGAGAGGGATGCCGATCTCCGGGCGATCGGTGCGCTGCAGTCCGGCCGCAATCTCCTCGACCATAAGCTCGAGCGTCGGCCGGACGATGCCCGCCAGCAAATGTCCGCCGGTCGTTCGGCCGTCGCGATGACCGACGACGCAGTGCGCGTGAAGCCGCGGTTGCTCTTGATACGAAGCCACGTTGCCGATGAACGAGAGCACTTCGACCTGTTCGTCCACCTCGATCGGCAAATAGCGCTTCTGCTCCATATCGTAGTAGCCAAGGGTCGTGCGTCGGAAGCCGCCGATGCCGCACAGCTTCGCGGCCGCGAGGCGTTCCGTAACGAGAAGCCGCTGTAGCTCCTCCAGCACGTCGTCACCCATATCGAACACGACCGCATAGCTCCGGCCGAACGGCGACTGCGCGACGAGTTTACTCTTCATGCTCTGTTCGTTACCGTTCCTTGCGAAGAACGACGATTCCGTCGCGGTTGCTGGTCACGGCGTACGCGTGGTGGACGAGGGCCAGTCGTACGGCCGGCTCGTCGATATCGTGCCAGCGCGCGGAATAGTGCGTCCGGTCGTAGACAAACCATTGTTGGTTATTAAAGTCGATCGAGGCATTCGGATCGAGTCCTAAGTGTGCGAAGATCTCGTCTTCGGCCCCAACATCGGCCTGCGGGGGCAGCTGCCGCAACGTCGCTTCGAGTAGCGCGTCGTGGGCGTTCGGCTGCCGGTAGAGGTAGTACCAGTACTCCATCGGGCTCGCGAAGATCGTAACCCACACCGAGATCGCCGCGGCCGCAACCACGAGACCCTTCGCTAACCGCGCCTTGTACCTGTAAAGCCGGTACGCTCCGTCAACGAACGCCGCCAAGGCGTACCCCGTCAGCAGCGCGCTGTAGTGCGCACCCGGCGCGAGCGTGATCGATTGATGGGAGGCGAGGATCTCGACGAATCCGGGAATCAGAAAAAGCCCGTATCGCGAAAGCAATGGAAGGAAGGCGAGCGGAGCGAGAATCATCACGATGTACTCAGCGCGCGCAGCGAACGCCGAAAGGAGATCGTGCGCTCCGGTTCCAGTTCCGGACCAGTCGAAGAACCGAAGCGACTCGTAAGGAACGCGGGGATCGAGCGCCGGCCGCACGATCGCGAAATAGACCGCGGCCATCACGATCGCTGAACCGGTAATCGTCCAACCGATGCGCTTGGATTGCACGTCGCCGCGCGCCGTGACCGCGAAGAGCAGCCCGTTCGCAGCCAGCACCACGAACTGATCCTCCTTGGTGCACGCGAGCAGCAGCGCTGCCACGATGCTCATCCGCCAGCGACGCCGATCCAACGCGTAAACCAGCGTTGCCGAAAGAAGCGGCACGAAGGCCATCTCGTGGAAGTCTCCGACGCCATTGGCGCAGAGGATGGGATAGAGTGCCGCAACGGCGACAAGCGCGAACGCCGCGCGTTTGCCGAACCTCGCGCGCGCCAAACCCCCGATCGGAAAGACGACTGCCGCGATCAGAATCGCTTGAAAATACTGGAGCCCTAGCGGACCGAACGCGCGTAGGAACGGCCACCCCGTCACGATGATCGGCGACCAATGAACTAGGAGATGGTTGACGCTGCCTTCCGCGGTGGTCGAGAATCCGTGACCGATCCCGGCGATTACTTGCGTGAAGATACCGAGATCGACGTCGTTGCGAAAGATTACGTAACGCCAATGCGCGATCGCGCAAAATGCCGCCGCCAGCGCCAAGAAAAGCGCCCAGACCACTTACATCGCCTTACCGTCGAACGTCTCAACCTGCAATGCGTCGAGGAACTGCTCGAGTGCGGCGGCGCGCTGCGCGCCCATCCTCTGCCCTGTCTTGGTGATGAGTCGCGGCGGGATGTCGTGCACGAAGGTGCGCAGCGTCTTGACGGCGCGCGCAAAGCTTTCGGCGTTTGCGCCGACGAGCGAGAGCATCCGCGCGGCGCCGATCTCACCTAAGAAGTCGAGCGAGTCGGCATCGTGCAGAACGATCGCCTCCGGCTGCGTGCCGGGGTCGCTGTAGTACATATGGCCGCGCTCGGCGGCTTGTACCGCCGGGAGCTTGCTCATCGGGAACCCGGCCGCTTGTAAGATTGCGCCGCTCTGCTGCGCCGCACACTCGCCGTGCTCGAGTTTCGCATTCGGGCACGGCATGAAGGCCGCCATGTCGTGCAGGAAGGCCGCGGCGAAGAGCACGTCGGTATCGACGCGCAGGCCATCGCCCTGCGCCAGTTCCAAGCCGATGCGGTAGTTGCGCTCGGAGTGTTGCCATCCCCAGGCCGGGTGATGGAACTTGGTACGGGCAAGATCGTAGATCGTCACCTTCCACGGCGCGTCGAGCGGAATGCCGGTGGCCGTCTGTGCGGGCGGTGCGGGTGATGCGGCCGCGAGCAGCGCCGCAGCGATAATGCTCTGAACAAACATAGTAACGCCGGTTTCTCCTCCGGGTATAGTGAGGCATGCGGATTCTGGCGGTAAATCTGCGCTCCGGCGGAAACGCGACGACGATCCCCGCAATCGTTCGCCGCTGCCTGCACGACGACGCCGATACCCTCGTCTTTTCAGAATACCGCGACAACCGTGCCGGCCGGCTGCTGCGCGAAACGCTCGAATCCAAAGGCTTTACGCATCAGTCTTCGACGGAGGGACACCGCGGCAACGGCGTGCTTATCGCCTCCGCTCAGCCGTTTCGTCCGTTGCGCAATCCCTTCGGCTTGCACGAAGATGAGTATCCCAATGCCATCCTCGCGGCATTCTTCGACGGGCTCGACGTTTACGGGGTCTATCTCCCCGGCCAAGATCGAAAGCGGGCGCACCTGCGCTGTCTGATCGCAGCGGCAAAACGCTACAACGAAACGGGCGGAGCGGCGATCTGCATCGGCGATTTTAACTCCGGACGAAACGAAGCCGACATCGAGATCAACCTCCGCTCGGGCCGCTTACGCGACGAGTTCAGCACCGCCGATCTCTATAGCGAGTTGGAGACGTATTGGACCGAGGCTTGGGCGCACTTCCACCCCGGCGAGTACGAGTTTAGCTGGTACCCGTTTCGCAGCGACCCGGAGTATACGAGCGCGAGCGGGTGGCGAATCGACAAGGCATTCGTTTCGCCGGCATTACTCGACCGGACGCTCTGCGCCGAGTACGACCACGCCTTTCGTCGCGACCGGCTTACCGACCATTCGGGGCTCGTCGTCGACCTTAGCGGCTAGGTGAAGTTGCCGTCCGTTGGACAGTGGTGGGATAGGCCGGGATGATGCCCGTCTTCCCTCGTCTGTCGATCGCATTTGGTCGAGCAGGTGGGACAGTTTGTCTGGCAGAGTAGTCGCCGTTACTCATGCGGTCGTCCTCCAATAGCGCTGGCTAAATTTTTTCACGGGGATGTCCGCTCGCGGCCCCCTCAAGCGTCTATACCGCATAACACCACTCTTTAACGCAGGAGACTGAAGCGATGAGCGAGTTTCTGTACCTTTATCGCGGCGGAACGCGGGGCACTACGCCCGCCGAGTCGGAGCAGATCATGGGCAAATGGATGGCATGGTTCAAGGACCTCACGGCCAGCGGCAACCTCAAAGACGGCGGCCAGCCTCTCGAAGCGGAGGGGAAGATCGTCAAGGATAAGGGGCGCACCGTGACCGACGGGCCCTTCGCCGAGTCCAAGGACGTGGTTGGCGGCTATACGCTGATCGAAGCGGATTCACTCGCGCGCGCCGCAGAGCTTGCCAAGGGGTGCCCGATCCTCGAGCGCGAGGGCTACGTCGAAGTCCGTCCCGTTATGAGCCTGGACATGTAAATGGAGCCGAGCGACCATCTCTTCCGCCACGAGGCGGGGCGTATGGTCGCCGCGCTCTCGCGCGTTTTCGGGCTGCACAATCTGGAGCTGGCAGAGGACGTCGTTCAAGACGCCTTCTGCCGCGCTTTAGAGGTTTGGAAGCTGCGCGGCATTCCCCCCAATCCTTCCGCGTGGCTGATGAAGACGGCGCGAAATCGCGCGCTCGACGTTTTGCGACGCGAGCGCACCGCGCGCACCTTTGCGCCGGACCTCGGGCGGCTCTTACAGACCGAGTGGACGATGGCCAACGCCGTCGCGGAGATATTCGACTCAACCGACATCGAAGACGACCGGCTGCGCATGATCTTCTCGTGCTGCAACGCGCGTCTCTCCGAGGCGACGCAGGTGATGCTGGTGCTCCAACTGGTCGGCGGCTTCGGGGTGCGCGAGATCGCGAGCGCCTTTGTCAGCTCGTACGCGGCGATAGAGAAACGGCTAACGCGCGCGAAAAAAACCTTGGCGCAGTCGAAAACGCTCTTCGATATCGCCGACGCCGCCGACTTTACCGCGCGGCTACCGGCGGTGCAGCGCGCGCTGTACTTGATCTTCAGCGAAGGTTATCACGGCGCATCGGCGGAGGCGGTCGTTCGCAGCGATCTCTGCCACGAAGCGATCCGGCTCACGCGGCTGCTCGCCGAACACCCGCTTGCAAGGATTCCCTCCACCCATGCGCTGCTGGCGCTGATGTATCTCGATGCCGCGCGGCTCCCGGCGCGCCTCGACCCGTCGGGGAACCTCAACGCGTTGTACGACCAGGACCGTTCGCGTTGGGACCGTTCGATGATCGGGCAAGGCCGCGTCTGGCTCGAGCGCTCGGCAGCCGGCTCCGAGCTGAGCCGGTACCACATCGAGGCTGCCATCGCCGACGTCCATGCCCGCGCCGCGCATTTCGATGCAACCAATTGGAGCGCGATCGTCTCGCTCTACGACGCGCTAATGCGGATCGCGCCCTCGCCGATCGTGGCTCTCAATCGCGCCATCGCAATCGCGCAGTGCAGCGGACCCGCGCGCGGACTCGAAGCGGTCGACGCAATGGTCGATCGCGACCTGTTGAAGGAGTATCCGTTCTATCACGCCGCCCTCGGCGAGCTCGAGCTGCGCCTCGGCAGCGACGCAATCGCGTGCGAGCATTTCCAAGCGGCGGTCGCGCTCGCGCGTAATCCGGCGGAACGGCGCTTTTACGAAAGCCGCCTCGCCGCAAGCGCAAAGGGCTCGCCTTCGCGCAATTCGAAGGCCCGTGTGTGAGCGCATCGGCAAAGCCCGCTTTCGAATGGGCCAAGCCGCCGGAGAGCGACTCCGTTGCGGATGCCGTCGATGCCGGCCGGGCGTTACGCTCGCGCACGTCGCGCAAGAGTCAAGCAGCATGGCGTCCCGCACCCGACCGGCCGGACCCGGTTGGAATCCTCCAGCAGAGCGATGTAGGGCGACTCGAAAATCTGCTGCCGATTCGCTACGGCCGCATGCTCGTCAGCCCGTTCACCTTCTATCGCGGCGCTGCCGCGATCATGGCTTGCGATCTCGCACCCTTGCCGGTCTCGGGAGTCCGAAGCCCGATCTGCGGCGACGCGCATCTGCTCAACTTCGGCGGCTTCGGCACGCCCGAAAACCGCTTCGTCTTCGACGTCAACGATTTCGACGAAACCACGCTGGGCGCGTGGGAGTGGGACGTGAAGCGCTTCGTTACCAGCGTGATCGTAGCGGGGCGCCATCTCAAGCTGCAGCAGTCGGAATCGCGCGCGGCGGCGTTGGCCTCCATCCGCGTCTATCGCGAGAAGCTGCGCGAGTATGCCGCGATGCGAGTGCTCGACGTCTGGTACGATCGCCTCGATGAAGCGCGGGTGGTGGCGATCCTTCGCTCGGCAGACGAACGGCGTCAGTATCAGGCGTCGATACAGAAAGCTAAGGCCGAGACGCGCGAGCACCAGTTCCCGAAGTTCGCACAAGATGCCGGCGGCACGGCAAAGATCGACGACGATGTGCCTTTGCTCTATCATCCGGCCGACACCGCGGCGTTTCTCGAAATCGTTCGCGAATCGTTCGCGGCCTATCGCGAGGGACTCCCCCGCGATCTCCAGGCGCTCTTCGACCGCTTTACGCTGCGCGATGCGGCATACAAAGTGGTCGGCGTCGGCAGCGTCGGTACGCGCTGCCTTATCGCCCTCTTTACCGCCGCCGCCGGCGATCCGCTCGTGCTGCAGTTGAAAGAGGCGCGTCAATCGGTCTTCGAAACCTATGCGGGCGCGCCGGCCTTCGACTATGAGGGCGAGCGCGTCGTGACGGGCCAACGGGCGCTCCAGGCCGCGAGCGATCTGTTTCTCGGCTTCGCAAGATCGAGCGACGGTCACGACTACTACATTCGGCAACTGCGCGACATGAAGACCTCAGCCGACGTCGACGACATGACCGCAACCGATCTTCGCGAGTACGCCGAACTCTGCGCCTTGGCCCTGGCGCGCGCACACGCCAAAGCCAGCGGCGCGGCCGCGATGATCGCCGGCTATCTCGGCCGTTCTACCGCTTTCGACGAAGCGCTCGTCGAGTTCGCCGAATCGTACGCGAGCCAAAACGAACGCGACTACGACGCGCTCGTCGACGCGGTGCGAAACGGCCGGGTCGTAGCGAGCATACCCGGCAAGTAGCGCCGGCGCCCGCGCCCTGCTACGGAACCTCGGCCTCCATCTCTTCCGGCTCCTCGAGGGGCTTGAAGAGTAGCTGTGCGATCGCGGTAGGCACGACGGCGGTGAGGATCACGACGGTGACGAGCGCCGTGTACTGCGCTTGGTCGATATAGCCGTGGGTCAGTCCGTACAGGCTCGAAATCGTGCCGAAGGTAAGCCCGGTGGCCATCATCAGCGTCAGGTATCCGGCATTTTGATTCGGATAGCGAAATGCAAAACGCGCCAGCGGCAATACCCCTAAGACCTTCGCCGCGACCTTCACGAAGAAGAGCGCCACGATGAGCAGCAGGTTCGACGCGGCCGCTCCGAACTCGATATACGTTCCGGCTTTGACGAAGTAAAAGGGGGCAAGCAACGTCATCGTCATCGTTTGAAGGCGCCGCTTCACGTCCGGATACGAGACCATCACGCCCGCGCAGGCCAAGCCGAGGAAGTATGCCGGCAGCACGCCCTCGCTCTTGGCGTAGACGGCGACCGCCGAAAGCAGGAAGATGATGGCAAAGAGAACGCGCAACGCCGGCTCGCTAACGTATTGCCGTGTTCGATTGAGGAGCGCCGGCAAGAGCTTAGGGACGAACGCCATCGCGAGCACGATCGCTACGACCAAAGCCACTAGCCACAAGTTGTAGCTCGCGAAGAGTAGCCCGAGCGCAACGACCGTTCCGAGATCCGTAAAGAAACACGCAGCGAGAATCAACTGACCGAACTCTCGAGCGGCGAGACCGGACTCGATCATCACGGCGTACACGACCGCGACCGACGTCGTCGACATTGCTATTCCCGCAATCTTGGCGGCGTCCAGCGTCCAATGGCCCACGAACAGCGTGTAGGCCAGCGCCGCGATGAAGGGAGCGCCGAAGGAGGCGACTCCGAGCACGGTGGACGGCACGAGTTGCTTTCGCAGCACCACGGGGTCGATCTCGGCGCCCGCGAGAAAGGTGAGCAGAATGCTGCCGAAGCCGGCAACGAAGTCGATCCAGGCGTTGGTGCGCAAGGTGATGAGATTACCCGCGAGCATCCCGGCGATGATCTCGACGAGCGCGGCCGGCATCTTCACCCGCACGGCGATAAAAGCGCTGATCGCCGCAAGCGTCATCCAAACGCCGGCGACCAACCACATGTTGTCGATGTGAATCAAGCAAGGGCTCCTTCAAAACAGCAAGTATTTTGCAGGAGCCATCAGCCGTTATCGGCAGTTGAGGGGAGCTCCATCCCCTTCGCTCTAAAATACGTTTTATGAAACCGGCGCTTCTCCTCTCAACGCTGCTGCTCGTCGCAGCCGGCTGCATCTCGACGGGCAACGCCTCGATTCCTCGAGCGCCCTTGGTGCCGCTCGCCGCACCGCACGCATCTCAAGTCACGCTCGTGATGATGGAGAACAAGGACTATCAACGTGTGGCCGGCAGCCCGGACGCGCCCTACTTTAACAAGACGCTCGTGCCGCAGGGCGTGCTTCTGCGCAACAGTCACGCCATCGGTCATCCGAGCGAACCGAACTACCTCGCGCTCTTCTCGGGTTCCGACCAGGGCATCCACAGCGACAAGTGCCCCGTCTATTTTCACGCGGCCAACATCGCGTCCGAGCTCATCGCCGCAGGCAAGACGTTCGCGGGTTACTCCGAGTCCATGCCGCGCGACGGCTTCACGGGCTGTTACGTCGGCAAATACGACCGCAATCATAATCCGTGGGTCGATTTCACGAACGTTCCTGCCTCCGACAACCTCGTCTATCGCCGCTTTCCTTCGACGGTCGCGACGTTCGTCTGGATCACGCCGAACCTCTGCCACGACATGCACAACTGCTCGGTGTACATCGGCGACGAGTGGCTCTCGCGTACCCTGCCGCGGATCATCGCCTGGGACAAGAAGCACGACGGCCTGCTGATTCTAACTTGGGACGAAGCCGCCCCCGACCATGGCACGAATCACATTCCGACGGTGCTCGTCGGCCCGATGATCAAAGCCGGCGTCGACGATCGGCAGGACGTCGATCATTACGCGGTGCTGCACACCCTAGACTCGATTTTCGGCGTCAACTGCATCGCCCAGGATTGCAAGGCGCCGGTGCTTACCGGTATTTGGAAATAGGGGTGCCGCGCTTGCGGCTAACGGTCTGGCCGCTACCGTACTCAGGCGCAATGCTCGCGTCGACCCACTTTGTCGGATGGCCGCCTCTTGCGTAGTTCCAGTAGTCGAGGCGAAACGTGCAGTCGAGGTTGCCGCCAACGACCGTCTCGCCCATAATCCACGGCGCAGCGACGTCGGTTCCTCCGGAAGCGTTGCACGAGTCGGTAAGCTGCGTAATGCTCGCGACGGTTCCGCTCGAGCCGGAGATGCGAACGCGATAGATCGCGGTAGTCGAGCCGCCCTCGTACGCCTGATCGGTGACGGCAACCTCACTGCCGTCCCACATCGCGCCGCCCGGCGACGCGATGCTCGCGCCCGAGAGCGAGATCTCCGTGAAACTCCGGCCGCCCTTGGGAAGCTCGTCCAGCGTGGGCGCGTTCGGACTGTTGCCTTCGACGAAGAGATTGCCGTGATTATCGTAGCCGGGCGGCCAATAAAAAGTAAGGTTCGGGTCGGTGTAAAGTTCCGGCGAGCCCGAGCCGTTTGGATAGATCCAGACGCCGCCGGAGCCCGTCGATTCGTCGGCGTCTTCGAACGCGGAAACCGCGAGGTTCCCGCTCGCCGGATCGACGGAACAGCCGATAGGATAGCCTTTGACCTTCAACCGCCGCTTCGACCTCTCTGCGCCCCGGGCATATTCGAGTACCGCGGCTGCTACGAAATCCGTGATGTATACGTTGCCCGATGCGTCGCTGCAATCGCCCATCGGCGTGTTGAAACCCTCCAATCGCCCTTTTAGCTGCCGGTTCGGCGTCGCGTAACTGTACACGTCCACCTCACCGCGCGACTCGTCGGACGCGTAGAGCAAATCTGATCCGGTTGCATCCGGACTCATCCACGATCGCTCGCGCGTGCGCGTCTGGTGCATCGCACTCCAGGGCCGAAACGAAGATGCCGGTGGAGACGCACCGCCGCCGCATCCCGCAAAACTCGCTACGCATAACGCGCCTAAAGCCGCAACGTGCTTGGCGAGCGTCATTGCGCGGGGAGAGCGATCTTCTGCCCGTTCACCCATGTCTCGGAGATCTTGATCTCCCCGAGCTTAGCAGGGTCGGTTTGAAGCGGGTTGCTTTCGAGCAGTACGAGGTCGGCATACTTGCCGGCGGTCAGCGATCCGGTCTTCTCCCCGAGCCCGCACTGCGCCGCTGCAACGCTCATCATCGCTTTTAGCGCCGCTTCGAGCGGCACGCCCTCGTCCTTACCGACCACCGATCCGTCGGTTGCGCAGATGCGCGTCACGGCCGTGCCGATCTCGCGCAGCGGCGCGATCGGCGAGCACGGCGAGTCGCTGTGGATCGAGAAGGGAATCCCGGCGGCGAGAAAGTCGTGTGCGGGATTGAAGCGCTCGGCGCGTGGCGCCCCAAAGATTTGATCGCGATACGCCGCCCCGTAGTAGTAGAGATTGTTCATGAGATGGCTCGGCTGCACGCCCAGGCGCTTCATCTGAGCGATTTGATCGGCGCTTGCCTGCGTGCAGTGTTCGATTCGGCTTACGCCCTCGGGCGGCGGTAAAGAGCCGTAGGCAGCCTCGATCGCATCGAGCGCGAGCTGCAGCGACGCGTCGCCGTTGCAGTGAATCGAGACCGGCCATCCGGTCTGCTTGACCTTGAGTACCAGCGCATTGAGCTCGTCGGCAGTGTAGTTCGCCAAGCCTCTCGACTCGCTGTTGAGATACGGTTCGCTCTGATATGCCGTCTCCTGTTGCGGCGATCCATCGGAGACGATCTTGACGGCGTAAAACGAAAGCAGCGTGCCGGGAATTTCGAGTGCCTTTGCTCCCGGCTTGCCGTACGTTGCGACGAACCCGTTCGCTACGTCGAGGAACTCGATGGCCGGACTGGCGCTGTACCGAACCGGCGAGGCGGTCATGATGGCCTTGTATCCGTCCAGTGCCCCGGGCGTCGGCGCATACGCACCGGCCTCGTGCACCATCGTGATGCCGAGCGCGGCGCTTTGATAGAGAAACTTGGTTACCGAGCTTGCGATCAGCTCCATCGTAAGTTTCGGCATTCCTATCATGAACTTCACGAGCGCCGGCGGCTCGAAGATCATTCCGTTGAGATTGCCGGCGGCGTCTTTGCCGAAGTGTCCGCCGCCGGGCAGATCGCCGGTCGCTGCGCTCACGCCGGCGAGTTTGAAGGCGGCCGAGTTGCCGGTCGCCGAGTGCATGCTGACGTAGTAGACGAATATCGGATGTTGCGCCGACACGCCGTCCAGCTCGCTCATCGATAGGTCGCCGCCCTGCAGAATGTTGTCGTAGTAGGCGGCGTAGATCCACTGGCCGGCGGGAAGCTGCGCGGCCTTGGCTTTGAGCGCGGCGAGCACGTCGGCCTTCGTCTTGTACGTGTCGTATCCGACGTCGCTCATCTGCGTGAGCATGATTCCACCTGGAATCGGGTGCTGGTGGGGGTCGATGAGTCCCGGCATGAGCGTGCGGCCATCGAGATTTACTCGGCGGGCCCGCGCGCCCGCCGCGCGCATTACGTCGTCTTTGGTCCCAATCGCCAAAAGCGTGGTACCCGAGATGGCCACCGCCTCGGCGCTGGGCATTCGCTCGTCCATGGTGACGATGGGGCCGCCGTAAAACACGGTCGCAGGTTGCATCGGTGCCGCAAGCGCCGAGCGCGGAACGCCGGCCGCTGCGGCGCCGGCCGCGACGGCCGCGCCTGCAAGAAAACGGCCCCGCGTCATCTCCGACCTAAGAAACGTCTCTACGCCAAAGACGTCCCCAATACAAACTTTGCACATGCTCGTAGTGCTTCGGCTTCCCCGAGCAGACTCCACCCTAGTGTCATGGTGATCCTTCGACAAGCTCAGGGCTGTGCTTCGCGCAGGCCATGGCCCAGAGGAATTACTCGGGAGTCGAAGCTACCGTCAAGCTTGGAAGCGTCTCGATAACCATCGCTAATAACGCCGCCGCGCGCGAAATGTCACCCTTCGAAATGATCAGTGGCGGAGCGAATCGCAGCGTGTTCCCGCCCGCGCTGCCGATCAACAGTCCCGCCTCGCGCGCCTGTCGCACGATTGTCGCCGCTTCGTAGGGTGCGCGTACCGTTACGCCAACGAGCAGACCCATACCGCGCGGCGGCCCAAGCACATCGGGATACGACCTCGCCAATGCTTCGAGCTCCGCAAAGAGCTGCTGCGAACGTTCGCGAACGCGCGCGTCCAAGTTTAGTTCGTCGCGCACGCGCAGGTGCGCGAGCCCGGCCGCGCATGGAACGGGCGAACCGCCGAAGGTCGAGCCGTGATCGCCCGGCCGGAATCCGCTTGCAGCGCGCTCGTTTGCCAGCACGACGCCGATCGGCAAACCGTTCGCGAGCGCCTTCGCAATGGTTACGACGTCGGGACGCACGCCGAACTGCTCGAAGGCGAAGAGCGAACCGGTGCGTCCCATGCCGCATTGAATCTCGTCGAAGATCAAGAGCGCGCCGCGTTCGTCGCAGAGCCGGCGCGCCTCGCTCAAGAACTCCGTGGTCGCGACGTGAATCCCGCTCTCGCCCTGCACGGGCTCCACGATCATCGCCGCGACGCGCGCGGTGATCGCCTGGCGCAGCGCCGCGGGGTCGTTAAAGGTGACGAACTCGAAGCCTCCCGGCAGCGGCGCGAAGCCTTCGCGATAGGCATCGTTGTCCGTCGCGGCAAGCGCCCCCAGCGTGCGCCCGTGAAAGGATCCGGTGCAGGCTACAATCGTCGTGCGCTCGCGCTCGCCGCGGCGAAAGGCCCACTTGCGCGCGAGCTTGAGCGCGGCCTCGTTTGCCTCGGCACCCGAGTTGCAGAAGAACGCCCCGCTCATTCCAGAGCGCGCGGTAAGTTCGCGCGCAAGCGTTCCGGCCGGCTCGTGATGGTAGAGGTTGCTCGCGTGCGTCAGCGTGCGCGCCTGCGCCGCGACCGCCTCGGCGATCGCCGGATGCGCGTGGCCGAGCGCGCTGACCGCGAGACCGCCGATGCAGTCGAGATAACGCCGTCCGCGATCGTCGATCAGCTCGCACGCCTCGCCGGCGACCATCGTCACGTCGGCGCGACGATACGTGTCGAGCAGCGTCACGTGCGATAGCTCGCGTTGATGCGCACGTAGTCGCGCGAGAGATCGCAGCCCCAGCCGGTCGCTTCGGCCTCGCCGATACCGAGCTTCAGCTCGACGCCGATGCTCGCGGGTTCCAGCTCGCGATGCGCCTCCGCCTCGGAGAGCAGCTCGATGCCGCCGCGCTCCACCCAGGGCTTACCGTTTACGTCGAGCGACCAGCGCGCGGCATCCATGCCCGCGCGCGCCGCTCCTGCCGCTGCGACGATGCGGCCCCAGTTGGGATCCTCGCCGTAGAGCGCCGTCTTCACGAGGTTGCTGTTGAGAATCGCGCGCGCGATCGCGCGTGCCTGCGCCGTGTCGCGCGCGCCGCTGACGCGCACGGCAAGCATCTTGGTCGCGCCCTCCCCGTCGGCCACCATGGCTTGCGCCAGGTCGAGGCAGACGGCTCGCAGTGCTTGCGCGCACGCGGCCGGCACTTCGCGGCCATTGGAGCTCGCCGGTGCGAACGCATAGATCGCGTCGTTGGTCGACATGTCGCCGTCGACCGAGATCATGTTAAAGCTCTCGTCGCTCGATTCCGCGAGCATATTCGCGAGCGCCTCGCGCGAGAGCGGGTAATCCGTCGCGATGAAGGCCAGCATCGTCGCCATGTTGGGAGCGATCATGCCGGCGCCTTTGGCGATTCCGCCGACCACGTACTTACGTTCGCGATGGTAGAAGGCGTAGGCCGCGAGCTTGGGCACGCGATCGGTCGTCATGATCGCCTCGGCCGCATCGTGGGCCGCCTTGCCGCCGAAGTCCAGGTGCGCGGCCGCCCGTTCGAGCCCGCGCTGCACGCGATCGACGGGCAACGGCACGCCGATCACGCCGGTCGAGGCGACGATCACCTGCGCCGGTGCGACTTCGAGCAGCGCCGCCGCCTGCCGCGCGGTCGCACTCGCGTCGCGTTCGCCCCGTTCGCCCGTGCACGCATTCGCGCAGCCGGAGTTGCAGACGAGCGCGCGCATCGTCGCCGATTCCGCCAGATGTCGCGCGCTGACGAGCAGCGGCGCGGCCTTCACCTCATTGGTCGTAATGACCGACGCGCAGTGCTGCGGCACGTCGAAGGCGATCAGCGCCAGGTCGCGTTTGCGCGGTTTGATGCCGGCGTGCACGCCCGCTAACCGGACGCCGGGAACGGCGCCGAGCCCCCCGCGCAACGCGATCAGCTCAAGCGACGACGGCGCGAGCACCAAGTCCACATTCCTCCGGATAGCCGAGCATCACGTTGAGGTTCTGGATCGCCTGACCGGCCGCGCCCTTGCCGAGATTGTCGAGCGCGCAGATCGCCCGCACGACGCAGCCGTCGACGTCGACGCGCAGCTCGGCATCGTTCGTGCCGGCGGTCGCCGCGACGCTCGGTGCGGAGCCGTTGTTCAGCAGGCGCACGAACGGCGCCGCCGCATAGGCCTCCGCGTACGCCGCCGCTACCGCGTCCGCATCGACCGGCGCGCCGAAGAGAACGTAGGCGTCGACGAGCATGCCGCGCGCTAGCGGCACGACGTGTGGCGTAAAGGTGACGCGCGTCTCGAGCGCGCCCGCGCGCAGGTAGCGCTCGATCTCCGGTTGATGGCGATGGCCATTGAGGCCATAGGCGCGAATCTCGTTGCTGACTTCGGCGAAGAGCGAGCTCACGCGCGGCGTGCGGCCCGCGCCGGTAATGCCGCTCTTCGCGTCGACGATCGTGTGCAGCGGCCGGCCGATCGGTGCGAGCGGCAGAAGCGCGAGCAGCGCGGCCGTCGGGTAACAGCCGGGATTCGCGACGAGCTGCGCGCCGCCGATCGCGTCGCGATGCCACTCCGTCAAGCCGTAGACGGCGGAGTCATCGAAGCGATAGAGCGCGGAGAGATCGATGACGCGCGCCCCGCGCGCGAGCAGCGCCGGTACTACGGCGCCCGCCTCTTCATCGGAACCGGCGGTGATCACGACCTCGTGTTCGCGGACGCGCTCCGCAACGCTCCCCGGCGCGTCGAATCGGTACGGCGTCGAACGCAGGAGCGGAAAGTGGTCGGCGCACGACTCGCCGGCGTGGCTCGCGCTCTCGAGCACGCCCACGTCGACGAACGGGTGCGCGTCGAGAAACCGAATCACTTCGGCGGCGGCGTAGCCGCTTGCGCCCCAGACGTGCACGCGCGTCATTCGAGTTCCTCGGCCAGGTTGGCAAGCTCGACGTCGAGCGCCGCGATTTGCTCGCGCACCTCGCCGGGCGCCGTCGAGCCGCGCGTTGCCTTGCCGGCAACGGAGGCGCGCGCATCGATGGCAGTCTCGAGCGCGCCGCCCTCCGACTCCGCGCGTGCAACTTGTGCTCCAACGCGCGCGTGTGCCTCGCGCGGCGACGTGCCGGCTGCGATCAGCGCATCGGCCATGTCGGTCGCGACGGTAAAACCAACGAGCGCGGCGCCCTCCATGCGCTCGCGCACGAAATCCACCGCCTCCCAGGCGCGGGCGAAGGCATCGAGCACGGCCAGCGCCTCCTCGACGATCGACATCGTGAGGCTCTTGGTCACCTGCAGGTCGCGCTGATACGACGGCGCGAGCCCGCAGAGCGTTCCCAGTGCGCCCGCATATGCCGCGACGAGGCGCGCCGCGTGTGCGCGCACCAGCTCGAAGGGATCGGGATTCCGCTTCTGCGGCATCAGGCTCGAGCCGGTCGAGGCCGCATCGCCAAGGCGTACGTAGCCGTACGCGGGCGTCGACCACGCGATCAGCTCCTCCGCGATGCGCGACGTATCGACGACCGCGCGTACGCAGGCATGCGCGAGATCGAGCGCCGCATCGCGATTGCCGATCGCGTCGAGGGCGTTACGCGAGGGCGCTGCAAACCCCAGCGCGCGCGCCGCGCGCTCGCGATCGAGCGGTAAGCCCGAACCCGCAAACGCCGCGCTGCCCAGCGGCGACGATTCCCCTGCGCTGCGCTCGACGGCGCGAAAGCGCTCGACGGCGCGCACGAACGGCTCGCTCCATGCCGCAAGCACGAACGCAAGAAGCACGGGCTGCGCGGGCTGCCGGTGCGTGCACCCGGCCAGAATCGTCTGCGCCGTCAACTCCTCGCTCGCGCGCGCCACGAACGCCGACGCGAGCGCGTGCGTGCGCTGCGCACCAAGCCGCGCGCGATTGCGCACGTAGAGCAGCAGCGTCGTCGCGACCTGATCGTTGCGGCTGCGGCCGGCGTGCAGCCATTCGCCGTCGGAGCCGGCCAGCTCGCGCACGCGCGCGTCGATTGCGCCGTGCACGTCCTCGGCGCCGAGCGCTCGCGCGTACGTTGCAAACGTTCCGGCGGCGATCTCGGCGTCAACCGCTTGCAGAGCGTCGCGCAGCGCGGCGGCCTGCGCGGGCGTCACGATCCCTCCGCCCTCGAGCGCCTCGATATGCGCGAGCGAGCACGCCACGTCGAACGGCGCCAGCCGCAGATCCTCTTCTAAAGACGATCCGAATGCGAGCAGTTCGCGGTCGGCCGCCGTTGCAAAGCGGCCGCCCCACTGGAGTGCGGTCACAGACCAACCGCTTCGCGCGCCCGATTCGCGCGCGCGTGCGCCTCGAGCGGCAGCGCGTGCAGGGCGATGAATCCCGCCGCCGCGCCGTGCTCGAAGGCATCCTGCGTGCCGTAGGTCGCAAGCGCTTCGCGGTACAGGCCCAAGGGCGAGCGCACGCCGGTTATGACGCAGCTGCCGTGATGGAGCCGCACGCGCACCTCGCCCGTCATACGCGCCGCCGACACCGCATTGAACGCATCGAGCGCCGTGCGCAGCGGCTGCATCCAGAGGCCGTCGTAGATCAGCTCGGCATATCGCTGATCGGTCAGCGCTTTGAACCGCAGCTCGTCGCGCGTGAGCACGAGCCGTTCGAGCGCGCGATGCGCGGCGATCAGAATCGTCGCGCCGGGGCATTCGTAGACTTCGCGCGACTTGAAGCCGACGACGCGATCCTCGACGAGGTCGATGCGTCCTACGCCGTGCCTGCCGCCGAGGGCGTTGAGTTCGGCGACCAGCGCCGCGCCCTCGAGCTCGTGCAGCGCCGGCAGCCCGTTGGTGAAGGAGAGCACGATCTCTTCCGGTTGCACCGGCTGCATCGTCGTGGAGGCCGTCCACGCGAAGGCATCTTCGGGCGGCGCGTTCCAGGGATCCTCGAGCACGCCGGCCTCGATCGAGCGCCCCCACAGATTTGCATCGATCGAATACGGTTTCTCGGCGGTATGCGCGACCGGAACGCCGTGTTCGCGTGCGAAGGCGATCGCATCGGGGCGCGAGAGCGGGCTCTCGCGCAGCGGCGCGCGGCAGGTCAGCGACGGGTCGAGCGCGCGCACCGCCAGCTCGATGCGGACTTGATCGTTGCCTTTGCCGGTGCAGCCGTGCGCGACGACGCCGGCGCTGTACGTGCGCGCGGTCTCGACGAGCAGTTCGGCGATCAGCGGCCGCGAGAGCGCCGCCGAGAGCGGATAGACGTTTTGATAGAGCGCATTTGCGCCCAGCGCCGCGAATGCGTACTCGCGCACGAAGCGCTCGCGCGCGTCGATCACGACGGCGTCGTACGCGCCCAGGGCAACCGCCTTGGCACGCACCGCTTCGAGCGCCGCCTGCGCGCCCGCACCGGCAACCGCATCGCTCTCGCCGAGATCGACCGTCAGCGCGACGACCTCGTGACCTTCGAGAATCAGTTTCTTCAAGAGCACCGACGTGTCGAGTCCGCCGGAGTAGGCGAGGACGACTCGGCTCATGCCGCCGTCTGCGCCTTGAGGTCGAGGAAGCGCTGCATCACGTACGGCATCTCTTCGGCCGAGCGCACGATCACCAGAATCGTGTCGTCACCGCCGACCGTGCCGAGGACCTCGGGCCAGCCCGCCTCGTCGATCGACGACGCGAGCATCATCGCGCTCCCCGGTGCGGTGTGAATCACGATCTGATTGAGGCTTCCGGCGACCGAGGTGACCAGCTCCGTCATCGCGCGGTGCAGGCGGCTCGCATAGTTCGGTGCCGCGCTCGGGACGACGTACTTGAAGATCTCGCCCTGCGCCGAGGCGATCGGCACCTTTGCGAGCCGCAGCTCCTTGATATCGCGCGAGACCGTCGCTTGCGTTACCTCAAAGCCTTGGCGTTGCAGCAAGGCGACTAACTCTTCTTGCGAATGAATCGGGCGCGTGGCGACGAGCGTCAAGATGGCGCGTTGGCGGCGGTCTTTCATATGGCAAATCCTTTGCTTTCGGTAAGCAGCGCAACGAGCAGGGCCTTTTGCGCGTGCATGCGGTTTTCGGCTTGATCGAGAACGGCGCTGCGCGCGCCGTCGATGACCTCCGCGCTGACCTCTTCCCCGCGATGCGCCGGCAGACAGTGCAAGAAGGCGGCGTGCGGCGCGGCATAGCTCATCAGCTCGGCCGTTACGGCGTAGGGGCGCAGCAGCGCGTCGTTGCGCTCCCGATACTGCTCCTCGCCCATCGAGGTCCATACGTCGGTATAGACGGCATCGGCACCGCGCACCGCGCGCACCGGGTTGGTGAAGGCGCGCGCGCTGCCGCCGGACTCTTCTCCCAGGCGAGCGAGATTCGCAAGAAACGTCTCCGGCGGGCGATGCGTCGGCGGAGCGCCGAACTGCACCGTTGCGCCGAGAATGACCGCCGCCTCCGCAAACGACGCGGCGACGTTGTTGCGAGCGTCGCCCACGTAAGCGACGCGCAGACCGGCGACCTCGCCGAAAAGCTCGCCGAGCGTCAGCATATCGGCGAGCGCCTGACACGGATGCGCCTCGGCGGAGAGCCCGTTGATCACCGGCACCGTCGCGGCGGCCGCAAAGCGCGCGAGCGGTGCGTCGGCGTGCGTGCGAATCACGATTGCGTCGACGTAGCGCGAGAGGACGCGCGCCGCATCCTCCGGTGTCTCGCGCGAACCCACCGCGAACTCGCCGCCCTGCGCGAAGAGCGTCTGTGCGCCGAGCTTCGTCGCCGCAACTTCAAAGGAGACCCGCGTGCGCAGGCTCGGCTTCTCGAAGAGCAGCGCCACGGTGCGTCCCCGCAACAGGTACCGCTGTTCGCCGAAGGGGCGGCTTTTAAGGAAGGCGGCCAGCCGCAGCACGCCGAGCAGCTCCCCCGGCGCCAAGTCGCTGACCCGCAGGAGATGGCGACCCTGGAGGCCTGCGACCCGCGCGGGGGCTAGCGCAGCAGCATACATCTCCTGTATATTTATGCATATGACGCATAAATATGCAAGCAGCCTGCTCGTGAAATACGGCGGCGGGGCTATGCCGGGGAGGGAGAGGGGCCGGACCCCATCCTTTTAGAGATCGCCGCCCTGCGCGCGGCCGGGAGCGCCGTCGTCCTCGTTCACGGCGGCGGCCCGGAGATCGACGCCGCGCTCGCGCGGGCCGGCATCGAGAGCGCGCGCGTCGACGGCATGCGCGTCACCGATGAAGCGACGCTCGAGGTTACCGAAGGCGTGCTCTGCGGCGGCACCAACAAGCGTCTCGTGCGCGAGGCTTTCGCGCTCGGCTTACCCGCGGTCGGCATCAGCGGTCAAGACGCCGGCACGCTCGTCGCCGAGCGTCTGCAGGGGAGCAATGGTGAAGATCTCGGCTACGTCGGCACGATCGTCGAAACGAACGTGGCTCTAATTCGTGCGCTGCTCGACGCGGACTTTCTGCCCATCGTCGCGCCTCTTGCGGTCGCACGCGACGGCGCCCACGCCTATAACGTCAACGCCGATCTCGCGGCCGCCGCGCTCGCCTCGGCGCTAAACGTGGATGCCTTTCTCGCCGTAACCAACGTGTCGCGCGTCCTGCGCGACGCCGACGACGCAAGCTCCGGCATCGATCGCTTCACGCCCGAAGAGGCACTGCGCTTTGCTGCCGGCGATGCCTGCCGCTCGAGTATGAAGCCGAAGCTGCAGGCTGCGGCGAACGCGGCGCAGCGCGGCGTGGCCGCCGCCTACATCTGCGCCTCCAAAGCTAACGCCATCGCTTCGGCCCTCTCCGGCGACGCCACAGTAATCAGCGTGTCATCCTGAGCGCATCCCGCTTGTCATCCTGAGCGAAGGCGCGGAGCGCCGAAGTCGAAGGACGGAACTCGCATGTCATCCTGAGCGAAGGCGCGGAGCGCCGAAGTCGAAGGACAAATGTTGCGTGTCATCCTGAGCGAGCGCGAAGCGCGAGTCGAAGGACAGAATTACGCGTGTCATCCTGAGCGAGCGCGAAGCGCCGAAGTCGAAGGACAGAATTACGCGTGTCATCCTGAGCGAAGGCGCGGAGCGCGAAGTCGAAGGACAAATGTTACGTGTCATCCTGAGCGAAGCGAGCGCAGCGAGCGTAGTCTAAGGACGGAACTCGTGTGTCACCCTGAGCGAGCGCGAAGCGCGAGTCGAAGGACGGAACTCGTGTGTCATCCTGAGCGAGCGCGAAGCGCGAGTCGAAGGACAGAATTACGCGTGTTATCCTGAGCGAAGTCGAAGGACAAATGTTGCATGCCTACATGACGCCGATCATCGCTGAAAGTACGTGCGCTGCTGCACGTAATCCCAGATCAGGCGAAGATTGCCGATCGCATCCTGTGCCAGCAAGCCGTCAGCATTGAGGTATTGCTGGCTCGGGTAGAAAAAAACTACGGCGGGTAGTGGACCGAAGTCCAGCCCCCCGGCGGTGGCATGGGGCACGATAAAGTTCCCCCCGAAGAAGCTTTGTTTACGGAGGAAGTCGAGCGGCACCGGGAACGTCTCGTTGCGTTGAAACCCTCCTCCAAAACGATCGAAAAAGCCGGCATTGATCCGCGTATCCTGTGCTCCGAAGTCGAACGCCAGCGTGGCAGGGTGGCCGTCGAGGCGCATCGAGATCAACGGTTGCCACGCGTGCAAGGGTGTCGAAACCGCCGCCCAGCGGCGATCGGCAGCTGCGGGCGCGGACTTCAAGGTCGTGACGGTCTGATGCTGGTAGTCGATGGCGAGCGGCGCGGCGGCGAAGAAATCCGAGCCGACGAATCCTCGAATGCCGTTCATCGCCCAGAATGAATAGGTTGAGTAGACTTGCACCACGAGATTCTCGGCCGATAGCGGACCGATATCGATGTGCGGCAGAACCACATACGAGGATCCGATCCAGCGAAGGCCGAGCGTTTCCGCAAGCTCTCGATCGATCCCGATGACGGAGCTCGTGGGCCGGAGCGCCATCCAGTAGTCTCGCCCTCCGATCTTGGCGCGAACGAACGTGCCGGGGATTTTTTTGCCAAACCATGAGTCGACCGCCGCCGGTAACGGTGCTCGCGCGACGAACGCGATTCGCGACCGCGGCGGCGAGACCAGGCGCGCGTCGAACGGAAGGCGCTCGTGCCGTACCAGCGTGGATTCCGACGACGTCCCTCCGGCAGTGTCGGACTCGACACTGCGAACGACTAACGGTATTCCGTAGAAATCCGTGTACGCCAGATAACGGGTATCTTGGGTATGGCCGTAGCTGGTCTTGGTGAACTCGAGCGCCCGCAAGGTCTTTACGTCGTAATAGTAGCGTTGAATGGTCTGGTCGTTCAGCCGAAGCTCGATGACGTATGCATACGGAGGAGTGATGGTGATTCCAAGAACGCGAACGCGGGGATCGGCCTTCCGGGCCGCTTCGCTCCAGGCGCGGTCGAACTCGTCGGGCGGATTGACGTCGGCGACGACGAGCCCGTTGACGTCGCTTCTCCAAGCGTGGCCCGCTTTGGTTCCTAGCTCGGTACTGACGCCGTCAAACTTCTCTACCAAGCGGTAGCCGTTGCGCGTCTCGTAGTAATCGCTCGTATAGCTATAGCCGTTTTTTTCGACGGTTCGGTACGACCAGAGAAAGAGGCCGGCCGGCAACGGCTTCGAGGCGATGCGGTCAGCGCGAGTCAGCAACTGCTGCGGCGTGATCGAGGTGGGCGTAAACCGCTCGGGTGGGGGCTGTGCAGAGTACCCGGATAAGCCGCTACACGCTGCTCCAATGAGAAGGGCGGCGATCGTGCTCAGATCTCTTGCGAGCCTGCGCTTCATAGCTGACGCCTAGGCGTTCGTTCATTCGCTTCGCCAATCCCGTTGTTCGCGCGCCGCGATCTGGGAGGTAAGATCGAGGCTGCCTGGCGGCGGCGTCACGAACTCGACGGTGCCCAAGCCGCGCGTGCGTGCGATCGCGAGCGCCTCGCTGCGAATCTGTGCGACGATCGCGCGATAGAGCGCGGCGCGATCGGCCTCGAGGATCTGAAGTTGCGCGTTGCTATCCCGCTGCGACTGCGCGTCCGTCGCCGCCAAGTGACGCAAGCGTGCCGCGAGATCGTCGCCGGCCTCCCGCATTCCGCTCGCGATTGTTTGCGCGCTGTTCGAAGCTGCGTAGCCGCGGCTGAACGCAGCTAACTGTGCGGCCGGCGGAAGCGCTCCGAAGCTGCTGCCCGCTTCGTTAAAGACGTGTTGCAAGATCGCGTAGTTCGCACCGGCATCGTCGCGCAGTTGACGATCCATCGTTTGCGCGCCCGTGGCCGCATCGCGTTCGAGCTCCCAACGGTATGCGGACAGCACGCCCGCGTCGGCGCGGCGCAGCGCTTCAACGGGGCGCAGCTCGCCGGCGTTGAGTGCCGCCAGCTCCGTTTGCAGTTTCGCGCGGCGTCCGGCGGTGAGATGCAGATCGTCGAGTTTTAAACGCAGCGTCAAGCGCGCGCCGGCGTCGCGCTGCTCCAGGTTGTAGGCGAGCGTCAGTTCTTTTTCTCGCAGCTCCTGCGCCCGCGCCGCATACGCCCGCTCCATCCGCTGCGCGAGCGCGCCGCCATACGCGCGCAGGTTCGCATTCGTCGCCGAGACTAGCTGCCTCGTACCGGTCGCGAATCCCGAACCCGCCGTCTGCTCCGCGCGAGTAAGTTGCGCGATCGCGTTCGCTTCGCGCGCGCGGTTCGCCGCAGGATCGCGGTCACCGATCGCCAGCGCCCGCGTGGCTGCCGCGGAGCTTTCACTCCGTACCGCGGTCGCGCCGTGCAGCGCCGCCTCTGCCGGATCGTGCAGACCCGCCGCCGTGCTGCGCAGTGCGGCGATCTCGGCGTCGTATTGAGCGAGTACGCCGTGCAGCGGATGACTCGCCACCAGCCGCGGCAAGTCCGCATAGGCAACGGTTGCGCCAAAGCTTGCGAACGGTGCGGTAGCCATCGGCAGCGCGAGCGCGAGCAGCGCCGCCGCCACGCGCACGATGCGCGGCCTCACGGGAATCTCCGTATGTAGGAGAACGTCACGCCGTTCGCTCCGCCGGGCGGCGTGAACGAGGTTGCGGAGTTGACGTTGAGCATGCTGGCCGCCGCCGGCTGCGGCTGCTGCAGCGAGAAGAGCGACGGCCCGTCGGCGGTGTAGGCGCTCAGCCGCAATCCGGTACCGGCATTGGGATGTGCCTCTAGTGCGACGCTCTGGGTCCGCGGATATCCAAAGGTCTGCGAGTAGATCGCGTTGACGAACTTCCCAAACGCCCTTACCGCATTGACGCCGAGCCCGGTTTGAATGTCGCTCGTAATTCCCACTTCGGTGAAACCAAGCGCGCTCGCAGCCGAGGTGGAGAGCGGCTCGAGCATGTTGCGCGTGAAGGCGCTGTTGAGCTGTCCGAGCGCGACGCCTTGCGCCGCCGAGCCCGCAGAAAAGCCTCCGCCGCCGGACGCGTGCACGCCCTGCACGGCGCCGAACTGCTGCGCGCCGACGAGTAGTCCCAAAATCTGCTGCTTTCCGTACGGCGGATCCGACTCCAGCGCGAGGTTCATATCCGTCACCGGGCCGGTGACGTGCAGCCGCACCGCCGTGGCGGGGTCGGGCACGAAGGTCGTGGCGACCGCGTCAACGTTCGGCGTTAAGCCGCCCGCCGGATCGAAGGTCACCGCGCCGCGCTCGATGTTGAAGTTGCGATAGAAGCTCAACGAGCCGCCGGTCGAGTGGAACTCGCCGGCGAGCGAGGGCGCCAGCAGCGTGCCGCCGAGGCGAGCCGCACCCGTCGCGCCGATGTCGACGTTCGCGCTCTGCACGCGCACGTTCGATCCGGCCGCGATCTGCAATCCGTCGAATGCGACGTTCGGGAGGCTCGATGCTCCTTGTGCGCCGCTCTTTCCGTTGAGGAACGCATCGAGCGGAATCCGCGCGTTATCGATGGCAAGATCGCCGCTGACCTGCGGCATCGCGCCGGACCGGCGCTGCAGCGCCAGCGTTCCGTTCAGGTTACCTTGAAAATAGGCCGGTAGATCGAGGCGTGCGTTGCTCGCGCGGCCGTTGAGCGCAAACGCGAGGTCCGCCGGATGCCGTAGGTCGGCAAGCGATGCCGTTCCCGAGGCCGTCACGCGCCCCGAACCCACGAACGCATGCGACTGCAGCTGCGCGTCTGCGCCGCGCAGCGCCAGCGTCCCCGCGATCCCGGTGATCGGCGAGCGTTCCATCGGCCCGTTGAAGGTTCCGTCGGCCAGCGTCATCGAGCCGTGCAGCTGCGGTGCTGCAACGCTTCCGCCGGCATCGACGCGACCGTCGATCCGTCCGCTGACTTGAGTCCCCTTCGGGAGCAGAGCTGCGAAGTTCGATAGCTCGATATTCTGCGCGACGAGCGATGCGGAGATCGGGCCGCTTCCCGGCGCTACGCCGTTGGGCACGGCGCGAACCGGTAGCGCCGCTGCAATTAGCGCTCTGCCGGTTGCCAGATCGACCTCGCCGTTACGCACGGCAACGCGCTGCCGGTCGGCGTCGATCTCGCCGGCCACGCGCGGAATTGTCAGGTTCCGGTATGTTAGGTTTTGCAGGGCGATCGCATCGCGCAGCCGCGGTGCGGCGCGCGTTCCTTCAATATAAAGCGTCGAGCGCAGCGCGCCGCTGACGCCGAAACTCGTGCCCGTCGCCTCCCGCAGAAACTCGCCGAGGTTCGGACTGGTGCTCGTCGCGACCAGTGCCAGCGCATCGCTAGCGCGCACGCCGAAGGTTCCCGATGCCGTCGTCGTCATCGACGGAAGGTCGAGCGTTGCCGATTCGATCGTGCCGCGTCCGTGTGCGGCCGAGGCCGTCACGTCAAAGCGCTCGATCGTCATGCGTCCCGCCGTTGCGCCGAAGAGCGCCGCGTGCAGACGCATCGCGATATCGGGGTAAATGCCGGCGAGCGTGGTTTGCGCGTCGAGGTGTCCGGTCATCGGGACGTCGTAGCCGAGCATCGGCAGCCACGTTGCCAGGTCGACGCGACGCGCATCGGCGCGCAGGTTCACGCTGCGCGACGCCGGCGCGATCGTGCCGTCGAGCGCGACCTCGCCGGACGGCCCGCCGAAACGCACGGAACTCGCGACTGCGCCGCCGTTGCCGCTCCAGCGCGCGGCGACCGTGCCCAGGTCTATACGCCGGAAGCGCGCGTTCGTGAAGTTCGCGTTGCCGCTCGTGCTCAGCACGCGCGTTCCTGCCACCCGTGCCGCAAGCGCGAGCGATCCGGTTCCGGCGAACGTGTCGCCCGTATCGAAGAAGTCGTTGAAATCGGCGAGATCCGCGCGTGGGGCATCGAGCGCGACGTCCGCTGCGCCGGCGCGATCGGCGCTCGCGCGCAGGCCGATCGCGGTCGAACCGATCACCACGCGCCCACCGGAGAGCGACAACCCATCGGCATCGCCGCTCACGCCGCCGGCGAAATCGCGGAAGCTCAAACCGTTGACCGAGCCCTCGGGCGCGCTCACAATGCCTGCAAACGACGGAGCCGTGCCGCCTCCGCGCACGTGCAGATCGGCGTCGATGCTGCCCTGCACCAGCGCCGCCTTCTGCGGCGCAACCGCGGCGACCAGCGTGCTGACATCGGACGAGTGCAGCTGCGCCGCGAGATCGTAGCGTGGTGCGAAACTGCCGCGCGGCGAGAGGTTGCCGATCGTGCCCGCGACGCCGACGAAGAGCGGCCCGATCGCCATTGCGGCGTCGTGAACGTCGAGCGTTCCGTTCGCGTAGGCTAATCCCGCGTTACCGTTGACGTCGAAGTCGCGGTAGCGGCCGCCCGCGATAACGACGGTGCCCGCAGCGCGCGGAGCGCTTAACCTCCCGCCTATCGTTGCACCGGCGCTTCCTTGCGAACCGAGGCCGAAGATCGCGCCGTGCAGCACGCCGTTGCGCAGCGCGACGCTGCCGTGCGCCGTTGCAGCGCCCCACGCGCCCGTCAGGCCCGCGCTTCCCCCGACGGCGATGCCGCTCGCGCTCTGGCCGCCCGCCAGCGTCGCGCTCAACGCGCCCTTCGCTGATGGCAACGGAAAATCGCGCGCCGTCATCAGGCCGACGCTCGATCCATGCGTGCGGTCGAGCGCGATTCGCGCGTAGAGCGAACCGCGCCCGCTGCGCGCGACGAGCGGACCGATCGAGCCGTCGCCGCGCGCATCGACGTTGAAGATCGCGTCGAGCGCCTGCGAGCCACCCGCGCCCCAGAGCGCACCGCGCATCGCGAATGCCCTCGGATCGTTTGCCGTCGCAAGTACGGTTGCGTGTAACGGAACCTGCGAGAGCAGCGCGCTTGCGTATGGCGCACCGCCCGCCGGCGCCTCCGCACTCACCAACATCGCAATCGGCATGTCATCCTGAGCGGAGCGAACGCAGTAAGCGGAGTCGAAGGACCCGACTACCGTGTCATCCTGAGCGGAGCGAAGAGGGTCGAAGGAGACTACCGTGTCATCCTGAGCGGAGCGAACGCAGTGAGCGGAGTCGAAGGACCCGACTACCGTGTCATCCTGAGCGGAGCGAACGCAGTGAGCGGAGTCGAAGGACCCGACTACCGTGTCATCCTGAGCGGAGCGAACGCAGTGAGCGGAGTCGAAGGACCCGACTACCGTGTCATCCTGAGCGGAGCGAACGCAGTGAGCGGAGTCGAAGGACCCGACTACCGTGTCATCCTGAGCGGAGCGAACAGTCGAGTGAGCGGAGTCGAAGGACGCCAGAGTACCTCGCGCCACCAACTTCACCCGGCCGTACGAACCGTCGAACCGAATGACGTCAGCCGCGTGTCCGTCGAATGCCACGACTCCGTCGAGATTCTGCAGCGTCGTTCCGGCATACGTCGCATGCGGCGAGTGCAGGGCGATCCACATCAGCGGCTGTTTTGCAGCGCCCTCGACGAGCAGCGAGAAGCCGAGCGCGCCGCGCATCGGCAGACGTCGCGCTTGCGGAAAGACGCCCCGGAGCTGCGCGAGATCGGCATTGCCCGCAACGGTAACGCGCAACCGCGGGCTGCTCAGATCGTAGAGGCCGCCCGCAATCGCCGCGGGTATACCGGCCAGACTCGCGGTGAGTCCGGGCGTCAGAATCCCGTCGTCATACGCATCGACCGGTCCGGCGACGTCGACGATCGGCTTGGCAAGGCCCGCAACCGAAATGCTGCCGTCGTGTAAGGCCGCGCTCGCCGCCAAGTGCGACGTCCCGCCGATTGCAAAGTACCGCGCGTCGACGTTTTGCAGCATCCCGGAGTGCAATCGCAGCGACGCCGCGTTTACCGCAAAGTTTACCGCTCCTGCAATCGGAAGCCGCGCCGCGACCCAATGCTGGTCGTCGTCGCCGCGTACCGTGTCGATCGCGCCGCTTCCGGCTACCGGGTAGAGTTCGTCAGGACGCTCGCCGTAGTCCAGCGTTACGCGATACGTCGAGTGGGCCGCGGCCGAGATATCGGCATCCGCGCTTACATTCTCGGCGTAGAGGCTACGGCTCTGGGGCAGCGCGTACGGGCTTTCGTCAACGACCTTGAGCGAGCCGTCGCGAACGCGCGCGGTTACGATCAGCGGCGCGCCCCCGTGCGTCTGTGCGCCGTTGAGGTTCGGAATCGGGACGTTGAACGATCCGTCCGGCCGGCGAATGATCGTGACCTGCGGCGAATCTGCCTCGACCGTTTTCAAACCGAACATTCGCCGGCCGCCCGGAAGCAGATCGCGCACATCGTACGATATATCGAGCTGCGCGACGGTCGCGACCGGTTCGCCCCGGAACGACGTGACGCGCAGGCCGCGAAAGACGGCGCGGCTCGATCCGATCTGCGCCTCGTCGAATGCGAGACGCTCGTGCGCGAAGGCCTCGACGAAACCAATCACGGCCAGGCGTGCCAGCGCCTGCCGCTGCCAGAAAGCGACCGCTACTGCGCACACCAGCAGCAACGCTGCAACTGCCCATCGTCGGCCGGCTCCGCTTCCCTTCATTAGGAAGGTTTTTCCCAAGCGGAGGCCTGCCTATCGGAAAAGGCTCCTTCCTGAGGTTTCTCTGAGCGCCCGTGTCATCCTGAGCGCAGCGAAGCGGAGTCGAAGGACCAAGATCACGTGTCATCCTGAGCGCAGCGAAGCGGAGTCGAAGGACGAATCCGCGTGTCATCCTGAGCGCAGCGAAGCGGAGTCGAAGGACGAATCCGCGTGTCATCCTGAGCGCAGCGAAGCGGAGTCGAAGGACCAAGAGCACGTGTCATCCTGAGCGGAGCGCAGCGGAGTCGAAGGACCAGAGTCCCTGTCATCCTGAGCGCAGCGAAGCGGAGTCGAAGGACCAAGATCACGTGTCATCCTGAGCGCAGCGAAGCGGAGTCGAAGGATCAGACCCCGTGTCATCCTGAGCGCAGCGAAGCGGAGTCGAAGGATCAGACCCCGTGTCATCCTGAGCGCAGTCGAAGGATCAGACCCCGTGTCATCCTGAGCGCAGCGAAGCGGAGTCGAAGGACCAAGAGCACGTGTCATCCTGAGCGCAGCGAAGCGGAGTCGAAGGACCAGACCCCGTGTCATCCTGAGCGCAGCGAAGCGGAGTCGAAGGACCAGAGTCCCTGTCATCCTGAGCGCAGCGAAGCGGAGTCGAAGGACCAGACCCCGTGTCATCCTGGGCGGAGTGAGCGCGGCGGACGAAGTCGAAGGAGCGCAAATGTCCCGTTTGATGCCTTCGCTGGTGCTGCTGCTGACCGGCGCAGTTATGGCCGCCTGCGGCGGCGCCGTTTTACCCGTCGTTCCTGCGTCCTCCACGCCGTCCGCCAGCCGGCACGCCAGCTCCTGGATGGCGCCTGATGCAAGAAAGAAGAAGAGGCTGCTTTACATCTCCAACGGCACGACGGGCGACGTTTACGTCTACTCCTATCCAAGCCTCGAACCGATGGGAATGCTAACCGGTTTTCAAGATGCCGAAGGGTTGTGCGCCGACAAGAAAGGCCACGTGTTCGTTACCGACTATGACGCGCAGGACATCGTCGAGTACGCGCACGGCGGCACATCGCCGCTCGCAACCTTGCAAGATTCGGCCGGACAGCCGCAGGGTTGTTCCGTCGATAAGATGACCGGCGATCTCGCCGTCGCGAACTTCCAAACGCCTACCGGTGGCCAAGGTGGCATCGCACTCTACAAAGGAGCGCACGGCACACCGGCGGTTTATTACGACTCCGCGATGGAGGAGGTCGCGTACTGCGGCTACGATGCGAAAGGCAATCTCTACCTCGACGGCATCCTGTACTACAATTTCGAGCCCGGCTTCGCCGAACTGCCCGAAGGCAGTACCAACTTTACCAATATCACGCTGAACTTGACGCTCGGATATCCCTCCGGCGTGCAGTGGGATGGTAAGCACGTTGCGGTCGGCGACTTCGAGACCAACAACATCTACCAGTTCGCGATCGCCGGCTCCAGCGGTACATTGAAGGGAAGCACGCCGCTCGGCACCGGTGGCAACGTCGCGCAGTTCTTTATCGACAAGTCGACGGTCATCACGCCCGGCGCTCCCACCGGAGCGGTCGGCCTGTACCCTTATCCGAAGGGCGGCTCGCCGGCGAAAACGATCGCCGGCATTTCGGACGCGCGCGGCTCCGTGGTCAGCCGCTAGTGCTCGTACTTCTTTTAACGCTATTGACGACCGCACCGGCAACGGGAAGCGGCGTTCCTGAAACGCCGTCAGCGCTCTTCGCGGCCGGCGACTTCGATCGCGCCGGCGCCGCGTACGCGGCGGAGCTAAATGAGAATCCCGGCGATTTGACTTCGGAACTCGACCTCGGTGAGATAAAACTCTACGAGAACGACGTAACGGATGCGCAGCCCTTGCTCGAAGACGTCATCGCGAAGGAGCCGACTAACACACGAGCCGAGAGGTTACTGCGAGAGCTGCAACGCCGGCAGTCCGAGGCGAGCAAACGCGTGACGATCGCCGGCGGCGAGACCAGCGTTCCGTTCATCGTCGCCGACCCGCTGCCGGTGATTTACGCAACGGTTAACGGAAAGCGCGGCACGTTCGTGGTCGACACCGGCGGCACCGTCGATCTCGACGCGAGCTTCGCGCAGAGCCTCGGTCTCAGACTCCAGACGGCGGGCATGGGAACCTTCGCCGGCGGAAAACAAGCGCCGATCTCTTCCTCATCGATCGACTCGATAACGCTGGGCGGAGCGACGGCCTACGACGTACCGGTCACCGTTCTGCCGATGCCCTCGGCCAAAATGTTTCCGATGCCGATCGACGGCGTCATCGGAACGACGCTCTTCGAACGCTTCCTCGTTACGATTGACTACCCGCACGACCGCCTAATCTTTCGCTCGCGCGATGCTTCCGACAAGTTCCTGGCCGCCGCCCAGGCTGCGAACTCCACCATCGAGCCGTGTTGGCTGGTTGGCGATCACTTCGTCTTCGCCCAAGCCACGGTCAACGATGCGCCACCCGGTCTGTTTCTCTTCGACTCCGGCCTTGCGGGCGGGGGTTTGATGCCGTCCTCCGCGCTCGTTAGCGCGGCGCGGCTGCAACTCGATCCCGCAAAGACCGGCACCGGCATCGGCGGCGCCGGCGAGATTTCGGCGATGCCCTTCTACGCACAGACCATTATGGTCGGGCATGCGATCCAGCACAATGTTGCCGGCATCTACACGCCCGAAGGCACGCCCTTCGGCATCTTCCCGTTTCAAGTATGGGGTGCAATCTCCGACCTCTTCCTGCGCCACTACGCGTACACGGTCGACTTCAACGCGATGATGCTCGTGCTTACGCGCGAGTAACTCTCATCCGACCTAAATCCGAGGCGCGTACTTCAACGAAGTAGCCGTATTAAAGAGCACGATCGGCGCGGGAAGCGTCGCGCCGCCGGCGAGCAAAATGCGAAGTGCGGCAAGCGTTGCGCCGCCCTCTTCGGTCGCATCGATGCCCTCCGTGCGGTGCAGATCGCGCATCGCGTACTCCGCCGCCTCGTCGCTGACCGCGATCGCGCGTCCGTGCGACTCGTAGAGCGCGCGCAACGTTAGCCGGTCGCCGATTCCGCCGGGAACGCGCAGACCCCACATCTTCGTCACGCCGTTCTCGACGGGCGTCGCACTCTCGTCGCCGCGCCCGAATGCCTCGACGATCGGCGCGCAGCCCTCGGCTTGAACGGAGATCATCATCGGACGCTCGGCACCGATCCACCCAAGCCCCTCCAGCTCCGCAAATGCCTTCCACATCGCAACGAGCCCGGTTCCTCCGCCCGTCGGATAGACGATCGTGCCGGGAACGCGCCCGAGCTGTTCGACCAACTCGAATCCCATTGTCTTCTTTCCCTCGACGCGGTACGGTTCGCGAAAAGTCGCAACGTTGAAGGCGCCGCTCTCGCGCGCGTACGCCGCCGCGAGCCGTCCGGCTTCGTCGATCAATCCGTCGACGAGCACGACGTCCGCGCCGTAATCGCGCATCTCGTCAAGGAGTATGCGCGGCGTATCGCGCGGCACGTAGACGCGCACCGCGAGTCCAGCGCGCGCGCCGTATGCAGCCAGCGCGCCGCCCGCGTTGCCTGCACTCGGTGCGACCAGCGACGGAACTCCAAGGCGCTTGGCCATCGTCACCGCTACTGACATGCCGCGCGCCTTGAAGGAGCCGGTCGGATTCTGCCCTTCGTCTTTTACGTAAACGGCGTCGCGCCCGAGGCCCTGCGCCGAACGCGCAAGCGCGAGCAGCGGCGTTGCGCCTTCGCCCAACGACACGGGTTCCTCGCCGGGCGCGAGCGGCAGCAGCTCGCGATAGCGCCACATCGTCCACGGCCGCGTTGCCAGCGCTTCGCGCGTCAGCGCCGCGCCGGTGTAGCGCACGAGCAGCGGCGCACCCTCGGTCGGGCAGACCGTCGCGAGTTGGTTCGCCGGAAAGCAATGCGTCGCATCGCGCGAGCACTCCAAGCGATCGGGCAGCATCAAGCCGCCGCATTAGGCGCGGCGGTTCTCCGCACCCACAAGAAGTAGACGGGAACCGCGCTCAGCAAAATCGCGAGCCCGACGATTCCGTCGCGCGGATAGGCGATGCAGGTAGCGATCGCCACGCCCCACGATGCCACCAGATAGACGGCGGTGGAGAACGGATGCCACGGCACGCGAAACCCCGTGGTCGCGGTATTCGCAGCGCGGTCGCGCGCGCGCAGCACGAAGAGTGCCAGCGCCAGCAGGCCGTTGAAGATGTAGACCGTCGCCACCACGTAGTTCAAGATGTGATCGTAGCCGCCCGAGAGCGCGATCGCAATCGCAAAGAGGCCTTGGAGCACGATCGCAACGACCGGCACGCGCGTTCTCGGATCGATCCACGCAACCCGGCGAAAGAAGAGCCCGTCTTCGGCCATCGCATGATAGAGTCGCGGAACCGTAAGCATGCGATTGCTGATGAAGCCGAGCGTCGCGATCGCGATCGCCAGCGAGGCCAAGCGGCTTCCGACCGAACCGAAGGCTCCCAGAAAAACTGCCGAGGCCGGCACCGCGCTGCGCGCCAATGCGTCGACGCCCAGCGCGCGAAGGTAGCTGAGATTCACGGCGAGATAGAGCAGCACGACCGCAGCCATCCCCACCCACAGACCGAGCGGCAGCGCGCGCGCCGCGCTTCGCACTTCGGTGGCCATGAAGTTCGCGACCAGTGCACCGTTGTAGGTGAAGAGCACGGGAATCATCGCGACGCTAAACGCGCCGAGCGAACCAAGTGCGAAGCCGCCCGCCGGCGCAACGAGCGGACGGCTTACCGGATGCGCGACGAAGGCCGCCACGACGATCGCGACCAGCGCGACGATCTTTAACAGGCCCAAGGCGCTCTGGACGTTGCTGCCCTCGCGCACGCCAAGTGCGTTTACCAGCGCCAGCACCGCGAGCGCAACGACCGCGACGACGACCGGTGCGATCGACCAGCCGGTTAACGCAAGAAAGTAGCCGGCGAAGAGGACTGCGGCCGCTGCGATGCCGCCGGTGAGCGATGCGAGCAGCGACGTCCAGCCGAATGCGAATCCGACCACCGGATGGAAGGCATCGCGCAGGTAGGCATACGCGCCGCAACCGTCGGGACGCCGCGCGCCTAGTTCGCCCAGAACGAACGCGCCGAAGATCGCGACGACGCCGCCGATCAACCACGCCGCGAGAATCGGCGCCGGCGCGGGAAGCCGCTGCGCGACGACTGCCGGTGCGCGAAAGATCCCCGAGCCAATGACCCCGCCGACAACGATGAGCGCGACGTCGGTCAATCCCAGCCGTCGCGCGAGCGCCGATGAGGGAAGCGTCAAACCGGGCGTTCGCCGAGAACCGTCGCGCGGCGCACGCGGCGGCGTGCCGGAAAATAGTCGGCCAAGGCGCAGTGCTGCGTCCAGCGATTATCCCAAAAGGCGACCGTGCCGGCGCGCCAGCGCCAGCGCACCTGGAACTCCGGTTGCGTGCTGTGCTCGAAGAGCAAACGTAAGAGCGCATCGCTCTCGCGCGGCGTCAGCCCCTCGATGTGCGAAGTGAAATCTTGATTGACGAAGAGCGCTTTCCGACCCGTTGCCGGATTCGTTCGCGCAACGGGATGGGAGACCGGCGGATGCTCGGCGTACATTCGGTCGCGCCGATCCTCCATTCCAAGCGCCGCAAAACGCTCGGGCGTAAAGTTCTTCGCAAACGAGTGCACCGCGCGCAGCGACGAGACGAATCGTTTGAGCGGTTCGGAGAGCGTCTCGTAGGCGAGGTACATGTTCGCCCAAAGCGTGTCGCCGCCAAGCTCGGGAATCTCCTCCGCATAGAGGATCCCCGCCAGCGGCGGCCTCTCGAGAAAGGTTACGTCGTTGTGCCAGCGGTCGCTGTTCGCGCGATGCGTTGCGTCGTGCGCCAAGACCATCACTTCCGGCGCCTCCGGCTCGCCCGGATAGAACGGGTGACTGTAAAGCGGGCCGAAGCGCGCCGCGAAATCCCGCTGCTGCACCGGCGTCAGCGACTGGTCTTCAAAAAAGAGCACGAGCCGTTCGTCGAGCGCCGCGCGAATCGCCGCAACCTCCTCATCGGCGAGGGGCTTGCTCAAGTCGATCCCTCGACCGTTGCGCCGATCGCGGGCGTAAGGGGTCTAACCTTTAGAGGCGCCGGCGTCATCCTGATTTCAGACGAGATGGGCTGCTCGAATCCTCCTGTCATCCTGAGCTTTCGCCTTGTCATCCTGAGCGAGGCGCGTAGCGCCGCAGTCGAAGGACGGAGCTACGTGTCATCCTGAGCGGGGCTGTCATCCTGAGCGAGGCGCGTAGCGCCGCAGTCGAAGGACGGAGCTACGTGTCATCCTGAGCGAGGCTGTCATCCTGAGCGAGGCGCGTAGCGCCGCAGTCGAAGGACGGAGCTACGTGTCATCCTGAGCGAGGCTGTCATCCTGAGCGAGGCGCGTAGCGCCGCAGTCGAAGGACGGAGCTACGTGTCATCCTGAGCGAGCGTAGCGAGTCGAAGGCCCTCCTCGCTCTCGTGGATTGGAGTATAATGGGGCTCCCCAAGGAGGTACGGATATGGAGAAAGGTACGCCCCACAGGCATGACAGCGGCACGGTGCATACGCACGACGACGCGTATCCCGGTCACACGCACGAGCATGCGCACATGCATCGGCACGACGACGGTACCGTCCACGAGCACAAGCATTCGCACGATGGCTCGGATCCAAAACACGAACACGAACACGCGTCATGACTCGTAGGTCTGCGCGCTCGTCAGGCTCGTGCGGAAGTAGCCGCGCCTGCCGCAGCTAGGGAAGCACACCAGATGAAGCGCCCGTTACTCAGCCGCCACGCGCTCACATGTTGCGTAGCTGCCGCTATGCTTGCAGGCTGCGGCGGATCGGAGCCGCCGATCGGCGCCCCCGCGGCGATTGCACGATCGCCCGACGTCACGCCCGCTCGCGCGATCGCAAGTCATATTCGGACAGCGTCGTCATCCTATCAGGTCCTGCACAGCTTCGGCAGCAGCGCTTCTGACGGGGAATCTCCCTATGCGGCCCTGCTCGATCTGAACGGCACGCTCTACGGAACCACGGCTGGCGGGGGCAGCCACGCCCAAGGAACGGTCTTTGCAATCAAAACGGACGGCAAGGAGCACGTGCTGTATAGTTTCGGAAGCAGCAGTTCTGACGGAGAGTATCCCTACGCGAGCTTGACCGCCGTGAACGGCACGCTCTACGGAACCACGAACGAAGGCGGCGCCAGCGGTGCGTACGGTAAGCATGGCTTCGGAACGGTCTTTAGCGTTAGCACGGCCGGAGTACAGCACGGGCTGCACAGTTTCGGCAGAGGCAACGACGGCGCGTATCCCTTCGCGAGCCTGATCGATGTGAAGGGTAAGCTCTACGGCACAACAGCGTACGGCGGCGGTTACGACGGCACTGGCACAGTCTTTAGGATCAGTACGGCCGGCGCGGAGCACGTGCTTTACACTTTTGACGGCACCTTCTCCGATGGATTGTTCCCCTTTGCGGGCTTGCTTGATGTGAAGGGTAGAGGACTCTTCGGCGTGACTGCTGGGATGGCGATAAGCTCAATGTCTTCCTACGCCGAAGGTGCAACGGTCTTCAGCATAATGACAAACGGCAAGAGGGAGCGCGTATTGTACAACTTTAACACGAACGGCCACCAAGGCAATAGTCCCAACGCTAGCCCGATCGACGTGAACGGCACGCTCTATGGCACCACAACTGCCGGCGGCGCACACCGCCTTTTCGGAACGGTCTACAGCATTAGCACGACCGGCAAGAACTTCCGCTTGCTCTACAGTTTCGGCAAGAGCAACTCCGATGGTGAGCAGCCCTACGCGAGCTTAATCGACGTAAAAGGCACACTTTACGGCACGACGGTATACGGCGGCAGCCACGGTGAAGGAACGGTTTTTAGCATCAGTACGTCTGGCGCGGAGCACGTGCTCTATAGTTTCGGCGGCAGCAGCTTCGACGGAGAGGAGCCTTATGCGAGCTTAATCGACGTAAGGGGCACGCTGTATGGAACCACAGCCTTGGGCGGCCAATACCACCAGGGAACCGTTTTCGCGTTGAGGTTGCAGTAAATGACTCATCGTTACGGAACGCTGAAGACCTACAAGGGTTTTCCGCACCGCATGCCCACGACGCAAGCCGACACGATCAATCCCGACCTCCTAGCATTTATCGGGTCCACCTCGACTGACGCCACCTGACGCATTCGACGCTAGATGAACGTTGACTACCGCCTTATACGAGTCGATGAAGTGACGTTTGAATGCTCCGAGCGAGCTCGCCGGCTTGCATAAGCTGAGCGCGTGCGCTTGGCAAGACAACGGTCGGTTCGAGTTGCTACGCGTAGTGAACCCTTCGGACAATCCCGCGCAGAAAGTAGCGAGAATCCATTACGGCCCGTCTGCGGACGGGCTGCTATTCCGTGGGCGACAGTACGTAACCAGGGCGATCATTTCTGGCGATTAAAGTGCGATGAGCCCTCCCAGTGTCATAGTGAACCTGCCGCTAGGTAAACTCGTTTGCTTCGCAGCTTCTTTTCAGGTTGCAGCGGCGGAGACCTGATAAAATCGGGCTATGAAAAGCTCCTCTGTACCTGCCGACGTTTTCGGCTACTTAGTCTGCCTGCTTGCGACCGTGATCTTCTTTATGAGCGTTGCGGGCATCGTTAATAACGCTTTCCGCGTCGCGCATCCGACGATGCGGCCCGCCATGATGGCTCGCGGCCAAATGGGGCGCCACTTCCGCGGCGGCTTCTCCGCACTCAATCCGCCCGCGCCGATGGGTTCGCCTGAAACGAACTTCGGCTCGATGCGCGATCGGTTCGTCGCGGACGCTCGCTTTGACGCGATCCGTCGTCTCGTGCTCTCGCTCGTAATGCTCGTCGTTGCGATCGCGGTCTTTCGGCGTACGTTCGGGTGGTTGAACCCTAGAGGGATGCCGGCGTAGCGTTCGCTTCAGCTATTCGACCGTCTTGCGCGAGACCCACAGCAGCAGACGCCGGGGGCTCACGCGCGATGCAAGGTAGACCAGCTGATTCGACGGTCCGGGGATCACCATATCGCGGCCGCGCAGCATCCCGCGATAGCCTGCGCGCGCCACCGACGCCGCATTGCCGACTGGCAATCGATGAAGCGGTTTATCTGTAGTGCCCGCGCGTTCCGCGAATCCGGTTGCCGTCGCACCCGGGCAAAGACACGTCACCGTAACGCCGCTGCCGCGCAGCTCCTCGGCGATCGCTTGTGAAAACGAGATGACGTACGCCTTGCACGCATAGTAGACCGCCATGAACGGGCCCGGCAGCATCCCCGCGGTCGACGCGACGTTGAGAATCTGCCCCGCGCCGCGCGCCCGCATCCCCGGTAAATACCTGCGCGTCAGCTCCGTCAGCGTCACGACGTCGAGCAGCATCTCTTCGCGAATTCGCTCCTCCGGAATTTCATCGAAGCGCCCGTTGGTCGCAAAGCCGGCATTGTTGATGAGGATGTCGCACTGCGGAACTTGCGCGAAGACGCTCGCCGCCGCATCGGGTTTACTCAAGTCGGCCGTCAGCGTCTCGACGCTCACCCCGTAGCGCGCGCGCAGATCGGTTGCAAGCGCTGCCAGCTTGTCGCCCGAGCGCGCGATAAGCACGAGGTCGTGCTTATCGGCAGCCAGCAGCTTAGCAAACTCGAGGCCAAGCCCGCCCGAGGCTCCGGTGACAATCGCGCGACTCGGCGTCCTTGCTTGCATCTAAACGACCTTGGTTTCGCTCGTCGCGCCGCTTTCTCCGGGTTGCCGAGCGAGCAGCTTTACAAAAGAAATGAGTTGCGCTTACTTTGCGTCAAGCCGCGCGACAAAGGCTCTCGGTGAAAGAACGGGCGGCTGCGGCATTGGCCGCTCGAGCAGATGATGATCCCCCGAAACGATTAAGTTCGCGCGGGCCGCGCGTGCGAGCGCGACGAGATAGTCGTCATGCGGGTCCGGCGTGAGCCCTGCAGTCGCGGGGGGATCGGCGAAGATAATTGCGAGCCTTCTGATGACTGCGACGAAACTGCGGACCTCCGTCTCGCTTAGATAGCTGCGAAACTTCTGTCGAAGTAAGACGCGCTCGAGTTCGTCGAGAAGCGCCGGCGAAGCTAACAGCTCAAAATCTCCGGCAAGCCAACGGATTAGTAAAGTACGTGGCGCGCCATCCGCCGAGATTAGCCCGGCGATTAGGACGCCGGGATCGAGCACTGCCTTTAGCGATGCCGTTCCTCGGTCGCCAGATCTAGTGCGTCCGTCTCGTTCAGCGTCGAGCGACTCCCAACGCGTTCGAGGAGCTCGAGACCGAGATGAGCTCGCAGCGCCTCCTCTAGGATTTGTGAGTCGCGCTTGCCGCTGCGTGCTGCTGCGACCCGGGCAGCGCGAAGCACGTCGTCTTCAAGGTAAATGGTCGTCTTGCACTTCATCAGAAAGAAAGAAAGAATAACAGAAAGAGGGTATTCCGTCAAACCGAGTGGACGCCTGTTTAATCCCACCAGAAGAAGAGCCGCCCCGCGCGGCCCAGCTCGTCAGCGAACTCTCGCACCGCCTCCGGATCCTCGGAATCCAACTGTAAGTCGCGACAAAAGTTTCCTGCGCTGCGTGCCAGCTCCGGCCCGTCGCGCAGCGGCAGCGCAAACCGCAGCTCCATGAAGTCGAAACCGGCGCCCGTCACGGCGAGCGGCTGTCGCTCGCGCGTCGCCGCGCACCATTCCACGATATCGCGCGTCGTCAGTCCGTAGTTTGCACCGTTGGTTCCGCAGGCCGCGAGCGCAATCAGCGGGTCGCCTACCGGAAAGAGCAGCAGCCGAATCGGGCCCTTCTTAGCGGCGCTGAACTCCGTGTAGACGAGCGTGAAGCCGTTAGCCGCGACCTCCTCTTGCAGGCGCAAGAGGCGCGCCGTATCGACCGACGCAACGTAATGCGCCACGCCTTTGCGACGCCGCCACGGCTGAGACTTTGCATGCAACACCTCGCCGACGCGTTTCGTCTCGGCCGCAAACGCCGCACCGGATGCGAGCGCCGCGCACTCTTTCAACTGAGCGCGCAACCGGTCGTAGACCGTCTGTGCGTCGCTCAGGTCGGCGCCGGCAGCGCGCGCCATCGCGAGATACGTTTCCTTCGGGGCGAATCGCTGCGCGTACTCGAGGATCGTGAGTGGTTCCGTTATCTTCGTACGCTTGCGCGGCGGGAGCGCGAGCAGACGCCGCTCAACCAGCGCTTGCGGAACGATCGCTCGCGCATCGGCGCCGCGCGCGATGAGCAGCTCGACGAGTTTGTGCGCGTTGGTCTTCCACGTCGCGCGCACGAGCGGCGGTCCGAACTCTTCCGAGGACGCGTTCGGATCCAAGCCGTGGTCGATCAGGAGGTTCAACATCTCGGAATCCACTCGAGCGGTAGGCGCGAGGAGATGCTCCCACAGGTCATCTAAGCCGGCACCGGCGTTCACGTCCGCGCCTTCCGCGAGGAGCGTACGAACGCGCGAGAGCATACCGAGCCGCACGGATTCGTGCAGCGATAGCTCGTTCACGGCGCCGCTCGCCTCGAGCGCGCGCTCGAGATACGTGCTGACGCGTTTCGATTCGAAGTCCCGTGCGTACGTCAACGCCGTGCGACCGCGGCCATCCTGCGCGTTGAGCTTGGCGCCGGCTTCGAGCAGGCTCTTCACGGCGTTTAAGTTCTTTGCGCCCGCGGCCACCATCAAGGCCGTCGTCCCCGGCATGCGCCACCATGTCGGCCGCACCGACGGCTGCTGGCTCGCATTGACGTCCGCGCCCGCTGCAAGCAGTGCGGCGATGCTCGCGGTGCTTCCATAAAGCGCCGCAAGGCTGAGCAGCGGCATCTCTTCGTGGCCTCGCTCGCGCAGTTTTGCGTTCGCGCTCAACCCGGCCGCCATCAGCTGTTCCAGCAATGCGGCGCCATCGCTTTGGATCAGGTGGAAGGCCGCCTCGATTAACTCGTCTGGCGACGCCTTTGCGAGGGCTGCCGCAACCGCCTCGGGATATTCCGCGCTCACCGCGTCCCGCAGCGAGAAGCGCTCAGGCGGGAGCGCCCGCGCGTACTGCACGAGCAGCTCGCCGATGCGCTTGCGGGCCACCGCCTCTCGAGAGCGCAACTTTGCCCAATGCGTCGCGTACCTGACGCCCTGTGCCAGCGCCGATTGCCCCCAGGCATCGCGTTCGAAAACGTCCGCCCCGCCGAGCAGCAGGCGCTGAACGTCTTCGGCATCCCCGGCATTAATTGCGTAATGCAGGCCCGTCACGTCTACCGCATTCGCCCTAGTGCCCCTGTCACCCTGAGCGGAGTCGAAGGGCGAAGGCGCAGTTGTTACCTGGTGTCACCCTGAGCGTAGCGAGCGCAGTCGAAGGGCGCAGTGGTTACCTGGTGTCACCCTGAGCGTAGCGAGCGGAGCGAGCGCAGTCGAAGGGCGCAGTTGTTACCTGGTGTCACCCTGAGCGTAGCGAGCGTAGCGAGCGCAGTCGAAGGGCGCAGTGGTTACCTGGTGTCACCCTGAGCGTAGCGAGCGAGCGAGCGCAGTCGAAGGGCGCAGTTGTTACCTGGTGTCACCCTGAGCGTAGCGAGCGGGAGCGAGCGCAGTCGAAGGGCGCAGTTGTTACCTGGTGTCACCCTGAGCGTAGCGAGCGTAGCGAGCGCAGTCGAAGGGCGCAGTTGTTACCTGGTGTCACCCTGAGCGTAGCGAGCGCAGCGAGCGCAGTCGAAGGGCGCAGTTGTTACCGGTGTCACCCTGAGCGAGCGCAGCGAGTCGAAGGGCGACAGGGCGCAAGAATCGGATGGTCCCGTGCCACGAGGCGCGTTACGATCGGACCATGCAATACGTGCCAATTCCCGAGGAGATCGCCAATGAAGCGCGTGAGACTCTGCGCGACCGCTTCGGGCATAAGCTTCAAATCGTGCGCGACAAAGCGCCGTGTCGTGTGTGTCTGCGTATCTCGCAAGAACCCGAAGAGCTCATTCTACTGTCGTACCAGCCGCTACCGGATACCGGACCGTACGCGGAGATAGGACCCATCTTCGTCCATGCACATCGCTGCAACCCGTACTCCGACTTAGAGGCGTTTCCGCAGGACTTTGCCGAGCGCCGTTTGGTCCTGCGTGCCTACGGCATGGACGGGCGAATCGTTGATGCGACCGTTGCCGAACCGGGAGAAGCGCCGGCGCGTGCGGCCGAGCTGTTAAGTCGAGACGACGTTGCGGAGATCCACGTCCGCCACGAATCCTACACGTGCTTCGACTTTAGTAATCCTGCCGGTAGCCGGCTACTTCTTGCCCTTGCTGACCGCCGCGCCGAACGGATCGATGAAGCCCGTGAGGGTCTTCGTTGGGCTGCCGCCGGCAGGGTAACTCCAGAACATCGCGTTTCCACTATAGACGTTCGGGCCGATAATGGTGCCGCGGTCGATGAAGGAGTCGAAGACGCCGTCGGAACTGCCGAGCGTCGTCGAGCCGACCACTGTTGCACTCGAGCCGGAGATCTTTAACTGGTAGATCACGCCTGCGGTGGCATCTCCGACGGTGATGTGCTTTCCGTCCCACTGAACGGCGCCGGGCGTGTTGATCGTCTGGTTGAGCGTGATATTGACGAACGTGCTGCTGCCCCTTGGGAGCTCGGCGAATGCGAAGCTGCCGCCGTCGCTCGTCTCACCATCGGCGAAGAGATTGCCCTTATTGTCATAGCCGACGGAGAAGACCAGATAGAGGTCGGAGTCGGAGTAGAGCGTCGGCGTGCCCTTGGCGTCCGCGTAGATTGCAACGCCGCCCGCCGTGTTGTTAACGCCCGCGAAGTTCGCGGCTGCGAGATTCCCGGTCTTCGGATCGATGGAGCAGCCCTCGAGAAGATAGCCTGAGTCGCTCAGCGTCCCGATGGAGCTCGTGCCGCCATGCGCGTACTCTACGAGCTCCTCCGCCGAAAATAGTGTGACCCATACGTCACCCTTCTTGTCCACGCACTCGCCTTGCGGCTCGGCGAAGCCCGTGAGAGTGCCCTTCAACTCCCCCTTCGGATACGAAAAAACGTAAACGTCGCCGCTGCCCTCGTCGGCGATGTAGAGCAGATCTTTCTTCTTTGTGTCGGGAGACATCCGGGACCGGCTGTGGTCCGGGTGAAAACCCTCCGCAGCACGGAGCGATGGTGGGAGCCGGTGAAGCGATTGCGCGTTACTCGACGCAAACGAATCGGGCCCAATGTTGCTGCAGCCGGCGCATACGGCAAGGGCCGCACAAATGCATGAGGTGTAGAAGAAGCGCATGCCCTAGACTACTGCGCACTGGCCGCGTAATCAAGTTCCTTGTCACCCTGAGCGCAATCGAAGGGTGCGATCGCGTTCGCAACGTGTACGGCTGCTCGCGCGATCGCAGATTATCTCGGAATAGCCGCTGTGCTACAGGGCGAACACGGTCCCGACCCCGGTGCTACCGCTGCTGCCGGCCGTCGTTCCGTAAAGTTTGCCGCCGAGGCTCAAAACGGACGCCTCCGGTGTCTCCGGCCAACCGGGCGGATCGGAGGCGGGTAGTTCGAAGTCGGTGACGAGGCCTTCGCTTCCCGACGGTGTGACCGAGTATACCGACCCGGATCCGTAGGTGCTAAACGCGGTCGTACCGTACAGGGTGCCGCCGACGGCGATGAGCGCCGTCGCCGGATGCTGTCCGTCATGTTTGGAGGCCACAGCGGTAAAGGTGTAGATCACTTTTATTTTGCCTGAGGGCGTTATCTTAAAGACGGTGCCGCAGCCGGCATAATCGCCGCATTCCTGATTCCCGCCTTGATACGTTGTGCCATAGAGGGCGCTGCCCATAACGAGAAGCGGGGCAACGGGATGCTCACCGTCCGCCGCATCTTTGAACGAGTAGATGATGCTCTCCTTACCCGAGAGCGTCACTTTGAAGACCGTGCCGTAACCGTACGTTCCGCCCTCCTGCGTCGTGCCATAGAGGGCGTTCTTGTAGAGAACGACGCCGCTCGGGTTGCTCGGGCTACTGGGCGAGCCGGTAAAACTGTAGAGGATGCTCACCTTCGGCTTCTTCCCGGCAAGGCTAACCTTGAAGATGCAGCCGTCAGAGCCGCAGCTATAGCCGGTGCCGTACAGCGCCTTCTTCTTCGAGTCGTAGATCATGGTCGAGTCCGGCTCGGTGCAGTCGCTCGTCGACCCGCTCTCGCAGTCGTACAGAAGCTTGTACCCTGCCGACGTGACGGAGAAGATCGTGCCGTGACCGTTTCCACCATAATAGGTTGAGCCATAGAGCGTGCCGTTGACGTCGGTCAGCCCTGCTTGCGGGTCCTCACCGTCGGGGATGCCGGTGAAGCTGTGCATGACCTTTTCCTTGCCGGCGGTCGTTACCGAGTACAGCGTGCCGATGTTGTCGGTGCCGCCTGAATAAGTGGTCCCGTAGAGCGTGTTGCCGATGTTGACCAGCCCCACCGTCGGGCAGCACGCGTCCGGCTCACCCGTAAAAAGGTAAATGGCCGGGTTGCCGCCGGTTTTGCGCTTCGCGTTCCCGAGCACCAAGGGGCTTCGATCGGGTTGGCGCAGCGTGGGGAGGCCGCTGGGTCCAGGCGCCCCCGGCAGCATTCCGGTTCCTTGGGCGGCGCATCCGGCGACGGCCAGGCAGCAGCCCAAGACAAGTAATTTGCGAAGTGACTCCATAGCAAGGCTCCTCGTAGAGAGTGAACTCCCTCAAGGATGCCTCCAATCGGCGAAGGCTACTATGCGTAGAACTACTACTTTCTCACGCCCCCTGTCACCCTGAGCGAAGGTGCGGAGCCGTGTCACCCTGAGCGAAGGTGCGGAGCGCCGTAGTCGAAGGGCGAAGAGCTCGTGTCACCCTGAGCGAAGGCGCGGAGCACCGTAGTCGAAGGGCGAAGAACTCGTGTCACCCTGAGCGAGCGCAGCGAGTCGAAGGGGCCGCGCTGCAAGGGCTCAGGCCCGCAGGTCGCTATCGATGAAGGCGTCGAGCGCGCCGAGCGCTTCAGGAAGGTTCGTCCGGCCATAACCGATCCGTAAGTGGCTGTCGCCGGCGTCAAAGGCAACGCTCGGCAAGAGCAACACACCCGCGCGTTCCACCGCCCGTAAGCAAAATGCTTCGCTGCTGCCGCCGAGGTACTTCGGAAACGCCGTCGTGCCGGCGCGCGGCCGCGACCATTGGAAAAGCTCGGACCGGCTTTGAGAAAAACTCATCGAGCAGGTCGAGATTGCGCGCCGTGATTTCGCGCACTCGCCTGGTAAGCTGTTCGCTGTGCCGAAGCGCCACACCGGCGAGGAACTCACTCGGCGCGCTATTGCAGATCGTTAAGTAATCCTTGATCGTCGCCATGCGCTCGTACAGCGAAGCGTCCTGCGTCGCGATCCAACCGATGCGCAACCCCGCAAGCCCATACGCTTTCGCCAACCCTCCGAGCGAAACGCCGCGCTCGTAAAGATCGCAGACCGCCGGAAGCCGCTCGGCCTCCCGTTCGGTCCCGCGATACACCTCATCGACGAAGAGCCACAGCCCACGTTCGCGCGCAAGACTTCACGGCCGCATCGAACTCCGCCCGTTCAAGCGAATACCCAGTCGGATTATTCGGCGTCGTCAAAACGATCGCACGAGTCTCGGGCCGAACGAGGCGCGCCAGCTCATCAACATCCGGCGCTCCTGCGCGCTCGAGATCGGAGCTCCATCGCGTGACGCTCGCGCCGATACTTTCGGCGATCGAATACTGCGACTGATAAGCAGGAAACTGCACGACGAGATGATCGCCCGGCGCGAGCACCGCATGCATGAACGTGAAGATCGGCTCCTCCGAGCCGCTGTGCACGAGAACCCGCTCCTCACTCGTCTGCGTGTAGAGTGCGGCGATGGCGCGCCGCAACTCCGGTCCGCCGCGCGAATCGACGTAGCCGAGGCTCAGCTCGGCAAGCCCATGGTCCGCTCCAGGCTCCAGCGCGAGCAACTCCCGCACCGGCAACGATTCCGGATCGCTCGAACACAGCAGATACCGCGTGACGAACTCGTAGCGCGCGAAGAAGCGCTCCAGCGCAAACGGTCGAAGATTCGCAAACCCTCCCATTAGGAAACAATCTACCACTGCGAGGCGTAGATGCGCCATGGAACTCCAGATCGAGGCCCTGAATAAGCGCTACGGCAGCATCCAGGCCGTCCGCGATTTTACGCTGCGGCTCGAGCCCGGCATTCTGGGACTGCTAGGCCCCAACGGCGCGGGGAAGTCGACCTTGATGCGCATGCTCGCGACGGTGACGAGACCCACCAGCGGCACCATAAGGTTCAACGGCGCTGACGTCGCGAAATCGCCCGATGCACTGCGCCGCACGCTCGGCTATCTCCCGCAGGACTTCGGCATCTATCCGCATCTCTCGGCGATCGAGTTTCTGGAATACATCGGCGCGCTCAAAGGCATCCCGCGGCGCGCGTTACGCGCCCGCATCGAAAACCTGCTCGACGTCCTCAACCTTTCGCATGCGGGCTCGCGCGCCTTGGGCGGCTTCTCCGGCGGCATGCGTCAGCGCGTCGGCATCGCGCAAGCGCTGCTCAACGAGCCGCGACTGCTCATCGTCGACGAGCCGACGGCCGGACTTGGATCCCGAGGAGCGCGTCCGGCTGCGCACGCTGCTGCGCGACATGGCCGGCGAGCGCATCATCGTCTTTTCCACGCACATCTGCTCCGACGTCGAAAGCGTGGCGACGCGCGTCGCGATCGTCAATCATGGCGCGCTGCTCGCCGACGGCCATCCGTCGGAGCTGATGCAGGGACGCGCCTCGCTGGAAGACGCGTACTTGCAGATCGTCGCCGGCGCACGAGCCGCGTGACGCGTCTCTGGCCGATCTACGCGCTGGCGCGCGCGGATCTTTTGGAACGCACCCGCCGCTATCAGTACCTGGCGACGGTCGCCGTCACGTTGGTAGTCGGCACGCTGTTGGTTCCGGCAAGAAACGCGGGTTACGAGACGTTCGTCATCGACGGCTATCGCGGCATCTACAACTCCGCATGGATCGGTGCGACCTTCGCCATCCTGGCATCCATGCTGCTCTCGCTCTTCGGCTTCTATAATGTCAAAAGTGCCGTCGAGCGCGACCGCACAACGCGCGTCGGCGAGATCCTCGCCGCAACTTCGGTCACGCGATTCGACTACGCGCTCGGCAAGGCGCTGAGCAACTTTCTCGTCCTGGGCTCGATGGCGGCGATTCTCTTTATCGTCGCGGTTGCGATGCAGTTCGTGCGCGGCGAGAGCGCGGTATTGCACCTCGGACAGATCGCCGCCCCGTTCGCGCTGGTCGTTCTTCCCACGATCGCGATGGTTGCAGCGATCGCGCTGCTCTTCGAAATGATTCCCTGGCTGCGAGGCGGCCTCGGCAACGTGGTCTACTTCGGCCTTTGGGTGGGGTGTCTGGTGTGGAGCGTTCAGCCCGAAGCACCTCAGGTGCCGTGGTGGCGCGACATGCTCGGCTTAAATCTGGTGATCGATCACGTCTGGTCCGCGCTCCTTAGCGTAGATCCGCATGCGACGCTGCACTCCGTCGAGATCGGTGCCGGCGGCGAGGACGTGCGCCATTTCTTTACCTTCAGCCGGTTTGCGTGGACGGCAAGCGACGTGACGGACCGCCTTATGTGGTTTGCCGTCGCACTCGGCGTCGTCGCCGTCGCGGCGCTGCTCTTCGACCGGTTCGCCAACCCCGCGCGCACCGCCGAACACGCGAAACGCAATGGCGTTGCCGCCCGCTGGCAAGCGGCCATAGCGCGCGTGACCCGCCCGCTGATCGACGTGATCTTCAGCGGCGACTTCGGCGCGATCGTGCTCGCCGAGCTGCGGCTGCTCGTGCGCGGTCTGAGCTTTTGGTGGTACGTCGTTGCCGCCGGGTTGTGGATCGCGCAGCTCTTCGTAGACGCCAAGGCGCAAAGCCTCGTTGTCGGACTGGCCTGGATCTGGCCGATGCTGCAGTGGTCGCAGTTGGGCACGCGCGAAGCCGTCAATGCGACCGAGCAGTTCATCTACCCGACCCTGCATCCGATTCGCCGGCAGTTCGTCGCACAGTGGCTGGCCGGCGTGCTGCTCGCCCTCGCAACCGCGGGTGGTTCGCTCCTCCATTGGGCGCACGCCGGAAACCTGGGCGGCATCGAAGGCATTCTCGCCGGCGCCATCTTCATTCCGACACTGGCGCTCGCATGCGGCGCGCTCTCCGGCACCACGCGGCTCTTCGAAATCGTCTACCTCGTGCTCTGGTACATGGGCCCGATGAACCGCACGCCGCTCGACTTCACGCAAGGCGGGTATGCGCCGGGCTTTACGCTGGCCTCGCTCGTGCTCTTCGTGCTGGCCGTGGGCGCTCGGAAACTGAGGCTGCAACACGCTTAGTCATATAATGCTTCGGGCACGCCAGATTAGCAGGGTCGTCATCAACCAGAATGCAACCGGCACAACAACAGCCGCAGAACATACCGCGCCGCGCATTATCAGGTGTTGCGACCACAGCCTTCGGGACAACCACAGTAGAATCCACGCCGATGCGTAGGCCGTTAGGACGCTGCTCAGAACGTCAACCAGGAGTCTTATTCCAAACGGTAATCCCAAAGGAAAAGGATCAAGCCCAACCACAGCGATTGGTGGCCAACTCGTCAACAACGCAACGGGAAGCATCGAAACTGTATACTGCGTAGTCCAATGGGGCGTTTCTGTTGCCGTCATGTTGGAGGCAAGCGTCAGAGAGCTCCCGACATAGACGACGTATATAGCTACGGCCGCGTAAAGAATAGATGACTCATCAAGAGACTGAGCGCTGTGAATTACTGCCGCTAATGCACCGATGGCAGAAATACCTATTGTGAAGACAATGACCTCAACAGTCCGCTTCCGGCGAGGTTCAGCTGTGGTCGTTAATCGCGACATCGAGTCTTTGAACGCTCCTCTCAACCACTTTCGTTCATTTTTCTCCTAGCCCCCTATGGGGGCGAAACACTGTTGAGGTCCAAAACGTACCTATGTCGAGCTGCGTGCTCTGGAGGTAAGGAATGTCGACTGCATCCATGACGGCTCCGACGGTTCCGGTGATACGGCTCTATTTGATGCGCGCCGCCTATCTGCTGATTGCGATCGGCATGGGGATTCAGGTATGGCCGGGCATACTGCATCACGGCGATCTCGAGCTGGCTCACGGCGTGACGCGATCGTTCCTGGGAGCGCTGACGCTGCTCTGCCTGGTCGGCGTCCGTTATCCGATCGCCATGCTGCCGCTGCTCTTTTACGAGTTTACCTGGAAGAGCATCTGGCTGCTTTCGTTTGCGCTGCCGCTCTGGCTCGGCCACCGCGTCGACGCGGACACCTCGGATAGCATCTTCGCGTGCGTCCTCGGCGTGGTCGTGTGCCTCATCGCGATTCCGTGGGTCTACACGTTCAAGGAGTTCGTACTCAAACCGGGCGATCGCTGGCGTTAACTCCCTGTCATGGTGAGCTTATCGAACCATGACCAAACAATGCGGTCGTGATGTACCGCTCCGCCGTATCGGCGAGCAGCACGACGATCGTCT
>CAVWGL010000010.1:0-186168 GCA_963754565.1 Vulcanimicrobiota bacterium | reverse complement strand
CGTTTTTCGTCGCGCTCTTTCTGTTCATATTCTTGCTCAACCAGTTCGGAATGCTGCCGTTCAAGGCGTTCGATTTGCCGTTTGGCGGCTCCCCGACGGCCGACCTCAATACGGTCGTTCCGCTAGCGCTGCTCGTCTTTTGCTTGATACAGATCGTGGCGTTTCGCAAGAAGGGCTTAGCGTATCTTGGCCACGTCTTCAAACCGTTCCCCGCGCTCTTTCCGATAAACGTTCTGGACGAGATTCTGCGCCCGATAACGCTCGCGGCGCGACTCTTCTTCAACATCTTCGTGGGAGAGTTGCTCTTTATCATCGTTACGTCGATCATCCTCGCGCGCATCAGCATCGGTTCTTTCAATCTCTCCATCGGCGTGGCGGTCGTCCCGGTGCTGATCCAGTTCTTCAATTTCTTCGTTGGAACGATCCAAGCTTTCGTTTTTACGTTGCTGGCAATCGTCTATCTCTCGCTGGCGCTTGCCGACGAACATTAGAAAGGAACGTCCTTGAATCCAGAAGCATTAATCGCAGCCGCAGCGTTGATCTGTTTCGGCATTATCATCTCGGGAGTGGCTTTCGGCTCCGCGGTCGGCGACGGCACCGTGGCCGCCAAGGCGGTTGAGGCCATCTCTCGCCAGCCGGAGGCTCGGCCCAACATCTTCCTATTCATGTTCCTTGGTGTCGGCGTGCTGGAGGCGGTACCGTTCATCGCGATCGCGCTTGCCTTTTACATCCTGCTCGTGGTTGCGAAGGTTCAACCGATCGTCAACTCGCTGGTCAAGTAGCGCCGCATGTCGTTTTTGTCGATTTGGCCACCGGGAACGATGGTCTTGCAGCTGATCAACTTCACGATCTTTCTTGCGATCTTGAACGTGATCTTTTTGCGGCCGGTCTCCGCGGCGATTCGCCGGCGGCGCCAGTACATCAACAGCCTGGTCTCCGACTACGACGAGTATCAAGCCGAGGCGGCTAGCCTGCGCGCGCAAGCGGAAGAGATTCGGGCCGCCGCGCGCCGCGAGGCGGAGCATCGCGTCGCGACCGAACGAGCTCGCGCGTCGAACGAGGCGGCGGAGTTATCGGCCGGCTATTCACAGCGGGCGCAACGTATCGTCGAAGAGGCTCAGCGCAAGGCTCAGCACGAGTTTGAGGAAGCGCGCGGAGGCGAATCCGCAGCGGTTAGAGGCCTGGCGGACTTCATGCTGGAGCGCGTGATTCCGGAGGCGTCGGCGTGAGCCAAGACCGCCTCTACCTCGCCATCGCCGTCTGGAGTCAAGTCGCGTCGTCGATCCTTTTTATCGCCGCCCTGGCCTTCATTTGGTTCCGATGGCTGATGCCCGTCCTCATGTCCGCGCAAGAGCGCAGCAATCGTCAGATCGCCGAGGCGGAACGGCACCGGGACGAGGTAAAGGGCGCGCTGGGCGCGCTGCATGAGGAGATCGAGAGCGCGCACCGGGACGCCGAGCTGATCGCCCAGCGGGCCGAACTGCACGCGCGCCGCGAAGGCGAATCGATGCGCAGCGAAGCGACCGAAGCGGGAGAACGCGCGCTGCGCGATGCCGAGGGCGAGCTCGGGCGCGCGCGCGAGGTGGCCCGTCAGCGACTGCGCGACGATCTCGTAGCGCGAGCGTTGGCGGTCGCCCGCGGGGATGCGACCGCGCGCGTCGGACCCACGCTCGATTCGAGACTAATCGAACGTTTCGTCGATTCGCTGCCGGCAGACGGCCGTGGTTAATCGCACGCTGGCGCGTAGGTATGCCGTCGCCGTCGACGCTCTCGCGCGCGAGCGGGGCATCGCGCAGCGCATCGGTGAGGATCTAACGATAATCGCGCAATCGATCGGCGAAGGCACGCGAGTTCACGAGTTCTTCGTCTCACCGGTTGTCGGCCGGCCCGACAAAGAGCGCCTGCTGACGCAGGCGTTCGACGGCCGCGTCGACCCGGTCGCGCTTGCGACCCTCTTGCTGCTCGTGCGTAAACGTCGCGAGCCTTTGCTGGCAGCGATCGTCGCGGAGTATCTGACGCTGCAGCGAAACGCGCGTGGCGCGCAGACCCTTAGGCTGACGTCGGCGCGGCCACTCGACCGCGGCGAGTACGACGCGCTGATCGCGCGTCTCGAACGCGCCTACGGCAAGAAGTTTGAAGTAACCGAACAGATCGATCCCAAGCTCATCGGGGGCTTGCGCCTCGTGATGGGCGATCGCCGCATCGACGCTTCGATCGCTGGTCGGCTCGACAGCCTCGCCCGCGATCTTTCCACCATCGCATAGCCGAACGCAGAAAGCTACGAATGATCAACGCAGACGAAATAGCCGGAATCCTCAAGCAGCAGATCGAGCAGTTCAAGACCGGCGTTCAAGAGGATGAGGTTGGAACGGTTATCCAGGTCGGCGCGAACCTCGCGCGCGTCTACGGAATGCGCGGCGTTCGGTCCTCGGAGCTGGTGGAGTTCAACAACGGATTGCAAGGCGTCGCGCTAAACCTCGAAGAGGACAACGTCGGCGTCGTCATCATGGGTCCCGACGTCGAGATCAAGGAGGGCGACAGCGTGCGCCGGACCGGCCGCATCGCCTCGGTTCCGGTCGGCGATGCGCTGTTGGGACGCATAGTCAATCCGCTGGGTCAGGCCATCGACGGTAAAGGCGAGATCACGGCCGTCCGGTATCGCACGATCGAGAATATCGCTCCAAGCGTCGTACAGCGGCAGCCCGTGAAGCAGCCGCTTCAGACGGGAATTCGCGCGATCGACGCACTCATCCCGATTGGAAAAGGGCAGCGCGAGCTCATCATCGGCGATCGTTCGACGGGAAAGACGGCGATGGCGATCGACACGATCATCAACCAGAAGGGACGCAACGTCTTTTGCGTCTACGTCGCCATCGGTCAGAAGAACTCGACCGTCGCCGCGCTCGCGCAGATTCTCGAGCAGAAAGGCGCGATGGCGTACACGACGATCGTCGCGGTCAGCCCGGGGGAGGCCGCGGCGTTGCGCTGGCTGGCCCCTTTTGCCGGCTGCGCGATGGCCGAAGAGTTGATGTACGCCGGCAAAGACGTTTTGATCATCTACGACGATCTCACCAAGCACGCACAATCCTATCGCGAGATGTCGCTGCTGCTGCGCCGGCCACCCGGGCGCGAGGCCTATCCGGGTGACGTCTTCTACCTTCACTCGCGGCTGCTGGAACGCGCGGCAAAGCTGTCGGATGCGATGGGCGCCGGCTCGATGACGGCGCTGCCGGTCATCGAAACGCAGGCCGGCGACTTCTCGGCGTATATCCCGACAAACGTCATCTCGATCACCGACGGCCAGATCTACCTAACGCCGCAGCTCTTCTTCCAGGGAATTCGCCCGGCGGTCGATATCGGGCTCTCGGTCTCGCGCGTCGGCGGTGCGGCGCAAACGAAGGCGATGAAATCGGTCGCCGGACAGCTCAAGCTCGAGCTGGCGCAGTATCGCGATCTTGCCGCCTTCGCCAAGCTCGCCAGCGATCTCGACAAGGCGACGCAGAATCAGCTCATGCGCGGCGAGAAGCTCACCGAACTGCTCAAGCAGCCGCAGTACCAGCCGCAGCCGATGGAGGATCAAGTGGCGATCATCTACGCGGCGACCAACGGATTCGTCAACGACGTTCCCACCGCGCGCTTGCAGAACTGGGCGGCCGGCATGATCGATTTCCTGCATGCCGAGCATCCGGAGATTCCTAGCGCAATCGCGCAGAGCGGACAGCTCTCGGACGAGACGCGCAAGCAGCTCGACGCGGCCTTGGTCGCGTTCAACAAGAGCTTCTAAGGAAGGCGATGGCGTCGGTAAGAGATCTGCGCGATCGGATTCGATCGCTCAAGAACACGCAGCAGATCACCAAGGCGATGAAGCAGGTTGCCGCGGCCAAGATACGCCGCGCAGAGGCCGCGCAGAAACGAGCACGCCCCTATGCCGACGCGCTGTCGGAGATGCTCGGGGATTTGATCGCGGCCGTTTCCTCGGTCGATCATCCTTTCATGAAGCCGGGCAATGCGTCAGCCGCGCCGGGCATCGTGCTGATGAGTGCGGACAAGGGCCTCGCTGGTGCCTTCAACTCCAACGTGATTCGCGCGGCAGAAGAGTTCGCGCGAAACCGTGGCGCGGCGCGTTACTACACGGTCGGCATCAAGGCGCGCAACGCCGTGCGGCGCATGGGAATCGCCGACCGCCCGGCATGGCCGCTCGGCGCAGGCTCGAAGTTGGATACGGCGCGCGAAGTTGCTGCTGCGGTAACCCAAGATTTCGTACGCGGCGAGATCTCCGAGATCGTGCTCGTCTCGCAAAAGCTCGTTACGATGATGGTGCAGCGCCCGCAAGCCCGCAAGCTCGTCCCAATTGAAAATGTCTTTTCGGCGAGCGAGCCCTTAGACTCCGCTCAGGATAAACTCCGCGAGCGCAGTCCCGCGTCGAAGGGCGCTATGGAGTTTTCGCCGTCGCCCGAGTTCGTGCTCTCGCGGCTGTTGCCGAAGTACCTGGAGTTTACGCTCTATTCTGCGATGCTCGAGACCGATGCGGCATTCTTCGCCGCGCAGCTCGTCGCGATGACCAACGCTACGGATAACGCTTCGAAGCTCATCGACGAACTCACCATCGCCATGAACAACGCTCGCCAAGCCGCAATTACAAAGGAATTACTCGAGATCGTCGCCGGCGCCGAAGCGCTGGGAGTGGAGTAACGATGGGTCAGGTCGCTATCGTCGTCGAGGTCTTCGAGTGGGAGTTCGGCGCGATCGAGCGGGCGCACGAACAATCCCGTGGTTGGAGAGCTATCCTGTTTGCCGGCTTCGAGGCCGTCGACTAAATGCACGCACGTGATGAAAGAGGAAAGTAAATCCCATAATGGCTGCTGATACCGGAAGAGTGGTCCAAGTGCTCGGCAACGTTGTCGACGTCGAGTTTACGCCGCAGACGTTGCCGAAGATCAACGACGCGCTCGTCGTGGGCGTGAACGAGGATTCGAACCCTTCGACAAGCTCGGGGCAGGCTGGCAACGGCACGTCGCAGGTCGCTTCGAGAGACTCCGTAGCCGCCGAACTGGGCGGCAGCGCAATGGCGGCACGCGAGCTGACGCTCGAAGTTCAGGACGAGCTGGGCGACAATCAAGTGCGGTGCCTGGCGCTCGGTTCTACCGACGGTCTGGTGCGTGGAGCGGCCGTTCGCAGCGGCGGCGGTCCGATCACGGTTCCCGTCGGCGAAGGCACGCTGGGGCGCATCTTCAACGTGCTTGGTAAAACGATCGATAGCGACGCGCCCGTTACGGCCGCGGCATACTGGCCGATTCACCGGCCCGCACCCGCGCTGAAGTATCAAGAACCGACGGCGCGCATCTTCGAGACCGGCATCAAAGTCGTCGATCTCATGGCACCGTACACGCGAGGCGGCAAGGTCGGTCTCTTCGGCGGTGCGGGCGTCGGCAAGACCGTGCTCATTCAAGAGCTGATTCGCAACATCGCCTACGTGCACAAGGGCTTCTCCGTCTTCACCGGTGTCGGCGAGCGCACGCGTGAGGGAAATGACTTGTGGCTCGAGATGAAAGAGTCGGGCGTGCTCGAGCAGACGACGCTCGTCTTCGGACAGATGGACGAGCCGCCCGGCGTGCGCTTCCGCGTCGCGCAGACCGGAGTAACGATGGCCGAGTATTTTCGCGACGAGCTCGGCGCCGACGTACTGCTCTTCATCGATAATATCTTCCGCTATATGCAGGCGGGCTCCGAAGTCTCGGCGCTCATGGGCCGCATGCCGTCGGCCGTCGGTTATCAACCGACGCTCGGTACGGATATGGGTGTCCTCGAGGAGCGCATTACGTCTACCCGCAAGGGCTCGATCACCTCGGTTCAAGCGGTGTACGTACCCGCCGACGACTACACCGATCCGGCCGTGGCGACGACCTTCGCGCACCTCGATGCGACGACCGCGCTCTCGCGCCCCATCTCGGAGCTGGGCATTTATCCGGCCGTCGATCCGCTGGCATCGACCTCGCGCATTCTCGATCCGCAGATCATCGGCGAGGAGCACTATCAGGTCGCTCGCGGCGTGCAAGAGGTCTTGCAGCGCTACCGCGACCTCCAGGATATTATCGCGATTCTCGGCGTCGAGGAGCTCTCGGAGGACGACAAGATTGCGGTTGCGCGCGCGCGGCGGATCCAGCGGTTCTTCTCGCAGCCGTTCTTCGTCGCCGAGCAGTTCACGGGGCGTCCCGGGAAGTACGTCAAGCTCGCCGAGACCGTCGCCTCGTTCAAAGAAATTCTCGAAGGCAAAGTCGACGATCTGCCGGAGGGGGCGTTCTTCTACGCCGGTACGATCGACGAAGTTCGCGAGAACGCAGAGCGGATGGCGCGTGGCTAACGCTGTAGCATTCAAGCTGGTAACGCCGGCGCAGGTCGTCTTCGACGGCAAGGCCGAGCTGGTGATCGCGGTGACGACCGAGGGCGAAGAGGGCATTCTTCCCAAGCACGCGCCGTTCTTGGCCGCGCTCAAACCCGGCGTGCTGCGAGCGAATGTCGTTCGAGACGCTCAAGATGAAGGTGGCGCGAGCTCGCGCCTCGAGCTGGCTACCAGCGAAGGCTTCATGCAAGCCTTGCCCGACCGCATCACGGTACTGGTCGACGAGGCGCTTGCATTTGCCGACGTCGTGGTTGCGGAGGCCCGCGACCGGCTGCAAGCGGCGACGGAGCGACAGAAGGCTGCGCCGATCGGAAGCGAGGCCTACGCGCGCGAACAGGTTACAATCGATTTTGCGAACGCGCAACTGCGATTAACCGGCCATCGGTAGGCGAGTTAGCGGGCTACGCGAACGGACTGGATTGAGATGCTCGACCGTCTAGAGACGACGCTCCGAGTTCGAGGCGGCGCGCGCCTCGAGGGCTCGGTGGCGACCCATGGTGCAAAGAACGCCGCGCTGCCGATCATGGCCGCCGCGCTGCTGGCGCGCGGTACCGTAACGCTTCACCGCGTGCCGCACATCACCGACGTCTCGGTTATGTGGTCGCTGCTCGAGGCGTTAGGCGCGCGCATTCGCTACGAGGACGACACGACCGTAACGATCGACGCCAGCAACGTCGCCTCGTACCGCGCGCCGTACGCGCTCGTGCGTAAGCTCGCCGCCTCGTTCGATATCGTGGGCGCCCTGCTGGGGCGCTTCGGCCGTGCCGAGGTCCCGCTGCCGGGCGGCTGCGTGCTCGGTACGCGCGCGACGGACATGCACGAGCAGGCCTTCGTCGCCCTCGGATGCGACGTGCGTAACGCGCACGGTTATCTCATCGCGACCTCGCAACGCTCGCGGTTGCGCGGAGCGGCGATCGAGTTCCGCATGCCCAGCGTCGGCGCCACGAAGAATGCGATGCTCGCCGCAGTCTTGGCCAGCGGAACGACGACGTTGCGGAATGCCGCGATGGAACCGGAGGTCGTGGACCTCGCGAACTTCCTCATCGCGATGGGAGCGAAGATTGCCGGTCACGGAACCGATACGATCGTCATCGACGGCGTGGAAGAGCTGCGCGGCGTCGAGTACGAGATCATTGCCGATCGCATCGTGGCGGGAACGCTGCTGCTCGCCGGTGCCGTAACGCGCGGCGACGTCACGGTCAAGAACTGCCGCCCCGAGCACTTAGGGGCGTTGACCGATAAACTCGTGGAGTGCGGGGTCGTCACGATAACGGGCGACGACTGGATTCGCGTAAAGGCCGACGGGGTTACCGGCGGCACGGAGATCCTCACCGCGCCTTATCCGGGCTTTCCGACCGATTTGCAACCGCAGATGGTCGGTTTTCTTTGCACCTGTCCGGGCACGAGCGTCGTCGAGGAATCGATCTTCAACGCGCGTTTCTCGTACGTTAACGAGCTTGCCCGCATGGGAGCCGACGTCAAGGTGACGATGGAGAGCAACGCTGCCGTCATCAAAGGGCCTAAGCGGCTCTCCGGAGCACCGGTGGAGGCACCGGATATTCGCGCCGGTGCCGGGCTGGTCGTTGCCGCACTGGCGGCCTCCGGCGAGACCGAGATCATCGGATTGGAATACATCGATCGCGGATACGAACGGTTGGAAGAGATGCTTTCGGAGCTGGGAGGCCAGGTGCAACGCAGCAGCGGTGTGACGCCGCTCGTCGAGCCGGCCGGATTTTTTGAAACGAGCGAGTATCCGCGAGTTTCGGCGAGCTAAAGACTAGGAGTCGGTTGATTGGACATCGGGATCGATCTCGGTACGGCTAACGTATTGGTGCACGTCAAAGGAAGAGGCATCGTCTTGCGCGAGCCATCCGTCGTCGCGAAAGACATGAATAGCGGAAGGGTGCTTGCGGTCGGTGAGGAGGCGCGAGCGATGCTCGGCCGGACGCCCTCGCATATCACCGCGATTCGGCCGCTGCGCGACGGAGTGATCGCAGACTTCGAAGTTACCGAAGCGATGCTTTCGTACTTCATAAAGAAGGTCATGAAGGACCGCTCGTGGTGGTCCTCAATCGTCAAACCGAAACCGCACGTTACCATTTGCGTGCCCGCCGAGATTACTAGTGTCGAGGAACGAGCGGTCAAAGATGCTGCGAAGCTCGCCGGCGCGCGCGACGTGGAGATCATTGAGGAGCCGATGGCCGCTGCGGTCGGCGCGGGACTTCCTATCGACGGACCCTCCGGAAGCATGGTCGTCGACATCGGCGGCGGGACGACGGACGTCGCCGTGATTTCGTTGGGCGGAATAGTCGTCTCACAATCGCTGCGCGTCGCCGGGAATAAGCTCGACGAAGCGATTGTCCGGTATATTCGCCGCGTCTACAACCTGATGATCGGAGAGCGCACGGCCGAGGAGATCAAGATCAAGATCGGTTCCGCTTACCGGCTCGAACAGGAGTTGGCGATGGAAATTCGCGGCCGAGATCTCATCAACGGTCTGCCGAAGACCGTCAAGATTACGAGCGAGGAGATTCGCGAGGCGCTCTCCGAACCGGTTGGCGCCATCGTCGAAGCGGTTAAATCCGTGCTCGAAAAGACGCCTCCCGAGCTCTCCGCCGATATCATCGACCGCGGCATCATCCTGACCGGCGGCGGCGCGCTCCTCCGCGGCTTCGACAAGCTGCTCTCCGAGGTTACCGGCGTGCCGGCAATCGTTGCCGACGATCCGCTCTCTTGCGTAGCGCTCGGTACCGGTGCCCGGGTACGCGTCTAATGGATCGCTAGGCGCCGCCCTCCGCGGCACAGCGAACCTTCGGCTAATCGTGGAATAATCTCGTAATGGCGCACGGTTATGTGGGACGCGTTATCGATGCGGCAGTCGCCGCCGTCGACGACGTTGCCGAAGAGGTTGCCCGTACCGTCATGTCCGGCGGAACAGTCATTATGCCTAACGATACGAGTTATCTCATCGGATGCGATCCCTACGACTCGTCCGCGATCGACCGGATCTACGCGGCGAAGGGACGGCCGGACAATCGACCCCTGACGATGCACGTTGCGTCGGTTCCGGAGTTCCTAGAGTACGCACCCAACAATCCCCTCGCGGCATTAGTAGGCAAACGGTTGCTTCCGGGCCCCGTCATCGTGCTCGTTCGCAAGCCGGCCTTCATCAGCGACGAGCTCGCGGCGGGCCTCCATACGCTGGCATTCCGAGTTCCCGACGATCCCTTTGCCCGCGCGTTGCTGGAGCGCTGCGGACCTATCGCGGGCACAACCGCGATTCCGCGCGGCGACCCGCAGTATCTCGGAGGCGACGAGCGCTCGATGCTTCCGGCCGCGGACCTGCTCGTCGCGCGCGGGCCGGTTCCCTATTCCGTCGAATCCTCCATCATCGATCTGTCCGGTACGCGGCCTCGCCTGCTGCGCGAGGGCGCTGTCTCGGAGAGCCATTTTGCCGCACTGCTGGGACCGATCGAGCGCCCTACGGTAAAGGTACGCTCGCAAACTCTATGATTCGCTTTATTGCCGTGCTGCTCGGCTCCGCAATGCTCGTCGCCGCGGTTAAGCCCTCGCCATCGCCGAGCGTAAGCGCCTCGCCGAGCATCAAACCACCGCCCAACGCGAGGGCGTCGCTGAAACCAAAAGCCTCGCCGAGCGCCGCGCCGGCAGCCTTTGACCTTGGGGTTTGGACCGTTCACGCGAACTCGCTCAACGCAAATTTCAAGACCGGCGACTTCAATACGCCGGCCAAGGTCGTTATGACGCGCACGGGCGGCGACGTCACCGCCGATAAGGCAAACGGCAACTACAAAAAGCAAGTACTCTATCTCAACGGACACGTCGTGATGCACGATTCACAAGGCGGAACCGCGGCCGCGGGAGCTCTTTCGGGCACGGACCAGCACCCTTCGACCCCTTCGACCCCCTCGACGCTCACGGCCGACAAAGCCCAAATCGACGGAATGGCCAAGATCTACAAAGCCATCGGGAACGTGCATTACGTGCAGGGCGATACGGTCGTGACCGCCGACAACGGCACCTTGGACGATTTGGCGCACACGTTGTTGCTGGAAGGCGCCGTACATATCGTCTCGGGATCGCGAAACATGACCGCGCGTAAAGTTCTGTACAATACGATAAGCGGAGACGCCCACGCGGAAGGCGACGTTACGATTCAGTTTCCCAACGAGTTCCACCGGCAGCTGGCGACGCCTCGGCCCCTCAAGATTCCCAAGAACCCCGTTACCGAGCCGGTGAATCCCCCAAGCGCTTCGCCGTGAAGGCGGCGACGCGATGCTCTTTGACTTTCCCGCCGTAGCGGCGCCGCTGGCGGCGCGGATGCGGCCGCGCTCGCTCGATGAGTTCGTGGGTCAGCGAGCGTTGTTGGAACCCGGGCGCGCGCTGCGCGTGGCGATCGAACGCGATGCCGTGCCGTCGATGATTTTATGGGGTCCGCCCGGAAGCGGAAAGACGACGCTCGCCGAGATCGTCGCCGGTCAGAGCGGTGCGTACTTCGAAAGAATGTCGGCCGTCAACGCGGGGGTCGGCGATCTGCGGCGCGTCATGAACGAGGCCAAGGTTCGGCGGCGCTCGGGCAAGCCTACCATCCTCTTCATCGACGAGATTCATCGCTTCAACAAGGCGCAACAGGATGCCGTACTGCCCTTCGTGGAGGACGGTACCGTTACGCTGATCGGTGCGACGACCGAGAATCCATCTTTTGAAGTCAACTCGGCGCTGCTCTCTCGAGCGCGCGTCTTCGTGCTCGAATCGCTCTCCGACGAGGAGGTTGAAAGCATCGTCGACCGCGCGCTGCGCGACGAGGAGCGCGGCCTTGGCGCTACGAGCCTTGCCATCGACGATGAAGCTCGAACGATGTTGGTCGGCCTCGCTAATGGCGACGCTCGCGCGGCGCTCAACACGCTGGAGCTTGCCGCGGCCGCCGCGCCCGGGGAACCGCGCCGGATCGACGTTGCCGTTGTGCGAGAGGCGATGCAGCGGCGCAGCACGCGGTACGACAAAGGCGGCGAGATGCACTACGACACGATCAGTGCGCTCATCAAATCCGTTCGGGCGAGCGACCCGGATGCCGCGCTCTACTGGCTTGCGCGCTTGATCGACGGAGGTGAAGACCCGCTGTTCGTCGCGCGCAGGTTGGTGATTGCGGCCTCCGAGGATGTCGGTCTTGCGGATTCGGAGGCGCTGCGTGTCGCGGTCGCGGCGCAGCAAGCCGTTCACTTCGTAGGCATGCCCGAAGGCTTCTTTCCTCTCGCGCACGCGACGCTTTATCTCGCGACCGCGCCCAAGAGTAACAGCGTCGGTGTAAGCTTCGGCGCCGCGATGGCCGACGTCGCGCAGACGCGCAACGACCCGGTACCACTGCACTTGCGAAATGCGCCGACGCCGCTGATGCGTCGACTAGGCTATGGCGAGGGATATCATTACGCGCATGACGACTACGGCGTCGTACAACTCAATCTGCCGGAGAACTTGCGCGACCGGCGGTATTACCTTCCGGGGAGCCAAGGAGCGGAACGGCTCATCGCCGAGCGCGCCGCAACAAAAAGGCGGTTCGAGTGATTCTCGAACCGCCAGTTTCCCGTTGCTACTTCTCGGAGTGTGCGTTGGAGCTTCGCACACCCCGATACTAATGCGGCATACTGTGAGCGACCTGTGAATTCCGAGCGAATTTACCTGGATCACGCGGCCACGACGCCGTTGCGTGCGGAGGTCGCGCAGGAGATGCGCCGGATCTCCGACGACTGCGGTTTTAATCCAAGCTCGTTGCATGCAGAAGGGCGGCGGGCGCGAGCCACGCTCGATGCCGCGCGGGATCGGATAGCTCAGGCAATCGGAGCATCCCGTAGCGAGATCGTGTTTACCTCGGGCGGTACCGAAGCCAACAACCTCGCGCTCTTCGGTGTGACGCGAGCGATGGCTCGCCCGGCGCACGTGGTTGCATCGGCAGTCGAACATCACGGGGTGATTGCGGCGCTCGAGCGGCTGCGTGACGAGGGGATTGAGACGAGTCTGGTGCCGGTCGACGGGAACGGGCGAGTAGATCCCGCGGCGTTCGAACGAACGCTGCGGCCAGAGACTACCTTCGCCTCGATCATGTATGCCAACAACGAGGTCGGAACGGTGCAGCCGATCGCGCAGCTTGCCGAGATCGCGCACCGTCGCGGCGTTATCTTTCACACCGACGCCGTGGCAGTTCCAAACTGGCTGCCGGTCGACGTCGCAACCCTCGGCGTCGACCTCCTATCGCTGGGCGCCCACAAGTTCTACGGTCCGCAGGGCGCCGGGCTGCTCTACGTCCGGCGCGGGCTCGCGTTGTCACCAGTAATGCTGGGCGGGGGGCAAGAGGCTGGTCGCCGTTCGGGCACCGAGAACGTGGCAGGCATAGCGGGGATGGCCACGGCACTCGAACTCGCGACCGCCGAACGCCCTGCGCGCTCCGCCGCCGCCGGCGCGCTGCGCGATCGCCTGGAGGCTGGGATCTGCTCGCGGCTGGAGGGGGTGCGGGTCAATGCCGGCGGCGCCGCGCGCTTAGCGAACGTGAGCAACCTGGGCTTCACTGGGCTCGACGCCGCGCAACTTCTCATCGCCCTCGACCTGGCCGGGATCGCAGTCTCAGCCGGGAGCGCCTGCGCCTCGGGAACGCTGGAGCCCAGCCACGTGCTGGCCGCGATGGCCGCCGACGGAGAGAACCCTAGCAGCGGAATCAGGTTTTCGCTGGGTACCGCTACCACGGCGGCAGAGGTGGATCGGGTTCTCGCGGTTCTTCCCGGCGTGGTCGCGGAGTTGTGGACCTCCCTGCCGGCTTTGCCGGGGAGGGGGAATGGGTAGGTTCGAAACGAACCGCGCGCGGCTGGAGGCAGAAGCTTGAACGGAACGCAGTATGGTGGGCTGATCCTCGACGTTCTCGGCGGGGTAGGCGCTCTGCTGGTCGGCGTTGGGATTTTTGTCGCAATGCTGGCCTTGGCGAAGACTCTGACCCGACTGCGCACCACGCTGGACGAAGTAGACAAGCAACTTGAAAATATCGGTACACCCCTAACCAACACGCTGACGAACGTCGATCAGGTGACCAAGTCGCTCGAAGAGGCGACGGGAACGCTCGCTCGCACGGCCGACCTCACGAAGAGCGCCGTTTCGCCTGCTATTATCAATGTAGGCGCGGCACTTAGCGGGATCACCGCCGGTTTACGGCGCTTGGCTACGGGAAAAGACTCAAAAAGCAGGGAGCAAAACTAAATTATGGGCAAAGGCAATGGCGGAGGCGGGTTCTTCGCCGGTCTTCTTATCGGTGCGATCGCCGGCGCGGCCGCCGCGACCGTCCTAACCCAAGAGGAGATGCGAGAGCGGCTCGCCGGTAAGGCGCGCGAGGCGGGGAGCCGGGCCATGGACGCGACGGGTGACCTTCGGGAGAAGGTAGGCGACGTGACGTCGCAGTGGCAGTCAAGCGTGTCGGATCTCTATGAACGAGGACGGCAAGTCGTCGAGAGTGCGCGCTCCAACCTCGATGCCGCCGTCGCTGAGGGGCAGAACGCGGCGCAAGAGACGCGCAGCGATCTCGAGCAGAAAGCCGAGGGGTAAAGACTTTGGACATCAAGGTCAACGTTCGAGAGGCTCCGGGCGACTGTTACGTCGTCGACCTCAGCGGCGAAATCGACGTATACACGTCACCGAAAGTGAAGGACGCTATCGGCGAACTGATCGACCGGGGTGTCTATTATCTCGTCATCAATCTCGAGAAGGTGCGATACATCGATTCGACCGGCCTAGGGGTGTTGATCGGCGGCCTAAAGCGGGTTCGCGAGCACGGCGGCTCCGTTAACTTGGTGTGCTCGAATCCGCAGATAAAGAAGATCTTCGACATTACCGGTTTGGTGAAGATCTTCGGCATCTTCGAAAACGAAGATGCGGCCATGAAAGCGCTGGTATGAATCAAGCCGTCGAGCATTTTGAGTCCGAACTCGTCGAGCTGCGCATTCCGTCGCGCCCGGAATGGATAGCGCTGGCCCGTCTTGCCGCTGCGACTGCTGCTAATCGTCTGCACTTCTCGCTCGAAGAGATCGAGGACGTCAAGCTTGCAGTGGCGGAGGCCTGCGCGGCGGTTATTCAGCACGACGGACACGGCGAGTTCATCGACCTGACCTGCGAGGCCCTCTCCGACTCGTTGCGCATTCGCGTGCGCGATAGCGGACGGCACGGCGTCCGCGCCGTCGAAACACCGCAGATCGACTTCGACGAAGCCCGCATAGCCGGCCTCGGCGTCTTCCTCATCCGGACCTTGATGGACGAAGTTCGCTACGACGTCAGCCCGCAGATGGGGACCGATTTGCTGATGGTCAAGAGATTGGCGAGCGCGACCGCCCCTTGATGCTCGAGCGGGAAGATGCGCGCCGCGACCGCGAGCGGACCCGCGCGCTCTTTGCTCGTTTCATCGAGCGTCGCCGAAGACACGAGCAATCTCCTGAGGTATCCGATGCCGAGTACGAGGAACTTCGCGACGAGCTCATCGTCGTGCATCTCAATCTCGTCCGCTTTCTTGCCGTAAAGTTCGCAAACCGCGGCGAACCGCTCGACGACTTGGTGCAAGTCGGCACGGTCGGACTACTCAAGGCGATCGACCGGTTCGACCTCGAGCGCGGTGTCGAGTTCACAACCTACGCGACGCCGACCGTCGTCGGTGAGATCAAGCGATACTTTCGCGACAAGGGCTGGGCGGTCAAGGTTCCTCGCCGTCTGCAAGAGCTCAACTTAGCCATCAATCGGGCCGGCGACAAGCTGGCCATTGCGCTCGGGCGCAGCCCGACGGTAACCGAGTTGGCCGAACATCTCCAGGCTGGCGAAGACGAGATCCTCGAGGCGCAGGAGCTGGGTCAGGCCTACAACCTGCTCTCGCTGGACAGCGAAGTCTCGGGCGACACGGAGAAAAAGTCGCAAACCCTGGCGGAGACGATCGGCGTCACCGATGCGGAGCTCGAACTGCTCGAAGACCGCGCGAACCTCGAGCGTGCGTTCACCGTGCTCACCGGCCGAGAGCGCGTCATCATCTACCTGCGCTTCTACGAAAGCGTCTCCCAAACCGAAATCGCAAAGCGACTCAACGTCTCCCAGATGCACGTCTCGCGCTTGCAGGCCAAGGCTCTCGAAAAGCTTCGCACTTTTTTAGCCGAGTAGACGGAGGGCCCCGCAGGGCACACCGGTGTTTCGCGGACGCGCATGCGTGCGTCTCGGTCAGCAGGGCATACCCGTGCTTCGGGGACGCGCGCTTTTTCGCATCCGTGCGAAAAAGCTACTCCCTTCGGAGTCGCTCTCGCCGTCCATGGCTCCGCGACTCCCTCAGAGGCCCCTTAGCACGGGTATGCTCTGCTGACTAAACGCGCACAGGAGCGCCCTACCGGCCCCTGTTATAATCTAACCGGAATGAAGAGCCAGGAACTCAGACAGGCGTGGATCGACTTTTTCGTGGCGAAGCAGCACAAGCTGCTGCCGCCGGCGAGTTTGGTTCCGCACGAGATGTCGACGACGCTCTTCACGATCGCCGGCATGGAGCAGTTCGTGCCGGTCTTCTTGGGCGAACAGCCGGCGCCGGCGCCGCGCGTCGTCACGGTGCAGCGCTGCCTGCGCGTTGCCGGCGCGAAGAGCGACATCGAGAGCGTGGGACGGACCGGTCGACACGGCACCTTCCTCGAGATGCTCGGGAACTTCAGCTTCGGCGACTACTACAAGCGCGAGGCAATCGCGTGGGCGTGGGAGTTCGTTACGCAGGTCTTGCGGCTGGATCCGGCGCGCTTATACGTTACCGTGCACACCGGCGATGATGAGGCCGAACGGATTTGGACGGAAGAGATCGGCGTCGATCGAGCGCGCGTCACGCGTTTTGACGAAGAGAACTTCTGGACGATGGGCGCGACCGGCCCGTGCGGTCCCTGCACGGAGATCTTCTACGATACTGGCGCCCAGTACCGAAGCGGCGAGGACGATACCGGACCGAACTTGGGCAATCGGTACGTCGAGCTCTGGAACGTCGTCTTTCAGCAGTACAATCGCACGACGGATGGCAGGCTCGAGGAACTTCCCCGAAAGTCCATCGATACGGGCGCCGGTTTGGAACGCATGCTGGCCGTCTGCAACGGCGTCGCATCGATGTACCAGACGGACCTCTTTACCGATCTGGTGGCCGCGCAGCCGCCGATCGGTCACACTACGCTCGATCCCGCGGAGCAGCGCGCGCGCCAAAACATCATCGCCGATCACATTCGCGCGGCGACGTTCTTGATCGACGACGCCGTCTATCCGTCGAATACGGAACGCGGTTTCGTGCTGCGGTTTTTGATACGGCGCGCAATTCGCAACGGCAAGCTATTGGGCTACCCCGACGGCTTTCTGGCCGGACTGGTGCCTGCGGTGGTGACGTCGCTCGAGCCCGGATACCCGGAGCTGCGCGAAAGCCTGCCCCGTATCGCTGCGGCGCTGCGCCAGGAGGAACAGACCTTCGACCGCACTCTGGAGCGCGGCATGACGATGCTGGAACGGGTAATCGATGAGGCTCTTTCGGGGCACGCGGGCGTCATCGGTGGGGAGCAGGCATTCCTGCTGCACGACACCTACGGATTTCCGCTGGAGCTAACGCGCGAAATAGCGGGTGAGCGAGGCGCGGCGGTCGACACCGTCGCCTTCGACACGTTGATGGAAGAGCAGCGTGAGCGCGCGCGCCGCGACGCGGTCAGCAAGCGCGACGTCGTAGCCTTGGCCGACCTTCCCGCGGTCCGCAGCACGTTTACCGGTTACGACGAGGGGCTCGAAATCGACGGTAAGGTCGTCGCAGCACTCAAAGATGGTAAACCGGTGGCATCGCTCGCGCAAGGCGAGGAAGGCGCACTGGTCTTGGATCGCACCTCGTTCTACGCGGAGCGGGGCGGACAGATCGGCGATCGGGGCCGCATGACGCGTGATGGCGCGATCTTCGAGGTCCGCGATACGCAGTACATGGGCGATGCGATCGCGCATTACGGAGCCGTCGTCGAGGGCGCGTTCGCGGCCGGCGATCCCGTTCACGCCGGCGTCTTCGATTGGTGGCGGCGCGAGATTCGGCGCCATCACACGTCGGCGCACCTGCTACAGCGCGCGCTCAAAGATGTGCTGGGCGATGAGGTGAACCAGGCCGGTTCGTGGGTCGGCATCGATCGCATGCGCTTCGACTTTCGCTGGCCGCAAGGGGCGCTCACGTCCGAGCAGCGCAATGCGGTCGCACATCGCGTCAACGAGATGATCCGCGACGACGCTCACTTGGTCACGCGCGTGCTTCCGCTCGAAGAGGCGAAGAAGACCGGTGCGGTATGGATGGCCGGGGAAAAGTACGGCGAGATGATCCGCGTAGTGCAGGCCGGTCCCTCGCTCGAGTTTTGCGGCGGCACGCATTCGCATACGACCGGCGAGCTCGGGCTCTTCGTACTTCTCTCCGAATCTTCGATCGGGAGCGGCATCCGCAGAATTGAGTCGTGCGTCTCCGATGCGGCGGAGGAACACGTTCGCCGGCAAGGCGAGCTCATCGGAAGCCTTTCGGCATCGATGTCCGCAGCGCCCGAAGAGCTGCGCGACCGCATCGATCGGATGCAGCGCGAGGTCAAAGACCTGCAGACGGCGCTCGGTCAACTGCGCGCCCGCCTCGCCGCCGCCGATGCGGAGTCGTACGTAAAGAGTGCGGAACGCAAAGGCGACCGGGCATTTGTCGGCGCCGTGGTGCACGAAGCCGACGGCGAGGCGCTACGGCACCTCAACAACGCCATCCGCCACCAACTGCGAAGCGGCGTCGTGGCACTAGCCGGAATCGACAACGGCAGCGTTAGCCTGTTGGTCAGCGCGAGCGACGACCTCGTCGGCGCGGGTATCCACGCCGGTAAGCTCGTGAAGTTAGCGGCGCCGCTGGTCGCGGGGAAGGGTGGCGGACAAGCAGTGATGGCGCAGGGAGGCGGAAGCGACGCAAACGGTGCGCAGGCCGCGGTGACGGCGATACGCGACGCCGTGCTGACGTGATGGGACTGCGTCCACCGGCGACCCTCGCGCTGCTTGCGTTGCTCGGCGCAAGCGGGGGCCGCTTGGACTCGCAGTACGTCCTGCAGCGCTACGCCGCCGCGGTAGCGTCGGTGGTTACACCGAAGATCGTCGTCTACTCGTACACCATCTCGCAGGTCGGGGCGAGCAACATCGAGCAACACCATCGCGTCTATCGCAGCGGACTGGACGTTCGCGACGAGACGCTCACGATCGACGGTATAGCGCTCTCGCAAAAGCTCGCGCGATTCTCCCGCTACGAGGATCGCTACGCCGTGAGCCGCTTTGCTCCGAATCCCGAAACGTACGAGCTGCTCTTTCTAGGGACCGCCAAGGACGGACATCATCTCGACTACATCTACGATGCGACGCCATTGAACCACGGCTCCGCAGTGTGGATCGACCGCTTGACGATCGACGGCGCGACCTTCCTGCCGCGCGTCGTGCACTTTCACAGCAGCGGTGCAGAGGTCGAAGGAACCGGCGAAGTCGAGTTCGCGCCATTCGGAAGATATTGGATGCCGGTCTTTGCGCAAGCCACGGCGCGCGTAAAGGATAAACCTGCCAGGGAGCACATCGTTTGGAGCGACTATCGTTTCCCGCAGAGTCTGCCGGCATCGACGTTCGTGCCGCCTCGTCCGCTCCCTGACTCGAGCATCCCGCCCGTTTGAGCCTGCGAGTCAGGCCGGCGTACGTTGCCGGCTTCGTCGCCTTCGTCGTAACGGCGCTCGTCTCGCATCTTCGGCCGACTCCTTACAACAACTACGTCCTTCTCGCACAAGCGCTGCTTGCTGGGCATGCGTGGATCGACTGGCCGGGAGCCTACATCGACGCGCTTGCGTACAACGGCCACTATTTCGTCATCGAGGCGCCGTTGCCGGCCCTGTTGCTGCTGCCCGTCGTCGCCGTTTTCGGCGCGCACACGAATCAGACCGGACTGGCAGCCGTGCTTGCTGCGGTTGCGGTCGGCGCGGCGTGGGAGCTCGGCGAGCGCTTCGGATTGCGTCGTTGCGCGAACGCCTGGGTCTGCGCTTTTCTTTTGGCGGGCACCGATCTCTTGTGGTGCGCGATGCTCGGCGACGTCTGGTTTCTCGCGCACGTTGCGGCCTGCGCCTTCACGCTGCTCGCGCTCGTCGAGCTTGCCGGCAAACGGCGCGGCTGGCTGGTCGCGCTCTTTGCGATCTGCGCCGCCGAGTCGCGCTTCTCGATGATCGTCGCATTGCCGGTCTACGCATACCTGTCGGCGGTCGATTTGCAGCCGTCCGCGCGCGCGAAAAACCTACTCTCGTTTTGCGCAACGCTCTTCCCGGCCGCCATCCTATGGGTTCTCTACAATCAGGCGCGCTGGGGAACGTGGACCGACATCGGTTACACTACTTGGTACCATCAGGACCAGGCTGGATTGCCTTTCGGCTCGCCGTTTCGGCTGGAGTATCTGCCGTATCAGCTTTGGTCGTTCTTCGTGCAGATGCCGACGCGGCTGCCGGACTTTCCATGGCTTCGCCCGGAGTATTCGGGGGTAGCGTTGACCTGGACGTCGCCCGCGTTGATCCTCGCTTTTCTCGCGCGCTCGCCGCTGCGCTTGGTGCTCGCGTTGTGGGCTGCAACGCTGCTCGTCGCGCTGCCGAACTTCTTGTACTACGTCAACGGATTCGCGCAGTTTGGGATGCGCCACGCGCTGGACTTCGAGCCGTTCCTCATCGCGCTGATGATGCTAGCGGTACGCGAGCGCCTCCCCCTTTGGGGCAAAGCGCTCATCGCTTATTGCGTTGCCGTCGGCTTTTGGGGATGCTGGTACTGGCTGCATTTCCTTCGCACCTAACGAGTCCGGATTAGGCATCGCCAGTCGAAACTAGGGAGTGCACAGCGATAACAACGAGCGAGTGGCCGCAGGGTCTTCGGCCACGCCGTTGGGCCGAACGTACTGGGCAATGTAGCCGCGATCGGAGGCGGCGAGCACGATCTCTTCCTGTGCCGTCGGCAGCGTCACTTTCGTGAGCGTGCCGTTTTGCTTTCCACCGCAGATCTTCACCCGCGTCGACGGCTGCACGCCTTTAGCGGCCTCCGCGATCAGTCCTTGGTGGAACAACGAATCGAGCGTGTCGAGATCTAACGCGCTGATGCCGGGTATCTCCAGATGTCCCGAGATCACGACGCCGTTGCGATTTGGATCGACCCACATTCGATCCACTTTGAGCGCTCCGTACCTAAAGGTGCTGCTGCGTTGTTTCCATCCCGGCGGCGGCGTTAAGGTTGCCGGAATCGGCGTCGGAGATGCCGATGCGCTTGGCACGGGTGATGGCGAGACCATCGGCGGTTCGCTCTGCGCGGGATTCGTCGACGGGGAAGCGGCCGTCGCGATCTCGGCAATCGGCACGCGCGCGACCTTAAAGCCCATTTGCGCGAGCAGCGCCGGAACGCCCTGCGGCCCGACCAAATGCCCGGCGCCGACGCAAACGAACGACGTACCGGGCTGTTTCAAGCGCTCGGCAAGCACCTTTGCCCAGGCCTCGTTGCGATTGGTGAAGAGCTCCGCGTAGAGCGGCGCGTCCGTCAATTTGTCGAGTTGCAGCGCTGTCGCGAGTTGTACTTCATCGCCCGTGACCCACGCGGCGACGAGGTGATCGAGCTGCGCGGTGCTTCCCCCGGTGCCGGTCGGCGCACTCATGCTCTTGAGCTCCCCGTCGAGCAGTTGGATCTGCACCGGTTCCGGCAGGTCGGCAAAAATGTGCGCCTGCATGTCGAACGTTTCAAAGCCGTGAATCGGCTTGCCCGCAGCGGCGAACTCCTTACGAACCTGTAAATCGACGCCGTTGCCGGCACTGTAGCCGGAGTGGGACGCGGGCATCACCGAGAGAACCATGTAGACAAGCCACGGCCGCATCGGTTCGAACATCGCTTCACCGGCGAGCCCGTAGCGCTTGGCCGTCGCGTCGAGGAGCGCTACGTCGTCTTTGGATATTTTCGTCGACAGCGGATGGTCGCGGTCGACGCCGGCTTTGAGCAGCGCCCCCGCGGCCGCCGCGACATTGTTAATATCGGCGATCTCGAGGTAGAGATCTTGGCTCTCTTTCATCGCCGCTTCGAGTTCGGGCGAGCGCCACTGCGTGTCGTCGCGCAGCAAGTGCACGGTTCCGAACAGATAGACTTTGCCGCCAGAGGGCGATTGCACCACCCACAGCGCCGGAGCGGCGACCGCCGGACCGGCGAGACAACAGAAAATCGCCGCTGCGGTGAATAGCGCCGCTACCCACGTGCGAACCTTCATGCCTTGGTTGCTTCTCGCGGTTGCCCGCGGGCGCCTGTGGCTGGAGTTAAGCCAGCGCCTCGTATCCGGCGCGCAGTTCACCGGCTTGCACGAGCGGAGCGCCGCAGCGCGTTCCGACGCAGATGTAGGCTGCCGGTTGCGGTTCGGCCGGCAGGCTCTCGCGTTCGGCAGCGGCCGGCGTGAGCGTTCGGACCGAGAGGAACGGTGCCGGCAGACGCATAGCCGTCTCGCGAAACTCGCCGGTTCGCGCGGGCTCCCCGACGATGCGAACCAAGACCTGCGGCGACAGATACCGGCGAAGCGCGCGCGCGTAGGTTGCCGCGAACGATCCCGCACTCGCTGCGCTCGCCGTATAGACGGCGAGCGTGCGCTTCACCCGCTCGCGATGCGTCGACGCACTCGTAAGGACGTCGAGACGCAGCAGCGACTCCGCAAGTAACCCGTTATCGACGATCGGCCGGTCCGCAATCGCGAGGTTGCCGAAGCTCTCGCCGGAAGGAAGGCGATCGTAGAAGCCGCCCGCCTTGGCCTCGAACCGCTCGATCGTTCGCTGCGCGATCGCCTCCGCGCGTTTCATAAAGCGTTCCTCGCCGGAGACTTCGTGCGCGTCGAGCAGCGCGCGAAGATACGCAACCTGATCGGTCAGCAGCCCGCGCACCTCCGGCGCACCGCCGGGCACCAAGACATGATAGAGCAGGCCATCTTCGTCGACGAGGCGCTCTGCCACGCTGTCGAGGGTCGCGCACGCCTCCGCGAGCAGCTCGTCGTCGTCGAGCGCGCGCGCAGCTAAGCACTGCGCGCCGGCCAGCGCAACGCTCCAGTTCGTGTACGACGTGCGATCGACGAACGGCGTCCTCAGAGCGCGGCGCTCCTCGAGCGGATGCGCGTAATAGCTTTCGTCGGCATCTTGGCTGCCGGCGAAGAGGTGGGTCTGCGGATCGCGCAAGACGTTGCGGACGTAGTTGGTTGCCGAGACGAGTGTCGCGTGGACGTCGTCGGTCGGCGCGTGGATTGCCAGCGCCGCTAAGACCGCAATGAGGCCCGCGTGATCTTCGGCCATCTTCTCAAAATGCGGAACGCTCCAGTCGCGAGTAGTCGAATAGCGAAAGAACCCACCCTCTACGTGATCGTACATCCCGCCGCGGGCCATCGCGCGCATGGTCTGCGCCGCCATCGCGTAGTACCGTTGCGTGCCGGAGACGCGCCACTCCGAGAGCAGAAAATCGAGCACCTCCGCCTGCGGAAACTTCGGCTCGTCTCCGAAGCCGCCGTACTCCTCGTCGTAGTTGCTCTCGAGATTTTCGACGAGCCGCACGATCGGGGCGGCGCTGAGTTCCTCGGCGGTCGTCGCTTCGCTTGCGTTGCGGGGCGCCGGCGCAACCGTAACCTCGGCGATCTCATTCTTGTGTTCGGCGTAAAAGCGGGCGATCTCGTCGAGGGCGCGGCGCATCTGCTGGGGCGGGAGATAGGTCGCGCCGGTCAGCGTCCGGCCGTCGGGCGTGAGAAATGCGGTCGTCGGCCAGCCGCCCATGTTGTATCGCGCATTGATATCCGGCCGCCGGTCGTTGTCGACGCGAATCGGAATAAAACGCTCGTTGATCGTATCGATGACGCCTTGATCGGAATAGGTCGTCTCGTCCATGACGTGGCACCAGTGACACCACACCGCAGAGATGGAAAGCAGGATCGGACGGTCGTCCGCGCGCGCGCGGTCGAAGGCCTCGGCGCTCCACTCCCTCCAGCCGATCTCGCCGGCGCGATTGGGTCGCGGTGAGAAGCGAAGCTCACTCATCGGCGTCGGCGGCACCTTGCGCAAACGAGGCTGCATAAAACACGGCAACGAGCGCATACAGCGCCAAGGCGACGATGCCTGCCGGCTCAAACCCAAATGCGATGGCAACTGCGAAAAACGCTGCAAACGCTAGGCTGATGGCGGCATAGCGAAGGTGGGTTGAAGGCCGCATTCCGTAGACTTCACGGTCGTAATAGCCGCCTTTGCCGCGACTGCGTGCCAGCGCGACCGCGGCGACCAAGAGTGAAAGCGCGAGGCCTCCAATGCAGTAGAGCATCGTGCTCTAAGGGTAGCGCGGCCGGGCGTCGAACGGCAACGGCGATGCCGACCACGCGCACGTCACCCCGGCCGGGATCGCTTGCGACCTATCGTAAGAAGCGGGACTTTGCGGCGACGCCCGAACCGAGCGGCCGCAAGCAAAAGGCGGCCAAGCGACTTCGCTTCGTCGTGCAGATGCATCGTGCGACGCGACTGCACTACGATTTCCGTTTGGAGGCCGGCGGGGTGCTGGCCTCGTGGGCCGTTCCCAAGGGACCGACGCTGGCCCCCGGCGATCGCCGGCTTGCGATGCACGTGGAAGATCATCCGATGGATTACCGCGACTTCGAAGGTACGATTCCCCGTGGGCAATACGGGGCAGGCAGCGTGATCGTCTGGGACCGCGGGACTTACGCGCTCGCCGAAGGCACCGATGCGGCGGCGGAGATCGCCGCGGGGAAGATCAAGTTCGTGCTGCACGGCAAAAAGCTGAAGGGCGAGTTTACGCTGGTAAAGATCAAAGGGCGTGACGGCGAGCACGGCGATCCGTGGCTGCTCATCAAAGATCGCGACGAGCACGTTGATCCAAAATATGATCCGGCCGACCATCCCGAGTCGGTGAAAAGCGGCAAGAATCTCGATCAAATCGCGGCCGATCCGAAATCGCGGACTTGGCAGTCGAAGCCCTCGGCGCGTCACGCTGCAACGCAGCGCCGCCGCACCGTCAAGCGCGAGCCGCTCCCGCGCGTGAAAGGTTTGATGCTTGCGACGCTGGTGGCGCAGCCGTTTGACGATCCGCAATGGCTTTTCGAGATCAAATGGGATGGGTATCGCGCGTTATGCACGGTCGAGGAGGACGGGCTCTCGCTCGTTTCGCGCAACGGGCTTGACATGCTCGCGCGATTTCCGGGACTTTCGGAGCTGGCCGGCGCTTTTTCCAGTCTTCCGGTAATGGTCGACGGCGAGATCGTGAGCCTGGATGCGCAAGGGCGCTCCGCGTTTCAGCGTCTGCAAGAATCGCAGAAGAAACCGGCCGGGCTTACCTTTGCCGCGTTCGACCTGCTCTACGCCGACGGCGCCGATTTGCGCGGGCAGCCGCTCGAAGAGCGTAAGGCCCTGCTCGAGCGCCTGATCCGCGACGATTCGCTCGTCTTGTATTCGAAACACGTCGTCGGGAAGGGCAAGCAGCTATACGACGTCGCACGCGAGCGCAAACTCGAGGGCATCATCGGGAAGCGGCGTATGTCGACGTATCAGGAGCGACGCAGCCGCGATTGGGTGAAGATCAAAACGGTTGACGAGCAAGAGTTCGTGGTCGGCGGCTGGACCGAGCCCAAGGGCAGCCGCAAGGGCTTCGGTGCGTTGCTGCTCGGCGTCTATGAAAAGAAAAAGTTACGCTACGTCGGTTCGGTCGGTACCGGCTTTAACGCCAAAATACTGGCGGATCTCTACGAACGCCTTCGCAAGATCGAGCGCAAGACCTCGCCCTTCGTCAACGATGTCGACGCGAACGCGCCCGCGCACTGGACAAGGCCGGCGCTCGTCGTCGAGGTGCGCTTTGCCGAGTGGACCCGCGACGGCTATCTGCGCCAGCCGGCGTATCTCGGTCTGCGTGTCGATAAGAATCCGGAGGACGTCGTCGCCGAGATTCCGCGCAGCGAAGTCTCCTAGTGGCTACCTCGCAGCGCGTGGACGTCCGCGTGGGTACGCGAACGCTCTCCCTCTCAAACCTCGATAAGGTTCTGTGGCCGAAGGACGGATATACGAAGGGCGATCTCATCGAGTACTATCGCGCCGTCGCCCGCTACGCGGTGGCACACTTGAAGGACCGGCCGCTGACCCTGCAGCGCTATCCCAACGGAATCGACGGGCAGACGTTCTTTGAAAAGCAGATGCCCAAAGGAATGCCGGACTGGATCGGACGCGTAACCGTTCCCACGCCGGGGGGAACGCGCAGCGAGGTTACCTTTCCACTGTGCAACGACGAGTCGAGCCTCGTTTACTTCGCGAACTTGGCGGCCATCGTGCTGCACGTTTGGACGTCTCGCGTGCCGGCGCTCGACGAACCCGACTTCGTGCTCTTCGATCTCGATCCGGGAGAGAAGTGCACCCTGCAAACGCTTGCCGCGACGGCATTGATGACTCGCGATTGCTTGGAGTCGATTGGATTGCACCCGCTGGTGAAGACGACGGGTGGTTACGGCGTTCACGTGGTCGTGCCGCTGGCTGCGGGCTACTCGTACGACACGGCGAAGATTTTTGCCGAGGTCGTTGCGCGTCGCGCAGCGGACGAGCTCGGCTCGCGCGCGACGCTGCAGCGCACGATCGCAAAACGTCCGCAGAATGCGGTCTACATCGACTACGTGCAGGTGGGCCAGGGCAAGACGCTGGTGGTGCCCTACGGGGTCAGGGCGCGCGACCGCGCTCCCGTATCGACCCCGCTGCACTGGTCGGAGGTCGAGGCCTTTGCCCGACGGCGCACGGAGGTCGCGCCTGCCGACGAGTTTACTAAGTTCACGATCGGCACGGTCCCGGGCCGGCTGAAGCGTGAGGGCGATCTCTGGGGGCCGAAACTCTGGAAGAAACAGCGCCTGGAAGGGGCGATCGCCAAAGCCAAACGGCTCTGGGTTCGAGCCTAGGGGTGGCGAACCGGCGCGAGCCTGGGTAGAATAGTCGGGCTATGGCTCATGCAATCTGGTCGGGCGCGATCAACTTCGGGCTCGTTACGATTCCGGTAAAGCTGTTCACGGCGGTCAAGACCGACGATCTCTCGTTTAATTTGCTGCACGCCAAGGACGAGGGGCGAATCAAGTACGAGCGGATCTGCAGCGTAGACGGAAAGCCCGTCCCCTGGGACGAGATCGTGAAGGGGTACGAGTTCGAGAAGGGCCAGTACGTCGTGCTTACCGATGAGGACTTCGCAAAGGTCAATCCCGAGGCGACTCAGTCGGTCGATATCGTGGAGTTCGTCGAGCTCGATAAGATCAACCCGATGTACTTCGACAAGCCGTACTATCTAGAACCGACCAAACAAGGGCGCCACGCCTACGCGCTGCTGCGCGAGGCGCTTTCGGACAGCAAGCGCGTCGCGATCGCCCGAGTCGTTATTCGTACCAAGGAGTATATCGCCGCGGTAAAGCCGCAAGGCGAGGCGCTGGTTCTCGAGCTGATGCATTGGGCCGGCGAAATCGTCGCTTCCGACACGCTGGAGCTTCCCGGTGCGGAAAAGCTTCCCGAGAAAGAGATGCAGATGGCGCGAATGCTCATCGACACGATGAGCGTCGACGAGTTCGAGGCCGAGAAGTTTTCAAACAACTACCACGATCAGCTTCTGACGATGATCGAGGCAAGGGCCGCCGGCAAAGAACTGCCCGCAGCCAAGAAACCGCCGGCGCGCGCGAAGGTCGTCAACCTCATGGACGTGCTCGCGCAGAGCCTGGAAGAGAGCAAGAAGCGGCGCGGCGCTGGAAACGGAAAGCCTGCTACCAAGCGGCGCAAGACGACCGCCGCCTAGCGCCGGATTGTGCCATCGGCGCGCTCGCGACGCTGAAACTACTAACCTCGATATCCTCGCAAATGTCATTGAGCACGACTAGGAGCCTTATCGGAGCTAGGCCCACCGTAGCGTGTCTTGTGCGGTGAGAAAATCGGTGAGAAACGGAAGACTTTCTTTTTCTTTTTCGGGGTTGACGAATTTGCTCGCTTTCTAAGCCTGCCTTTGAGACAGCCTGATTAGCTGCAAGAGTTTCCCTACTGACGCGTAACACCGCACCCATGGCTACAGAGCGGCGCACGGTGGATCTCAGCGCGTACCCCGACCTTGTGATCGTTATTTTGGGTATGCGCGTCAACGCGATTACAGGCATTCGCACGCTTTTCGGATTTGGTCCGAAAATCGAATCAGCTGCCAGGGCGCGCCCGCCGGGATTATTGCACCACGAGGCGTTCCTCTTTGCGCTCTTCCCGGCGCATGCCGGCATCCGCCAGTACTGGCAGGATTTCGATTCGCTCGAGCGCTGGGCGCGCAGCGAGCCGCATCGGACGTGGTGGAAGAACTTTCTCAAGGATTCGCAAGGCACCGGTTTTTGGCACGAGACCTACCGCATGCGCGGCGGCGTCGAAGCCATTTACGACGACGTGCGAAAACCGATTGGCATGCTTGCGTTCGCACCCGCCGGCAAGGCCAAGGGCGGCATGTTCAGCGCGCGCGACCGTCTGATCTCGACAAAAGCGACGACCGACCTATCCCGGGAAACCGCTACAGAGGCAGTGGTACCGGAGTCAGAGCTTTCGGAATAGCGGCTCGCTGCTCGCACCGTGAACGTCGCGGACTTGGTAGCGTTTGGCGGGCGCAGTCCCACTCGAGCAGCTGGGCGGAGACGTGCGTTGTCGCTCGACCAACGTCACGGACCTGTGAATCTTTGGAACGGCGCTCGGTGTTCTTCGTGCTATGGCAAGGCCGCCCCAGTTCGAGCGCCCGCAGGACCTGACTCGCGATGTTACCGCCGTGAAGGTTGCCGTCAAGAACCTCAGCCCGAACGATCGGGCCTGGCTCTTAGCGTGGATGCTGCTCTACTATCGAGACGACGGGGCCATGTTCTCTCAAATCGGCCGGCGCCGCGACCGTATTACGCTGAATGGTACGGAGTTTTGGCTCGCGCGCGTGCCGAAGCGGCCGCGGAATACTTGACTCGGCGTGCTGCGCTCGACGAGAGGTCCTCGACTATCTAATGCGGCGCAGGCGATCCGTCGGACCACGTGAGCACCGGTACCATAACGAGCATCGATAGATATGGACCCCGATCGACGGTCTGAGTCGGCGAATTGTCTACGTTGGGGCCCCAACTAGCGGCTTGATCTCGCGGAATGAAAAACATCATGTGGGGATACCATGGTCCGTGGGCATGGTTAAGATACCCCTGCTTCGAGAGCATAAAGCCGAATGCGGCAGACTCCGGTGGCTTAAAGCTATGATCGGCGAAGGCAACTTTCGTTCTTTCCGCCATTTCCGCAATACTCAGCCCAGCCAGGGCCCATTGCGCCTCCGCAAGTAGCTGCGGTATCTCGGTGCGCGCCGCCGGAGGATTGTAACAATCGGGCCCGCGCTCTTTCGGATTCCAAAACTCGGTATCGTCAAATGGCGCGGTCCAAGAACGTTCGACGAGGCAGACGAAGCCGTTGGTGCCTTTCACTGCCGTCTCGAAGCCGTGGGAAGTAAGCACGAGCACCTCGGCGTTGGCAGCGATCGATGGCGGAGCGGCGCTGCGCGCCAAGGCAACTTCAGCTTGACGATCGGGCATCAGGTATGGAGCGATTGGGCCCCTCGCTGGCAATCCTTCGCTGGTGGCGCCTCGCGCTACAAATGGCAGCGCCGTAAAGGCGAGGAGCAGCACGAGCGCCCGACACAATCGAAAAAGTACCAAAGCGGGCACCTCCGTTTTAGCAGTGTGCACGTTAAACACGCGGCTCCCGGGCTTTGTGACGACGAAAAAAGACGGCTTATCCGTCTGCGATCTTTGCGGCTTCGGCTTCCGCACCGACGAGCGTGGCGTTAGCGCCGTGAGGCGTTTCGGCTCGCTCGCCGCGCGCGCTTCGCAGGCCCATGATCAGCGCGATGCTTGCCATCGTCAGCGACTCGATGCCGGCAAAGCCGGGCCCGTAGCGCGAGAGCACTCCGGTTGAGACCGACGGCGCGATGATTCCCGAGAGGGAGTCGAGCGAGGAGCTCGTGCCGAGCACCATCCCTTGGTCACGATCCGAGGCGGCGTTGCTGATGAGCGCGGTAACTCCCGTGTTCGTCAAGGCGAAGCCGAATGCGAAGAGCAGCATCAACGCGGCGAGCACGTAGATGTCGTGCACGAACGGCACCGTCGCAAAACCGGCGACGAGCGAAACCAAGCCAAGATTCGACATCGTGCGGTCGCCTAAGCGAGCCGAAACGCGGCCGACGAGAACGGCATTCATGAACACGTTAAAGACGGCAAAGATCGAAAACAGATAGTCTGTATTGGCCAGCGAGAATCCGAGCTGCCGTTGCAAGAAGAGCGCGAAGACCGCGAACCAGCCGTAAAGCGCCAGCGAGATCGCGAGCTTCTGCCAGAGTACGCGGCCGAGACGCGGCTTCGCGAAGCTTGCCAAGAGCGCGCGGAAAGAGAAACGATCCTCGTCGTGAGCTCGCGCGCGCGATTCGGGGAGCATGACGATCGTAATGATCAACGTCACGAACTGTAGCGCGGCGGCGACGAGAAACGGCACCGCGAATCCGTAGCGCGCGTACAGAAGGCCGCCGCCCGCGGGCCCAAAGACCATGCCGGCCGCAAACATCGCGCCGATCAAGCCGAAGGCGCGCGAGCGTTCGCGCGCTTCGACGAGGTCGGCGACGTAGGCTTGCGTGATGCCGATGTTTCCGCCCGATACGCCCTCCACGATGCGCGCAATGAAGACCACGACGATCGGTGCGATCGCCAAAGCGGTCGCGATATTAGGAACGAAACCGAGCATTGCCCAGCCGAACGTCGCGCCGATCTGGCTGATGATGAGCACCATCTTGCGGCCGAAGCGGTCCGAAACGGCTCCCCAAAGCGGCGCCGAGACGAACTGGCAGAGGGAGAACGTCGAGAAGAGCACGCCGACGACGAACGCTGAGACCCCGAAGTGCGTCACGAAGTACGGCAGCATCGGAATGAGCATGCTGAAACCGACGATATCGATGAACGTTACGCCCAGAATGGGCAGCAGCTTGCGAACCATCTCTGTATAGTCTATTCGACGGTCAGGTAGGCGACTCTACCGGCAGAACGATCCGTGCGAGGCGTTCGTCACGGCGCAGCAACTCGACTTTGTACGGCCGGCTCAGGTCGATGTTTGTCAGAATCTTGTGCAGCGCATCGACGCCGCGCAGCGGTTCGCCCTCAAAGGCGAGCAGAACGTCGCCGCTGCGGAGCTTGGCGGTATCGGCGGGACTCCCCGGCTCGATGGAGTCAACGACGATGGCGTGGCGATCCTGTAAACCGAGACGCCGGGCCAAGACGGATTGCAGAACGACGTCCTGCACCGCGATGCCCAGATAGCCCCGCCGTACGCGTCCGTCGCGCATCAAGAGGCCGGCAATATGTTTGGCAGTGTTGATTGCGATCGCGAAGCAAAGGCCCTGTCCGGGAAGCACGGCGGTGTTCACGCCGATAACGTCTCCCGCCGCGTTTACTAGCGGTCCGCCGGAGTTTCCGGGATTGAGCGCCGCGTCGGTTTGAATGATGTTGTCCATGAGCCGGCCCGATTGCGAACGCAGCGATCGCCCGAGTGCGCTCACCACGCCGGCGGTAACGGTGTAGGCGAGTCCGTACGGGTTTCCGACGGCGACGACCAGCTGACCCGGCCGCAAGTGGCTAGAGTCGCCGAGCGTTGCGTGGATGAGATCGGCAGCGTCGACGCGCAGCACCGCGAGATCGGAGTGCGGATCGTCGCCGGCAAGCGTCGCCGGGAACTCTCGGCCGTCGAGTAGCGCGATCGCAACATGCTGCGCGTCGTGGACGACATGGCTGTTGGTAATGATGAAACCATCGGGCGTAAAGACGAAGCCGCTCCCGTTGCCGCTGCGCCGGCCGTTGCGCACCTCGATCGAGACGACCGCGGGGCTAACCCGTTCGGCCGCGGCCGTGACTGCTTGGGAATAGGGATCGAGCGAGGACTCGTCCCCGATCGCGATGAGCGGAAGTGACATACCGGTCATTCCAAACCGCGCCTCACTCGCGGAGTTTCGAATGGCGGGGCGCCGCGGCAATCGCCGCGAATCGTGCTTGGCCGCGCCCAGATGGCGGAATTGGTAGACGCGCTGGTTTCAGGTACCAGTGGTGGCAACACCGTGGGGGTTCGAGTCCCTTTCTGGGCAAGCTCGGCTCGCTAAGAGCGCTGGCACGATGCCTAGGGCCGCAAGCAGGGCCAACCAGCCCCAGGCGGAGCCGAAACCGTGGACCTCGACCAGCGCGCCGAAGAGCAGCGGGGTCGCGAACGCCGCAAGCAACGTTCCGGTCAGCCCGACGCCCAGCGCGCTTCCCGAATGCTCCTCGCCCCCGATCTCGGCGAAGCCGATGACGCTCAAGCCGAGCCAGCCCTCCGCCGTGAAGCCGAGTCCAAACGCCAAGAGCGCGGCCAGCCACGGCGGCGTCCCGACGCCAACACCGGCGAACGCCCACGCCAAGAGCGCAACGAGCACGCAGACGACGGCGAGCGGCAACGCGCGACTACTGCGGAAAAGATAATCGCTTAGCGCGCCCCACGAGAGCCGGCCGAAGATTGCCGCGACTTGCGAAAGGGCGAAGAGCGCCAACGCCAAGCTCAGAGGATAGTCTGCGCGATGGACGAGGGTAAGCGTCAGAAAGCCCATCAACGCGAACTGTCCGCACATCAGGATCATGGAGGTAAGGGTAAGCAGGATGAGACGCGACTCTCGCGCGATCGCGATCATCTCGCCGATCATCGCAGGCAGCGAGACCCGCTGGCCCGCCAACTCCTGCGGTTCGCGGTAGAGCTGCGCGGCGACCGAGCAGGCGACGAGCGTAAAAACTCCGGCCACCAGGAACGCGGCGCGATACTCGTAGTGCAGGGCGATCGCGGGAAGCAACAGCGAGCCCAAAACGCCTGCAACCGGAACGCCGCACTGGCGAATCCCCATCGCGAACCCTCGATCCGACTTCTTGAAGAAAAAGATGATCGCGTGGCAGCCGGCGGGTGTCACCGCCGCGTAGCCGATTCCATAGACGCACAGCCAGGTCGCAAGCCAAGCGAAATCCTTTACGAGTGAAGCGGCGACGAGCGCGAGGCCCATCAGCACGCCACTCCAGCGTACGACGGCGCGGTCGCCGAAGCGGTCGGTAAATGCGCCCGCAACCGAGGTCATCGCGACGGAACCGATGAGCTGAACCGAGAGAAGCGCGCCGAGCTGCGGCTGATCGAGATGGAGCGCAGCGCCCACGAAGGGCAGCAGCGCGCCGGTGGACATGATCGAGAGCGACGACCCGATCATCGCGCCGGTGAAGAGCGCGAGCACCTCGTAGGGTGACTCCGGCATCGGGTTGTGTGGTCGCGGCCGGGCATGATGGGGCTGCATCTCTTGAAAGCCTCTTCGGCGTACGGTGGCGAAGCTCTGTCGGTGAATCTTCGTGAGGAGCGCAACCGCTATCTGATCACCTTTGCGCTCAGTGCGCCTGCCGCTGCCATCGTTTGGTACGTTTTCCATGGCGTCTACGAAGACTTGACTCAAACCGAGAAGGCCATTGGGTACGTCGACCCGCTCACGCAGACCGGAATTTATCTCGGCTACGTTGCAATGGTCGGAGGAACGCTGATCTTCGCAGCCATCGCGCTGTGGGCGGCGGTCCGGTGGCTACGGCTTCTTCTTTCAAGCCGACGCTGACGCGACCCTAACGGTGCGCGTTTCGCTCTTCGTTAACCCGCGTTCGCGACGCGGACGCAACGCCGAAGCGAGCGTTCGCGCGCAACTGAGCCGTTACGGAATCGAGTGCGTCGGCGCGAGGGACTCCGCTATCGATGCGATCGTGGTTGCAGGCGGCGACGGTACGTTCGTGCATGAGATTGCGCGAGCGCTCGAACTCGATCTGCCGATTGGCCTCGTTCCGTTGGGCACCTTCAACGATCTCGCGCGGACGCTGGCCATTCCGCTCGACCTCGCCGGAGCGTGTAAGGTAATCGCCTCGGGTATGACGCGGCGCATCGACGTCGCCCGCGTCAACGGATTCTACTACGTTAACGAGGCGAGCATCGGCCTCTCGAGCCGGATCGCGAGAGTTCAAAGAGCTGCCGACAAGCAGCGATTCGGGCTGCTCGCGCTCGCCGCAAGCGCGCTGAGAGCGATTTTATTCGTACGACCCTTTCACGCGGAGATTGCCTTCAACGGCACCTGCGAGCGCCTGAAAACCGTCCAACTGACCGTGGCGAACAGCCCGCACTTCGGCGGGTTCATCAACGTCGACGACGCAGCGCTCGACGACGGCCGTCTCAACCTCTACTCGGTCGGCGGCGAGGGCCTCTGGCCGTTCGTCCGGGTCGCCGCCGCGGTCTTGGAGCGCCATGGGCGCCCGGGTGAGGGACTACACGTCTATCGCTCGACTGCCTTCGCGGTCAGCACGCGCCGGCCGCGACGGATCTCCGCGGACGGCGAGCCGGCCGGTTCGACACCGGCTCGGTTCGAGGTCCTTCCGCGGGCGCTCTCGGTCTTCGCGCCCGCTGGGAAGAAATTCGAACGGCGCCCTTGACAGCATCGTACTGATATACTATTGTACTAATGTACTAGGACAATAGTAAACCAGTACACGCCGTTAAGGAGATAAAAATGCTTACCCACACCTACCTTCAGGAATCCGTGACGATCCGCGAGACCCGCACCCCGGTTCGTCTGCCCGACCGCAAGGCCACTGGACTCTTTCCCGGCTGGGGACCGAAGTTTTAAGGTCGCCAGAATGCCCGCACTTCTGACGGTTGACCCGCGCAGCGGCGTACCGATCTATCTGCAGGTCGTGGAGCAGGTGAAGCGATCGGTCGCCCTGGGCGTTTTGGGGGGCGGCGAACAGCTGCCGACCGTCAAGCAGCTCGCCCTAGATCTGACGGTCAACCCGAACACGATCGCCCGGGCCTACCGGGAGCTCGAACGGCAGGGCGTCATCGAAACGTCCGTCGGACGCGGCTCGTTCGTGCGCTCCGAGGATAGCGATGCTTCGCCGAAGGCGGCTGCCGACATCGGGCGCGACGCGCTCGAGGTGGCACTTCGCGAAGCCAAATCGGTCGGGCTGACTGCCGGCGAAGTGCGCGCGCTCTTCGATGCGGCTCTAGCGCGCTGGTTCTCCGATGCAACGAGAGGCGATCAAAAGTGAGCAATATTACGATTTCCAACCTTAGCAAACGGTACGGCGACGTCGCCGCCGTGAACGATTTCTCACTCCAGGTGCCCGATGCGAGCGTCTTCGGATTGCTCGGCCCCAACGGTGCCGGCAAGACGACGACCTTCAAATGTATGCTCGGCTTGGCGCGCCCGACGAGTGGTGAGGTTCGCTACGACGGCAAGCTGCTCGTGCCCGCGAGCTTCGAGCGTATCGCGTACGTGCCGGAGCGCAGCGTGCTCTACGACTGGCTGACCGTCGACGAGCACGTCGAGATGAACCGTCGAGCCTATAAGAACTTCGATCCCGCCCGGGCTCGCGAGCTGCTGACGCAGTTTGGCGTCGACCACCGCAAGCGCGCCCGCGCGCTTTCCAAAGGCATGCGAACGGCCGTCATGGTTGCCTGCGCGTTTGCTCGAAACGCAGAGATTTTGGTGCTCGACGAGCCCACGGGTGGCCTCGATCCGATAAATCAGCGTCACGTCTTGAGCCTGATGATCAACGAGGCGGCCAAAGGCAACACGATCATCTTCTCGTCGCATCAGATCGGTCAGGTCGAACGGGCCGCCGAGCGAATTGCGATTATGGACCGTGGCGGGCTCGTGCTTGAAGGGCTGGTCGACGACTTAAAAGCCGACCGCAAGATCGTCGAGGGCATCTTTAGCGACACGAACTTCTCGCTCGACGGAATCGCGAACGATCCGCGCGTCGCGAGGGCCGATCGCACCGAACGGATCGTACGGCTGCTGGTGACCGACGGTGCCGATGAGATCGCAACGCGCCTCGGCGCCGCGGGCGCTACCGGCATTCGCGTGCTCGACCTCAACCTTGAAGATATCTTCCTCTATGCAGTCTCGCCCGCGACGGCTACCGCTGACGTCGTCGTAAAGGATAGCTCATCATGAACTACGTTGAATGGCTCCGGGTGCGCAACTGTCTGCGCACCCTCGCGATCATCTTGGCGCTCCTCGTCGGTCTCGCCGTCGTCCTGCGCATCTCAGTGGCGCGGTACATGTCGCCGTCCTCCTGGGTGCATCACATCTCGCTCGAGCCCGGAACGCACGAGACCGATATCACGCTGCCCGACGGAACGAAGCGTACGATTCTGGAGAACCCCGACAGAGACGAGCACGTCGTGATCGACGATCGGGGCAACGCCGGCACGCACATCGTGATCACCGAGCCTTCGAAACGGGCCCACATGGATCACGACAGAGTCAACGTCGGCAGCATTCAGGTCCTCGAATCGCAGCACGGTAAGATGACGACCACGATCGTCGATACCAATGGGGCCGTGCCGATGTACTACTATATGGCGATTGCCGATTTCTTCGCGCTGATCATCGCGACGATTCTCGCCGCGCCGCTCGCGCGTGAGATCGACGGCCACCTGGAGCTCACGCTCACCAAGCCCATTTCGCGCCTGCGCTTCGCGCTGGGCGCCGTCGGCGCCGACATCGTCGGAATCCTCGCCGCCTCGCTCATGACGGTCGTAGCCTTCTATCTCATGCAGCTGCTGTTCGAGACGCCGCGGCTCGACTTCAGCGGGATTAGCAGTCGCGCGATCGTGATGGGCATCGCCGCTCCGCTGGCATGGTACGCCCTGCTCTGCGCGGCGACGACGTGGGCGTCGCGCTCGTATGCGGCGCTTCTGGGCTTCGCGTGGCCGGTCACGCTCTTCATCGGCCTGCTGACGCTCGTCCCAACCAACAACGTCGTCACGCTCTTCATTCACGACGTCGCCTGGGTGCTCTCGCGGTTCAATCCGCTGAGCTACGTCTCGTTCGTCAATCCGGAGAGCGGGGCACAGTCGCTCGACGCGGAGGGTTCGAACTTCGGCATGCGTTTGGGAATCGAGGTGCTGCTCTTCGTCGCCTACGGTGCGCTCGCGCTCTGGCGGTGGGAGCGGGTGGAGGCGTAGTCATGCAGATACTGGGTACAAACTTCAGCCTCACGCTGGGCTCGTGGCGCCTGCGATTCGTACTCGCGCTCGAGGAGTGCGAGGAGTCGCAAAGTGAAAAGGTCGCGCCGCCGCATCGCTTGCGCGTCGTGCGCGAGGACGAGGTCGTCCGGTGAAGGACGCAGGTTCCCTTAGAGGATGAACCCGGTCCGCACGGCCGGCCGGATGTACTTGAAGCCGTCTTTGCCGACGGTGTAGAGATAGATGTTTGGGATGAGCGGATCGCCGCTGATGTTGAACTGAAACTGCCCGACGAGCGTCGTGAAGGTTCCACCCTGCTGAAGTGAGGTTAAGAGCGCCGAACGCGTCGTGGCGCTGCCGCGTTGCGCCGCGGCGATGATGAGCTGGGCAGCGGCGTAGCCGAATGCCGAAAACGCGGTGATTTGATTGACTTCACGCTGAAAGTCGGTAACGAGCGTAATGAGGCTGGGGACGCGATCGAGCGGCGGCATCGAGGAGGCCACGTACGCGCCGTCGAGCGTCCGCGCGTAGGTTGCGATCGTATCGGTGTTATAGAATCCGTCGCTGGCCCCGAAATCGCCGGTATACCCGGCTAAGCGCAGTGCTTCGGCGATGGGTCCCATCTGCGCGGTCTTGCCGCTCAAGAAGACATATCCCGGAGCGCGATCGAGCACCGACCGCGCCGCTTGCGCCGGGTCGGTTTTGTCGAGCGGAAAGAGCAGCAGATCCGCGCTGTGCCGATCTATCTGCGCCTGCGTGACGAAACCGCGAGCAACCTCGTATCCGTAGTCGCCGTCAAAGGCTACCGCAATCGTAGGAACGCCGCGCTTGCCCTCGAGCGCGGCACCGGCGAAGAGCCGTCCGGAGGTGCTGTCTTTCGCGGGCAGCCGGTACACGTTGTGATAGCCGCGCGCGGTTATCGAGTCGGCCGTTACGGTCGGTACGATTACCGCAAAGGTATCGTTAGCGTATCGCGGCAGAGCCGCGAGCGTCATCGGAGCGGTTACGCTGCCGACCACGGCGATGACGGTTGGGTCGGCGGCCGCGACGTTGACGTTGGCCGATGCGAGGCCCGCATCGTTGCGATCGTCGTACGGTCGCAGGCCCCACACGTGGGAGATCGGCGCGTTGAAGCGATTGGTCTCGTCGACTGCGGCTTGAACGCCTTTGACGACCTCCTGCCCGTATTTTCCCAGCGCACCGCTCAACGTGACGTTGACGCCGATGCTCAGCTGCTGCAGAAATTGGCCGTTGTACGGACCGATTGGCTGGAGCGGGATGACCTGTGCCGCGGCGCGGCCGGACCCGGCGGCAGCCGCCGCCGCGGCCGCAGATAGGAAATGACGACGCTTCACCGGTACGCGCCCAGCGTCGTTGCCAAGAAGACCACCGAAAACGTCATGTTCGAAAGAAAGACTCGTTCGTTGATGACGAACAGATTGGCGCCGCTGCGAAAGAGATACTCTTCATAAACGATTAGAACTGCGACGGCAGCCACGCCGAAGTAGTAGATTGGCGCGGCGCCGTCGAGCATTCCGGCGCCTGCCAGCAACGCTAGCATCGCGAGGTGCAGTACGATGGGTACGATTCGGCCGCTGCCTTCGCCGAAGCGTTCGGGCAGCGAGCGAATGCCCTGCGCGCGGTCGACGGGCAGGTCCATGAGCGCGTAGATAATATCGAAGCCCGCAACCCAGAGCGTCACGGCGGCAAAGAGGGCGAGCGCGGGCAGCGTGATCCTGCCGGCAACCGCCACGTATGCCCCCAGCGGCGCCAGTCCGTCAACGGCGCCGAGCACGAAGTGGGTGAGCCAAGTGAAGCGTTTGCAAAACGGGTAGAGCAGCAGCAAGACCGCGGCGACGGGCAGCAGCTTCACGCAGAGCGGATTGAGCATCCACGCCGACAGCAACAGCAGCGCCAGCCCGCCCGCGCTCGCCCAAACCATCGTCGAGACCGGCAGCGTTCCGCTCGCCAGCGCGCGGCGCGCGGTGCGGGGATTGCGCGCATCGATCTCGCGGTCGAAGAGACGGTTTGCCGCCATGGCGGCGGTACGCGCTCCAAGCACCGCCAACGTAATCCAGGCCAGCGTCGCCGGAGCCGGCACGCCGCGCGCGGCGAGAATCGCGCCGACGTAGGCGAAGGGTAACGCAAAAAGAGTATGCTCGACCCGAATCTCTCGCAGAAAAATCCGCAGCGACTTCACGAGGCATCGTCCGAGGGCGATTCCATCAGTCGCGCATAGGCCTGCAAGCCTTGCCCGGACCAAAGGTCGGGCTGCAGTGCCCCGGCGATGCGATCGAGTCCGTACGCCTGCCAACGTTCGCCGACGAGGCGCCGCGTTGCCGAGTCCATGTTCATATCGGGTGGCCACGCGCGAGCGTACCCCTCCGACTCATCCTTGCGCGTCGCGTCGATGCCCATCTTCGTACCGTACGCGATGCTGTAGGATCCGTGATCGAGGTCGTCTACCGGACCGGGCATCGTCACGACGTCACGTTCGGGCGCTAGATTGTTGAGCACGTACCACGCGACTTCGCGCGTCGCAGCGACGTCGACGTCGGCGTCTACGATGATGAGAACGCGTGTGAGCATCATCATATGGCCCAAGCCCCAGAGCGCGTTCATGACTTTCTTCGCCTGGCCGGGATAGGACTTGCGAATCGAAACGATCGCGAGATTGTGAAAGCCGCCTTCGACCGGAAGATTCATGTCGACGACTTCGGGCAGCAGCATTTGCAAGAGCGGCAAAAATATTCTCTCCGTCGCCTTGCCCAGCCAGGCATCCTCCATCGGAGGCTTGCCGACGACGGTTGCGGCATAGATGGGATCGCGGCGATGCGTGATGCAGGTCACGTGAAAGGTCGGGTACTGGTCCGCCGGACTGTAGACGCCGGTATGGTCGCCGAAGGGCCCCTCGGTTCGCAGATCCTCATTGTCGACGTAACCCTCGAGTACGAACTCCGCCTCGGCCGGGACCATAAGATCTACCGTCTTTGCTTGCGTGAGCTCAACCGGCTTGTTGCGCAAGAGACCGGCAAATGTAAACTCGTCGACTACGGGCGGCACCGGCGCCGTCGCAGCGTAGGTCAAAACCGGCTCGGTTCCAATCGCAACGGCAACGGGCACTTTTTTGCCCCAGGCGGCGGCGTGCGCGCGGCCTTGCTTGTGGCGCTGCCAGTGCATGCCGGTTTCGCGGGCGCCGTAGACCTGCATGCGGTACATGCCGGCGTTCATGCGGCCGCTACGCGGATCTTTTGTGATCACGAGCGGCAGCGTGATGAAGGGGCCGGCATCTCGCGGCCAGGTCGTGAGCACCGGCAGTTTTCGCAAGTCGGGCTTTTCGATGACGACCTCCGCCACGCTTCCATCGCGAACGATCTTCGGAGCGGCATTGGCAAGCGGCGCAAACTGCATCGCCGCGCCTAGTTTTTCGGAGAGCGAGCCGGACGGCGGCCGCAATGCGAGCAGCGCGCGAACGCGCCCGGCTACGGCGTCTAGGCTCGTCGCGCCGAGAGCCATCGCCATCCTGCGATGCGTGCCGAACTGATTCGTAAGCACGGGGAACTGCGAACCTTTGACATCACTAAAGAGCAGCGCCGGGCCGCCGGCCTTCACGACGCGGTTAGTGATCTCGCTGATCTCTAGCCGAGGATCGACGCGTGCCGAAACGACGTGCAGCTCGCCGGCTTTTCGTAACGCTTCGACAAAGGCGTGAAGCGATCGAAATGACATGGCCCCGTCCTTATGCGCATCCTAGGCGGTATCCGCTTACGGAACTGGGCCAGGTTCCCTAGGATTCGCGTGCGGGAAGGGCTGCGACAAAACGCGCTCCTCCGCTGGAGGCTTGGTCCACTGCGACCCAGCCCCCATGAGCGCTTGCGATCCAGCGTACGATCGCAAGACCCAGCCCCGAGCCCGATGCATCGTTCGCCCGGCGATAGAATCGCTCGAAGACGCGGTCGCGCTCGGCCAGAGGAATACCGGCGCCGTCGTCTTCGACGACGATCTCGCAGAGCCGGCCCGATCGGCGCGATGTAATGCTCACCACCTGTCGGGCTTCGCGGATGGCGTTATCGAGCAGATTGCGCGCGAGCTCGCGAAGGCGGCGTTCGTCGCCCTCCACGATTGCGCTGGCCGCCGCGACGTCGAGGCGGACGCCGCGCGCATCGGCAACCGGCTGCGAATCTCTCGCGACCGTGGTTACGATCGCAGCTAAGTCGACCGGCTCGCATTGTAGCGCACGTCGTGCAGGATCGCGCGCCAGCGTCAAAAGGTCGGAGACGATCGCCGAAGCATCGAGCGCGCTTCGAGCGATCGCTTCGAACGAGACGCGGCTCTGTTGCGTCGCTTCTGCACGGGCCGCCTGGGCGACCGCGGCGATCGCCGTCAGCGGCGAGCGCAACTCGTGCGCGGCGTCGGCCGAAAAGCGCCGCTCTCGTTCGCGGGCGGCCTCCAGCGGGGCGATCGCCGCGCGCGCCAGGAGATACGACGCGACGGCCACGACGATGACCAGCGGCAGGTCGATCTCGGCGATCGTGAAGACGACGTGGCGCATTGCGGCGCTCAGCCCCGCACTTGCCTCGGGGGTGTTCAGCGCCGGCGCCACTATCGATGCGTACTCCCGCGCTACGAACGCATACGCGCCGACGCTGAGGGCCGCTAATACGCAGACGAAGATCGCGAGGTATAGGAGGGCGGTCCGGACGATCAAAGCATTGGGAACTTCTGACTGACCCGCTAGTTAGCTTTTACGCGATACCCGATTCCCCATACCGTTTCGATGACTCCCCTCGCTCCGATCTTTCCGAGCTTGCGGCGCAGCTGGCTGACATAGACGTCGACGATGTTGCTCGATCCGTCGAAATCGTAGTCCCAGATGCGTTCGACGATCTGCGTCCGGGACAGGGCGATGCCTGCGTTACGGGCGAAAAACTCCAGCAGCCGAAACTCGGTCGCACCTAACGCTACCGGCTTACCCTCGTAAGTTACGCCGCGCGCCCCCAGGTCGATTCGCAGCGCCCCGACCTCGAGAACGCCGAGCACGGGACGCTCGGCGCGGCGAAGGATGGCGCCGACGCGCGCGATCAGCTCCTCCTCGACGAAGGGTTTGACCAGGTAGTCGTCGGCCCCGCAGTCCAACCCCGCTACGCGATCCTCGACGGCGTCGCGGGCGGTGAGCATGAGAATCGGCGTCTGAACTCCGGCCGCTCGAGCGTTTCGTGCAAGCGTGAAGCCGTCGATGCCGGGCAGCCCTACGTCGACGACCGCGACGTCATAGGTGCGGCTCACCAGGTGGTCGAGACCCGTTTCACCGTCGGTGACGACGTTGGCCGCATAGCGTCGCGCTTCCAGCATTCGCGCGATTGAGTCCCCGACGGCGGGATTGTCTTCGACAACGAGCACTCGCATCGTCTATTCCCTTCTAGTTTTTCAACGGTGGCGGAATCGCAATCGTGAACGCGCCGCTGAGGTACGGATGCTGGGCCGGCGACTGAACCTCTTGCATCAGAAAGCGGCACGGAGCAATCTGCACGGCCGCGTAGTAGACGAAGTCGCGAGTGATGTACGGATTGGCGTACGCATCGTAGCGGAGGCCGAAATAGGCGTGCGGGATCGGATAGTATTTCAACCGCGCGTAGCCGCCGCTGGAATGCTGATTGGTCAGAAATCCGTCGGCATCGTGATCGTCACCGTACCATTGCTCGGCCTGAAAATCGAGATTGTCGTAGCTGGCGTGCGCGAGCAGGCCGTAGCGTTCGTAGAGGTCGGCAAACGGCAGACGCCCCGTTGGCAAGACGCCGAGCGTTCCGCCCATGGCGGTCCCACCGACGTCGAACTCGCCGTTATGGCCTTGCACGAGCGTGTCTTTGAGCCACGCGCTCAACTCCGGCGTGCGCATCCACGTCGTCTCGCCCGTCGGCACGGGTTTGCCGCCGTAGGCCGCGCCTTGATAAAACCCGACCGCTGCGACGCCGTCGACCGTCAGGTGTCCGAACGTGCGCTCGATTTGCAAGCCCCACCGGTTTGAGGAGAGCGGCAAGTTGTTCAATCCTACGTGCGCTCCGTAGTAGCCGTATTGCTGCAGATCGTCGAGGCGTTCACCGGGCGACTGGGCGAGTGGAAGCTCGATCAGGCCGCCGCGAACGAGCGTCTGCGTGTGCGCATCGTAGCCCGCCGCAAAGAGCAAGAATACTCCTCCCGGTCCGCCGCCCGCTCCCAAGCCGTAGTGGAGATAGGTCGTAATCGGACCGATGTTTCCGCTACCCAGAAGGATGCCGCCGGGTGTGAACTCGCGCGAGCCGGCTGCCGGATGCTCGTCGTATTCCAACTGGTAGCGCAATGCGAAGATGGTCGTTCCGTGCTCGGGCAATGGCAGCCGGTAGCCATGCGAGCGAAAATAACGCCCGAACGCATTGAGTTCCGGGAGGACACTGTGGCATTGACCGCACTTGAGGTGGTAGCGTTGCGCGAAGATCGGAATCGCACGTGCCGGCGCGCAGGCCAGCACGAGGAAGAGCACCACAAGCCCGGCGGCCGCGATGCTACTGCGCAATGATCGCCCCCTTCATCGGCGCGCCATAATGAAAGAAGCAGCCAAACAGATACGTGCCCGCCCGGTCGGCGGTGATCGTCTGCGACGACGTGCCTGCCTGTAGGGCGCCGGTGGTGAATCCGCCCGAGAGCGTGTTGCCGCTCTGCGTCGTCGCGCCGCTCTTAAGCGGCGAGCCGGTGGGGAATTGCGTGAATTGGCTCCCGAGATACGACCCGGTGTGCGCGAAGCTATCGGTGTTCGTGAAGTGAAACTGCGAGCCGACGGGTACGGTCGTGATCGCCGGCGTAAAGCCGCCGCTCAAACCATACGGCGTCTGCACCGGCTTACTCAGCGTCAGGTTGATGTCGATCGTTACTCCGCCGGAGCCGCCTGAGGAGGTCGGAATGCCGCCCGCGGTGCATGCGGCGAGCAGCATCAAGGCGAGCGTCGTCGAGGCTCGTCGTCTCATGCGTGCGCCCTCCAACGTCCCGCGTGAAGTCCGTCCAGAATGTCGTCCTGGGTTGCGGTATTGGCCAGGAGCGTTTGCGCGAGCTCGCCGTTGGGGTCGATGGCGTAAACGAAGGTCGTGTGCTCGTCGCGATAACCATCTCGGCCTTGAACAGAGATGACGCCGAAGGCGCGCATCACGGCGCGCACGTCCGAGCGCGAACCGCCCGCCACCAGCCAGTGGCGTGGATCTGCATTAAATCGTTGCGCTAGCTCGCGCATCGTTTGCGGCGAATCGTGCTCCGGATCCAAAGTAATCGTCAGCAGCCTGGCCGCAAGACGATCGTGCTCGATGCGTTGCGCGGCCCGCTCGAACTGAGCGTTGATCAAAGGGCAGGCGTCGGTACAGTGCGCCGAGACGAACGTCACGATCAATGGTTCTCCGCGCAGCGACGAGAGTGTAAAGCGATGTCCGCGTTGGTCGATCAGATGCGGTTCGCGCTGCGTTAGAGCGGGTCGCGGCTTCTTCGCGGGGAGCGCGTATCCGCCGGGACCCGGAGATGCCGTCGGCCCGGGTGTTGCGCCGGCTACGACCTGGATAACGTCGCGCATGCTGAACTCGATGTAGTGAAAGGCGCATCCGATGAGATAGATCCCCGGATTGGAAAGCGTCACCGTCACGCTAGCGCCGGGGTTCAGCGTGCCGCTCGCATAGTCTGTTCCCAAGACTCCGTTTCCACTGGGATAGAATGAAAGGCTTGGATTCTTGGGCCAATTCACGGGAGGTTTTTTTACCTGGCCGATGACGTTGAGCGTGTGCGGCGACGATGACGAAAGGTTTTGTATCGTAATCTTGGCGCCCGGGGCGAAGGCCAGTATCTGCGAGGTTTGACTCTGCGTGTAGCCCGAGATCGTTCCCCAAACGGGGTCGTCCTCGACGCCGATCTTTCCGGTCGGAATGCCGACGCCGATCGCCGCCGAGGGCAGGGGCGACGGCGAGCCGCCTCCTCCGCCGCCGTTACCGACGCTGCCGAGGCCGCCGCCATTCGTGCAGGCGGCGACGGCGCAGACGGCCGCAGCCACAAAGACCGCGGCCGGCGCTGCGAGTCTCATCGTCCCGGTGCGGTCGCTTCGGGTCCCGGCGTCGCACCCTTCTCGACGACCAAGACGGTGTGCATTCCCTCACGATAATGGAAGGCGCATCCGATGAGGTAGATCCCCTTCTTCGGCAGCGTGAGGGTAACGGACTCGCCCGGCGATAGAACGCCGCTGGCATAACCCTTTCCCATCTTCCCGTTGCCGTGCGCCGATTGCGAGAGGGTGGGGTTCTGCGGAAAGTTTGCCGGCGGCCCCTTGATTTTTGCAACCTCGTCGAGCGTGTGCGAAATGTTCTTCGAGATGTCCGTCAGCGTGATCTTGGTGCCGGGCGGGAAGCCTAGGGCTTGTGAAAACTTCTGTTGTGTAAATCCCCCCAGCGTCGCGCTCCAGAAGGAGTCGTCGATCGTCCCGAGCCCCTCCGACGGAAGCTCCTCGTTGATCGGTCCCGTCTTCTTGCCGTCGGGAAGCGTTGCCGTCATTACGAGATCGGGCATCCCGGGCAGCGCGTAACTACCGCCGTTAGGGACGTTGGCGCCGCGGCCGGCGCAGGCCGCGAGCAGCAGCGCGGCGATCGCCACGAAGAATGCCGCTGATTTCCTAGTCATGTCGCCTCCAAAGAAGAGTAAGTCAAGCGGATCGTACGGGTACGAAATGAGAAAAGTCTAAAGGTGCTGCGACTTGGGAACCGAGATCGAGTCGCGCATCGCCGCAGCGATATTTTGCAGGGCGGGATCGCCGGCAGCATCGACCGTCGCTTGCTCGAACGCATTGCGCGCGGCATCATGCTCTCCCTCTCGCAGCAGAACGACGCCGAGGGCAAACTGCGCCCGCGCATACTTCGGCGCTAAGGCGAGCGCATCGCGCAGCTCTTGCTCCGCCGAATCGTAGCGCCCCAAGCGTTCTTCGGCCAAGGCGAGATTGTAGTGGGCGACGGCATACGAGGGGTTGTTGTGGAGCAGCTTTCCGAAGTCGTCGCGAGCGGATGCGGCGTCACCGGCAGCCAACGCGATGATACCGCGCGAATAGAGCGCTCGCGCCGAGTCGGGATCGAGCGCGATGTAACGGTCGGCGATCCGGCGCGCTTCGCGAAGATCGCCCCGAGCAAGATCGACGGAGATGAGATTGGCCATTGCCGCCAAGAAGCCGGGGTCGAGCCCTAGCGCGGCGCGCAACTGCCGCGCGGCGTCGTCGTTTCGGCCGAGGTTTGCGTAGGCAATCGCGAGATCGTATCGCGCGGTCGAGCCCTTGGGCTCCGGAGGACTTAGCGCAACAATGCGTTCGAACTCGCCGGTCGCGCGCATCCAGTCGCCGCGCGATTCGGCGTCGATTCCAATCCTAAAGCGCTCCTCGATCTCGCGTTGCGTCGCGAGATCGCGCAGCGCAGGTGCCGAGGTCGTGCGAGGAAGCGGATGCTGCGGCGGGTAGCTCTGGGCCGCTGCGCGAGCCGCGGTTACGGCGGCGACGATGGCGACGGCCAGCAGAACGCGCATCGTTCACGGAGTACCGGGGGCAAGAGGGAGTTCCGCTTCATGCCACCCGGCCGAGCTCGCAGAGCGTTCGGGCTTGCACTCCCAGCCGGTACGGCCGGCCGAAGTGATGGGGCCGAGCAAGGCAGGCGCGGCGGAGGGCATCAGCGCCCCCGCGATCGCATCCTCCAGCGATCCCGAATCGGCCACCGCCGCCCGGCCGCACAAAACGACCGTCGCCAGGAGCGCGGCTAGGAGGACGGGGCGGAACAAACTTCTTGACACTGGTCTCATCATAGCCGAAAGTCTAAAGAATCCGTGAATCGCACGCTCGGAAGCGCGCCGGCGCTGATATTGCTGATGTCCGTCGCGCTCCCAGCGCGTGCTCAAGCACCGCTGGTAGTGGGCGCCGTTCGGGATCAGCATGGCGCGGTCATTGCCGGAGCGTCAGTCTCCGGACGGCGAGGCGGTCAGCCGCCCGTCCAGGCCGTGACCGACTCCCTAGGTACCTTTGCGCTGGACGCCGCCGGGATCGTCTCCGTGCTCGTCACTTGCCGGTATTGCGCGCCAACCGTCGCTGCGGTCCGCACCGGCGAGCCGGTCGTCGTGATCGTTCGCCGTTACGAGGCCCTTGCGAACGAGTCGCCTACCGCGAGCGATCTCGAGAACCTACCCTACGCCCACGTCGAATCCGCACTCGCGCTACGCCCGTTTACCCTGCTGGCCCAGAGTACCGGCCCCTATCCAGGCTCGCGTTTGAGCGATCGGGGACTCTCTCCGAGCGGCTCGCTTCTCGTGGACGACGGGACGGCAAACTACGACATCGTTAACGGCAGCTCGCCGTACGATCTGCTGCCCGCTCAGTTCGAAAGAGACGCGAACGTCGGCAGCGCAAGCAACGCCTACTTATACGGCGACCAGGCCGGCGGTGGAACCGTTACCCTCGAACCTTACGGAGACGGCTCGAACTGGCAGGTAGCGACCCTCGGAAGCGATGTAATCGGACGCGCGCAGATTGGTTCGCAGGCGGCGGGGCTAGTCGCCGGCTCGTTCAGCAATAACGAGGAGTCGCGTCAGCGCGCGGACGTCACCGCCGACTGGTCACCCGGCGCAGATCAGTCGCTGGTATTTGCGGCGGGAACCGAACAGGGTCGCACCTTTGAATCGGATGAGACGCAGTATGCAGGTAACTTCTCCTTTGCGAATGCGACTTTCAGCGATTCGCGGCTCGCGAACTTTTACGCGTCGGCAAACCTGGATCGTGGCGACTACGTGCTCGGCAGCGGCCAAGATTTTTCGTCGGCAATTTGGTCCGATTCGAACCTAGCCGTGGGAGTCCGCTCCGATGGACCCGTCTCGACCTTTGCCGATTTTGCCCTTCGCGCTTCGAGCGGACTCTACGACCAACAGGCCTATAATGCACCACCGAACATCGGAGCGACGCTTACCCAGTCGCGCGCCGACGCCGGCGTTAATGCAACCGGCCGAGACTACGATATTACGGCGGGCGTCGGCGCGTTTTGGGTCGACTATGCGGGGGGAACCTACGGCATGTCGACGCCGGCTAAAGCGGCGCTAGCCGTACCGTCGCTGCAAGCGCAGCTCTTTCCCAACGAGCGATGGAGTCTCAATCTAGAGGGAAGCGGATCCTTTACACTGCCGACGTTCGTGCAGCAATACTCCGACGCGTACAGCGAGCCGACCTCGGTTGAGTACGAGCGTAACGCACTGCTTGCAGCGATCCTGACGTATACGGATCAATCCCGGTTGCGCGCCTCGTTCGAGGCGGCCTCGCAACGCGTCACCGGTGCATCCTCCGGAACGGTGACGTCGGCAGGCCTCTCCGCGGTTTGGCAGATTGCGCCCGCCGTTGCGCTGCGAGCGTGGACGATGCACGTAACCGACACGGCACCTGCGTCGTACGGCTCCGTGCCGGCGTTCGGCGGAGCCGATGCGCCAACCGTAAGCGCGTTGTGGCTAACCTATGAGGGCGGCGGCGTCATCAGGCTCGACACGATCTATCGCCGCGACCTCCTGGACGGCGCGCCGTTCTATCACGTCGACGGCGCGATCTCGGGTCCGGTTGCCAGCCGTCTGCGCTGGTATGCCGGCGTCGAAGACCGCATGCGCAGGACCTTCATCGACTTGGGTCTACGCTTCGGCGGTCAGTAAGAAAGCCCGGATTTCCACCCGGGCTTTAAAGACTACTCGTCGTCGCGACGCTGCGGTCGGCGGCGGCGCCGCGTGGGCGGTGCGCCCGGTGCTGCCGCCGGCGGGCCGACCGGTGCACTTTCGCGCGGGCCAACCGGTGCGCTATCGCGCGGGCCAACCGGTGCGCTATCGCGCGGACTGCGCGGGGGGCGCCCGGCGAAGTCGCCGTTGGGCGAGACGCCACCGAGCAACGCCTTTCGCGAGAGATTGATGCGGCCCTGATGATCGATCTCCATGACCTTCACCATGACCTCATCGCCGAGTTTGAGGACGTCCTCTACCTTGTCGACGCGCTGCGGCGCGAGCTGGCTGATGTGAACCAGACCCTCTTTGCCGGGCAGGATCTGCACGAAGGCGCCGATCGTGATGATGCGCGTCACGGTACCGAGGTAGGTCTCGCCGACGCGGATCTCCTTGGTAAGGTTCTCGACGATCTGCTTGGCCTTGTCGCCCGACGCGCCGTCCAACGAGGTGATGAAGACGCTACCGTCGTCCTCGATGTCGATCTTCTCGACGCCGGTGTCGGCGATGATCTTGTTGATGACCTTGCCGCCGGGTCCGATGACGTCTTTGATTTTCGCAGGATCGATCTTCATCACGATCATCCGCGGCGCGTACTGCGAGAGCTCCTCGCGTGGAGCGGCGATCGTTTCGGTGAGCTTGTCGATGATGAAGTAGCGAGACTTACGCGCCTGCTCCATCGCTTCGCGCATGATTGCGACGGTGACGCCCTGCACCTTGATGTCCATCTGAATCGCGGTGATGCCCTTCTTGGTGCCCGCGACCTTGAAGTCCATCTCGCCAAGCGCGTCTTCGAGGCCCTGGATATCGGTAAGAACGGTGTACTTGCCGTCCTTGAGAATCAGGCCCATCGCCACGCCGGCAACGTGCGCGCGAATCGGCACGCCGGCATCCATCAGGGCGAGCGTCGAGCCGCAGACCGACGCCATCGAGGAGGAGCCGTTCGATTCGAGCACCTCGCTCATGAGACGCAGTGTATACGGAAACTCGTCTTTGGCCGGCAGCACCGCTTTCAACGCGCGTTCGGCCAGCAGGCCGTGACCGATTTCGCGTCGCCCGGGGCCGCGCATGGGGCGGGTTTCACCGACCGAGTACGGCGGGAAGTTGTAAAAGTGCATGTAGCGTTTGTCTTCGAGCGCGACGATGCCGTCGAGACGCTGGGCGTCGCTGGTCGAACCTAGCGTCGCCGCGGTGAAGACCTGCGTCTGACCGCGCGTAAAGATGCCGGATCCATGGACGCGCGGCACGTAGTGCACCTTGCACCAGATCGGACGAATCTCGTCGGGCTTGCGTCCGTCAGGACGAATCCGCTCGTCCACGACCATGGTGCGCAACTCGTCCTCTTCCATCGCTTTGATAATCTTGCCGAACTCTTTATGAGTGACGGGATTCTCGAGTAGCGCTCGGACGTTTTCGTCTTTTTTGGCGCAGCGCGCGATCGCTTCGTCAACGGTAATCGCGGCGAAGGCCGCTTCACGCTCTTGCTTGTCGACGGTGCGCATCGCCTTGGCGACGTCCTTTGCGAACGCCTTGCGTACCCACTTGTCGAGCGCCGGGTCCATTTGCGCGACGGGATACTGGCGCTTCTTCTTGCCTTCTTTGCGCGCCAGCTGATCGATCGCCTTGACGATCTTCTTGATCTCCACGTGGGCGAACTCAACGGCGCCGAGGAAAGCCTCCTCTTCAATCTCGTTGCCCTCGCCTTCGACCATCATTACCGCGTCCGCGGTGCCGGCGACGACGATGTCCATGCCGCCGGTCGCGTATTGCGGCAGCGTCGGATTGCAAATATAGGCGCCGCTCTCATCGCGGCCAACGCGAACGGCGGCAACCGTCTTGTCGAAGGGAATGTCGCTGAGCGCGAGCGCGGCACCCGCCGCGCAGACGCCGAGCACGTCTGCATCGAGCTCCGGATCGACCGAGAGCACGGTGGCGACGATCTGAATGTCGTTGCGAAAACCGTCGGGAAAGAGCGGGCGAATCGGGCGGTCGATCTGTCGCGAGCTCAGCACGGCGTGCTCGGAAGGACGCCCTTCGCGCTTTATGTAGCCCCCCGGAATCTTTCCGGCGGCGTACATTTTCTCTTCGAAATCGCAGGTGAGGGGGAAGAAATCGATGCCTTCGCGAGGCTTTTCGGAAGCGGTCACGGCGCAGAGCACGACGTTTTGATCGCCATAACGAATGAGCGCGGAGCCGTTTGCTTGCTTCGCCAGCTCACCGGTTTCGATGACCATCGTGCGCCCGCCGACCGTCAAAGTAACGGATTCGGGCACGGTGTCTCCTAGTTTCAAACTTCTTATTGTTTTAGATTAACCGTCGCCCATTCGGGCCACGTCAATGGCCGCCCTGCCCGCCGTTCCCGAGGGTCGCATGCGCCGGGCCTGGTATAACGGCTCCTATGCAGAGCCTTACCACCTCCGAGTTGACCGATTTGAAGCTGAAGGCCAACGACGTTCGCCAGGGCATCATCCGCTCGTTGCTCGCGGCCGGCTCGGGCCACTCGGCCGGGCCGCTCGACATGTCGGACGTCTTTGCGGCACTCTACGGGCATCTGATGCGCCACGATCCGTCCAATCCGCAGTGGCCGGATCGCGACCGCTTGCTGCTCTCCTGCGGACACATCGCCCCGGTTCGTTACTCCGCGATGGCAAACTTCGGCTATTTCCCGGTCGAAGAGCTTTTGACGCTGCGCAAGTTCGGCTCGCGTCTTCAAGGGCATCCCGAGCGCGTTAAGCTTCCCGCCGTCGAAACGACCTCTGGTCCCTTGGGCGAGGGATTGGCGCAAGGCGTCGGCATGGCTTACGGCGCGAAGCTGGACGGCAAAGACTTTCACATCTGGGTCGTTACTTCGGATGCGGAGCATCAATGCGGACTCCATTGGGAGGCCGTCATGACCGCAGCAAAGTTCAAACTCGACAATATTACCTCGATCGTCGATCGGAACTTCATCCAGATCGACGGCAGCACCGAGGACGTGATGCCACTCGAGCCGCTTGCCGACAAGTACCGGGCCTTCAACTGGGAGGTCTTCGAGTGCGACGGCAACGACATTGCCGAGTTCATCGCGACCGCGCAGCAGGCTCGGCGCGTCATAGGAAAACCCCAGGTGATCATCGCCAACACGATCCCCGGCAAGGGCGTGTCGTACATGGAGGGCGACTATCTCTGGCACGGTAAGCCGCCCAACGCGCAGCAGGCCGACGAGGCCCTGCGCGAGTTGGCTGCCGCACGCGAAGGCATCCTCGCCAATGCATAGCGGAACGAAAGTTCTCGACGCGGCCGCACAGCGCATGAAGTTGGCCGACTATCGGTCGCCCGATCTCAAGCTGGTCCCAACGCGCAACGGTTTCGGCGAAGGATTGATCGAGGCGGGTTCGCGCAATCGCGACGTGCTCGGAATCTGCGCGGATCTAGCCGAGTCGACGCGGTTTGAGGGCTTCAAGAAGGCGCACCCAAAACAATACATCGAGATCGGCGTCTCGGAGCAGCTGCTCGTTGCAATGGCCGGCGGCCTCGCAGCGGTCGGAAAGATTCCGTGGATCGCGAGCTATGCGATGTTCAATCCGGGACGCTCCTGGGAGCAAGTGCGCACGATCATGGCGCTCAACGAAACCAACGTAAAGATCGCCGGAGCGCACGCCGGCGTCTCCGTCGGTCCCGACGGCGCGACGCATCAAGCGATCGAAGATATCGCGATCATGCGCGTAATCCCGCACATGACGGTCGTCGTACCCTGCGATTCTGTCCAAACGAAGAAGGCGGCGCTCGCGCTCTCCGAGGCGTGGGGCCCGGTCTACTTGCGGTTCGGGCGCGAGAAATCTCCGGTGATTACGACGGACGATACTCCATTCGAGATCGGCAAAGCTCAGACGTTCCGCGAGGGTAACGACGTCGCGATCGTCGCCTGCGGCATTCTCGTCTACAACGCACTCATTGCGGCGGATCTGCTTTCGGCCGAGCACGGCATTGAATGCCGAGTGGTCAACAACCATACGATCAAGCCGATGGACGAGGCAGCCGTTATCGACGCCGCGCGCGCGTGCGGCACGGTCGTAACGGTTGAGGAGCATCAAAAGGCCGGCGGAATGGGATCGCGCGTGGCCGAGATTCTCGCGACGCAGCTGCCGACGCCGATCGAGTTCATCGGCGTCGACGATCGCTTCGGTCAGTCCGGCGATCCGGTCGAACTAATCGAATACTACGGAATGGGTGTCAGTGCAATCGTAGACGCCGCGCGCCGAGCGTACGAGCGAAAAGCGAAGACGCAGAAAACGTTCTGATTTAGTCCAGGGCTAGGAGCGGCGGCCGAAGTTTACTGGTAATCGAGGGCCGACGCGACAACGCCCGTGGGCTAAATCGGGACGTTTTTAGCGGCGCAAGCCGAGTTCGGAGATCAGACTCCGATACCGCTCGAGGTTTTTCGCGTGCAGATAGTTGAGCAGGCGACGGCGCTGGCCGACTTGCAGCAAAAGTCCACGCCGGCTGTGGTGGTCCTTCTTGTGAATCTTTAGATGCTCGGTGAGCGCATTGATCGAGGCGGTCAGCACTGCGACCTGGACCTCGGCGGACCCGGTATCGTTCGATCCGCGGCCATACTTGGCGGAGATATCCGCCTTTTGTTCTTTGGTGAGCGGCAAGTCATGAACTCCTTGGACAGGATAGTCTCGCGCGGGTACAGAGGGAAACCGACCGTCCCGGCGACCGGCTTAGGATAGCAAAGCCGTGCGGGTCGCGCAAGGTTAGTTCGCTCGAGCGCAAAACCGGCTTCGCCATGGATCTGAATCTGCGCGGGCGTGTCGCACTCATTACCGGGGCAAGCTCCGGCCTGGGTGAAGCGGTCGCTCTGCTGCTGGCCCGGGAGGGCGTCAAGCTCGGCCTAGCCGCGCGGCGCGGGGACGCGCTCGACGAAGTAGCCGGGCGGGCGCGCGGCCTGGGGGCGCAAGAGGCGCGCGGATTCGAACTCGATCTCCAGGATCCCGGCTCGATCTCCGCGATGCTTGCCGCTTTCCGCGGCGCGTTCGGCGCCCCCGACATCGTGATCCTCAACGGCGGCGGCCCGAAGGCCGGGCGAGTCACCGAGCTTGCTTTGGCCGATTGGGACGCCGCCTATCGCCTGCTCTTGCGCGGGATGCTGCAGATTCTCGACGACGTGGTTCCACCGATGCGAGCGAAGCGTTGGGGTCGCATCGTCGCCTTGACCTCGACCGCCGTGAAGCAGCCGATCGACAATCTCGCGCTCTCGAATGCCTTTCGTAGCGCGCTCGTTGCCGCGTTGCGGACACTTGCGGTCGAGGTTGCAAAGGATGGCGTGACGGTAAACAGCATTGCAACCGGTCGCATCGATACGGCGCGGCTGCGCGCGCTCTATGGCAACGACGAGAAGCGGTTGCACGATGCAGCGACCGACGTGCCGATTGGCCGGATTGCTTCGCCGGAGGAGTTCGCACCCATGGCGGTCTTCTTATGCGGTGACCCAGCTGGGTACGTGACGGGTCAAACCATCTCGGTCGACGGCGGTCTGACCCGCGGTCTCTTCGGATAACGCCGAGCGAAGGTAGGCTTCCCGGTGGCGCGAATCACCGGGCCGATATGCAGGGAGTAGAAGGAAAGCGCGTTGCCGCGCTCATCGGCGACGGTTTCGAGGAGATCGAGCTGGCGGAGCCGCGGCGAGCGCTCGAAGAGGCCGGCGCAATCGTTACGATCGTCGGTATCGACGAACGGGCTCGGCAACGGATTCGCGGAAAGCGTGGACTCGACGATGGTGCGAGCCTGCGAGCCGAAGAGCTGGTCGGAGACTGCACGGCGGAAGATTTCGACGCGCTGCTGATTCCGGGAGGTACCTCGCCGGACCGAATCCGCATGGATCGCGAAGTGCAGCGCTTCGTCCGCGAGTTCGACGCACTCAAGAAGCCGACGTTCTCAATCGGACATGGCGCGCAGGTGTTGATCTCCTCGCAGCTATTACGTGGACGGCAGATTACCGGCGTCCAGTCGATTAGCGACGACATTCGCAATGCCGGTGGCCTCTATCGCGATCAGCCGACGGTCGCAGATTCGAACTGGATCTCAACGCGCGGCGGCGACGATCTCCCGCAGTTCAATCGCGCGATGCTCGAGAAGCTCGCGACGGCGCTCCCGGCGCAAACGGTCCCCTAGGCGCACATCACCTAGGCCGGATCGTAACGGGCTAGCGTCTCCCCGTATTGTCGTAACGCAAGGAAGGCTACGATCGCGGCTAACGCGAGCTCGGCTGCGATGCGGCCGGCAAGTATTGCAAGCGCGTACGCCGCGACGGCCGTGGCGCATGCCAAGAGTACGTACAGCGCCCTTTTCCAGCCTGCGCGTGTGGTCGCCGAGAGCGCTACCAGCGTCGCCGCGACGACGGCGGGCGGCACCACGAGTAGCGTCAACGGTGCGTCGGGCGATCCGCGCGCGAGCTGCGTGAGCGCGTAGAGCACGGTTGCGAACAACACGGCGACGCATGGAATCAAGGCTTTCGCTCGAGCCAACTCGCGCCCGAAGAGCGGCGCACTCGCTTCGCAACGGTCGAGATGCGGATGACGCCCGACGCTCTGATCCAAAGCGATGATGATACCGACGAGCGCGCAGCAGAAGATGGCGGCGACCACACCGGCCGGTTGGACGAGTGCGACCGCAACGGCGAACGCGCACGAGTACCCAACCAAGCGGCGCGAAACGTAGAGGCGGGCCTCTAAGATTGCGGCAAGCGCACGGGCGGTCATCGAAGCGCGCTCGCGAAAGGTTCGGCGAAGGCCGCCGCGTCGGCCGGCTGCGCATGCGTCGAGAGCAGTGCGACCTCGTCGACCGCGCTGAGAATCTGTCGGGCATAGGCACGCTGCGGCCGATCGAGCACGAGCAGTTGCGGCCGCGCGATCAGCGCGCCGATCAACGGAAAGGCGAACGCCTCGTGTATGCCGTCGAGCCGCTCGCGAAGCTCTCGCGCGTGCGCCTGCGCCGCCCGCGCATCGACGTTCCAAAGCGCTGCCCGATAGCCGACGTACCGAAAGAAATCCGACTCGTCGAGATGGAGCGGTTCGTGCGGTACGAATCCGGCAATTCGTTTACAGTGGACGGATTGCACCCGGGGATCGTAGTCGCCGACGAGCACGCACCCGCTAGAGGCCTTGACGATGCCGGCGGCCATGAGCGCGACGATGGTTGCTTCCCGCGGCGTCGCAAGGCTCAACGCCGCGCGCTGACCAGGCTGGATCTCGAGCGTCACGGGTCCCGCGCGAACCCCGGCGTTGGCAAAGCATGCGTCCCTCATGCGCAGCAGAGGCATCGCGGCAGTACATTCAACGCGCTTGGGCCAACTTCACTACACTGTCGTGCTGAGCAATAGCGAGGTCGCGCGGAAGCTTCTCGAGATACGCACGCTGATGGAGTTGGCGGGCGAGTCCTTTTACAAGTACACGGCCTTCGAAAAGGCGGCCGCATCGGTCGAAAACGCCGCGCCGCTCGCCGACCTAGTCGCCGCCGGCGAGCATCTCAAGCTTTCGGGTGTCGGCAAGACGATCGGGACCGTCATCGGGCAACTCGTCACCACCGGAACGGCGGATCAGCTGGAGGAGCTGTACCGGCGTTTTCCGCCAACCCTCTTGGAGGTTCTCGGCGTCAGCGGCATCGGTACGAAAACGGCGGGAATGCTCTTCTCGGAGTACGGTATCGCGTCGCTCGCCGACCTCGAGGCCGCGATCGCCGCGGACACGCTCGCCGGCGTTCCGCGGCTCGGAAGCAAGACGATCGAGAACTGGAAGCGCGGGATTCTTGCCTATCGGGGGCGGCAGCGCCGGACACCATTGCCGCTTGCGCTGGAGATCGCGCACGAGGCGATGGCGTACGTGCGTATGGGACCGCCGCTCGAACGCCTCACTTTCGCCGGGAGTCTACGTCGTTGCGAGGTAACGGTCGGCGATATCGATCTGGTCTGCACGTCGCCGTCTGCCGCCGATGTCGTCGCGCATTTCGCGGGCTGGGATCGCGCCGAGGCCGTGCTTGCGGAGGGGCCGACGAAGGCGTCGATCTGGCTGGCCGGCGGTCTGCAGATCGATCTGCGAGTGCTGCCCGATCACGTGTACGGGAATCTGCTGCAGCATTTCACGGGCTCTCGCGAACACAACATCAAACTGCGCGAGTATGCCGTGCGCCGAAATCTTCGCGTGAGCGAGAACGGCATACTCAACCTCGAGAGCGGTGAGGTCGTCACCTGCGTCGACGAGGCCGGCGTCTATGCCGCGCTCGGGATGCAGTTCATCCCGCCCGAGCTTCGCAGCGGGCTCGACGAAATAGAGCTTGCGCGCAGGAACGAGATTCCGTCGCTTGTCGAGGCGAGCGATCTGCGCGGTGACTTCCACATGCACACGACCTACAGCGACGGCGACGACACTTTGGAGGCGATGATCGCCGCCGCGGCCGCGCGCGGTTACGAGTATCACGCGATCAGCGATCATTCGGCCGGCGGCCGGCGGCGCTTCGGTATCGACAAAGCCGCCGCGCTCGCACAGCGTGAGGAGATCGCGGTGTTGAGCCGGCGCTACGGGATCGAAACGCTCTGCGGCAGCGAGGTGGACATTCTTCCCGATGGTTCGTTAGATAGCGACGACGAGTTTCTGCGCGAGCTGGATATCGTTATCGGTTCCGTGCATAGCGCCGTGCGACAATCGCGCGAGGAGATGACGGCGCGCTTGATCCGCGCCTGTGAGAATCCTTACGTGAATATCATCGGGCATCCCACGGGCCGTCGTTTTGGCCAATCGCCGGGATACGAGTTCGACTACGACGCAGTCTTTGCGGTGGCCGCACGGACGGGAACGGCGCTCGAGATCGACGGCCAAGCCGCGCGCCTGGATCTTCCGGCGGCGCTTGCGCGCAAGGCGAAAGAGTTCGGCGTGACGTTCTCGCTCGATAGCGACGCGCACCGCACCGGCGACCTCGCGGCGACGCAGTTCGCGATAGGCCAAGCGCGCAGGGCAGGCCTCGTTCCAGGCGACGTTCTCAACGCTGCACCCCTGGAAGAGGTTCGCGCCTTCGTAGCGCGCAAGCGGCGGCCTGCGTGATCGAGAGTCTGCAATGCACCGCGCCCGATGGCGCAGTTACCGGTGCGCGCGTAATGCGGCCGCAGAACGGACGCGCGGGCGGCACGACGCTGGTATTCGTTCACGGCGTCGGCTCGACGGCCGCGATTTGGGACGCGCAGCTGGAGGCATTCGGGAACGAACTCGTCTGCGCTGCAATCGAGCTGCGCGGCAACGGCGCACTGCCCGATCCCGACCCCGCGCTCATTACGCGCGCCGGGTTCGCCGATGATGTCGTGACGGTGTTGGCCGCATTAGGCGCAGCGCGGTTCACGCTCGTTGGCTGCAGCCTCGGCGGTGTCGTCGGACTCGAACTCTATATGCGCGCGGGCGCGCGCTTCGATGCGCTCGTAACGCTCGGCAGTTTCGCACGATATCCCGACGGCGAGCGGGTTGCCGAGGGGATTATTGCGGCCGTGCGAGAGGCGGGCAGCATGGCGGTCTTTGCGCAGCGGCGTGCCGCGCAGTTGGGATTGCCGCCGCAGCGAACGGCCGAAACGATCGAGCAGATGGCCTGCAAGTCGGTTCCGTGCTATATCGCCTCGACGCAGGCGACCTGGACCGGCGACTATACTGGGATGCTTTCGTCGATCGTCGTGCCGGCGCTGATTGCGTACGGCGAGCGCGATACGATCGCGCCGCGCGCGCTCTCCGAGGAGTTGGCCGCCGGCATCGGCGATGCGGCGCTGGCCGAGGTCCCCAACGCCGGGCACGTTGCCAACGCCGATAATCCGGCCGCCTTTAACGCGCTCTTACGCGGTTTTCTGACGCGCCTTCGCCTGCTGTGATGAGGCGCCGGTTCGCGCTCTGCGCGCTCGTCGCGCTCGCGACGCTGGCCGCAGTGCCGCGGCCGCAGGCGGGCGGTGCGGCGTGGAGCGAGGCAGAGGTCGCGAGCCTGCGCGCGCAGCTCGATGCGGCGCTCGACGCACCGGCCGCGCGCGGCGCCCACATCGGCTTTCTCGCGGTAGACACCGTTCGCGGCACGGTTTTGTACGCACGCAATGCCGGCGACGAGTTCGCTGCGGCCTCGAACTTCAAGCTGCTCGTTGGTTCGGTGGCCTTGGCGAATCTGGGTTCGAGTTTTCGCTTCGTGACGACAGTTTCGAGCGATGCCGCACCGAAAGACGGCATCGTCGCCGGCAACCTCTATCTGCGCGGCGATGGCGACGCGCAGCTGCGCGCATCCGATCTCCATGCGGCAGCGCTTACGCTCTTTAGCAGCGGCGTTCGACGGATCGACGGCGCGTTGATTACCGATGCCTCGCATGACGACGCGCAGCGGTACGCGCCAGGATGGTCGTGGGACGATCTTCCGTACGAGTACGCCGCCGTGGTGAGCGCGCTCGAGCTCGAAGATGGCGTCGTGCACGTCTACGTTTCGCCCGGGAGCGCACCGGGTGAGAAAGCGGCGTTGCGCATCGAGCCGCGCAGCGACGCGTTCGCAATCGAAAACGATACGACGACCGGAGCTGCCGGCTCTGCCGATACGACCGACATCGAGCGGACGTGGAGTCTACCCTCGACAATCCGGATCGTTGGCAGCTATCCGGCCGGCGCGGCCGAATCTGACGATCTCGAGCCGAGCGTTCCGGATCCTGAAGGCTACGCCGGCGACGTGCTGCTGCAGGCGTTGACGGACGCCGGGATTACCGTTGCCGGTGGACGACGCAGCGGCTCGACGCCGTCCTCTGCGGTAACGCTTTGGAGTCATCAATCGCCGGCCATGCCCGAACTGCTCGCCGATTTTTGGCTGCCGAGCAATAACCTAATGGGCGAGCTATTCTTAAAAGAGCTCGGCGTCGCGCGCGCCGGCGAACCCGGGAGCGTTGCGAACGGGGCGAAGGCCGAGCTTGCATATCTGCAGTCCATCGGTGCCGATCCTGCGACCGTTTCGATTGCCGATGGCTCGGGGTTATCGGTCTACGACCGCATCACGCCGCGCGATCTCGTTACGATTCTTCAGAGCGATTGGAACGGGACGCAGCGCGATACAATCGTCGATGCGCTTCCGCTTGCGGGCGTGCGCGGTACGCTGCAGGAGGCGTTCAAGGGGACGCCGTTAGAGGGCGCGGTCTTTGCAAAGACGGGAACTTCGCGCCACGTGCGCGCGCTCTCGGGTTTCCTACAGACGCAACTTCACGGCCCCGTGACGTTCTCATTACTCGTCAACGATTGGCTAGGCGACGACCGGCCTAACGCTACCGTTGAGATCGGGCGCATCGAAGCGGCGCTACTATCTGCTTTTACCCGCTAGTCCCTCCCTCTTGCACAAAGAGTTGGCACTTGCATCGACGCGCGATCCGTTTTCAAGTTCTGCGCCGCTCCGGAGCCCGCGGCCAAAACATCTTTTTCGAAAATAGCCGTACCGCGGGCCGTCTGACCTGAGTCCTGAAGCGACAGGGCTACACTTTCAAAGTGGGGCGAAGCGTATAACTGCGACGGTGGGCAGTCCGATTCTTGCTCGGGCGGGACCACACGTTCGGGGCAGTTGCTTTGAAAAATCTCTAGAACCCCTAAAGCGTGCCAATTCCACCGGCTAATGAGTCGATGCGCCATTGCGAGTCGGCAAACGCGTGTCCCTTATGGCTGCGATGGCTTTTTCCAGTTCCTCTGGGACCGACCCATGGTCGGAGGCGTAGCAAATCAAGATACCGCGATCTAGGTCGGACGTTTTCAGGACACCTCGATAAGCAAACCATACGTTGTGGACGAAATGAGCCACGCCGCCATCCTTGTCCCACGTCGTGATTACTTCGCTTGGTCGTTTCCGCTGAAGGGCCTCGACGTCGACGAGGTCGTGAAGCTCCTCGCTTTGCTCACCATAGATAGAAACAAGGCGGACGCTCGGCTGGAGAACCGCGCTCGCGAGATCCTTGAGTACGCCCGCGCTGATCCGTCCCGCCATTATAACGGCTACCGTAGCTACCTTATCTATGCTCCTCAGCAAAGCCCGCACTCCGTCGCTCTGCTTAATGTACACTAAGTCAATCTTCACGGTTGCCCCCGATTTTCGGATGACCTCACTGACATCAGGTACTCTAACAGAAGCCGCTGCAATACCTCTAGAGACTAGCGATGGTCATTAGTACGTTTGTTCCGAGTCGCGCATAAGTGCGCCGCCCTTTTGAGCTGCTGCGTTTATGGCGTTCTGAATATCTGACTTTAGTGCGTTAAGCGCGTTAACGCTGTTTTGAAATGCTTTTACCTCCGCTTCCATTGAGGACACGTATCGTCCAGCGCCTGGCCCGCCGTTAGCGAGGGCGTCGCTAATCTTGCTCTGATGCTCCGCGATTTGCTTGCCCAGGCTGTTGATAGCTGAATCGATCCCTTTTATGCCGCCAGACGCGTAGTTACTGAGGGCCATGCGCCCGGCGCCTCCGAAGCGTTCGACTATCGAAACGCCGATTTCCTCGAGACGCACAGCGGGTATGAATCCTGCCAATGCAAAGCCGGCGTTTATTCTATCGGCCGCCGACGAGTGCGTATTGGCCAAAGTGCGTACATCGTCGACCGCGCACCAAACGCCAACCACAAAGGGGCCAGTGAGACCCCATCCCGCACCTGTGGGGCAGTATCCATCTGGATCAGCCCATTGCACGGGGTTATTGTTGTTCCACATGAACGGCTTTTGCGACATTGGGTCATGAATGTCGCCGGCATATGCGTCCGGCGTCAGCCACTGTCCACTTACCTGGTCGAACGTCCTTGCTCCCTGAACGTTTCCGCCGACCATGCCATAGCCATCGGGCCGGGTCATATCAAAAGGTGGAACGAAGGCGGGGCAGTTAAAGGTTTTCTTGTTAACCGTGAATCCACACGACCCGTTAAAGCCGATGCTAAAACCCGACCCCGAATTAAGTTTCGCGAGAAAAACGCTCCGCGAGCCACCCGGAAACCAGCTGCCATACCACGCAGGGTATTGGCTGAAAGGAAACACTGCGTACGGACCCGGGGACGCTATCGAACCGTGGGAAACTTGCTGCTCGCCCGTTTGATCTCGATCTGATACGTAAATATCGCCGATAGAGTCCATCATAGCGTCCTTGCCGATGTACAGCCAGGCGCCAGTTTTACTGTTTCCGGTCGCAAATAAAACGGCGTTACCGTCCCAGTGAGCAGTCAGGCTGACACCGAAGTTCTGACTATTGAAAGTAACATTGCGCTGGCGCCCATCCGAACCCCACTGCGCGGTGACCCCACCCTGCTCGCAGGCTGCAACCTGCGACGGCTGCGACTGGCACAGACTGAGGTCATTGCCGGTTGTGAGGGTATGATTTTCTGCGTCGTAGGTCGTTGAATAACCTGGGCCGGGGCTCGGGCTCGCAAGATTCGGCCAGCCTGGGTAATCCGTCGCGTTTGTCTGGCGCCCAGCACCATCGTAGGTGTAGACGTACGCCCCAGGGCCGAAACCGGTCGACCAATACGGGTTAGTGATTGCCGTGATCATTCCGGTGCGCATGTCGGACTGCAGCCCGTTTGGCGCCTCGGTATTGTAGGCGCCGCCGGATTGGTAGTTTCCATCTCCCATCAGCGCCCCGTTCGCGGAATATGTTGCTATCTGATTTATGTCGGCGAGGATCTCGCCGCGCACGTCCAGTGTTAACTGACGGGTCAAACCGCCGCTCCCCCCAGGGAGTCCGAAGTGCTGACCAGCTCGTCGTCTGTGTCGTAGACAGGGGTCGACTCTTCGAACCCTTCGGGCAATATCAATTGGCTAACACGGCCGTATGGATCGTACGAGTACGTTTTCGCTTGTAGCGTTGTGTAGCTGCTGAAGTACGGCGGGAGGTATACCTTTGCTTTCTGTCCTGGTTGATCGAGCGGATCCGCTTCGCTTGCCGTTCGTCCACTAAGCGTATACGTCCAGGTAAAGAGTTGCGTGGGGAGATTATTCCAGTTTACCGCTTCGTTAGCAAGAAGGTTATCCTCACGGTACGCATAGCTAAAAACGTCGTTTTGACTGATGCCACCGTTGCTCGGGCTCCCGTTGTTGGTTATACTACCGCATGCCTCGGCTAGCGTACCGATCGATACATATTCCTGGAGATCATCTGGGTAGTAGGAATAGCAAATATTGGACGCGGCTGTTTCAAGCGGTGGCTCCGACTCTCTTAGCTTGTTACCGTCGGCGTCGTACTTGTAGCTGAGAACGCCAAAGACCGAATCCGTAATGGTGATGGTCCGCCCATCGGCATCGAACGTGTACGTCCGATTAGGCTCGGAGCTCTGGCTGTTGAACGAAACTTCATTAACGCGTGCTATCTGATCGTACGAGTAGGTGGTCTTTTGACCAACCGCATTCTTAGTAGTACACAGCTCGTCGTATTGTTCGGAGCAGTCGTAGGTATTCAGCGTAACCGGCGATGTACCATAGGCTAGCTCATACTTAGCCACGACCCGATCAAGACCGTCGAAGCTCGTGCCGCGAACGTCGTCGAAGTTGCAGGCACTGTATTGCCCCCCCTGGCTCAGGGAGACAAGCTTGCTTCCGCTCTGAAAGTTATGCATGCACTCTTGCGTTTTATAGAGGCCGCCGTAGGCAACGATCCCTGTGATGCTGCCGGTCGAGTCGGAGATCGTCAGACTGGCGGCGCCACCAGACTGAGACAGGTCGTAGTCATATCGATTCATCCAGCGATATCCAAAGAACTCGTACGGTTGCTCTTGGTCTGTACGCGGGTTCTTTTGTTGACGGCTGTCGTATGGCTGCGCAACCTCCACGAGACGGTCAAGACCGTCGTAGTACTTGCACGTCGTGCCCATCGGACTGGTTTGACTCTGCCCCTGAACGCAAGCGGTATTCTGCTGCGCCCCCAGACAGCCAATCGCGCTGCTACACCCCTTGTGGGTGATCGACTCGATCTGATCGCCGTCAAGATCGTAGTAGTAGGACGTGGAATGCTGTTGCGCCGACGCCGATCCATTGAGCAGTTGCGTGATCGTGGGGCAGGCCGCGTCAGAGTCGGCGGCCCACTGCGAAGGCGTTTCCGCGTAAAACAGGGAGCCGTCGGCGTAGTAGCATTTGATCGACGTCATAGCCGCGTTTTGGATCTGGCTATCATTCTGGGTCGCGCTGGCGAGCTGGTTTTCGGTGTCGTAGGTAAGGGTCCATGAATCGAGGGCACCGCCGCTAGGTTTGCCCTCATTGTACGTATACAGGTTTCCAAAACCGTCATAGGTAAAGTTTTTGGTTGGCGTCCGCGTGCTTTGGTCGTACTGGATAATCGGCGTCACACCTTGCACCTGAGACGGCAAGCCAGCTCCGCAGCCGCTGCCGTTGCCATAGCTTATCGATGTTTGATAACCTAACGGCTTTTGCATCTGCTGCAGGCAACCGAACGGCTCACTAGTCGTCTGGTTAAACTGAAACGATGCGGTTCCGGTGGCTCCATTCGTTGGGCAGAGGCTGTCATTCGGGCTGTTTGTCCAGCCGTGCCCTTGCTCCTGATTATAGACCGGATCACAGTACGAAAGCACGTTCCAAAAGCTGTCGTAAGAGTAGTAACTCACTGGATTGTAGGAGCCACTAGCGTTGTAGATGTCCGTGAGGCCCGGCTGCTCAACTTCCACGGCGTTGCCCACTTGATCGTAACCGTATTGGGTCGTGTAGCCATTTGCATCCGTGGTCGACGTGAGATTATTCATGGAATCCCACGTCTGCCCAGTCGTAATCCAGAGAGCTTCCGCTGCGCCCGTCCAATCCTGTGTTTGATTCACCTCACCACGATTATTTGTGCTCCACATCGTAGCGTGGCCATCCGAGTCGCACATTGCAGTGACCCCGCTAGAGCCGCAGCCGCCTTGAGAGCCGTTGTACGAAAAGCTTGCATCATACCAATCCTGGAACTTGGTGCTATAGCCCGACTGTATTGGCTCCGCCAGGCCGTCGGTAGGGGTAGGATTTAAGACGCCATCGACCACCCAGGAAGTGAGCTGGAGGGAGCTGTTAACGGTAAACAGCAGGGCAGAACCATCGGTTGGAGCGGCGGAGTTATTCCACATGGCGACGGTGCAGCGAGGGCCGCACGCTTCCTCCATCGAGGCCGTTCCGCTGTAGTACGCATAGGTTTCAGGAGCGTCGCCCGTCGGAACGCCATGGTGGTTGGGCACCGTACCCGCGGAGTTATTGCCCGGCTTGTCAACTTCGACAAGATCGCCGCTCGTGTCGTAAGAATATTGCAAAGTAGCCCCATCCGGCCTTGTGATTGACTTCAATTCATTGATCGCCGTATGCGGAACAATCCCAAACGTCAGAGTTAGCGACTGCCCGTCGCTGTGTTGGGCGACAATTCCTGACACGTTTTCGGGACCGCTCCCCGATCCAGTATACGAGTACGTGAAGGTAATGTAGTTCTGCTGGTTCCGAGCGAAAATCTCTTGGATATGCCCCGTTGTGGCCTGGGTGATCCCGCAGTTGCCGTTGCTTTGGTCCGTGTGGAACCAATAGAGCGTGCCATTGGTCTTCTGCCAGGCGTACGTACAGTCAGTCGAGTCAGTTGGCGCGAGCGTGGCGTACTCGCCATTGCAGGGCACCCACGTGCCATTTCCCCCGGAGGTGTATGTGCAGGCAGTACCGTCAAGGTCGTACACAGTAATCGTGTGAGCCTGCGCACTGTAGACGATGTTTGCGTCGAAATTGTTTGTCCAACGGTTGCCGAAGATCGCGGGAGCGCCCCCGTCATCGCCGTTGTAGTCGTGGAGAGATTGACTGTTGTAGACGCGTTGGAAAGCCAGGTCGATACCCTGTTCGTGGACGTCAACGTCTGTGGCCGCGACGATTAGGTTTCCGGTTCCTACATTGAGCATCGCTTTACCAATGCCGGGAATCGGCCGTTCCTCGTACGTCCACCAGTGCTCGATGCCGGTCGTCCCATTACCTGTCGCGAGTTGCCTGACGCCGCCAGCTTTCTTAACGCTCCCCAGGCGAGGAGGTGGCGGAAGTGCTGCCGTGACGAGCGAGTGCAAGGGTTCCAAAGGGAACTGCATGGGTTCTTGAATTATCGTGGCCGGTTTAACTACCGGTTTTTGCATCGCAAGAGGGTCCAGTCGGCGATGGCGCGGGTCAAGTTCGCTGCGCGGCGGCATGACAAACGTTCTTGGCACGCCCATTCGACTGACAGGCGTAAGGGGGTGGACCGAACGCATGATCAGCGCAGCATCTAACATTTTTTCTGGGCGGCGGTAGATGGGAGCCGGCGCGTGCATCGCATCGTACCGGTTAGTTGTGCCCATGGCCATCGCGTAGATTTGAGAACCGCTGACGATCGATCGGAGTGGGTTAATGAGCGCCGCCAGTGTTGCTTTGGGCCAGAAGTCTAAAGGGCCCGCCAGCGCCGTGCCCGACGACTGCGTCACCATCAGAATCAAGAGTGCTCCGGCCAAATAACGACGCATTGCAGTTACTCCCCGTGGGCGATGCGATGTTCGAAGGTCGGGCGGATTGCTGCGTGCACACAAGCCGTTCCTTGTTTAGAAAACATCCATTTGTTGTACGATTTGTTATGACGTATTGTTTTCTATTTGTTATAGAACAAGTTAACGGCTGAAGGGGACGGATAGTCGCGCGGGAATTGGCGCGCGTGGCATCCGCGGTAGCGCGCTTCCCCTCGTCGAGAGCTAAGCGGTTAGTGTCAGTTCTCGGCGTGGTTTTTGTATCAGGTGGACTGACTTTGAGTCTCATGCCGCCGGTATCGAGTGCGCCGAGCCACTCCCACGCAACGCCGACGCCGTCACCGACGCCTAACCCGCCGGTAGTCATCAACTTCCAAGTGATCCCGGCTGCGCGCGGCGCGGAGATTCTGCGAAGCGTCTACCCGGACGCACACATAACGGTCGACGCTCACGCGAATGCTGTGGTCGTGGTCGCGTCCGGTTATGAGGAGCAGGGAATGCGCACGATCGCGGGCGGGATCGACATCAAGAATCCCACCGCGACCGCCATCGACACCTATCAGCTGAAGGTGCTGTCGCCGTCCACCGTCGCCTCGCGTCTTGCGGGTGTATTCCCTGCGGCCCGCGTGCTGGTGGCACCCAATCGTACCGTCATCATCATGGCGTCCCCGCCGGATATGGCGCAGATCAAGGCGATCGTCACCGCGATCGACACGGCCCCGCCGACACCTACCCCGAAGCCCCGCTATCCGGCAGAAGCCGTTCGCATCACGCAACGCAACGTCAAACAAGTCGCTCGCGCCGTTGCTGCCGAGGCGCCGAACGTCAAGGTCGCAATTTCCGGCAGCGAGATTCTGCTCTCCGGACCCTCTGACGACGTCGACCACGCCAAGCAACTCATCGCCGAGCTCGACGTGCCGCAGATGGGCACGCAGTTCACTCAAGTCTACCGATTGAAATACATCGATGCCGCATCAGTCGCGGATCTGTTTCGGCGTTCGTTTACGAACTTGCCGATCGCCGTCGATACGGATCTCAACGCAATCACGGTTACGGCAAATCTAACGGTGCAACGACGGATCGCGGATGCCGTCAGCCAACTCGACGTTCCGCCTCCCGGCGCACCAGGTGGTCAGGAAGGCGGCGGCCCGGGCGCCTCGGGCGTCGAGGTCGTGGAGCTCAAAGCTGCAGTTCCCGGTCCGCAAGGCGGTGCGTCAACATCCGCGACGGATATGGCCAACACGGTCACGCAAGCGCTGCAAGGTTCCGCCTCCGACCTCCACATCATCGTGCCGCCCAACTCGACGGAGCTCGTGCTCACGGGCAGCCCATACAGCATCAAGCTTGCCAAAGAACTCATCGAGAAGCTCGACCGGCCGCAAACGATGGTCGCTATGGATACCGAGGTGCTCGAAGTAGACGAGGGCACCAGCAAGCAGCTCGGACTATCGCTGTCGCCAACCGTTATCAGCTCGACGTTCACGGAAGTCCCGCCGCTCTATCCGCCTGGTAACACCGTGCCGGGTGCCGGCCAGCAGATCCCCTACTTGAACTTCTTTCCGCTTATCCGAAGCCCGATCAGCTTTACCGCCGTCCTGAACTTTCTCATTGCCAATAACAAGGCGCGGATTCTCGAAGACCCGCGCATTACGACAATCTCCGGCCGAACGGCGTCGATCCGTGCGGGTGAAACGGTCAACATTCTTACAACGGCGGGCGGCGGCCCCGGCACCGTTGCAACCACGCAAGTTCAGAGCTTTCAGACCGGCGTCACGCTCGACATCACGCCCGTGGTCAATGACGGCGACTACATTACGGTGACGCTGCATCCGTCGGTCAACTCGATAGCGGGAATCAGCTCCGCGGGAGTACCGAACATTCAGACGCGCGACACGACTACCACCGTTGGTTTGCACGACGGCGAGACAATCGTGATTGCGGGGCTGATCGAGGATATCGACTCACGCTCGATCCAGAAGATCCCATTCCTGGGCGACCTGCCGCTTATCGGGCGCGCGCTGTTTACGTATCAAAACATTCAACAGAACCGAAACGAGCTGATCGTTACCGTGACGCCGCACATCGTCCGGCCGGGCGAGAGCGGCGCCATCGGATCGACAAAACTTGGAATTCCGCACCCTGAAGGGCTCCCGACGCTGCCGCCCAACGCCGAGATGCCGCCTCCGCGCCGCGAGGTCGCGCAGCCATCGCCGACAGTGACGCTGCCGCCACCGACCCGCGAACCGCAGCCGGTCACGGTTCCCACTCCGCCATTCCCGCCGCCGTCGCACGCGCCGCCGTCCGGCGGTGTCGCCACGGCAAAACCCTCGCCTGCGTCCTCGCCAGTCGGTCCAACTCCGGCACCGCTGCCTACGGCGTTTTCGCAAACGAATGTTTACACGTATGGGCAGGCTCCACAGAACAACTACGCGGCGCCCAACGCCGCACCCCAAATATTCTACGTTCAAATTTCACCGTCGGTAGTAAAAAACGGTCAAATGATGACAATCGCGGCCATCACGACGACGAACGTGGCACAACTCACTTTTGGCCCCAACTCTCTCTTGCCAATGACGTCACTTCAAAGCATCGGCCCCGGCCAATGGCAGGGCACGTTCCCGTTCTCAGCAGCCGGGCTACCCATAGGACAAACAGCAGTCACTCTTACTTTGACCGCCACCACGGGCATGGGAACCGCCGTCTCCTTACCCGTCCCTCTTTCGCTGATTGGACCATAAGATAATGAACAAACATCTGACGGGCCTGTGGGTCGCCATCATGCTCGCATCAACCGTCGTCGCGTGCACAAAACTCGACCTCGGTGGAAGCGGCCCCGTGCCGGCGCCGAGCGCGTCGGCCACCGCGACCGCGACGCCCACGATCTGCAACACGCCGGCGGCCGGATCGAACGTCGTAGTCGTCGCGATGGGAAACAACATTACGGCGACTTACACGTCGAAGTACGGTATCATCAACGGCTACGCCGTAGTCGAGAATGATCGCTTCCCTTACCAAGCGATGCTCATCAACCAATGGCAGAATGCCAGCGGCGACACCGTGCCGATCACGTCAAAAAACGTGCTGCAGTTCACAAACGTCGATACATCCGTACCGCATTCCGCTGTGGGCTTCAAAGGCGACTCGTTCCCTGCAGTGCCCTACACCTTCCCGACTGCCGCAGCATCGCCGGTAGCTACCAGCGTGAGCACGACGAACCTTTGGTCGACCGGTCGCGTGAAAGCACCAGCCAGCGAACAGTGCTACTCGCAGACATTCACGCTGACAGCCGGTACGTACTACTTCGGCGATCTCGATTACTACAATCTCACCAATTTCCGCGATGTGCTCGTCGTCGCTACCGCGGCGCCGGCCAGACGGTGAATCGCAATCAGCCGAGACTTGGAGCAACCTTGTGCATCAGTTCCGAAACGCGATCCGTCGGGTAGTCCGAGCGATCCACTAGTTCTTCGATGCTGGTAAGGCCATTGGCAACGGCGAGGGCCGCGAGGTGCGATCTTGAGCGCGCTTCGAACTTTGCGCAGAGCAGTCGAGCATAGGCATCGACGGTTGCCTTGCTTCGCCCCGTCTCCTTGGCGATCTCCTTGCTGACCTTTCCGGTAGCGATGCCATGGAGGACGCTTGCTTCAAACTCGTTTAAGCGCAATTACCTGTTGCCCCGTAGCCTCGACTTCAGATGGCACCGCCGCTCGCTTGCGGTGGGGAGGAAGCAGCATTTTTTGCCGGACGGGCGCTTTCCTACCGGCTGCCGGTGAAAATTAGCCAAATTAAGGGCAAACTCCTCATGTTTCCCCGGCGGGGCGCGGCAGCGCCGCCGTTGCGAGGTAACCGCCCGAACCGCTGGTGCCGGCAATAGCTAAAACCAGCCAACGGCGTAGAGGGCGACGGTCCCGGTTCCCCCGAAGGCAGTTGCTCGTGAGTTCAACCCCCAAAAAGGCGCCCGCGGCTGCGACCTGGCGCAACGAGTTCGAACGCGCCTATGAGGAGAGCCGATTCCGGGACGCCGCCGAGATCTACGCTCGGTACGCGGGAGGCTCTGAACCGCCCGAGCTCGTGATGAAGGCGGCGCGTGCGCATCGCTACGACGATCCCGCCGTAACGCTGGGCATGCTGCTGGGCTTGAGCATCCCGGCAGACAGACCGCGCGACCAAGTCAAACGGGACGCGTGGCTGGCCCAGGCATACGCCATAACAAAGGACTTTGAGTCGGCCCACGAGCGTTTGCATTCAGCCCTGAAGACGGCCACGCTCGTGGCAGATGACGATCTGATCGCCTTGGTCGGTTTTTACTTCGTCTTTTGTTATCATATGGAGGAGAAGGTCGAGTCTGCGCGCGCGGCGCTTGAGCTGGCAAACAAAGGACGCTCTCGAGAATCTCGGATCTGGGCGTTGTCTGCTGAAGTCTTTGTTTTGCAATACGAGGGGCGTGTTTTTCATGAGGCGGAGCGCCTGATCGAGCTGCTTCGACTCTTTGACCCCGAAGTGCACGAACTAACCCACCTGCGAGCGAGGCTAACTCAGGCGCTCGCAGATCTAGCCCGCGACCTTTATGTTCCGGGCGCCGTAGCAGAGGTTGAGCGCCAGCTCGGCGGCATCGTTTGGCCGAGGGACAACGCCGATAGCTTATTCAACACACTTGAAGACCTCGCTTGGAGCAAAGCACTTCAGGGTGACTATTTCAATGCTTTCCGCCTGATGAAGCGTGCGTCTGAGACAGCACCCACGCTCGCTGATAAGGTCGTCGCGGCGTGCGACCGCTCCTTTCTCGCACGTTGCTTTGGGCAACGCGGGTGGTCGCGCGTCGAACTCGATGAGGCGGAACAGTTGGCCGCCGGAGTAGATTGGCACGGAACGTTGGCATGGGAAAGGTTCGGGCTGCTCTGGCTCGCGGAGCTCTTTAGCGAGATCGACGCGGCCAGGTCTTCGATGTACCTCGCCCAGTATCGCGGTCTTGGTGAATTCAGTGCTCCGGGTTTATATGGTCGCGATCCGCGCACGCGAGCCTATGAGCAATATTCCACGGCCGTGGTGGAGCTCGCCCTTGGCAACCGGGCGCGCGGCTTAACCGAGCTCCGGGAATCGCGTGCGATCTTCGAGCGGTACGGGTACGATTTCCGGGTAGCGCAGTGCCTCGTGAGCGAATACCGTGCTACCGGAGATCGCGATCTGCTGCCGGCGATCGAGGACAAGCTTCGTCACTATCAGCAGAGCTGGCTGGCCAATGAACTCAGGGGAACGGTCGAACGGCCCAGGCCGATGCTTTCGCCCATGCAACAAGCGGTTTTCGAGATACTGTGCCAGGGCAAGTCGACGGCAGAGATCGCGCGATCCTTAGGGCGTAGCGAATACACCGTGAGCAATCACATTAAAGAAATCTTCAAGGCCTTCGACGTACGGAGTAGGGCGGCGCTATTGGCCAAAGTCGCGCGTGAAGGATTAGCTGACGACCCGTAGCCGACAGCCCGAGCGCGGCGTGTTATTCGACGCGACTCTCGCCGGCGTAGAGATTCGCGCGATTGCCGCGCAAGAATCCCACGAGCGTGACGCCGAACTCGCGCGCTAAATCCACTGCGAGACTGCTCGGCGCCGAGACGGAGCAGACGATCGGGATGCGCGCCATCACGCTTTTTTGTAGTACTTCGTAGCTCGCGCGACCGCTCACGAGCAGGATGCAGCGCTCGAATGGAAGCCGGCCGTCGAGCAATCCCCAGCCGACGATCTTGTCGATCGCATTGTGCCGCCCGACGTCCTCGCGGACGGCGAGCACCGCGCCGCGCTCGTCGAAGAGTGCGGCCGCGTGCAGGCCGCCGGTCGATGCGAAGGTGCGCTGCGCCTCGAGCATCCGCCCGGGGAGCTCGTAGAGGAGAGTTGGCGGGACGCGCACGGCATCGTCGATCGGTCGCACGCCCAAGTCGCGCAGCGAGTCGAGCTGCGCTCGGCCGCAAACACCGCAGGCGCTCCCGATCGTGAAGTGGCGCAAGAAGCGCTCGCGATCCGCCGCTGCAGCGCCAGCGCGGCACTCCATCGTAACGATGTTGTAGCGTTGATCGGGGTCAACTGCGGAGTCGAGACAATAGGTAAGCCCGACGATATCGGCGCGGGAGCGCACGATCGACTCGTTATAGAGAAAGCCAGCGGCAAGCTCGAAGTCGTTACCCGGCGTTCGCATCGTGATCGCGACCGTCTGCGACGCTGCGCCCTCGCTCAGCCGCAGTTCGAGCGGCTCCTCAGTAACGAGCTCGTCGTGCTTGCGGAGGCGCGCCGCTCCCTCGAGCGCAATGATCTCGGCCTCAACGCTTCGCCCGGGACGCAGCTCGGGCACGGCTATTCTTCCGGGCGATTCTGCACGTAGCTGAACCCGAAGCGGCCCTTGATGCAGAGGTGGCCGCTGGTTACCTCGTTTTCGATCGGCGACGTGACTTTGACGATCTCGTTCTCCTGCACGTGCAGCGTCAGCGTGCAGCCGACCCCGCAATAGGAGCAGATCGTATCCGTCTGAGTCTGTTGCGCTTCGTCCCACTCGCCTCGTGCGCGCAACTCGTACTCCGAGGAGAACATCAGCGCGCCGGTTGGGCAGACGCCGATGCAGTTGCCGCAATAGACGCAGGCCGAATCTGGGAGCGCGACGTCGTACTCGGTGGAGATATGCGCGTCGAAGCCGCGACCGGCAACCGCGATGGCGAAGGTGTTTTGCGCATCCACGCCGCAGGCCTCGACGCACTTATAGCACAGAATGCACTTCGCGTAATCGCGCACGTAGAGGGCGTTGTCGATCTTCGCCGGTGTGGCGACGGTTGCGCGCCGCGGGCCATAGCGTTGCGGGTCGGCACCGTAGCGTTCGCAGTATTGCTGCGCCGACGGCGCCGTCGACAGATCGACGGCGGAGGCGAGAAACTCCAGCACCATCTTGCGGCTATGCCGCACGCGCTCCGAATCGGTGTGGATCTTCATGCCCGGCTCCGCGCGCCGCGCGCAGGCCGGAACGAGCGCGCGCGCTCCCTCTAGCTCGACCACGCAGACGCGGCAGGCATTGACGGGTGTGAGCGATTGCAAAAAGCAGAGCGTCGGCGTTTCGATGCCGGCGCGGTTGAGCGCGTCGAGGATCGTACCGCCGGCCTCGACGTCGACCGCCGTTCCGTCGATGTTTAGCGTAATCGAGCTCACCTGGAACGCTCCGCAAAGAGACCGAGGTTAGCGCGCGCGGACTCTACCACGCCGGCAGCCGTGGCGCCCAGTCCGCAGATCGAGGCGTCGCGCATCACTCGCGCGATCTCCGGAAGCAGCGTTACGTTGCCGCTCTCCAACGCCTCTTCCTGACGAACGGTGCCGATACGGCAGGGCACGCACTGCCCGCACGACTCCTCGCGAAAGAAACGCGCTATGCGCGCAACGATGCGTTCGAGATTCGCGCGGTCGTCAAAAAGCATTACGACGCCGGAGCCCAGCGTCGCACCGGCCGCCCGCGCATCCTCGAAGGTCAAGCGCAGGTCGAGCGCATCGGGCGAAAGCAAGACGCCCGCAGCGCCGCCGAGCAAGATCGCCTGCAGACGTCCGCTGCCGCCGACGCCGCCCGCCAGTTCGATCAGCGCGCGCAGCGTCGTGCCGTGGGGGACTTCGTAGCATCCCGGTCGCGCGACCGAGCCGGAGAGCGAGAAGAGGCGCGTGCCGGTGGAGGCTGCGGTTCCCACGCGGGCGTAGGCCGCGCCGCCCTCGCGCAGGATCGGAAGCAGATTTGCGAGCGTCTCGACGTTATTGACGAGTGTCGGCTTGCCGAAGAGACCCGCCTGAGCGGGAAACGGGGGTTTGTTTCGCGGCTCGCCGCGCTTGCCTTCGATCGAGTTGAAGAGCGCCGTCTCTTCGCCACAGATGTACGCGCCGGCGCCACGCCGCAGCTCGATGTTGAAACGGAGGCCGCTCCCCATCACGTCCTCGCCGAGGAGCCCCGCTGCTCTCGCCTGGGCGAGCGCGCGTTCGAGGCGTTGTCGCGCGAGCGGATACTCGCCGCGCAGATAGATGTAGGCGTACTCGCAACCGATAGCGATGCCGGCGATGGTCATCGCCTCGAGCAGCGCGAACGGATCGGACTCCATCAGCACGCGGTCTTTGAATGTCCCCGGCTCGGACTCGTCGGCGTTGCAGACGAGATAGTGCGGCCGCGCCGGCGCGGCCGCGACGGCTTGCATCTTTTGCGCGGCCGGAAAGGCGGCGCCGCCGCGTCCGAGGAGTTTTGCGGCGGCAGCCTCCTCGATGATTTTTTGCGGACCGAGCTCGAGCGCACGAGTCAGCGCCGCGTAGCCGCCGGCGCCGCGATACGCGTCGAGGCTCCCGGGATCGATGCGTCCGGCGCGATGCAGCAGGAGCAGCTCCGTGCCGCCGACGTAGGTCTCGCTGCCATTGGAGATCGCTTCAGCCGACGGCGAGTCGCCGGCGCGTGTTAGCAACGCCGCCGGCGCGCGATCGCAGAGCCCAAGGCACGGCGTGTGCACGACCGTCGCTCCCTGCGATTGGAGCCGCTCGCCAAGCACTTTCGCGCCGGCATCCATACACGCGATGTCGTCGCAGACGTGCGCCACAAATGGCGGGCGTGGTTCGGTCGCAAAGAGAGCGTAGAACGTTGCAACGCCGTAGATCTCGGCGGGTGGAACTGTCAGGCGCTCGCCGAGATAGTTGACCGCGCCGGCGCTGATCCAGCCGACGCGTTCCGCAACGGCATGCAACGCCGGGAGCAAGAGGTGACGCCGTTCGCGCGCGGCGAGGCCGTACGCCTCCGAGCGCGCACCAAGCAGCGAATCGACGGCCTCGCGCTCGGCCTGTGTCGCTTCTGTCGACGTGAAGTGCAGATCCACTATTGCAGGGCTTCGACGCGAACGGCGCAGGCCTTGAACTCGGCGGTGCCCGACTGCGGATCCACGGCATCGATCGTCAGGAGATTCGTTGCGACCTCGTCGTTATGATGAAACGTTGTGAAGACCAGACCCGGCCGCAATCCATCGTCGATATGGATGGGTACGACGATCGAGCCGCGCCGCGAGCTTACCCGCGCGCGGTCGCCTTCGCGCAGCCCGTGGCGCGACGCGTCCTGTGGTGAGATGTCGAGCCGCTCCCCTCGCCGCATCGGCGAACGATAGCCGCCGCTCTGAACGCCGGTGTTGAACGAGTCGAGCCGCCGCCCGGTGGTAAGCCGCAACGGATACTCGTCGTCGAGCGCTTCGACGGGCGGATCGTGCTGTACCGCCGCGAAGGGTGCGCGCTCTCCGCCGACCGGATTCTCCCACAAGCGGGCGTGCAAGAACTGCTCGCCGGGATGTTGCTCGTCGTAGCAGGGCCACGGAATGCCGTCGAGCTCCTCGAGCCGCGCGTAACTCATGCCGGCATGCCATGGCGAGAGCGCACGGCACTCGTTCCAAGCCTGTTCGGCCGAATACTGGGGCCAATCGTGACCGAGACGCCGTGCCAGCTCGCAGAAGATCGCGATGTCATCGCGGGCCTCACCAGGCGGATCGAGCGCTTTGCGACAGCGCTGCACCCGCCGTTCGCTGCTCGTCACCGTACCCTCGGATTCACACCAGCTCGCCGACGCCGGGAGGACGACCTCCGCCAGCTCGCCGGTCTTCGTGAGGAAGATGTCTTGAACGATCAAGTGCTTGAGGCTGCGCAGCATCTCGATCGCATGCTCTTGGTCGGCCTCGGACTGCGCCGGGTTCTCACCGATGACGTAGAGCGTGTCGAGCTCGCCGCGGCCGATTGCCGCGAACATATCGCTCAAGTGCCAGCCGCGCGTGCGCGGCAGCGCAACGTTCCACGCGCGCTCGAACTTTGCGATGCTCGTCTCGTCTTCGGCGTCTTGTCCACCCGGAAACTTATTGGGAATCGCGCCCATGTCGCCGCCGCCCTGCACGTTGTTCTGACCGCGCAGCGGATTGAGACCGCTGCCGTAGCGGCCGACGTGACCGCAGAGCAGCGCGAGGTTGATGAGCGCTCGCACGTTGTCGACGGCGTTGTGATGTTCGGTGATGCCGAGCGTCCAGCAAAGTTCGGCGCGCGGCGCGCCCCCATAGGCGTGCGCGAGCTCGCGAATCAGGGCCGCCGGGACGAGCGTGGTCCGCTCCGCGTACTCGAGCGTGTAGGATTCGACGCTCGCCTGGTACTCGTCGAACCCGCTGGTCGCGCGCGCGATGAACTCGCGGTTCTCCAAACCTGCCGCTAGGATCTCGCGACCGACGGCGTTAGCAAGGGCGATGTCGGAGCCGACGTCGAGGCCGAGCCAACCATCCGCCCAGCGCGCGCTCGACGTGCGCCGTGGATCGATGACGTAAAGCTTCGCGCCGTTGTGAATCCCGCGCAAGACATGATGGAAAAAGATCGGGTGCGTCTCGCGCGCATTCGATCCCCACAAGATAATGACGTCGGTACGCTCGATCTCCTCGTACGAGCTGGTACCGCCGCCTGCCCCGAAGACCGCCGTCAGACCGACGACGCTAGGAGCGTGTCAAGTCCGGTTGCAGCTATCGATGTTGTTGCTGCCGATGACCGAACGGGCGAACTTCTGAGCGATATAGTTCATCTCGTTGGTGGCCTTCGAACAGCTAAACATCCCGTACGTATGCGTGCCTCCGCGCTCCTGAGCGTCGCGTAGGGCCGCAGCGGCGCGTTCGAACGCCTCCTCCCAGGTCGCGCGCCGAAGGGTGCCGCCGTCACGTACGAGCGGATGCGTCAACCGAACGTAGTTCTTACTCATCGGCCGGTAGAATTCGCGCGGTGGCGGACAAGTCCCACCACCCGGCGAAACGGGCGGCCAGGATGGACTTGTCCGGAATTACGGTCTACGCCGAGGGCGGTTTCACGCGTTACGGCGATGCCAAGGTAGGCCTGCTGACGCACGGCCTCCAGTACGGCACCGGCTGCTTCGAAGGCATTCGCGGCTACTGGGTGCCGGAGGAACGCGAGTTGTTCCTCGTCTTGGTGCGCGACCACTACGAGCGCCTCGAGACCTCGACGAAGATTTTGACGATGAGGCTCCCCAAGAGCGTCGACGAGCTGGTTGAGATCACCGTCGAGCTCTGCTTGCGCAACGAGTATAAGACCGACGTTTATATTCGCCCGTTCGCCTACAAGGCAGCCGAAGACGTCGGCGTGCGGCTGCACGGTGTACCCGATGCCTTTGCGATCGTTCCGATTCCCTTTACGCAGTATCTCGACTCCAGCCGCGGTCTCGAGGTCTGCGTGAGCTCTTGGCGGCGCGCCGACGATACCATGGCGCCGCCGCGCGCAAAGATCACCGGACTCTATGTGAACTCGGCGCTCGCCAAAAGCGAAGCCGTTGAGAACGGTTACGATGAGGCAGTGCTCTTGTCGCACGACGGTCACGTGGCCGAAGGCTCCGCGGAGAATATCTTCCTCGTGCGCCGTGGCGTGCTCTATACGCCGGATCCCTCGCAGAACGTGCTCGAGGGCGTGACGCGTCGCGCCATTATGGAGCTTGCGCGCCACGAGTTTGGCCTCGACGTCGTAGAACGCTCGATCGATCGCGGCGAGCTCTACGCGGCCGACGAAGTTTTCTTTACCGGCACGGCGGCCGGGATTGCCTACGTCGCCTCGATCGATCGCCGGCGCGTCGGTGACGGCGCGATGGGGCCGGTCACGAAGCTGCTGAGCAACCTGTACGAACGCGTGGTGACCGGAAAAGAGGCACGCTATCTCGAGTGGCTGACGCCGGCGTATGCGTCGGCTCGCGTTAAGGTATAGGCGAGGGAGCCGTTATCGGCTCCGACGAGTTGGTCCAGTAAGGCACGTCCGGTGATAGACTATTGATCGCGTGTGCGTGCCGCCATTTCGCAAAGTGGAGTTCGTCCGAGTAGGCAAGTCGCGAGATGCGATGGATGAACTGCCGCCCGAGATCCTGCGAGGGTAATGCCGTTGTCATGACGGCGATCACATAGGGCGCGTTACTCGCGTAGACGATTCCCGCATCGTTGAGGGTGTCGAAGAAAGAGCCGGTCTTATGTGCGATCGGAATGTCGGCCGGAAGCGGCTCCGGTAACAGCGTGTTGTATTGATCGGCCTCCAAGATGGCGATCATCTCGTTGGACGACCATTGGTCGACCAGCTGGCCTTTCGCCATCAACGTGAGGAGCTGCACGAGATCGGCCGGCGAGGTTCGTAGCGATGCGCGAACCGACCATACGTCGGTGCGCACGTCACCGCGCAGGCGCGTGGTTGCAAGTCCGAGGTCGCGCATGTCGAGATTGATCGTGCGGCGTCCGACCAGGCGGATCAGCATGTTGGTCGCCGTGTTGTCGCTGATGTCGATCATCTTGTCGAGCAGCTCGGAGACGGAATAGCTCGTTCCGTCCGGCGCATCGCAAAGCTCGCCCGAGCCGAAGTCCTTGTCTTGCGACAGGAGCGTTACCTCACGATTCAAATCGAAGCGCCCGGCTTCGAGCGTCTCGAAGACCGCGACCATGACGGGCAACTTTATCGTTGACGCTGCGGGCATGCTCTTGCGGGCATTGAAACCGGCATCGTAGCCGGTATTGAGATCGCGGACGTCGAGCGCGATTGCAGCCGGCATATGCCGGGCCAGCGTGCGCGCGTCGTGATTGAATACTGCGAGCGGCGGCGGGAGATAGGCACGCGCCGGTGCGGTGACCATTGCGCCAAAGAAGAGCAACGCACAGAGGGAGGTCGCACGCGCGAACATGGTCTCCGGTTTGCTTGGCGCGCAACGGCGTTCCTTCTCAGAGGCCATTACGGGGGCTCGCGCGGGGCACGGTGAAGGCAACGGCGTGAGCGCGATTCTTTCACCCGTACGGCGCGTGGATATCGTCGGAGTCCCAATGGACCTCGGTGCGAGCCGTCGTGGGGTCGATATGGGGCCCTCGGCGATTCGCTACGCCAAACTCCACGAACGGCTCGCGGCGCTGGGCATTGCGGAGATCGTCGATCACGGAAATCTCACCGTCCCGATCTGCGAGTCGGCCGATTCTCGGGATGCGTCGGCAAAGTTCTTCGACGTTATTGCGCGGGTCTGCAACGATCTGGCGATCATCGTTGAGCGTGCCGTCGCGGAGGGAGGCATGCCGATCGTGCTCGGGGGCGATCATTCGATTGCCATGGGAACGCTCGAAGGCTTGACCCGCGCACACGGTGCGCCGCCCGGACTCGTCTGGGTCGACGCGCATGCCGACATCAACAGCCCCAACAGCTCGTCGACCGGAAACGTGCACGGCATGCCGCTCTACTTTGCACTGCAAAACGGCGTAGTCGCGCCCGAGCGTACCGTGCAGATCGGTCTGCGCGACGTCGATCCCGGCGAGAAGCGTCTCTTACGCGAGTTCGGGGTCAAAGCGTTTTCGATGAGCGATGTCGACAAGCTCGGCATGGTTCGCGTGATGGAAGAAGCGCGCGCTATCGCCGGCGCCGACAATCACCCGATCGCGGTTTCGTTCGATATGGATGCGATCGATCCAAGCGAGGCGCCGGGCACCGGAACGCCGGTGAAGGGCGGACTTAGCTATCGCGAAGCGCACCTCGTAATGGAGATGCTCTACGACAGCGGCCGGCTCGGCTCGATCGAGATGGTAGAGATCAACCCGATCTTCGACGACCGAAATCAAACGGCGTCGCTTGCCGTCGGCCTCATCTGCTCTGCATTGGGCAAATCCATTCTATAGCGCGGCCGAAGCGAGGACTCGCGCACGCCGGGTCAGGTTCGGGGGCCGCGGTGAGGGGCGTCCTGCTGGAGGAGCGGCGCCATTGACGGCGAGCGCGACGACGAAGCGAGCGCTTTTTCACAGAGACCCGACACCCCAAAGCATAACCGCGTCCGCGCGCAACACGCTTCCCACCGCCTGACGCGCGGCGTGCGGCGTGAGCCGCAGGACTACGGAGAAGCGGCGGCGGTTGATTCGACGAGGGTGAGCGTGGTCTGGTATACGGTCCTCGTCGTGCCGCTCATGCCGTTGTCGAGACGCTGCGTTACGTACTCTTCGACGTTCGTCGGAATCGCGCGACTGTAATCGTAGGCGATCTTCGTTTGCACGTCGGTCGTTTGGCTTCCGGTACCGGCGGGACGCAACTGGCGGCTCTCAGCGATTTGCATGACGCCGTTCGTTATGCTGCTGATGCTGTAATCCGCCTTTATATCGAGGCTGGGAGAGTTCTCGGTAACGATCCAATGACGGTTCGCATCGAGCCGGCTCGGGTCGACGAAGTTCGAACCGAGAAAGCGCAAGAGCGTGTACGCTTCAGGATAGACCGTCATGTTCGGATCGCAGATAGCGCGTGTGTTCCCGTAGACGACGCACGTGGCCGGCGGGGTTCGCCGCTGCTCGCCCTGTTCGCTGATGGCGACGATAAGGCCGCCGTCAGGCTGCTGGCGCTCGATACGAACGGTGATCGTACCTTTATCGGTAAGCGACCCGTGATAGTGGCTCGTTCCGCTGCCGTTCCGTGCGTTCGGGTCGATGGCTTCGGCTTGGTTTTGCGAATCGCGGGCATAGACGTCTTGCACCGAACTGTAGCTGAAGGAGTAGACGAGCTGGTTCGACGTCAGCACGGCAACGGCGACGCCGGGTGAAGCGAGCAGCCCAGTCATCAAGGCGACGGTAAGTGAGAGGATGCGCACTCGTCGCGACGTCTGCACGGATGCTAGAGCTTGATTGTCGCTTGAGCTTCGCATGAGACGCCGCCGCCGCAGACGGCGGGATCCCAGCTAGCGTCGGCGAGCAGCGCGCGAATGCGGCTTTCGATTTGCGGATCGATCGGCGGATCGAAGACGATGTTTGTCGTGCGTCCGTCGTCGCCGACGGTTACGATCAATGTGACGTGGGTGCCGAGCGCGCCGAGTTGCTTGCGAACGGCGGGGTCGAGTACCGGCGTCGGAACCTCGGCGCCGAACGGCAGATAGCCGCCGGTTTGATGCGCGTCGGTGCTTGCGACGTCGCGCTCGGCCGGCGAGGCGCTCGGCACGGGCGCCGAATCGCCACGCGCGCTCGAATCGCCGGCTTGTTGAACCGATGCGACTGCGGGTGCGGCCGGCATGTTGGTTGCAAGCGGAACCCTTGCCGCTTGCGGACTTTGCTGCACCTTTACCAGCGCGACGTGATGCGTGAAATTAAGCGAGGGCAGGAGCTTGTGGTGTGGCGCGGCGGCATGCCGGCGCGCGGCCGGCGGATGCGGTCGAACGATCTCGACCCGTGCGATATGGATAAAGCTGACGGTTTCGACCGGCGACTCGGCGACCGTCCAAGCCAATGCGGGAATCGAGATCGCGGCGACGACGTGGATCGCCACCGAGGCGAGCGTTGCCCGCTCCATTCGAACCCGGGCGCCTACGGCCGCACTCATCTTCAGATCTCTCCTGCCTGGCAACGCTCGGCCGCCGGGGTTCGTGACTCCTTCCTAGTGCGCGCTTTCTGCGCCCCAGACGTCCCAACCCTGGGCCTTCGTTCGTGCGAAAAGCTCGATGCGGGAGCGCCGGCCGCAGAGGCCTTCGATCATGTTTCTGAAGATCGCCGGCTTCTCGCTGTGGGCGCCGCGAGGATGTAAAACGACCTGCGGCTGCGCGAGATCTAGAATGGGAAAGGGGCGCCCGGTCTTATTGGTCGTTGCGACGAGCAGCAGCTCCGAGGTCGGTTTGGTAAAAGTAGGCGGTATGCCCTGACCGGCGATGATCTTGCCGTGCCGATTGACCTTGACCCAGACGTAGGCGACGCCGCGGTAGTGCAGCTTCCACGCGTCGATCAGCTCGAAGGCGAAGTCGAGTCGCGGGCAGGTCGCCCAAATAAAGACGGCCGCGCGTTTGTTGAGCATCTGACGAACGTCGATCGCCGCCAGCTCATCTAGAGCCATCAGCGGATAGTGTTTGCCGGCGGCCGCATCCTTGACGGGGCTGCCGTAGTAGTACCACGGCGGATCGACGTAGGCGATATCGTAGCGTCTGTTGGGAAGTTGCGGTATGACGAGATGCGCGGGAGCCGCGCGACGCGCGGCAAGCCGTCGCGCATGGCCGCTATCCTTCATCGAATCAGCAATCCGGCGACGAGCGCGCCGCAGAACGTCGCCATCACGTTGACGGCGTCATTTTGGATCCAGCGCACGCCTCCCCGCATCGACGTAGTAGAACCGCAGTGATGCAACGGCATCTCGCATTCGCATTCGCAGGCCGCGCACCAGCGCCGTGCCTGCAAGCTTGCGCCGACTATCGAGTCCAGCAGCGCGCCCGCGACCCCGCCAAGCAGCACCGGCAGCAGCGCCGCAAGCTGCACGACCGACGAGATGCTCGCTACACAAAGCGCACCAGCGATCGTGGCGGCCGTTCCCAGCAGCGTGATGCCGCCGGAGAGCCCTGTCTCCTGTGGACGAAACGTTAGGATTGAAACCGGCGGACGGCGCGAGAGCGTTCCAATTTCGGTCCCCCACGTGTCGGCCGAGGCGGCCGCCAACGCTCCGGCAAACGCCGCAGCGAACGGGATGCGCCACCCCAGCGCGGCGAGCGCGCAGAGCGCGGCCACACCGCCGTTTGCCAGCACTTGCCAAGCATTGCGGGGCGCGGGCCTTTGCGCGCCGCGCAGTTCCGACTTTCGCGCGCGGCCGGCTCGCGTGAGCAGTGACGACGGAATGAAGAACGCCAGGAGCACGACGGCGCTTTGCCACCCTCCCGCTGCGAAGACGATCGTTCCGACCAGAAACGCCGCGACCGCGCCGTCGGTCGAGAGAGCGCGGACGCGATAGGCCGCAAGCGCGATGACGGCCGCGAGAAGCGCGCCGATCGCGAGCTGCATCATCGCGACGCCGCGTAGAAGCGTTCGAGGCCGGCCAGTAGTCCGGCGGTCGTATAAACCGGCGCGACGACGTCCACGCGCAATCCCGCTTGCGTCGCGGCGTTCGCGGTGATCGGTCCGATACAGGCAACGCACTTGCCCTTAGCCGCCAGCGCCGGCGCGATGCCTTCGAGCAAGGTTACGAAACCGCGCACCGTGCTCGCGCTCGTAAAGGTCAGCGCGTCTGCGCGAGCCACTTTCTCCGCGAACGCGGCGTCCGGCGGCGTCACCGTCACGTACGCCGAAACGATCGTGACCTCGAATCCGGCTGCGTGCAGCAGCTCCGGCAGTTCGTCACGGGCTTCCTTCGCTCGGTAGAGCAACACTCGATCGCCGGCGTTCGCGCGCGCAACGAGCGCGCGAGCGAGTTCTTCGCCGACGTACGTCTCCGGAACGAGATCGGCGATTATGCCATATGCACGCAGACGGCCGGCGGTGCGCTCCCCGATGGCGGCCACTTTCGTTGCGCCGATCGCTCGTGCGTCGGCGTTGACGGCATCGAGCCTGGCAAAGAATGCCTCGACGCCGTTTTGCGAGGTGAAGATCAGCCACGCATACGATGCCAGTTCTCCAATCGCGGCATCGGCGGCCGTCGTGTCGGTTAGGGCCTCGATCGCGATCGTCGGGGCCGCAATCGGCTCCGCGCCGCGGCCAAGCAGAGCGCGCGCAAACTCGGAAGATTGCGCCCCGGCGCGCGTGATCAAGACGCGCTTGCCGAAGAGCGGGCTGCGGTCGAACCAGCGAAGCTCGTCGCGCAGCGCCGCGACTGCACCCACCACAATGACGGCAGGGGCACCGACGCCGGCGCGGGCGACGTCATCCGCGATCGAGTCGAGCCGGCCCGAGACGGTTCGCTGACTCGGGCGCGTTCCATCTTGCACGACCGCAACCGGCGTCTGCGGTGGGAGGCCATTGCGCATGAGTGTGTTTGCAATCTCGCGCAGGTTTTCGGTGGCCATCAAGAGCACGAGCGTGCGATGCGGGTCGGCAAGCTTCGCCCAATCTACGGTTGATGCGGGCTTCGCCGGATCTTCGTGTCCCGTTACGACGGTGAATGCCGTTGCATGCTCGCGATGCGTGAGCGGGATTCCGGCGTAGGCGGGAGCGGCATACACGGAGCTGACGCCGGGAACGATCTCGAACGGAATGCCCGCCGCAGCCAGCGCCTGTGCCTCCTCACCGCCGCGTCCGAACACGAACGGATCGCCGCCCTTGAGCCGGACGACGTTGCGCCCCTCGCGCGCCTTGGCAACCATCAGGCGCTCGATCTCGGCTTGCGGCATCGCGTGCTCGCCGGCGCGCTTGCCGACGAAGATGCGTTCGCACGCGGGCGGTACCAGCGCGACGATCGCATCGGCGGCAAGCGCGTCGTAGAGCAACACGTCGGCGTTCTCGAGCACTTTGGCGCTCCGTAACGTCAGCAGGCCCGGATCGCCCGGGCCTGCGCCGACTAAGAAGACTTTTGCGGCGGCGCTAACGGCCATCGGGGGCGGCGCGCGCCATCGAGCCGGCGATCTCGCCGGCGATATCGAGCTCGAACAGCTCGTCGAGAACGCGCGCATCGGAGAGCGCCTCGGCGTGGTCGATCGTCGCCTTATTGCGAATCTTCAGAATTACGGAGTGGAGGAGCTTCGAAACGATCGTCATGCTCATCCCGATCACGAGCATGCGTTCGCGCTCGCTCAGCTCGGGGCAGCGCGCGAAGAGCCGCTCGACCTCTCGCTCGCGAATCGTCTCCGCTTTCTGTGTGAGGCGTGAGATCACGGGCAGTGCCTCGCGCGAGCGGTACCAGCTTTCGAAACGCTCGACGTACTCGCCGATGATTCGTTCGACTTCGGGTACGGCTTCGCGCCGAAGACCGAGCCGTTCGTTCACAACCGACTTGAGGCCGTCCACGTCGACGAGCGCGACGTTGTCGACCGCTGCGACCGTCGGATCCACATCGCGCGGAACGGCGATGTCGACGATGAAGAGTTGGCGCTGCGGGCGCGAGGCCATCGCCGCCGCCACGCGCTCGTGGTCGAGAACGAAATGCGACGCGCCGGTCGACGCCACGACGACGTCGGCCGCGGCAAGCGCCTCCGAAAGCTCCGGCATCTCGACCGCCTCTCCGAAACCGGCCTCTTCGATCAGCTCGCGCGAGCGCGACAGCGTGCGATTCGTCACGATGACTCGTGCGGCACCCTCTTGGCGCAAGCGCTTGACCGCGGCGCGCCCCATCTTCCCGGCCCCGACGACGAGGATGGACTTGCCCTGCAGCGATCCGAGGTGCACGCGCGCGGCCTCCACCGCTGCCGTTGCGATCGAGACCGATTCACCGCCGATACGCGTTCTCGCGCGCGCGAGTTTGCCGGCGGCGATCGCCTCCCGGAAGAGGCGATGCAACGTTCGGCCGAGCGATCCCGCTTGCGTGGCCGCGACGTACGCATCCTTGACCTGTCCGAGAATCTCGGCCTCGCCGATGAGCATCGAGTCGAGCCCCGTGCAGACGCGGAAAAGATGCTCGACGGCTTGATGGCCGAGCCGCGTGTAGAGGTAGGATTCCAGATCGTAACCGGTCGTGCCGTGGCGGAAATTCGTCAAAAAGGACTTGATCTGGCCGACGCCGCTCTCGTAGTCGTCCAACTCGGCGTAGATCTCCAAGCGCCCGCAGGTTTGCAGCATGACTGCTTCGGAGACCGCCTGATAATCGCGCAGGGCGACCAGCGCCTCGGCCATTCGCGAGGCAGGGAAAGCGTGCCGCTCCCGGACCTCGACCGGAGCCGTGTGGTGCGAGAGACCGATACAGGTCAGCGGCATGAGGCCATCCTACGGTCCAAGCGAGCCTCTCGACAAGTGTTTTGCTCGCATCTGCTTACGACGCCCGAGCAAGCAGCTCGTCCAGAGCCGCCTCCGAGGCTGCAATCGTGCGCTCGATATCGGCCTCGCTGTGCGCCGTAGAAAGAAAGTTCGACTCGAACGGCGATGGTGCCAAATAGATGCCGCGGTCGACCATTGCGCCGAAGTACTTCGCGAACAGCTCGCGATTGGTGCTCTGCGCGCCGCGCAAATCGCTCACTTCATCCGCCGTAAGGAAGACGCAGAACATCGAACCCGCGCAGGTCGCGAAACTCGGAATACCGTGGCGCTCCATGCTCGCCGTCAATCCCTCCGTTAGCCGGCGGCCTAAGGCTTCGAGACGCTCGTAGAGCGTCGCATCCTGCGCGATGATGTTCAGCGTAGCCACACCGGCGGCCATCGCGACCGGATTGCCGGAGAGCGTGCCGGCCTGATAGACGGGTCCGTCGGGTGCGAGAAGTTCCATGATCTCTTTCTTACCGCCGAAGGCGCCGACGGGCAGACCGCCGCCGATGACCTTGCCCAGCGACGTCAAGTCGGGTGCGACGTCCTCACGCGCCTGCGCACCGCCCCGCGCGACACGAAAGCCGCTCATCACCTCGTCAAAGATCAGGAGCGTCCGGTGGCGCGTGCAGAGCTCTCGCAGGGCGCGAAGATAACCCGCTTTGGGCAAAACGAGTCCCATATTTCCCGGATACGGCTCGACGATTACTGCGGCGATCGCCTCGGCGTTTTTTTCGAACGCCTCTTCGACCGCCGCGACGTCGTTGAAGGGCAGTACGATCGTATCGCGCGCAACGCCTTCGGGAACGCCCGGCGAGTCCGGCACGCCCGCCGTCAGCGCGCCGGAGCCTGCAGCAATCAAGAATGCATCGGCGTGGCCGTTGTAACAGCCGGCAAACTTTACTATCTTGGAACGATTCGCGTAGCCGCGCGCCAGGCGAACGGCGCTCATCGTGGCTTCGGTGCCGCTCGAAACGAAGCGCAGGCGCTCGATCGACGGTACCATCGAGACGATCAGCTCTGCGAGTTGCGTCTCCACCTCGGTAGGCGTTCCAAATGAGGTGCCCTGGGCAACGGCGGCATCGATCGCGCGAATGACCGCGGGATGGGTGTGACCGAGCAGCAACGCACCCCACGACATGATGTAATCGAGGTAAACATGACCGTCCAGGTCGTAGAGGTTAGCGCCCGCGCCGCTCTTCATGAAGATTGGCGAGAGTCCCACCGAGCCCAGTGCGCGCACCGGCGAGTTCACGCCGCCGGCGATGACCTTGCGGGCTCGCGCGAAGGCGCCGATCGAGCGTTCCAGCTTCATTCTTTCTCCTGCACTGCAAGCAAGTCGGATACCTCGTTGAGGTTGCAAAAGTACGAGGCGTCGACCGGTACGAAGCGCGCTGCAAGCGATGCGACGAGGTCGCGCATCGCCGCGCGTCTCGCGCGCCGCAGCCGCGCGCCCTCTCGCAGCAGGGCGAAGCGATCGTAAAGAGCGCCGAGCGGTTCGATGCGGCCGTCATGCTCCGGCACGACGGCTTCGTCGCCCGGCTGCCAAGCATCTGAGAGTTGCGCGAGCACACCGCGTTCGAGCATCGGCTGATCGGCCGCCACGGCAAAGATGCGCTCGGCCCGGACGAACGGAGCCGCCGAGAGCAGCGCGAGCAAGGGACCTCCGGCGGGCCACCGGTCGATCAACAGCGGCCCGGCGAGCGCCGCATCGAGGTGGGGAGCGAAGCTCGCCTTGCCGGCGACGTAGACCGGCCACGTGCCGCTCAACCTCTTAAAGCTCCTCGCGAGCATTGGTTGACCCTCAACGAGCCGTTCGAGTTTCCCAGGAAAGCGCGTCGCCTCTCCGCCCGCTAAGAGCAGCACTGCTTCACCCATGGCGCTGCGCGTAGTCTTTAGCAAAATACGTGATCACGATATCGGCGCCCGCGCGCACGAAGGAGGTCAGTACCTCGTCAACTGCGCGCTCGCCGTCGAGCCAACCGTTTTGAATTGCGGCGCTGAGCATCGCGTACTCGCCGCTCACGTTGTAGACGGCGAGCGGCACGTCGAAGCGGTCGCGCGCGGCGCGGAGAACGTCCAGATACGCGAGACCGGGCTTGACCATCACGATATCGGCGCCCTCGGCGACGTCTAAGGAAATCTCGCGCAGCGCCTCGCGCGCATTTGGTGCGTCCATTTGGTAGCTACGGCGGTCGCCGTAACGCGGCGCTGACCCTGCAGCATCGCGAAATGGGCCGTAGAACGCCGACGCGTATTTTGCGCTGTACGCCATGATCGCTACGTTTTTATGGCCTTTCGCGTCGAGCGCGCTGCGGATCGCTTTGACTCGGCCGTCCATCATATCGGATGGAGCGACGATGTCGGCGCCCGCCTCGGCGTAGGTGAGCGCGATGCGCGAGAGCAGCTCCAGCGTCGCATCGTTATCCACGTCGCCGCTCGCCTCGAGAAGGCCGCAGTGGCCGTGATCGGTGTATTCACAGGCACAGAGATCGGCGATTACGAGCATCTCCGGCAAGGTCGCCCGCAGCGCGCGAATCGTTTGCTGGACGATGCCGTCGGGATCGTAACTGCTCGATGCGACCGGATCTTTGTGTGCCGGAATGCCGAAGAGCAATACGCTCTTGATGCCCAGCGAGAACAGCTCGCGCGCCTCGGAGACCGCAGCGCCGAGGGTTAGTCGTGCGATGCCCGGCATCGATTCGATCGGCCCCGCGTCGGCGTCGCGCTCGACGACGAAGAGAGGCTGCACGAGATGCTCGATTCCGAGGCGATTTTCCGCAACGAGTGCGCGCATCACTTGGCCACGGCGTAGACGCCGAGGTCGCGACGTAATCAATGCGGCGCTCCGCTTGCGGCGACGCCCCGAGCGCTCAACTCGGCTCCGAGCCGGAGACCCAGCTGCTCCGCATCCTTCACGTTCGTAACCCGGCCTTCGATGCGGTGGCGGAGAATCGTTTCGGGCCGGACCTCGATCGCAGCGTCGACGACCATGCGCTCGTCAAAAGACCGCGCGTGGATCCCGATCGGCGCACTGCAACCGGCGTGCAGCGCTCGCAGCGCTCCACGTTCGCAGAGAATGCAGAGCCGGCTGCCTGCGTCGTCCGCAGCGGAGCGAAGCAGCTCGGCGAGCGCGTCGTCTTGCGCGAGCGTCTCCACCGCTAGCGCGCCTTGGCCAACCGCCGGCACGATTGTTTCAACGTCGAAGGGTACGACGTGGGTCGCGCGCGCGCGCAATCTAAGCAGACCGGCCATCGCCAAAACGATCGCGTCGTACTCTCCCTCGCGCAGCTTGCGCAACCGGGTGCCTACGTTTCCGCGCAGCGTTTCGTATCGCAGATCGGGGCGAAGCGCTGCGAGCTGCGCGCGCCGTCTCGGGCTCGAGGTTCCGACACGCGCTCCGGCGGGGAGCTCTTCGAAGCGCGAGTAGTGCTCGCTGCAGAAGGCATCCCGTGCATCCTCGCGCTGCGAGATCGCAGCGATCTGCATATCGCCGGGCAACGCGCTCGAGAGATCTTTGCACGAGTGGACCGCGTAGTCGGCGCGCCTTTCGCGCAGCGCCGTTTCCAGCTCGGTTACGAAGACGTTGATAGCGCCCAGGCTGTCGATCGAGCGCCCGCGATCCTTGTCGCCGCCGGTCGTGATACCGAGCATCGTCGTTGCGATGCCGCGCTCGGCCAAGCGCGCCGCGATCGTGCGGCTCTGAATCATCGCCAGCGGGCTGCGACGGGTCGCGCAGACGACGGTACGCTCCGGCATCGCCGCAAGTTCGCGAACCGGCCGCTCCGCTAGGGCGCGTAAGATGACCGCGCCTTCCTCCGGCGGGAAGCTCTCTTTGACGTGTACGCGCATGCGTTTGAGTGCTCGCAGAGCTTGGACGTGTTCGGGCCCGAGATGCTCGGCGAGTTCGCGGACGAGTCGCCGGGAGAAGGCGGGCGAGCTTCCCCCAGAGTCGGCGCTGAGCGTCAAGTCGCCCATGCGAACGATTGCGGACATCGTAAAGTCGCCGCGATCGGGCGCGCCGGCATCGCAAACCAGTACGCGCTGCGCGCGCGCATCGGCAACGACCCGCGCGTTGACCGCGTCGTCGTCGGTGGCGGCAATCACCAGCGCGGCTTCGGTGAGATCGCGCGGCTCGTAGGCGCGCTGCTCGCAGGTTCCTCCGGTTGCGCGCACGAGATCGCGCAACGAATCGCCGATCCGTTCCGCGACGACCGAGATCGGAAACCCGGCATCGGCCACCGACTCGGCTTTACGAGCGGCCACATTTCCTCCGCCGATGATTACCGCTCGACCGCCGTTGGGCCGAAGCGAGATAGGAAGCATAGAAACGTTAAAAGAGTTCAGCGTCCGGCAGCCAAAAACCGCCTAGCGTCATGAAGAGAACCGCGGATGGAGCCGTTCTTGCGGCCGTCGCGGGTGCGGTCGTTGCAGCGCTGATGACCCTACCGGGGCTGGGCGTCGGCACGCTGTGGGATAATAGCGAGACCGCGTACGGCGAAGTTGCCAAAGAGATTCTGCTCCTGCACGACTGGGTGGTCATGCATCTCAACGGCGTACCGTACTTCGTCCAGCCGCCCCTTTACTTTTGGATGGGTGCCGCCTTCTCGCTGCTCGCCGGACCAACGGCGTTTGCGCTGCGACTTCCGTCGGCGCTGGCAACGATCGCGCTCGGCGGATTTACCGGTCAGGCCGTTGCGCGGCAAGCGGGAGCTCGCGTCGGAATCTTCACCGCGGTGATTCTTTCGACGTCCTTGATGCAAGCGGTGATCGGGCGGCTGGCAATCATGGACGCGCTTCTCGACCTAGCGGTCGCGATGACGATCTTTTGGTGGTTTCGCGCGCTCGAAACCGCGCAGGACCGCTACGCTATCTACGGCTGGATCGCCGCCGGCGCCGGGTTTCTTGCAAAGGGCCCCGTGGCGCCGGTAATCGCCCTGCTGGTCATCGTACCATTCTTCTTTTGGAATCGGCGTTACGAGCCCACGCATCCGCCGTCACCCCGCGCGTGGCTGCTCGGACTTTTCGCTTTTGTAGCGATCGCGGCGCCTTGGCCGATCGCGCTGGTTTTGCACTACCACCTCTTTCCGCTGCAAAAGCTCATCGGCGAGTATACGATAGGCCGATATACCGGCGTTGTCGAGAATCAATCGGGACCGATCTGGTATTACGTACCGGTCATCATACTCGGCTTTTTCCCATGGATCGCCTTTCTGCCGATGGCGATAACCTATGGCGTCCGCTGCCTGCGCGCCGGCGCGCCGCAAGATCCCGGCCTCTCGCGGCTGGTTCGCTTGGCTTTTACTTGGATCGTCGTTCCGCTGGTCTTCTTTAGTCTCGCGCGCACCAAGCTTCCCAACTACGTCGCGCTCGAGTTTCCCGCGCTCGCGCTGATAACGGCGCTCTACTTCGAAGCCGTGGTTCGCCGAGGCGGCACGCGTTCGGCGGTAATCTCCGCCGCCACCGTGCCGATCACCATTGGTGCGCTGGCCTTTGCGCTGTGGCTCTTCACGCGAAACAACCGTCTAACGGCCGAGATCGCAATCGCGGTTCCGCCTTTGGTCGCGATGGCCGCCGCGATCTTCGCGGGATCCCTATTGACGGCATTGTTGGTCGCGCGGCGCAGCAGCGTTCGCGTCGCACCGTACGCGCTCGCACTCGCCGCGATCGTCGCGACCGACGTGCTTGCCGTAACCGTCCTGCCTCATGCGGAGGCCTTTAAACCGGTGCCCCGCCTGGCCGCGCTCATCGAACGAAAACGCGAGCCGGGTGACGTCGTTGCGATACAAAATGTTTCGGGTGGAAACGCGCTGCTCTTTTATACGCGTCCCGTCGTGCAAGTATTGGCGCCGCCGAGCGATGGCGACCCGCCGGCCGACGGCATCGACCCGCGCTCGGTAGTTTGTGCCGCTCCGCGCGCCTGGGTTATCGTGCCGGCCGCAAGCGTTGCCGGCGATCCGGCGTATGGACGCAGGCTGCACGTGATCGCGGTCGACCGAAAAGCCGCGCTCCTGCTCTACGAAGGACCCCGTTGCGGTGAACGTTAGCCTGCTAAGGCTTAAAGCCTGCGACTTGCGCCTGCGTTACGGCCGAGGCGTGATTGTTGCCGAGCGAGCCGCGAATGTAGCTGATCACGTCGGCGATATCTTTGTTCGAAAGATTCCCCTTCCACGCCGGCATCATTCCGTTGTAACTCTGTCCGCCGACCGTGATCGGCGCGTGAAGCCCGCCCAGAACGATCCCGATAACCTTGTTCGGATCGCCGGTTACGACCGGATTGTTGGCAAGGGGCGGGAAGGTGCCGGGCACACCCGTACCCTGCGCGCCGTGACAGCTGGCGCAGTTGGCAGCGAAGACCTTCGACCCGTTGGCGTTCGTTGGTCCGCTCGACGTCGTGCCTGCATTCTCTGTAGCTCCACCCGAGAGCGTCGCCGCCGAGGCTTCGCTGAGCACTTGCGCCTCCGGCGGTGAGGCGGGCGCCGCCGCCTGTTTGGCCATCGTCGTTACCTGCGCGAAGATCGACAGGCCGACGATTCCGCAGACGACGATCGCCGTCGTCCAAAGGATGCCCGAGCGCGCGGCCATGCTCCGCGACCGGCTGCGGTCGAGCCACGGAAGCAAGAGCACGACGATAAGGAAGAGCGTTGGGACGACGATCGTCGCGATCAACTCCGTGCCGATCGTCAGCGGCCCGACGTGAATCTCCGGCGGTACGAGCGCGAGCAGCCCGAAGAGCGACAAGAAATACCAGGCCGGATACGGGACGAAGAATTTGGTTGGATCCGCCTTTGCGTCGAGATACGGCGGAAATGCGAACGCGAGGAAGCAGATGATGATGAAGACGATGAGCGAGAACGCGCCGTCCATAAAGAACTGATCGGGCCAGAATCGGCCCGGACGCAGCGTCCGCCGATCGTCCACGGCGGGCCCGGCCGGACCGTTATGGCGGAAGATCGTCAAGTGCGCGCCGACGAGCAGCACGAGTACCGCAGGCATCAGCCAAACGTGCAGGCCGAAGAAACGGTTGATCGTCTCGGTGCCCATGCTGCCGCCGCCTTGGGCGATGTGCTGGATCACCGGACCGAGTCCCGGCGCGAGACCGGTAATGTTGAGCGAGACCTGCGACGCAAAGTACGCGTCCATGTCCCAGGGTAAGAGATATCCGGTCAGCCCGAGCACCAGCGTAACGAGGAGCAGGAGGACGCCGACCACCCACTGCAGCTCGCGCGGCGACTTGTACGCGCCCCACACCAGCACTTGCAGCAAATGCAAGAATACGAGCGCGATCATCGCCGACGCGCCCCAATAGTGCACCGCGATGAGAAAGTGCGTGTAGGGGTTGAGATAGATCGCGACCGTCGACTCCCACGCCGTCTCCGCCGACGGTGCATAAAAGAACGTTAAAAAGATGCCGGTGACGATCTGCACGATCATCGCAAAGAGCGTCGCGCTTCCGAAGACGTACCAGTACCTCGCCCCGCCGGGCACGTCCTCGGTCAAAAAGTCCTTCGTCATCGAGACGAAGCCGGTGCGTTTCTCGATCCAATTAAGCATCAAAAATACCTATGCCTGATACGACACGACGATGCGTTGCGGGGTGTTGGACTGATAGACGATCCACGTCACCTCGGCGGCGCCGTTGCGTTCGCGGAACGGGAGCGGGTCCAGGCCGCGCGGCGCCGGACCGGCAACGTGCGTTCCGTCGAAAGTGTATTGCGACCCGTGGCAAGGGCACATGAACTTGTTGTTCGCGTCGCTCCAGTTGTAGTAGCAGCCCAGATGGGGACAGATCGGACTAAAGACGACGAAGCCCATGGTGACCGGCGGATACGCAAGATCGCCGTCTGCTCCGGAGACGCTAAAAATATCGGGTCGCGCCGCTCGGAACTTCTCGAGGTCGATCTTGATGCCCCAAGCGTACTCCGCCGCCGACTGCTCCGGTAGATACGCATCCTTGTACTTCAGCGTGAAGGTCAGCTTGACGGGCTTGTTAGTTGCCTTTTGCAGCGCGTCGAGCTCTTCCGAGGAGAGCGGCGCCCAGCTCCCGGCCGAGGCGTTCTTGGGGGGAAGAAGCGAGCCGACGATGGGGATCGCCAGCGTGAGGCCGACGATGCCGCCGATGGCCAGCGTGGCGTTCGCCATAAACGTGCGGCGACTAACTTCGTCCGCAGTATCGGCTGAAACGTCCGGCGGCGCGCCGGCATTTGAGTCAGACACGGTCGTTCTCCCAGAAGCGCATTGGCACGAGTCGCAGGCTCATTTGGCTAGATTGTAAGCCCGGCCTGCACCCGCCCGCCAAGACTTCAATCACACCTTGTAGCTGTGCAATCCCGAGATCCAGATGTTTACCCCGAGATAGCAGAAGATGATCGACAAGAAGCCGATCACGCTGACCCAGCTCGTCCGCAGGCCTCGCCAGCCATTGCGCGTGTGCAGATGCATGTACGCGAGATAAACGATCCACGAGAAGAGCGCTGCGGTCTCCTTAGGATCCCACTGCCAGTACGCGCCCCACGCCTCGTGCGCCCACATCGCGCCCGTAATGATGCCGACGGAGATCAGCGGAAGGCCTACCGCGACCGCGCGATAGACGATCACGTCGAGCTGCGACAGGCTCGGAAGCGAGGCCAGCCAGCGCGCCGTCGCCTCGCCGGCATTGCGCTGTAGGTAGTACTTCATCAAGTAGATGCACGAGAAGACGAACGCCACCAAGAACGCGCCATACGACGAGACGACGATCGGGACGTGAATCTTGGCCCAGTACGATTGCAGCGACGGGACGGGCGGCATCGTTCCTTCGTACCAGGTGACCCCGTAGGCGAGAAAGATCGCGGCGAGCGCCAGCACGAAGCCGCCGGCGAACCAAAGCTTATAGCGGAACGCAAAGCCGATGAAGATCGCTACCGACATCGCCGAGAACAGCGATAGCGATCCGTATAGGTTGAGCAGCGGCCACACATGCGTGGTCTCGAAGCGTACGCCAAGCTGCACGAACTGGGCCGCGCAACCGATTATTGCCAGCGGAATGCCGGCCTTGCGAAACGCGCAGTCGCGTGAAAAAAAGTAGATGACGAGCGCGAGCGCACCCAGAGTGTAGGCCCCCAGCGCCACGCCGATGAGGATCTCGTCCCACGGTAGTTTCATCAAAGCTCCGCCTTTAACGCTACCACCACGTCGGCGAACTCGCGCTCGAAAACGTCGTAGCCCTTCACGGTGGTCGCGGCCAAACCCACCCGGCTGCGGCCGGCTCCGGTCTCGTCGACCCGCGCGTAGAGCCGGGCGGGAACGAAGTAAAAGGAGATCACCAATCCCGCCAGCAGCACGAAAGCACCGATGCCGACCAGCAGGACGCCTGGATCGTGCCGATACTGAAAGCCGCTATACATCACATAGCGCTGCGGGACGAGACGCCAGCCCCCGCCCAGGTCGATCCACGTGCCAAGCGGGACCAAGGCCTCGCCGAGCGTCTCGCCCTCTTGCGAAAGGGTCAGCGCGACCGCTGGATCGTTGACGCGAGGATCGGCGGTCGGCATGCCGCTCTGCTTGTCGACGGTCGGGGCGAAGCGTTCGTAGACGACGGTGCGCTGCGTCCCCGGAAGATCGAACGAGTCGCCCTCCAGCAGTGTGCGGCCGGAGAGCGCCGCGTCACGCCGCCCCTTGCGCGTTAGCAAAAACTGCATTCCGAAGCCATAGCTGGCCTGGTAGTACAGCGTGTCGTCGATATCGATCGGGTGATTGACGCGCACGGTCATATGTTTGAGGATTCCGTCCTTTCCGCTGACCGTGACTCGCGAAACGTAATCGATCGGCTGGTAGACCATGCCGCTCTTCGTCTGTGTGGGTGCGATGCGGTACGCGAAGTCGTCGAGCCGAATGACGGCTCCCGTTCTCGGGATCGTAGTGCTTTGTCCGTCGAGCAATGCCACCTCGCCGTCAAAACCACGCGCCCAATAGAGCGTCGTACCGGTAGCGATGATGACGAAGCCGGCGTGCGCGACCAGCACGCCGCGGCGCGCCCAGTCGTGCTTGTCGGCGAAGCTCCACTCGATGCCACCGAAGATGCGATCTCGCACCCGCCATCCGCGCGAGATAAAGAAGGCGGCGAGTCGCGCTCGTACCGTTGCGGCATCGCCGTCGACCTCCAAGCTCGCGTGCAGCGGAATGTTTTCGACTCTTACGGGGCGCAGCGGCGGAAGACGGGCCGGGATGACGCGCTTGAACGTGCAGACCGCCAGCGAAAGCAGAATCGAGCCGATGATTCCGACGTACCAGGGCGAGTGGTAGACGTTGTCCAGATTGAGGCGGAGGATTGCGCGCGCGATGGGCGCCGCGTACGCTTCGAAATACGCGCCCGAATCTTGCCCCTGCTCTATGACGACGCCCAGCAGCGTGAGCAGCCCCCAAACGACGAAGAGCGAGACGGCGAAGAGCACGTTCCCGAAGGTTCGCACGAAGTCCGCGTAAAGCGCGCGGACTGCGCTCACGCGTTGGTCCGCAGGCTGTCGAGCGACCAGCGCCGCTCCAACGGCGCGATAATCCAGATCGAGGCTTCGTAGAGCACGTACATCGGCAATGCGAGCAGCGCCATGGTGAGCGGGTTTCCGTCGGGCGCGGCGATGCCGCCGGCGACGAAGAATCCGAAGAGCGCCTGGCGCCGGTAATGCTTCAGCGTTTTGGCGTTTACGATGCCGAGCCGTGCGAGTCCGACGAGCACGATCGGCGTTTGAAAGATGATAGCGAAGAGCGCGAGCAGGACGATAACGAAGCTCAGCGTCGAGGCGACGCCAAAGGTCGGGGTCGCAACGGCATCGGTGATGTGCAAGAGCGCCGCGATGACGCGCGGGATCACGATAAAGTGTGCGAAGGCCAAACCCAGCGCCGCCAACAACAGCGATGGAACAATGAAGGCGTAGACCATGCGGCGCGTCCGAGGCGCAATCGCCGGAACGACAAAGAGCCAAAGCTGCTGGATCAACACGGGCAGGCCGATCACGATACCGCCGACGACTGAGAACTTGAACTCGGTGAAGATCACGTCGGCCGGTCCGAACGCGTGAAGCTCTAGACCGCCAAAGTACTCGCGCATCATCCAACGGATGACGTACTGCGATGGCCAGAAGAGCGCCACGGCGATAACGCCCACCGTTACGATCGAGATCAAGAGACGGTTACGGAGCTCCCGAAGGTGCTCCGTGATCGGCATCTCCTTCTGGTCCCACGTCGCCTCGCGGGCGTCGCGTTCGACCAAGAGCGGCACGCTAGTGGGCGTTGCGGGCCACTACGAGCTTGGGGTGCCCCGGTCGGGCGTCGGCGGTGGAACGGCTTCGCCGGAGATCGAGCCGACCTCGACGTTATTCATGAGGTCGGCCTGCGACGTGGCGGCACGCTGGCGGGCCTCTTCCCGTGCCTTGGCGGCTGCCTCATCAGCCTCGACCTGGCCCATCAAAAACTCTTTCTTTGCTTGTCCCGCGCTACGGGCAAGCTTTGGGAGCTTGTCGGCCCCGAAGAGCAGCGCTCCGACGACGAGGATGCCGATGATGATCGGCGCGTCGATGATGGCGAGAAGCGGATGTAGAGTCATATCGTCCTTTTAGCCCTAGTCCCTAGTATAGAAGGGCGTCGGTAAGCTGTGTTAGTTCTTTTTTCGCCGCGCTCGGCGCAATCGGCTCCAGCGCCTGCTTGGCGCGCTCGACGTAGTCTCCGATCTGCGAGCGAGTGCGCTGCAGCCCGCCTTCGCGTTCGATGCCGCTAACGATCGAGGGTATGGCGTCGTTGCCCCCGTCCTCGTAAAAGCGGCGGACCGCTGCGCGAAAGTCGCCGTCGCCGGCCGCCAAGGCGGCGATAAGCGGAATCGTGGTCTTGCGTTCGACGAGGTCGTTGGCTGCAGGCTTACCGAGCGAACGTTCGTCGGCCGTCACATCGAGCAAGTCGTCTCGCATCTGAAACGCGACGCCGAACGCTTCGCCGAAGGCGCGCATTACGCCGGCCTCGACGGCGTTCGCACCGCCCACGATCGCTCCGCACTGTGCCGAAGCGGCAAAGAGCGAGGCGGTCTTTCTGCGCGCGATCTCAACATATGTTTCGAGCGGAAGATCGAGGTTGCCGAGCGCCTGCAGCTGGAGGACCTCGCCGTCGCAGATCTCGGCCAGCGTGGCCGAGAGCACGTTGGGTATCGGATGCGGATAGTTGAGCGTTACGTTCTTGAAGATCCATGCAAAAAGATAATCTCCGGCTAGGACGCTCACCCGGTTGCCGTAGTCCACGGCCGTTGCGTTGACGCCGCGTCTGGTCTGTGCGTTGTCGACGACGTCGTCATGAATTAGCGTCGCGACGTGAATGAGCTCCATATACGCCGCCAAGTAAAGGTGTTCTACCGGATTGCCGCCGCAGGCTGCGGCTGCGAGCAGCGTGATCCGCGGACGCAAGCGCTTTCCACCCGCCGCGAGCATCCGTTTGATCGCCTCGGTTATGATGGGGTTGTCGGTCGAAAAACGTTCGCGAAAGAAGCCTTCGATGAGGGTTTCAAAATCTTGGTCGTCCTCGGCCGCCGGTCGCACGACCCTCACGGGCACCGCCCGTAATGGACGGCGATCGCGCCGCCCATGAGCGGCAGATAGCCGGCGTCGCTGAATCCCGCCTGCACGAACCGCTCGCGCAATGCAGGTGCGTCGGGATGGTGCGTTAGCGAGTTGGGCAGATAACGGTACGCCTCACGTGAGCCGCCGACGATTCCCCCGAGCAGCGGCACGACGCCGTAAAAGTACAGGTCGAAGAGCCGCTTGAAGCGTTTGTTCGGCGCCTTGCTAACGTCGAGGCTAACGAAGCGCGCACCGGGACGCAGGACGCGCAGAATCTCGCGCAGGGTTGCGTCGACGTCGACGACGTTGCGCAGCGAGAAGCCCATCGTTGCGCCGTCGAAGGCTCGATCGCCGAAGGGCATCGTCATAACGTCGCCCTCGACGAACTCCACGCTCCCGCGCGCGGCACGCTGCGCGCGCCTCCGGGCCCGATCGAGCATCGGCGGACAGAAATCGATGCCGGTAACGCGCAGCGTCGGATCCCGGCGAAGCAAGCCGAACGCCAAGTCTCCGGTACCGCAGCAGAGATCGAGAACGTTCCCATTGCGTGGCGCTCCCAGCAGCGCGATCGCTCGCCGGCGCCAACGCTCGTCGAGGCCGGCGGTCATCATCCGATTCGTGAAATCGTAGCGCGGCGCGATTCGGGCGAACATCTCGCGGACGAAGGTGCCCTTTGCCGTGGAATCCATTGCAGTTACGGCTGCTTCCAAGTGCCGTCGCGCTCTCCCCCTCCTCCACCGCAGCCCTAGGGCAGGAGGATCGCGCTAGCCGTCGTTCGGCGGCGTCGTGATGGGATGCGCGATGCTCGCTCTGCGTTCGATCGGGGAGGTGCTCGCAGCGCTCACCCGAGCCCGCCAAATCGACGTGCAAGCCTATACGCTGCACGGCCCCGTCCTCTGCGCCGTCGAGGCCGCCGCTCGTCGTGGCGCCGATGTGACGGTCGAGCTGGAAGGGCGTCCCTTCGAGAGTTCAAAGGGACAGCTCGCCGCCGAGAACAGGCGTCTCGCCCGCGAGCTGCGAGCGGCCGGCGCCCGCGCGACTCTCGGCCACCCGCTGCACGCCAAGGCGATTGTGACCGACGGCACGCTCTATCTCGACGAAAAGAACTGGGGCAAACAAGACCTCGTGCTGCGCGAAGACGATCCGCTCGAGGCGCGTGCGATTCCAATGAACAAGCGCGACGCACTCGCACTCGAGGCGAGCCTCTTGAACGGCGCGCGTCCGGGTGATGACGCGATCGTCGAGAGCGAGTCCTTTGGTACGTCCAATGCCGTCGAACACGCGCTCGCGGTGCTCGGCCGCGCGGGCGCCGCCCCGCGGCTGCTCGTCGACGCGCGCGATCTGCATTCCGACCCAAGAGAGAAGGCCATCCTCGAACGTCTGGTAAGCGCCGGCGTCCGGGTTCGGCTTTGCGACGACTCCGAGAAACTCGCCGCCGCCGGCGAGCGGGCGTGGCTCGGTTCGGCGAACGCGACGTCGCCATTCGGTCGCGGAGCGATGACCGATTGGGGAATCGACACTGCAGACGCAACGATTGCGCGAGCCGTACGCGAGCGGCTCGAACGGCAATGGGCGACGGCTAGACCATTTCCGACGGATTGACCGTGTGGCTCCCAATGCCGCACAATTGAACGATGGCCCCGGCAGATCTGATCGGCATTTGGACGGCGACGCAGGCGCCGCCGGCGGTCGCTAATCAGTGGGTTCAACCGGCAAACGATCCGTGGCCGCGATTTGCGATCCCGGTACGACCCATTGACGAAAGCATGCACTATTTTCTGGTCGTGCGCGCAGATGCCGACGGCCGGCTAAGCGCATTCATCCGCAATCCCGAGGCAAACGTTGGAACCTACCTCGGCAATCGCACCGTGCTCGTCGAGGGTGCGCACTTGCGCCTGCGGGCGACGGACAAAGGCGACGTCACGGGTACCGTGGCGAGCGATACGCTCACTATCGACGATCTTCCGGCGGGCCCAAAAGTGCTGGCTTTCCATCGAGCCACGGAAGGAGAACTACGCTGGTACTATCCGCGGCCGGCCGCGACGTGGAGTTATCGCGTCCCGGCGCAAGGCGCCGACGGATGGCCGGTTGGCAATCTGGCGGCGGCCGCAATGCGCCAAGCGCCGATTGCGAGCCTGATGAGCGCCATCGTGTCGCAACGCTCGCCGGTACTGCGCTCGCCGTACATCCAGAGCATCGCAATCGCCCGCCACCGCCGGCTCGTCCTCGACGAGTATTTCTACGGCTTCGACGCTTCGATGCCGCACGACGTGCGATCGGCCGGAAAGAGCGTCACGTCGCTGATGGTTGGCCGCGCGATCGAGGATACTAACGGGTTTGCGCTGACGACGCCGGTGCTTGCATTTCTCTCCCAGTACCCGAACGTCGCGAACGACGATCCGCGAAAACGGCGGATTACCGTTGCCGATCTGCTGACGATGTGCTCGGGTCTCGCCTGCGACGATAACGACGACAACTCGCCGGGCAACGAGGATACGATGCAGGCGCAGAGCGCGCAGCCCGATTGGTACAAGTATGCGCTCGACCTCCCGATGCAACGTGAACCGGGAAGCAACGCCGTCTATTGCACCGCGGGAATCAACCTGCTCGGGGCGATCGTCGCGCGCGCCACGCAAATGCCCTTGGAGCAGTACTTTTACGAGCGCTTCGCCGGACCGATGCAGTTTGGCGAATACGGGATGATCTTGATGCCGCCGCCGACCGACGCCGCGTACATGGGCGGCGGCGATCGTTTTCGGCCTCGAGACTTCTTAAAGTTCGGGGAGCTGTTCTTAGATGGTGGAAACTGGAATAGCAGGCCGGTTATCGGAGCTGACTGGCTGGCGGCGAGCGTCGTGCAGCGAGCGATCATGAATGAGGATGCCGCCGGCGAGGGCGACCGGTACGGCTACGGCTGGCATCTCGCAACGCTGACAATCGAAGGGCGCAGGTATGAGATCGTCGACGCCGGCGGAAACGGCGGCCAGATCATGGCAGTCGTACCGGCGCTCGACATGGCCGTTATGATTACCGCGGGAAACTACGGCCAGTATCCGGTTTGGAGCGCATTTCTCGCGCAAGTCGTCGGCGCGGCGATTCGAGCCGCGACGTAAAGGGCTATATCCCGAAGAGCCGCAGCGCGTTGGCGTCGGTTCGCGCGACGAGCTCGTCGAGCGAGATGCCGAGCAGCTCGGCAAGCCGCGCCGCGGTGTGGGTGACGTAGGCGGGCTCGTTACGCTTGCCGCGTTTAGGAACGGGCGCAAGGTAGGGACAGTCGGTCTCCAGCACCAGCGCGTCCGCGCCGACCGCGCATACCGCGTCGCGAACCGGTCGCGCGTTGGGAAAGGTGAGGACGCCGCCGATCCCCAGCACGAGCCCGAACTCGTCGACGTAGCGCAGCGCTTGGTCGGTCGTGCCCGTGAAGCAGTGCACCACGCCGCGCATCCCCGGGCGCCATTCCTCTCGGAGGATGCGCGTAAAGTCCTCAAAGGCGTCGCGCTGATGGAAGACCACCGGCGTCGCCCGCTCGCGCGCGATTCGCAGCTGCTGGACGAAGACGCGCATCTGCACGTCGCGCGGACTGCGCTCGTAGTAGTAATCTAACCCCGTTTCGCCGAGGGCGACGACGCAACTCTCGTCGAGCAGCGGCGTCAGCGCGCTTGCGATATCCGGCGGCGCGCCCGCCGCTTCGTGCGGATGGATGCCGACTGCCGCCCGGAGGCCATATCGTTGTGCGGCCTCGAGCGCCGTGCGGCTGTCGGGGATATCCTCGCCGATCGTAACCATGGCGCGAATCCCCGCCGCGCGCGCTCGCTCGATGACTTCGTCGCGATCGGCGTCGAAAGCGCGATCGTGCACGTGACAATGAGTGTCGATCACGTCGCGAGCGGTTGTGCGTCGCGTCCGGGCACCTCGATGCGCGGGAAGAGCGGCGCGGCTAGCGCCGTCTGCGTCAACGGTTGCAAGCCGCCCCAGGCTCGCAGCGACGACGACCAATCCTCGTCGATTCGGCCAGGCGTGCCAAGTTGCCGCCACATCTCCCTCATGCGCTCCGGCATGAACGGGTGCAGCAGAATAGCGAGCCAACGCAGCCCTTCACAGAGATCGTAGAGCACGTCGTCCAGCTCGCGATCGCGCTGCTCTTTGTGCAGTACCCACGGTTTGCGCTCGTCGATCGCGCGGTTGAGCGCCGTCACCAGTTCCCAAATGCCTTCGAGCGCCTCGCGAAAACGGAGCTCGAGAATCTGGTCGCGCGCCCGCAGCGGCATTCGCGCGAAGCGCTGCGCAAACTCGCTCGCCGTGCCGCTGCGCCTCGGAACGATACCCTCACGATAGCGCTTGAGCATCGAGAGCGTGCGCGCAACGAGATTGCCGAGATCGTTGGCGAGGTCGCTGTCGTGACGCTGCGCGATCTTCTCCTCGGAGTATCCAAAATCGCTGCCGAACGGCGCCTCGCGCAAGAGAAAGTATCGGATCGAGTCGGGACCGAAGCGCGCGGCGAGCGCGAACGGGTCGACGGTATTACCGATGCTCTTGCTCATCTTCTGGCCTTCCATGGTGATCCAGCCGTGCGCGAAGACGAGTTCGGGAGCGCTTTCGCCCAGCGCCCAAAGGATCGCCGGCCAAACGATCGTGTGAAAGCGGGCGATATCTTTGGCCATCAGTTGCGTCGCGGCCGGCCACAGCGCGGCGAAGCGCGTTTCGTCCTCGCTCCAACCGATTGCCGTGATGTAGTTGAGCAGCGCGTCGAGCCAGACGTAGATCACGCCGCCGCCTTCGATCGGAATGCCCCAGTCGAAGTTGGCCCGCGAGATCGAGAGATCGTCGAGCCCTTCGCGCAGAACGGAGAGCATTTCGTTGTAGACGCTCCGCGGCGCAACCCAATCGGGCCGGCGCGCAAAGTGTTCGAGCAGCCGGTCGCGATACGCCGAGAGCCGGAAGAACCAGTTCGCTTCCGAGATCCACTGGACTGCGCGTCCGCACGTCGGGCAGCATCCGTCGATCAGCTTGGATTCGAGCCAAAACGTCTCGTCGTCGACGCAATACCAGCCTTCGTACTTTCCGCGATAGACGTCGCCGCTTTCGCGCAGCCGCTCGAAGACGAGTCGCACCTTCGCGGTATGGCGTTCCTCGGTCGTGCGAATGAAGTCGTCGTAGTCGACGTGGTATGCTGCAAAAAGCTCTTTCCATCGCGGCACGAGCTCGTCGCACCACTCCTGGGGAGTCTTGCCCGCCGCGGCCGCGGCATTGGCGACCTTCTGCCCGTGTTCGTCGGTTCCGGTCAAGAAGAAAGTGGGACGAAAAACGCGGGAGGTCCGTGCCAGAACGTCGGCAACGACGGTCGTATACGCGTGACCGATATGCGGGTTCCCGTTGATGTAGTAGATCGGCGTCGTGACGTAGTAAGTGCGCTCCATCGGTATCAGCGCCGTTTTAGCCGCGTTTTCCGTGCCGCCTTCCGCACGGTGGCCGCCGCGTAGAGGTCGCGCCGTTCGCCCAGCCCGCGCGCCGCCAGCTCTTTTGCAACGTCGCCGACGCGCCGGCCGCTTGCGAGCAGCGCATCTATGGCGGCGCCGGGATCTTCGCGAGCTTCGCTGGCTCCTGCCGTCGCGGTATACGGCGCGATCGCAAACGTGACTTCGCCACGCGGCGGATCGGAAAGAAGTGCGGCTACGCTCTGCGGCGTGCCCCAAAGCTGCTGTTCGTGCAGCTTGGTGTACTCGCGCACGACGAAGACCTGCGCGTCGGGTGCAATTGCCGCCAGATCGGCCAGGCTGGCGTGGATACGCTTTGGGGACTCATACCAAATCGAGGTCGTCGCCGAGCGCAGCGCCGCCGCGAAGCGCTCGCGACGTGCCGAAGCGGCGCGGGGTGGAAATCCCTCAAAGGTAAAACGTGAGAGCGGAAAGCCCGACAACAGGGCGACGGCGGTCGCGGCGCTCGGCCCGGGCAGCACCTCGACGGCAACGCCCGCCCGGCGCGCCGCGGCGACCAAATCGCTGCCCGGGTCGGAGATTCCGGGCATGCCCGCATCCGTAGTAACAGCCACGACGGCGCAGCGCGCCCGTTCGAGAATCGCCTCGGTGACGCGCCCCGCGTTCTGCTCTCGATAGCTCCAGATTGGTGCGCCGGCGAGCTTCAGAGCCGCGAGCAGCCGCTTCGCAACGCGCGTATCTTCGGCTACGACGATCTCCGCCTCGCGCAAAACGTCGAGCGCGCGCACCGTAACGTCGCGCAGGTTCCCCAGCGGCGTCGGTACGAAGATGAGCGGCATGGCGAAGAAGTTCGACGTGGAGCGCATTCCTCCGGGCGCGAAGTTGGAGCTGTACATCTCTCCGAGTTGCCCGTATTGCAAGAGCGCGATGGCGTTTTACGATGCTCGGGGAACCTCATACCAGCGCTACGACGCGCAAAACGATCGCAAGGCGCGCGAGCGAATGTTGGCGTACAGCGGCGGGGATCCAACGGTTCCCGTCATCGTAATCGATGGTTCGTTCGTTCAATCGGGCTGGGGATCGCCCCCGCGAGGTTGAACGGTGCACTAACGTGCCGGTCGGCACGCCTCGTCTTCTAACGTTGCTACGACTGGAGGATTTCGAAGTTGGACAATAACTCGGCGGTCACTTCTAGCGTCCTTGCCACGATATTCATCATATACGGCATCGTCCTCATCGCCGTGGTGGCATTCTCGATCTGGATCTATTGGCGGATACTTGCCAAGGCCGGGTACAACGGGGCGCTCTCGCTGCTGAACCTCATTCCGGGAATCGGCCAGTTCGTCTGCATAATCATCCTGGCATTCGGCCGGTGGCCGATCGAAGATGAGATCGCGGCATTGCGCGCCAGCGTGGTGCCGACCAACCTGCCCCCCGGGTCGCCGCCCGGCCTGCCGCCCTCCTCGCCGCCCTCGCCGCCTGGCCTGCCGCCCTCGTCGCCGCCGCCCGGGTCGGTTACGCCCGCCTCGTAGCCGGAGCGGCCTCGCTCCACAGATCCGCGATCCAGTGCTCGACCTCGGCGGCCGCGCTCGGGAGAGCGGCCGATAGGTTTTCGGCGCCGCCACTCGTGACGGCAATGTCGTCTTCGATTCGCACTCCGATCCCGCGAAAGCGCTCCGGAACGGTTGCATCGTCGGGCTGAAAGTAGAGTCCGGGCTCGACAGTGAGAACCATCCCCTCGCGCAGGCGAGCGTAGCGATACTCTTCGTCGCGCGCCTTCGCGCAATCGTGCACGTCCAGCCCGAGCATGTGGCTGACGCCGTGCAGCGTGTATCGCCGGTGCAACAGCCGCTCGGGATCGAGCGCCTCTTCGAGGGAGCACTTCAATATGCCGAGATCGATGAGACCCTGGGCGAGCACGCGTGCCGCGCGCCGGTTCGGCTCGAGAAAATCGTTTCCGGGCGCAACGGCCGCAATGCCTTCGCGTTGTGCCTCCCAGACGAGGTCGTAGATCGTGCGCTGTTCGGGTGAGAAGCGTCCGGAGACCGGCAGCGTACGCGTGACGTCGGCGGTATAGAGCGAGTCGCATTCGACGCCGGCATCCAGCAGAAGCAGCTCGCCCGGTGATACCGCTCCCGTATTGCGCGTCCAATGCAGCGTGCAGGCGTGCGGACCGGCCGCCGCAATCGTCAGATAACCAACGTCGTTGGCTTCGATGCGGGCGCGGCTCCAAAACGCGGCCTCGATTTGGCGTTCGCTCGTGGCAGTGCGCATTACGCGCAATGCATCCTCAAAAGCAAGTTTGGTAATCGCGCAGGCCTTGCGGAGCTCGTCGAGCTCGTACTCGTCTTTGACCAGGCGCATCTCCGAAAGGCGCTCGGCGAACTCGTCGTCACCGTCGCTGCGTTCGAAGAGGCGATCGACGACGTCGTCATTGCCGCGTACGACGCGCACCTGATACTGCGCATCGCGCATCTCTTGCAGGTAGGGAGAGAGAGCTTCCAGCGGACGGCAGTCGTCGACGCCGTAGTAGATTTGGCTCTCCGCCACGCCGCGATGGGGTCCGACCCACAGCTCCCCGGCGAAGCGGTCGGTAAAGAACTCGGGGCGGCCGCGATTGTGGCCGAGAACGAAGAGCAGGCTGCGGTGCTGCGCGCCGTCGGGTTCGAAGACCAGCACCGCTCCTGGATCGCCGTCGCCGGCGAGGTACGCGAAATCGCTCGAGGTTCGGAAGCGATAGATGGTATCGTTGGCGCGGATCCGCTCGCGGCCGGCGGGGACGATCAGATAGCTTCCACGGTATTCCGGCGATAGCGCCGCACGCCGCTGCGCAAACCGGGCGGCCTGCGGATGCGGCCGCGGCTGGACGGGCCGATCGATCCAGTTGCCCGACATGAACTCGACGAGGGCGGGAGGCGGCACGAAATCGTAGTTGGTCTTGCGCAGTTCGTTCGATGGCGAGGCGTTTCGTTCGGTAGACATGGTTCGAGCAGCTTTCGCCTAACGCCGAAAGGGTCATGCAATCCCAGCAGCCCGAGCGCCGGGTCGATGCCGCCGTACACGCGAGCGACGCCTTAGCCAACGAGCGAACCTACTTGGCCTACGTGCGAACGGCGCTCGCTTTCATTGCTTTCGGCTTCGTCATCGCGAGATTCTCACTCTTCGCACGCGAGTTTGCCGCGCTGCTCCATGGAACGGCCGGAGGTCCCCGCCTCTCGACGAGCTTTGGAACGGTCATGGCCCTTTTCGGGGTGTTTCTCGCCCTGTTGGGTGCTTGGCGCTACGCGGTCACCGATCGCGGCTTGCGCGAAGCGCGCGTCGTAAGCCTGCCAAGCATTGCCGGCTACGCGGTTTCTCTCTTCGTCGCCGCGATTGGCGCGGTCGTGGCCTTTGCGCTGGTTCTGTATCGATAGATCGTCTCGAGTCAGGTTACGATCTCTAAGGAAAGATCGAGCGCCGGTGCGCTGTGGGTGAGCCAGCCGACGCTGATGATGTCGACGCCGGCAGCGGCAATCGCGGCGACGTTCTGCCTCGTGACCCCGCCGCTAGCCTCGGTGACGACGCGTCGCGCAACGATCGCTACCGCCTTCGCAAGCTCCTGCGGCGTCATGTTGTCGAGGAGCACCGCGTCGATCGGCTCGCTCAGCGCCTCTCGAAGCTGATCGAGCGTATCGACCTCGATCTCGACCTTCACCATATGGCCGGCGCGCGCGCGAGCCGCCGCAACGGCCTCACGTATCGATCCGGCAAGCGCGAGGTGATTGTCCTTGATCAGCACGCCGTCGTCTAAGCCGAAGCGGTGATTGACGCCGCCGCCGCGCCGGACCGCATAACGCTCTAATGCCCGCAGCCCGGGCGTCGTCTTGCGCGTGTCGGCGATGCGCGCCGCGCTGCCTTCGATCAAATCGACCAGCTCGCGCGTCGCGGTCGCGATACCGCACATACGGCAGAGCAAGTTGAGCGCGGTACGTTCGCCGGTAAGCAACGCGCGCGCGCTTCCGGCGATCTCGCCCACCGCTTGGCCGCGTTCGACGCGTGCACCCTCCGGTATGCGATCCAAAAGCTCGACATTCTCGTCGAGGAATCGAAAGGCGAGTATCGCGACGTCGAGTCCGGCAACGACGCCCGCGCGGCGCGCGATGATGCGCGCACGGGCACGACGCTCCGGCTCGACGACCGCTTCGGTCGTCAGGTCGCCACCGCGGCCGACATCTTCGAGCAGCGCCGCCCGCACGAGCGGAGCGGCGATCAGCTCAAGCGACGCTGCGCAGTCGCGTGAAGGAACGCTTTGCGAGGGCTTCATCACTCTGTGGATAGTCGCTTCGGTAGTGGCTTCCGCGGCTCTCGTGCCGCGCCAATGCGGCTTCAACGATCAAACGCCCGATCACCAGCAGATTGCGCAAGGTGCCCGCGCGTGCGACGGTAGCCTCGAGCCCGGCGATGCGCGCGAGCGCCTCCCGCAGGCCGGCATCGTTGCGCACTAGCCCGACGTTGGCATACATCACGTTGCGTAGATCGTTGATCGCTTGCGCCTCCGTGGGTCCAATCCTACGCAGGTCTTGCGTATTCGCGCCGCTGGAAGCCCGATGCTCCGATGCCGTTCGATGCGGAGCACCGGCGATGTCGGCGGCGACGCGCGAGCCATACACCAACGCCTCGAGCAGCGAGTTGCTCGCTAAACGGTTCGCGCCGTGCACGCCCGTCGCACTCGTCTCGCCGCAGGCCCAGAGACCGGCCAGCGAGGTACGCCCCCATTCGTCGACTGCGATGCCGCCCATGAGGTAGTGCGCCGCGGGTGCGACCGGGATGTTCTGCACACGCGGATCGATGCCGGCATCCATGCAGAAGCGAAAGACTGTCGGGAAGGCTTGCGGGAAGCGTGCCCCGATCGCGCGGCGCGCGTCGAGCCCAACCGTTCGTCCGCGTTGCAGCTGCTCGAAGATCGCACGTGCGACGACGTCACGCGGTGCAAGCTCGGCATCGGGATGAATCGCCAGCATGAAACGCTCGCCGAGATCGTTGACGAGCGTCGCACCCTCGCCCCGAACGGCTTCGGTGACCAGCGGCATCGGGTCGCGCCCGATCGCCAGTGCCGTCGGGTGGAACTGCACGAACTCCATGTCGGCGAGCAGCGCCCCCGCGCGTGCCGCCATTGCGATGCCATCGCCGGTCGCCTCCACCGGATTGGTCGTATAGCGATAGAGTCGTCCCATACCGCCCGTCGCCAGTACGACGGCATCACAGCGGTGCTCCACGCTCTCGAGCGATGCTGCGCCTTGTGCCCTAACGCCCGCGACGCTCCCGTCGTCGACGAGCAGATCCTCGGCGACGACGTTCTCGAGAATCTCGATCGAGCGATGAGCCCGCACGGCCTCGATCAGTGTTTTTAGAATCTCGTGACCCGTCGCGTCGCCGCCCGCCTTAACGATACGGCGGCGTTGATGCGCGGCCTCGCGTCCGAGCGCAAGCTCTCCGGCATCTGTGCGGTCGAAGGCGGCTCCGAGTTCGAGCAGCTCTTCGACCCGCGCGGGGGCGTCTTGGGTGAGGATCTCCACGATCTTGCCATCGCTGATGCCGGCCCCCGCGCGTTGGGTGTCTATCGCATGAAGCCGAGGCGAGTCGTCGGCACCGAGTGCGGCCGCGATACCGCCCTGGGCCCACTCCGTGGCGGCGCCCTTGCCGAGGCGCGTCTTGCAGAGCACCGTCACCTTGGCAGGCTGCAACTTGAGTGCGGCAGTCAAACCGGCGATGCCGGCGCCGACGACGAGCGCGTCGCTATATAACCGCTTCACGAAAGGCCCTAATCCCGCGGGCGGCGGCTGAAATCGAGCATTCGCTCGACCGCGCGACGGGCGCGCGAAGCCACGCCGGGATCGATCGTCACCTCGTACTCCATCGCTTCGAGCGAGTGGAGCACCTTGGGAAGGGTGTTGCGTTTCATATGCGGACAGAGGTTGCAGGGCCGCACGAACTCGACGTTGGGATAGCGTCCCGCGACGTTGTCGGCCATCGAGCATTCGGTCATCATTAATACTCGCGGCGCACTTCGCGCGACGCTCTGGCGCTGCGCTTCGCTTCCGGCACTACGTGCCGGAACTCCGCTGCGCGCCCCCATCCCGACTTCGCGGGATGGGTCCCCCTGCATACGCGGCGCACCCCGTCCCGACGCTCTGCGCTGCGCTGCGCGTCCGGCCCTACGTGCCGGACTCCGCTGCGCGCCCCCATCCCGACTTCGCGGGATGGGCTCCCGGCAGCGAGCGTGCCGACGTACTCCGTCATGCCCTGCGTCGAGCCGACGTAATCGGCCTCGGCGAGCACGTCCGGCGGACACTCTGGATGCGCTAGGACGGTTAGTGCCGGATCACCCTCGCGGAAACGGCGGATATCCGCGCCAGTGAAGCGTTCGTGGACCTCGCAGTGGCCCTTCCAGGCGATTATCTCCACGTTCGTCTTTGAGGCCACGTACTTAGCCAGGTACTCGTCCGGAAGGAAGACGACGCGCGGCGCCTTTAGCGCCTCGACGATCTCCACGGCGTTGCCGCTGGTCACGCAGACGTCGGACTCCGCCTTCACTTCGGCCGAGGTGTTCACGTACGTAACGATCGGTGTCTCCGGGTAGGCCTTGCGAAGCAGGCGCACGTCGGCTGCGGTAATCGACTCCGCCAGCGAGCAGCCGGCACGCAAGTCCGGCACCAAGACGGTTTTTTGGGGATTAACCAGCTTGGCCGTCTCGGCCATGAAATGAACGCCGCAGAGGACGATCACGTCGGCGTCGGTCTGCGAGGCTTTCATGGCCAGCGCGAGCGAGTCGCCCACGATGTCCGCCACCGTATAGAAAATCTCCGGCACCTGATAGTTGTGGGCCAAAATGATGGCATTGCGCTCACGCTTGAGCCGATTTATCGCCGCCACGTACGGCGCGTGCAGGGGCCACTCGACGCGCGGAATGACGGCCTCCACTCGCTCGAAGATGGGGTCGGTCTCAGCCGTGATGGTGGTGCTGGAGGCTAGGTCGATGACGCTCATGATTTTGGTTCCTCTTTTTAATACCCCCCGCGAAGCCCCCAGTTTCCAAAGGGCCTCGAGCGAGGTGGCCAAAGCGGGGACGCGTTAGAGGCGCTTTGCAGGTGGGTAGGGGGAGCAGGTGCCACGATTTTTTCTGCAGGTGAAATAAGGGAGGAAACCACCCATGAACCGTTGGTTCGTCGCGCTAATTGTCGCCGGAATGTTGGTCGCAAGCGCCGGAACGCTCGCCGCAACGGCAGCCCAACCGGCACCCACGATGTCGCCAACGGCGACGCCGATGTCGACGATGAAGCCTTAAGAGATCCGTTGGTCGTGTCCATAAACTGTGGGTAACCAAAAATTTGTTGTGGAGCCCTTGTGGACGGAGCGGCTAACGTATTGCAAATCGGTGAACGCTTTTGTTAGCATGCAAACACTTCGCCCAATGACGAAGTGCGGACCGTATCGAGCCGCGAGCGGTATCACGTAGACGATCCGTCGCAAATCTTGCGGCAATCCGAGTGGTACCGATTGAAATAACGGATCGAAACGTCGGTGGGGAGCTGGAAACGGCTTCAAACAGGCGAGAATGACCGAAGATACGCAAAGCCCGCAGCTTCACGCTGCGGGCTTTGTCTTTGCCCGAAAGGCCGTTCGCGCGCGGTCGCGCAAAGTAATGCGCCGTGAAGGATCGAGTCGAGCTAACTGCGCGCAGCCTGATTCTAGGCGCCGCCATCACGCTCGTCTTTACGGCGGCCAACGTTTACCTCGGCCTTAAAGTGGGATTGACCTTCGCCTCCACTATCCCGGCGGCCGTGATCTCGATGGCGGTGCTGCGCGCGTTCAAGAACTCGTCGATCTACGAGAACAACATCGTGCAGACCGTAGCATCTGCGGCGGGCACGCTCTCCGCCGTCATCTTCGTGCTGCCCGGTCTAATCATGATCGGGTGGTGGAGCGGTTTTCCATTCGGGCAAACCTTTGGAGTCTGCGCCATCGGAGGGATCCTCGGCGTGATGTATAGCGTGCCGTTGCGGCGGGCGCTGGTTAGTCAATCGACCCTTCCGTATCCCGAGGGCGTGGCGGCGGCGGAGGTACTGAAAGTGGGCACGGCCGCCCAGGCGGCGCAGCGCAGCAATCGCGCAGGCATGCTCGCGCTCATCGGCGGCGCGGTCGCTTCGGCGGGCTTTGCCGCAGTCGTCGCGACGCGCATCTTCGCCGGCCAACTCGCTGGCTACGTTCGTTTCGGCAACGCGGCGACCGGTCTCGGGTTCTCGCTCTCGCTGGCGCTGGTCGGCGCCGGGGAGCTGATCGGCATCTCGGTCGGCCTCGCCATTGCGGCTGGGCTGGTCATCGCATGGGCCTTCGCGACGCCGATCCTAACCGCGCTGCATCCGGTGGCGGGACCGGTAGCCGGCGTCGCGACGGCCGTGTGGTCGCATAAAGTACGCTTCATCGGCGCGGGCGCAATCGGGATCGCCGCGCTCTGGTCGCTCGGGCGTCTGGCACGCCCGGTTGCGATGGGGGTGGCGTCGGCACTTGCCGCCTCCCGCCGGCGACGGGGCGGAAACTGGGAGAACGAGCCGAGAACCGAACGCGATCTGCCGCTTGCGGTCGTCGGTTTGGTCAGCCTATGCTCGCTGATTCCGCTTGCGGCACTATTGGCCAACTTTCTTGCCGGTGGGAAGCTTGCGCCCATCGCAGGCTGGATGACCGCCGGTGCGCTGATCTACGTAGTGATCGCGGGATTCTTTGTCGCGGCCGCCTGCGGTTACATGGCGGGTCTGATCGGCTCTTCGAACAGTCCCGTCTCGGGCTTGGCGATCCTCGCCGTGCTCGGCGCATCGCTCTTGCTGCTGGTTATCGCCAAGAGCGCCGGAATTTCGGCCGTCTCGGAGCTGATTGCCTACGCGCTTTTCGTCACCGCGGTGCTTCTCTGCGTCGCGACCATCTCGAACGACAACCTGCAGGATCTGAAGACCGGGCAACTCGTGGACGCGACGCCATGGAAGCAGCAAGTGGCGCTCGTCGTCGGGGTCGTGATCGGAGCGCTAGTCATCCCGCCGATTCTTAACTTGCTCAATCGCGGCTACGGCTTCGCCGGCGCGCCCGCGCTGCACGCGACCGCGCAACCGCTCCCCGCGCCGCAAGCCACGCTCATCTCGGCGCTCGCCAAGGGCGTTATCGGCGGACAGATCGATTGGGGTTTGCTGGGCGTCGGTGCCCTGATCGGCGCGCTCATTGTCGCCTGCGACGAGCTGCTGCGCTTGACGAAACGCGCCTCGCTCCCGCCGCTTGCGGTCGGCCTCGGAATCTACTTGCCGGCCTCGACGACGGCGCCCGTCGTCGTCGGCGCGATCATCGGATGGCTGTATAACAGATGGGCGGATCGCGCGGGCGATCCGCGAGCCAAGCAGATCGGTGTGCTGGTCGCCTCGGGCCTCATCGTCGGCGAGAGCCTCTTCGGCGTCTTGTTGGCGGGCCTGATCGTCTCGACCGGGAAGGCCGAGCCGCTCGGCCTCGCTCCAGACGCCTTCGCTACGGGTGCCACCGTCCTCGGCGCGCTCGTCTTCGCGCTGCTGGTAGGCGGTCTTTTTCGCTGGGCCGCCGCTCTCAGCCGAACTTCTGCCTCTTCAGGGTAGCATCTCTGTTGAGATGAGGCTGGCCGCAGTGATTGGACTGATCGTGCTTCTTTCGACCGGCTGCGCGGGCGGGCATCACCGTCGGCACGGGCAAGAGCCGTCTGCCCCGGCCGGCGTGCCGACCGCGCTTGCGTCGCCGGCGACAATCCATCCGACCGTGCAGATCGCCGGCATCATTGCGCCCTATCAAAACGTTTCGATCTCGAGCTCGCTCGTCGAACCGACCGACTCGGTAGCCGTAATCGAAGGCGATCATGTTCGCAGAGGTCAGCTTCTTGCAGTTCTCGATTCGACCGATTTGCGCGCGAGCTACGACGCAGCCGAACGCAGCGCCGTCTCCGATACCGCGCGCACCGATCAGACGCGATACCAAGCGGTGCTCAATATCGGCCAAGGCAACGACGCAGTGCGCAACGCGCAGGCTGCCGTCGGCCAAGCTCAGCAGAACCTCAAGCTCGATCAACTCAACCTAACGCGCTATCAGGCGCTCTTGTCGAGCGGGTACGTCTCTCAACAGCAAGTCGACCAGCAGCGCACGACGGTTCGCAACGACGAACAGCAACTCGATTCCGCGAAGGCGAGCCTGGCATCGGCGGTGCTGAACGCGCGCGTCAACGGGACGTACCAGCAAGGGCTGCAAGCCGCGAACGTCGCCTCCGCGCAAGCGGCCGCGCAATCCGCGTACGCGCAGGCGGCGCAAATCCAATCCTCGATCGATAAGACCGTGATCCGATCGCCGGTGGATGGAGTCGTCGTCAATCGCAATCTCAACCCCGGACAGTATCCCGGATCGCAGACGATCTTCACGGTGCAGCAACTCGATCCGGTCTACGCCGAGCTCAACGCGTCATCGACGGACGTCTTTCGCATCAGACGTAACGCGGCGGTTGCGGTCAGCGTGGCGGGCGTCGACGGCGCCACCTATCGAGGCCGCGTCAACGCAGTCCTCGGCCAAGTCGAACCGGGTTCGACGAACTTCACCGTCGAGGCGATTTTGGCCAATCCCGGACTGCGCCTGAAATCGGGGATGGCGGTCACCGGGACGGTGTCGTTGCCTACCGTAAGCGGCGTCGGCATTCCGGCGACGGCGTTCCTCGACGATCAACACGACACCGTCATGATCGTCGACGCAAATGGGAACGCGCGGCAAGTTAGCGTCCGGGAAGAGGGCAGCGATGGGAAGACTTCGATCGTTGCGGGCCTGGCGAGCAGAACGAAGGTCGTTTCGAACGGCCAGCTGGGCCTAACGGCCGGCCAGCAGATCGGCGCCACGCCGTCCGCCTCCCCGAGCCCGTAGTTCGCGCAATGTGGCCGACTCGACTATTCGTTCTACGCCCCACGCTCGTGTTCGTGACGCTCGCGCTCGTTGCGGTTTCCGGCGCGGTAGCGCTCGCGACGATCGTCCAGCAGCAGTTTCCTAACATCGACTTTCCGACGATCACCGTGCGTGCCAGCTATCCGGGCGGGTCGACGACGCAAATTCGCGATGCAATCGTCCGGCCGATCGAGGACGCGATCGCCGGGGCGCCCGACCTCGATCACATCAACACGACCGTGCAGCAAGGTCAAGCGACGATCTCGGCGGTGTTCTCGCTGAACTCGAATAAGACGACCGACCTCGTCCAAGTGCAGCAGCGGGTGCTGCTCGCGCAAGCCGATCTGCCGACGGACCTGCCGGCGCCGACCGTCGCAACGTTCGATCCCGCGATGGCGACGGTCCTCACGCTGGGCGTTAGTTCCCGCTCGTTGTCGCCGGGAACGCTCTCCGCGATCGTCAGCAACAACGTCGTGCCGGATCTCGAACAGATCGAGGGCGTCGCGAACGTCAACGTCGGCGGCTCGGTAACGCCCGCCATCGAGGTTGCGGTCGACCCGCATCTCCTGACCTCGGCCGGCTTTACGCTCAACGACATCGTCAGCACGATTGCTTCGAATAACAATCGCGAGCCCGGCGGCATCGCGTATCAGCAGAACCGCGAGACGACCATCGATGTGCGGGGCGACGTGACCAACGTCGCGAGCGTTGCAAACTTGCCGATCCAGGCGGCCTCCCAGTTCACCTCAACGTTTGGCAACGCGACCTACAGCCAGCCCGCGCCTTTAGGCGCGCCCGGCGCGCCGGCGGCCTCATCGGCGACGAGCGGCGGTGCGGGAACGATCGCCGCACCGAGCCCGGGGGCGGGCGCGGCTGGTCCGATTGCGGCTAGTCCGCCTGCGGTCGCGGGGCCTGCGCCGATTCCGTCCGTCGGACCGGCGCCCACGCCCTCGCCGTACGTAACCGTTACCGCCGCCGCGACGGTGATTGCGACGCCGTCGCCCTTACCGACTTCGGGTGCGACGCCGCTCGCTCTCCCGAGCGCCCTCCCGGCGCAGGCGTCGGCTACGGCTGCGCCGGGCTCGGCAAACCCGTCGGCCCCGAACGCGCCGGCCGCGACGGGTACGGCGTACGGCGGAGCCTCGCTAGCGTCGCTAAATCAGTGGAGCGCTTCGCAGCGGCTACTGCGCATCAGCGACATCGCGACGGTAACCGACGCTTTCGAGCCGCAACGCCAATACAGTTACGTAAACTCCGCACAGACGATTTCGCTGGGCGTACAGAAGGCGGCCAACGCGAGCGAAGTTACCGCGGCAGAAAACGTTTTGAAGGCGTTGCCCGCGATCGAGCAGAGTTATCCCGCCCTCGACTTTAAGATCCTCAACAATCAAGCGGCGTACACCAAGCAACAGATTTGGGGCGTCTTTCACACGCTGATCGAAGCCGTCGTGATCACCGCGATCGTAATGCTCTTCTTCCTGCGCTCGTGGCGCAACGCAATCGTCGTCCTCATCGCGATTCCTTCCTCGCTCTGCGTCACGCTCACCGCGATGAAACTCGTAAACTTCACGATCGATACCGTCTCACTTTTGGCGATGACGCTGATCATCGGCATACTGGTCGACGACTCGATCGTCGTGTTGGAAAACGTCGAACGCCATCATGAAAACGGCGAGCCGCCGCAAGTTGCCGCAATAAAGGGGCGTACGCAAATAGGACCGGCGGCCGTGGTCATTACGCTCGTCGACGTCGTCGTCTTCTTGCCGATCGCGTTTCTGCCGGGAACCGTCGGGCGCTTCTTGTCGGAGTTCGCGCTTGTCGTCGTGGTGGCGACGCTAACCTCGCTGGCGGTTTCGTTCACAATTACGCCGGCACTGGCCGGCAACTGGTCGCTCTATTCGCGCTGGAAACCGCCGCGGCTCATCGCTAGCTTTGCGCGCGGCTTCGAGCGGCTGCGCCAGTGGTACGCGAGCCGCGCGCTTCCTTGGGGGCTCGAGCGCCCGCGCTGGGTCTTTGCGGTTTGTGCGGTCGCCGTGGTGCTTGCGGTGCTGCTGGTACCATTAGGAGTCGTCGGCTTCGAATTTATCCCGCCGGTCGACCGCGGCGAGATCTTCGTGCAGCTGACCTATCCGACGGGCACGCCGCTGGCCAGCGTGAACGCCGCGATCGCCGCGATCGACAAACGCTTCACCACGCTGCGCAGCGTCGATTCGCTCACGGCGCTCGCCGGGGGCACGCAGTCGAACTTCGGTGGTTTGATCGCGCAAGGATCGGTGGGACAGATCCACGTCTTCCTCAAGGAGAATCACTCGCAATCGACCGACGTTCTGGCGCGCGAGCTCGGCCGGATTGCAAGCGGGCTCGCACCGACGGCTCGCGTCGTTGCAATCCCGGCGACCGGGACGGGCGGCGGCAACGCGCAGCCGATCGATTACCTCGTAACTTCGACAAACGGAGATCCCGAAAAGTACGCGGATCAAGTCGCCGATGCGTTACGCGAAACGCCAGGAACGCTCAACGTTAACACGTCGGCCGAACAGCTGGCGCCGCAAATCGACATCGAGTTCGATCGCGATCGCGCGCGAGCGCTCGACGTGAACATCGGACAAGCCGCCACGGCGATCCGCGCGGCCTACGGCGGGACGCTGGCGACGCAGTTCGACACGTCGCGAGGCACGAAGTACGTGCAAGTGCTCTACCCGCGGCAGTTCCAGACGACGCTGCGCACGGTCGAAGGAATTCCGTTGCGCAGTAACCGCAGCTCGCTCACCTACATCGGCGACATCGCGAAGTTCGTTGAGGATCCTTCGGAGCCGCTCCTGACGCGCGTCAATCGCGAGACGGTCGTTCACGTGCAATCGAACCTACAGCCCGGCGCCACGCAATCGATCGTGCAGAACAACTTTCTGCGCCGGCTGCAGGCGCTTGCGCTCCCGAGCTCCGTAGCGGTGCGAGCGAACGTCGGCGGCCAACAGCAGAATCTTTCGGATACCATCCGCGGTATGACCTCAGGCCTGATCCTCTCGCTCTGTTTGGTTTATCTCTTGATGGTCGCCCTCTACGACAGCTACCGGTTGCCGTTCATCATCATGTTCTCGGTTCCGGTCGGCGCCGTAGGAGCCTTGACTTCGCTGGCGATCACGCATCAGGCGCTCAATCTCTTCTCGCTGATCGGCACGGTCTTGCTCGTCGGGCTGGCCTCGAAGAACGGCATCCTGCTCGTCGACTTCGCCAACCACATGGTCGAAAGCGGGATGGACCGCACGAGCGCGATGATCGAAGCGGCGCGCGAACGTTTCCGGCCGATCATCATGACGACGTGCGCGATGATTGCCGGCATGTCCCCGATCGCGCTTGCGCTCGACGCCGGCGCGGCGCAACGTCAGGCGCTGGGTATCGTCGTGATCGGCGGCTTGATCAGCTCGCTGGTGCTCACGCTCTTCCTCGTGCCGGTCATGTTCATGTGGCTGGGGCCGAAGCACCGGCCCGAGCCCGACGTCGTCGCGCGCGATCTGGGCGAGCCTGCGATAGCGGGGTCGCACGCGTAATGCGCCTTACGAGGCTCTTCGTCCGGCGCCCCACCTTGGTGACGGTCTTTCTCGCGCTCGTGCTTCTGGCAGGAAGCATTTCCGGCGTTAATTTAGTCAAGCAGCAGCTGCCCAACTATGACGTTCCGTCGATTCAGGTGTTGGTAACCTATTCGGGCGCTTCAACGACGGAGATGCGCGACGCCATCGTCCGTCCGCTCGAGGATCAAATCGCCGGCGCACCCGACCTGAGCTACATGCAAACGGCGATCCAGCCGGGGCAGGCTTCGATTGTAGCCGTCTTTGCGCTCTCGTCGGATCCCAACACCGATCTCGTGCAAGTCCAAGGGCGCGTGCAGGACTCGCTGCACCAGCTGCCCAGCGACCTGCAGACGCCGCAGATCTCGATCTACAATCCCAGCGAAGCGGTGGTCGTCTCGCTGATCGCGTCGTCTTCGACGCTGGCGCTCGGCGATCTGTCGGCGATCGTCACGAACGATGTGGTTCCGGCAATCGAGCAGGTTCCCGGCGTCTCGTACGTTCAGCAGAACGGCGACGTCACGTCCTCGATCCAGGTCAACGTCAGCCCGCAGGCCTTACGCTCGTCGGGATTTACGCTAACCGATGTCATCAACGCCATCGCAAACAACAACGTTCGCGCACCGGGCGGAATCGTCTACGAGCCCGATCGCGAGACGACGCTCGACGTGCGTGGCGACATCACCGATGCGCCCACCGTGGCCAACCTGCTGTTGGGCAACACCACGACATCTTCGAGCAGTGCGTCGAGCTCGGTCTACCCCTGGAGCTCGTCCTCGCGGCTCTTCCGCCTCGGCGACGTCGCCGCCGTCAAGGACGCGTACGAAACCCAGCGGGTCTTCGCGTATTTCAACGGCAAGCCGACGATCGAGCTGGACGTGCAGAAGGCTGCCGGCTCAAGCGAGGTGACGGCCTCCAACGCGGTCTTGGCCGAACTGCCGCGATTGCGCCAGCAGTATCCCGACGTGAACTTCACGATTCTCAATGTGCAGTCTACCTATACCCAGGAACTACTCTCCGGCGTTACGCGCACGCTGATCTACGGCATAATCATCACGGCGATCGTCATGCTCTTCTTCCTGCGCTCCTGGCGCAACGCGATCGTCGTGATGATCTCGGTGCCGGCTTCGTTCCTCGTTACGCTGGCGGCGATGCGGGCGGCCGGCTTCACGCTCGACACCGTTTCGCTGCTGGCAATGACGTTGATGATCGGGATACTCGTCGACGATTCGATCGTCGTGCTCGAGAACATCGAGCGCCATTTCCGGGAAGGCGAAGCTCCGCACGTCGCTGCAGTCAACGGCCTCACGCAAATCGGCGTCGCGACGATCGTCATTACGCTGGTGATCGTCGTCGTCTTCCTGCCGATCTCGTTCTTGCCGGGCGCAGTCGGCCTCTTTTTGCGCGAGTTCGGCCTGGTCGTGACGGTCGCGACCCTCACTTCGCTCTTCGTCTCCTTTGCAGTGACGCCGGCGCTAGCTGGGCGCTGGGCGCTCTACTCGCGCTGGAAGCCCTGGAAGATCGTCGGCCGATTTACCCACGCCTTCGATCGCACGCGCACCTGGTACGCGCATCGCGCACTGCCGTGGGCCTTGGAGCACCGGAGGCTGGTCGTTTGGGTTTCGTTCGGGAGCCTCGTTTTCGCGCTGCTGCTGATTCCCACGGGAATCGTCGGCTTTGAGTATATGCCGCCGGTCGATCGCGGCGAGATCTTCGTGACGATCAACTTTCCGACCGGGACGACGCTCGTCCAAACGCAGCGCGCTGCGCTGCAAGCCGAGCAGTTCGTCGACGGCATCTCGGATCTGCAATCCGAGACGTCGATTGCCGGTGCGTATCAGGGCGCAATCAGCGGCTACGTCAATAACGGCGCGGTTGCGCAGATCCACCTCTTCTTGAAGGATGGTCGCTCGCATTCCACCGCGTACTGGGTACAAGATCTCAGCCGCCGGATCGGGCAGTTGCTGCCGGCCGCGCGCGTCGTTGCCGTGCCGGCGACCGACCCTTCCGGCGGTATCACTCAGCCGATCAGCTACGTCGTCTCGAGCTTGACCTCCGATCCAGGTCCGGCCGCGCAACGAGTCTTTGCGTCGCTGGCGTCGACGCCCGGCGTCGTCGACGCGACGAGCTCGCAGACGCAAGACTCGCCGCAGGTAGAGGTCGAGTTCGATCGCGAGCGCGCGCGCGCACTCAACGCGAGCATCGGCACCGCGTCGACCGCCATACGCGCGGCCTTCGGCGGATACACGGCGACCGAGTTCACCGGAGTCAACGGGCTCAAGTACGTGCAGGTCATCTATCCGCAGCAGGACCTGCGCTCGCTGCGCGGGATCGCGGCGATTCCGATCCGCGCGAACAACGGCTCGATCATCACCGTCGGCGATATCACGCAGCTGACGCCGGAACCTGCGCCACCGTTGATGATGCGCCTGGACCGGCGCTCGATCGTGCTCGTCGGCGCCAACGTCGCCCCCGGAGCGATACTCTCGAACGTCACGCGCACCTTCGAGCGACGGCTGCGCGCGCTCGATCTTCCAAAATCGATCAGCGTCACAGCGGCCGCCGGCGGCAATCAACAGAACGTCACCCAGACCGTGGCGGAGATGTCGATATCGCTAGCGCTCTCGATCCTGCTCGTTTACCTCCTGATGGTCGCGCTTTACAACGGCTACATCACGCCGTTCATCATCATGTTCACGGTTCCGGTGGCCGTCGTCGGCGCGCTCGGGGCGCTGGCGCTGACTCACCAGACGCTCAATCTCTTCTCGCTGATCGGCTCGATTCTGCTCGTCGGGCTGGTCGCAAAGAACGGAATCCTGCTAGTCGATTTCGCCAATCAGCTGAGGGAACGCGGGATGACGAAGCTCGAGGCGATCACGGAGAGCGCACACGCGCGATTCCGGCCGATCGTCATGACGACGACCGCGATGATCGCCGGCATGCTCCCGCTGGCGCTCGCGCTCGACCCGGGCTCGCAGGCGGAGCGGCCGCTGGGCATCGTGGTGATCGGCGGTCTTTCGAGCTCGCTCATTCTAACGCTGCTCCTGATCCCGATCATGTACCTGCGCTTTGCTCCACTGCACATGCGGCCGTCGTCCGTCAACGGCGAGGCCGACCCCAACCAGATCGAGTTGCCGATCGAGGTGCCCGCCCCCGGCAACACCGTTTGACGCAGCACTCGTCAGCATCGTCGACACCGCGATGTGCGTACCGTCGGTGACGACGGTTACGGCGCCGTCTTCATCGGTGCGGTAGATTCGCGCGCCGTAACGCTGCAAGGTCGCCAGCGTTGAGGGCGCGGGGTGCCCGAAGAGATTGTGACGCCCGACCGAGATGATCGCGTAGCGCGGCGCTACCGCCGCGACGAACTGCGGCGACGAGCCGTAGGCCGAGCCATGGTGCCCGACCTTGAGCACGTCGGCGTGAAGGTCGAGGTCCTCGCGCAGAAAGCGCTCCTCCGACTCGCTGCCGGCATCGCCGGTGAAGAGCATGCGAAAGCGCCCGTACTCGAGCAGAAAGGCGATCGAGTTGCTGTTGATCGCGTTGCGCCCGTCTATGAAGGGAAGTGACGGACCGATGAAGCGCAGCGTCAGACCATCGTCAGTCGACCACCGCATTCCCGCGCGGGGATATAGGATGGGCACGTGCTCGCTTTGGGCCGTCTCCAGCGCATCGAGATAGGCGTGGCCCGCGTACCGCTGGCCGCCGTCGTCGAGCGCCCCGACGCGCAGATGCCGCAGCACGGGCGCAACGCCGCCGGCGTGATCGCCGTGCGGATGCGAGAGAATCAGCGCGTCGATCGCGTGAATGCCCTCGCGAAGCAGAAACGGCACGACGATCCGTTCGCCGACGCGCTCGGCAACGGAATCGTCGCCGGGCGCGCCGCGCTCGAGCCGGCCGCCGGCATCGACGAGCAGCGCATGGCCCCGCGGCGTCAGGACCACGATCGCGTCGGCTTGCCCGACATCCAGCACCGTTACGCGCAAGTCTTCGTCGAACGCACGCGGTGGCCAGAGTACGTAGGCGCTGGCCAAGAGTAACCCGGAGATTACGAGCGTTCGAACCCAGTTTATCCTGAGCCCTTCGAGTTCGCTGGGGACGGGCTCTGTTGAAGGACGACGCCACAGCGGCGGCGCCGCGAGCAGTGCCAAATCGTACGCGGCGATGCACCACGCGGGAGCCGGCGTCATCGGAAGCACGGCATACGGAAGGCGGCCGATCGTTTCGACGACGCCGAGCATCCACGCGAGCAGCCAGGAGTTGAGGTTCGCGGAGACTTGCGCCAACGGCGCGCACCAAGCCAGCACAAGTGTAGCGGCACCCAAGGCCATCGTCGCCGCCACGCAGGGCACGATTGCGAAGTTCGCCGCGACGGCGTACGGCGCGAACTGCAAAAAGACTGCCGCACCGAGCGGCCAAGTTCCGAGCTGCGTCGCTAGCGTGAGCGTCAGCGCTTCACGTACGCGCTGCGGAAGCGTAACGCGCGCTTCGATCCATCGCTCGAGCGAGCCCGCGCACGCGAAGATCGCGCCGACGCACGAGAAGGAGAGTGCGAACGATACCGTCGCCACGCTTTGAGGCCGGAGAGCAACGATGGCGAGCGCTGCGAGCGCGAGAACGTTCCACGACAGCGTCGCGCGACCACACGCGCGCGCGGCCAGCGCCGCCGTCGCCATCGTCGCCGCCCGCTCCGCGGGCAGTTGCGCGCCGCTCCACCAAACGAAGCTCCACGCGACTCCCGCCGCGGCCAGGCACGTTAGCCAGCGCGGTAATCCGAATAACTGCAGCGCCAGCAGCGCGAAGGCGGTAACTGCAGCCATGTGCAGTCCGGCGGTCACCAAGATATGCACGGTTCCCGTCTCTTGAAACTCGGCGCGCAGAGCGGGCGGCAGCGTTGCGCGTTCTCCCCATAACTCGCCCGCGAGCAACGATGCTGCGGGCTCGCCGAGTCGGTTTCGCAACTGTTCGTGCGCCCACTCGTGGGAGCGCGCGAGCGCAATCCGCGCGCCGTAACGCTCACCGCCGGTTGCGACGATGGCGGCCGCGTCGAACCGTCCGTCGAGCCCCCGCTCGCGCTCGATGTCGCGTTCGCTAGGCTCTCCCGGGTTGCGCGCGTCGTCGAACGGCTCGAGCCGTCCGCGAATGGTGAGTTCCGTGCCGGGCGGCGGTGCCGCATCGCGAACCTTCGCCGAGACGACCGCGCCGCCCGCGAGTGCGAGCGTGAGCTCCGTTGAACCGTCGCCGGCGCTCTCGCGCTCCAAGAGCGTCGCCGCATAGCGCGCCGTGCGGCGCTCGGCTACGTTACGATGGGGCTGGCGCAGCTGCGCATTGCACGCCGCCGCGACCAGGGCAAGCAATAAGGCGGCTCGAAATCGCGGCGATTCGCGACCGAGGCAAAGATATGCGGCGAGCGCGCAAAGAGCGAGTGCTTCAAGTGGGCGCAAATCGGGCGCCGGCTGCGTAACGGACAACGTTCCCAACACCGCAACGAACGAAAAGCAAAGGAGTCCCCACGATGACATCGGCGTTCCCCTGCGACGACACGCGGCTCTCGCTAGCCGGCGCCGCATAGCCGGTAACGCGATGCGGATTGCGGTTACCGGAGGCGCGGGTTTCATCGGCTCGCACGTCGTCGAGGCCTACCTTGCGGCGGGTCACGAGGTGCTCGTGATCGATTCGCTTTGGGAGCATGGGGGAGGCCGGCGCGAGAACGTTCCGGCAGGCGCCCGGTTCATCCAGATGGACATTCGCGACGAAGCGATTACAGCGCTCATCGCGGAGTTCGCACCAGAGATCGTGAGCCACCACGCGGCACAACATTCGGTTGCAATCTCGGCGCGCGATCCGATCTACGACGCACGGGTCAATGTCGTCGGGCTGCTCAACGTGCTCGAGGCGGCGCAACGAGGCGGATCCCGGAAGGTCATCTTTGCGTCGAGCGGCGCCACCTTCGGTACGCCGGAGCGTTTGCCCATTACCGATGCCACGCCGCAGCGGCCGACGAGCCCGTACGGCATCACGAAGATGGTTGCCGAGCACTATCTGCGCTTCTACCGTGCCTCGCGCGAGCTCGATTTCACGGCGCTGCGATACGGCAACGTCTACGGTCCGCGCCAGGATCCCAACGGCGAGGCCGGCGTGATCGGCATCTTCATCGGAAGATTTCTTGCGCATCTACCGGTCCGCATCGATTGGGACGGCGAGCAGACGCGCGATTACGTCTTCGCAGCGGACGTCGCGCGCGCGAACGTGGCTGCGCTCGAGCGCGGTTCGGGCGAGTGCTACGTTATCGGTACCGGCGTGCGTACGAGCGTTAACGAAATCTACCGCAGGCTCGTCGAGATCAGCGGCTTCGAAGCGCCGATCGAGCACGCCCCTGCGCGCCCCGGCGACGCGCGCGACGCGCAGTTCGATTCAACGCGCGCTCACCGGGAGCTCGGATGGGCGCCGTCGACCGGCCTCGCGGACGGGATCCGCGCGACCTACGACTACTTCGCGCGATGCAGCGCTTTGCCGTAACCGCGCAGCAGATCGCCGGGCGTTCGGCAAAGAACGAAAAGATCGCGCTGCTTGCCGAGTATCTTCGCTCGCTCGACGATGCCGATCTGCTCGCGGCGACGCGCTTCTTTACCGGCAATCCGTTCGCGGCGCGCGATCGTCGAAGTCTGTCGATCGGCGGACGTGCGATCGTCGCGGCTGCGCGCCGCGTCTGGGGATTTGACGACGGCGCGCTGCGCGCCGCGTACCGAACGACGGGCGATCTCGGCGCGGCGCTCGGACCGCTCGTGCGTCCGCCGCGCGAGGCGACGCTCTTCCGCGACCGCCTGACGCCGGCAACGCTGGACGTGCTCTTTGGCGAGATCGCTGCCGTCTCGGGCAAGCGTGCAAATCAACGGCGCGCCGCGATACTCGAGCGCATCCTGCGTGCTTGCGAGGATCCGCTGGTCGCGACGTACGTCGTCAAGATCGTAACGGGCGACCTGCGCGCCGGCTTGCGCGAAGGCTTGGTGCTCGAGGCGATCGCCCGAGCCTTCGATGCGGAACCGGCTGGAGTCCGCCGCGCCCTGATGGCAAGCGGCGATGCCGGTGCGGTGGCGTTGGCCGCCAAGCACGGAACCCTGCCGGAGCTGAAGGTGGAGTACGGCACGCCGCTGGGCTTCATGCTCGCCGCACCGGTACCGTACGGGGATGCCTACCGGGACGTTATAGCGACGGCTTGGCTCATCGAGGACAAGTACGACGGCATTCGCGTTCAAGCACACCTGCGCGAGGGTAACGCGCGGCTCTTCTCGCGACGGCTCAACGACATAAGCGCCGCCTATCCCGAAGTTGTCGCAGCCCTGCGCGCCGTCGGGTGCGAGCTCATTCTCGACGGCGAGATCGTCGCGATGCGCGACGGTCGCGTGTTGCCGTTCCGCATGCTGCAGGCGCGATTGCAGCGCAAAGAGGTCGACGACTCGCTCGTGCGTGAGGTCCCGATCGCGTACGTCGTCTTCGATCTGCTCGCGCGCGGCGGCGACCTGCTGATCGACGAGCCGCTGCTGCAGCGCCGAGAGTCACTCGATGCGTTGCGCCTCGGCGGACGGCACCTCGTCCCGTCGCCCTTTGAGCTTCTGCGCAATCCAGGGGCGGCCGGGATCAACGAGCGCTTCGAAGCGGCGCGGGCGCGCGGAAACGAAGGGCTCATGCTCAAGCGGGCCGACGCGCCGTACTTACCGGGACGTCGCGGGAAGTTGTGGCTCAAACTCAAGCGCGAGCTCTCGACGCTCGACGTCGTCGTGGTGGCCGTGGAATGGGGCCACGGCAAGCGCGCCGGCGTTCTCTCCGATTACACGTTCGCCGTGCGCGACGACGGGCGGCTGCTAACGATCGGCAAGGCTTACTCCGGTTTGACCGATGCGGAGATCGGAGAGCTTACGGAGTGGTTTCTTGCGCACGTCGCCGGCGAGCGCGGACACGCGCTCGCGGTGGAACCGGCGATCGTATTGGAAGTGGCCTTCGATGTAATTGCGCGCAGCACGCTGCATGAAAGCGGATTCGCGCTGCGCTTTCCGCGGATCGTGCGCATTCGCAGCGACAAGCCGGCAGACGAGATCGACACGCTGCAACGCGTCCGCGAAATCTACGAGGCGATGCTCGCGCGGGAAGGATTGAACGAGGAGGTCCGTTAGCAAGGCGAGCGAACGCACGGCTAAGTCACTCTCGCTAGGAACGGAGGTCGTGGTATGCCTCTCCAAAAGCGACTCGCAGCCGAGTTCATCGGTACGTTTTGGCTGGTCCTAGGCGGGTGCGGAAGCGCCGTCCTCGCGGCAACTTTTCCGAATACCGGCATCGGTTTCGCCGGCGTCGCGCTCGCCTTCGGGCTAACGCTGCTGACGATGGCCTTCGCGATCGGCGGAATCTCTGGGTGCCATATCAATCCGGCGGTTACCGTCGGCCTTTGGGCGGCTCGCCGCTTCGATGCCAAGGACGTCATTCCGTATATCGTCGCGCAGGTGATCGGCGGCATCGTCGCCGGCGGCGTCCTCTACCTTATAGCCAGCGGCCAAGCGAGTTTTTCGCCGGCGAACGGTTTTGCCTCAAATGGTTACGGCGATCACTCGCCCGGGCACTATTCTTTGCTCGCCTGCGCGATCTGCGAGGTCGTCATGACGGCGGTCTTCATCTTCATCATCGCTGGTTCGACCGATAAACGCGCGATCGCGGGCTTCGCTCCGATCCCGATCGGGTTGTCCCTGACTTTGATCCATCTCATCAGCATCCCGGTCACGAACACCTCGGTAAATCCCGCCCGCTCGACCGCCGTCGCGGTCTACGTCGGCGGTTGGGCGCTCGCGCAACTGTGGCTCTTCTGGGTCGCGCCGATTGTCGGAGGCGCCATTGGCGGCAAGCTCTACAATTCGCTCTTCTCGTCGCAGAGTTGAGTTAGGCGAAGGCGTCCGGGGTTCGGACGTGCTCGGGCCGAACGCCGATGCCGATTAAGCGGGCCGGCAAGCGACGCAGTACCGGAAATTCGTCGAGCAGCCGGGCGGCCAACGGCGGCCGGTCGATCTGCGCACCGTGCAGGATCGGATCGATGGCTCGATCCTGCACGAAGATCTGAAACGCTTGTGTTACTTTGGCCGGAAACATCCGCCGTTCTTGAATGCGTTGCAGATCCGCTTCGCTCGGAACGCTCCCGGCGGCGAGCAAGTCGGCAAGCAGATTTGCGGTTGCGACCGCATCTTGAATTGCAAGATTGATTCCGATGCCGCCGATCGGCGACATCGCGTGCGCCGCATCGCCGATGCAGAGTAAACCCGGGCGATGCCAGCGCGCGAGACGATCGACGCGCACCTCGAGCGTCGCAATCTTCGACCAGTCGGTCAGCTCGCCGACGCGATCCGCAAAGGCCGGCATCACGCCGACGATGGACCTCTGCAAGGCGTCGATTCCCTCAGCGTGCAACTGCTCGAAAGAGCCTTTGGGAATCAGGTACGCGCACTGCCAGTAGTCGCCGCGATCGATCGTGACGAGCATATGGCCCGTCGTTACGGTGCCAAGGCGCTGCGTCGAATCGGTGGGATGCTTCGAGAGACGCATCCAGAGCACGTCCATGGGCGCCCCGAGATTCTCCACTTCGAAGCCGGCCAAAGCGCGCACCGTCGAATGACGGCCGTCGGCGCCGACTACCAGCCGCGCGTCGATCTCGATCTCGCCCTGCGGCGTCCTCGCGCGAACGCCGGTCGTTCGGCCGCCGGTCTCGATCAAGCTTACGCCTTCGGTGCGCATCATCAGGCCGAAGGTGGGATAGCGGCGCCCGTGCTCGGCCAGAAAGTTCAGGAAATCCCATTGGGGCATCAGCGCGACGAACTTGCAATGCGTCGGCAGATGCGACAGGTCGGCGACGTGCACGGTTTCGCCTGCGATCGTAGCGCCGATCTGCGACAACTCCGTATGCGGTAACGCCAAGAACGCGTCGAGCCAGCCGAGCTCGAAGAGCAGATCCAGCGTCGATGGGTGGATCGTGTCGCCGCGAAAGTCTCGGAAGAAATCCGGATACTTCTCGAGGACGGCGACGTCGACGCCGGCCCGAGCCAGCAGCACGCCGAGCATCACGCCGCATGGACCTCCGCCGACGATGCAGACGCCGGTCGATATTCGCTGCGGTTCGTTCACGCTGCAACCAAGTTGAGGAGCTTGCCGGGCACGTAGATCTGCCTGCGCAGCTCTTTTCCGTCGAGGTAGCTGCGAACGTTCGGCTCCTCGAGTGCGAGCGCAACCGCTTGCTCTTCACCGATATCTGCCGGAACGACGATTCGACCGCGCACCTTGCCGTTTATTTGGACGACCAGGGTGATCTCATCGACGCGCAACGCACGCTCGTCAGGTTCGACGTAGCGCTCTAGGTGTACCGAAGCCGTATGACCCAAGCGCTCCCAAAGCTCTTCGGCGATATGGGGCGCAAACGGCGCAACGTGGATGGGAAGCGCTTCGACGGCGTAGCGCAGGGCGGGCGACTCGGGCATCGCAGCCGACGCATTCGTCATGACATTTACCAGCTCGTCAAGCTTGGCGATCGTAGTATTGTAGTGGAAGCGCCGGGAGAGCGTCTCGTCGACCGCCGACTTGGCTGCCGTGTGTACTGCACGAACCAGCTCTCGCTCCGCCGCGGTTTCGGCTGCGGGCAGGGTTCGCGCGTCGGCGTCGCCACGCCGTTGGAAAAATGGTTCGCAGGCGCGCCAAATTCGATTCAAGAGCCGAACGCGTCCACTGATGCCCTCCGCGTTCCAGTCGCTGGTCTCTTCGGGCGGCGTAACGTAGAGCAAGAAGAGCCGCATCGCGTCTACGCCGATGTGCTCCGCGGTCTCGTCGACGCCGACGACGTTACCGCGCGACTTCGACATCTTCTCACCGCCATGCAGCACCATGCCCTGATGGAAGAGATGTTCGAAGGGCTCGTCGCTGCCGCGCACCCAGCCGCGATCGTGAAAGAACTTGTAGAAGAAGCGCGAGTAAAGCAGATGCAGAACCGTGTGCTCGGCGCCGCCGATATAGTGATCGACGTTCATCCACTGTGCGGCTCGCTGCGGCGACCACGGTGCAGCGTCGTTGTGCGGGTCGAGGTAGCGTAGATAGTACCACGACGACTCGAAGAACGTATCCATCGTGTCTGTTTCGCGGCGAGCCGGCTCGCCGCACTTCGGACAGGTCGTCTCGACGAACTCCGCGACGGATGCGAGCGGGGAGCCTTCGCCGCGAAAGCGCACGCCGGGCGGCAAGAGCACCGGCAGCGCGCGCTCCTCAACCGGCACTTCGCCGCAACGCGGGCAGTAGACGATGGGAATGGGCGTTCCCCAATAACGCTGCCGCGAGATCAGCCAGTCGCGCAGCTTGTAGTTCACGCTCGTACTTCCGCGGCCCATCGCGGCGAGGCGCTGCGCAATCGCACCGCGCGCCCGCGCGCTCGACATGCCGCTGAACTCTTCGCTTGCGACCAAACGCCCGTCCTCGACGTATGGCGCCGCCGGCACAGCATCCGGCGGCGCATCGGACGGGACGACCACGGTGACGACCGGCAGATCGTACTTTCTTGCAAACTCAAAGTCGCGTTCGTCGTGGGCGGGCACGCCCATCACCGCCCCGGTTCCGTACTCGGCCAATACGTAGCTCGTGATCCAGATCGGGATGCGTTCGCGCGAAAGCGGATGCGCCGCATACGCCCCGGAAAAGATGCCGCGCTTCTCCATCAAGCTCGTACGCTCGAGCTCGGATTTCGATTTCAAGCTCTCCGCGAAGGCGGCGATCTGCGCGGCGTGTTCGCTCGAAACGATCCGTCCGAGCGACGCGACGACCGGATGCTCGGGCGCGACGGCGAGAAAGGTCGCGCCGTAGACGGTATCGAGGCGGGTGGTAAAGACCTCGACATCCGCATCGAGCCCTTCGACGGTAAAGCCGAACGTCGCGCCCTCACTGCGGCCGATCCAGTTGCGTTGCATCGTGCGCGTGGCTTCGGGCCAACCATCTAGCTTTTCGAGATCCCTTAGCAGGCGATCCGCGTAGTCGGTGATTCGCAGAAACCACTGCGAGAGGTTGCGCCGCTCGACCAAATGGTCGCAGCGCCAGCAGCGCCCGTTGATGACCTGTTCGTTGGCCAGCACCGTTCGGTCGTGCGGACACCAGTTTACCGGCGCCTCGCGTTTGTAGGCGAGCCCCGCTTCGTACAGCTGTAAGAAGAGCCACTGATTCCAGCGGTAATATTCCGGCTCGTTGGTTGCGATCTCGCGCGACCAGTCGTAACCCGTCCCCATCAAGCGAATCTGCCGCCGCATATTGAGGATGCTTTCGGCGGTCCAGACCGCCGGGTCGGCCCCGCGTACGATGGCCGCATTTTCGGCCGGCAGACCGAATGCGTCCCACCCCATCGGGTGAAGAACGTTGTAGCCGAGCATTCGCATCATCCGTGCTACCGCGTCGCCCAGCGTATAGTTCTTCGCGTGACCGACGTGCAGATCGCCCGAGGGATACGGCAGCATCTCCATCGCGTAGTACTTGGGCTTCTCGCTCTCGTTCGACGCGCGATAGAGCGCCTCGCGCTCCCAGCGTGACTGCCACTTTTGCTCGACGGAACGAAAGTCGTACCTCTCGGCCATGAAGAGCATCGTACACGCTGAAGCGGGGCGACCGCTACCCTTTACGGTGCAGGCGAGCGGGGTGATGGGAGAGCATGATCGCACGAATCGCATCGCTCGCAGGGGCCGTGCTTGCCGTCGCCGCCTTCGCGTTTTGGCATCCCGCTCCGCGAGCCATCCAGTCCTTAGCGGTTGCTACGGCGGACGCCGGCGCCACTGCGAACTTCGGCCCGTTTGCCCATCACAAGCCGCATCGCGCTTTGGCCTCAGTCGAGCTCGTCGTGTACGTCGCGGGCGCCGTGAAGAGACCGGGACTCTACCATCTCAAGTACGGCGACCGCTACGACCAGGCCATCGCCTCAGCCGGCGGACTGGCAGCCTCGGCGGACGCCGGCGGCGTCAACCTGGCAGAGCGTGCTGCCGACGGCGAGGAGGTCTACGTTCCGTTCGTGGGCGAGACTCCGCGGACGCGGTCGCGCGAGCCTCACCGCCGGCGGCGCACCGCGACCCCGCCGCCCGACGGGAGCGTCGACCTTAACACCGCCGGCGTGGCCGAGCTTGCCGCCGTTCCGGGAGTTGGGCGGGCAGTTGCGGCTCGTATCGTCGAGGTGCGCGAACGCGACGGGAGCTTCACCTCGCTCGACGAGCTGCTCGACGTGGCGGGGATGACCCAGACGCGATTGGAGCGCGCCCGGCCCTACTTGCGTAGTCCCTAGCAGGGCGCGGAAAACGTCCCACACCCCGCTACCCGCGGTCCCGCAAGGGGCGTGCTGCGGCCAACGCGCATTGGGAAGACTCTATGCAGCCGGAGCTTCCTGCCAAGGAGACGCTGCCGCGTCTGATTCGAAGGACGCTCGCGCAAGAGCGAGAGGAAGTCTTAGTCGAGCGCGTCGGCGGGAAGTGGACGCCGACCTCGAGCGCGCGGCTGCTCGAACGCGCCGAGAACGTCGCCTGCGCAATTCGCGACGCGGGGTTGGGGGCGGGCGACCGGGTGGCTCTCGTCTCGCACGACAGCGTCGACTGGATCGTCTGCGATTTCGCCGTGCTCTTTGCCGGCTGCGTGGTGGTACCGATCTATCCGACGCAAGCGCTCGATCACGTTGCCCATATCATCGGACACTCCGGCGCGCAACTGATATTCGCCGATTCGCACGAGACGCTCGAACGGCTGCGTGAGTCCCAAGCGGAGCTTCCCCGTGTCGTCGTCCACAATTCGGACGACGACGAGGGGCTGCGGGCGTTCGAGGCGCGGGGAGCCGCGCTGCGCTCGGCTCGGCTCGAGCTTCCGATGGCCTACGAAGCGACGCTGCACCCCGACGATCTCGCGATCCTCATCTATACCTCCGGAACGACCGGACCGCCGAAAGGCGTCATGCTCTCGCACGACAACATCGCCTTCGATGCGCAGGTCGCGCTGAGATGTGGATTCGAGGGGATCGGCGAGGGCGCGGACGTCCTCTCCGTACTGCCGTATTCGCACATCTACGAGCACACGCTGATCTACATCTATCTCGTTGCGAAGGTGCGCTACTTTATCTGTCACGACCCGGGCGAGCTGTTGAGAGATCTGCTCGACGTCCGGCCGGCCGAGATGACCGCCGTTCCTCGGATCTTCGACCGCGTGCTCGCCGGCGTGAAAGGCCAAGCGCTCGCGGCCGGCGGGCTAAAGGCGCGTTTGGTCCCGTGGGCGCTTGCGGCCGGCCGTGAATACATGCGCGCAACGGTACTTGGCGGCGGCGCGCCACTGGGGCTTTCGCTGCAATATGCAATCGCGAAACGGCTCGTGCTACGCAAGATCGCGCGCGTGCTGGGCCTCGACCGGGTGAGGTATCTGACCAGCGGAAGTGCTCCCCTCCACATCGACACGGCGATGACGTTTCTTGGAATGGGCGTGCCGATTATGCAGGGTTACGGCTTGACGGAAACCTCGCCGGTCACGTCGGTGAGCCGCCCCGGTGCAAACGAGTATGGTGCGGTCGGCAAGCCGATCACCGGAGTTGCGGTTACAATCGCCGAGGACGGCGAGGTGCTGGTCGCGGGCCGCAACGTTATGCAGGGCTACTATCGCGATAGTGAGGCGACGGCCGCAGCGCTCGAGGGCGGGTGGCTACACACCGGCGATGTCGGCGAGATCGATTCGTGCGGCTACTTGCGAATCACCGACCGAAAGAACGAGATATTCAAAACCGGGACCGGCAAGTGGATCGCGCCGGCGCGCATCGAGGCGAGCATCAAACGCTCGATCTTCGTCACGCAGGCGATGGTGACGGGTCGCGGCATGCCGTACCCGATCGCCTTGATCTGCCCGAACTGGCCGCTCGTGCGCGTCGAGCTGCCGCAACTTCCTGCCGATGCGAGCAACGAGATGCTAGCGGCTCGCGACGACGTGCGCGCCTTCGTGACGCGCGAGGTCCGCAGGCAGATGGATGGGCTTGCCACCTACGAACAGGTGCGCCGCATCGTCGTCGTACCGCGCGAGTTCAGCGTCGAGGGCGGCGAGCTTTCGCCATCAATGAAAATCAAAAGACGAACGGTTGAAGCGCGCTATGCCGCCGAGATTCAGGCAGCCTACGAGGCCGGCTCCGCCGTTGCGACGCCGGCATGACGACGGCGCAGCGGCTCGACGACGCCGTACGCGGACCGATCAAGAGCAAGACGGTCTTTCCGGCCTTGCTTCTCCATCTCATTGCGCGGCAGCCCGATCATGGCTATGGCCTCATGCAGCGAATCAGGCGGCTCTGTGGCGACTTGGTTGCGGTCAACACCAACAAGATCTATCCGCTACTGCGCCGGCTGGAAGAGCGCGGCTTCGTCACCGCGGCGTGGGAGCACCCTGCCAAGCGGTCGCGACGCGTCTACGCCATAACGCAGCAGGGCGAGGAGCGGCTCAAACGGATCAAAGGCGCGATGCTCCCCTATCTCGATTCCATTGCGGGCGCGATTACGCGGTTACGGGCCGAGCTATATGAGCGCCGCTAGCAGGACACCGCAGCCCCATCGCCGATAGTCGGCTTCGCACTGGAGGTCGCGGGATTGTACGTTAAATCGCTACGCGTTGCGCCGATCGCACTTGCGATGTGGCTTGTCGCGCCGCCCGTTTGGGCGGCGAAACCGCCGCCGATCCCAGCCTTGACGCCCGATGCCGTAACGCACCACCGGATCGTGCTCGGCGGACGCGCGCTGGCCTATACCGCGCGCGCCGGAACGATTACGTTGCGCAACGGCGACGACCAGCCGATCGTCCGAGTCTTTTACACGGCCTACACGCTCGATGGAGCGGATCCGTCGCGGCGTGCCGTGACTTTTATGTACAATGGTGGGCCGGGAAGCTCGACGATGTGGCTGCGGATGGGATCGTTCGGACCGGTTCGCGTGCAGACCGCCGACAATGCGCTCACGGGGCCACCGCCGTACCGGATCGTCGACAATCCCGATAGCCTGCTCGATCGGACCGACCTGGTCTTCATCGACATGCCGGGAAGCGGATTCGGCCGCATCATCGGCGCGGGGAATCGCGACGACCTTTGGGGAGTCGATGAAGACGCCGCCGCTTTCGGCCAGTTCATCCAGCGCTACATGACGCAGTTCGACCGCTGGAACTCGCCGCGTTTTCTCTTCGGCGAGTCTTACGGCACGACGCGCTCCTCCGTGCTCGCGAAGTACTTGCAGGACAAAGGCATATCCCTCAACGGCATCGTCTTGCTCTCGTCGTTCTTGAACTCGAATCTCGACTATAACGACGGAGCGCCGGTCGGCGGCGGGGATTGGGCCTATCTCCTCTACCTTCCCACCGAGACCGCGACCGCGTGGTATCACCACGCGCTCGGCGGCGAGCCGCTCTCGCAGATACTCTCCGAATCGGAGAACTTCGCGCTTACCGAATACCTCGACGCCTTAGGCCAGGGCGCGCGGCTCGCTCCCGACGAGTTTAACGACGTCGTCGCCAAGCTCCATCGGTATACCGGCCTCTCGGAGCAGTACATTCGCAACTCGAATCTGCGCATTCCGTACGACCGCTTCGAGAACGAGCTGCTGCGACAGTCGGGGCGCACCGTCGGACGCATCGATTCGCGCTTCGAGACGTACGTGCTCGACCGTCCGGAGGTTTCACCCGATTGGGATTCAACCGACGCGGCCATCGATTCGGTCTTCACCACGATGTCGAACTACTATCTGCGGGAGGTACTCCGGTACAACACGCCGCTGCTCTACCGGGCGAACATCTATGACCTGATTTATACCGACGATCAGTCGTGGGATTTCAAACACGGCAACGACGTGCAGATTCTCAACGTGACGCCGGATCTGGCGCAGGCGATGACCTACAATCCGCGTCTGAAGGTCTTCTCGGCCAACGGGTACTTCGATTTTGCGACGCCGTTCTTCGCGACGGTATACGCGCTCAATCACTTGTATCTGGCGCCGGGACTTCAGCGCAATATCACTTTCGGCTTTTACGAATCGGGGCACATGGTCTATCTGCATCCCTCGGCCCTCGCGCGCTTCCACGACGATCTCGAACGCTGGTACGCGGGGATTCTGAAGAATGTTTAGCGCCGCCGTGCTACTGGCCGCGACGGTCGTCACGGCGGCGCCGACCGCCGCGCCGGCGCTGCCGGCGACTCCAGATGCCGTAACGCAGCATACGATTGGACTGGGCGGAACGACGTTCTCGTACACGGCGCGCGCCGGAACGATAACGCTGGAGAACGATAAGAATCAGCCGACCGCCCAGATGTTCTACACGGCCTTTACCGTGGACGGCGCCGATCCGCGAACCCGGCCGGTGACCTTCTTTTACAACGGCGGCCCGGGAAGCTCGACGATTTGGCTGCGAATGGGCTCGTTCGGTCCGGTACGCGTGCAGGTCGGCGACGGCGTGCCGACGCCCAACGCGCCGTTTCGCTTAGCCGACAATCCGTACTCGCTGCTCGACCGCAGCGACCTGGTCTTTATTGACGCGCCCGGTACGGGATTCGGCCGAATCGTCGGCGCCGGAACGCCCAAGGACTTCTACGGAGCGGACCCCGACGTCAAAGCCTTTGCGCAGTTCATATCGCGGTACATCACGGCGTTCGGCCGTTGGAACTCGCCGAAGTTCCTCTTCGGCGAGTCGTACGGAACGCCGCGCTCGGCGATGCTGGTCAACACGCTGCAGCGCCAGGGCATCGGGATCAACGGCGTCGTGCTGCTCTCGTCAGTGCTCGATTTCGGACTGGACTGGGACATCAATTTTACGCCGACGGCAATCGGCGGCGGCGACTGGGCGTTTCCGCTCTATCTGCCGACGGAGTCCGCCGCCGCCTGGTATCATCACGCCCTTCCCAACGCGCCGGCGACGCTCGATGCGCTCTTGCCGTCGGTCGAGAGCTTTGCGATGAACGAATACCTCAACGCGCTCGCGCAAGGCTCGCGGCTCTCGCCAGGAACCTACGACGACGTGGTCGCGAAGCTGCATCAGTACACCGGTCTTCGCGAGAGCTACATTCGGGCCTCGAACCTACGCATTCCGTACTCGCGCTTCGAGACGGAGCTTTTCCGCGACAACGGTCTCGTGCTGGGACGCTACGACGCTCGCTATACGTCCTACACTCTCGACCGGCTGGCGGAGCGGCCGGACTTCGACGCGACCGACTCGGCGATCGATGCGGCCTTCGTCGCGACGGGGAACGCCTATCTCCGTCAGGCGCTCGGCTATCACACGTCGCTGATCTACCTTCAGTCGATCAACGTTTTTCGGCAGTGGGACTGGAAGCACAACGGTGCGCTGCCGACCAACACCGCGCAAGATCTTGCGAGCGCGATGACGTTCAACCCGAATCTTCGGATATTCTCGGCCAACGGCTACTACGATTTTGCCACGCCCTTCTTCGCAACGGTCTACACGCTCAACCATCTCAACGTTGCGCCGCAGCTTCAGTCGAACATCAGCTACGGCTTCTACGAATCGGGGCACATGGTCTATCTGCACGAACCGGCGCTCGTGCGGTTCCACGACGACCTCGAGCACTGGTATGCTCAGACCTTAGGAGCCGGGCGCTGATATCGAGTTGAGACGCTCCAGCGTCTGACGATAGACCGCCGCAAGCCGTTCGTAGCCCAGACGCATATCCGGCGTCGGTGCTGCGTCGGCGCTCTCGACGGCGCTCTCCAGATAATCGAGCGCGTTTCCGAGGAAGTAGAGGCTGGTAAAATCGTGCGAATACGCGCCCATAGAGTCGTCGGGGTTGTCCGGCAGCGGTCCGCCGATAATTTGGGCGCGCAGCATCCGCGCTTGCTCGGGCGAGAGATGCTGCTTTGCCAGCGACTCCGCTTTGGCGCGTGAGTCCGCTACCTCGGTACGTAGGTTTGCGACGCGGCGTGCCAGCTCGTACTGCGCGAGCAGGTCCGCGTCGGTTGCGGCGATCCGCGGATCGCGCAGCACGCGCGCAGTCGCGCTCTCCGTCTTGCCGTTCACGCTGAGCGCAACGGTGTACGTGCCCGGCGGAACGAGCGGCCCGTCGGAATCGCCTTCGTGAAAGTCCCAAACGAAGCGATTCGCGCCGGCCGAATCCGAAGGCACCGGATGCTGCTCGATCCAATGCGTCGTGTAATCCACCGACTTCGGGTCCACCGGTTTGGACGGCCGCGCGCTCGACCAGCGGCGTACCGTGTTGCCGCCGGAACCGAGAATCTCGATGACGACCGGCGTGTGCGGCGTGCCGCCGAGGTAATAGTCGATATACAGTCCGACGGGCGGATTTTCCGCCTGCGGCTCGTCCAAAGGCAACGGCGTGCCCTCTTGACTGCCGGGCCGGATACGATATGCGTTTGCAGGAGTGAAGAGATAGGTGCCGCCGCTCGAGAGCGCGTCGCTCATCTGACGCAGCGGCGTAATGTCGTCCAGCGCCCAGAACGAGCGGCCGTGCGTCGCGACGACGAGGTCGTCGCCGTGCACCGCAATGTCGCGGATCGAGGTGACTGGAAGGTTCAGCTGCAACGGCTGCCAGCGCGCGCCGTCATCGAAGGAAACGTAGATGCCGCGCTCGGTACCCGCGTAGAGCAGGCCGCGCTGCTGCGGATCCTCGCGCACGACGTTCGCGAACGAGCCGTTCGGAATGCCTGCAGCGATTAGGCTCCACGACGCGCCATAATCCGTCGTGCGGTAGATGTAGGGCTTGTAGTCGTCGAGCCGGTGACGATCGACTGCCGCATACGCGGTTGCCGGATCGAAGTGCGAGGCTTCGATGATTCCGACCTTGCTCCATGGGGTCAGCGTCGGCGGCGTGACGTTCTGCCAACTGCGCGAGTCGTTGCGCGTCACCCAGATATAGCCGTCGTCGGTTCCGGCCCAGACCAGGTTCGCGCGCAGCGGCGAGGGCGCGAGCGCGTAGACGACGCCGTGGCGACGTACGTTGTTGTCGTCGGCCTGCGTCGGCGCGTCGAGATTCGCGAGCGGGCCTGCGTCGGCGCGCGAGAGATCGGGGCTGACGACCTGCCAGGTCTCGCCGCCGTTGCGCGACCGGAAGATATTCTGATGCGCGAAGTACAGCGAACGACGATCGGCCGGCGAAAAGGCCAGCGGCAAGGTCCAGGTATTGCGCCACACGGTTCCGGTATGACTGATCGCCGGGTCGACGTTCTGTTCCCAACCCGTCGTGGGGATCTCGCGGGTGACGGTCGGACCGCCTTGACCGCTCCCGTTGCCGTAGACGAGATTATGATGGAGCGGATCGGGAGCGAGGTTGCCGTTCTCACCGCCAACGTCGAGCGGCCGGAAATCCTGCTGCGAGATCGTTCCGTACTTGCTTTGTGAAGGGGCCATCGCTGCGCCCGAATCTTGCTGCGCGCCGTACGCCCAATACGGAAACGCGTAGTCCGTGGCGACGTGATAGAACTGTGCGGTTGGCTGATTGTACCAGGAGCTCCACGTCTTCGCGCCGTTGATCGTGACGATTACGCCTTGGTCGCTGCCCAAGATCATGTGCGACGAATCGTTGGGGTCTATCCAGAGCGTATGGTAGTCGTCACCCGTTGGATCGCCCAGAATCGCATCGAACGTTTTTCCGCCGTCGTTCGAGCGATAGACCGAAGTGTCCATCACGTAGACGACGTCGGCGTTGCGCGGATCGGCGGTGATGCCGCTAAAGTACCAGCCGCGCTGCCAGATGCGCGTCTCTCCGTTCACATGCGTCCAGCTCGCGCCGTCATCATCGGAACGATAGACGCCGCCCTGTCCGGGAGTGCTATCTACGTTCGCGTAGATTCGATGCGGCGCGGCGGGCGAAACCGACAAACCGATGCGGCCGACGCGCGCCGGAAGACCGTTCGTCAGTTGCGTCCACGTTCGTCCGGCGTCGGTGCTTTTGTAAAGCCCGCCGCCGGGGCCGTTTGATGGCGGATAGACGTTCCAGGGCGGCCTTCGCGTCTGCCAGAGCGCCGCGTAGACGACGTTGGGGTTGCCCGGCTCCATTGCAAGCGCGGTTGCGCCAGTGTCGGGGTCCTTGTAGAGGACCTTGCTCCACGTCGCGCCGCCATCGGTCGTCTTGAAGACGCCGCGTTGCGCGTTCGGGCCGTACTGATGTCCGAGCGCGGCGACGTAGACGGTATTGGGATCGCGCGGATCGATGACGACTGCGCCAATCTGCCGCGTGTCGGTCAGGCCGATGTGCGACCACGTGCGACCGCCGTCGATCGACTTGTACATCCCGTCGCCGTATGCGATATCGGAGCGCATGTCGGCTTCACCGCTGCCGACGTAGACGATGTGAGGATTGCTCGGAGCTACCGCGATCGAGCCGATCGAGGCGATCTTTTCGTCGTCGAAGATGGGCTGCCAGGTTCGTCCGGCGTCGTCGCTCGACCAAACACCCCCGTCAACCGCGCCGAAGAAGAAGCGATTGGGATCGCCGGGGACGCCGGTTACCGCGAGGGCGCGTCCACCGCGAAACGGGCCGATGAGGCGCCAATGTAGGTTCGACAGATACGATGCATCAGGTCGGTCAGCCGATAGGGCCGGTGCGGGCGCAACGAAGAGTGCAGCGCAGACAAACGGGAGAAGGCGTCGCATAGACGCCTACCATCCGCCGCCGCTGTCGCCGCCTCCCCCACCGAAGTCGCCGCCGCCGAAGCCACCACCGCTGAAGTCGCCACCGCTCGCGCCGCTCATGTCGGCTTGTCCCGCATCGCTCTGCCAGCCGCCGGAGTCGCCGGTCCCCCATCCGCCGCCGGGATCGGCCGGCGCGATGCCGCCGCCTCCACCGCCGCCGCGAAAGAGCTCGTTACCGAGCCACGCACCGCCAAGCCCGCCCAGCAATCCGCTCCAAAAGCTGCCGCCGCCGTAACCGCCATAGCCGTATCCGGGACCGTAACCCGGACCCGGCGGCGCCCCTGGGGGCGGCGTGCCTCCGCCGTAGTAGCGAGGGGCCGACGCGGCCCGCAAGAGCGAGCGAACGATCAGGAAGCCAACGACGATGAGGATGATCCACCAGAACATGGAGATATGCATTCCTTGCCCGCTGGGAAACCGCCCTTGCGCCGGAATCGCTACCGAACCCGAGCCGGGCTGACGCAAGCCGCCCAGATGGCTGCGGTAGATGCCGAGCAGCGCGTCAACCGCGCCGGTGATTCCCGCGTCGTAGTTCTCGCCGCGAAACTGTTCCTCCATCGCGGTGCGGATCTCGCGCAGCGTGTCCGCGGGAAACCATCCCGCCTGCACGCCCGCAGGATCGGGCACGATGATGTCGCGGCGATCGTCGCGCGCGACGAAGATCAAGATCCCGTTGACGCTGTGCTGCGAGAAGGCGTTGGCTGCAGCTTGTTGCAGCGTAGAACCATTGAGCGAAGGCGTCGTAATGACGACGATCTGTTTGCCGGTCTGCGCGTCGAAGCTCGAGATCCGCTCGTTGAGCTCGGCCACGGTGCCGGCCGAAAACATTCCGGCCTGGTCTTGCACGTACGCGGTCGCCGCGGCCGGCAGCGCCGCCGAGAGCGAGAGTACGGCGAGGCCGATGGTGGCGCCAAAGCGAGCGAAGAGGCGTTTCATAACGGCTCCTACCCCTAGCGCTGCGGCGAAGTTTCGGGGGGAACTCGGCAGTCGCTCGCCGAGCATCGCAATGCATGGAAGAGCCGGCCGGGCGCCCGAGCTCCTTACGGGCGGGATCGCTGAGCTTCGTCGAGGTGCTCGCGACCTCGATCGCCCTGATCGGGCCGAGCATGACGCCGATCTTGATCGCGCCTTACATGTTCGCGCTCGCCGGCAACGCCACGTGGCTGGCCTACGTCTTCGGCGGCACGATGTTGACGTTCGTTGCGCTCTGCATCAATCAGTTCGCGCGCCGGTCGGCTGCATCGGGCTCCATGTATCGTTACGTCGCAGACGAGCTTGGAGCCAATGCCGGTGCGATCGCCGGCTGGTCTTTACTGTGGGCGTACGGTTTCGTCGCCGCAGCGGTGCTGGGCGCGATGGCGCTCTTCGTGAGCCTGCTCGCCGGGCCGTGGCTCTCGCCGTTTCTCGTCGTGTTCGGCATCGCATTTGTCGCGTGGCAGGCGGCCTACCGCGGTGTGCAGGTCTCGGCATTCCTCATGCTCGTCCTCGAAGTTATCTCGGTGACGATTATCTGCGTGGTCGCCGGCGTCGTCTTGCACGCACATGCCTTTGCGGTAGATATGCATCAGGTGAGGCTGGAGGGCGGGTTTCCGGGCGGCATAGGGCTAGCGATTGCAGCGGCGGTCTTCAGCTACGTCGGATTCGAGAGCGCGACCGCGTTCGGCGGCGAAGCGCGGCGTCCGCTGGTAACGATTCCGCGCGCGGTCATCGGGAGCGTGATCTTCGCGACGGTGTTTTTCGTAATCGCGACCTATGCCGAGATCGTCGGCTTCTCGCGTGCCGCACGGCCGCTCGGCGCTCAGACGTTTCCGATCGGAACGCTAGCGCAGCTCTATGGAATCGGCTATCTTCGTCTGCCCGTGACGATCGGCGCCCTGTGCAGCGCGTTCTCGGTTTGTCTCGCCTGCATCACGACGGCCGGCAGGGTGGCGTATGCAATGGGTTCGACCGGTTTTCTCCCACCGATATTCGCGCGGATCGAGCCGCGTCACGCCACACCGAACGTCGCGGTAACCGTCGTTACGGCGCTCACGCTTGGCGTCGTGCTGATCGCGTTAGCTCTGCGGGTAACGCCCGACGATATCTTCAACAACTGCGGAACCCTCAGCTCGTTCGGATTCATTCTGATCTACGCGCTCATCGCGGTAGCCGCCCTCGTCTATTCCCGACGCTTGGGCGTAATGAAGCCGGTCGACGTCGCGGTCTCGCTCGTCGCGCTCGCATTTCTCGCTCTGACCACGGTCTGGCTCTTCGATTCGGTGAAGGCGCCGCCGCAACGCTGGTTCGTCTACTACTTTATCGCGTTCTTGGTACTTGGATGGCTCGGTCTGCGTGCGTTCAGTGCGCGCGCAACTCGGATGTGACGACGATCAAGCCGCCGGCGACGCTGAGCGCGAAGAAGACGATGAAGACCCAGACGACGAGCCGTTTGAGAAGCTCGCGCCGCGCACGAGCTGCCTTGGTCGTATGCGACGGCCGTCCGCGCCTCACGAGCTCTGCGCCTGCCGTTCGGTGTACGCCCACAGGCGCTCGAGATTATAAAACTCGCGCTGTTCGGGCGTAAAGACGTGTACGATCACGTTCCCGAGATCGAGGAGAATCCACGACCCGTCGGCGTAGCCTTCGATTCGCGAAACGCCGTAGCCGCGTTCGCGAACGCCCTCGATGACGGCGTCGGCGATCGCGCGTGTCTGAATTTTCGAGCGTCCCGTCACGATCGCGAACGTGTCCGCGAGAATGGTACGGCCGCTCACGTCGATCTGCATAAAGCCTTCACCCTTCTTATCGAGCGCGCGCTCGCGCACGACGTCGATCAGCTCGCCGATGAGCGCACCTCCGCCGGTAGTTCGTATGCGCCGGCGAGTCCGAAACGTGCGGCCGCGGCCAGCGTCGCCGCCACGGTCGCGCGGCCCTTGCGGGCGTTGTGCCGGATCCCGAGCAGCAAAACGCCGCGCATCGCGTCGTCGAGATTTTCCATCGCGAGTCTCCAAAGCCCGGCGCGCTCGGGGAAGGAACGCCCCGGTTCCAGAGAGTCGGCGAGATAGACGACGCAATCCAACGGCGACATCGCGCCGGCTCCGGTCGTGTGCTTCTCGATCGCGGAGATCACTTCGGGATCCTCTATTCCAAACTGCTCCCGCGCAATCGCGGCGCCGAGTTTCGCGTGCAAGAGCGTCGGATGATCGCGCTCGGCGGCATCGATGGAGAGACCGCGTTCTTCGCATTGCGCCACGAGCCTCTCCGGAGCGTAGAGTCGAGCGAGGTCGTGGAGCAGGCCGGCGAGCCGTGCCTTACGCGCGTCGACGCCGTGCCGTTGCGCGAGGACATCCGCGCAGCGCGCGACCCGCACGGAGTGCGCGTAGCGGTGCTCCTGGCCCAGACTCTCTTCTACGCGGCGGGCGAGCCGCACGAACGACGTCATTTCTTCAGAGGTTCCTCAGCCTAGCCTCGCGCGCAAAGCGGCGAGCCGATTGCGATAGAGCTCGCCGCGCAGGCTGCCGGCCCACATGATCATGGCGCTCTCGTTGTCATCGCTGTAGTAGCCCGCGCGCATCGTTACGGTCGTGAACCCGTACTTGCGGTAGAGCCGTTGCGCCACGGCATTGCTTTCGCGGACTTCCAGCGTCATCCAAGCGGCGTTTCGCTCGATGGCTTCGTCGATAAGCCGGAGAAGCAGAACTTCACCGAATCGACGGCCGCGGCACTGCGGATCGACGGCCAGAGTCGTAATGTGCGAGTCCTCCAGGATGACCCAAATGCCTCCGTACGCGACGACCTGATCGTCGAGGCGGCCGACGAAATAATGTGCCAGCTTGTTCGTGCTTAACTCATTATAGAATGCGTCGCTTGGCCACACGGTCGAGAAGGACGCGCGTTCGATTCGCATGACCGCGGGGATGTCGCCGCCGGCCATCGGAGCGATCGCATAACGGTCGGGCCGCGCAACGGACCGACCGAGCTCCATCTTCACGCGCGCGCTCCTTTGTTCAGAGCCTCGGCGTCTTTGCGGCGGGAAGCTCGCCGTAATCGGCATGCACTGCGTGCAGGCTTTGCGGCGGCGTGCGCGAGCCCGCGGCCAGGGCGGCTGCTGCAGCGGCGGGCGTGACGGCCGGATCGACGGAACGCACCTCCATGCCGCGTTCGGCAAGCGCGTGCAGCACGTCCTTTGCGGCACCCACGACGTCCAGCGCGACCGTGGCCCTCCGATCGTCCCGAGGCGTGCCGGGAAGTATGCCGTCCAGAACCTCGTCGATACGGCCCGACGCGCGGCGAATCTCGTCGCCGCTGCGGTAGCGTGCCGAGATGACACCCGGCCGCCCGACGACCACGCTGAGGACCCGTTCGAAATCGCCGCCGTACTCGAGCAGGTCGAAGGAGGACAGCGGTACGAGCGGGCACTTCCAAACCGCGGCGAGCGACTTTGCATACGTAATAGCGATTCGCAAGCCGGTGAAACTGCCGGGGCCGACGCCGACGGCGAGGCGATCGAGCGACTCGCTCGACATCTCGGCCTCGGCGAGGACGCGCTGCACGAGTACGAGCCCTCGCTCGAGCGCCACGTTGCCCGTCTCCGACGAGTGCGCGGCCACGCGATCGTTGCGCGCGACCGCCGCCGAAAAGGCGCCTAACGCGCCGTCAAGAGCAAGAACGTTCAATGCTTTTCGCGAAGAATCACAATGCGTGGTTCCTCACCGGCGCCTTCGATTTCTATCTCGTACCGGTGCCGCGGAAGAATGTCGGGTGCATTGCGCCACCATTCGACCAGCACGACCGAACGGCCGTCGAAGGCTTCGTCGAGACCGAGCTCGACGGTTTCACGCGGGTCGCCGATGCGAAAGAGATCGATGTGGTCGACCGGCGGTTCGCCGTCGTAATGGTGCCAAAACGCGAAGGTCGGGCTGAAGGCCTGATCGGAGCCCTGGAGGGCCCGCACGATCGCTCGCACCAGGGTGGTCTTGCCGGAGCCCAGCGGCCCCGCGAGTGCGACGACGTCGCCGGGTTGCAGGCGTCTCGCAAATGCCGCCGCAAATGCGCTGGCAGCCTCTTGCGAGGGAAGAGTTACGCGAAGTGCGGTGGCGTGCGTGGGAGTTGAAGAGCTGTTATTCATGAGTGCAGGTAAGTATTGAACAACGATATCGTAATGCAGGTCAACGTCGAAGATGAGATGCGAGAGAGTTACCTCTCGTATGCGATGTCGGTCATCGCTTCGCGGGCCCTGCCGGACGTTCGGGACGGCCTCAAACCTGTCCAGCGCCGAATTCTCTACGCGATGCGAGAGATGGGGTTCGATCCCAGCAAGCAGCATCGCAAATCCGCCGGCATCATCGGCGAGGTTCTCAAGAGCTACCATCCGCATGGCGACAGCTCGGTCTACGACGCCCTCGTTCGCTTAGCGCAGGATTTTACGCTTCGGTATCCCTTGATCGACGGGCACGGAAACTTCGGCTCGATCGACCCCGATCCGCCCGCCGCCTATCGTTACACCGAGGCGCGTTTGGCGCGAACCGCCCTCGACGTCCTTGCCGACATCGACAAAGAGACGGTCTCCTTCGTTGCAAACTTCGACAATCAGGGCGTCGAGCCGAGCGTTCTGCCCGGCCGCCTGCCGCAGTTGCTGATCAACGGCTCGAGCGGCATCGCCGTCGGCATGGCAACCAACATTCCACCACATAACCTCAGCGAGATCTCCGACGCCATCGCCGCGCTCGTCGACGATCCGCAGCTCTCCGACGACGATCTCTGCGAGATCGTCAAAGGACCGGATTTTCCAACGGGCGGAACGATCTTAGGACACGAGGCCATCCGCGAGGCCTATAAGACGGGACGAGGCTCGATCACGATCCGCGGCAAGGCCGAGATCATCGAGGAACGCGGCAAGCACAAGATCCTTATCACCGAAATTCCCTATCAAGTCTATAAGAGCCGCATCGTGGAGGCCGTTTCGGAGGCGCATGCGGAGAAGCGAATCCTGGGAATCGCGCGCATGGACGACGAGTCCAACCGCAAGGGCATGCGCGTCGTCATCGAGCTGGCGCGAACGGCGACCCCCAAGATCGTGCTCAATCAGCTCTTCAAGCACACGCCGCTCCAAGCGACGTTCGGTTTCAACATGCTGGCGCTGGTTCCGGTAGGAGCGCCGCGCGCCAACGGTTCGGTGGCTCTCGAGCCGCAGGTACTCAGCCTCAAGCAGCTGCTCGAGCACTTCATCGCACACCGCAAGAACGTCATCGTTCGGCGAACGACGTACGACCTTCGCAAAGCCCAGGAGCGCGCGCATCTGCTCGAAGGCTATCGCATTGCGCTCGACAACATCGACGAGGTCATCGAGATCGTGCGCGGCAGCCAAACCGCCGACGAGGCGAAGCAGCGGCTCTCCCAGCGTTTCGGGCTGAGCGATCTGCAGACGCAAGCGATCGTCGATATGCGGCTGCGGACCCTCGTCGGCCTCGAGCGTCAGAAGATCGAGCAGGAGTACGCCGAGCTGATAAAGACCATCGCCGAGCTGGAAGATATCCTGAGCAGCCCGCGCCGCATCGCCGGCATCGTGAAAAGCGAGGCGCTCGACGTCAAGAAGCGCTTCGGCGACGAGCGTCGTACGAACATCGAACCGGCCGAGGACGAGATCTCGATCGAGCAGATGACGCCGAACATCGACGTGGTCGTTACCTATACGGTCGGAGGGTACATCAAGCGCGTCTCGGTAGATACGTTCCGGACGCAGAGCCGCGGCGGGCGCGGCGTGACCGGCATCTCGAATCTCAAACGCGAAGACGTCGTGCGGAATTTCTTCGTGACCAAGACGCACGACCACGTCCTTTTCTTTACGAACAAGGGCCGCGTCTACCGTCTGCGCGGTTACGAGATTCCCGACACCACGCGTCAGGCTCGCGGCACGGCGCTGGTCAACCTATTGACGCTGCCTCCCGGCGAAGAGGTATCCGCGGTGTTTCCGATCGATCGATTCGAAGGCGAGAAGTATCTCGTGATGGTAACCAGACGCGGCGTGATCAAGAAGTCGAAGCTCGAAGAGTTCGCCAACGTGCGGCGCAACGGGCTCATCGCGATCAACCTCGACCCCGAGGACGAGCTGCTCTCCGTCGATCTCTCCGATGGCTCGCGCGACATAATCCTCGCGTCGTCGCACGGGATGGCGGTGCACTTCAACGAAAAGGACGTGCGCCCCATGGGACGTCCGGCGCGCGGCGTCAAGGCGATGACGCTGGAGCAAGGCGATACCGTTGTCGCGATGGATGTAGTCGAAGACGAGCGCCGCGAGGTGCTGCTGGTAACCTCTCTTGCCTTCGGCAAACGCACGCCGATTGCGGAGTATCGTCACACTTCGCGCGGCGGCAAGGGCGTCAAGGCATTTGCTCGCCAGCGTGACGACATCGGGCAAGTCCTGGATCAAATTCTCGTGGCGCCCGAAGATCAGATCTTGATGATCACCTCGGGAAACCAGGTCATCCGGCTCAAGGTCGGCGACATCCGCAAGACCGGGCGCGACGCCAAGGGCGTTCGCCTGCAGCGGCTGGGGGCAGGCGACGAGGTCATCGCGATCACGAATCTCGGAAAACAGGCCAAACAGATTACCGAGATCACGGGAGAACCGCAACAAGCCGAGCTGTAGGAGTGTTCAAGTAAGAGATGAGTGCATTAGCTGAAGTCAGTCAAACCAACTTCGAAGCCGAGGTGCTAAAGAGCAGCCAGCCCGTGCTGGTGGATTTTTGGGCGCCGTGGTGCGGTCCGTGCCGCATGCTCGGTCCGATCGTCGAAAAAGTGGCCGCCGCAAACACCGGGAAGGCGAAGTTCGTCAAGTTGAACACCGACGAGAATCCCACCATCGCGGGACAGTATCAAGTCTCGGGCATCCCGTGTTTGATTCTCTTCAAGGACGGTCAGCCGGTCGACCGCATCGTGGGCTACGTTCCCGAGAACACCGTTACCGCGATGCTCGGCAAACACACGGCCTAGCCTGCGAAAGATTTTTTGGCGAGGTCTAAGGCGACGAAGAGCCGGGCCAAATCTCGCCCGCCGGCGATGCATAGAGTCTTGGACGACGAGCGCATCGCCGCATACGAAGTGGAGTTAGGTCGAGAGCGAGTTAAGAGCGCGGCCGAAGAGGTACTAGGCCGCGTTCGTCTTTCCGGCGACGGCCTACACTACGATGCGATCGTAGCCGCGGTCGTCGAGCGGCTGCAAGCCCTGCGCGCGAAGGCACTAACGCGGGTTATTAATGCGACGGGAGTCATTCTACATACGAATCTTGGACGCGCGCCGCTAAGCGACGATGCGATCGCGGCCGTCGAGCGCGTGGGCCTGGGATATTCTAACCTGGAGTACGATCTCGAGAGCGGCGAGCGCGGCTCACGTTATGCGGCGATCGGCGATCTGCTCTGCGAGGTGACCGGCGCGGAGGATGCACTGGTCGTCAACAACTGCGCGGCGGCGGTGCTGCTGGTGCTCGACACCTTTGCGAAAGGGCGCGAGGTGGTTGTGGCGCGCAGTCAGCTCGTCGAAATCGGCGGCGGCTTTCGCGTGCCGGAGGTACTCGAACGCAGCGGCGCGACGCTCGTCGAGGTAGGAACGACCAATCGCGTGTACGTCGAGGATTTCGAACGCGCGCTCTCGCCGCGCACCGCGCTCGTACTGCGGACGCACGCCTCGAACTATCGTGTCGAGGGCTTTACGCACGAGCCGGGCGCGCAAGAGCTGGCGGCGCTTGGCCGGCGTGCCGGCGTTCCCGTCGTCGAAGATCTGGGCAGCGGGGCGCTCGCAGATCTCGCCGCGTACGGCGTCGCGCACGAACGCACGGTTGGTGAGGCGTTGCGCGACGGGACGTCGCTGGTGACGTTTTCGGGCGACAAGCTGCTCGGCGGCCCGCAGGCCGGCATCGTTGCCGGGCGCGCGCCCCTCGTCGCGCGGCTGCGTAACAATCCGCTGCTGCGCGCGTTGCGCGTCGGGAAACTCACGCTTGCCGCGCTCGGGGCGACGCTCGAGTCTTATCGCGCAGGCGGCGCGCGCGAGCGATTGCCGGTCTATCGCATGTTGGCGACGCCGATACCCGAGCTGCGGGCGCGCGCAGAGACGTACGTGCGCGCGATTGCGGGCGCGACGATCGTGGAGAGCGATGCATACGCCGGCGGCGGAGCGCTTCCGCGAGAGCACATCGCTTCGGTTGCGGTGGCTCTAGCGCCGAACGATTTGCAGCATTTTGCTGCGATGCTTCGTGCGGCGGATCCGCCGATCGTCGCGCGCATCGGGAGCGATCGCGTGCTGCTCGATCTACGCACGATCGCACCCGAGGACGATGAAACCGTAATCGCGGCGCTCTCGCGGCTAAGTCTGTTCTGAGAACCAGCCCGAGGGTTCGACGTCGAGATTGACGTTGATCTGCTTAACTTCCGTGTAGGCGTCGTAGCCGTAAGTGCCGAGCTCGCGCCCGATGCCGGACTGCTTATAGCCGCCCCACGGCGCCTCGTTGTAGGTCGGATGATAGGTATTGATCCACGTGATGCCGGCGCGCAGCTTGCGAATGACGCGATGCGCCTTCGCAATGTCGCGCGTGAAGACCGCACCCGCGAGCCCGTAGATCGTGTCGTTGGCGATTGCTACGGCCTCGGCTTCGTCGTCGAAGGTTTGAACGACGAGGACCGGTCCGAAGATCTCCTCCTTTACGATGCGCATCTCGCGAGAGGTGTCGTCGAAGATCGTCGGGGCGATGAAGTTTCCCCCCGCGAGCGAACCCCCCAGCCGATTGCCGCCGCAGAGCAGCCGCGCACCTTCGCGCACGCCCGTCTCGATGTAAGCTTCGACCCGTTCGCGATGCAGCGGTGAGATGATGGGGCCCATCTCGGTCTGCGGATCGAAGCCGTTGCCGACGCGAATCTTCTGCGCGCGCTCGACGAGCCGTTCGACGAAGCGATCGCGCAGCGAGCCTTCGATGACGAGACGCGAGCCGGCGGAGCAGACCTGTCCGGCGTTGGCAAAGATGCCGAAGAGCGCATAATCGATCGCAGTATCGAAGTCGGCATCGGCAAAGACGATATTCGGGGATTTGCCTCCGAGCTCCAGCGAGATCTTCTTGAGATTCGAAGTCGCAGCTTGCATGATGCTGCGCCCCGTCGCGGTACCGCCCGTAAATGCGATCTTATCGACGAGCGTGCTTGCGGCGATCGCGTGACCGGCCGTCGCGCCCGCGCCGGTGACGACGTTGACCACACCCGGAGGAAACTCGAGCTCGTGGAAGATCGCGGCGAGCCGGATCGTCGAGAGCGGCGTCAGCTCCGCGGGCTTTAGCACGCAGACGTTGCCGGCTGCAAGCGCCGGAGCAAGCTTCCAGACGGCCATCAGCAGCGGGTAGTTCCACGGAACGATCTGTCCGCAGACGCCGATCGGTTCGCGAACCGTAAACGTTTGTGAGGCGGCCGGCACGTCGAAGGTCTGGCCGTGCGGTTTGGTCGCAAGGCCTGCATAATAGCGAAAACAATTGGCCGCATCGATCGCGTCGTACTCGGTCTCGCGCAACGGCTTGCCGTTGTTGAGCGTGTCGATGCGCATGAGCTCATCCCGATTTGCGTCGATCGCGTCGGCGACTTTGAAAAGCAGTGCGGCGCGATCCGCGGCGCTCGTCGTGCTCCAGGGTCCGTCGTCGAATGCGCGCCGAGCGGCGGCGATGGCCGCCTCGGCGTCGGTCGCGCTCGCCTCGGCGACGACCGCGACTGGCGTTCCGTCGGCCGGATTGAAAAGCTCGCGCGTTGCACCATCGCCGGCGAGGCGCCATCCTCCGCCGACGTACATCGGGATGACGCCGTCGATCTGCGGAAGATTCCGAAGAATTTCTCGCGAACGGGATTCCGTATCGGACGCGGTTTGCATGCAACTAAACTCCTACTACTCATAAACCTTCGACCCGGCCCATGGAGATACTGTTGAGCCCTCGCTCCCTCGTAGCGGGATTGGTAAGCGTTGCGACACTTGCCGCGTGCGGGGAGGCAAACACGGGCGCCGGCTCTATCGTGCCGGCGCGAGTGCTATCGCCGGCCACGCAGCGCGATGCTCCGCAGGTCCTTTGGACCTTCACGGGCGGCAGCGACGGCGCCGATCCGCTCGGTGGCGTGATTTCCGACGCCGCAGGAAATCTCTACGGCGGCGCCAGCGCGGGCGCATTCGAGGACCGAGGCGGCACAGTCGTCAAGTTAACGCCCTCCGGTCCGGCAGGCTATGCCGAGCAGACCTTAGTGACGTTCGAAGGCAGCAACGGCCTCAGCCCCAGCGGCGTTTTAGCGATGGATGCAGCGGGGCAGCTCTTCGGAACGACCGTTTGGGGAGGTCGCTACGGCTACGGCACTGCCTTCCGCGTCACGACCAAAGGGCGAATCCACGAGCGGGTTCTTTGGAGCTTCGGCGGTAGCTCCAGCGACGGTGCCGTTCCCGATGCCGGATTGGCGATCGGTGCGCGTGGGGCGCTTTACGGAGTGACCGAGTACGGCGGCCGCTTGGGTTACGGAACTATCTTCAAGCTGGATCCGGTAGGACGGGAATACCGCGAAAGCATCATTTGGAGCTTTGGCGAGGGCTTTGACGGAAGATATCCGGACGATCGGCTGACGCTGGGGCCGCGCGGCGTCATTTACGGAACCGCTTCCGGCGGCGGAAATGCGCGCGGAGCGCATTGCCCGCGGGGGTGCGGCATCCTCTTCACGCTGACGCCGACGAAATCGGGTTATTCCGAGAAGGTTCTCCGGAACTTCCGCGGCGCCCCGAATGACGGGTCGGGTCCATCGGGGAGTTTGGGCTTCGATTCAAGAGGCGACATCTACGGCACAACCTATTTCGGCGGCGATACGACCTGCGCCAGTGGATATGGTTGCGGAGCGGTTTACGAGCTGGCGCGATCGGCTGCCGCCTACACCGAAAGCGTCCTTTGGAACTTCGGAAAAGGATCCGACGGCGACTACCCGTTCGGCAACGTCCTCATCGGCCCAAGGGGTACGCTGTACGGGACGACTCAACAGGGCGGCACCCATTTGGCCGGGATCCTGTATGCACTCGCGCCAAGCCGTCACGGTTACAAAGAAAAAATTCTCTGGGACTTCAACTATGGGCCCTACGGCTACGATCCCGAAGGCAGTGTCATCATGGACTCCGGGCATAAGATCTACGGAACCGCCTATGCCGGCGGTTCAACCGGAGACGGCACGGTATTCAGATTCGCTCCCTGATCGACGCTCCAGTAATGCCAGACTCTCTTTGAGCGCGCCGCAGACGTAGTCGGCCTCCTCCTCGGTAATCGTGAGCGGCGGCTCGACGCGAATGACGCGCGCATTGACGAGCGTACCCGAGACGAGCACGCCGCGATCGAGCATCCGCTTTCCAAGCTCGAAGCCGGTGGCGTGATCGTGAAACTCGATCGCAATCAAGAGCCCTTTGCCGCGAACGCCGGCGACTAGGCCGTCGCGTCCCGCAACGGCGGCTCGGATTCCGGAAAGCATCCGCTCTCCCAGACGCGCGGCGCGTTGCGGAAGCTGCTCCTCGATCAGCACGTTGATCGTCGCAAGCGCCGCAGCGCAGGCGAGCGGATTGCCTCCGAAGGTAGACGTGTGCAGGAACGGGTTGTCGAAAAGCCGGGCGAAGATCTCGCGCCGGCCGATGACCGCACCGGCGGGCATTACTCCACCCCCGAACGCCTTCGCTAAACACATCAGATCCGGTGCAATGCCGTAGTGTTCGCAGCAGAACATCTTGCCCGTGCGTCCCATTCCCGTCTGCACCTCATCCAGAATGAAGAGCGCGCCGAACTCGTCGCAGAGCGCCCGTACGCCGGGCAAGTAATCGTCGTCCGGAATGTTGACGCCGCCTTCGCCTTGGATCGGCTCGAGCAGAACGGCCCCGACGTCTTCGCCGACCGCGCGGCAGGAGGTCATCATGTCGCGCAAGGCGAGCAGGTCGTTGAAGGGCACGTGCTCTATGTTCGGCAGCATCGGCCCGAAGGGACGCCGGAACTCCGCTTTAGCGCTCGCCGAGAGCGAGCCGTAGCTCTTGCCGTGAAAACCCTTCGTTGCGGCGACGATAGTCTGTTTGAACGGATCGTAGGCGCGCGCCAGTTTTAGGGCTCCCTCCACCGCCTCCGTTCCGCTATTGCAGAAGAAGCTGAACTCGAGATCGCCCGGCGTAATCATCGCAAGCGTCTTGGCGAGCATCGCGCGCAGCGGATCGAGCAGATCCTGGCTATGCAGCGGCTGACGCCGTAGCTGTTCGGAGACGGCCTTTACAACCTTGGGATGACGATGACCGACGTTGAAGATGCCGAAACCACCCAAGCAGTCGATGTATTCCCGGCCCGCTACGTCGCGATAAGAGTTCGGTCCGGCATCCGACCACTCGACGACGGCGCCGGCTTCGCGTGCATCGGTCGCCTTACGGTATTCGAGAAACCCCGGATTTACGTGCTCGCGAAACGACTCAACGGTTTCGTTGGTGATCCACGCCGCGTCTTGCGGAGTCAACTCGGCCTTTTCGATCAACCCTAAGACGCGCTGCGTATACTCGTAGACGCGGCGCTCGCGTTCGCCGGAGCTCATCGAGGAGTGCATGCCTCCGCGACGGCGTCGCTTAACAGCGCCAAGCCTTCGTCGAGCTGCGCGTCGCCGACGACTAGCGGAACGAGGATGCGGACGACGTTCTGCTCGCCGGCAAGCAACAGGAGTAATCCACGGCGTCGCGCGGCTGCGACGACGTCTCCGGCGCCCGAAGAAAGCTCCATCGCCATCATCGCTCCCAGCCCGCGTACGTCGTCGATCTCCTTATGGCGCGCCTGCAACGCAAGAAGCGCCGCCTCGATACGCGTTCCGACCGTACGCGCCCGTTCCAAGAACGGTTCGTCCATGATCTCGAAGATCGCGAGCGCCGCCGCGCAAGCAACGGGGTTGCCGGCGAACGTACCGCCGAGACCGCCGGGGCCGGGTGCATCCATGATCTCGGCCTTTCCGACAACTGCCGCCAACGGCAGGCCGCCGCCGAGCGATTTTGCGACGGCGATGAGATCGGGTTCGACGCCGGAGTGTTCGCACGCGAAGAACCGTCCCGTCCGGCCGAAGCCGCTTTGAATCTCGTCGGCAACTAAGACGATTCCGTGCTCCACGGTAAGGCGGCGCAACGCATGCAAGAACTCCGCCGGCGCCGGCACGAAGCCCCCTTCGCCGAGAACGGGCTCGATGATGATCGCTGCAACGCGGTCGGGTGAAACGACGTGCGCAAAAAGATCGTCGAGCGCGGTCAGCGCATCCTGCGTGGTGACGCCGTGGCATTCGTCTGGAAACGGCGCGTGGTAGACGTCGGTGCAGAATGGACCGAAATGCTGTTTGTACGGCTCGTCCTTGCCCGTCATCGTCAGCGCCAGCAGCGTGCGTCCGTGGAAACCATGCGCGAACGCAACGACCGCGGGGCGGCGCGTGTGCTCGCGCGCAATCTTGATTGCGTTCTCCGTCGCCTCGGCTCCCGTCGAGAGCAGCAGCGTTTTTTTCGGCGCGCGGCCCGGTGCGCGACGGTTGAGCTCCTCGGCCACGCGCAGATACGGTTCGTACATCGCGACCTGAAAGCAGGTGTGAGTAAAGCGTGCGGCCTGCGCGGCGATTGCCGCCACGACCTTGGGATGCGCATGGCCGGCGTTGAGCGTTCCGATACCGCCGGCGAAGTCGAGATATCGCCGGCCTTCGGAGTCCCAAAGTTCCGCGCCGCTCGCGCGCTCGACCCAAATTGGATGTGCGGTCGAGACGCCGCGCGCGACGTTCTCGCGGCGGCGCTGGTCGAGCGATGCGGGAGTGATGGTATTCAAAGCTTTTTTCGTCGATTCTGGAAGCGCGAGGAGGTTATATTCGGCGCATGTAAAGGCGCTCTTCTTTAGAGCCTTTGCCGGCAAAGGAGGCAGGTGCACAAGCGAACCGTCGTGCTCGTCGTTTTGGTCGTGCTTGGCATGCCGAGCGGAGTTAGGGCCGGAACCACGGGAACGCTGCACGGACGCGTGATCGACGCCGCGACGCACGCGCCGATCGCGGGCGTTACCGTGAGCGTCGTCGCACCCTCCCAGACGGAGCAGACGCTCACCGATGCCGCAGGCGTCTATTCGTTCATTTCGCTGCAGCCCGATACGTATACGGTAAACGCGTCGAAGACGGGCTACGAACCGCAATCGCAACCCGGCGTGACGATCGTTGCCGACCAGTCGGCAAACGTGGGTCTGACGTTGCAGAAGGCGCTAATGACGATTGCGCGCACGACGTCACGCTCGGCGCAGTCGTTGGTACGCTCGGGCGTAACCAGCGACGTCTTTTCGATCAACTCCGCCGGTCAAAAGGCCGCCTCAACGCTCTCGGGCTCCGGTTCGCTCACGCAAGCCTACGGCGCGATCGCCAGCGCCCCCGGCGTCAACATTCCATCGAATCAGCAGGGCTGGTACCAGAGCGTCTACATTCGCGGCGGCGACGTGGATCAGGTGGCGTACGAGTTCGATGGCTTGCCGACGACGCGTCAATCGGACCTCGCGCCGATCGCGACGCTGACGTCGCTGGGAAATCAGGAGGTGCAGGTCTATACTGGCGGCACTCCCGCAACTTCGAACTCCTCGGGTCTTGCGGGCTACATCAACCAAGTCATCAAGACCGGCACCTATCCGGGATATGCGACGGCCGATCTGGGCATCGGTGGGCCCGCATTCTACCATCAAGCGACGGTCGAAGTCGGCGGCGCCACCCCCGATCGCATGCTCTCCTACTACGTCGGGTTCTCGGGAACGAATCAGACGTTTCGCTACGGCGATCAGTTCGGCGGGGTCAGCGACCCCCTCTACTTTTATCCTCTTAACGTTCCAAGCGACAACGACGTCTACAACATCCTCGACGGTTCGGGCGGCAAGGCGCCAAACTATGGATTCATAGCGCAGCCGGGCTATAGCTACGCGCAAGCAGCGGACTTCGATCGCGAGAACGTGGTCAATCTGCATATCGGCATTCCGCATCGCGACTCGACGATGCGCGACGACGTCCAGCTTCTCTACGTGACCGGCGGCATTGCGGCGCAGTTCTACAGCTCGGCCAACGACATTGGGTACACTCCCGCGGTTGGGGCGAAGACCGGTATCGGCTATCCGATGCCGTATCTCGACTCGCTCTACTACAGCGGTCCGCTAATGCAGACGCCCGACCCCAAGGATCTCGTCACCGGTCTCTTTCCGAGCAGTCCGACGGATCGTGCGCCGGGCTCGCCGGTTGGGATCAGCGATCGTGACGGCAACTGGAACGGATACTCGATCGAGAAGGCGCAATACCAGCGCAACTTCGACTCGCACTCGTACCTGCGCGGGTTGGTCTACGGCGAGTACTCGACCTGGTTCATCAACGGGCCGAACAGCGCGCAACTCGTCTTCGGTTCCGACCCGCCCGACTACGAAGTGCTCGAGCACGGCTACGGCGCGGGGCTAATCTACTCCAATCAACTCTCCGCCGAGAACCTACTCACCCTCGAGGCCTCGGCCAACACGCAGAAGCTGCAGACGTACAACGCGCTGTTCAGCTCGACCGATCCCTTTACGACGAGCCTGGCGGCGACCGGCCTCGGCACGATTCTTTCCAACTTTGCGACGGCGAACGGCCGTTGTTACAACTATACCACCGGTCAGCTATGGAGCTGCTTCGATACCGCAAGTCAAGGCGGGTGCCTCTCGTCGAGCGGCTGTTATCCCGGCGAGGGTTCGTACAACTTCAACCTAACGCCGGGTGATTGCGTCACGGCGGGGACGTGTCCGCGTTCTGCAGCCGCCAAGGCCGGCGCGCGCTGGATGATGACCGAGAACGGCCAGAGCGCGCAGGTCGACAACGTGCTGCCGCGCTTCGCCTCGGCCGCGGTAACCGACGTTTGGCAGCCCAACGACCGGCTCGTCGTCAACCTCGGCGCGCGGTTCGACCGCTTTGCCTACTACACGAATAACCTCGAAGACGGCTATCCGGCGCGCCAGTTCTGGTTCGATGCGTATAACAACGAGCACTGCGGTGCTCCGGGTGAGTCAACACAATGGACGTGGGACGCCGCCAGCGACTCGTTCGGGACATGTGCACCCGGTTTCGCACCGTTGACGACGCCGGGCGTGGGGCTGTACAACGTGACCGCGGGCGAGCAGGTCGCGAACGTTTTTCAGCCGCGGCTCTCGTTTACGTACACGATCAATCCGGATACCGTGATCCGCGGCTCGGCCGGCAAATATGCCCGCGCCGAAGGCTCGTCGTACTACCAGTACAACACCTATCAGCAGAATCTGGCGTCGTTCATCGCGCAGTTCTATCCCTACGGCTACCATACGCCCGATCACGACATCTATCCGGATACTTCGGACAACTTCGACCTCTCGCTCGAAAAACACGTAAAAGGAACGAAGCTGTCGTACAAAGTGACGCCGTTCTATCGGGATACGAGCAACGAGCTGCAGTTCCAAGCGATCAATCCGGTGCAAGGCACTCTGGCCGGACTCAACGTCGGCACGCAGCGTTCTTACGGCGCCGAGCTGTCGCTGCAGTACGGTGACTTCAGCCGCGACGGCATCTCCGCAAATCTCTCATATACGCACACCGAGAATCAAATTCAGTTTAGCCCGATCAATGGCATCAGCGTCATCGATGCGCTCAATGCGCAGATCGAGCTGTATAACTCCTACACGTCGGCGTGTGCCGAGGTGACGTCGAGCTCTCCGGACTGGCAGGCCTGCGGAAGCGGCACCTACGCGGGCAATGCGGCGCCGATCCTCCGTAACACGCAGTCGGGGACGCGCGATCAGGGGAAGTTGAAGATTCCCAACCCCTACTATCGCCAAGCGCTCCAGCCGCTTTCCGATACCGGCGGCTGGTACACGCCCTACGACGTTATTCCGAGCCCGTTCAACGCCGCAAACGGTTACGAAGTGCCCGACGTCGCCTCCCTCATCTTGAACTACCGGCATGGGCGATTTGCAGTCACGCCGTCGCTGCACTACGCCGACGGCTCGAACTACGGTTCGCCTTTAGTCTGGCCCGGGTACGTGCCGCAGTCGTGCGCTAAGGAGCCCGCCGAAACGCCGCTCACACCGGGGCGCAGTTGTGCCGGCGGCTCGGCCGGCGCGATCTTCTTGCCCGATCCGTACAGTAGCCGCTTCGATAATCTCGGCGCTTTCATCCAGCCGGCGGAGCTGTCGCTCAACCTGCAGACCAGCTACGATCTCACACCGCGCGCGACCGTTACGCTGCAAGCCGTCAATCTCTACAACCAGTGCTATCAGCGCGGTTACGCCTGGGACAACTCGGTGACGTGCGTCTATTCGAATCTTCCTTCGAATATATTGCCGCCCTCCGGGAACTTCGTCAAAAATCCGCCGGTGCAGCTGCGCTATCCGTACGGAACGTTCTACAATATTACGGAGGTCGGCATCTCCTCGGTTCGGCAGCCATTCGGATTCTTCGCCGACCTGAGCCTCAAACTCTAGCAGGGCGTGCAGAAAGGCAGCGCGTGAAACGGCGTGACTTCGTTGCGACGATGGGCGCCGCGCTCGGAACGGCGGCAGTGCCGCACTTCGCGAGGGGCGCCTCCGCCGCGCGCGGACGCGAGCGCGTCGTCATCGTCGGTGCCGGCATCGCCGGATTGACCACTGCAATGCGCTTGCGCGACTACGGGATCGATGCCGTCGTCTACGACTCCGCCGCGCGTGTCGGCGGTCGTATGCACTCGGAGCGGAGTTATTGGAGCGAGGGTCAGCACACCGAATGGTGCGGGGCGATGGTGGACTCGACGCACGCCAACATCCACCTGCTCGCGCGCCGCTTCGGGTTGCGCCTGCTCGACACTCACGCCGCCTGGCCGCCGCGCGCCCGCGACACCTGCTATTTGGACGGGCATTACTACTCGATGGCCGACGCCGACCGCGATTTCGCAAAGATCTATCCGATTCTGCAGTCCCAGCTTGAGAAGGTCGATTCGGCCACGACCTACGCGAACGCAACGCCGACCGCGCGGCGCCTCGACGCGATGAGCATGCGCGACTGGATAACGCAATACGTCCCAAGCGGCCTCGACGGGCAACTGGGGCGGCTCATCGCAGAATCGTATCGTAACGAGTACGGGCGCGACATCGCGGAGCTGAGCGCCCTCAATTTGGTTCTGCAGCTCGGTGCGCAACGCTTTTACGCGGAGAATCACCAGCTCAACGTGCTCGGCTACTCCGATCAGCGCTACATCTTCGCAAAGGGAAGCCAGGCGCTGCCGGAGGCGATCGCGGCGTGGCTTCCAACCGGCAGCGTGCGGCTCGGCTACCGGTTACTCGGACTGCGCTCGACCGGCGCCGGGGGCTACGTGCTGCGCTTCGACCATAGCGGAACGACTGAGAGCCTCACCGCCGACCGCGTCGTACTTGCGCTGCCGTTCATCGCCCTGCGTGCGCTGGATTATTCGGGCGCACACTTCGACTCGGCCAAGATCAACGCAATCGAAAACCTCGGTTACGGCTATCACACGAAGTTGCACCTCCAGTTCGACAGACGCGCCTGGATGCGCGCGAAGCATCCCTGGCCCGAACCGACGACCGGACAGATCTGGACGACGCTGCGCGTGCAGAGTGCCTTGGACTTTTCTCTGGGTCAATCGGGGACGCAGGGCTTGATCGAGGTATTCACGGCGTCGAATCCGGCGATGCTCGATACACCGCCGATGCCTTATGCGAGACTCGCCGGCGCACCGGCGGTCGAGCGGCACACGCGGGCGTTTTTCAGGCAGCTCGACAGCATCTGGCCGGGAGTCGCGGGAACTTGGAACGGCAAAGCGACCTTCGGCAACGCGCAGGCGGATCCGAATATTCTCGCCAGTTACTCGTGCTGGCTGGTCGGCCAATGCACGACGATTGCCGGCCATGAAGCGCGCCGGCAGGGACGCGTACATTTTGCCGGCGAGCACACTTCGGTTGCGTATCAAGGATTCATGGAGGGAGGCGCTGAGTCCGGAATGCGCGCAGCCGGCGAGATCCTCGCGGACTATCGCATCCGAGCTGCCTGAAGAGCCTTCGATGCACGTCGTTGGTACGGCCGGACACGTCGATCACGGAAAATCGGCGCTCGTCGCCGCGCTGACCGGAACGAATCCCGATCGTTGGGTGCAGGAGCAAGCGCGCGGCATGACGCTTGACTTGGGATTCGCCCATCTGCGTTTCGACGACGGCGTTGAGGGCGGAATCGTCGACGTGCCCGGGCACGAGCGTTTCCTGCACAACATGCTTGCCGGCGCGGCGGGCATGGAGCTCTTGCTGCTCGTCGTGGATGCGGTCGAGGGCGTCATGCCGCAGACGCGAGAGCATCTGGCGATCCTTCGTTTCCTCAACGTACGGCGCGTCTTCGTGGTCGTCAGCAAGATCGATCTCGTCGAACCCCCCGAGCGTGACGCGGCGCTGCAGCGCATCGGCGCGCAGCTGCAAGGCAGCATTGCCGCTGAGACGCCGCGCTTCGCCGTCTCCGCCGTAACCGGCGAGGGACTCGCGGAGCTAAGAACGGCGCTGCACCGCGCGCTGGCCGCTATGCCAAAGCGCAACGCGAGCGCTCCGGTCTATCTCCCAATCGACCGTGCGTTTACCATGAGCGGCCTTGGTACCATCGTGACGGGCACGCTTATGCAGGGGCGCATCGTAGCCGGTGAGACGCTGCGCATCGAGCCGGGCGGAGTCGCGGCTCACGTTCGCAGCATCGGTGTCTTCGGCTCGCTGCGCAAGGACGCCGAAGCCGGCTCGCGCGTCGCGCTCAACGTGCCGGGCGTGGAGCGAACCGCGGTTGCACGCGGCCAGGCCGTCGTTGGAGCGGAGTTTCGCGCGGCGCAAAGTTTTGCCGTGCGATTCACCGCGCTCGGCGAATCGATCGCGCTGCTCCGTCGCCGCACGCCCGTCCGCGCCTACATTGGTTCGGCCGAGGTGCTCGGCACGCTCGTCGCGAGCGAAACGTTTGGCGCGGGGCGCGAAACGCGCGCGCAGCTTCATCTGCGTGAGCCCGTCCTCGCCTTCGCCGGCGTGCGCTTCGTGCTGCGCCGAGTCTCGCCGATGACGCTTTTGGGCGGCGGTTGCGTTGAGGGTGAGGCGGCTGCCGCCGGAGGCGACGATGCGAGCTCGAACGAGGCCACGCTCCGTAGCGCTCTCGCAAATCGCGGTTTAGAACCGGCTTGCGCCGCGGAGCTTTGCATCGCCGCGAACTTACGCGAAGCCGACGGGCTCGAGCTCCTCGAGCGCCTCGTGGAGCGCGGCGATGCGGTTCGCGTCGCGAGACCCCATGCATATGTCGACGCGGCAGCCGCGCGCGAGCTGCTCGGGCGGGTGTTAGCGCAGCTCGACGAAGCTCATCAGCGCGAGCCATGGGCAATGGGCGTAACTTCGCTTGCTCTCGCTCGCGCGCTGGCGGTCTCCGAAAACGTGCTGGTCCGCGTGCTGGAGCATTTCGCCGGCGAGGGCCGGCTGGTCAATCGCGGCGGGTACTACGCGACCACGGGACATCGGGCTTCAATAACGCGCGAGCAGCGCGCATTCTTCGACGAGCAGGTTTCGCTCGATGCAGGGCAGCCGTTCGCGCCGGTTCCATTCGCCCAAGTTGTCGCAGCAGTCAAGCGATCGCGCGTCACCGGTATCGTGAAGGCGTTCGAAACCTCTCTCGAGCTAGGAACGCTCGTCAAAGTACACGACGACCTTTATCGAGGGTCGCAGATCGCCGGCGTTCGGTCGCTGCTCGAAGCGCATTTGCAAGAGAAAGAACGGATGACGCCCGCAGATTTTCGGGACCTCATAGGCACCTCGCGCAAGTACGCCGTGCCGCTGCTCGAGTGGCTCGACGCGCACGGGGTGACCATCCGCAATGGCGATTACCGCACGCTACGAACGAGCAGGCCGAGTTAGAGGATGCTTCCCCGAGAACCTCGTCTAGCCAAGAAACGCCGGTGCGGTGTGCAACCCTCCCGCGCCGTTGCGCCAGAGTGCGTATTGCAGCGACTGTTTGGAGTTCATCGAGGCGGCGCCGATCTCGCCGGCCGTGCTAATCGCGATAACGCAGTACATGTCGTCGTGCAGATTCGGGGCGGTTTTGGCCATCAGACGCATCGCATCGTTGCAGGCTTCTTGCGGGTGCGCGCCCTGAGCCATTTGTCGAACGATGAAAGCCGAGGTCGTGTAGTTCGTCATGACGTCGCCGTTGCCGGTGGCCGACGCGGCGCCGGCGGCATCGTCGGCGTAGTAACCGCAGCCGACGAGCGGCGAATCGGCGACGCGGCCGGGAATCTTCCAAGCAAGTCCGCTCGTCGAACATCCGGCAGCGACGTGCCCCTGCCCGTCGATGCCGACCATGCCGACCGTGTCGTGATGATCGCGATCGATCCAAAACGTCTCGTGATTCGGCGTGCTCCTCCACTTCATCCACGCCTCCAGACTATGGGGCGTGAGCAGTTGCTGCGGTTCGAATCCCATTGCGATCGCGAACTGCAGCGCGCCCTCGCCGGCGATCGTCGTATGACGTGTCTTCTCCATCAAGAGGCGAGCGACCGAGATCGGGTTCTTGATCTTGTGCAGGTTGCAGACCGATCCGGCGCGATGTCTGGTTCCGTCCATGATGCCCGCGTCGAGTTCCACCTCGCCCTGCGCGTTCGGTAACCCGCCATAACCGACGGTATCCACTTTGGGATCGTCCTCGACGACGTTGATGCCTTTTTCGATCGCGTCGAGCAGCGAGCCGCCGCCGTCGAAGATCTCGGCGGCTCGCCGGTTGGCTTCGATGCCCCAATCCCAGGTCGACAAGAAGACGGCTCGGCCGGTATCCGCTTGCACCGGCACCGGGCCGGCCGCCAACGCGGCCGTTGCCGCGCCGGTGCCTGCGATAAACGTTCGTCGATCTATTTCCACTGTCGGGCCTCCACTGGTTGAATCTGCTATAAATGCAGCAAGGTTAGAATTCCGATGACGACCTCCACCGCGACGAGCACGACGACGGTCATTTCGATAAACTGATCGCGCCGGCTGCGCGATTGATCGCTGAAGAAGCGGTACATCTCGCCGACGCTGGCGAGCTTCGTGTCGATCTGCCGCTGCCAATCCGAGAGACCTAAGCGCGCGGCGGCGGCTCGATAGATGCGCGCGTAGTATGCGTCTCCGACGACCTTGAGCGCGTTGCTCGAGCGATCCATCAGCTCCAATACGTCGACGATCAAGTACCGTAGTGTCGCGGCCTGCTCGGCCTCGCGCCGGCCGCGCAACGAGCGTGGTGGAGCGCCGGGCTGCATCTTGTAGATGCCGTCGAGCTCGTGGTCGAGCAGCGCGTCGTAGGTGCGCAATTCGAGAAGTTGAGAGTTGGCGAACTCCAAGATCTCCTCGATTGCTCTAGCGCTCTCGCGACGGTCGTAGACGAAGGCCGTGTCCCACTGCACGATCGTCAAATCGTCTTCGTGATAAGAGAAGCGCTGTCGCAGCGCCTCCTCGGTCTCGCTGCGCGCCAATCGTTTGCGCTCGCCGAGCAACAGGCTCGCAAGCTCCGCAGAGTGCTCGTCCAAGAGGCTCTCTGCGTCGATGGGCTCGGTGAAGCGCTCGATCTCGACGATCAAATAATCCTCGATTAGCGCGAGGCGCCGTTCGTCTAGCGCCACCGCATATTCGTCGCAAACTCGTTCGACGGTCGACTCGGCGAATCGCGCAATTCGTTCGTCGATGCGCGCGCGTTCGGCAATCGTGACCAAGTCGTTCCACGTACCGTCGATGGGGAAGCTCAAGCGTAACGAGATGACGCCGTAATCGTAGAACTTCAAGCGTGCCGAGCCGCGCAGCGCGTCGAAATCAACGTCAGGGAGGCCGGCGACCAGCGGCGGGTCGGGAAATCGCAGGTATGGGGGTGCGGCGGGCGCGCGTAGAGGCAGCGCGGCAGGCGCGCGAGTATCGGCGCCGAGTGCGCCGGCCTTCGCCAAATCGATCGTGTCGGCGACGTCGAACAAGTAATAAGCTCGTACTGCGCCGTCGGCGATATCGAGCATCGACGGCGCCTTACGGCTTTACTAAAGGCCGCTCCTCCGAGCGAGAAAAGGTCCATCCTGCAACGGCTTGCCCCCTTGCGCTGTACTATAATTCGAAGATGAACGTCGAGAAGATGACCGAGCGTGTCGGCGACGCGCTCAATGCGGCCTACGCCCGCGCCTTGCACGAGCACAACACCCAGACAACCCCGGAGCACATGCTCGCGGCCCTGCTCGAACAAGAGCGCGGCATCGCACCGGACGTCCTCACGAAAGCCGGCGCCGATCCCAAAGCGCTGGCGCGCAAAGTCGACGAGGCGATCGGACGACTTCCGCGCCTGACCGGCGCGAGCGCCGACACGGCGCAAGTAACCCTTGCGCCGGAACTGGCGCGCATCATGAGCGTTGCCGAGAACGAGGCCACGGCGCTGCAAGACGACTACGTCTCCGTCGAGCACGTGCTGCTGGCGATGGCGCAGTCGTCGGGAGAGCTCGGGCGAATCTTCCGCGAGGCGGGGCTAACCAAAGATAAGCTGCTCCAAGCGTTGCGCGAAGTTCGCGGCAATCAGCGCGTTACGACCAAGGACCCAGAGGGCACGTACAAGTCGCTCGAGCGGTACGGACGCGATCTCACCCTCGAAGCCGAGCGTGGTAAACTCGACCCAGTCATCGGGCGCGACGAGGAGATTCGCCGCATCGTTCAGGTGCTCTCGCGCCGCACGAAGAACAACCCCGTGCTCATCGGCGATCCCGGCGTCGGCAAGACGGCGATCGTCGAAGGATTGGCGCAGCGTATCGTTCGCGGTGACGTTCCCGAGGGGCTGAAGAATAAGCGCATCGTCTCGCTGGACATGGGCGCACTGATCGCTGGCGCGAAATACCGCGGCGAGTTCGAAGAGCGGCTCAAAGCCGTGCTCAAAGACGTCGCAGCCTCCGAAGGGCAGATCATCCTCTTCGTCGACGAGCTGCATACGGTTGTGGGCGCTGGGAAGGCCGAGGGCGCGATGGATGCCGGCAACTTGCTCAAACCAATGCTTGCGCGCGGCGAACTTCATATGATCGGCGCGACGACATTGGACGAGTATCGCAAGTACATCGAGAAGGATGCGGCGCTCGAGCGGCGCTTCCAGCCGGTCATGGTCGAACAGCCGAGCGTCGAAGACACGATCTCGATCCTGCGCGGCCTCAAAGAAAAATACGAAGCGCACCACGGCGTTCGGATCAAAGACGCGGCTCTGGTCGCCGCTGCGACGATGAGCAACCGCTACATCACGGATCGTTTCTTACCGGATAAGGCGATCGACCTGGTCGATGAGTCGGCGGCCAAGCTGCGCACCGAGATCGACTCGATGCCGCAGGAGCTCGACGAGGTATCGCGGCGCGTAATGCAGCTGGAGATCGAGCGCGAGGCCTTGCGCAAGGAAAACGACAGCGCGAGCCGCCGCCGCCTCGAGCAGCTCGAAAAGGAGCTCTCCACGCTGCGTGAGGACCAAGCGCGGCTGCGCGTGCGGTGGGATGCGGAGAAGAACGCGGCGGTCAAAGTACGCGAGATTCGCGAGCGGATCGAGCTGGCTAAGACGCAGATCGAACAGGCCGAGCGACAATACGACCTCAATCGCGTTGCCGAACTGAAGTACGGGACGCTCGCGCAGCTTCAGAAAGAGCTGACGACCGAAGAGGACCGCCTGTCGCATCAGGACGGCGCGCGCCTCTCCAAAGAAGAGGTGGACGAAGACGATATCGCCGGTGTAATCGCGCGCTGGACCGGCATTCCGGTTGCGAAGCTCATGGAAGGCGAGAAGCAGAAGCTGCTGCACCTCGAAGATGAACTGCATCGGCGCGTCGTCGGCCAGAACGAGGCGGTAGACGCGGTGGCCGAAGCGGTGCTGCGCTCGCGCTCGGGGCTCGCCGATCCCAATCGTCCGATTGGATCGTTTATCTTCTTGGGGCCAACCGGCGTGGGCAAGACTGAGCTGGCTCGCGCACTCGCCGAGTATCTCTTCGACGACGAGCATGCACTGATCCGCATCGACATGTCGGAGTATCAGGAGAAGCACACCGTCGCGCGCCTGATCGGCGCGCCGCCGGGATACGTCGGCTTCGAGCAAGGCGGTCAACTTACCGAAGCCGTGCGTCGCCGTCCGTACTCCGTCATTCTCTTCGATGAAGTCGAGAAGGCGCACCCCGACGTCTTCAACGTCTTTCTCCAGATACTCGATGACGGACGCTTAACCGACGGTCAGGGGCACACCGTCGACTTCAAGAACACGATCGTCATCATGACCTCGAATATCGGCAGCCACCGCATTCTCGACTATCGCGGATCGTTCGACGGTGCCGACTACGCGATCATGCGCGCCACGGTGCTCGACGAGCTGCGCCAGCATTTCCGGCCGGAGTTCCTCAATCGCGTCGACGAGATCATAGTCTTCCATGCTTTGACCGAGGACGAGTTGCTGACGATCGTCGATCTTCAACTCGAACGCTTGCGCCGCCGGTTAGCCGAGCGCCGCATCACGCTCGTGCTTTCGGATGCGGCAAAACGGCACATCGTAAAGGTGGGGTACGATCCGCACTACGGCGCGCGACCCCTCAAACGCACCATTGCGAAGGAGCTGGAGACGCCCCTCGGCCGCAAAATTCTCGCGGGCGAGATTGCGGACGGGCAGACGGTCGACGTGGGGTTCGACGAGAACCGCGGCGAGTTGACGTTCGCGGTCGGGGAACCGGTAGCCGCGACGGCGTAAGACGAGCAGCGTGCTAATTGCTGCTTTTACGCTTGCTCAGATACTGAACTACCCATTCCCCTCGGCGCCGGTGCGCGACCCGAAGGGTACCGCGATCGCCTATACGCTCGATACGCAAGGCATCCGCACGATCTGGTTCGCGCGCGGTCCCGACTTCGTGCCGAAGCAGCTCTTCGCGTCGAACGGCGACGACGGGCAGGAGCTGAGCAATCTCGCAATCGCGGCCGACGACGCACACGTAGTCTACGTGCGCGGCGGCGACCACGACGAGAACTGGCCGCAGCCGCTGGCGCCGGGGCCCGAATCGCTGCCGCAACAACCGCAGATGCAGGTTTGGTCGGCCGCAACGGCCGGTGGCGCCCCGAAGCTGCTCGGCGACGGCGACGCGCCGGCGATCTCACCCGATGGCACGCGCGTTGCCTTTACCAACGGCGGCGCGGTAATGATCGCGGCGATCGACGGCGGCGCCGCGGCGAAGCGGATGTTCTTCGATCGAGGCCAGGATTCGGATCTGCACTGGTCGCCGGATGGCTCGGAGCTGGCCTTCGTCTCAACGCGCACCGATCACAGCTTCATCGCAATCTATCGCAACGATTCAACGCCGCTTCGATTCATCGCACCGAGCACGTCGCAGGATTTCAATCCGCGCTGGTCGCCCGATGGAAAACGCATCGCATTCATTCGCATCGGCGGCGACGGCGGACCCCCGCAAAATCCCTTGAACTGGAATCCGACACCGTGGCAGATCTGGGTCGGCGACGTCGCTTCGGCGAACGCGTATCCCCTCTGGGCAAGCGGAACGACGTCGCGTGACTCCTTGCCGCAAAGCGGTTTGGGCCCGTTTTTGGAGTGGGTCGCCGGCGACGCTCTCGTGTTTAACAGCGAACGAGACAACTGGCCGCACCTCTATACCATTTCGGCGTCTTCGGCGTGGTGCGGGCACAACGTTACAGAAGGCAACAAGATTGCTTTTCAAGTCCGAGTAACGCCTTGCAGGAAACCGCGATTGCTGACGATCGGTGATTTCATGGTCGAAGACGTTTCGGTCGCGCTGGATCGACAATCCATCGTTTACTCCGCGAATACCGGGAGCGCACCCGGTGACGACGATCGCCGCCATCTGTTTCGCGTGGATGCCGCGAGCGGTAACATTACCCAGCTAACGAGCGGCGCGAGCAGCGAAACTGGTCCGGTCGCGCTGGCGGATAACGCGATCGCTTTCAATCGAGCAACAGCGCAGCAGCCGTTGCTCGTGACGTTGCTTTCGGGCGGAGTGCAGCGCGAGCTCGACGCGTTGCCGAGTGATTTTCCATCATCACAGCTGGTCACGCCGCGGGAAGTTTCATTTAAAGCGGCCGATGGTCAAAAAGTTTTCGGACAACTCTTTCTGCCCCATACGCCTGGCAAGCATCCTGCCGTGATCTTCGTGCACGGCGGTCCGGTCCGCCAGATGCTGCTGACGTGGCACTACATGGATTACTACTCCAACGCGTACGCCGTGAACCAGACGTTGGCGAGTCGTGGATTCGTGGTGCTTTCGGTAAACTATCGCTGCGGCATCGGCTACGGTCACGACTTCAACTTCCCCGCTCGGTGGGGGCCAACGGGCGCTTCGGAGTACCAAGACGTCGTCGCGGGAGCGCGATTCTTGCAGCGCGATTCGCACGTCGATCCGGATCACATTGGGATCTGGGGCGGATCGTACGGCGGCTATCTCACGGCGCTGGCGCTCGCGAGAAATTCGGATATCTTTAAAGCGGGCGTCGATTTCCACGGTGTGCACGACTGGTCGCTCGATATCGATAATCCGGTCTGGGGATTTACGCAGCTCAAACGCTACCAGCAGTACGATATGAAGGCAATGATGCGTCTCGCCTGGGAATCGTCCCCCGACTCCGCGATCGCGACGTGGAGGTCGCCCGTCTTGCTCATCCAAGGCGACGACGACCGGAACGTCGAGTTCCACCAAATGGTGGACCTGGTGGCGCGGCTGCGCCTCACAAGGGTTCCGTTCGAAGAGATCGTCATCCCCAACGAGATCCACGGCTTCCTGCGCTATGCGTCGTGGCTCGAAGCGGACACCGCGACAATAGACTACTTTGGTCGCCAATTATAGGAGATGAAATCGGGATGAAGCGGCTGCTCGAAGGCGTTGCGGATTTTTGTTTGAATCTGTCGGACAGATTGTCCGATTCGAGGTAAGCGCGACGAACACGCAAGAAGCAACGCAAGCATCCCCGTTTCCAACGGGGACGGTTACGCTGCTCTTCACCGACATCGAAGGAAGCACGCAGCACTGGGAGGAGCGCCGCGCGGCGATGCCCGACGTGCTCCGCCGGCACGACGAGGTGATCCGCAAGGCGATCGAAGCGCACCGCGGCTACGTCTTTAAGACGGTAGGCGATGCGTTTTATGCCGCCTTCTGGCGCGCGTCGGATGGCGTTAGCGCGGCTGTCGAAGCGCAGCGTGCGCTCACGGCGGACGACTCCACCGAGGCAGGCGGATTGCGCGTCCGCATGGCGCTGCACAGCGGTGCCACCGACGAGCGCGACGGCGACTACTTCGGCCCGGCGGTGAACCGCGTAGCGCGACTCTTGGCGGCGGTGCATGGCGGGCAGGTCGTGGTCTCGGGCGCGACGGCGCAACTCTTACGCGGCGCGATGCCGGAGGGCATCGACTTGCGCGACCTGGGCGAGCACCGCCTGAAAGATCTCGTCGAACCGGAGCGCGTCTGGCAGCTGCTCGCGTCGGGCTTGCCGCAGACGTTTTCGCCGCTAACCTCGCTGGTCTCGCTGCCTAATAACTTGCCGCGCCAGTTGACCGCGTTGATTGGCCGCGACGATGTCGTTGCCGAAGTAGAAGCCTTGGTGAGCGAGCATCCGCTAGTTACCCTTGTGGGAACCGGTGGAGTCGGCAAGACCCGAGTCGCGTTGCAGGCGGCCGCCGATCTCTTGGACGGTTCGGGCGACGGGGTCTGGTTCGTCGACCTCGCGCCGCTGAGCGATCCGACCCTCGTCGCCAGCGCGATCGGCGCAACTTTGGGAGTTCGCGAGCAGCCCGAGCGTCCGGTGCTCGAATCGCCCTTACATTTCTTGAGGCGCAAGCGTCTGCTCTTGATCTTGGATAACTGCGAGCACCTGATTGACGAGGTCGCGCGGATCGCCGACGCGATCTTGAAGAGTTGTCCCGAGGTGCGACTGCTGGCCACGAGCCGCGAACTGCTGCGAATCCACGGCGAGCACGTCTATCGCGTGCCCTCGCTCACGGTTCCTCCCGAACGCGCGCTGAGCGCCGAGGCTGCCTTGCACTACGGCGCGGTCGCCTTGTTTGTGGAACGCGCGATCGCCTCGGACGTTAGATTCAAGCTCACCGACGATAGCGCGCCCATAATCGCGGGAATCTGCCGGCGGCTCGATGGAATCGCGCTCGCAATCGAGTTGGCGGCGGCTCGCGTTAAGGTGCTGACGCTGCGTCAACTCGCGCAGAAGCTCGAGGAGCGGTTTCGCATGCTGACCGGGGGGAGCCGGGCGGCATTACCGCGGCAGCAGACGATGCATGCGCTGATCGAGTGGAGCTACGATCTGCTCGCGCCCAAGGAGCAGCGGCTCTTCCGGCGGCTCGCGATTTTCGCCGGTGGATGGAACTTGGAGACGGTCAGCGCCGTTTGTTCCGACGACGAGTCCGACCAGAAGGATGCGATCGAGTCGTGGGAGGTGCTCGACATCCTCTCCTCGCTCGTGGACAAGTCGTTGGTGCAAGCGGAGCTATTCGGGAGCGAGACGCGCTACCGTCTGCTGGAGTCGACGCGCGAGTACGCTCACCGACAACTCGTCGAGCACGGTGAGTACGAAGAGATCGCTCGCGCGCACGCTGCCGCCTTCATCGAGCGGGCCGACCAGCTCACCGAGCTGCGTGAGGAGACTCCCGACCGCGAGTGGCTGGAACTGGCCGGCTCGGATTTCGGCAACTGGCGCGTCGCCCTACAGTGGACCCTTGGCTTTCGCGGCGACGTCCAGCTCGGCCAGCGCCTGGCGGGCAGCCTCGGCTCCGTATGGCGCGTGCTGGCGGTGACCGACGGGTGGCGCTGGACCCGCGCGGCGCTCGAGATGGTCGACGATAAGACGCCGCCGGATATCGTCGCTAATCTTAAGCGCGTCGAGGCCTTTCTGAATACCGCGCTCCTGCGGTTTGAGGCTGCGCGCGAGTCGGCCGAGCAGGCTTTGGTGCACTACCGGGAGCTGGGCGACGAGAAGGAGATCGCCACCGCGCAGTACTTGGCCGGCCGGGCGCTGGTCGCGCTGGGGAGGATCTCGGAGGCCGCTCCGATGCTGCAAGAGGCGCTCGCCACTTTTCGCAGGTTCAAGAGCAACCGGCTCGCCGGCGTCACGCTGGGAACCCTCGCTATGGCGCGCGAGCATGCGCGGGACTACGCCGGCGCGCGTTCGATGTACGCGGAGGCGCTGACTACCTTTAAAGCCGTGAACGACGACCGCGATGCGGCCGTCGTCGCGACCCACCTTTCGTGGATCGAGTTCAACGAAGGCAATCTCGAAGCGGCCGTACGCATTCTGGGGGAGGCGCTCGCTACGTTCCGTCATCTAAACGACGGCCCGAACCTGGTCGACGGGCACACCAGCATGGCGGAGTATGCCATCAGGCTCGAGCGCTATGCGGAGGGCCGCGACCACGCCCGTGAAGCGGTGGCGCTGGCAGCCCGCGAACAGCTGGAGACTCATCGCGCGGTAGCGCTGCAGCACTTGGCCGCCGCGGCGGCCTTGCGCCCGGCGGAGGGTGGTGACCGCAACGGCGCCCCCATCGCCGCGTCCCTGCTCGGCTACGGGGACGCGTGCTTCGCTCGGCTCGGATTCCGGCGAAACCCCAACGAGCAGCAGCTCTACGACAAGGTGATTCGCGCTCTCAACGAGAGGCTCGGCAGCGGCGAGGTCGAGCGCCTCGCTGCGGAGGGTGCGACCTGGAGCGAGGAGCGAGCTGTGGCCGAGGGTCTTGCGCTCTAAGCGCAGGGAACCCGCCTTGCAGCGAGAATGCGCCTTACGCTGAGCGAAGGAGCCTTCAATGCACCAACCATTTGGTAAGAATAAGTTTAAAGACGAGCAGAACAATCCGGATATCGCGGACGAAAACAGCAATCCGGAGATCATGGACGAGGATCTCGACGGAGTTAGCGGCGGCGGCAATAACGCGGTTTGGGGCTCGGCGCAACCCGGCAACGGCACCACGCCGTAAAGGTCTACACTAAACTAAAAAAAGGTTTCCTGACGGCTACAGTCGGCGCTGTTTACAGCGGCCGGCTCGCTGTGTTGGCAGCCTCGGCGGCAAGAATATAGCAACCGCCGCTGCCGCTAGCGACATCGCCGCTGCGCTTAGCATCGCGTGCCGGAAAGCGTCCGGATGCGGTGGCGTCGGTAAGGCGCCTCCCCCCTCTCGCGCGATCACTACCCCGAGCACGGCAATCGCAACGACATTCCCGATGCGCGAGATCGCGTTGTTTATTCCCGACGCTGCACCGACGTCGTCGGCGTCGGAGGCTCCCATCACCGTCGTTAACAACGGTGGAATCGCCACGGCGATCCCGACCCCGAGCACGAGCGTCGCCGGTAAGACACTTCCGACGTACGGCGCCCCAAAGCCGAGTTTGAAGAAGAGGGCGATCCCGAGTGCCGTTATGAGCGCCCCCGCAACCATGGGAAACCGCTCGCCGGCGCGCGATGCAAATGCGCCTGAAAGCGGCGAGCCTATCGCGATGAGAACGATCGTCGGCAAGAGTGCGAGACCGGTCGCCAACGGGGTATATAACATAATATGCTGCAACTCGAACGAGACGAAAAATAGCTCTCCCCCAAACGCCGCGTAAAGAAGAAACGTATAGACGCTCGCGATGGTGAACCTGCGCGACGCAAAGAGGCGTAATGGAACGATGGGCGCGGAACTATGCTTCTCCACGAACGCGAATGCCGCGAAGAGCGCAAAACCGAGCACTCCAAGCGGCAGCGAGGCCGGGTTTTCAAGCCGGCGCTGCATCTCCATTAGGGCCGCCACGATGAGGGCGAGCGCCGCGGTGATGAGGAGGCTGCCTAGGAAGTCCGGTTTGCCCGAAACGTCCTCGGCGCGGCTTTCGGGAACGCGCAGATGAACCAGCAACAGGGCGGCGACGGCAAGCGGAATATTTATCCAAAAGACCCAACGCCAAGAGAACTCCTGCGTGAGCCAGCCTCCGAGCACGGGCCCTGCGGCCATCGTGATTGCCGAGGCCGCCGCCCAGATGCCAATGGCGCGGCCGCGCGAGCCCGTGTCGAAGGCCGCGGTAATGAGCGCGAGGCTTTCGGGAATCATCAACGCCGCTCCGATGCCCTGGATGCAGCGCGCGGCGATCAGAAAGCTTGGCTGTGCGGCGGTCGCGCAAGCGATCGACGAGAGGGCAAAGATCCAGATCCCCGTGACAAAGAGGCGTCGCCGGCCGTAGCGGTCGCCGAGCGCGCCGCCGATCAGGATGAGGGACGAGAGGAAAAGCATGTATCCCTCGACGACCCACTGCGCTTGCGCGTCGCTTGCCGGGAAATTCGACTTGATGATGGGCAACGCGACGGTGAGCGCCGTAATGTCGATATAGCTCATGCTTGAAGCAATTATGGCCGCGACCAGCACCGCGAAGCGCGATCGCGACTCGGCAAAAGCCGAAGCCATCATCGAACGCCCTTCACGTGGGGAACCTGCGATTAATCCGCTGCACCGATTACAGCGGCGCTGCCCGAAGGGTTTGGCCGCAAAGCCGCAATCTGCATTGTCGAAGACTCAGTCACCCTTCGACTACGCTCGGGGTAAACTACCTGGTTCGAGTATGCTCCTTCGCCTTCTCCGCACATCTCGCGGCTTTGCGGCGCAAACGATCGGTGCATGGATTGACCTGAGGTTCCCCGGCTCTTTCGCTCGCCCTGTCCCTACGAGGGGTCAAGCTTTACCCAATGTTGAATGCACGCTGTATGCCCGTGTATTGCAGGCGGTGCATCGCCCTGTCGTAAGAGGAATGCGTGCCCGGCGTCATTGGGGCTTCGGAGGCATCGCGGTCGGCCTGAGCTTGCTTTCCTCGGTTAGCCTAGCGCGGGCGGGCCCGTTGACGTTACAGCAGAGCGTTGCGTACGCACTGCGCCACACGCCATCCATAGCCGCAAAGCAGGCCGCGCTCGCGCAGGCCGAGTCAAACTATACGAAGCAACGCGCCACCGAGTATCCGCCCGTCGTCGGGAGTCTCTCGAACCAGCTGGAGCGTCAGAGCAACTATGCGGGAAGTCTGGCCCAATATGGAGTCGCTCCGATCCCAAACTTCTCGATGAACACGGCGCAGGTCGGCACGCAATGGACGCTCTACAACGGCTCGCTCAATCAAATACTGACCAAGGAATACTATCGCCAGGTCCAGTCCGCGCGCGCCGACTTGCGGCAAACGGAGACGCAGACCACTGCAAAGCTCGTTGATATGTTCTTCGCAATCGCAGACCAGCAGCATCTCCTTGATTTGGCTCAGGCGAATCTCGTCTATCAACAAGCGCTGCTGGCGGTCGCGCAGGCAAAGGAGCGCGCTGGAATGGTGGCCGGCGTGGACGTCTTGCGCGCTGAGGTCGGGGTCGAACAAACGCAGGTCGCTCTGTTGAACGCGCAGTCGGATCGTGAGACGGCACGCGAATCGCTCGCACAAGCGATCGGAGCCGCGATCGACACCGCCTTTGCGGTGCCGTCCACGCTGCCGGAGCCGCCGCTGCCGGGCGTTTCGGAGGACGCGCTCGTCGCGATCGCGCAAAAAAATCGTCCCGAGATCGCCGAAGCTCAGGCCGGCGTCGCCATCGCCCAGCTATCGCGTGCGAGCATCGACACCGACCTTCTCCCGCAGGTCAACGTCTTTGCCGCCTTCGGAAACCAAACCTCACCGACCGGCTTTGTGGATCAGCAGAACCAAATCACCCAGCTGAATCAGGAGTGCCCGCACTACCCGAGCCAAATCGAGTGCATCGGGTATCCTTTTGCGAACGTGGTTCGCGGTACGCCGGGATTCTGGGATATCGGCGCGACCTCGACCATTGCGTTGCCGATAGTCGATTACGGCACGCGCGCGGCCGCCCACCGCTCGGCAAACAAGGCATTGGAGTCGGCGCAGCTCACGCTCGATTCCGCGGAGACCGAGGCACAGGCCGACGTGACTGAATCGCTGCGCAGCGCGCAGACGGCGCGCGAGGCGCTCGCGTACCAGCGCAAAGCCGTCGATCTTGGGGCCGAGGCGGCCCGCATCGCGCAGCTGCAATACCGTAACGGACTGATCTCGCTGACGGATACCAAGGCCGCGCAGGCGACCTCGCTTCAAACGCAGGCCGATCTGTTCAATGCGCAGATCGTTTACATCAACGGCGTGGTGAGACTGCGCTCGGCGCTGGGCACGTACGATCCGCTCGCGATCGTCGCGGATCTCTGATCGTGGACGCAGGACGCCGGAAGTTCCTCATCGCCGCCGCCGCAGTGGTGCTGCTCGCGGCCATCGTGGTCGTCATTCGCCTGCACCGGACGCCCCGACCGGTACCGGTCGTTACCGCCGCGTACATGCCGTTTACGATCGCGTTGCCCGAGAGCGGCTTGGTTCAATACCCGCAACTCCAGACGATGTCGAGCCAGATCGCCGGAACCATCGGACGAATCGAGGTGAGAGCCGGCGAGCGCGTCCATGCCGGTCAAGTGCTGGTAACGATCGAAAACGCGCAGATCGTTTCGGAGGCGCAGAGCAGTGGAGCGGCATATCGCGCGGCGAGCGCACGAGCGGTGAGCGCGCAGGTCACCGATACTTCGAACGTAGTGCAGGCGCAAGCAAATTTGGAGGCGGCTCGCGCGCGGCTCGCGCAGGCTCGTCAAGATATCGCCAACGGCCTGCAGTCCGGACTCGGATACGGCGAGACGACGGCGGCCGACCAGCGCGCGCAGGCCGATGCGAACCTTGCAAATGCGCAGACTTCATTGCGCGAAGCGCAGCGGGTGTACTTTGCCTATCGGGATCTCTACGCGAATAAAGCCGTCTCGCGAGATCAGCTCGACCGCTCCGAGGCGGTCTACGAGCAAGCGCAGGTCGCATACCGTCAGGCCCAGCTAGCGCGCGCCTCGCTCGGCAATCAGTTGATTCGCTCGCGCACTGTGCTCGAAGACAACCTACGCTCGGCACAGGAAGGCTTCGCGCAGGCGCAAGCGGCGCTGGCTGCGGCACGCGTCGAATCGGGCGGCGGCGACGTCGCGGCCGCCTCGGCGGAGGCGGCGCGCGCGGGTTCCGAGTATGCGTTTGCCCAAGAGCAGGCCGATGCTACGCACGTTCGCGCACCATATGAGGCCGTCGTCTTGAGCGTCGCTACCGAGAAGAGCGATTCTTTACGACCTCTGCAGCCGGGCGATGCGATCGACGTCGGACAGCCCCTGGTGACGCTTTCGGCGCAACGTGCGTTCGTCGTTCGCACGCGGGTCGACGAGCAGGACGTCATCAACGTTCACGTGGGCGAGCGTGCGCAGATTACCGGCGAAGACTTCCCGGGGCGTGTGCTCGGCGGTCGGGTCGTCGAAGTTGCGCCGATAGCGGTGAGATCCGGCGATTCGACCTCAACCTCGCGAATGGTCGCGACGACGATCGCGGTCGATCGGCCGCCCGCATTTCTGCGCGATGGAATGAGCGTCGACGTAGGCATCCTAACGACCGATTTGCCGCACGCAATCCTCGTGCCGAATGAGGCGATCGTGCGCGAGGGCGCTTTGACGTACGTCTACGTTGTTCGCCAAAACAACGCTTACCGGCAGCCGGTACGTGTCGGATTCTCGAACGAGACGAGTTCGACGATAGCCTCGGGGCTGGCTGCGGGCGACGTCGTGGTCGCCGCGAACGTTCCCGGGCTGAGCGACGGAGCCCCAGTTACGATGACGGCGGTTGCGCCGCCGGCGCACCCATGAGCACGCCGCATCACTCCGAGCGTAACAGCCTCTTCCGGGAAGAGGCTGTCGAGGCGATCGATTCGGTCGAGCGTTTCGACGAAGCGATCGCGGTCGTTTCGTCGCGCAGCGTTCTCGCGCTGGCGATTATTGGAGGCTTGCTGTTCTTAGGCGTGCTCTGGGCGATCTTCGGGCACATTCCCGTCGGTCTCGAGGGCCGTGGCGTGATCGTAGCCGGCAGCGGTATCGCGCCGGTCGTTGCAAGCGCGGAGGGAACGCTCATCGAGCTGCCGGGGCATGTCGGCGACGTCGTAGCCGAAGGCCAGGCCGTCGCGCGGATGCGCACGACGACCGGAGATATTATTGCGTTGCGCGCGCCGGTGGGCGGAACGCTCGCGCAGCGTTCGCCGCAGCTGGGAAGTTTCGTGCGTTTGGGCGATGCGGTGGCTACGATCGAACCTGTCGGTGCGAGCCCGACGGCCGTTATCTTCGTGCCCGTCGAAACCGATCGCCGCGTCACTGCCGGAATGCCGGTGCGTCTTTCACCCTCCGATGCGCGACCGGACGTCTTCGGCTTCCTGCGCGGGCACGTGACGTACGCGGCGCCGTTTCCGGCAACTCCCGATCGAATCAAGGCCGCGCTCCAAACCGATGCGATAGCCGAGGGTTTCTCGCCCGACGTTCCCGTTCGCGAAGTCCACGTTGCGCTCGACGTCGACGCCCAAGGCAACCTCGTCTGGTCGGGCCTGGCAAACTCAGGCCGGACGTTATCGCCGGGTACGCCGTGCTCGGCAACGATCGTCGTCGAAGAGCGGCCACCGATCTCGTTCATACTGCCGCAGACGCACGGATGAAACTTCTCGAACGGAAGCCGTCGAAGAACGGTTCCGTACCCACGACGACCCGTACGCCGACGGTTCTCCAGATGGAGGCCGTCGAGTGCGGTGCGGCATGCCTTGGCATGATTCTCGGCTACTACGGACGCCACGTTCCGCTCGAGGAGCTGCGCGTCGCGTGCGGCGTCACCCGCGACGGGAGTTCAGCCGGAAATCTACTGCGTGCGGCGCGCGCCTACGGTCTCGACGCCAAGGGCTATCGCTACGAGCTCGACGACCTGCGCAAGGTTGCGCCGCCCTTCATCATCTTCTGGCAGTTCTATCACTTCGTTGTCGTCGAGGGCTTCACCAAAGACGGCGCGGTTCTCAACGATCCCGCCGGCGGGCGAAGGGTCTGCGACTGGGAGGAGTTCAACCGCGCCTATACCGGTGTCTGCCTCACGTTTTCGCCGGGTCCGGAGTTCAAGCCGAGCAACGAGGTGCCCTCGACCATTAGCATCCTTCGCAAGCAGGTCGCGGGGTCGTGGGGCGCCGTGCTCTTCGTCATTCTCGCGGGCCTGGCGCTCGTTATCCCAAATATCGCGTTGCCGACCTTCACGAAGACCTTCATCGACGAGGTCCTAGTCGGCAAGGCGTACGGCTGGGCCTTTTGGATCTCCGTCGGCATCGTCGGAAGCATCGGGCTGCAGATCGCGCTATTGGAGCTTCAACAGCACGCGATCGTGCGCTTACAGGCGAAGCTGGCACTCGCCAATGCGAGCCGCATGCTTTGGCACGTCATGCACCTTCCAATGACGTTCTTCGCGCAGCGCTCGCCGGCGGAGGTTTCGAACCGCGTTGCGATCTGCGATCGCGTCGCGGAACTGCTCTCCAGCAGGCTGGCAGCCAGCGCCATCGGTGTCGTCGCGGCGCTCTTCTATCTCGCGCTGATGGCGCGCTACGATCGCTTTCTCGCCGTCGTCTCGGTCGCCATCGCGGCACTCAACATTCTCGCGCTGCGCATCGTCGCGCGACAACGCTCGGACGCCAACGCGGCCCTTCTGCAAGAGGAGGCCATGCTGCTGGGGAGCTCGGTCTCGGGTCTCGAGCGCATCGAGACGCTCAAAGCCGGCGGCGCCGAGAGCACGTTCTTCATGAAGTGGCTCGGGCATCAAGCGCGCGTCGTCAACGCGCGACAACGCTTCGCGGTTCCCTCCCAGGTGCTTAACGCGGTGCCACGGCTCCTTTTCACCATCAACGTTACAGCGATTCTGGCGCTGGGCGGATTGCGCGTCATCGACGGGGCCATCTCGATCGGAACGCTCTTCGCGTACGCCCTCTTGATGCAACTCTTTCTTGCGCCCTTCACGACCTTCGTCGAGCTGGGCGGCGACGTGCAAGAGATGGATGGCGACGTGCGGCGCATCGAAGACGTTATGCGCTATCCGGCAGCGGAACGGCCCGCCGTGGCGCGCGTGGAGCGGATTCGCCTCGCGGGCGAGTTGGAGCTGCGCGACGTCTCGTTCGGCTATAACAAACACGCCCCGCCCGCGGTTCACGATATCTCGTTCGTGATCTCGCCGGGGCGGCGGATCGCGCTGGTAGGTCCATCGGGAAGCGGAAAATCGACGATTGCCAAGATCGTCTCGGGCCTCTATCTTCCTTGGTCGGGGCAGATCCTGTTCGACGGTATCGAGCGCGACGCGATCGATCCGGCGTTGCTCGGAACCGACGTCGCGTTCGTCGACCAAGAGATCTCGCTCTATCCCGGCACGGTGCGCAGCAATCTCACCCTGTGGGACCCGGCCGTTCCCGATGCGGCCATCGAGCGCGCGGCGCGCGATGCTTGTATCCACGCCGATATCGTCGGGCGCCCCGAAGGCTACGACGCGATGATGGCGGAGGGCGGCGTTAACTTCAGCGGGGGGCAACGCCAGCGCCTGGAGATCGCGCGCTCCCTGGTTCGCGATCCGGCGCTGGTCGTTTTAGACGAGGCAACGAGCGCGCTCGACCCGCTCACCGAGTATCTCATCGACGAGAGCTTGCGCCGGCGCGGTTGCGCCTGCCTCATCGTCGCGCACCGGCTGAGCACGATTCGCGATGCCGACGAGATCATCGTGCTCGACAAGGGCGTCATCGCGGAACGCGGCACGCACGACGAGCTCGTTGCGCGCAACGGGCGCTACCTCTCGCTCGTGAGGTCGCAGTAATGGCGCAGCGCGAAATCCGAATCGCCGGCGACGAAATCCTGCTGCTTCCCACGGCGGCGCACTCGTATCGCGTGCGCACCGGTGAGGCGGCGCTCTTCGTGGTGGAACTCGACGCGAGCGGGCGACCGACGGGGCGGCGGTCGTTTATCGGCGCAGCCGGTCCCGGCGACGTCGTGCTCGGCACGTCGTTCGAAGGAAACGGCGCGACGCACGCGCTCATCGCCGTCGGTGTCGTTCCGACGCTCTTAGAGACCTGGGATCTTGCCGAGAGCGATTCCGCGCTGCGCGACGAGGCACTCGGCCGATATCTCGCAATGCTCGTCGGCGAAGACTCCATTAGATTCGACATGCAGCTCGCGCGTCCGGTGAAGGCGCGCGGCGTTCTGCAGCTGGCGCACGGCGAGCACGCGCACTCCTCGCGCCGGGTGGTCTACGTTCGCATCAAGCAGGGCAAAGGCTGGCTATTGGACTCGCACCTCTGCGATGCGGAGACCGGCTTCGTTCCGGTAAGCGGGCGGGTCACGCTGCGCGCGCACGAGGGTTTGCAGATCGAATCTTTCGGCGGCGCGGACGTCCATCCACATGAAGTGGTTGAGGGCATCGGCGTCATGCACGCCGCCTTTTGGAAACGGTGGCACACTCGTGCCGCGGAAGAGGATCAACGGCGAGAGTCGATGCGCCGCGCAACGCAGGCCTTCGACGAACGGGCGCTGCGAAGCGGTCTCGAAGAGGCAACGCACCTCTTCGAGCGAGACCGCCTCGCGACGGAGCCGGGCGACGATCCGATCGTTGCCGCCGCGCGTATGGTAGCGCAAGCCGACGGAATCACCATCGTCGCGCCGCGGGAGGCGCACAGCGAGCCGCAAGCGGCGGTGCGAGCGATCGGAATCGAGTCGCGCCTTTCGGTCCGGCGGCAGCGGCTGCGCGGCGGCTGGCACCGCCGCGAACACGGGCCAATGCTCGCCTTCCGCGGGCCGAAGCAGGAGCCGGTAGCCCTGCTTCCGCGCCGTGTCGGGCGCACGCGATACGTCCTGATCGATCCCGCAAAGAGCGTCGAGCCGCTGCGCGTCGATAATGCGGTCGCCGCCGAGATCGATCCGTGGGCGTACGTATTCCTGCGACCCTTCCCCGAGCGGCCGATCGGAGTGTGGGATCTCCTGCGATTCGGCCTGCGTCACAGCGGCGTCGATCTCGGGCAGATTCTTGCCTTTGGTCTAGCCGGAGGCATCCTTGCCGGTATGATTCCGCTGGCGACGGCGATCGTCTATGGCGTGATCATTCCCGGGGCGATGAGGCCGCAGTTGCTCACGATGGGGCTCGCATTGCTCGCGGTCGCGTTCACGGCGGCCGTGACGGAGATCGTGCGCGGCTTAGCGATCGTGCGCCTTCAGGCACAGGTCGGCTCGACGCTGCAATCCGCGGTCATGGAGCGGCTGTTGGCGCTGCCCGCGTCGTTCTTCCGGCGCTACGAGATCGGCGACCTCGCCAACCGCCTAATGGGAGTCGACGCGATCGAACAGTACGTCAGCGACGTTACGATCTCTGCGGCGCTCAGCGGAGTCTTCTCGCTCGTCAGTTTCGCGTTGCTCTTCATCTACGACGTGGGGCTGGCATGGCTCTGCGCCGGACTCGCGCTGATAGCCATTGCGGTCGCGGTGGCCGAAGCCTTCGTCACGCTTCCGATGCGGCGCCGGATCTTCGACCGTTCCGGAAACATCGCGGGATTCGTCTTACAGATCTTCAACGGAATCGGAAAGCTGCGTATCGCGCGCGCCGAAACGCGCGCGTTCGTTGGCTGGCTGCACCGCTTCGTTGCGATGCGCCGCATTACAACGCTGGCGAGCACGATCGTCTATCGGTTCGGCATCTTCGATTCAATCTGGCCGGCCGCGACGACGCTTGCCTTCATCGGCTACGTCTTCATCGTTCGAAAGGGCGACTTTCCGGCGAGCATCTTTATCGCGGCCAGCGCTGCTTTCGGACAGCTCTTGGCCTCGCTCCTGGGCCTGGGCGATGCCTTCGTTCAAGTAATTCGCGTCATTCCGCTCTACGAGCGGGCGCGGCCGCTGCTGCGCGAGATGCCGGAGATCCTGGAAGCACACGGCGATCCCGGCGAGCTAAGCGGATCGATCGAGTTGCGTAATTTGAGCTTCCGCTACGAGAGCGCGTCGGCCGCCACGCTCGACCGGGTAGACTTGAAGATCGACCCTGGGTCGTTCGTTGCACTGGTTGGGCCATCGGGCTCCGGAAAATCTACGCTCTTCCGCTTGCTGTTGGGCTTTGAAAAACCGAGCCACGGCTCGGTGCTTTACGACGGACACGATCTGGCATCGCTCGACCTGGCAGCGACCCGCCGCCAGATCGGCTCGGTACTCCAGTCCACGGGTGCGCTGCAGGCTTCTATCTTCGAAAACATCTCCGGCGCGCGCTTCATTACGCACGATCAGGCCTGGGATGCCGCGCAGCGCGTCGGCATCGCCGACGACATCGACGACCTGCCGATGAAGATGGAGACGTACCTCGGCTCGGATGGCGGGGGGCTTTCGACCGGTCAGCGTCAGCGGATTGCGATCGCGCGGGCGATCGTTATGTCGCCGCGGATTCTGCTGTTCGACGAAGCGACCAGCGCGCTCGACAATGAGACGCAAGCGATCGTCATGAAGACGCTCGAACAACTAGATGCGACGCGCGTAGTAATTGCGCATCGCCTTTCAACGATTCAGAACGCCGATAGGATTGTGGTGCTTGATAGGGGCCGGATCATGCAGGACGGGAACTATGCGGATTTGATCGCAACGCCCGGCCCCTTTGCTGATCTTGCGCGACGGCAGTCTATCTAGACGCCATCGCACGTGTTGAGGACCTAACCGGCGATGTTGCTTCTCTTTCCGCCGATCGGAGTGTCGCCCAGTTTCGGATGGGTCGGGGGCTCGCCGGGGCGAATGGGATCGATCCGAATCGGATGCGTTCCAACGCCACCGCTGACCTTATCGAGTTCCTCGTCCTGGACTTGTTTCTTCTCGTCGCTCATGGTTGCCCTTTCTCGCGCGGCAAAGGTACCGCGCGTCTGGACGAGTTTCTACCCAATCCGACCGCCTCCTGCGGTGACTATGGTTATAGCTTAGATTAAGGTTTGGCCGCGCAGAGGGGCCTTGGGGAGTAGCAAAGAGGGGGCCGGAAGCGACCCCCTCTGCCATTTAGGGACCTAGCCGGCGATGTTGCTTCTCTTGCCGCCGACCGGGGTGTCACCCATGCCCGGGTGCGTGGAGGGTCCGCCGGGACGGATGGGATCGCGCGGGAACGGATGTGAGTCCACACCGCCGCTGATCTTATCGAGTTCCTCGTCCTCGATCTGTTTCTGTTCGTCGCTCATGGGAGCTCCTTCTAAGCGCGCGGTACAAGCACCGCAGGGATGAGACTTTGGCCGGAGGCTCGGCGCTTCCTCGTTTTGGCGACCTAGGGCACCAAATTTAGTTCAGGGGACCAGCTCGCGCTTGCGGAGCCGAAGGCGAGCGCTCTCGTTGAGCAGGCGCTTGCGCAACCGGATGGACCGAGGCGTGACCTCGACCAGTTCGTCGTCCGCGATGAACTCGATCGCCCGTTCCAGCGAGAGCTCCTCGGGCGGCGCCAGCTTGATGTTCTCGTCGGAGCCTGCGGCGCGCATGTTCGTGAGCTTCTTCTCGCGCACGACGTTGAGCGCGATGTCCTTATCGTCGTTACCGCGGCCGACGATCATTCCCTCGTAGACTTCGACGCCGGGCCCAATGAAGAAGCGTCCGCGCTGCTCCAGTCCCATCAAAGCGTATCCGGTCACGCGTCCGGTCTCGCTCGCGACCAGTGCGCCGACGTTGCGATCCGGAAGCTCGCCCTGCCACGGCTGATGGTCGTAATAGGTGTGCGAGAGCACGGCGGTGCCGCGGGTTAGCGTAAGCAGCTCGCCGCGTAAACCGAAAATGGCGCGCGTCGGCATCGTGTACTCGAGACGCTGTGCGTCACCGACCGGGAGCATATTGGACATCGCCGCCTTCCGCCGGCCGAGCGCTTCGATGGCGGCGCCGGCGTACTCGTCGGGCACGTCGACGACGACGTACTCGACTGGTTCCCAGCGTTTGCCGTCACTCTCGGTTACGATCACCTGCGGTTTTGAAACGGCCACCTCGTAGCCTTCGCGGCGCATCGTCTCGATGAGAATCGCGAGGTGCAGCTCACCCCGCCCGCGCACCTCGAAGGTGTCGGGCGAAGGCGTATCGGCAACTCGCAGCGCGACGTTCGACTCGAGCTCGCGCAGCAGGCGTTCGCGAATTTGGCGCGACGTCAAATAGCGTCCCTCGCGCCCGGCAAACGGCGAGTTGTTCACGCTGAAGAACATCGAGACCGTGGGCTCGTCGACGGCAACCGCGTGAATGCTCTCCGGCATTGCGGCATCGGCGAGCGTGTCGCCGATGTCGAGGTCGTCGACTCCGGAGACGCAGACGATATCGCCGGCGGATGCCTGCTCGACGTCGATCCGCTCCAACCCCGCGAAAGTCAATAGCGTGGTGAGGCGAAGGCCGCCTGTAAGCTCACCGTCGCGCGCGATCTTGACGATCGGATCGTTGCGCCGCGCCGTACCGCGAAAGATTCGGCCGATTCCAACGCGCCCGACGTAGCGGTTGTGATCGATCGCCGAGATCAGGAGCTGGAACGGCCCCTCTTCGGAAGGCGGCTCCGGAACGTGCTCGACCATCGCCTGGAAGAGGGGCTCCAGCGAGTCGCTCGCGTCGGAGAGCGCGCGCTTGGCGATGCCCGCCTTGGCGTTGGTATAGAGCACCGGAAAGTCGGCCTGCTCGTCGTTGGCGCCCAGCTCGACGAAGAGATCGAAGGTTTGGTTGACGACCTCTTGGGGCCGCGCGTCCTTGCGGTCGATCTTGTTCACGACGACGATTGCGCGCAAGTCCAGCTCGAGCGCCTTGCGCAAAACGAAGCGAGTCTGCGGCATGACGCCTTCGGCGGCATCGACCAGCAGCAAGACGCCCTGCACCATCTGCAGCACGCGCTCCACCTCGCCGCCGAAATCGGAATGACCCGGCGTATCCACGATATTAAACTTAACGTCGCCGTGGCGGACGGCGGTATTCTTCGACAGAATCGTGATGCCGCGCTCGCGTTCCAACGGATTGGAGTCCAGTACCCGCGTCGCGACGTGTTGGCCCTCGCGAAATACGCCGCTCTGCTTGAGCATAGCGTCGACCAACGTCGTCTTGCCGTGATCGACGTGTGCAATGATGGCGACGTTGCGGATATCGGCGCGAGTCTTCAGCCCGCCCATCATAGCAACGCGCTGAGAGTCCGCACAAGCGGCTTTTGCCTCACCGGGAGTGTGGCGAGGCAGCGCGAAGGAGCGCAAACCTTGCTAGCGAGGAGTTCGGCATGAACAAAGAGGCGGCGGTTCGGATCGCGGAGGTGCTATACCAGGCCGGCGAGGTTCATCACACCGTCTTTGCCGATACCGACGGCAGCGACGACGATTGGGCGACCTTTTACTCCGACTGGCTGCTTGCTCATTCCGACCTTCCGCGCCTGGTCGCAAAGCGACCGGTGCGCAGCCACCTTACGCGCGACTTGGTGGAGCTCGACGAAGAGTATACGCGGCAGTCGCCGGGCGACCCGTGGCCGACGTGGTACGCTCAGCGGCTGGCAGCCAAGTATGGCTGAACGGATTCTGGGTGCACTAAACCTGGGCTTACGGCGAAGAGTGGGTCGGGCAGAACCGTTGCATCTCGACTTGCGCTGCCGAAAAATCTCGCTGGAACGCGGCATTGCGCATCATCATAAACGCCGCCAGCGTTCCGGCGGTCCAGCCCGCAGCAACGTCGCTGGGAAAGTGCTTGCCCAAAATGATCCGGCTTTCGGCAAAGGTGCGTGCCTGCCCGAATATCTCGTCTCGCTTGCACGGCACGAGTCGGGCTAAAACGATCGCGGTGGCTGCGGCAAACGCGGCGTGTCCGCTCGGGTAGGAAGTGTCCTTCTTTGCAGCACCATTCGGGCGCGGTCGCCCCCAGTATTGCTTGGCGAGATCGACTAGTTTCTCGACGTCCGAGTCGACGCGTTCGAAGAACGCTGCGGCTAACGGGAGTTGCGCCGGCGTGAAATTGGGCCCGATCGAGGGTGAAAAGAAAAAGACGTTGCGAGGCCATAGTTCTTTCACGCCGGCGAGCTGCGAGGGGTTACGCGCCTGCATCGTAGCGGCAACCTCTCGTTCGTCCTCCTGTTCTTGTGCCGAACCGAGGTCGGGCGGCGGCGGCAACAAAATAGTCAGGTCGACCTGTGCGGGATCCAAGTAATGGAAGTCGGCGTCCGTCTTTGCCGCGCCGCGTGCGCAGAGAGCCGCAGCGAACAGGGCAAGAAGCACGATCTTCGCAAAGCCTCGTGACACGACGGCGGTTATTCTGCCCAGTTGCGGAGTTAGCTTTTTTCCGTCGAGTTCTCGCATCGATTGCGTCCAGGGATTGCGAGAAGCCGTATAGCGCCGCAGGTCCCCACAAGAGCCTCGACCTAATGAGTTTGGGCAGTCGTGGGAGCGTACGGGTCTGGTGGCTCGCACGGTCTTCAAAATCGCTGAGGTCGTCGCAAGGCGACTGGTAGGTTCGATT
>CAVWGL010000009.1:0-356829 GCA_963754565.1 Vulcanimicrobiota bacterium | reverse complement strand
GCGGCGTCCGAGGTGTACGACCATCCGGCCCACCCGTACACTGTGGCGCTGCTGGCCGCCGCTCCCCTCCCCGACCCCGAGCGGCAGCGGCGCGGTCGTTCGACGAGGCCGCGGATGGGAGTTGGCGGAGCGGGGCTCCTACCTCGGAACTCGTGCCAATTTGCGCCCAGGTGCGCTCATGCCACTGATGTCTGTTGGCGCTTACAAATTTGCACGGCGAGCCCGTCTAAAAGTCGGGTGAACAGCGGCGGCCGCGGGCAAGTCTGCCGCCGGTATGCGGGCCATAGGCCCCAGCTCGGACCCGTTAAGGCAGCAGTCCGTCGATAGTCGACTGAAGTTGCCCGACAATATTGCTCGGCGAGCCGGCCGGCCAGGTGCGGGTGTTGAGGACGAAGGCCGCGTCCACGCCGTCATTGCGCGACCACACATAGGTCGAGGCCCCCGGTGTGCTGCCGTCCCGGGCGGCGCCCGGACTGCGGCCTCCGTTGCCCCAGACGGCGTGCAGGTGGGCGAACTGGGCCAGTGCTCGGGCGGAGGCACCGAGCCCGTCATTGGCCACCCCGACTTCATTGATCTCCCCGTCGCCACCGTACACGGACGGGACTTGCAGGGGTGACGTCGGGTCGAGGGCGTTCATCCCCAAGCCCGGGTCCTCGGCAATGGCCTCCTGGTTGGTCCGTCCGCTGGCGAGGGTCGAGACTACGCCGATCTCGGTGATCCCCTCTGGGTTGAGCAGAGTGGATTGGAGGTAAGCGAAATAGTCGCCTTCTTTGCTTACTTTGTCCGCGACCGCGGCCAGGAGCAGGTACCCATAGTTAGAGTAGGCGTACGTTGTGCCCGGGTCATGTTGGAGCGGTTGGCCGTACATATAGCGGGCCACGTCCGCACGGGTGAGGTGGGAGACGCCGAGGCTCTTGGCTATTTCACCCATATTGTACGTCGGGTCGAAGAACGGAGCGATCGAGTCGTCGTAACCGCCTTTGTGGTCGAGCAACTCCTGGATGGTTATCTCGTCGCTGCGGGGGTCGGCGGGGTGCGAGAAACCGAGCTTGGCGTAGGCCTTGTCGGTCGGAGAGAGAGACTTGGCATCGAAAAGGGCCTGGATAGCACCTTCGCAAAACATCTTGCTGCAGCTAGCCAGTAAGAACCGGTCGCTCGGCTGGGTCACGCGGTAGCCGGGCTCAGCCCATGTGTAAGCGCGGGCGAACTTGATTGTCCCGTTTTCGCCGAATGCTACCTGGGCGGCGCGCACCGCATTGGCTTTCATGAACGTTTCCATTGCGCTGTCGATATTCGCGTTGGCTGGGGCCTCGTCGCCGGTAACCGTCCATTGGCGGGCGACGGGCAGGTCTTGCGAGGCGAATACAGCGGTATAGACGGTGCTGTTGCCCGACCCACCGCCTTGGACAAAAATGGGATATCGTCCGGCCTGGTTTTGCTGGTCGAACTCGGCCTGGTACTCCGCCGCCGACATGCCGTGGCGGGCCACCCAGGGGCCCACGTAGTCATCCCTGTACACAGAACAATAAGTCTGGTCGCCCGACACGGCCACGTAGGCCGGGCGCCAGCCGTTGAGGGTAAAGCCGGGCAACTGGGTGTCGGTGTCGAACGTGGTCTGGTACGAGGGGCCGGGGTCGGCCGGGTTGACGAGCCATTTCACAAACCCAGGGTTGGCCCGCCAGATGCCGGCGTACGTCGGGTTGCCGCTATCGCCATAGATCGCCACGCAGTGAGGCATCAGGCCCGATGAATGGGCGGAGGCGTTCTCGGCCGCGAATTCCGCGCCCGATATGTTGTGCCGCGCCACCCACGCACCGCTGACTCCCTGGATCATCACGGCCGCGAAGATGGCGTCATCGCCCGGCCCGGTGGCGCTCACGAGTTCCGAGGCATAACCCTGTGCGCTCCACGTGTTGAACCATGTCTGGTACTCGGACGCGTTGACCCCGTGGACGGCCTCCCACTTGGGCATGGGCCGGTTGACCCAGACGGCGGCGTACTCGGCGTCGTTCGGGTCTCCATAGACACTCAGGGAAATCATGCCGTAGCCCTGAGCTGAGAGTTCAGTGACGCGAGCCTGATGCTGGGCCGCGCTAACGCCGTGGTAAGCCTGGAACTCCATCGGGTCTCCTCTCGCTGGATTGAACTCGACCCAAAGCCCCAGCTCGCTCCGCCGGGAACCCAGAGGACGGGTTGACTCGTTGCACAGTAACATCAGTGCCCGGCCCGGACCTTAATTTGGCCGGCGAGTTCCGGTTATTCTTTAGAAGGCACAGAATTTATAGGTGTCTTCGCCTTGAGCCTTATCGAGAATTAGCACATTTCGGGCGATATCGCCGGCGACCGAGAGGAGCACACGTGGGAGCGTTGGACGCCATCGACCACATTGTCGTTGTCATGCTCGAGAACCGCTCGTTCGACAACCTGCTCGGCTTTCTTTATGCGGATGCTGGTAACAAATCACCCCTTGGCGGCGACTTCGACGGCTTGACCGGGAACGAGTCGAACAACGACACGAGCGGCAACCTGGTCCCTGTGGCCAAGATCGACCCGGCGGACGAAAACGCCTACTGGTACCCATTGGTCGACCCCCAGGAGGGCTTCCTGCCTACTAACGAGCAACTCTTCGGGACCGAGACCCCGGCTGCCGGCGCGGTAGCGAATTGCTCAGGGTTCGTCACGAGCTTCGCAAAGGCGGTGGCACATCCTTTGGACGCACCGCTCACCGGAGCAGATGAGACATCTATTATGAAGGTGTACCCGCCCGAGATGGTGCCGGTGCTCTCGGGCCTGGCGAAGCAGTTCGCCGTTTGCGACCAATGGTTCTCTTCGGTGCCGACGGAGACCTTCCCCAATCGGGCGTTCGCTTTGTCGGGTACGTCGCTGGGCCGAGTTATGGACGAAGGCAACCCGTACTTTGCCACGCCGTCAATCTTCAGTTCGCTAACGTCCAAGGGGGTCGCGTGGCGCATTTACGGTTACGTACTGAAGCCGCTCACCATCGGGGACTTCCCCGATACCGTCAACGCCCAGCCTGCGCAATACGGGCTATTCACTGATTTCCAGAGCGACGCTGCGAACAACGCCCTCCCCGGGTTCGCCTTCCTTGAACCGGCCTGGTCCAAGTCGGGCAAGACGCTCGAGAATGACCAGCACCCGGTGGGCAATGTCGCCCTCGGCGAGCAGTTCCTGCTCCAGGTGTACCAGACACTGCAGACGTCGCCGGCCTGGGCTCAGACCCTTCTCATTGTCACCCACGACGAGCACGGGGGGAACTACGACCACGTCCCCCCGCCCACCGGTGCCACTCCACCGAGCACGACGCCCGGTGAGCAAGGCTTCGACTTTACGCGGTTCGGAGTGCGAGTGCCCGCCGTCCTCGTCTCACCGCTGGTCCCGGCCGGGACAGTCTTTCGGGCCCCTGAAGGTGGCCCGCCATTTGACCACACCTCCATCCTGGCCACCCTGGAAAAGAAGTTCGGCCTTCCGTCCCTCACCGCACGTGACGCGGCGGCACCCGACCTCGAGGCGGTCCTAACAATTGACCCCGCCACTCCACGCCAGGGCGACCCCATGGCCGGGATTACCGCCCCTGCTTTTCAACAGTCAGTCCCCCCGGCGGCGGCCGCCACCCTTCGGGCTAGCCGCTTCCTGCTCGGTCACGCCGAAGCGGCCAGCAAGCTGCCAATCGCCGGCGAGGACAACGCTGCCGCGGCGAGGACCGCTGATGCTTTCACCCGCCAGGGTTCCCCAAACGGTGAACAGGTATCGCAATTCATCGAGGACCGGCTCACCAAGTGGACGGCGCAGACGGCGGCTCAAAGCAAAGAGGCAAAGTCGGGTGCTCCGGCCGGCACGCCTACGCCGAACAAGCCGGCGCCGTAGGCCGTCGCCAAGGTTGGTCTCCGAGCGGACTTTCATCTCTGGTCTCAGGCGCTTACCGCGGCGTAATGGCTGTTGCGGACCGGCAAGCACGTTCGACTGGCCAAGTCGCCAGTCGAACACTTAGTTCCTCTTTTGCGCCAGTCGCGTAAGGAGTGCCGAAATCGCCAGTCCCCACCTGCGCCCTAGGTTTCCGAGCCGGGCGCCCGTCGCGGTGCACGGGAGGCAAAATGGGCGCCGCGCCGCCACTGGCCGCCGGCGCCGGCTTCACCTCGGCCTGGTTCGCTGACGAACGCGTCGCCTACCCCGTGCGCACCCGTCTCGGGGGCCGACCATTGGGCGGGCGATGTCATCAAGGTGCCGGTTGACTCCGCCGCTCGCATGGCGCCATCGGTATCGGCCAGTGCTTTCTCCTCGTCAGACAAGTCGTGCTCGACCAAGTAGGAGGTCTGACCTACCCGCCACAGTGCCACGCCCCGAGGGAGCTGGCTCAGGAGCAGCTGCTCGGTCCGGGACAAGCCCAGGAGTTCGCCGGCCCGCTCCGCCTCCCCCGGGGCCTGGCCGAACACCACCCGGGTCTCGGCGTCGGCCAGCAGCCCCTCGGCCAGTCGCTGCTCCTGGGAGCCGTCCTGGCCGGCCGCTTTCAGGTCCGAAAGACGGTGCACGACGGCCACGTTGGCCACTCCGTAGGCGGCGAGAGCTTAAACGTGGCCTGCAGCCAGCGAGCGGTGGCGAGGTGGCTCAAGACGGCCCAGGCCTCGTCCAGGACGACGAGGCGCTTGGCCGAGCCGGCCGCCAGGGCGCTTTGTAGCCACGACAACGCGCACACCATGAGCAGCCCCAAAGCAGGGGAAGCGTACAGGCGGGAGAGGTCGACGACGACCGTTCCCGCTCCCAGGTCGACTCCGGCCGACGTCTCCCCGTCGAACATGCCGGCCAGGTCGCCGTGGACCAGCCGGCGCAGCTCGAGGGCCACCTGCCGGCCGTCCCGGCGCAATCCCTCGGTGTCGGTCCCAAGCAGTTCGGCCTGGTGGGGCTGCGGGTTCAAGAACGCGTCGGCCACCAGGGACAGCGTCGGTACCGGGGTTGTTCTTCGGCGGCACCAAGGGCGACGTCGGCGGCGGCCCGCTCCGCCGGCTGCAGGGGCCGGCCCAGGGAGCTGGCCAACAGCGCCCCCAATAGTTCGGCCCGGCGCTGGTGCGACGGCACCTGCCCAGCGGGCGCACGCCCACCTCGCTTTTCAGACATGGTCGCCGCGGGGCTGACATCGAGCGGGTTTAGCCGCAGGCCCAGCCCCGGGCCGAGGCACAGATGAGACCCCGCACTCGCACGGGCGAGCGTCTCGTACTCTCCTTTTGGGTCCAGTACCCAGCACTGGCGACCGAAAATCCGTTGGCGCCAGATGAAGGACTTGACGAAGGCGGACTTCCCTCGGCCAATCTGGCCCAGGACCACGATGTTGGGGCTGGTCAGCTTGCCCTTGGTGTAACACTCCCACGGGTCAAAGCAGAACGATCGCCCCGAGGCCTCGCGGCCGATGTAGCAGCCGTCCACCCCCAGGTCGTCAGTGATGACGAACGGGTACAGAGTGCGTAGCTCGACCGTGGTCGCCCGGTGCGCCGGCGGCAACCCTCGCTGCCGGGTCAAGCGCTAGCCCGGATGAGCGCCCCGGCCCCAGCGGAGATGCCGTGAGAAATCATGAGATATCATCATATAGATAGCTAGGCCATGGCGTTCGGGACGATTTCTGACGGTTTTTGCATATAGACCGTCCCAAGCGGCCCGCTCCGGGCCAACCCGAGGTGACACTGGCCCCGTTCAGCGGTTACGGCAACTCGCTAAGTGCGGGCCGCTGCCCCCTCGCCGGCCGGTGCCCTCACTTGAGCCCGCGACCGCCGGTGCTTCCCGTTGGCCGGCCCCACGGGCGGGCCATCCCCCGGGCTATCTGGAGGCAGAGCGGAGCCAAAGGCATCGACGCGGTGCCTGATGCGGGATAAGTGATGCTCGACCGCCTTGCGAGCGCCCTTAGGCGAGTGGTGCGCCAGCGCGTTGAAGATCTCCTCGTGCTCGTCGATCCCGAGGATCATGCCCTGTGGGAGCTCCTGGTGGTCGAGGGCGACCCGCCTGGCGGAAAGCAGCATGGGCTCGAGCAGGTCGAACAGCTTGACCACCATCCGGTTGCCACCCAGGCGCAAGACCTCGCGATGGAACTGCAGGTCGTAAAACAGGTATTGCTCCCGGTCGTTGGCCATTGTCTTCATGGCCAGCAGATGGGCGTGCAATCGCTCCAGGTCCGCTGGTCCGGCCCGCCTGGCGGCGGCCTCCGCGGCGCGGGCCTCGAGGACGCCGCGAAGCTCGATGACTTCCGCCAGCACCTCGTCGGCCGTGCCCGTCTCGCAACGGGCGACGAGCAGCTCCGGGGCGAGCTCGTTCCAGTGTTCCTCGGTCAGCACGACTGATCCCTGGCCCTGGCGCGTCCGCACCATTCCCACGTTGGCGAGCGTCTTTACCGCCTCCCGGACGACAGGCCGGCTGACGTCGAACCGTTCGCACAACGCCTCCTCGGACGGGATGGTGTCGCCCGGCTTGAACGCGCCTTGCAAAATAGCGCTCATCAGGTCGTGGGCGACCTGAGCAGCTAGCGGCCGAGCGTGGACGGTGTTCGTCGGGCCGAGCACGTGGGCGGGTTGTTGTCGCCGCCGCCCCGCCGGAGCACGAAGGTCGCTCATGGTGCGCCGAACCACCAGGAGCGGGCGGCCATCGCCGGAAGGAGATCACTGGGCTCCGTCATCACCTGCTCCACATGGTCGAGGTCAAGAGGAGCGTCGGACGTGAGCACCTCCACCCCGTCGTCGGTCACGGCCACGGTGTCCTCGCAGCGGATATAAGCCCGTTCCTGGTGCACCCACATCATCGGGTCAATCGAGAAGACCATCCCCACTTCGAGGGGGGCATTTGTGTAATCACCCACATCGTGCACCGACATCCCGACCGGATGGGAAAGATGTCCGTTCCATTCGAGCGCCGCCAACGCTGCCTCCTTGTACGGCGGCTCGGAGAACCCCAGCGAGCCGATCCGATCGCGCATAACGGCCGCCGACTCCTCGAGGATATCGGCGGGTCTCGCTCCCGGCCGCACCCGACGCAGAAATTCGCGGTGGTAGTCAACGATGAACCCATAAGCGACCCTTTGCAACGGGGTATAGGTCCCGTTCACTGGCCACATTCGCCCGATGTCGCTCGTGTAGTAGGCGACATCGGGGGCGTAGTCCATCAGGACGAGGTCGCCTTCGCGCAGCGGTGACCCCAGGCGACCGTAATGCCCGAACCAGGCGTTTATGCCGCCCCCGATTATGGCGTGGTAACCCTCGCCCCGCGCCCCACCGGCGGTGAAACAAAGGTTCGCCACTGCCGCCAGCTCAAACTCCATTACCCCGGGGCGAGTACAGCGCATCGCTTCCGTCACGGCCAGAGCCGACAATCGGCCGGCGGTACGCAGGAGGTGCAGTTCACTTGGGCTTTTGACCAATCTCAAGCGGTCAAGCAGGGGCGAAAGATCGGCGATGGCGAGCATCGGGAACCGTTCCTGAAGCCGCTCCACAAAGCGCGCTTCGCGTGTCGACGCGCTTTCCCACGGGTCCGAGGCTGCCGTGGCGGCAGCCCGGAGGAGCTGGTCGCGCATGGCCCGAGCCTGCTCGGCCGGGCTGAGCGGCGTATAACAGCGGAACCCGCCCCGCTTCAGCACGAGCCGTTGCAAGTCGAGCGAGAGCGCTTCGACCCCCTGGACGGACTCGATACCGGTGAGCCGCCCGGCTTCCTCGGGTTCATCAGCGCAAAGCCGCCGGCCCTCGCTTCTTTCTACCCCGGCGTCATGGTGAGGTAGGTACAACGTGGTCGTCCGCGTCCGTCCATCGAGCAACAAGTAGGCATGGGGTACCTCCACGCCGCTCAGGTAAAAGAAATCGTTAGTCTGGCGGAAGAACTCAGAGGTAGCCGGGGCGGGGGCACCCTGGAGGACGGCAATATCGTCGCTACCGATCCGGTCAAAGACGGCTGAGCGTCTGGCGGCCAGCTCGTCCTGGCTAAAATTCGTCTGGAAGAGCTCGGGAAGTGGTTCATAGCCGAGCTGGCGCTGAGACGTCGTCGACGTAGACATGGGCTCAGACCTCAGATCCGATGGACACCGGCTGACCCCAAGCCGGGAGCGTGACGGGGGGCTCGGTGAGGGCGCCCGGTTGCGTTTCTTCCAGGGGTCTTATGCTGTACCGCGCGCCGGCCTCGGTGGCGAAAAACCGAGCGCCCACCGGGGAGAGATAACTCTTGACGGGTTGACCATCCTGTTCGACCAGGAGGCGGTCGGCGTCAAGTAACACGCATGGCAGGCCTCGAGCCGACGTGAGCGTGGCGTGAGCCAAAGCCCCGTCCCGCCAAACCAGGTCGAGGCTGTGGCCGCCCCGGGCGCGCAGCCCCCGCACGGAGCCGTGTGGCCACGCCGAAGGGAGCGCCGGGAGCAAGTCGATGCCACCGTCGTGGGACTGGACGAGCATCTCACAGGCGGCACCAAGCTCGCCCAGGTTGCCGTCGATCTGAAAGGTCCACAATGGGTTTGTCCCTCCCGGAGGTGAGCTGTCCATTAAGTTCGGCTCGGTGTGGTCACGCAGCAGGAGCAGCAACTGCTCGTAGGCCAGGTCGCCCTCACCGAGCCGTGCCCATAGGCCGGCTGCCCACGCTCGGCTCCAGCCTCCCATACCGGCGAAGTTGGACAAGCGCCGGACGAGCGACGTCCGGGCGGCCCGGGCCAACCCGGGAGTGCGCCTGGGCGAGATGGCATCGCCGGGATACAGCGCTATTAGGTGCGAGTAATGGCGATGGCCCGGCTCCCACTCCTCGTAGTCATGTAGCCATTCCATGAGCTGGCCATGACGGCCGGAGCGCAAGGGCGGCAAGGCGGCTCGAGCCACCTCGAGTTCCGAACAGATGTCATCATCGATCCCGAGCAACGCTGCGGTGTCGAGACAGCGGGCGAAAAGAGCGGAAGCCAGTTCGACATCGCCGGTGGCGCTCATCGTCAACGCCAGTCTTACCCCGGTGGCGTCACGGTAGGCATTTTCCGGCGACAGGCTGGGGCCGAACATGAGCCGGCCCTCGTCATCGCGGACAGCAAAATCGAGCAGGAACCGGGCCGCCTCGCTCATCACCGGCCACGCTCGCTCAGCCAGGAAAGTGTCGTCCGGGTCGAAGGCGTAATGCTCCCACAGGTGCAGAGCCAGCCACACCGCTCCGAATGGCCACAGCCCGCAGTTGACATTGTCGAGCGGCGCGCAGTCGGCCCATAAGTCCGTGTTGTGGTGGGCCACGAAGCCGCGGCACCCATAGTGGACGCGGGCCACCAATGAGCCATGCGTGCGCATGCGGTCGAGGAGGTCGAACAGGGGCAAGTGGGCCTCGGGGAGCGCAGCCTGCTCTGCACCCCAGTAGTTCATTTGCGTATTTATGTTGATGGTGAACTTCGAATCCCACGCCGGCATAAAGGACTCGTTCCAGATGCCCTGCAGGTTCGCCGGGAGCGTCCCCGGACGGCTGCTCCCGGCCAGGAGGTACCGGCCGAACATCGTGTAGATCTCGAGCAAACCGACGTCGTCATGGCCCTGGCGCAGACGAGCGAGGCGGACGTTGGTGGGCCGCTCTTCGAGACCGGGAAGGGTCGGCGCCAGCTCCAGGTCGAAACCACCGAGCACCGGCGGTGGTCGGCGAGGTGCCGCTCCCGTAGTTCGTCCCACCCGAGGGCGGCAGCCCGCTCGATGGTGGACAATGCCCGGTCCAGAAGGGCTTCTTTGCTGACATCACCGTCGGGCTCAGACGAAGAGCTGCTCTCGACCGCCAGCAGCACAGTGACAGCGTTGGCACCGGAAATATGGAGGTGGTCACCCACGCCTTCGGCCGTACCCCCGTCGGTAAGAACGCGCGCCCGGGCCACAAAGCTGGAGCCGTTGGCCCCGCATCGGCCCCGGAAGTCGAGCTCGTTACGACTGACGGCCTCACACCGGCCGTCAAACCGGCGCCACAGCTCCACGCCCAGTTCCAGCGGCCTGTGGGGGGCCGATCCCAAGTGGACGGCGATGACCTGGTCCGGGAAGCTGGCAAAAAGCTCCCGCCTGTACTCGATATCTCCGATGGTGTACGTGAGCCGGGCTACGCCGTCGCGCAGGTCCAAGCTGCGCCGGTAATCATTGCACCACTCCTCGTGATGGCCGAAAGTGAGGAGGGTCAGGTGGCCCAGTGTTTGATAGGCGGCTTGTGACCTAGGTACCCCGAACGAGCTCAGCTCGGCGAGGAAGTGGGCCGGCGCCCGTCCCCTTCCAGCAGCGCCTGGCGGACGTCGGCCAAACGGGCCAACGCCAGCGGGTTTTCGCGTGGCCCGAACGGCCGGGTCCAGAGGCTCTCCTCGTTGAGCTGGACCACCTCCTTGTGCACCCGCCCGTGCATCATGGCACCGAGCCGGCCGTTGCCGACGGGCAGCGCGTCTAGCCATCGAGCCGCGGGCTCGGTGTACCAGAGGGTTCGAGCGTTAGCCATGGACCAGCCTCTCGTTCCGGGGCGCATCAGCGCCCTTGCTTGGGTCAGCAAATGCCTGGCTGTCCGGCGGCGCCGAGGGGCCCAAATTTCGCCCGCCGGCCCGGGGTAACCAAGGACCATGCCGATGTTGCAGGACCTCTGCACACGACGCTGGTAAATCACTCAGCTCTCACTGTTTAGTCCCGTCCCGTCGGCCAAAGGTGTATTGACGAGCTCCGTACTTGACCGGCTAAGTACATCCTCATCGCGCATCCGGGAGGCTGATTTCGGGACCGATGCGATGAGCTTTGTCGTGTAATCGTGGGTAGGCATGTCCAGGATTTGGTCAACCGGGCCATGCTCAACGATCTCTCCACGATAAAGAACGTACACACGGTCTACGATTTGGCGCACCACCGCCAGGTCATGAGTAATGAACAGGTAACTAAGCTTCAATTCCTCTCGCAACGAACGGAACAGGCTGAGCACTTGTGCTTGCACGGAGACATCGAGGGCGGATACGGGTTCGTCGCACACTAACAGGCGGGGGTTGACAGCCAAGGCACGGGCAATGGCCACTCTTTGGCGCTCGCCCCCGGACAGAGCTGACGGTTTACGTCGGGCATAGTTGACTGGCAGCCTCACAAGCTCCAGCAACTCGTTGATGCGCTGGTTGACCTGGCGGTGTGGGTATTTGTGAATTGACAGGATTTCCCGTAAGGAGCTCCCCAACGGTCTGCATCGGGTCGAGGCTGGAATAAGGGTCCTGGAAGACGATCTGCACCAGCTCCCGGACCGCTTCCCGGTCCTCGCCCTTCAACCGGTTGAGATCAGAAATATCGCGCCCGTCAAGCACTATCCGCCCGGTACTTGCCGTCTCGAGGCCGACGATACACCGCCCTAACGTCGACTTACCGGAACCGGACTCCCCGACCAAGCCGACGCTCTCATTGTGCCCGACCTCGATGGTCACTCCCGACAGAGCCTTTACCGCCCGTCGTGTCTTGTCGTTGAAGACCTTGTAGACATCATCGACTCTGAGCAGTGGGTCAGCGGTGCTCGAGGGCGCCACCGCCGGGGCGCCCCGGAGAAGCGATACCCGCATCCCCGCCATCTCGGCGCCGATCTGGTCAACACGAATGCAAGCGGAGTACCTTCCTGGACGTAGCTGGGTGAGAGCGGGCTTGGCGGACCGGCATGCCTCATTGGCCCAGCGACAACGGGGGGCGAAGGCGCACATCCCGCTCACCTCAGATGGAGATGGCACCGAACCCTGGATATTTGTAAGGGTGGCCTGACGGCGGTCAGCCGCGGGCTCAGAAAGCATCAGACCCAGCGAATACGGGTGCAATGGCTCCTGTTGCAGCCGGGACGACGGCGCCATCTCGACCAACGAGCCGGCGTACAGGACATAGATGCGCTCACACACACTGAAGGCGATCCGCAGGTCGTGCGTGATCAGTACGAGCCCCATCCCCCGCTGTTCCTGGACTTGCTTGAGCAGCTTCAGGATCTCCGCTTCGGTCGTTACATCCAGCGCAGTTGTCGGCTCGTCGGCGATCAATAGCTCCGGGTCGCCGGCGAGAGCGGCGGCTAGAGCGACACGTTGGCGCATGCCACCCGAGAGCTGGAAGGGGTAGCGCAGGCTGGCATCGGGATCTGTGATGCCAACCTCGTCCAGGCGATGTTGGGCCTCGACCCGGGCGGCTGACCTGGAGGGGCGATCACGGCTCCGGGAGCGCAGCACCTCTTCAATGTGGCGGCCGGCGCGAAACACCGGGTTCAGCATGGTAAAGGGGTCCTGGAACAGCATGGACACCTGTGAACCCCGCAGTTGCGTCATCTGCCTCGAGGACAGGAGAAGATGTCCCTGCCGCGGAACATGGCTGAACCCGAGGACCGTACGCCCGAGGGCAGCAGCCGCATGATGGCACGGGCGCTTAGCGATTTCCCACTGCCCGACTCACCCACGATCCCGACCGTCTCGGCGTTGTTCACGTCGAGGTCGATGCCGGTCACGATCGGCTTCACGCCGCCGGCCCCCTGGTACTCCACAACCAGGTTGCGGACGCTCAGCAAATTTCCTGCGGGCGGCGTATTGGGGCTATCGGTCACCACGGACCGACTTCGCGAATCGTTCGTAGACCCAGTCGCCGATCAGGCTGAAGCTCACAGCCAACAAGACAATCGCCAGGCCGGGGCCGAGAGCCGCGGCCGGGTTTTGGAACAGGAGGGACTGGCCGTCCGCCAGCATCGAACCCCACTCGGTGCTCCCGGCGGGCGCACCTAGACCGAGGAAGGCCAGGCCCGCCAGGGCTACCAGCGCCCCGCCAAAGTCCAGGGCGAGGTCAGCCACCAGGATGGGCAAGATGTTCAAGAAAATGTGCCGGTACATGATCCGGCTGGGCGGCACGCCCAGTGTCCGAGCGGACTCGATGTAGGCCAGGCTGCGCTGCTTCACCGCCGCACTCCGGACGATCCTGATGTCCCCCTGGACATTGAGGATGCTCAGTACCAACACGGCGATGACGTAACCGCCTCCCACCACCGACACGACGACGATGGCGATCAACAGACCGGGCAGCGAGAACATGAAATCGACCGCCCGGGAGATGGTCATGTCCACGGCCCCGCCGATGTAGCCGGCGGCAATGCCAAAGATGCTGGAGCCGATCAGGCCAGTAACGGCGATAAACGTCGGGCCAATAAGGGCGGTCCGGGAACCGGCAACGACACGCACAAAGACGTTGCGCCCGAGGTCGTCCGTGCCAAACCAGTACTTCGCGCTCGGGGGCTGGGAGGTGAGGAACAGGTTTTGCGTCTTGGGCGACCCGGGGAAAATGACGCTGCCGAACAGGGCCAAAACGAGGATGAAAAGCAGGAACCCAAACGCCAGGTACACCATGAACGGCGCCGTGGGGAGCCATCGCGTACCGCGCTTTCGGCCTAACGGTAGCGGCCACGACTGACATCAGACCGCGCCGCCCGGCCAAAGCCAACGCGCGGGTCGACCAATGCATAGATCAGGTCGACGATTATGTTGGCGATCACGATCCAGATAGCCACCACCAACACGAGGCCCTGGATCATCGGGATGTCCACCTGTTCGACGGCATTAACCAGTAGCGCCCCCAGTCCGGGCAACCCGAAGACCGTCTCTACGAAGGCCGAACCGGTGAGCACGCCTATCAGCAGCAACCCGAACGCCGTAAGTATGGGGATGAGGGAATTGCGGAAGGCGTACTCTACTATCACCCTCCAGCTCGACAACCCGCGCGCCCGAGCAAAGAGGACGTAATCCTGGTCTAGATGCTCCAACATGGCCGCCCGGGTGATGCGCATCATGAGTGCCATGCCCCCGATGCCCAGGACGATGATCGGCAGGGCCAGGTGATGGAGCCTGTCGCCTATCGAGCTGGAGCCCGCTCCGAACAAGGGGAACCACCCTAGTTTCAGACCGAAGACGAACAACATAAGCAGAGCGAGGACGTACGAGGGGGAATTGCCCGCGAAGATAGTGAAACCAACGGCCAGGCGGTCCAACCTGCCGCCGCGGCGCAGCGCGGCCAGGACACCCAGCGGGATGCCCAGGAGCAAGGCGAAGACGATACCGCCAATGTTCTCCGTGAGCGTTATGCCGACTCTCGACCCAATAGCTCGCGAGACCGACTGGCCCGTGATGTACGACTGGCCGAGGTTGAAATGGAACAAGACGTTGCGCAGCCAGTGCCAGTACTGCTCATATAACGGGAGGTTCAGGCCCAGCTTCTGGCGCAGCTCCTGGATCGTCGTCTCACTGAGTGGATGGCTCCCTACAATCGCCGCCACCGGCCCTCCTGGCACCATCGACGACAACAAAAAGACGAAGAGCGACACAAAGAAGGCCAACGGCACAAGTAGCAGCAGCCGATGGGCGAAGTAACGCCAGAACCGGCTACGGCCCACAGGTCACCCTCCAGGGCCGTGGCTCAACCACGCCCCTCGAGGTGGGCCAGGGACCGACGGAGGCGGGGCACTGGCGGCATCCCGGCGCCCCGGCTTCCCCACCTACTACTACCTCCAGACCTACCCCGCATTACAGAGGCTTCGGGAACTACGTGAGAGAGACGGCGGCCGCTCGCTCCTGTTATCGCCACGAAAGCCATGCACGCGGGCACCTTTCTGAAGCTCCTGGAGCGAGCGGCCGCCGTCTCTCCTTCACTTTGTTCCCGGAACATCTATAGGAGTTATATCAGGACCGGTGGAGCTGGTTGATCCACTGGTAGTCCATGAAGAACGCACCCGGGTTGGAGAGCGTCAGATTGCCCTGGGTCGCTGCTACGTCGTCGAGGTACACCATCGGGTCCATGGCGGCGTCCTTAGCGGCGATCGTCTCGGCCGCTAGGGCGTCTTTCGCCACCAGGGCAACATTGGTGCCGACGATCCCGTTATTTATGATCTTGTCAACCGTCGCATTGTCGAAGTTCGACGAATTGTTCCCACCTTTGACGGCCTGGTCGCTGGCGTAATAGAGCCAGGGCAGCTCGATCGGGTTTGGTACGTCTGCGAGGTTACCAATCAACTGGATACCCAGGTCCGGGCCGTGCTTCAAGATAAGCTGGAAACGCGCTGGGCCAGGCATTGTCTTCAAATTTAGTTTTATACCGATTTGGGCCAGCGTCTGCTGCATCGCCTCCGAGATCGTAGCGCACTGCTCGCAATCTCCGGCAACGTTGAGCGTCGTGGTGAACCCCTTGGGTACCGGCGATTCGGCCATTTGCGCCTTGGCCGCGGCGATATTGTACGAATAAGCCGGGATGGGCCGAACAACTTGTTCACCTCGGTGGCAGACAGGATGCCCTTGAACGTCCGCGGGTCGTCCAGTGTCTTGGCCACGACGGCCGTGTTACCAAAGACGGCGGCTGCGATCCCGGCCCGGTTGGTCGCATAAGCGATCGCCTTGCGCACGTGGATATTGTTGAAGGGAGCTTCCGTTTGGTCCAACGTCAGCCCGAAGAACCCGTCGGCGGGGTACTTGGTTATATGTATGGACGAAACGGACTGCCAGGTCTTCAGGTTGCCCGTAGGCACATCGAACGTCCCGTCGACCTTGCCCGCTTCAAGCGCCAGGAAAAGGGTCTGCGGGTCCGGGATTATGTCGAAGACTATTTCGCTATAGTAAGGCTTCGGTCCCCAGTAGTACGGGTTCCGGACCAACGTTATGTTGGACCCGGTGGTGTAACTCTGGACCATGTACGGTCCGGTCCCGACCGGCAGCACCGTCGGCGTCCCGTAGTTTTTCAGGTGCCCCTGCAGGCTCTTCTGCTCGTATATGTAGCCACCCTCGTGAGCGGGGATATCGGTCCAGATGGCGTCCGGTTTGTTGAGCAGTACGGTGACATTGTCCCCCGACGCGGTGACGCTCTTGATGTCGGCGAAGAAGGTCGACTCGTCCGAGGCCACCGCCGGGTTGCGCTGCACGTCGAAGGAGTAGACAACGTCCTGGGGTGTCAGCGGGTCGCCGTCGGAGAAGCGGACGCCCTTACGTATGGTGTACACATAATCGGTCGGCGTCACCTGTTTCCACGAGGACGCCAGCGCCGGTGCGAGTTGGTTATTGGCCGTGAAGGTCAGCAGGCCCTGGTTGACGAGGGACATGATAGGGGCGCCGTCGGTGGCATTGAAATCAGTGGCGTTCCAGAGCGAGCCCGGGTCAGCGGCCTGGCCCCAGGTCAGCACGGGGCCGGAACTGCTTTGCGCCGCCACCCGCGAGGGTGTGGCACTGGCGACCCCTCCCAGCCCGGCAACGCCGAACGCGGTCGTGGCGCACGCTATCAGTGCCACACACCTTCGGGCCGGCCGTGGCCGTCGGGCGGGCGGTACCGCTGTTGAGCGCTTCTGCCTGTTGTACACAGTATTACTCCTTCCTTTAGGGGATTTTTCCTGGATATTGCGGGTTGACCTTGGTTCCCGGAAGCGGGACTTGGTTTGGGGGCTCCTCTTAGCCCGAAGCTAAGAAGCTGTGCTGGCGGTCGTGTTCCACCTCCTCGAACCATCGCTCGAGGTCGGCGGTCATGGCTGCCACCCTTTCCGGATGGGCCGAGGCTAAATCGTTTTGTTCGAGCGGGTCGACGGCGATATCGAACAGCATGGGCGGTGGCAGGCGTGCCTCCTCGAACTCGGGCAGAGGAGAGGCGTCGACCTCCAGTATTCGCCCTTCCTGGTGCAGGTTGAGGGCACGGTCGATAATTCGGTCAGAACCCGTGACCTTCATGAACTCGGGGATCGGGGGCCTCACCAATTTCCAATCGCCATGGCGGACCGCGGCGTTACCCTCGACGTGCGGAGCATAGCGGTTGTTCTGCCAGAACCGCCGGGGATAGGTCTGCATCGGCCCGCCCGCCAACGCACTGCCAACGTCTTGACCATCGAGGTCGCCCTCGCCGGGCAACGGTACGGAGGCGAGGCGGGACAGCGTGGGAAGCCAGTCGGCGAAATGGAGCACGTGGTCCACCGCTATGCCTCCCGGCCATTCGGCGGGCCAACGGACTATTGTCGGGACCCGGACGCCACCTTCGAACACGTAATGCTTGGCGCCGCGCAGCCCGAAGTTGAAGCGGTCCAGGCTCACGCCAGCCACCTCACCCAGGTATGGGCCATTGTCGCTGGTGAAAAGGAAAACAGTGTCGTCGGCCAGCGCCAAGTCGTGTAACTCGGTCAGCAACCGGCCGATGCCGGCGTCCATGACCTCGATCATGGCGTAGGTCAGAGAGGCACCCCGCGTATGGCCCATTTCCATATACCGCTGCACAACAGCTTCTGGCGCCTGCATCGGAAAATGCGGAGCATTGTAGGCGAGTACCAGCAAAAATGCTTCGCTTCGGTGCTTACGTACGAACTCGATGGCGTGGTCCGTCAGTACGTCGGTTAGATAGCGGCCATCACCTTTTTTCTCCGTCCCATTTATGTCCAGATAATAATCGTAATAGTCGGAGTAGCCCCCGCAGAAACCAATGAACTCCTCGAACCCGCGGGCGTTAGGGTGGAAGCGAGGGTCGAGCGCCCCATTGTGCCATTTCCCGATCAGGCCCGTACGGTACCCCCCGGCAGAAAAGATGTCCCCAATTGTTCGTTCGCCAAGACCGATACGGTCAAGCCCTCGGCCCTGAAGAGTGTCGATGGCACCTGTTCGGTGGGGGTACTTGCCGGTCAGAAGACAGGCTCGGGCCGGCGCGCACACGGGCGAGCCCGAATAATGCTGGGTCAGGCATATGCCCTCGTGGGCGAGAGCGTCGAGGTTCGGCGTCCGGGACCGGCCCTCGTTGAACAAGCCGAGGTCGCCATAACCCATGTCATCAGCAATAACGAGGACGCAATTGAGCTTGCTCATCGGCTAGAGGACGGCGTCTTCGACCTCGGCGGGCAGTTTCCGACCCCGGACCACGCTTGGAGAGACGTTACTGAAGCCTCCCCCCGCACGTGAGATCTCATGGGTCCCCCCTTCGTCCGAACAATCACGAGTAAGTTATCAGTCAAGTCAGTACATTGTCAACAGTCGATTACGGCTGATGCCACAGCAAGACGGTCAGCCGGTAAGGTCCGGCTCTGTCGGATAGTTGTGGAATGACCACAGGAATCTTAGTACGGCGCACCGTCGCCGCCGCCGGCCCCGTCGACCGATGGAGCTCAGTGGACGGGACGTTGCCTCACGAGTTATGTAATGATTAGACAAGTTCCGCAAAGCGTGTCTTTGAGTGGCCCGTCGACAACGGGTCGGTGAGCTGGACCAGGAGGGGATCCGTGATAGAGAGCGACGAAGGCAGCCGGATCGCCGAGGTACGGGTGCACTCCTACCACCTGACTTACGCGCATGGCACCTACGTCATGTCCCAGGGCCGGGAGATCTCCACTCTGACCAGCGTCGTCGTGAGCGCGACGACCAGAAGCGGTGTCACCGGGTACGCCGAGGTGTGCCCGCTAGGCCCTACTTACCTCCCCGGTTTTGCCGGCGGCGTGATCGCCGCTCTGGAGGAGATCGGGCCGGCAGTGCTCGGTGTCGACGTGACCAGCCTGTCGGCGATCGCTGACGCAATGGAGCTCGCCCTGCGCGGCCACGGATATGCCAAAAGTGTGCTCGAGGTGGCCTGCTGGGACCTGCTCGGGAAGGTCATTGACGTCCCGTGCCATGTGCTCCTCGGGGGGTTGCGCCAGGAACGCTTCCCCCTCTATGTCGCTGTCCCTTCGGCCCTCCGCGGGAGATGGCCGAGTTCACCGCCCGGGCGCGAGCGTCCGGCATCCACCGCTTCCAGTTGAAGATCGGCGGGGCCCCGGGTGACGATGTCGCTCGCGTGCGAGCCGTAGTAGAGGCGACAGGGGACGAGGACGTGATCGTCGCCGACGCCAATGGTGGCTGGCGGCTCCAGGACGCCACGTTGGCGGTGAGGATGCTCGAGGACTTACCTCGAGTGCGGATGGAACAACCGTGCCCGACGATCGAGGAGTGCGTTGTGCTGCGCGAGCGGACGTCGATGCCGTTCGTCCTGGACGAGGTCATCACTGACGTCGCCTCCCTTCTGCGTTGCCATCAGGCCGGCGTGATGGACGCCGTCAACTTGAAGATCAGCAGAGTCGGGGGCCTGGCCGAGGCCCGCACCATTCGTGAGCTGGCTGAGGTCCTTGGCCTGCGCCTGACCATCGAAGACACCTGGGGCGGGGACCTCACGACCGCCGCCGTCAGCCAGCTGGCGGCCAGTACTTCTCCAGAGGCGTTTTACGCGGCGTCGTTCATGAACGACTGGACTCTCGAGCACCTGGCCGGGCACGAACCACGCTCGAAGGACGGCTGGGGCAGTGTTGGCACCGGCCCCGGGCTCGGCATCGAAGTGGACGAGGCGTTGCTGGGCGAGCCGCTGCGGTGTTACCGCTGGCAGCCCTGAGAGGGCCAACTCCTCGTCTCGCTGCGACCGCCGCCACCGAAGGCACCATTGGGAGAACCGGACGCGCGACACTTGGGTCATCCGCGTCCTGAAACTCGTCCTGGCCGGGGCGCTCGCCCCCCTATTGATGGCCATCGGGACTGTCCCCGCGGTGGCATCTGCGCCCGACCAAGGACCGCTGGCCTGGGTCCAGGTCTCCGTGGCCACTGTTTGGATCCACCCCACTAGCCCTCGCCCACTCGATGGGCCAGCGCTGGCGGAGCCCGCCCACATCGGGAAATGGCTCGACTCGATGAACGTCGTCGGCCGGCTGGGTTTGCACGGCCGCATCGATACTCAGATGGTGTACGGCCGCAAAGTCGTCGTCTTGTCTGAGAGCGGCAAATGGAGCCGGGTGGAAATCCCGAGCCAAACCGGCAACCACTTCCCGAACGGCGTCATCGGCTGGGTGCCGACCGCGCAGCTGAACGCCGTACCGCCGCCGGAGGCGCGCCGGGCGGTCATCATTTCGGTGCCGTCGGCTTGGCTGTACACCGAGAAAGACGGGATCGTCGGAAATCGCCAGCTGCTCCTCAGTTATGCCACCGAGCTACCCGAGTTGTCGGTGGCCAATGGTTATGTCTTTGTCGGCCTTCCCGGCGGGAGCGAGGGCGCCATCGCCGAAAACGCCGCCGCCCCCGTGCATTCGGGGACCGTAACCGGTAGCGCCATCGTGGCCCAGGCGCGGCTTTTCATCGGGCTCGCCTATCTTTGGGGCGGGACAAGCGGTTTCGGTTACGACTGCTCAGGCCTTGTCTATTCGGTCTTCGCCCGCTACGGCATTATGCTCCCGCGCAACGCGGCGGACCAGAAGCGGGCTACCATCCCCGTCCCGCTTAGCCAGGCCCGGCCGGGTGACCTTCTCTTCTTCGCTGGCCCGCACGGGACGGGAGAGGTCGAACACGTTGCCCTCTACGCGGGGGCGGGCCTGATGATCGACGCCCCTTATACGGGTGCCGTCGTGGAGGAACTCCCCATGCGCACATCGTTCGCATGGCCTGATTTCGCCGGCGTGGGGCGAGTCGGGGCCTCGGCATGACCAACGGCCTTATGGCCGGACGGGGATGGCCCGGTTGGCAGGGACAGCGGGGAAGGCAGGGACGGCGGGGGGAATGACGCCGGCTGAGGCCCGCCGGCGCTTCGCGTCGGCCCGGGTCGCCCGTCTGGCAACCGCAGACGCCGGCGGCCGACCGCATCTGGTACCGATCGTGTTCGCCGTCGACGGGGACGTCGTCTACAGCGCCGTCGACCACAAGCCAAAGCGGACAACCGCGCTGCGGAGGTTAGCGAATATTGCCGAGAACCCGGTTGTCGCAGTGCTCGTCGACTACTACGAAGACGATGACTGGGACCGGCTGTGGTGGGCCCGGGCCGACGGTACTGCCCGTCTGGTGGCAGAGGGATCTGACGAGCGGGCGCACGCGGTCTCCCTGCTACGCAGCCGTTACCTCCCCTACGTCGAGAGGCCCCCTTCGGGGGCCGTGCTGGCGGTCGACGTCCAGCGGTGGTCCGGCTGGGCCGGTTCGACCGGCGAAGCGGCTCCGATGGACGAGCGAGGCGGACCGCCATCGCCCGCCTGACTACAACTGGCTCTGACAGTAGCCGTGCCCGAGCAGGAACGTCTTCAGCTGCGCCGGGAAAGGTTCCTTGTTGTTGAACGACTGTTGCTCGGCCGCGGCCAGTTTTCCCCCTGCCTGTAATTGCTCGAGCGTGCGCCACATCTGGGCGCCTTCATTTAGCTCGCACTTGTCCGCCGCCCACTCGGCCAAAGGGCCCTCGACCTGACCGGCGTCTGCGCTCGAGCGCATTGATTGGTTGGCAGAGGCCCAAGCGGCCGACGCCTCAGACAGGATTAGTGCCGGGTACCGGGCGGTCACGTCTACGAGGCCAGTGCTCCCGGCCACGAACAGTCGCGTCGGCGCCGGCGTGCATGCATAACAACCGAAGGTGTACGGGAACGCCCCGTCGGAGCTCTCGAGGACGACCGCGCCCCAAACCTTCTAGGCTCGAAACCCGAATTTAGGTTCCAGTGCAAGCCTTTTCCCACTCCAGGCTTGGTCAGGTCCTCCAGGACGCGGTACGCACCCCCCGAGTACCGGTACAGGGTAGGGCCATAGCAGCAGTGTGCCCCTCCCCAGTAACCCTCGGCCAGGACGTCGGGAGGGGTACGTGCGACGAACTGGATGGCACAGAGCGCCCCCAGTTGGAAATACTGGTCCCTGGGATTGGCCGGTTGCGGCAGAGGCCAGGTCCTGGTGGCCTCGGTAACGGTGACGGCGCCAGGGTAGGCGAACAATCCTGTGGCCAGGTGCGCTTCTTTCCCCCTGTAGGTCACGACGAACCCGCCCAGATGGACCGCGATCGTCCCCTGCACGCCTGGTTTGGCCGTCACCAGGCTGGCGGACGGGGCACACTCGTAGCCGGCGCTGGCGGCGGCCCCAATATTGAGCGCTCGCTCCGATCGAGCTGGTGCGCCATGGGCAGTGGCGGCGGCAGTGGGGGCGACGGCCAGCGGCTCGGCTCCGCTCGGCGCCCCCAGGGCGGACCATGAAAAGGCGCAAATAGCCAACGAGACCAGGACGGCAAACCTACGTTGTACCAACATTTTCATCACTGCGCCCCTGCGTGCTCTGGTTAGAAAACTGTAACGGCCATTATCCGGGAGCGGTGATCGCCCCTAACGACCCGTTAACGCCGGCCGTGCGGCAACGGTTCCAGGAGAAGAGAAGACGCCGGGGGGGCCACGCCTTTCAGCTACGGCTCGAAGAGATTGGTCAAACGCCCCGTCCAAAAGGCAGCGCCCAGACAAGGGCTTCCTTCTGTTGTCCATAGAGGGGCCGGAGGCTCAGCTTGGCCGCCCCTGCCGCCCTTTCGAGTTGCGCAGCGGCTTCCTCCAGGCCGGCTTTGTCAGGGGCCGAAACGGTAATGTAACCGGCTAGCTCAAACGAGCCCCGGCCATCGGCCAACTCGGTCTCCCTGCCCTCCAGCGCCTCAGACTGCCTGCGCTGCCTCGCTGTTTCCAGGAACCCGCCCTGCGCCCTCAGTTGCGCGTCGGCGGCTTGAGCCGTCCGGGAAGATTCGGCGTCTCGAGCCGCCCGTTCGGGTGGCACGGGCGCCATTACCACAGAGAATGACCGCCTGGCCGTACCAACCAATAAGGGGCTGAGAAAATCGGGGCCTACGCGGTTGCGAGGCCATTCGGCCACCCAGAACGTCCGATGCCAGGACCCTTCCGCGTGGACCTCTGACCAATGCTCTTCGGCGACCAGAGGCCACGGGAAGGCGCCTGGGTTGCGGCCGAGCCCCGCCACCAGAAAATTCCCTATAGCTGTGGCCGCGCCGGCGCCATCGAGGACTCCGTCGCAGATAAAGCCGGCGCTGCGCATTTGCGCCCGGACAGCCCGCACCTCGTTGCGCAGGGCATCAGCTCCCTCACTGGTCGGGCCGCGATGACCGTGGCGGCCGCGGCAGCGAACGGAGACAACCAGCAAAGTCTCGTGACGCCATGACCTTTTCCCGGCCCGCTCCAGCAATGCGGTGTGGCCGTCGAAGCCCGGGCTGCTCGGGTCGCCCGCAGAGCGGAGGTGGGCCAGAAGTGCGTCACTTTCAGCTGGCAGCGCGCGCTGGCACCACTGCAGTCGGGCCAAGGAGGTGCGGTGAGCGGAAACTGACTCGAGCACCGCGGCCCAAGCGGCCAACATGTGCTCCTTGTCTTTTTCGTCGAGGAGACAGAAGGGGCCGCCTCTGGCTCGCAAGAGCGCGGCTGCGGTGCCCGCTCTTTCATCGAGGAGGACGCCGACGCCGGCTTGGCCGCTGATCGGGGGCAGCTCGCACAGGTACAGACCTGGCGCAAAAGTCCTTGCCGGGAGGCGCAGAGTAGGCCCTGGCGCTATCGATGGTGGGAGCTGGGCCACCCTCCGTCGCCGCGAAGCGAACGAGACCGCCACTGAAATCCACTGGGCCGGGGGCCGCCCCGATAGCGGACGAACAAGCAGCCCACCCACGACGAAGACAGCGGCGGCGGCCAGGAAACCACCCGCCCCGGACCAGGTTTTCGCCAGGCCAATGGCAAGGACGAGTGCCACCCCGAGCACGACCAATTGCCCGAGGCCAAGACCGAGCAACAAGCCTCGCCGCTCCAACGGCTCGAAGCGGTAGGACGACTGTTCATTCATGACCGGCGTCCCTCTCTCTCGTCGCCCTGAACAGAGCCGGATCCCCCGCGGGGCCGTAGGGGTTGGCGACGGGCCGATCATTTTCCAGCCCGCCGGCGCCCCCCGTGCCCAGCTGGGCCATCATTTGCCCGGCGCCAGCGGGTAAGCCCCCGCTTTCGGCCACAACGCTCGAAGCAGCACCCGCTTGAGCGAAGTATGTGAGGGCGCGCTGCACGGTTTGCTCGGCGGCCCGGAGGGGCTGGCGTGACAGCCCTTCTAGATGGGCAATGGCCGACACACCGACCATGGGCACGAGCTTGAGGAGGGCGTACGGCGCGAAGGCGGCTATCAAAAGAATGGCCAGACCGGTCACCGCCGTGCTCGGGTCGCCGACGTCGACGACCGCCCCAGCGCCGAGGCAGAGGGCTCCGACAATTACCGGCTTCATGAGCAATAGCGCCACCAGGACCTCGATCAGCCGCTTAGCCCAGTGGGCGGTAGCTGGCCACACGAGGCCGGCAAGGGCCAGAGGCATGAAAAAGACGGCGACCTCGATAGCAGCGGCCCGCACGGCTAATTCGAGCCACACGGCCAGACAACCCCCGATTATGAGCAGGCTCAGCACGACACTGAGAATGCCGTCGTTGACGCTGGCAACAATACCGAGGCTTATTGCTTTGACCAACACGGCCCCCAGGTTGGGCATAACCTCGTACTGGACCGTGGACGAGACAGCATCAGTTATGTCCAGGCCTATTTTCGTCAGCTCGACCACGGCGTACCCGGCCAGCATGGAAATTGGCAGGTAAACCCCCCATGACCGGGCCAACCGGCGCATATCCTGGCGCAGGATGGCACCGATAGTGGCGGCAAAAAGCAGCGGAGCCATAATGAGTTCTTCGACACCGAACATGTTCCTCGTCACGGAGCTCAGCCAGCTGGAGCGGCCGAGGTCGACCGTGGTGGTGCCGATGATGGCGCTGCCTATCACGTCCCTGACGGCTAATTGTGCTCCGTCCGCCCCCCAATGGACCAGAGCTGAAAAGAGAGCGTTAGTGCCAATAGAAATAGGCAGGCTGAGCAATGACATCAGTGCAGCTTCAACCCGGCGCTAAAGAAGAAACTTATTAGCTCCTGCGAGGCACCAATGAGCAATGCGGCCACGCCGGAAACGATTACTCCTTTGCGGCCGTTATAAGACTGTTGGTAATTGTGGGAGAAATGCCCGAATGCCCACAGTACGCCACCAATGATCACGCCGACGATGGCAGCCAGCAAGGCCCAGTGGCCCAACCCGCTGGCTAGGTCCGAGAGCGTCCCTTCGCCCGGGAGGCCGGAACCGTCGGCGGGGTTGACGTCCAGGCCCGTGCTGTTGTTGTTGGTACTTGAAGCAGCAAGCAGAAAGACCGCGTACATGGTGGCTCCTTGCCTATTGGATGACGACAGAGGTCGATGACGACAGAGGTCGATGACGACAGAGGTCGATGACGATGGAGGCGGCCGGCGCCGAGAGGCTGGCCCGAGCCAGCGAGGTCCGGGAGGCCAGAACGGCCGGAGATATTTCATATTGTTTCATAGATCCTGTATAGTTTCAACTCATGTTGGTGCTCAATCCCGCCTCAGCGGCCGGTGCCGCCTACTGGCGTCGCTCGGCGGTTCACACCCGATGGTTGGGACATGGCGCCGTCCTCCTTGGCCTCTCCGGCGAGGTCGATACCGCCGACCTGCGCTCGGTCTTGCTCGGTCAACGGCCACGGGCGGGGGGTGCCTTCTCAGAGGCAAGCCCACAGGCGCTCACGTCCCGTCCCGGACTGCGCCGGCGTCACGGCTGGGACCTGATCTTCGCCGCACCAAAGTCCGTCTCCCTGCTGACAGAGGCAGGCTCGCACCCGGCAGCTCTGGAATTGCGCGAGGCCTACCGATCGGCGGTCTATGACGCTGTCTGCACGCTCGAGGAACGAGCGGCGTGCGTGCGTGTAGGAGGCGCCCGAGCGGCAGCCGACGGAGTAGTGGCCGCCGGCTTCGAGCACGTGGCCAACGATGCCGGCCATCCTCACCTTCACACTCATCTCGTCCTGGCCAACCTGGGCGCCAAAGAGGGCGGCCAATGGGGCTGCCTTATCAGCGCAGAGCTCTGGCGCTGGCGCGAGGGCATTGGCGCCGGCTTCCATTTAGCACTGCGCTCGCGACTGACTGAGGCCGGGCTTGGTTTCAATTGGGAGATTTCGCCTGGCGGGTTCGGCGAGATCGTCTCCGTCCCGTCACGGGCGCGCCTGGCCGCCAGTTCGCGGTCCCGGGTGGTACATGCGGCGTCCCGTACGTTTGGGTCTGCGTCCACATCGACAGAGCGGGCCGCTCAGGTGAGGAGCCGACAGGCCTCTCAGGGCACGCGCCGGGCGCCCGCCGCTGAGCTCGCTGGGGTGGGATGGGGAACGGGTTCGGCGGTGGAAGTATTACAGCGCGCAAAGGGTTACCCGGCGCTGCCCTCTGCGCCTCCAGCGATGACCGCGGTGGCGGGGGCATTGGCCGCCCGCGGTTCGGCGTTTGCAGAGCCCGACGTCCTCGTAGCGTTGGCAGAAACCATGCCCTCAGGATGCAACCTGCGTCAGGCCACGGATTGGGCGCGGAGGTGGTGCGACGCCAGCCGTCCCCTTCCACCGCAACCAACCGCCTCTGCACCAGGTGGTGAGGCAAATGACGGCCATCCCCGCCGCCGGGCATCAAAACTCTGGACGACCGCCCTCGCCACGCAGCTCGACCGGCGAGTGGTCGACCGGGCGACAGAAGCCCGCTTCGCCCACATGGCCGAGGTGATGCCGGCGCTGGCTAGGGCCGAGTTGGAAGACCTACGCACCCCCTCAGACGTGGTCTCTGAAGCGGTCCGCCTCGCTTGCGGCCCCGACGGTGTCGTCCTCATGCCACGAGGCCCGTGGTTAGCCCAAGCGGCCTGCATCGACGCGGCTCGCGCGGCATGGCAAGCGGCAGGCGTGACCGTGCAGCTGACCTGTCCGTCGGAGTTGTCGGCTCGGCGTTGGCGATCTCTCACTTCACTGCAGGCCACCGGTGCCCGTGGCGCCGGGCAGGTAACGTCAGCGCGGGTCAGCCGAGGGCCGCGTGCTGGTCGTCGACGCCGCCGACCACTTGAGCCCAGTTAGCCTGGCGACACTCCTCGACCGGGCCGCGTCCAGCAGGACCAAGGTGGTCCTGGTCTTGGGCGGTACCGTACCTGGGTACGGCCCCAGCGTGGCTCGCTCTTTGGACCACCTGGCCGAGGACCTGGCTAACAACGCCGCCGTTGCATCGGGCCCAACGTGGGGGCGGGGCACGTTTGGGACGGCTAACGCGGCCGTCTCTTTGCCGGGCATCGCCGTCCATGGGTCGCTGACCGGCACCGACGCCGGGGCGCATGTCGCGGAAGCTTGGGCACAAGTGGCCCGGGCCGAAGCGTCTCCGCCGCTTCTGGTGGCTTTCGGGCCTGCCGAAGCCGAGGCCCTCAACCTGGCCGCCCGTTCTGTGTGGCTACAGCCCCACGACAACGGTGCTCGACCGGCGCCTCTACGGCCCTCGGGGATGCCCCCGGCGCCGGCAAAGTTGACGGCGGAGCCGAGGCGGGAGGTCATGTTGGGCGAGCGCCGGTATGCGGTCGGCGACCGCGTGGTGGCCCTTCGTCGTGATCGACCGCGCTCCGAGCGCAACCTTCGGGTCTGTGGTCTCGCTCGGCGCCCGTTCGCTAACCGTGGAGTGGCATGGGCGGGCGGGGACTTGGAGAGGCGATGTCGGCCCCGAGCACGCCCGTTCGCTGGGCTACGGTTACGCCACGACGGTCCCGTACCTCAGGTCGCTCGACCCGGGCGCTCAACGGTTGATCGTCCTGGGCGATCCCCTCGAGCTCGGCGGTCGGTCAGCGCAGGCGGGCGCCGCGTGGGTCACGGTGCCAGGCCCAGGGTTCCCCGCGTTCGGGCCGAGCGGGCTGTTTGCCCGCCGCCGAGCTGCCCTCACCGAGTTGGCGACCAGCTGGCCGGACCACGAAATGCTGGATCTGGCCGGCCCTCGACCATTGGCGCTGGCCAGGCGCCGGCAATGGGCTGAGGTTGTCGTTTCCTGCGCTATGCGCCGCGATCTCGGCCTGTTCAACGAAAGAACGGCCAACGAGAGAAGAGATGCTCACGAAATGGCCACCAGGGCGGCCGAGCTAACGCACAGCAACATCGCCGGCCGCCGTGGTGTTGAGCCGGTTTGCGGGCCGGGGGCCTCGAGTTCGCCCGGCTCCGAAAAGGAGCGCCCTCACCTGGCATGAGGTGCCTTTGCCTCGCGTGCCCGGGCTATAAGCGGGCTTGGCACGAAAATGTGCCCAAATGGGATGGCCGAGTAAGGGACAACTTCGCCGCTGGTGGCGGCCCTTCCGCGTCGTCGCCGGCTTCGCTTTGGTGGGAGTAGCCGCCTGGGTCATCACCGGTAAGACAAGCGAGCTATCAGGCGCCTCGGCCTTCCTCACTCAGCTGCGTTGGTACTGGCTGGTCATGGGCGGCCTGGCCGAATTGGGCTCGTTCATGGCTCTGGCCTCCGTACAGCGTCTCTTGTTGCGAGCCGGCGGTATCAGAGCCCGACTGAGCCGGTTGACGGCCATCACCTTCGCCGGCAGCTCGATACAGGCGGCCTTGCCCGTCGGCGCCGCCTTTGCCGGTCTATACGTCTTTCGCCAGTACGAGTTCGCCGGCGCAGACGAAGTGCTCGCCGGCTGGGTCGTGGTTGCCGCGTTTACAGTCGCTTTTGCCACCCTGGCCACTCTGGCCGGGGTCGGGCTGGCCTTTGCGGCGTCCACGGGCAGCACGTTCGACCTGGTGGGAGCCATCCTGGGGGTGCTCGTCTGCGCCGGCCTGGTGGTGGTCGTCTGGGTTAAGCGGGCCAAGGCGTACGACCTCCTGTCGAGGGCGGCGGGAGGGCTCGAACGACGGCTGCACCGTAAGCCGGGGCAGTTCACCGGCCCCATGGCCCGCGCTCTCCAGCGGATGAGCAGCGTCGCCCCCGCCCGCAACCAGTGGTTGACGGCGGTGCTGGCCGGGTCGGCGTACTGGATAGCGGACTGTGGTTGCCTGGCGTTCGCTTTCTTGGCCGTCGGTTCCCCTGTTCCCTGGCAGGGCCTCCTGCTGGCCTATTGCGCCGCTCAGCTGGCCGTTAACCTCCCCATAACTCCAGGCGGCCTCGGAGTAGTGGAGGGCAGTCTGACGGTCGCCCTGGTCGCGTTCGGCGGCGGCCGGGCACCAACAGTGGCCGCCGTCCTCCTCTACAGGGTGATCAGTTTCTGGATCCCGCTCCCCACTGGTGCCGGCTGCTACCTGGTACTGGCCCGTGGTCGGCGGCGGAGAGAACGGGCGGCACGGGCGGCCGCAGCCACCGCAGCGCCGACGGCGCTGGCCTCGGGCGGGATGGGAAGAGCGAGTCGGGCCGGAACTTATGGGGCCGGAACGAGTGACGACGCAACGAGTGACGACGGTGCGGTTGGGGACGGTGCACGTGGCGGTAGTGCGCGTGGGGAAAGCGCCGGCAGCGCCGGCGCGGCCGGCAGGGCTGCTGCGGCCAAGAACCTCGGCTCTCGAGCCGGGACGGAGGACAAGTGAACGCTACGAGCGCCAGTGCCAGCAAGGGAGCCAGTGACGGCAAGGGAGCCAGTGACGGCAAGGGAGCCAGTGACGGCAAGGGAGCCAGTGACGGCAAGGGAGCCAGTGACGGCAAGGGAGCCAGTGACGGCAACGAAGGACGACTGAACAAGCCATGATGACCACTTTCTTCCGCTCGCTCTCACGGCTGGCCATGGCCGCGGTTGTGGCCGGCGGTCTCAGCGGCGCCGTCGCCGCGTGTGCCCATCCGAGCCCCCCGGTGGGGTTGTCGGACTGCTATGAGAGCCTTCCCATAGCCGAGGCTGCCCTCAACCTCCCTCGCACCGCTTACGACTTCCACGGGGTTATCCTCGTCCGCCCCCGCGCCATGGAACGCCTGGTAAATCAGCGGGCACATAAAAACCTCCCGGTCCCCCCTGTGGGACGGGGCAAGAGCGTGTGTGCTTTCGCCTTCACGGGTAACTTCCCCGCCGGCCAGGTTGCTGGCTCGCCGACTAACGACTCTGGGAAGGCCGCCATCGTGTTGGTGACGACAGACCACAAGCTTCTGTTCAGCTTCGTATTGGCCAAGTTGCCCGAAGACTTCAGCCGGCCATTTACGGGCGCCTAAGCCGCCCCCGAACCCAAGCAAACCGGTCCCCCGCCGACAGCGTCCCGGGCCACAACGGGCCAAATCGGCCGCGGGACAGCCGTGTTCAACCGCCGGTGGCGCCCAGTACGCCGGCACCGAGGCCGGCCAGATGGGCTAGGTGGTCAGCAGCTCTCGCGCCCCCCGGTCGGTGGACGGGTGACGCAGCTTCGACATCGCCCTGGCCTCGATCTGGCGGATCCTCTCCCTTGTCAGGTTGAAGTGCTCGCCCACCTCGTCCAGCGTCCGGGGCTCTCCCCGGTCCAGGCCAAAGCGGAGCCGGAGGATCTCCCGTTCGCGCTCGTCCAGGGCGACGAGCATCTTGCTGACCTCACCGGATAACAACGATGCGGCGGCGGCCTCGAACGGCGACACCGCCGAACGGTCCTCGACCACGTCGCCCAGCTCGGCGTCACCGTCCTCCCGAAGCGGCTCCGAGAGCGACAGCGGCTCCGCCGCGTGACGCAGGATCTCGATCACCTTTTCCTCTTCGAGCTCGAGGTCGTTGGCTAGCTCAGCCGAGGTCGGACGGCGCCCGAGTTGGCCCTCGAGACGGCCGCGAGCCTTGGTGACACGGGTCAAAAGGTCGCCGGCATGGACAGGGAGACGAACTGTCCGGCCCGTATTGGCGATGCCGCGGGTTATCGCCTGACGGATCCACCAGGTGGCATACGTCGAGAACTTGAAGCCTTTGCGCCAATCGAACTTCTCGACCGCGTGCATCAGCCCGAGGTTCCCCTCTTGCACCAGGTCGAGCAGCGGTAGCTCTGCGGCCTGGTACTTCTTGGCGATGGAGACGACGAGCCGCAGGTTGGCCTTTACGAACGTCTCCGCCGCTTCGTCGCCTTCTCTGATGGCTCGCCGCAACTCGCGCTTGCGGGGGACCGTCAGTTGGCGGCTCGCCCCCATCTCAGCTCGGGCAGCTCGCCCGGCCTCGATGGCTTGCGCCAACCTTGCCTCATCGTCCTTCGTCAGCAGCGAATGCTTGCCGATGTCGTTCAGATATAGGCGGACCAAGTCCTCCTCGGGCTGAGCGGCATGGTTGTTTGGCACTTAGTCCCTTGTCCTCACGCGAAGGGCACTCACAGGCGCTCCCCTACCAGTCTGCAGCGGCCACCACATAGCCAGTTACCGAGCGGCACCGGCTGCTGTGTAGCCCCTGCGCCAGACCTGATCACCGTGGCCTCGTCTAAGAATGATACCGGGCGGGGCGCGACTTGTCGGCTACCTCTGCGGCCCCGCACGGGAACTCAGGCCCTAGGGCTCTGGTCCGTGGCCGTTCCGATGTTCTGGGCCGCAACGTCCTCGGGCACAACGCCCTGGCGGACAACGCCGTGAGGCACCCTTTCAGATGCACCCGGTTCGGGCAAACTGTCTTGGCGCTCGGCGGCCGACAGGGCGGCAAAGACCTCCTCGCGATGGACCTGGACGTCCTTCGGTGCTGTGATCCCCAGCCGGACCTGGTCCCCCCGGACCTCCAGAACCGTAATCACGACGTCCTGGCCTATCACGATGCTCTGGTGGACATGCCTCGTCAGTACCAGCACTGCTCGCTCCTTCCCTGGGCGATGGGGGGAGCCTAGTATTTTCGGCCCATGCCCGACATCCGCCCCCCCGACGAGACGGACAGGGAAGCAATCGCTTTATTGTCCGGTCTGGCGTTCAATTCCCCGGCCCGGCCAGAGAGGATCTCCCTGACCGGCCGTCTCTGCGTCTACGACGGGGCCCGTGTGGCCGCCTCCGCCCGCTCGATCGACTTCGACCAGTGGTTCGGCGGGGCCCGGTGCCCTGCGCAGGCATCGAGGGAGTCGTCGTCCAGCCAGAGGACCGCGGGCGTGGGACGGCGGCCGCGCTGGTGAGCGAGCTGTTGCGAAAGGGCCGAGCAGAGGGCCGGCTCGTGAGCGCTCTCTACCCCTCGACGGCCACCTTGTACAGGAAGCTGGGTTACGAGTTCGCGGGTTTCCGGCCGCACTTCCGAGTGGCGATCGCCGATCTGCCGGCGGCCGGCTTACCGGGGGGCAGCACCACAAACGCCCAGGTCAGTGAGCTATCGGTGAGGGAGATGGACAAGAACGAGATCGGCGAGGTCATGACCTGCTTCTCTAAGTTTGCTCGCCGGTTCAACGGGCCCGTCGAGACCGCAGACCCTGCTTTCTGGGTGGACCGTTCCCTCGCCCACGCCGGCGAGGGCACCTACCAGCGCACCGCGGTCGTCGCGGGCAACGACGGCATCGCCGGCTATGCCAGCTACTTCCTGGAAGAAAGGCGGGGAGGGAGTTACGCGTTGTTCTGTAAGCACCTGGTCGCCACGAGCGCGGCCGCGTTCAACTCTCTCATCCGGTACTTCAGGCGGTTCGAGAACGCGGCCAAGGACCTGGTGTGGTTGGGCCAGTGAGCGCAGGGCCGCTGGGCCTAGTCCTCCAGACCAACGGGTTCGCCCTGTCCCCTTCATGGACCAGGTGGATGTTGCGGGTGCTGGACGTGCCCGGGGCGCTCGAAGCCCGGGGTTACCCGGCCGTCGAAGGCGAAACCGTCCTCAGTATCCACGACCCCCTCTTTCCGGGGAACTCAGGGTCATGGGTGGTCCGCGCCAGCGGGGGCAGGGTCGCTGTGACCCCGACCGAGCCGCGGCCCGAGGAAGGCGCCGAAACCGTGTCGCCCGAAACCGTGCCGGCCGGAACCAGACGATCCAAACCGGCGCCGGCAAAAACGCTGCCCATCGGCCTGTTCTCCGCGCTGTACACCGGCCTGGCTACGCCGTCCGACCTGGTGTTGCTCGGCGCCCTGGACGAGGACGACCCCAGCCTGGGGTTCCTAACGGCCCTCTTCGCCGGCCCCGTCCCCTGGATGCCCGACGCCTTCTAGGTTTGTGCCGGCGTCTCTCGCATCCGGCCCATCACTTGAGCCGTCTTCTTGTCCTGGGCCACGGTCCGCCCCCCGCAGAGGTGCCGGCAGTGGCTCCCGGTGCAGTATGGCCAACCGCCGGGTACAGCGGGTTACAGCCACATAGAGGGCGCGCATCCCTTCGGGCGGTTGCGCAACGATACGTGCCGGCTCCACGACCACCACGGAGTCGAACTCCAGGCCCTTGGCGTCGCCCAGCGCGAGGAGGCTCACCGGCGTGTCTAGGGCACCCGAACCGACTTCGCCGAAGGCCACACCTCCTTCTTCGAGAGCCGACCTCGTGTCAGCCAAGAGCTCTGACGGGACCAGGACGCCCACGCTGCCGTCCTCGCCGGCCTCGATGGCGGAAACGGCCTGAAGCTCGTCTTTGACGGTGCGGGAAATGAGCGCGTGCCAGACCGCCGTCCCGTCTTGACCGGCGTTCGTGCTCGGCGTAAGCACCCTCGGGCGCCGTTCTGTCCGGCGCACGGGCTCAGGCGGCCTGGCCCCGGGCAGGGCCGCGGCGAGGACGTGCGCCGCCAGCTCCATCACTTCGGCAGGGGCGCGATAGCTCACGGACAGGCTGGCCAGGCGCCAGCCTCTGCGGGCCGGCAGGTGCGCCATCAGGTCGTCCCAGGAGCTCGGCGCCCAATAACCCGTCGCCTGAGCGATGTCGCCGACCAGCGTCATGGAGCCAGACAGCGACCGTCTGCCGACCATCCTGAGCTCCATGGGCGAGAGATCCTGCACTTCGTCGACCACGATGTGGCCGTAGGACCGGTGCTCGGTAGCTGGCTCAGAGCGCACCGGGCCGAGCAGCCAGCTCGCCTCGTCCAACAAGGCGACGTCGGCTGGAGACCACGGGACGTCATTGAGGTTTGCGCTTCTAGGGCGGAACAGGAGGTCGAGTTCTGTCGCACTGAGCACGCCGTTGCCAGCCAGCGCGATCAGCGGCCTCGCTCCAAAGAGGTCGTGCAGAAAAGCTTCGGCCGTCATCCTGGGCCAGATCCGCTCGAGAAGTTCCACTACTTCGGGCCGGTGGCGCAGCTCCGCCCCGAGCTCGCTGGCCGAGATCTCGTCGGAGCCAGGTGCCACTGGCCCCGAGGCGGTCTGGCCACGTCCTGTTCCGGCCCGTCCCTGTTCGCCCGGACGGCCGTCGGGGCCGTCTCCGCGCCGTTCGAACTGGGCGGCAAAGTGCTCCCATAGCAAGCGCTCGACTAGCCGGCGACGGGCGTTGTGCGGGCCAGAACGTCTCTTGGCCGTACTCACGATCTCGGCCGAGGCCTGAGGTGTGAGAGTTAGCACCAGGCGGCCGTAGGGGATCTCGGCCGTCCTGCGCAGCGGTCGTTCCCGTTGGCGGACGGCCCGCCGGATGAACCTGGCCATCCTGGGGTCGCCCTTCAGGCGGGCCACGCGGTACCGGCTCGGTCGCCACCGGCTTGGCCCCTTTGTACAGCCCGCTGGCGGTTGAAAGTTCGGCCCCTGTTTCTCCGAGCGACGGCAGCACCTGGTCTATGTAGCGCAGGAAGGTGGGATTGGCGACTACGAGCACTCCCTGGACCTCGAGCGGGAAGCGGTGCGTGTAGAGGAGGTAGGCGGCCCGGTGAAGAGCTACGGCCGTCTTCCCGGTGCCAGGGCCGCCCTGCACGACCAGCGCCCCGGGCAGGGGGGAGCGGATGATCTCGTCCTGCTCAGCCTGGACGGTGGCGACGATGTCGCGCATCCGGCCGGTGTGGGCGCGGTTCGAGGGCCGCCCTCAACACACCAGGCCCGGACAGGCCGAGCACTTCGGCCGACACCTCCGTCCCGTCCGGGGCGAACAGCTCATCCTCGAGGTCGACGACCCGCCGGCCTTCTGTCAGGAAATGGCGCCGCCGGCGCAACCCCATAGGGCGCGCCCCCGTCGCCCGGTAAAAGGGCTCGGCCACCGGCGCCCTCCAGTCCACCACCAGGGGTTCGTGCTCGGCGTCCGAGAGCGCCAGCCGCCCTATATGGAAGCTTTCGTCCTCGCCGCTGCCCCGCTCGCTTCGCCCGCCACCTACGGCGTCGGCTTCACTAGCGCCAGCACCCTCACCGTCATGGTGACCAGCCCGGTCAATGCGGCCGAAGATGAGGGCCTCTCGTCCCAGCTGCAGTTTCTCGAGGCGGTTTAGGCTGTTACGCACCCTGATATCGCGTTCGGTATAGGACTGGAACGTACCCCCGCGTTCCCTGAACGCCTCCCGCAGGCGAGCCTGGGTCTCGCCCCGGACAACCTCGAGGCGTTCGTAAGCACGGTCGAGGTAGGCCTGCTCAGCAGGCACGTCAGGGTGCGCCATAGCCCGAACCTTCCACTTTGCTCGCCACACCCGCATCCTGCAAGGCGGGATGGCGCCAGGGCCGGCTAACGTGGCGGCCTCGGAGGCTTGAGGAACCTGACCACTTGAGCCTGACCATTTTGAGCCTGACCGCTCGAGCCTGACCGCTTACGGAAGTGGGCCAAGCCGTTACGGTAGGCGAAGTGGACGCCAACTCCCTATCCTCCGCCTCACCATCCTTAGCCCCACCCCTTTCTTGGCCGCCTGCCGGGGCGAAGCTGTGCCCTATACCCCGATCTGGTTCATGCGCCAGGCGGGCCGCTCGCTGCCTGAGTACAGAGCCCGGCGCGGGCCAGGGAGCATCCTGGACGCGGTCCGCGACCCCGCCCTCGCCGCCGAACTGACTTTGCAGCCACTGCGCCGCTATGAGGTCGACGCCGCCGTCCTTTTCTCGGACATCGTCGTACCACTCGTCGGATTTCGGTGTGGACGTCGCTCCCGGCACGGGCCCCGTGGTCGAAAAACCCTTCCGCGAGCAAGCGGATCTTGACCGTCTACAGGTGTCGCCGGTCCCCTACGTGGTGGACGCTGTCCACCTGCTCATCCGTGAGCTCGCGCGTGCCTCTGATCGGATTTGCCGGCGGCCCCTTTACGCTGGCTAGCTATCTCGTCGAGGGCGGCCCATCGCAGGGTTACGCCTTGACCAAGAGCCTCATGTGGTCTGAGCCCGGGCTGTGGGAGGCACTGGTTAGTCGCCTGGCCACCATTGCGCTGGCCAGCCTGCGTGACCAAGTGAACGCCGGGGCGGCCGCAGTGCAGATCTTCGAGAGCTGGGGTGGCGCCCTATCACCGGCGGACTACCGCCGCCACGTACTGCCCGCCCTGAGGACGATCCTCGACGGCCTGGCGCCGCTTGGTGTGCCGCGGGTCGTCTTCGGTGTGGGTGCGGGCGAGTTGCTGAGCACCTTCGCAGAGGCGGGGGCCGACGTGGTAGGGGTGGATTGGCGAGTACCACTCGACGTGGCTCGCTCGAGGGTCGGCCCGGGCGTCGCCGTCCAGGGCAACCTGGACCCCACTGCCTGCCTCGCCCCCTGGCCCGTGCTGGCCGACCAGGCCAGGGCGGTGCTAGCTGTAGCCGGGGACAAGGGCCATGTGTTCAACCTCGGCCATGGCGTCCTGCCGGCCACCGACCCCGACCAGCTGGCCCGCCTGGTTGACCTCGTCCACACCGAAACGGCCAGATAGTGAAGTTCGCCGTAATCGGGGGTGGGATCGCCGGGTTGTCAGCGGCGTGGGAACTGGCCGCCGCGCACCGGGGACCGGGCCGAGATCACCTTGTACGAGCCCAGTCAGCTGGGCGGGAAACTGACGGACCACGCCGTTCCTCGGCCGGGCGGTGGACGAAGGCCCCGACTCGTTGCTTACGAGGGTGCCGGAGGGGCTCGCCCTTTGCTCAGAACTCGGTCTCGATGAGTCGCTCGAGGCCACCCGGGCGAACCGGGCGCTGCTGTTCTCCGGCGGGAAACTGCGGCCTCTTCCGGACGGCCTCGTCCTGGGCGCTCCGGCCAAGCTGGTGCCCTTGGTCCGGTCAGGGATCCTCTCGGCCGGTGGGATAGCCCAGGCGTCGTTCGACCTGGTTCGTCCGCGTTTCCGGCAAGAGAGCGACGTAAGCGTGTACAACCTGGTCGCATCGCGCCTCGGCCGGCAGGTGGCCGAGCGCTTGGTCGAACCCCTCCTGGGCAGCATCCACGCCGGGTCGACCAGGCAACTGAGCGCCGCCGCCACCGCCCCTCAGCTACTGGCTGCGGCGCAGGCCAACCGGAGCCTCATCAGGGGGTTACGGCGGGCCACCCCGGCCCGCCAGCCTTCCTCCGCACCCAGCCCGCTTTTCGTAGCCCCCCGCCAAGGGATGCAAGCCCTGGCCGATCGGCTCGTCGACCGGTTGGGGGCCGCCGGCACTACGTTCGTCCCGGCCGAGGCGGCAATGGTGCGCCAGGATCGAGGCGGGGTCGTGGTCGAGCCCGACGGCGGGCGGTTCGACGGAGCGATATTGGCCGTACCGGCGCCGGTGGCTTTCTCATTGCTCGGGGCGGTTTTCGGCGAGTCGGCGGCCCCACCGCTGGCGGGCATGGAGTTCGTCTCGGTGGCGGTCACCACGCTGGCGTTCGCCGCTACGGCGTTCGCAGATCTGGCACCGCAAAGTGCCCTTTCCGGGGCAGTCAAGGCTTTCGGAGGCGGGCCGGAGAAGCTGAACGACATAAGCGGCATCCTGGTGGCTCCCGGGAGCGGGATGGTAATGACAGCGTGTTCCTTCGGTTCCCACAAATGGCCACACTGGGCCGCTCCGGGGACGACCGTCGTGCGGGTTTCGGCCGGCAGGGCGAACGAGCAGTACTGGGCCCGCCTCGACGACGAGGGCCTGGCCGAGCGGTCCTGCAGAGAACTGGAGACCGTCGTCGTCGGGCGCCCCGGAGCAGGAGGTGGGCCGGGCCTGCCGCCGCCTTTGGCCTGGCGGGTAAGCCGCTGGCCCGGGTCGATGCCTCAATACACGGTCGGGCACCTGGACCGGGTGGCCTCTACAAGAGCCATGCTGGCTCGCCACGCCCCCACGGTGAGCTTGGCCGGCGCCAGCTACAACGGGGTCGGCGTACCGGCGTGCATTGGCTCTGGCCGGCGGGCGGCCCGAGAAGTGCTGTCCGCAGTGGAGTCGCTCGGGCTGCCAACGTCGTAGGGCCACCTCTCGACGGCCAGCCGTCCGAAGGCCCCCTTTCTTCGGCTGGGTGGCCCGATGACTCGCCGTTAATGGCCCCCGGCATCGAGAAAATGGCCGCCGCCGGGGACCGCTCGTGCAGCACATGGTCAGCGATGATGACGGCGGCGGCCGAGTATGTGCTTTTTTGGCCGGACGGGAACCGAACGCAATCGGGGTGGACGCACCCAGTCCAGTAGCCACCATCACCGGCTCGGAAATGCCGTGTCCAGGCCAAGAGTTCGGTAGCCGGCGCCGGCAGCCCCGCCCTGGCCGCCGCCATGGCGCATTCGGCCGACTCGGCCGCCGTCACCCACGACTTGTCCGCCACACAGCGGGTGCCGACTCCGGCCACCAGCATCTCTGCCCAGCGTGACTCCATCCTTCGGTACGCTTCGTCCCCCGCCAGAGCACCCGTCAGTACGGGGTAGTACCAGTCCATGGCCCAACGGGATTTTGGAGCGAAGGCTTCGGGCCTGGTCACCACGGCACGCGCCAGCAATGCGGACGCCCTGCGCCAGGTAGCGGCGTCCTCGTAATGACCGAGGGCCTCGGCCACCGAGGCCCCGCAGGCCAGAGAGTGCTGGAGCGACGAGCTGGCGGCCAAGAGGGCGAACTTCGCAGCCACGCCATCCGGGTCGACCGACCACGTGATCTCCCCGCCGGGCCGCTGGTAACGCAAGCACCAGCCGATGGCCCTTTTCACCATCGGCCATGTCGCCTCCAGCAGATGAGTGCTCTGGCTCAGTTGGGCGCACCACCACACGCCGGTGGCCACATACGCGCACGTGTTGGGGTCCCTCCGCGGCTCGGTGACGCCGTCGGGCACATAAGCCGCGCACCAGCTCCCTTCCGGCAACTGCTTGGCGGCCAGCCATTCGAACGCCCGCTGGGCTTCGGGCCAGCACCCGCCCGTGGCGAGGGCCATGGCCGCCTCGACATGGTTCCACGGGTCAGCGTGGGCCCCGGCATACCAAGGGACCATGCCGTCAGCCATTTGCACTGAGGCAATCCAGTCGGCCGTCTGACGGATCTCGGCCGGCGTCAGGGCGCTCATGCCGCCGCCCGGTCCAGGGGTTTGCGGGCATAAACGACCAGGCTCTTGCCCAGCACCGGGTTGAGCACGGCTTCGGGCCATCGCGTCAATGGAGTCTTGGCCGTGATGTCCCACACCAGAAGGCGGTGGTATGCCTTCACGACGGCGTTGGACTCGCTGTCCGGGCCGAGCGCGCAGCGAAGCCACCAATACGGGCTGTGCAACGCGTGGGCGTGATGGAAGCGATAACGGCGTGAGCCCGGCACGGTGGAGGCGTAGGCCTATCTGGCGGTGCCGGTAGATGCGGACGTGACCACCGGGGACGTTGTGGTACTCACTCGAGAGCGCCCAGTTGGCCGCCTCCGGGTACCAGCGGGGGACGGTGACCGCGATCACGCCTCCGGGGCGTAGCACCCGGGCCAACTCGGCCAGCACGGCGCTGTCGTCGGGCACATGCTCGAGCACTTCTGCGGCGATCACCCGGTCGAAACAGCCATCGGGGAACGGGAGCGATGACCCGTTCCCGGCCACCAGGTCGCCGTGCCCACCTGCTTCCGCCGTCTCCTTGTCCTGTTCCAGCAAGGCCCGCACCCAAGCGGCCGCTCCGGCCAGCGCCTCCCGGTCAGAGTCGAGGGCGATAGTTACGGCCCCGCGCCTCATCGCCTCGAAACTGTGGCGACCACCTCCGCAACCGAAATCGAGCACTCTCTCGCCTGGCCGGAGGCCCAGCCAGTCATAGCGGACGGTCAGCATGGAACTGCGTGGTCCGGCCCGTCGCGCTCGGCCATGACCGAGCGGTACTGCTCCACGGCCCCCGTCGCACACTTCGCCCAGGTGAAACGCTCGAGCACGCGACGCCGGCCGGACTGGCCCAAACGAAGGCCTAGCCCCGCCGAACCGCCGTTCCAGGAGCCCCAAGACGAGAGCACCCGCCCCAACGCCGACGCCAATGCGCCCGGGTCGGCCGGAGGGACGAGCAACGCGGCCCGTCCGTCAGGCCGACTACCTCGGGCAGGGCGCCGCCGGCGCTGGCTACCACGGGCGCCTCGCACGCCATGGCCTCCACGGCCGGCAGGGAGAAACCCTCGTAGAGAGACGGCACAGCTACGACCGCCGCTTCTGCGTACAACTCCACGAGTTCCCGGTCGCTCACCCCGGGCCGGAATGTGACGGCGCCATCGAGCCCCAGGCGGTCCATCACCTGGGAGGCGGCGCTCTCCTGGCGGGGTTCTCCGACGACCACGAGATGGGCCTCGGGCGTAGTCGTCCGCAACTTGGCCAGCGCCTCCAGGAGGTAAGCGAGGCCCTTCATCGGGACATCGGCGCTGGCTGTGGTCATGATGCGCCCGGGAACTCTTCTCACTCCCGGCAACGGCCGGAAGAGCTCGTGGTCGGCACCTGCAGGCACTATGGCCAGGCGTTCGGGGGCCACCCCCATCTGCTCGACGATGTCGCGACGAGACGAGGACGAAACCGTGATGATACGGGGCAGCTGGCGAGCCACACGGTTTTGCATGCCCACGAACCCGTACCAACGGCGCAACGAAAGCTCTCGCCACCGGCTTGGGGCGTGAGCGAAATCGACCAGCCGGTCGACGGTCACCGGGTGGTGGCAAGTACCGATGAGCGGCCAGCCGTCGTGCATCAGGCCGAGGAGCCCGCTACCGAAGGACTGGTTGTCGTGGACGATGTCGAACTCACCCCGCCGGTGCGAAAGCAGCTCTCTAACCCTCAAGCTGAAGGTTAAGGGCTCGGGGAACCCGCCCGTCAGGACGGTGGCGAACTCGAGCGCGTCGACCGGGGAACGGAACTCGGCCAGCTTCGGGACCCGAAAAGGGTCTGGTTCTCGGTACAGGTCCAGGCTGGGGACTTTCACGAAATCGATTCGGTCGCTGGCGTCGAGGAGAGGCCAGGGTGGGCCGGAAAAGACCGTTACCGAGTGGCCCAGCCGGGCCAGTTCGCGTGACAAAAAGCGCACGTAGACGCCCTGACCTCCCGAACGGGGGTTGCCCCGGTACGAGAGCAGCGCTACTCGCAGCGTCTCTCGCCGTGGTCCGGAGACCGGGCCCTGGCGGGGCTCACGAGTGGTCGAACAGGATGACGGCGCCGGCAGACATGTGAGCGTCAAGCGTTGCCGCGCCGGGCCGGCGGGTCAAACTGGCTCGAATTGCCTGCACCGGCGTAGCAGACGCAGCGAGCCGGCCGCCCCCGAGTCCTCGAACTCCCGCGAGTGGAGCGCCGCGCGGTACAAGTCGTTGGGCGCCTGACCGCCGTCCCCGGGGTCGGCGAAGACGTCGTGGATGGCCAGCGTGCCACCCACGGCCACCCTGGGCGCCCAGGAACGGTAATCGGCCCACGCCACATCCTCGCCGTGGCCGCCATCAATGAAGAGCAAGGACAGAGGTCCCGGCCAGCCCCGGGCGGCCGTCAGCGACTCCCCCACTATCAGGACGACCTCGTTGTCAAGGCCCGCATCGTGGATGGTCCGGCGCGCCCAGGGGAGGGTGTCCATCAACCCGGTCCGGCCGTCGACGACCTCGGGGTCATGGTGGGGCCACCCCGACTGCATTTCCTCCGAGCCCCGGTGGTGGTCAACGCTGAACAGTACCGCCCCTGTTGCGCGGGCGGCGGCCCCGATGTACACGGCCGATTTTCCGCAGTACGTACCGATCTCGAGCAGCGGGCCGAGACCGCTGCGGCCGGCCTCCATCCCGGCCACGTGAAGCGCCATGCCCTCGTCGTCGGGCATAAAGCCTTTGGCCGCACGAGCCACGGCCAGCCAGGCTGGAAGCTGTTCGCTCAATTGTTGAATGAGCTCACCAGGGGTTGGGCGCGCTAGCGACCGGCGCCGGCGTTGCCCTCGAAAACCGCCGTCGTCGGCACGGCGACGGCAGGGACGCTGTTGGTCTGAGCGCCCTCGACCTCAGTGCCGTTCGCACCGGCCGTGACCGGCTCGACGGCGGCACCCGCATTTTCGATGACACCGGCAGAGGCGGCGGCGCCATTGTCCGTGGCGAAAATGAGCCGGTTGAACAAGAAGAACTTGCCGATCCAAATAACCCCGTACGCAAATAGAGAAGCGCCCATGATGGCGAGAGATCGGGCCAACCCCGTTACCCCGTGCGACTGGCACAGGCTGTCAGCGATCTGGACCGTGCCCGTTGAGGCCAGAAAGCCAACGAGGGTGAGCGCCCAAAAAGGCACGACCTCCTTCCACAAGTGGCTTTTGCCCCCCTTGCGCCACGCCCATTTGCGGTTGAGCTCGTAAGAAGCGGGGGTGGCCACCAGCGCACCAATCGTGTTGGCGGCAATGCCTGAGAGGCCGAGCAACCACGTACATATGAGGATGGTGGCCTGGCTGATGACGATGGCAACGGCGGAAACAAGTGAGTACCGGACAAACTTATGAAACGATCCGTCGCCCCGAGCCGGCTGCAGGCACCGGTCGACAAGCCGTGTGTCCAGCACCCGCCGGACGAGGCTCGACCGCGTCATGCGTTCGTACAGTGAGGTCCTCTGGCGCCTGCCCACGGAAAAATCCTCGTTAGAAGCCACCCCGGCCATTCTACCCATGGGAGGGAGGCCTATCCCTACTTCGCCCGCCGGCTCGGGTCGCGGCCCAACGGAGCAATTTTTCCGGGTCGGGGCGGAGCTTCCTCTAGCATCGTCGTGCCATGCCCAAAGCCGACGTCCTCACCCCTCAAGCTGACGACTTCCCTCAGTGGTACCAGGACGTACTGGCCAAAGCCGAGCTGGCAGAGGGTGGCCCCGTACGCGGCACGATGGTCATCCGGCCTTATGGTTATGCCATCTGGGAGCGGATGCAGATGGAGCTCGACACCCGCATCAAGGCGGCGGGGGCGCAAAACGCCTACTTCCCGCTGCTAATCCCGGAGAGCTATTTCCACAAGGAAGCGGAGCATGTCGAGGGCTTCAGCCCGGAACTGGCGGTCGTGACCCACGGGGGCGGGAAGAAACTGGAGGAGCCCGCAGTCGTGCGCCCGACCAGCGAGACGATCATCGACTCGTTCCTGGCCAAGTGGATCCAGAGCTACCGGGACCTTCCCTTACTTGTCAACCAGTGGGCCAACGTCGTCCGCTGGGAACTGCGTCCCCGGTTGTTCCTGCGGACGACGGAGTTCCTGTGGCAGGAGGGCCACACCGCTCACGCCGACGAGGAGGACGCCCACCGCTACGCCTTGCGCATACTGCGGGACGTTTACGAGGACTTCATGGTCAATGTCCTGGCTTCCCCTGTCCTGGTGGGGCGCAAAACAGACCGTGAGCGTTTTGCCGGGGCGAATACGACCTGGACGACCGAAGCCATGATGCGCGATGGCAAAGCGCTGCAGATGGGGACGAGCCACGAGCTGGGCCAATCTTTCGCCAAGGTCTTCGGCATAACGTTCCTGGACGAAAGTGGCCAGCAAAGCTTCGCCTGGCAGACCTCGTGGGGCGCCTCTTCACGACTGATGGGCGCTCTCATCATGGTGCATGGCGATGACGCCGGCCTCAGGATCCCACCCCAATTGGCACCGGTGCAGGTGGTGGTGCTCGCGGTGCGGACCGAAGAAGGTGCCGGCGAAGCCGCCTCGGCGCTGGCCGAGCAATTGCGAGCCGCCGGGGTCAGGGTGGAGCTGGACGTAAGAACGGATCTATCTTTCGGCCGCAGAGTGGTCAATTGGGAGCTGAAGGGTGTCCCGGTCCGCGTGGAACTCGGGCCTCGCGACCTGGCCGCAGGCACTGTCGTGATTTCGCGGCGCGACGACAAGACCAAGTCCTCGCTGCCGCTGGAGGGGGTAGTGGCGGCCGTTACCGCGGTGCTCGAGTCGAGCCAGGCCGCCATGTTCGCCGAAGCCCTGCGCCGGCGGGAGGAGAACACCGTCCGCGCCTCCACCCTGGAGGAGGCGGAGGAGGGTGCTCAATCGGGCTTTGCTGTTGTGCCTGGAGAAGCGCTCGTGGCGGGCGATGGGGAAGGGCGGCTCAATGCCGGGGGTATCACGGTCCGCCTGCTGCAACGCCGGGACGGATCTCTCCCCGGGCCTGGTGACGACGTGGCCGAGCTCGATGCGGTGGTGGCGCGCGCCTACTGAGCCAGCACCAAGAGGCCAGCACCAGCCGCTAAGAAGGCAGTTCGTAGCGGTAGACGACCGTCTCCCTCTGGACGAAGCCGAGGTGTTGGTATAGGCGGTTGGCTGCCTCTCGAGACGGTCGCGACGTCAGGTCAACAGTGTGGCCACCCCTGGCTGCTGCGATCTCGAGGGCGGCCCGGGTAAGTTCTGTAGCGACGCCTCGGCCCCGGCCGGCACTGTCGACGACCACGTCTTCGATGCGGGTACGGACCCCGGTCGGTATCCGGAAAGTCACGAGCGTAAGCATCCCCACAATCGGGCCGCGGGGCTCGTCGGAGTTGGCCGCGGCGTCCTGGCCGGCCACGCCATCGGTCTCGTCGAGCGTGTCGTCTCGAGCCACGAGCAACGTCGTACCCGGCGAGCTGACGATCTCTTCTACTTCTCGTCGGCTGGGAGGGCCGGCCGAGCTCGACAGCTGGGGTACCAGGTGCTGGACGGCCTTCATCAGGTCGTCAGTAACCTCTTGGACGGCAGAGACTCGTAGCACGCCCTAAGACACTAGGCGCGCGTCGTGGCCGGAGATGGATGACCCGGATGGGGTGATTTGTTAACGTTTTTTCACACGCGTTTACAGACGTTTACAAAATTGTCACTTCGAAGTCACACGAGTGCCACAGAAGCGCTGGTACCCTTTTAATCAGGTGGTGGGATGAGGCCTGCGGTCCTCCCCCCTGGCCGATGGGCCCCCTACCACCAGGGTCCCCTACTTTTCCCCCGGGGACCCGCACGTCTGCACGCGGGTAGGGCGTACCGTAGACGCGGCCGTGAAGGGGTGGCGCGGGAACTTGATCGATGTGTTCGCCGCCCCCCTCAGTAGTTATGCATAGGCCTCCAGCAATATTCGGGCGGGATATAGGAAACTGCGTTGGCGTGAGCAAACCAGGTCGCGACAGCGTCCCGGAAATGGCTGTCCGGGATTTGCTGGACACGTGCGCAGCGCACGTGTCCAGGCTCGACCTTGACAATTGCGGTCGGCCATTTTTATGACAACGAATTGTGGCCGGCAGCCGCGCCACGCGTTTTGCAGATGGCATCGCTTGTTTCGTGCTCTCCTGCCGCCGTCGATAGGAAAAAGTCCGGGTTTGCACCGTGAACTGGGACCGAACCGAAGACTTGGGTCGCCCGGCTTTTGCCGGACAACATCGTGAGGTCCCAGTTGAACCCTTGTGGTCCAGATTGACAGGAGCCAGCGTTTAGCGATGGCCTGCCGGGGCCAGCGCTCGAAGCAACCACGGAGCGAACAGCGCCATTGTCACAACGCACGATGCGCCGGCCACGAGCATGGTGGCCTCCACCGAAGACGCCGACGCGATGAACCCCCCTAACAGCGCGCCAACAGCACTGGCGCTCAACACGGCCAGCCTGTGCACGCTGCCGACCCGGCCGTAGAGGCGACGCGGGATGATGTGCTGGCGAGCTGTCACCGAGCCGACATTGGCGGCCACGGTACCGATCTCTTGCAAGCCGAACACGAACACCGCGGGCACAACCGAGTGCGTGAAGGCGAGGCCAATGTAGCTAACCGCGGCCAGCGTCAGACCACCGAGGACCAGCTGGCCGGACCCCCAGCGCTCCTGCAAATATCCGGCGAAATGAGCTCCGGCCACGCCGATGGCGGCCGCAAAAGCAAGGAACAGCCCATAGCCAGTCGAGGTCAGGTGCAACGTTTGCTCGCCGTACAACACCAGGATGGCAAGGACCATCGTTTGGCACAGGGCACCTGCCGCCGCCACCGCGGCCAGCAGCTTGAGTGCCCGGTCGCTCCTGAACACGCTTAGCCCTTGCCGGAAATCGACCGTCCAGCGGGACCGGTCCTCGGCGCGTCGAAGCCTGCCCTCCTCGGGGCCACGAGTACCGGCTGGCGTAGTGATCTGCTCTGTGGCCCGGACATGAGGGCGGGCGCCGTTCGAGGTTCCGGCACCGTGGCCAGCCGGTCGCCAGGCAGGACGGGCACGGCGCGGCAGGCCGATTGCTACAAGCGACGCTGACACAAAGAAGCTGATGCCGTCAGCAAAGAACGGCACCCTGCGGGCGAGGGAAAAAAGGACACCGCCGATTGCTGGCCCTATGAGCTGCTCGCCGGCCCCCTCGACCGCGATAAGCCGGCCATTGGCAACCGCGAGCCGGTCCTGCGAGATGACATCGGGCAACGAGGCCTGGACGGCCAGGGTATAGGTCACATCGCAGGCAGCGAGGACCGTCGCCACTATGTACAACATCACGAGCTCGCCCGACCCGATGGTCAAAGCACCAACCAGGGCCAGCAGGGTCACACCGGCCACGACATTGCAAGCGACCATCACGTTGCGCCTGTCCCAGCGGTCGGCCACGAGCCCACCTGGCAGTGCGGCGATCGCCGCCGAGGCCCTATTAGCTCCGGTCAGGCCCGCGATGATCAAAGGGTTTCGCGTTAGAGTCAAGGCCAATAAAGGCACCGCAACGGCCAATAAGCCATCGCCACTTGCCGATATGCCCGTCGCCCACCAAAGCCGCCTGAACGTCGCACCCAGTGACCGCCGTCCGGCGGGAGCCGCCGTAGGGCTACTGGGCGCGCCAACCGTGCCCGATGAACCAGATGCCGCCCGCTCGACGGACGCCAACCGCACTACCTCCCAAAACACTGGACGCCCGAACCTGGCCCCTACACAAAAGGGCGCCGGGGGCCGACCCGAGGGTACCAGAGCCTCACACGACAAGGAGACCAGGCTCGCACCGCGCTCAAGTGGCGCTTCGGTGTCTGAGCCCGAGCCGCGTCGGAACAACTCAAGTCCTGGTCTTAAGCGGCGTTGATCAATCAACGGCGAAGCTGCGCATGTCTCTCCCTCCTTCACCTTTCTTCCGTTATTTCGTCTGGTCTTGACGGTTCAATCAACGGCGAAGCTGCGCATATCTCTCCTCCTTCTTGCTCTTGTCCGGTCCAGTGACGGCTGGCTTCAATCAACGGCGAAGCTACGCATATCTCTCCTCCTTCTTGCTCTTGTCCGGTCCGGTGACGTCTGGCTTCAATCGACCGCGAAGCTGCGCATTTCTCTCCTCCTTCGTGTTTTTCGACATTGACTTGAGTCCCCTCATGTCGGGCCCGCATTCGACCCTTCAGCCCGAAGACCTACTCGGCGAAGCCCTCCCAACACCGTTTAGGTGCCAGCCGGCAAAAAAGCACGGTAGAAGTAGATGGGGCACCCCTAAGAGAATAACCGCAGGCCAGGTGGCCCTTGCGCCAGGCCCCACATTGGCCACCTTCCGATTCTTCCTGATATTCGGATCCCTGTCTAGAGAAACTTTTCACAGGTACGATGGCGACCACGCTGCTGATGTGGCATGCCCACGTCCGACTGGCGAGGTACACGCGCCGGTCGGAACATCTACAGTTTGAATGCCACCGGTCGAGATCCGGGGTGACCTGACGCGAGTCTTCGGAGCCCGGTCTTTGGACAAGCCAGCGAACACTCAACCAATCCCCGACGTACGCAAAGGACAAGTCGCCGTAGGGCGCGCCCTTCTCTTGGCGGCGGTCCTGGCAGGTGGGACCGCCGTCCTCTATTTCACCCGACTATCTGACCTCAAGCCTGCTGGCGGCAACCGCCCCGCCTTATGGCTGTTCGTGGCATTGGGGATCTGGGCTGCATGCGCCCAACCGGTCGCCGTCCGCAACCGGCAGTCGAGCCTTTCCATCCAGCTGACCGAGATACCAGCGCTGGTGGGGATCGTTTTCCTGTCGCCGTGGCTGCTGCTGAGCGCAATCTCGTTTGGGCAAATCGCGGCCAACGCCCAGCGTCGACGGCAGCCCACAAAGGCACTCACTAACTGGCTGGTCTACACGGCCAGCGCGGCAATCGGGGTCCTGTTCTACGACTGGGCCATCGGGACATCGACCCCTATTAGCGCACGGGGCTGGGTAGTGACCATGGGCGCCGTAACCACGATCAACCTGGTCGACCTCGTACTTTTGCTCGTGTCACTCGCGGTGGTCAACCCGAACTGGCGGCGCCCGCCCATGCGGGGCATCGCACTGCAAGGGGCACTTCATGTCGTCGTATGCACTGCCGGCGCTTTGGTCGCTATCTCGCTGATCTGGGTCAACATCTGGGGCGTCGTGCTGTTCATTGCGATTGCCGCCGCAGCCAACTTCGCCTATCGAGGGACGATCCTTTCGGGCCAGCGTTACGCCAACCTGGAAAAGCTCTACGAGTTCACTCGGCGGCTCGGGTCACTAGTCGAAGCCCAAGACGTCATGGGGACCGTGCTCGAGGAGGCGCGCAGCCTTCTTTCGGCTGGTCATGCTGAACTGGTCATACCGCTCGACGAACCCTCGCTGGGCTTCGCTCTGCGTTGTGCATTGAGCGGTGAGGGGCCGCCGCACCTGGACGATAGGTCACCTTTTTCTACCCTCGACAATATTGTGCGCGAGCGCGGGGCCTTGCTCGCCAGTGACAGCTCGAAGGACGACGAAGCCCTGGCGGCAGCGATCGCCCAGGGTGGGCTGAAAGAGGTGCTGGTCGCACCGCTCCAGCGCGATGACTCGAGTGCCGGTTACCTGCTCGTTGCCGACAGGGCCTTCAAGCACGAGGGGTTTAAACGCACCGACCTTCGTTTTTTCGAGGCTCTGGCCGCTAACGTGGGCGTGGCGCTACGAAGCAGCAAGTTGCTCGAGCAACTCCGCCGCGAGGCCTCGGTCCGCCAGCACCAAGCGCAGCACGATGCTCTCACCGGGCTACCCAACCGTGCTCTGTTCGCCGAGCGCCTCGAAGAGGCCACTGAGGGGGCACCGCCCGATAGCCGCGTCACCGTCATGCTCATCGACCTGGACGGCTTCAAGGAGGTCAACGACACCCTCGGCCACCACACCGGCGACGCCATTTTGCGAGAGGTCGCCCAGCGCCTGGGGCCGCTCGACCAGGACGGCAACCTGGTGGCTCGTTTGGGCGGGGACGAGTTTGCCGTGTTGCACGTCGGCACCCTCGAGGACGAGGCCATTTTCGATAAAGCGGAACAGATTGTGGCCACCATCTGCCAGCCCCTCGGAGTCGAGGGCCTGCTGCTCGACGTGCGGGCCAGCCTGGGAGTGGCCGTTTCCCTGCCCAACAGCCATGACGCCACGGGGCTGCTGCGCCACGCCGACATAGCCATGTACGCGGCCAAAGGGTCGGGAGGTGGGGTCCGGTTCTACGACCGCGTCGAGGACCGTTCGACCCTTCGCCGGCTCCGACTGGCCACCGAACTGCGCCAGGCAATCGAGCAGGCGGACCTCGATGTCTGGTACCAGCCCGTAGTGCAGCTTGATACGGGGGCTGTAGTCAGCTGCGAGGCTCTTTTGCGCTGGAGCCACGACCAGTTCGGCCCTATCTCGCCCACCGAGTTCATCCCGGTGGCCGAGAGCGCGGGCCTGATCGACCAGCTCACATGGTGGGTCATAGAGACGGCCTTGGGCCAGGCCAAGGTCTGGCGTCAGATAATCCCCGACTTGAACGTGGCCGTGAACCTATCGGCTCGCAGCCTCATGAGCATGGACATATCGATGCGTCTCGGCGGCGTGTTGAAGCAAATTGGGCTGGAACCGAGCGCCCTGACGCTCGAGCTGACCGAATCGTCGGCTATGGCGGACCCCCAGACTTCGGAACGAGTGCTGCACGGGTTGCGCGAGCTGGGGGTCAACCTCTCGATTGACGATTACGGCACAGGCTTCTCGTCCCTCAGCCGCTTGAAGCATTTGCCGTTCCACGAGCTGAAAATCGACCGGTCATTTGTCAAGGAAATGATCCGAGACAAGGGCGATGAAGCTATTGTGCGCTCGACCATAGAGCTAGCCCGGAACCTCGGGCGTACGGTCACGGCCGAGGGCGTGGAAGACCAGGCCACGCTGCAACGGCTCGAGAGCCTCGGCTGCCACGCCGTGCAGGGTTTCTTCCTGGCCCGTCCGTTGCCGGCGCCTCAGTGCGAAGCGTGGCTATTAGCGGCATCGTCCGCCTTGGACAACACGTTCAGGGTGCCCAGGCTCGGGGAGCGAGCAGCCGGCAACCTCAGCAAGCGCCAGCAGTTGCCCCGCAGCGGGTGAACCGCCGAACGGGCCCTTCCTCGCCGAGACCCGTTCGGCCGTGATCTCCGAAGCGGAGGCCGGCCCTACGGGCGCCGGCCCCGTCCTCGATCTGAGCGAGGCCTCACCAGGGTGAACTGCTCGAACTGGGAGTAATTGGGGTTCGGGTGCCTGTGGCGCCCGTGTTGGGGTTGGTCGGGTCGGCTCCGGGCGCATGGTAATAACTGACCGAGATCGACGTCTCTCCGCCCCGGACCGAACCGGGGTCCAGGTCGAACACGCCGATACCGTACCCGGTGCCTCGGGTCCCGCTTTGCAGACCAGATGGCGTCCTCGCGGGCGTCGGCTGCGGCCCGTGCCACACTCCGGGCGTCGAGGTCTCAACGGGCCGGTTTGGTTGCGTAAAGACCTTGGCCTGCGGGAGCCCGTCAGCCTGGTCGAGACCGTAGTCGTCCAGGTTGGCGTTGGTCCCGCCACCCCCCAATACCAGGAAGACGGTGCCCTGACTGGTGTCGAAGGTGCCGGTATCGGTGGTCGTTACGGGGTGGGGACGGCGCGTGTCGACTGGCTGGCCGGTGGCCGCTTCGACACCCACATTGCTGTCGTAGCCGCGGACCGGGAACGAACGCTCATAGTCATGGTCGTGCCCGCAAACGACGAGGTCGACCCCGTACTGGTCGAACAGTGGCAACCACGCTTCCCTGATACCGAGGTCCGAGCCGTTCCCGGTAATTGACGAGCTCAAGGCATCCTGGTGCATCTGGACGACTATCCAGTCGATCGTTTCGTCGTTGCGAGCCGTCGACAGCACGCGCTGAGCCACGCCGTCTGCAAGCCCTCCGCTGTAACCCCGGACGTAGAAAGAGGTGCCGGGCTGTATAGGCGGGTTGCCGGTAGCCGAGGCGGGCACCAGTGCCGACGGCCCGGCCACGAACGCGGCGCCGTCCTGGTAAATGACGTCGTCGGCGTCCAGGGAAACAAATAACACGTTCCCCACTCTGAACGTGTACCAGTGCCCGTAGAAAGCTCCCGACCCGTTATAGGGCAACATATAGCGAGTCAGGTAGGACGTAAGCCCTTGCGCCCCGTTGTTGAACTCGATCTCGTGGTTGCCCGTACAGGGCATCCAGGGCCTGTTTGCGGCAGAGCGCTGGTTATTGTTGCCAAAATCGCGCCAAACCTCGGGTTGGCTAATCGGGGTTTAAATTGGCATAGCACAGGTCGCCATTGAGCAGGTGGAACAAGGGCTGGAACGACTCGACGGCATCGACGGCGTAGGTGCTCTGGCCGTACGAAAGCACCCATTCAGTGTTGGGCGTGGCCAGGTCGCCAAAACTTGTGAAGCGGAACGGCGCACGACCTCGAGGCGCCGTCTGAAATGACCCGCTAAATGGCGCCCCGGCGTTGGCGTCGTTTTCGGCGGTGACGACATAACTATGCTGCGAACCGGGCTCGAGGCCAGCTACAAATGCGTGGTAAGTAAAAACGGTTTCGCCATTTATCCCGTCTGTGTAAGTCCGCTGGACGGCCGGGACGGCCCTGGTGCGACCTTTGCCGGCGTTCAGCAAGACGCGTGCCCCCGTCGCCGGTCCGGGCGACGCCCAAGAAACGACCACCGAGGCGGTCGGGTCTTCCCCCCAGGTCAAATGGACCTGCTCTGGAGTGCCATCAGGGCTGGTGGAAGTGGCGGGTTCGAAACTGGCCAAGCGGTCCAGGGCCCATGGCTTTGGCGTAAAACGGGGACCAGGGCGGCGGCGATGCCTCCGGCACCGGCACCCTTCAGCAATTGCCGGCGGGAGAAGGCCTTTGGTTCTGGCGTAATAGCCCGTGGTTCTGGCGTCATGGCCCGCAGCCTCGCGGCTGGTTATTAACTCAACGCGACTACTGGGCTAACGCAGTCCTACAAGAAATCAAACTCATGAGGGCACCGTGCCCAGCGCGGCCACGTGCCGGCCGGGCGCAGGTGCCGGCCGAGCCCACGGGCACGCCCGTCTTTCGGTTAGTTGCCTGACGGCATCGGCGGGAGAGGATGCCCCAGGGCGACGACCTGCACTGGTTCAGATTCCTTCGGTCGCTGAGATTTGTCAGCCGAACGGCCGCTATAGGGTTTGACAAGTTCATTTATATCGTCGCTGAGACGTTGCATCTCATCGACCGTGAGGTACGTGGTCGTGAAAATCGAGAAAGCGGCCCGGCGCCACTCCTCGGAGTACGAACGGCGCTGGGACCACCAAGCCCGCAGGTGCTGGTCAATGTTCTGGTGCAGGGTCGCCTCTAGTGCCTCGGCCGCGGCGGCGTATTCGGGGTCGCCCGTGGCGGATTCGAAGCTGTACGTCACATCCACGATGCGCCATGGGCGGCTCCGGCCCCGCCCGCCCTCGGCTTCTTCGATGAAGCCGTATTTGGCCAGGGTCTGCAGGTGCCATGACATGTTCCCAGGGCTGTCGTCAAGCAGTTCAGCGGCGCGCGTAGCTGTCAGCGAACCCTCCCGCATGATGGCTTCGAGCAGAGCAATGCGCATCGGGTGAGCGAGGGCGCGCATCGCCCGCGGGTCCGAGATGTCCCGCCGTTCAGTCGGGCCGTGGCGCGGAGCCGCCGCGCCACCGGCCCTCGCCTCCGGCTTCTCCTGGTTTATGGTCACATCACCACCCTGAAGGTTGCCTGACCCGGCCTACTCTGCCGTCGGCGACAGCGGCCCCGCTTCGTACAGTAACCCGGCCCGGGACCGTATTCCGACCATGGACAGCGTTGGCACCAGGGAGAGCGTGGGCGCCGGGGACAGCGCTGCGATGTGGGACCGCCAGGCGCAACCCGAGCTCGACCAAGGCCCAGCCGGTCGCTTTCCGAACGGAGCGTAGCCTGTACAGCCTCTCCCTCTCCACCCGTTCCCCCTCCGCCAGCCCGCGTGGCCGGGACAGTGCGGTTTGGCTACCGAGCTCGCTCACCCTCTGTTTGGTGAGCATTTCCGTCATCGTCGGATTGAGAGAGTACACGGTGGCTCCTCCATCGCATCTTTAGGCGTCCTCTATGACAAGACTTCTTGTCACAAGACTACGCGTGACAAGAAGTCTTGTCAAGCGCTTCTACAGATGCGGTCCATGAGCCATGTAAAGAGAAAAGGCGCGCACCCTGGTGTCCCCGACAGCGCCGCCCAGGCGTCGCCTGCGACCGGGCTAACATTCCTATTTGTGAGAACATTAGACGGAGCGGGCCCACAATGGCTGAGCTGACCCGCGACGGGCGGGCCTAGTAGTGGCGCTCAGCGACCTGGAGAAGGTTGAGGCGGCGCATGGCGACGGCGAACTGGTACCAGCCAACGCCAAAATGGGTTGAAGTAGCGGCTTACCAGCCCCTCAGGGCTCATAAAACTGTCGCACCTCGATCGATCCAAATCCGGCCATGGGGTGCTTCGAGGCCACTTCGACGGCCTCGTCAAGATCGGCGCACTCGAGGATGTCGAAGCCGGCGATTTGCTCCTTTGTCTCGGCAAAGGGGCCGTCGGCGATTAAGACTTCACCGTCCCGGACGCGCACAGTCTTCCCGTCACGGACGGGTTTGAGGGCATTGCCTTGCAGGCGAGCCCCTCGGCCGTCCATCTCGGTCGCCCAGGCATACGTATCGTCTCGATGACGCCTCGATTCCTCGGGAGTGGGGCGCTTGGACTCATCGACACAGATCAGCATCAGGTATTTCATATTTGCCCTCCTTGTCGCAGTGGTTGTACCCACGACGAACCGGTGAGCGCGCGATGGACACCTGAGGATCTAGTCGAGGAAAGTTAGCGTTGTTGCCGCTGTGCCCGCCCGGCTGAAAAGGTATTAGGTCGGCAAGAAGTCCAGGAGCAGCCGGTTGACCGCGCCCGGGTCGTCGAGCTGCACCCAGTGCCCAGCGCCCTCGATCCGCTCGTACCGCCAAGGCCCGGCCACGCTCCTGGCCGAGTCAGTCATTTGCCGCTCGGTCAGCGCGATGTCACCCGTACTCCAGATCCCCATCGTGGGTGCCTGCACAGCAGGCAGCTGTACGGGCGGCCCCAACCACGACCTCGGGGGGACATTGGCCCGGTAATAGTTGAGGCCGGGCGTGAGCGAACCGTTCGCCTCGAGTTCGTTGATGACGGTTTCGGCGTCGGGATGGTGGCCCAGGCGCGAAAGTTGGCCCAGTTGTTGCCGGCCAGCCACTGCTCGGCAATCTCGGGGAACTGGAACAACAACATATACCACGACTTTTCCAGTTGCTGGAAGCTGGACCGGAAGGTCGCCGGGTGGCCGACCGACAACACCACCAGGTGGTCGACCCGCTCGGGGGCCATTGAAGCCAGCACCCAAGCCAGCGCCGCCCCCCAGTCGTGGCCAACGACATGCGTTTTGTCGATACCGGCGTCGTCCAAAACGGCCACCACGTCCCCGACCAGCATGAGGAACGAATATGCGTCCACGGAGGCCGGCTTGTCCGAACGGCCATAGCCCCGAAGGTCGGGCACGACCACCCGGAACCCGGCCTCGGCCAGCGCCGGCACCTGGTGACGCCAGAGCCGCCCGGTGTCCGGGAAACCGTGCAACAAAACAACGGGGCGGCCCCGTCCCGTGACCTCGTACTCGATGCCGACGCCGGCCACGTCTACTCGCATCCCGCCTCCTCGTCCATCGGCCCGGACGCGCTCGCCCCAACCTAACCGGCGACGATCGAAAGCAGCTGGTCCCTGGTCGGGCCGGCTGGTGGCCGGTCCCGCCAATTGCCGCCATAGGCGAGGGCCTTGTCCAGAAGGCCAGGCCGGCTTAGGACCTCGTCCCGTCGCTCGAGCACGCAGCTGACGGCCAAAAGACCACGAAGGCAACCCGGGTCTGAGCCGGCCGCGGCCAAAGCCCGCCAGGTCTCGAAGCGCGAGCTGGGCCGGTACTCAATTCCATTTATCCCGGCATCAACCTCCGCCGTCCGGTCGCGGTCGGTGGCCAAGGCGTCGCGGTACCACGGCTCGACGCGCTCCGCCGTGGCCTGCCAAAAAGCGTTGACGAACGCCCAGTGGTCGTCCAGGCCCTCGCTATCGAGTACATCGCGCAACGCAAGGGCGTGCATCATCCCGATCGAAGCGCCACGTCCTAGGGTCGGGTTTGAACACGCCCAGGCGTCTCCTACAGCCACCACCCCGGTAGCAACCGGACTGCCCTCCGGGACAAAGTTGTCCTTCCCGGCAGCATAACCGTCACGCTCCAGTACGGTGACCTCGTGGCCACGCTGCAACAGCAATAGCCCCGTCCCGAGGCCCAAGCAGGCCACCGCCCACAATGGTGATTTTGGCCACGAGGCCGCCACTCTAACAGGCGACTATGCCACGACGGGTGGAGAAGGAAAGAACACCCGGCCTACGCCGACAGTACCCAATGATGGCCGGGGAAGCTACCCAGGGTGTAGAACGGACGAATCCTGGAAGGAGCCGCGTAATGGACCGCTTCCGCCCCCATGTCATCGTCCTCATCGTCATAGTCGTCGTAGTTCTGGCCATCGTGTTCAGCCGCGGTGTCGACTTGCGGCTGGAGTGGGGCGCATCCGGTTTCGTGGCCGGCCTTTTGTGCGGGGCACTTCTTGATGATGGAGATCCATCACCGCCGAAAGCACGCCGAGGAGAGCCATCGCTGACGGGCCCGTAATGACGGCGAGGTTGCGACCACCGGGACCGACGTCGTCTCGCGGCGGCCAGTCGTCGAGCGGCGAAGGCGACCGCTTCACGTAGCCGAAATAAGCACCACGACCAATATCACGACCACGAGCCACCCGATAAGCATCAAAAAAACAACCTGTTTCGTGAGGCGACCCGGGCGCCCGTCGCCACGGCCCGCCGGCATGTCGCCTTTCGGAGAAGGATTTGCGGCCGGCGCCCGAGGGGCGCGGTCTGCCTCCTTGCGGGGCCGGCGGGGCGAGCTCACCGCTCCATTCTGGCAGCCGCCGGGTGACCTCGGGCTGGCGGAGCTGGAGCAGTGTCACAAACGGCCCGGGCGGTGCTTAATAGACCGTGAGGATGGGGACCAGCTTGATGCCGCATAGCCGACGGCCTGAGGCCAGCGCTGCGCCAGGCAGCTTCGAGCAGTTCTTCCGAACTCAGTACCCGGTTGTCGTCCGGATCGCCTATAACGTCGTCCGGGACGTCCACTTGGCCGAAGATGTGGCCCAGGAAGTGCTCATCGCCGCCCAACGACGCTTCTCTGAGCCGTACTCTTCAGGCCACGCTGCAGCATGGGCCAGCATAGCCGCCTCCCACCTGGCGCTCAACGCCGTGCGCGGCCGCGAACGCCGGGGCGAACGGAACAAGCAGCGTAGTCCCCGCGTGCCGGAGCCGTGAAGTAGAGAAAGCATTTGTCGAACTGCTGAGCACTTCGTGCACGAGCGCTCGGTACCACGTTCAACATCAGCGAATTGCAGACCGTCGGCCAGGTGTCCCGCTACATATTCCCAACCGATGCCCTCTGGCATGGCGCCATTTATTATCTCGAACCGCAATCATTCCTGGCCCGGGCGTTGGCGGAATCGTCGGACAAGGGCAACCCGTTCTTTGCGCAGTCGGCGCCGTCGTGGGCCTACCTTTTGTGGGTAGCAGTTTGGTTCCTGGCTATCCTCGCTGCCGGCGTGTTCAGCTTCGAGCGCCGAGAACTGTAACTGGGTGTTCGGCGGGAGCTGAAGACGGGTGCTTACGGTGCCCGGGCGCCAGCCGACCAGTTGAGACGCCAGTTGGGAGGCCGGTTGCGAGGCCACTCGCCCACCACGGCCTGCTCGCGGCCGGTCAGGGACCGCCGGAGACTCCGCCGTACGCGCCCGTCTATCCTGAAGTGCGAACACGGCGACGACTGGAGGCCCGGTCATGACTGATGTTGCAAGCACGCTCGTAAAGCATCGCCGGCGCCTCAACGAGATCGTGAGTGTCCTCGTCCGCCATGGCCTGGCGTCATGGGCGGCGCGTGGCCAGGGGATCGCGGCGGTTGCGCCCATCGAAAGCATGGTCCACCGGGCCGTATCCCGGAGGAAGCCGAGGCTACACCGGGTGAGCGATTGCGTCATGCGTTGACCGAACTGGGGACGACGTTCATCAAGTTCGGACAAATGCTGAGCTTGCGCCCCGATATCGTTGGCGACGATGTGGCCAAAGAGCTGGCCAAGCTGCAGGCCAGGGTGCCGGCCGACCCGCCGGGTGTAGGCCGGGCCACCGTCGAGGCGCAGTTGGGCCGGCCCGTCTCCGAGCTCTTCGGTTCATTCGAGGACGAGCCTTTTGCGTCCGGCTCGGTCGCCCAGGTACACCGGGCGGCACTGGCAGATGGCACCGCCGTGGCCGTCAAAGTTCTCCACGCGGGGGCGGACAGCAAGGTGCGGGAGGACGTCGAGCTGTTGCGAGCCCTCGCCGAGTACATGGAAGAAGAGGACCCGGAGCTGGCCCAACTACGCCCGACGGTCGTCGTGAGTGAGTTCGCGGCAATGATGGACGCCGCCGTCGACTTGCGCCAAGAGCTGTCCAACCTGCAACGGTTCCAAGCCAATTTCGCCGATGAACCGGATGTTGTTATCCCTACGCCCTACCCGGACTTGTCGGGCCAGAGGGTGCTGACCATGGCAATGATCTCAGGGTTCCCGTTCACCGACCGGGCCAGCATCGAGGCGGCGGGGTGGGAGGTCGACGAGCTTGTAAACCGCGCCGCCGACATCTACCTGGAGATGATCTTCCGTGACGGCCTGTACCATGCCGACCCACACCCGGGGAACTTCCTACTCCCCGACGGCGACCATATGGCCATCCTGGACTTCGGCGACGTGGGCCGGCTAACGAGCCAGCGGCGGCGGCAGCTCGAGAACCTGGTGATCGCAGTCGGCACTCGCGACGACGATTCAGTCGTCGACGTCATCGTGGAAATGACCACCCCGCCGCCTGGTGTGGACATGGCCCAGCTCCGGGCCAGTATCGAACTATGGCTTGACCGCTACCTCCTGGCTGACCTTTCTCATCTCGATATCAGCGCCATTTTGGTCAGCGGCATGGAGGTCCTGCACAGGAACAAGCTCGTCCTGCCGGCCGACCTGGCTCTTTTCTTCAAGGTGCTGATCAGCCTGCAGGGCCTGGGCCGGGAAGTCGGCGCGGAAGTACGGGTCACGGAGCTGCTCCGCCCTTACGTCACCCGCATGCTGGCCGAGCGCTTCGACCCGAAGCGGATCGCAAGGCAGCTGAGCCGGGCGTTCCGCAATTGGGACCATTTCATTGCGGGTTTGCCCAACGACCTCCAGGCCGTCCTCGACCAGGTCCGCACGGGGAACGTGGGGGTCGACTTCAGGGTCCATGACGCCGACCACGCCGTCGACCGCGTCGTAGACGGACTGGTCACCGCCGCATCGCTGATGGCCGGCGCACAGCTCATCTCGAGGCGGACCAGCCCAATGGTGGGGCCGTTTTCTGTGCCGGGGTTGGTCGTCGCCGGCGTGGGCCTAGTCACGTGGCAACGGCTAATCGCCCGGCGCCGGTCGCGTACCTGGCTGAGCCGAGCCCGGAGCATCGCCAAAATCACCAGGCACTAATGGTGGGCCGAAGCGATCAGAGCTTTGTACATAAAGGAGATTGACTACCTCACGAGGGGGCGGACCTCCTCCGCAATGAAGCGAGCGAAGCCGGCCATGTCAGGCTCGTCCTCCAGCGGCTGTACGACGACCGTGTCCGCCCCTGCCCTGGCCCACTCCTCCACCGCTCGGGCCAGGTCGTCAGCGTCGCCGGCCACTCCCTGCGCCTGACCGGGATCCATGCCCCACTTCTGGCGTTGGCGCGCCAGCCGCTCCCTTGCATCAGCACCGGTAGCAGCTAGCAAATATACGACGATGTGATGTTGCCCGGTACGCCCGCTCGCGGCCCGGCTTTCTTCGACTACCTCGCGGGCCCGCCGCACGCCCTCGGGCGTCGTGCCGCCCGTCAGGATCGTCCCGTCAGCGAACTCTCCGGACAAGCGCAATGAAAGGGGGGCCGTTGCGCCAACGAGCAGTTCGGGAGACGAAAGGGGCGGCCAGTCCAGTTTGACCCGGTCCAGTGTGACGTAACGCCCTTTTGTGGTCACCTCGTGGCCGTCGAGCAGGGCCCTCAAGGCGGTGAGCTGCTCGCGCAACAAAGTGAGGGGCGAACCAGCCCGAGCCCCGACCTGCCCCATCCAGGACTGCACCCCGTGCCCGACACCGATCCTGGCCCGGCCCGGGAACAGCCGCTGCAATGTCGCCATCTCCATCGCCGTCAGGGCTACGTTGCGCAGAGGCACTGGGAGCAGCCCGATGCCGACACGAACCCGTTCAGTCCACACGAGAGCGGCAGCCGCCGACGCGATCCCGCTTTCGAAGAAACAGTCCTCCCACAGCCAGAGCTCGTCGAGACCAGCCGTGTCCGCGGCGTGCGTCACGTCGCGCAACCGCTCGGGCGCCAGTTGGGGCAAGAAAATCAGTCCGAGCGTCGTCATACGCCGTGATCCTTGCATACCCGGAATTATTGTTGTCGTTTACGGACCATTCGCCCGACAGACCGTCTCCTCAAGGCAGCGACACGCAGACGGCAGAGCCATTGACAGTCGCGACGTTGATGTCGGAGCCGGAGCAAGTTGGCCCAGGGCCAGCTGGCACCCAGACGCAGGGAACTCCGCCGCCACCCGACGACGTCGTCATCGAATCCTTGCCGGAGGCAGCTGGCGTGCGTCGGGCGTCCGACCTGATGCGCCTTCTCATCGCTCTGGCCGTCCTGGTCTGTGCCGGTCTGGTGGCGGCGCTCGACCATGTGCACGTGCGGCTGACCGAGCGGTACCTGCTCGACTCCATCGTGACGCTACCGTCCGTTCTACGCGACTGGCTCAGTGCGTTGGCCCAGCTAGTCGCCGTGCTGTTCCCCGCAGCCTGCGTCATCATCGTCGTCGGAGGCCGGCGCCTGGCCTTGGCCTGGCGGCTCTTGCTGGCAGCCGTCGCCGCCACGACTGTGGCGCTGCTGGTTTCACACCTCTTGCTGGCCCCCTCCCGGCCACCAACGTGGGCCGAGCTGTTAGCGGGACGAGGAGGGGTCTTCAATGTCACGTTCCCGCCAGTGGCGTGGCTTTCAGGCGCCACGGCGATGCTCACGGTGGTCACGCCGGGACTGTCGCCGCGTTGGCGGCGAGGCCTGTGGTGGGTGACGGGTGGTGCGGTCCTGATCGAGGTCGTAGTCGGTGGCTTCCTGCCCCTCGATGCCTTCGTCGCTGCGGCGCTGGGGATAACCATCGGGTCGCTGGTCTCGCTATCCTTCGGGGCGCCCTACGGACCGGCCCGGCGCCCAACAGATCGTCTCTGCGCTGCACGAGTGCGGCGTCGAACTGCGCACCTTGACGCAATTGTCATGGCCCGTATCTGGCCCGGACATGTTCCGTGCCACTACCAGCGACGGTGCGTCGCTCATGCTCAAAGTATTTGCCGATGAGGACCGTGACCGGGCTCGGCTTAACAGGTTTTACCACTCGGTCATGGTGCGGCACGCGCAAGGACGACCACGCTGCTACGACGGTGCAGTCGACAGCTGAGCATGCCGTGCTGGCCATGGTGACGGCCGCTCGGGCCGGTGCCCGGGTGCCAGAACCCGTACTGGCCTACCCTGTGGCCGCTAGAGGCGGTACTCGCGGCGCCCTCCTCGCCTGGGTCGACGTAGGCGGACGGGCCCTGGACGGCCTCGAACCTGAAGAGATCCCAGATGCCGCCCTGGCGGACCTGTGGCACAGTGTCGCCGTCCTCCACAAACACAGGCTCGCCCACCGCCAACTAAGCGAGCGGACAACATCATCCTCGACGACCACGAACAAGCGTGGCTGATCGGGCTGGGCCTGGCTGAGCTGGGTGCTCCGGACCGCCACCTGTCGTTGGACGTGGCCGAGCTACTTGTCTCGGTGGCCGTAAAGGTTGGCGCGGACAAGGCCGTCTCTTCAGCCATTGCCGGTCTCGGCGCCCCTGCCGTCGAGGCCGCCGAGGGGTACGTCCAGCCGTTGGCCCTGTCCGGCCCTACGCGGGCAAGGGCGCGCCACCATGACCAGGCGCAGTCGGTCCAATCGGCCAGCGGGCGAGCAAAATCAGCGCTCCGGCCGGGAGGTCGACCCGACCTGATCCGCGACGTGCGGACGGCGGTGGCCACGGCCACCGGGACCCCGCCGGCCAAGCTGGAGCCGCTCTCAAGGTTCACCTGGAAAAGGACGTTGGCGTTGCTGAGCGCCTTTGTCGTTATCTATGTCCTTATCCCACAGCTATCCAACGCGGGCGCCGCTATTAATGCCCTGAAAGACGCAGATTGGTGGTGGGTCTTGGCCGCCTCCCCGGCCATCTTCGTGGTGTTGGTGTTCGCCACCCTTCTCCAGATCGGGGCCATCCCGGCGGACTTACCGTTCCGGCCGACTTATATCGTCGAATTCGGCGGCTCTTTTCTCAACAAGGTCACGCCTAATGGCGTCGGCGGAATGGCCCTCAGTTTCCGGTATTTGCAAAAAGCAGGTGTCTCCTCGGGGGCGGCAACGGGGTCCGTTGGCCTGCAGCAAGTTACGAGCATCGCGCGCCAACCTGGTACTTCTGGCCGCCTTCTTCGCCTCTGCAGGGCGAAAGTCGCCCATCCACTTCAGCTTGGCCGGCCACGAGTGGGTATTCATCGTGGTGGCCGTGGTGCTGGCCGGACTGGGGCTCGTCGCCCTCACGCCGCCGGGGCGCCGGTTTTTCCACGACAAAATCTGGGGGTTCATCCGCTCAGCCGGCGTCACTATCGCCGAAGTGGCCAAGAGCCCTCGTCACGTCACCCTCACGCTCGCAGGTGCACTGTGCTGGCCCCTTACGGAGGTGGTGGCCTTTGCCCTGTGCGTCAGGGCGGTTGGCGGCACGCTCCCGTTCGTCCAGGTCGCGGCCATATACATGGGCGGCAACCTGCTCGCCAGCGCGGCGCCGACCCCGGGAGGCCTGGGTGCCCTCGAGGCTGCTCTGGTGGCCGGCCTGTCCGGTTTGGGCATGCCCACGGGAGCGGCTGCCTCAGCGGTACTTATATTCCGGTTGCTGACTTTCTGGATTTCAATCCCGCTGGGCTGGGTTGCGCTGAGGGTCGCTGAACGCCGCGGGTACGTTTGAAAGGCAAATCTCTATGCGGCTCGACACTGTCACGGCTGAGCGGGCATGACCACTGAGTTGGTCCTCCTGGGCACGGCGGCGGCGCCCATGCCGGTCGCCGGCCGAGGAGGGATCGCGTCGGCGCTCGTTGTCGGCAACCGCATTTTTGTCATTGATTGCGGCCGCGGGGCACCGTCTGCGTTTGTTAACGCCGGCCTCGATTTTCGGTGCCTGGACGCCGTATTTGTCACCCACCTCCACGCCGACCACGTCGGTGATCTTCCCGGCATGGTGCTGTACCCGTGGGGCGTCCGCACGAATGCGAACGGGCCACTGCCACCCGTGCAGGTTTACGGCCCCGGGCCACCGACGACGCTGCCCAGCGGTGACAGCGCGTTCCACAGACAGACGACGATCCACCCCGAACGACCGGTCCCGGGGACCAGGGACTTGGTGGAAGGTATCCTGGCCGGCTACGCGTACCACCTGAACGTAATGCCGCTCGATGCCGCGGATGCCCGATCCCGGGGAGCTGGTGCGGGCCACTGACATCGCTGTCCTGGCGCCGGCCGATGGTCAGTCCCCCCAGCCCGTTGTCGTGGTGGACGATGGAGGCTTACGGGTCACCGCCATCGCCGTTACCCATGGCCACGCCGAGCCGGCCTTGGCCTACCGCTTCGACACTGCCGAAGGTTCGGTTGTTTTCTCCGGTGATACCACCGTTAACACCGACCTCATCGCCCTCGCCCGGGAAGCGGACATTCTGGTCCACTGCGTCGCAGACCTCGGCTACCTCGAACGCCACGGGACGACAGGCGCCGAGTTGGAGCGGATGGCCGGATTGCACACCGACGTCACAGAGGTTGGAGGAGTGGCCGAGCAAGCCGGCGTGAAGGAGCTCATTCTCACCCATTACCTGCCGGCCGAGCCGGGCGCCATCGGCGAGGCGGAATGGGTGCGCCGCGCCGAGCCGAGCTTCAGGGGGAAGACCATTGCCGGACACGACGGCCTGCGTCGCGTCCTTCCGTAACAACGGATGAACCCCGTGGCGTGAGGGCACATACGGCAGGGACCTGGGACCGTTTCGCACCACCTCGTCGATTAGGCGTGCGTTTAGGACTTTCTACACGATTGAGGATTACAGGGCGGCGGCCGTGATCAGGGCGACAACAACATGTGCTGGTGGTCGGGACCGACGGTGGTTGTCGCCACGCCAGGGCAATAAGCGCCAATTCCGTAGTTCAGAAGGTTTGCGCATCCCAAACCCCCCAGGATCGCTCGTACTACGACCCATCCTTAGCGCCACTAATCCTGTAGGGAAACGAACGGGGTAAGTCCCAGACGAGGTTTTTCAGCGACGAACGTGAGTCAGACCTGCACTCAGGAGGCTCCGGCACTGGCCTCGCGCCATCTGCGGGCGGAGGTGATCGGTACCACCACGTCCGCGGTACGCACGGCCGGCCACCTCCGGCGCTTCGCCATCGGCCGCCGTTGACGGTACAGCTCGCCCAGTAAGCGGAAATGAGCTCGCTGGAGGGCGAGATCGAGGTCGACTTCGGCCGGCCGAGTGGACGCAGAGCTTGGGTGAGCCTGGCGGTGGCGGTCCATGACTTTTGTGTCGGAACCGATTGTTTGCCCGCCATGAACGAGGCCTGAGAGAAGGCCAAGAGCGCCCGTCCTCGGCTCTCGGCGCTAACTGGAGGACGTTCCTTCGCCGGACCCTGCTCGGGCCGGGAAGCGAACTCTGAACCCGTGGACGTGGCCGGAGGCAACCAGTGGTTCTTGATCCAGCGAGGCTTGACATATGCCGATAACGGAATATATTTGGACGGTGGCCCGCTCTTCCACGACCTCGGATGTCTTCAACGCAATCGCCGAGGCGCACCGTCGCGAGATCCTGGACGCGCTGGCCACAGGCGAGAAGGCGGTCGGGGCGATCGTGGACGACCTCTCGATGTCCCAGCCCCAGGTTTCAAAGCACCTACGGGTGCTCAGGGAGGTGGGACTTGTCAGGTGCCGGGCGGAGGGGCGTCGTCGGCTGTACCGCCTGGAGCCCGCGCGCCTTCGGCCGTTGCAAGAGTGGCTGGCCAAGTACGAGCAGGCGTGGAACGACCGGCTGGATCGGGTGGACGACTACCTCAAGGAGCTACAACGACAAGGAGAGCAGCAGTGACACCTAATCGGCATGGGTCGGCAGTCATCGAGTTCCCGAACGATCTCGAGATCGTCATCACTCGAGAGTTCGACGCTCCGATCGCACTCGTCTTCGACGTATTGACGAAGCCGGAGCACGTGAGCAAATGGTTCGCTCCATTCGGGGAGGAGATGAAGGTGTGCTCGATCGACCTGCGCGTCGGAGGGAACTACCACATCGTCTTCGTGACCGAGGACGGAACCGAGTGCTCGTTCCGCGGAACCTACCTGGAGGTCGAGCCGCCGACCCGGACCGTCGAGACGTGGCTGTTCGAAGGCTGGCCGGATGCGGAGGCCGTCGAGACGGTGGAGCTGCACGAGAGCTGACGGCGTGACGACGCTGACGAACGACGCTAGCGTTCCGCGACAAGGCTGGCCGTGACCACATGACCAAGACCGATGGGCTCGAAGCGAGCTTCGACCACGTGGAGAAGTACTTGCGGTCATTGGTCGACCCAGAGGCAACTGCCTCTGAGTAGTCGGGGGTTCAAGCCAGATCAAGCTACCTGGTCACGTTAGGGTGGCCATTGGGCGGTCCTTGTGTGTTCATGCAAGAAGGCACCCCAAGAATTCTTACGGACCAGAGATTGAGCGTGAGAGGAGCCACAAATGGCTGAACCGTCCGACGTCAGCGACCTGACCGACGCTGAGCTCTACCGTCGCTACCGCCAGTTCACGGCTGAACTCGAAGGGCTCATGGGGTATGACCCCGACCGCCGGCGCCAGCTCTGGGACGAAATAGACCCGCTGACTGAGGAGCTAAAGCGGCGCTTCCCACCGGCTACCAAGCCGCTGGCGTGATCGGGCCGCGCCGCCAATGAGCAACGACGCCTTCTGGCATAACGAGGGTGAGCGGCTTCAAACGTCGCCCGCGACATGAACTTGCTGATTGCCCGCGAGGACCACGTGCTCACGTGGGCACGGGCCGCCACCATGCAAGTGGAGCGGACAGTTTCTGGTCAGCAGCGAAGTAGATAACGAGAACGAGAGGAAGGAGCGAGGATGCTAGAGGGTTTCACTTCGACTTCGCCTTCGCGGCTTCAGTACGCGCTCGTCGACGAGTGGGAAGACCTGCCCTCCGAGTTACACCATGGCGACGTGGCGGGCGTCGGCGTCGACAGCAACGATCGCGTCTTCCTCCTCACCCGCAGAGAGGCACGAGTTCTCGTGTACTCAAGCGAGGGCGAATTCCTGGACGGTTGGGGCGAGGGCTACTTCTCGGACCGGCCGCACGGGCTCACTGTGGCCCCGGACGGGACACTGTACTGCGTCGACGTCAGTCACGAGGTGGTGTTCCAGTTCACGGCCACTGGGAAGTTACTGAGGACTATCGGCACCCGCGGCCTGGCCTCCGATACCGGCTACGACGGGAGCTCTGTAGCATCGATAGTGCGGTCTGGGCCGCCGTTCAACAAGCCGACAAACCTCGCCGTCGCGCCTAACGGCGACCTGTATGTGAGCGACGGGTACGGCAACGCCCGCGTGCACCGCTTCAGCTCGTCGGGGACGCTCGTCCGCTCATGGGGCGCACCAGGAGGCGGCCCTGGTGAGTTCCACCTCGTTCACGGCGTCGCCGTCGCCGCCGACGGTACGGTGTTTGTCGCCGACCGGGAGAACGACCGGGTCCAGCTGTTCAGCCCCGAAGGCGACTACCTAAGTGAATGGACCGATGTCCAGCGCCCGACGAATGTCGCCTTCGACGCCGAGGGGAGGGTATTTGTCTCCGAGCTCTGGCGTCGTCCCGGGCACGAGTCGTTTCGCCTCGGTCCCGCAGCGCAGGACTATGCAGGGCGGGTGAGCGTCTACGACCCGGCTGGCAACGTGCTCGCCCGCTGGGGCGGGCCGGACCGCTGTGCACCGGGCAATTTCGTTGCCCCGCACGACGTCACGGTCGACTCGAAGGGCAACGTCTACGTCGCCGAGGTGACGTGGACAGAGGGGGTGTCCCGCGGCCATGTCCCGGATGGAACCCACTCACTGCAGAAATTCGCTCCCGTCTTAACCGTTAGTGCGTGAAGCCTTCCTGGCCAAGCGCCCCGACGTCCCTCAACGGCTGGCCGAGCTCGGCCGGGCCATCGAGCACGAACAGCAACTTCAACGACGCCAGAGCTGCGGGCGCATCCGGCAAGAGCAGCTACTACGCCACCGCCTTCTCCGATGTCATCGAGCACAGCGGCGCGCCTCGGGGGTCGACCTATTATCACTTCCCCGGCGGCAAGCGGGATCTGGCCCGGGAAGCAATCGCCGCCGCCGGCGACGAGCGTGAGGAAATGGTGGCCAAGGCGGCAGAGCGCGCCAACCATCCTGCCTCGCTCGTTCGGGCGCTGGGCGAGGTGGAGGCGCAGCGCCTCGACCACTCCGCTTACCAGAGGGGCTGCGCCATCGCCACCATGGTCCTCGAGTTGGCCCCCGATGACGAGGAACTCAGTACCGACTTCGACAACGCCTTTGCCCGCTGGCGGGCCGCGCTGGTAGCCCGCTTCGAACCTTGGGGTATCGCCCCCAAGCGCGCCGTGGTCCTCGCCGATCTGGTCATGTCGGTGATCGAGGGCTCGCTACTGCTCAGCCGCGCCGCTCAGAGCACTGAGCCGCTCAGGACATCCGTTGACGCTCTCGCACAGGTCATCGAAAACGAGACCACCGGCGCGCCCGCCGGTCCCCTCGCCCGGCCCGGCCCCCACGACGCCGTCCCCACACCAATGGGAAGACACCACCGCTTTGCTGAGACCGGCGGCCACAACGGCGCGGCTGACAGCGGCCCTGGCATCTACCCCTCTATTCCCGTCCGACCCTCCGCCGCCGTCCAACTGAGAGCCTAACTGCATTTCCAGAAAAGTTGCCGATAAACAAACACGAAACGCAGTTGCAAAGGCGTACCAGTTCGGCTGACGACCGCGCCCAGAACGCCCATCATCGGGCGGCTGGCGGACTCGCTTAGCAGGTCTCGACGCAGCGAATAACGACGAGAGTGTATGTGGCGGGCGAAGGGACTTGGCCAGTCAGGACAGCACATTCCTTATGACCGCTGAGGATTTCGGGTGGCGATGGCTCATCCTCAGGCTAGGACGGGTAGGGATCGCGGCACCAGGCCCCAGCGAGCGCCCAGATCGGCGCCGTTGCTGCCGACGTTTCCAATCGGCCAAGGCCGGCGCCTATCGGCGGCTCTGCTCTCGCTTCTGATGGCGAGTGTCCTGCCGGAGCCCCTCGACGGTGGTTCGAATGACCATGTCCAGGAATTTTGCGTCGATCGGTTCTCGTGAGAACCAGCGGCGGTAAAACAGCGGCCCAAGCAGGGCGGCGGCGATGGCGTCGCGGTCAGCTGTTGACGGGATCTCCCCTCTACGGGCTGCTCGGTCGAGTGCCGTTCTCAGCGGAGCGGCGTGTCCGCGTTGGATCCTGCTGTGGATGTCGGCGAACGCGGGATCGTGTTCGGCAACATCGACGATCGAGGGCACGATCGACGACCACCGCGCGGTACCGAGCAGCTCGGCGATGTTCGTCAAGATTGCCCTGACGTCGCCTTCGAGCGAACCGGTGTCAGGCGGCGCTTCGTCACCGTCGGTCATCCGCGAGCAGGCGTCAATTACGAGCGCAGACCGGTTGGGCCAGTGCCGATAGATGGTGGTCTTCGCCACCCCCGAACGTCGGGATATGTCGTCGATGGTGAGCTCATCCAGGCCGGCCTCTGTCAGCAGGTCGAGCGTTGTCGTCAGCACCCGCTCGCGGGAAACGAGGACACGGGGGTCGACGGCTTCTTCGGCTGAAGCCCGCTCGGCCTTCGACGGAGCTCGTCTTCGCCATGGAGACCTCGTCTTTCGGGTTGACTACTACTTCGATACGCTACGGTAGCGTAGCGATACGACAACATATCACACACGAGAGGAGGGCGACGCCATGGACTTCGCCTCTATCCGCATGATCAGCGACGACCTCGAGCCGGTGGTCCGCTTCTACGAGCAGGTCACCGGGGTCCCGGCCGTCTGGCCGGCGCCTGTCTTCGCCGAGGTGCACCTGCCGTCTTGCACCATCGCCTTTGGCCACACTCAGACGGCGGAGCTGTTCAACAACTCGGCCCGCCCAGCGGACAACCACACCGTGATCATCGAGTTCCTCGTCGATGACGTGGACAAAGAATTCGATCGGCTCAAGACCCTCGTCAGCGAGTGGGTGCAGGAGCCAACAACCATGCCCTGGGGGAACCGCTCCATCCTGTTCCGCGATCCCGACGGCAACCTCGTCAATCTCTTTACCCCCGTCACCGAGGAAGCCATCAAGAGGTTCAGCGGGCCGATAGCGAGGACCCAAGCTGCGGCCCGGTAGGTGATGACGGTACCGATCTGGCAACCATTTCAAGCGCTAAGGTGGTTTGGGCCGCCGAGCCGTTCACCCACGACAATAGGGCACATAATGACCCCCGAACTCGCCTCGAAAGCACGGGCCGCGGCGCGCCGCAACGACGGCTCGCGATCGCCCAGGTCCGGTGAGTTCACCCTGAAAAGTCGTTACATAATTACGCTTCGATCGTCGCCGAACTCTCGGTCATTATGTGCAGGGAGGCCAAAAAACGCTGCGTTAGGCTAGGGATCCGTGGCCGAATATTCATAATCAAGTCCAAATTGTCAGGCGCCGTAAATGGTTGTCCAGACGATCCACTTATGGCGCGGCAATTGGAGAGCTCAGTCGGCAACTCTGGGGTCCTGCTCGGCGCTGTCGTCGAACAAGAACTCCCAGCCTTCTTGCCAGTCAAAATTGCCTTGCACCAGTAACCGAAGCTCCGCAGCATTCAGGGCGCACTCGAGGTCCCAGTAAGTGGCCACATGGCCAAGGACCAGCACCCGGCGTCCCTCCCACCGAAGGGGGAGGTCGGACAGGAGCCGTGCCACGCGGTGACGTTGCCTGTCGCCAGCTCTCACCACCCGGGTAAGGCTCATCCAGGCGCGACGAGCGGTCGGTGAGGACTTCGGCGACTGGCGCGCCGTTCAACCGTCGGTAGTCGCACTCCCGTAGCCTCCAATCGGCGAGGATGGGCACCGAGCTAGCGAACGCGATTTGGGCCGTTTCGAGCGACCGGGGCCAGGTCGGAGCTGAAGATGGCGGCTAGGCCGTCACTTGTTCGCCGGCGCCCAAGCTCGGCTGCCTGTTCGCGGCCGACTGGGGACAACCCGCCGGGCAGAGTCCTACCTGACTCCACTCAAGGGCCGAGCGGTTACCCAGGCGCGAGGTGCTGGCAGGCCTTCTCGGCGGACTGGAGCCGGGGGTTGTTCGGGTCCAAGTCGCTCGGCATGCCCTTTCTGATCGGGATCCGGATCCCGTTCGAAGTGGGGTCGGGGTAGTCGCTGATGCCGTGGGCGCGCATGCACACTGAGAACTTGAGCAACTGGGCGATGCCCTGTGCCTGCTGCGCGGCGGTGGGCACGCCGCCGTTGGGGAGCAGTTTATGGCACGTCTCGTCTGCCGCCGGGTACTGCGGGGACTGGGAGACGGTGCCGCCAACCAAGATCGTGCCATTGGAGCTTGGGTCGGGGAAGTCGACTACACCATGGGAGCGCATGCACTGGGCGTACTTGAGCATGTCGGCACCGTTGCCGCTCATGACCATGACCGATTGTGGACCGCCGCCGGGAGCGCCATTGCCTGCGTTCGCCGCCACCCCCCCACCACCACCGCCACCAGCGCCGGCAGAGGCCGACTGAGTCGTCGTCGTGGTCGAGCCGACGCTCGCGACTCCCGGCGACGCCGAACCGCTTCCGCAGGCTGTAAAGAGCAGGGCCGCGGCGATAAGCGCCAGTCCGACCCGGGTGGCATACAGCTTGTTGCTTCGAGCGGTTCGCATCACTCTCAGTCCTGCAACCTTCTCTTCAGAATCCTACCTCGGCTCGAAGTGCCGGGTAGCGGCGCCCCCGAACTGTGCTTATACGGGGTGATCAAACAAGCGCCGTACCGGGGCGATCGCGAACATGACGAGCGACCTGAATTGTCATTGAGCTTCGGGCGGATTATGTGCACACCGGCAGAAAACTCGTTTGCTCAGGCCAGGAATCCGTGATCGCCGAATGGGGCACGACGCTCGCTGGCGGGCGCCCGGGCACGCACTGATCTGCACGCGCAGCCTGCGCGGGTGCGTACAACTCTCGGGCCCCGGCGTCCATGCGGCCCTGAACCAGAAAGGCCTTACAGGTCGGTGAGGACCACGGGCCCGTCCTCGGTGATGGCGATCGTGTGCTCGCTGTGTGCCGCCCGGCTCCCGGTGGCCGTGCGGATAGTCCATCCATCACCGTCGGTCACGTAGTCGTCAGTTCCGTCCGCGATGAGCATGGGTTCGATGGCTATCACCAGCCCTGGTCGAACCCGGTGTCCGTGGCCGGGCCGGCCTTCGTTGTACACGAAGGGGTCCTCGTGCATAGCTCGGCCGACACCATGTCCCCCGTGATCGGCCAGGAGCCCATAGCCAGCCTGACGGGCCCGCGTGCCAATGGCGCTGCCGACATCACCGAGTTGGCATCCGGGTTGGGCTGCCTGTATGCCCCGCGCAAAGGCGGCGTCGGTCGCCGCGATCAGCTCGACATCGGCCGGGCGCTGCGCTCCGACGATGAAGCTGATCGCCGCGTCGCCGCACCAACCGCGCACGAAGGCCCCGCAGTCGATGCTCACCAGGTCGCCCTCGGCCAGGCGAGTGTGGCCGGGGATGCCGTGGACAACGGCGTCGTTGATACTGGCGCAGATCACTCCCGGGAACGGGGTCGGGCGCCACGAGGGGTGATAGCCGAGGAAAGCGGGGGTGGCTGCAGCCTTGTCGATGACCTTCGCGGCCACGCGGTCCAGTTCTGACAAGGTGATGCCGACCTCGGACCGTTCCCGCACCGCCGCGAGCGCCTCGGCGACCACTCGACCGGCCTCACGCAGGACGGCGATATCTCGTGGCGTCTTCAGTTTGACCATCCTCGTCCTCGGCCTCCTCAGCGCCCTTGCCTGTATTATCATACCGGTATTATCATATGGGCATGGTCCGAGACCCGCTGAAGCCTTGGGAGATCGAACGCGGTCGACGCCTCGGTGCCGTTCTGCGCGATGCACGGGGGCCGGCAACTCTCGGCGAAGTGGCATCGGCGGCTGGCATCTCGGTGGAGACGCTCCGCAAGATCGAAACCGGAAGGATCCCGACGCCGGCGTTCTTCACGGTCGTTGCCCTCGCCCGTGTTCTCGGGCTCTCCCTTGATGACCTCTCTCTTGACGCGCTTGCCGCTGGCGTCAGAACAAGGGCCTCCTAAAAACGCCCACTACCACCGAGAGTAAAGGGAGCCGAACTGGCCAAGGCGCAGCTGGAGCTCCTGGCCGCCAAGAGGTTGATCAACGGGCACGACGCGGTGTGTTTCTTAGACGTCGCCGACCTGGTCGGCCCCGACGGGCGCCTGGACCGGGAGCTGGCGAACAAAGCGATCGACGAGCTCGCCGAAGCGAAGCCATACTTGGCGCCCGTTCCTGGCGGTGGTGCTCCCCCGCCCTGGGGCAGCCGGCAGTAGCGGTTGCACTCTGAGTGGTGAAGCGCAAAAGTGGGGGCTGATGCCGACGACGGAAATCCCGGTCGAGTGGCGCAACAAACCAATCAGGGAGCAACATCGTCTTTTAGCTGGCCTGAACGACCTCGACCACGACGAGGAGGACGAAGTGACTGCCCTGGAGGCCTCGACGGCGGCCCCGAGCGCCGAGACTTGCAGCGAATGCGGGGTACCCCTCCCGCCGGCACGTCCGGGACAGGTGCGGTTCACCTGCTCTCCGGCGTGCGGGATCACCCGTCACGCTCGCTTGAAGCGCGAGCGCCCGGCCAGCATCGGCCACGCCCCGGTCCCGCTTGAGACGGCCCCGCTGCAGCCGACCGCACCCGAGGTGGTGACGTCGTCGGAGGCCTCCGTGGGTGCGCTGAACGGCCACCCCGTCGCCGACACGCTGCCGCCGCCAAGCACCGCGCCCGACCTCGAGGACCAACGGGAGTGCGGCAATTGCCGCCCCCGAGCCCCACGTCGCAAACAACGCCGGCGCCGCCTTCGACCTCGCCTCTTTGCGAGAGCTGGCATGTTCGCTCCCGGTTGGGTGGCGCCTCGAGGCGGCCGCCGATGCGGTCACTTTGTCGTGGCGGCCGGGCCTTCAGAACCGCTAAACGCCAAATCCGGGCCGGCTGCGATGGGGGCCTAGCCGGCGAACTGACAGGCGAAGCGGAACAACTTGCCGGCCGAGTTGACCTCGTTGAACCCGCCGACGTAGTCCTTCTGTCCGAAACCGATAGCCCCGACGATGGGGCCGGTGACGGTCTTCGGCCCGACGACGGCGCCGAGGAAGCACGTGCTGCCGTACGTGTACACCTTCCCGACGCGGTTGATGAGCCAGTACCCTCCATAGGTCTGGGCCATAGCCGAGAAGTTGGTGAGGCCGGACTTGCGGGCGTCGCCGTAGAACGGGGCGCCAAGCTGAGCGTTCAGCATGCCGTTCGAGTACAGGACATAGCCCCCCGAGCCGGAGATCGGTTGGTAGACGGCGACGATGCTGGGGGCCGGCGCAGCGTTTGCGGGCACCTCGCCGGCCATGGAGCTGGTGACCGCTGCCGCTGCTATAAGCAGCGAAAGCGCTGATTTTTTGGCGATGGTGGTTGTCATGCCCGCAATCTTGGCTCACCGCGCAGAGCGCTGCCACAACTACGGGTCGTGCCCACGTCGACGAGCCAATCCGTCTCCATGGCCCAGTCGGGACCCGCCGGTGTGGGCAGACCGTGGTCCCTCCGCCGGGGTTAGGGTTGCCCAGTGGCCACGATGTTCAGGATCCGCCTCTTCGACCTGCCCATCGGCGGCACGTGCGAGTTCCGCTGGGGCGACTTCTCGCCGCCCGAGGTGGTCGACATCATGGCCGACTCCACCACCGCCGGCCCCCACGACTACCAGGTCCCCACCACCTATGTGATCGACGTAATTGCCCGCAACCCCGACGGATCCCTGTACGGCCAGGGCCGGACGGTGATCGTGTTCCCGTGGGTCCGGCCCCCTCTGGCCCAGTGGGGCGACCCCGGCGTGACGTGGGGCGACATCGACTGGCAGTGGGACGGCTCGGCGGCGGTGCCGAGCCCATGGGCGGACCTGCGCCCGGCCAGTACGCCTAGCGCTGGAGCGGTCCAGCTGGGCTAATGACAGGCCCCCCCCCATTGCCTTAGGGCCTCTGGAAGAGGGGGCCGGCTATGTAGGGACGTGCGCGCCCACCAGGGCTTTTGTAAAATGGGCATCCCGCGTTCCACTAATTGTCGTCGGAGACCCCCTAGTACCCGTTGCTGTAGCACTTGGCCCCCTCGCGGATGTAGAACCGGTCCTCGTCGGTCCACGACTCGTCGAGGGTGATGCCGATGGCGGCGGCGATCTCTTCGTCGCTCATCGCCTCGACTTCAGCGATGCTGAGCGGCCCGAGCAGCCGGGCGCCGAGCTCGTTGTCCCGCTCCTGGACGGCGCGGGCGATAACGATCTTCTTGCCTTCGAACTTGGCCATCGGCCCCATTGTGGCCTGAGCCCGCCTCAATGCTTGACGTCTGTCACCCTTTATTAGTAATCTTGACAGATTGTCAAGGGAAAGGGTACGATGAAGCCTGGCAATGAAATCCTTAAGGAGTACCGGGCCATCGTGGACGAACTTGTGAGCAACCAGGGCTGGCGGTACGACAACAGCGGCAAGGGCTACCCGAAGCTGTTCCCACCGGGTGGGGCACGCCAGATCGCGGTGCCGAAAACGCCGAGCGACCAGCGCGGCCTCCGGAACTTCATCTCCCAGGTCAGACGGGCGGGCGGCGTCTGGCCGCCGGGAAGACAGGGCTCGTGATGACCGACTGGGCTGTGTATTTCGAAGCGCAAGCACCCCAGCGTGTGGTCCTCAACCTGATGGCGCCCGGGCCTTACACCACTGAGCTGCAGGTGACCGGTGCAGGCCCGGGCCTGGACGAGGTGCGCGACCGTGCCGACGAGCTGATGGACCAGCTCGCTGATTACGGGGCCGTTGCTGCGGCGGGCGAGTGCTCGTGGTCGGTACAGCTGACGGTCCCGGCGGAGTCGTCGGCCAAAGCCGTGGCCGAGGCCCAGAAGCTCGTGGCCAAGGCGGCGGCACGCGCTGGCCTGCCCAAGTGGCCAATCGTCCGCCTCGAAGCGGTGTGGGACGAGCTAGTCGAAGCCGAACAGCGCCAGAGCCCGCTGCCTCAGCTGCTCGGCTCGCAAGAGGTCGTCGAGGCGCTGGGTGTGTCGCGCCAGCGGTTCCACGAACTGCGGTCCGACGGGCGGTTCCCCGAGCCGGTCATCCAGTTGGCGGCTACCCCGTTGTGGTTGCGGTCGGCCGTCGACGCCTTCTTGGAAGACTGGGACCGCCGCCCGGGCCGTCGGGCCGAAGGGGTCGTTAGCGCTGACTAGGACCAAGCCGTGGGACAGGTCCGGGAGGGCCTACCTAATACCCCCGAGTTCCGGGCCGCCTATGAGGCCGAGCGCCAAGAGGCCCTGGACGAGGTCGTGGCCAAGATCCGGGGCCGGCCCGAGCGTATGCGCCGATTGCTTGAGCAACCCCGGGCGTGGCAATGCCCCCGGTGCGGCGAGCCGGCGCCCGTGCTGGAGCGCCATTGCACCGAAGAGGAGGACCCGTACTGCTGCTGGCTGGTGTTCAGCTGCCCGGCCTGCGGCGAGGTCGTAGACGAGGACCCGGGAGATGGCTAAGCAGAGCCCGCACGTGGCGTGGAAGGGGTGCCGGCTGTGCAAGCCCCACAAGGACCGCCGCGCCGGCCAGGCCGTTCGCCAGCCCTGGTCCGTGCTGCGCCAAGTCGGCCGACGCCGGCGGGTGAGCCGTCATGCCTTGCCCCTCGGCGAATGAGCAGACCGAAGGCCCCGGCCGCCGAGGTGGGGGGTGGGGTTCCCCGAACTAGCCCGCCAACGGATCCTCGAACGGCTGGACGAGCCACCCGGCTAAGCGGGGGGTAAGAAGCGAGGCGCTGCCTTGGGAAACTGAAGGAGCTGCGCCGGATGCTGGCCAAAGCCGGGAATGTAACTCGACTACGCGTTGGGATCATGGACAAGACCCTCTCCGGTCCCAAGGGGACCAAGGACTCGCGCCGTCCGGGCAAAGGGACGTCGACCCGGCGGTAGGAGAGGGGGGGCCGGAAACCGAGGCCCCAGTTCGAAAGCGCAAGGCCCCCTCCGCTTCAGGCCCTCGCCCCGGGGTCACTCGGGGCCGCGCCGGAGAGGGTGTTATCAATAACACGCCCGTCCTTACCACGCCGCTCTCCGACCGGGTGGACCTAGGTCCACCCCCCGTTCTCACCACGCCCTCTCCGACCTGGCCCCCCTCGACCGTGCGACATCGATGTTGGATCCCCTCGACGACAGGCCCCAGCCTCGAGCAGCCCCCCAGCGAGGAAGGCCCCCGGCTTGGTGACCCCCTCCCCCCTCGGGTACGTCCCCCTCGGCGACGAGGGCCCCCTCCCTACGGCTTGGCCCCGTCCCCCCACGGAGGCCTCGCCCCCCGGCCAAGAGCCCTGGCCCCGTACATGTACAGGTCCCCCCCGCCTCGAGCGACGTCCCCCGGGCCTGCATCGATGCAACCCCCCTCCTTCCGGGTACCGAGGGCCCGGCCCCCAGCGGTCAGAGGTACAGGGTGTTTCACGCGGTGAAACACCCTACCGATCGACAGTCCCCCCTCGAAGCTGCGGGGGGGACCGAGTAGGTCGAGCTGATCGGGGCCATCGACGCGGGCCCCGCTGGGGGGTGTGCAATCGATGGCACACCGATCCTCGGGTGAACGGGAGATCAACGCGGCCACGGCGTCGGTCGTCGGCGCGGCGAGCCACGGCACCTGGCACCAGCGCCTACCCGCAAGGGGCTGTGGTGCATGGGGCGCGGCACCGTCTCGCGTCGGCGGCGGGGCGGGGTACGGGCAGCGGTTGCGCGACGGCAAAGGAAAAAAACGTGCGTTGACCTGCGGTAATGACCGGCATACCAGGCAAGGCCCGGGCTCGCCTGGGGACCATTGCGGGGCGGGCGGGCATGCTTCCGCGAAAGTGCGCCACCCCGAGTGACGGGCGGGCGTCCAGCCCCCTAGCCTTGGCTGGCGTGCCCACGTGCCCCGGTTGTGGCGCTCCTGGGGCCCGCAGGGCCGCCCGAGGGCCAGCGCCGACGTACACTTTGCTCGGGGCGGTGCCGAACGAGGGTCTGGCGGCGGTCCAGGCGGGCTAAGCGGGGGCCTCTGCTCGTGCCCTGCGACCCGGGCCGCTTGGTCGCCGTGCTCCAGCGTGCTGACGGCTCGGACCTACTCGACCGAGGCCCAAATCGGACATGCCATATCCGATTTCGGGTCCTGGTATGACCTCCCAACCGACTCCCAAATACGAACCGCGTGTTTGCTTTTCGAGGCCTGGAGCGACCTTTCCGACCGAGCCCCTAATCGCTCACGCCGTAAGCGATTTCGGCCGTTTGCAGTGCGCCCGGGCCTACCCGACCGAGTCCCAAATCGCAGAGGCGCTGAGCGGTTTCAGGACGTCGTGGGACCTCATGGCGGCTGGGTTCCCGGCCTATGAAGCTGAGCCAAACGAGCCCCCGGCGGACTTTCGGACGTGGCCGCTGCTGAGCGCGCTGGGCGGCAGACTGTGGGAGTGACCGGGCGCCTGCGCACCGACGTCAACGCGCTCTTGCGGGCCGGGTCGGCTCGTACCGGGAACTGCTCGGCCGCCTCGAGCTCCAGGCCACCATTGGAGCCAAGTCGAAAAAGGAGGAAGAGCGATGGACGCCGACGCGGTGAAGGCCGAAGCGGACCGCCTGAAGGCTGACAGTGAAAGGCGCATCCAGGAGGTCCGCCAAAGGCCACATTTGAGCGACTACGGGCGCAAGTCGCTGATCGCCGCCGAGGTCCAGCGCTGCGCCGACGGCCTGGACCAGCTGCGGGCCAAGGTGGCCGACGAAACCGCGGCCGAGCGCCGGGCGCTGGAAAAGAAGGTCTGGGCCAACCCCGGCAGCGACGTCATCGCTTGGCGGGACAGCATGGCCCGGGTGGCCGCCCTGAAGGACCACGACCAGGCCTCGGCCCTGTACCGTCAGGCCGATCTCTCCGGCGACGAGCAGCTCCTCAAGAGCATGGTCCTGGATGGTCGCTGGGGTGCCGTGACGGCTGGTTACGAGGCCGAGCACGCCGAGTGGGCGGCTGCCGCCGCCTTGCGCGACCACGACAGAGGTTTGGGATCGGCCCGGTCGAAGCTGGCGCTATCCATGTTGCTCAGCCCACCGTTCGCCGAGGAGCTGGGCGGGGCATCCCCGGGCGAGGTGGCGAGGCTGGCGTCCCAGGCCGCTACCGGCTGAAGTTCCGTGGCGCCGGCGCGCCGGCGGCGACCACAAAAGCGACGAGTTCAAATCAAATCCGCATGCGGATTTGATCCTGCGTCCCCCTCGCATTTCCGAGTTCCGGCGCTATTTCGGCCACCGGGACCACCTAATCTCGTGGGTGCGGGAGGGCAAGCGCTCCCGGCGCTCACTCTTGCTGGCGCTCGACGAGTGGATGGCGGTTCAAGTCGACCCCCCCGAGCGTTGGCCCACCCGCTCGGTACCGATGAACCCAAGCTCGGCCAGGTCTACCAGAGCCGACTTCTGATAGAGCGCCAGGACCTCGATGTCCACGAGGGCGACTTCCGACCCGTCAGCCGGCGCCCGCCCTTTCCCGGTGGAAGGGTTTGCACGACGGGCGCCCGGCATCCGACAGGGCTGACGTTACGCCGGCAGTGTGACGGCGACGGCCACGAAGCCCACGGAGCCCACGGAGCTCTATTCTTCTTGCGCCTGGCGAAGCCACTCCAGCAGGCTGCGACCGAAGTCGGTGACCTCGAGCGGTACCACCCCCCGGTAGAACCCTCCGCTGGCGATCGGAAGCCTCACGCATCCCTGAGCGACCAAGGCGGACCGGTAAGGCTCCCGGACCTCGGCCAGTGCTGTGAGCGGCTCGCTCTGCTCGCGGTATTGCAGCTTGGCCAAGAAGGCGAAGTGGGGGCTGTCCAAGGCGGCCAGGGCGTGGAGCAGGGCCGCGTCGTCGTCTATCTGGGCGTCGTCGTTGATGGCCTGACCGAGCACCCGGCCCATGGCGACCCGCTTTGCTTCGTCCGAGCTGCGGGCCCCGGCATCCAAGGCCTCCCGCAACATGTCCCGAAGGCGCTCATCCTCTCCGACCCGCTCCAGGAACCGAACGTCGTCGTCCACGACGCCCCTGGCGGCATTCGCGACGTCCGCCACGCGGCGACGATCGTCCTCCATCGCCTTTTGAAGCAAGATGACGAGAGCGCCTCCAATCCCCGGGACCAACGCCACGGACGCAAGGAAGAGGGCTTCCCCCCACGTCGTCCCCTCCCATGTTGTCCCCTCGGGCCGGGCGAGTTCCTTTCCAGCGCGATCGCTTTCGAGCGCCGGCGGGCGCTCGCCGCCTGTGGTGTCGGGCCTCTCCGGCCCCGGCGTGGAATTGCCAGCTCCGGGCATGGTCGCTCCTTTCAAAAGTCGTTGAGATTCTCATTTCGGCCAGGCGGCCTTAAAGATTTTGAACACGGGGAGTCCGAGCAATGGGAAGATTGGCTCCGCCGCCAAAGAGGTCGCGAGAAGCGCGAAAAGCGTTATGAGGAGACGGCGCACGGATGCGGAACTCAAGCTCGGCCGAGGTGAAGCGCCAGCCCGAGAAACCCGATCGTTCCGGCTGCGAAAAAAAGTCCCGTCGTTAGGATTTGAACGCCGGCGTACACGATCCCCGGCAAGAACGCGTAGCCCGAAGGCTCTAAGGAGAAACTTCCCAGCGCGTAGAAAGCAAGGCTGCCGGTCAGCGGGGTCGGCCTAACAAGAAACAGCGCCGAGGCGAGGAAGGCTAGCACGATTGCCGCGACCTTGGCCGCAAAAAGAATCAGAAGGGCGATACTTGGGCTGCTATCATCGCGGCGAGCCGTCAGCGTCACCATGTATTTCGAATCGCCGCGCTCCAACGGAAAAGAACCCGTTTCCCCCGCCCGCGGCGGCCGGGCGTAGGCCGTATTTGTGTGCCGCTCGTCCAGGGGTAGGGCGCGAATGTCCAGCCGATCACCAACCTTGATCCCGGCGTCCTTCGCCTCCCCTTCTACGACGCAGACTATTTCACCACACGTAGAGAAGCCGAACGAGCCGTTGGATCGGTTGATTATGGCGTAGTCGTCGGCAAGCGGAATAGCCAGCGCGACTGCACCGATAACCGCCACCAGTATCGCTCGCCGGTACGAAACGTTAGGCGCCGGCGGCATTTCCCTCGCCTCGAAGGCCATCCTTTTTCGCTCTCCTCGCCATTATTTGGCGAAAGTAAGTGGCTTGTAAGTCGGCTCGGGCTAGACTTCCTTCGGACCCGGGCCCCATGACGGGCCCCTTTCCCGTGAGGAGTAACGTATGAAATCTCGATGGCCCATTCTTAGTGCACTGGTGAGCGGTGTGCGTTAGCCGCCTGTGGCGGAGGGCAAACTTTAACGGTGCCCACGTCGGAAGGGGCGCCGGCCGCCCTTCGCTTGCCGACCGAGGCGGCCAGCGTGGAGAAAGTGCTCTACGGTTTTCAGGGCGGCGCTGACGGCGAATATCCCGCCTCGCCGCTTGTCGACGTCAACGGCGCGCTTTACGGAACAACCAGAGAAGGCGGGAGTAAGAACTGCCCTCTCATCGGTGGGCCCCATGGATGTGGGACGATCTTCAAACTCGCTATGTCGGGGACAACTTGGGTGCACACCGTAATTTACCGATATCCCGGCAATGCGCGAACCGGGGCCGATCCAACGCTGGCGTGATTTACAGCAATGGGAAATTGTATGGCACCACCGGTTGGGGCGGTGCAAAGGGCGATAGCTACACGCCTTGCAAGCAGAATCAAGGCTGCGGGACGGTCTATGAGATCGACCCCTCAGGCAATAATTACACCGTCCTCAACAGATTCGACGGGGCCGACGGATACGGTGTTTCCGCCGGCGTTTTCGACAATGCGGGCACGCTCTATGGCACCGCGAACGGAAGTCCCTCCGAGGGATCGCAATGTCCGATCGGATGCGGCCTCGTCTACAGTTTCGAACCAGGCGGTGGAGAAACGGTACTCCACACGTTTGATGGTAACGATGGAAATCTCCCTTATTACGCTCCGATCGTTTTTCACCATACGCTCTACGGCACGACCACCTACGGCGGCGGCACCACCTGCACCGCCGCTAGCGGCTCCGGTTGCGGAGTCATTTATGCGATGAGCGTCAACGGCACGAGCACGAGATACCGTGTGCTTTATCAGTTCAAGGGCGGGACGGATGGCGGCTATCCGACGAATGTGATCGAAGTAAACGGCACGCTCTACGGCACGACCGACATCGGCGGAGACCTGTCGTGCGAGAGCCCCAGCGGCACAGGCTGCGGAACCATATTCAGTATCAACACGCATGGTAAGGGGTTCGCGTTCTCCACCGCTTCGCAGGCGGCAAAGACGGCGTTAGCCCTAATAGCCTTCTAGCCGATATGGAAGGTACGCTCTACTCCGATACGAGCTTCGGCGGCGGGACGAGCTGTAGTCCTTCCGGCTATTCGGGGTGCGGCACGGTCTTCAAAGTCCAACCCTCGGGGAAGGGCTACAAAGTCATCTACCGCTTTCAGGGCGGCGCTGATGGCGCAAATCCGTTTGCAAGCGGCGTCGTCGACATCAACGGCGCGCTCTACGGCGCAACTGCGCTCGGGGGTGGTTCGGGCTGCGGGGGCGCCGGATGCGGGACCGTTTTTGAGGTAACCCCGTGATATTTTGAATCCCCGCCTTTGAAAGCGGGCCGACCTGAACCAAATGGGACCGGCTAAAGCAGCGCGGACGCAGCAGATAAGGGATAGACGGCGCTAAGCCGCACAAACCGCAGGGCCCGCTTTCTAAGCGGGCCTTTTGGTTGCTGCTTCGGCGAGGTCTAGGGAATCCGTTAGACGGCCGTTAGAGGAGCAGAGGCTTCCATCGCCGCTCTCGGAAGGAGACTAGATAAACACGCCAGCGTCCACGCTGAAAAGCTCGCCGAGTCTCTTGGCCTGAGCTTTGCTCACTTCTCGCCGTCCGCTCAGGATAGATGACGCGGCAGCGCGATCGCCGAGCGCTTGCGCGACTTGCGATTGCGTGACGCCCTTCAGTGCCATGAGCTCGCGCAACGCCACATCGGGCGTCAACGTATGCCAACGATCGGCACCAAGTCGACGCTCATAGTCGGCAGCCAACGCACAAAGGACGCGATAGTACTCGGTCTCTGCCGACGAACGCCTGTCACCACGTATCGTCAGTTCTTCGATCTCACGCATCGCCGCGTCATAGGCACGCTTCGTAACGCGTTACGGCTTGTGAACGTGAATGTCGTATTTACAGACGTCGATATTCGCGTAGCTTTTCGTTGCACCGTTCGCGAAGACGAGTTTAACGTCGCGAAGCTTCGGGCAGTGAGTCGAGTCTGTGAACTTGATATAGAAGAAATGACGCGGCTTCAACGGGTTCTCGAGATCGCTGACTCCCCAGAACCCCTGGCTCGGCGGTTTGTCGTATAGCTCGGTAATCGACACCGTTGTGTCGTTGTAGACTCTAAACACGACCGGTCCCGCGGCGTCGGCGGGATAGGGAAGAAGCAGTTGGGCCGCGACGACTGCGAGAGACCCCTGCACAATTCTCAAATGAAGCTTCGTCATCGGTCGAAGAGTTCGACATCAGTCGCCGCCCTACTTTCGGACCGAATGCGCGCCACGCGAGAATAGATTTTACGAGCAAGATTCCACACGCGAGCGCCGCGAGCCAAAAAACGGAGCGGGATCGGAAGTTCGCAGGCGCCTATATGTAATCGTCCTAGCCCAAGCGTCGGCTAGAAGTTATGGGGACAGCTCAAAAACAGTGCCACATCCCGCTGGAGGGCCCGAACCGCTTCGCTTGCAACCGTCCCCGCCGCTGACGGTCGTGCCATAGAGCTTTTTTCCGTAATACGCTAGGCTCGCGAAAGGAATATTACCGTCTGGCGCACCCCCGAAGCGGTGGAGAACATGTTCCGATCCCTTTAGGGTCACCTCGAAGACGGTTCCGTGACCGAGGTAGTAACTTGAACCGATGCCTCCGGCACCTGTCGTTCCGAACAGCTGGCCGTTATCAGCGACGAGCGCCGCAGCAGGGACCGCGCCGTCCGGCGGCCCCTTGAAGCGATGAAGTATTCGCTCTTTCCCACCCAGCGTGACCGAAAAGACAGAGCCGCAACCACCCAGGCCATGACCGGATGAGCTCCCGCACTCAGGGGTTCGGTCATAACCTCCGGAGGCGGTACTGCCGTAGAGTACATTTTTTATCGCGATAAGGCCGGCTTCAGGAATAGCACCGTCACCGCCGTAATCTGCACCTTGGAACGCATAAAGCATGTGTTCGACTCCGCCTGGATTTACGGAAAACACCGTCCCTCGGCCGCCGTCACATGAGTCGCAGCCACCATAAGCGGTCGTGCCGTACAACGTTCCGTGAAGGGGGAGCAGTGGTGCCTGCGGTCCCCACCCGTCGCTTGCGCCCCCCTTGAACCGGTAGAGAATCTTTTCCCGGCCGGTCAGGGTGATCTGAAAGACGGTGCCCAGACCATAATAGCCGCCGCCATGATCCGTGGTGCCATAGAGCATGCCGTCTAGCGAGGTCAGACCGGCCAACGGATAGTCGCCGTCTTTCCCGCCCTTAAAGCGGTAGAGGACGTGCTCGTCACCCGCCGTGCTGACCTTGAAAACCGTCCCGCATCCCGAATTCGGAGGCGCACAAGGACCGGATTTACTGCCACCTTCGTTCGTAACACCGTACAGCGTTCCATTGACGTTAATCAGATTTCCCACCGGGTCATCGCCATCGCTTCCGCCTTTGAACCGGTAGATTACTTGCTCAATGCCCGATGGCGTGATTTCGAATACCGTTCCACAGCCAACGTCGTAGCACGATCCACCGCCGTCCGTCGTGCCATAAAACGTGCCGTTCACCATCGTCAGGCCTCCCGGCCCAGAACCATCCGGTACGCCCTGAAAATCGTAGAGAACTTTATAGCCATGGTCTATTAGGCGTGACGTGGAATTAGCACTCAGCGCCGATAGTTCCGCGTGTGGAATGCTCGTTGGCAGTTGCAATCCGCCGCATCCGCTCAGCAATACTGCAGCCGCGGGACCACTAATCGCGGAGCGCCAAAAATCCAGCACCTTCATATACGACGTTCCCCCACTCTGTTAAGGCTCGGCATCGATTCGCCGCCGCGTGGCATACCACCGGAGACGATGCCGCGACAGCTCCCGCCGCTCACAAACGTAACGAGCTTTAGGGCTTCGCATGTAAGCTCCGTTAATCTCTATGTCGCAAGCAATTTTCAACAGCACTACGACCGGTTCGCCCGCTGACGGGCGGCGTAACTCTGACGTTGCTTGTCGTTTCTACACGAATCGAGCCCCGTGCCGATTTGGAACGGTGCTCTGCCAGGAGAGCGTGACCTGGGCAACGACGCGATCGCCATCCATGAGCGCGAGCCGATCCATGCGGTGGCTCTTCGGAAGGTAGAGCATCGCGACGTTGCCGTTCGGAACGGCATTGCCGAGCATTGTGTGCACGCCGTCGTGCATCCACGCGACCGAGAGCGACTTCGATGCGTCTCGTACGACAACCACGTACCACGAGCCGTCGAGCGCGTACATCACTTCCGCGGGCGGGCTCGCCTTGGTCGGCCGAAAGTGTGCCGTCCGATGCGGAGCGCTCGCGAGGCGACCCATCGCGTTGCTTTGCGCAAGCATCGCACCGTGCATCGTCCGGTTCTCCGACCAAAAGTACGCTGAGGGCAGAAGTCCCAGTAACAGCGCTGCTGCAATCGCTGCCCCGTACGGCCAGGCCGGACGCCGAGAACGGCGCATCGCTTCGAGGGAGCGCGGTTGCACCAATCGGCCGATACGGGCGTCGAGGGCAGGCGGCGCACTGAGTTGCGGCTCCGCCGAAATGATCAGTGCGACGTCGTTCTCGGCAGCACCAATCGCCTCCGTGCAGGCGGAACAGTCGCGAAGGTGCGCGTCGATCGCCGCGCGTTCGTCGTCAGGGAGTGCGCCGAGTGCATAAAGCGCGGCGCGATCCTCGACGTGCTCGTACGTCACAGGCGATCGCTCCCGGTCCGTGCGGTCGATTCCAAAACGGAGCCGAGTTTTCGCAGGCCGTGCTTGATCCGGCTTTTGATCGTACCAAGCGGTTCTTGAAGTTCGGCCGCGATCTCGCTGTGCGTCCTTCCTTCGTAGTACGCCAGTTCGAGAGCGGTGCGCTGTTCGGGCGAAAGCGTGAGCAGCGCGCTACGGACTCGGTCGCGTTCGATCGGATCGGATACCCGCAACTGCTCGTGCTCTACGGGCATCGCAGCGAGGCGTTCCTCCAAACGAATTGTGCGAGCCTGGCGCCGGCGGCGCGAGATCGCCTCGTTGCGAACGCAGACGACGAGGAAGCTTCGCAGATTGCCGCGCGACGCCGAGTACGCTCCCCGCGATCGCCAAAGCTTTGCGACCGCGTCCGCTATGCAATCTTGCGCGTCGTCAGCGTTACCGAGCACGTTATAGGCGGCTGAATAAAGCAGCGCCGCGTGACGGCGATATGCTTCGCCGAACGCCCAGCCCTCGTGCGCCGCAAACGCTGCAGCCAAAGCCTCATCTCCCTCCGGCGCCGGCATCATGGGGCGCAGACTTCGACGCCGGCCACCTTATCATCCGCTAAGAGAACGCCGGAGCCAGCTCGGGCGGATGATTCCTGCCGATCACTCATCCGCGATACTGCTTGGAGCGTTCTGATAAGCATGAAAAGTATTGTCATAGCAGCCTGCGCTGCATCTGTAATAGTCGGAACTTATGCCGCAAGCGCCGCGACGGAGCCGGGTTCAGCGTTTTTCTTCAAGAGCATTGTTTCGGTTGATGGCGCCAAGCACACGGTGACGCTGCCGCTTCATCGCGGTCTGGCCAAAGGCGAGACGGTTTGGTACATCGTCACAGACGCCTCCGACGCCTCCGTCGCAAGGAAGCAAGGCGTTGATTACGCTCCGGATATCGCCAAGCTTGGCGGCGCTGCAATCGCGAAGGCAAGGACGACGGCCGGAATCGTTGCGTTTCCGGGCGCGCCGGATTTTTCGCCGGAGCGCTCGTATGTCGCCGGTGCGACCGGGTTTCCACCAAAGTCCGCAAAGCCTGGCGGCGTTGCGGACGACGCCTATTCACCATTCGTTGAGGTCGACGGCCGCGAAGGTGTACTCAATGCCCCGATCGTCGCCACCGGGGATGGACCCTTTGATGTAACGACACATTCCAACACCGAGGATCGGGTCGTGGCGATCGACACTGCGAATAACACCGTGACGCTCGTCCTTGCGCGCGGTTTCGTGGACGGCAAACCGGTTTTCTACCTGAGCACCGAGGCATCGGATCCAATCGCCGCCTCAGTTGAGCGAGCGACGTACGTACCTCGCCTCGCGAAAGCCGGTTCTGCGGGAGCGATCCCGATTGGCGTACTCGCAAACGGACCGCAGATTGGAAGCGGCGTGCAAGGCCTAGCCTACCTTGCGCTCAAGACTCCGCTCGGCGACGATGCGACGGCAGCGAACGCCGCCGACATCGGCTCGCCATTCAACGTTCTTTCGCTCGCGCCGGATATCGCCAATCCTTACGCGGAGAACGGGTACTCACCGCTCTGGTCGGTCTTTGTCGTAGGCGACGCGCAAGCGAAGCGGCTGACGTCGTACGCCGACGTTGCGCCGATCGCCAAGCCGGTCGGATTCGTGGTCAATTGCCCAGCGATTGCATTCGACACCGGCGGCGCCCAATAGCTGCCGCTGATAAGTACTCATCCGTCACGTTGGGCGAATCGTACTAGAGATATGAATGTCTTGTTTTCCGTCATCCTACTGGCCCAAAGCGCCTTTGCTCCGCTTTTCAACGCCCCGCAGTGGATTGGGTCGCGACCCCCTGCCGCGTCATACACGGGTAAAGTCGTCATTGTCGACATCTTTACGTTCGACTGTATTAACTGCAAGCACATCGTGCCGGAATTGCGGGCGTTGCGCGCCCACTATTCTACGAAGGATCTGCTCATCGTCGGTATCCACACTCCGGAGACGCCCTTCGAACACATCCGGGCGAATGTCGTTCAGGCGCTCGCGACGCAAGGTATCTCGTGGCCGGTAGCGATCGACAATGACGAGAGGCTATGGAATGCTTACGGCACGCAGTACTGGCCGACGCAGCTGATCTTCGATCGTCACGGACGCCTCAGAAAGACGGTCATCGGCGAGGGCCAGGACGCCGCAGTCGCCTCAACCGTCGCCGCTATAGTGGCAGAGCGATGATCTCGCTCGCTCTCGCAGCCACGCTGATGTCGATGGACGGGGCACTCGCCTATCGGGTAGCAGTGCGCGGGCCAGCAGGCTCCTCAGTTATCATCGGTGCGCAGCCTCCGCCTGGCTGGACAGCAGCATTCTGCAGTCCCCGTCTGTGCGCCATAAAGCGCGTCCCAGTCACAATCGCCGCGACTGGAACCTCGTACGTAGACTTGCATTTTTACCCCACGGCTCGTCCAACGCACGGAACTGCGCTTATTACTGCGCGGGGTACTACGTTGCGCCTCAGAGTCTAGCCGCACTCATCCGAAGTCATTTCTGCGACGTTCTATAGACAGCACTTACCTTAACTTAGGAGGCATAAATATGAAGTTTTCATTGATCCCGGCGCTCGCAGTCGCAGCCCTTCTCGCAACCAGTTACCCGGTCGTTGCCCTCGCCGACGGAGGGAGCACTCCTGCGCCTTCGGCTTCGCATAATGCGATGAGCCATAGCAACGCCATGAGCCACAGCAACGCCATGAGCCACAGCAACGCCATGAGCCACAGCAACGCCATGAGCCACAGCAACGCCATGAGCCACAGCAACGCCATGAGCCACAGCAACGCCATGAGCCACAGCAACGCCATGAGCCACAGCAACGCCATGAGCCACAGCAACGCGACCTCGCATCCCTCCCCAAAGCCGTCAGCCTAGGCAGTTCGGAGGTGCGAGTCTTCCCATCTCCACCCAGGAAGCCTTATTCTGTAAGACAGTTTGCTTTTTTGCAGCCGCGGCAAGATTGAGCGATGAGGCCGCATTTGCGACAATCGTACGACAATATATATGTGGCGGATTTTCAGCTTATCTCGGTCGGGACTTGCAGCGCATGCTACGTTAGCCGAATCGGGCTAACTCGATTTGCCCATCGCCTAGGAAAGCAAAATGCAGAGCCAAAAACCGAGATTTCTCGAGTCTTCTTATGGGGAACCTGTAGGCTTGGATGCTTCGGCAAGGATCCGTTAGACGGAGTTGCGTGAGAAACGCCTATGCAATATGAGCTTTTATAGCGCCAACGGGAATCGAATCGGTCCAAGCACGGTTAGCGGTGGTCGTCGATGGGCGGAGAACCCAGTAAAATAAGGGATTTTGCCCGAGTGTCTGGTCGTCGATGGGCGGCAACGGTTGCCATTGACGGCAACCGTTTGGCAACCGCGGCAACAGCGGGCAAGGAAAAGGGAGACGGGATTTCCCTCACCGGAACTGGCCGCCAAAGGGGAAGGTGCGTCTAGGCGGTGGGTCGATCTTGGCGTTGTCTGGTCGGACGGCGCCACAGTTCACCAGGTCATTCAGCGCGGGGCTATTCAGTATCTCGAACGCCATCTGCCGCAAAGAGACGAGCTGCGGCTCAGGGATGTCGACCGCGGCGCCAGGACTCGGAGTGTACAGGCCTCCTTTTAGGCGTTCATAATCAGCGTCGAGCGCGTGGTCAACGTGCGCCCCGCCATCTTGATTTGCAGCGCCACGAACGACGTCTTTTCGGCTTGTCTCGACGCGGTTGATGGCGAATATCGGTTCATTCCACCAATCGTCGACGCTAACCATCCGTCGAATGGGTGCTTGATCAAGTTTAGGACCCGCCACGATTTTGCCTGGGCTCATCGCGAGCAGGTTCATGCCATCGAAGAATAGAGCGTTCCGCGGCCCAGCCATTACTGTGGACAACAACGGCACATCCTTCGCATTTAAATGCCGCAGGATCGATACAGACCGACGTGTATCGTGCAAAAGAACGCGGATCGCCACCGCAATGCGGTAAGCCTCGTCGCGTTCGCCTCTATCGTAGGCTGCAGCAGACCGTTCCAGGAACGACAGTTGGCGGGCCAAATGCTCTCGGAAATCCGTCATGCCTCCGCCTTTCGGCAGAGGAACTGCACGTCATAGTCTTCGCTCATGTACTTTTTCCGAATGCTCGATTCCGGCAGCGTTAAACTACCTTTAGTCACGACTATAACGCGATCGACGTAAGCGAGCTCCCGAAGTGCGTTTTGATAGTTGGTCATCGTAAACGGAGTTTCGGCCGCGCGCTCGTGAGACTCATACACCTCCACCACCCGGAGTTTTTTGCCTTCGAACATTCTACAGAGATCGCGTTTTAAATCATCGAGCTTTCTTTCCCCTTCAATGAGCTGCGGCTGCTCATCAACGGCAGCGGGATCGAATTCAAAGCTGCCGACACCGTCCGAATCAACTCTCGATGATGCACGCGACATGATTCCCTTCATGATTTTTTGAGCCGGGTTCAGATTCTTCGTTGCAAATACCAGATGGTGGTCCAGCCGACCGTTGGCAGTCCTGAACGCGAACGGCAAGACGTACTCCGCGCCAATCTCCTTTAACGCCTGCTGCGTTCCGCTGAGCACCACGCGCTCTCGTTCGGGTTCATCGAGGCGACCGGCAAGCGCGCTGCTCATTTCGCTCACGCGCTGTTCACCGAAGAGGGCATCCATGTGAGCGGTTATCTTTGGATTGGGGTGTCTGAGAGCGCCCGTTATTCGGTTGAAGTTGAGGTAGAAGAGAACGTCACAGCCTCTGTCTTTCAGAATCGCTCGAATGAGGTCCCTAGTAAGTCCAACATAGCCAAAAGGATCCAAAAACATTAGAATCGGAATGACCGCTTGGGCGGCGAAGACTTGCTGAATATCGCGGCGCACCCTCTCTCCGCGTGATATCATCGGCTTGTAAGCGAGAGCGTCGATCCCATCAAGAGATGCAAGCGCCTTTGATAGCGAGTCCACTGCTCCGGGATTTTTATCCTCGAACACCGTTACCATGATCTTCTTCAGACGTTCATCCGCAAGCACTATGCGCATGATTTGGAGCGGCGTTGACTCGGTTCCATCCTCATAGGCGCCAGGGCCCGAGTAGAGATCGAAGTATCCGATCTTAGCGTAGCGGCTCTTCATGATGTTAGCCCATGGCCGAAAGTAATCGACGACGATTTTGGTTTTGATCGCGGACGCGGCTCGCTGAGCAGCAAAAAAACGCTGGTCCCTTTTCTTCGAACCACTTTTTGGTTTTGAGTGGTCTGCTAGAGTTGGAAACAATGTGGGCGGCTCGCTCTCGCCCAAGCCGTTCAAGCCGGTTCCTCCAGTTTCTGCCGATCGGGACTTTCTAGTCGAAAATTGCATCGGTCTACGTAATGCGGGCCCACCCCTTTTACATCGGCAACCAAATGTGTCAAACTTGAGGTCAAGAGAGGATCAACTGCTAGAGGAAAGCGATGGCCGGAAAGAGCGCAATTGAATGGACGGAAAACAGCTGGAATCCAGCAACGGGCTGTACGCAGGTGTCTCCTGGGTGCGATCGATGCTATGCAATGCGTCTCGTGAACGTCCGGCAAGTCAATAATCCGCGGAGTCCGCGCTACGGGCATCCCTTCAACGAAGTGATGCTTCACTCAGATCGACTTAGTCAGCCGTCACGGTGGAAGTCGCCAAAAAGAATCTTCGTGAACAGCATGAGCGATTTATTTCACAAGGATGTACCCGATGTTTTTATCGACAACGTCTTTGTCGAAATGGAGCATAACGGGCGTCATATGTTCCAAGTCTTGACGAAGCGCGCCGAGCGAATGAGGCGGTACATCGCGAGTCGGTACGAGGGTGGGGAGTGTCCTCGTCACATTTGGTTAGGGGTATCCGTAGAAAACCTTGATTACCTATGGCGCGCGTATATGCTGCGTAAGACCGCGGCGGCGATCCGGTGGATTTCGGCTGAACCTTTGCTCGGTTCGCTTGCCGGACTTGATCTCGAAGGTATCGACTGGCTTGTTGCGGGCGGCGAATCCGGCCCGGGCGCTCGACCAATGGAAGTCGCCTGGGTCCGCGAGTTAAGGGACTCGTGCACTGCCCAGGGAGTGCGGTTCTTCTTTAAGCAATGGGGAGGCGTTACAAAAAAGGGCGGCGGAGAGACGCAGTTCTCGATGGTCGCCGCTGGATTGAGTATCCAGTGGACGGAGGACGCGAAGCCACGAGTTTTGGCCGACAGCAAGTTTCCGACCCGTCTAAGGACGTCGTTGGCACAGCAACGCGGTCGCCGAAAGGCAGATAGCGCGCTCGATTCGGCACCGAAGTAGGCGCACACTCTGCAGCGGGACTGCCCGACAACACGTGGCGTTTCCGCTGCACAGGCCGGGTGGAAAGCCCGAAGACGCCGTTGACCGCTTGAATGAAGGCCTGAGCAGCTCACTGTTAGTCGGCGCTGACCGTGTCGCGTCGAAGGGAAGCCCTTATTGCTTAGCCCCGGGGAAGGGCTCGCCTGTAGCGCCAAAATAGGCAGTCTCTGGGAGGGATTTTTCAGGTGTTGACGGGCGGAATTCGGGCCCAGATCGACTCGATCTGGAATGACTTTTGGTCAGGTGGCGTATCCAACCCGCTTTCGGTGATTGAACAGATCACCTACCTGCTTTTTATGAGGCGCCTTGACGAGTTACAAACGCTCGAAGAGCGCAAGGGCCAGCAACTAAAGAAGCCCCGTGAGCGTACAATCTTCCCGACGGGTCAGGATGAGCGCGGCGTTTCGTATCAAGAGATGCGCTGGTCACGCTTAAAGCTGTTGGAGCCGCGTGAATTCTACGGGCTCGTAGACGAGCATGTGTTCCCGTTCCTGAGAGCGCTCGCTGGCAAAAACGGTTCGACGCTAGCCACGCACATGCGAGACGCGCGGCTCGGCATACCTACGCCCGCGCTGCTCGCAAAGGTGGTCGAGAAGCTCGACGACGTGCCGATGGAAGATCGCGACACCAAAGGCGATGTGTACGAGTACATGCTCGGCAAGATCGCCGCTGCTGGGCAGAACGGGCAGTTCCGAACTCCTCGGCACATCATTAAACTCATGGTTGCCCTAGTTGAGCCGACGCCGACCGACGTTATCTGCGATCCTGCGGCCGGCACCTGCGGCTTCCTTATTGCGGCCGCCGAATACCTCCGCGAACAGCATCCGGAGATTTTCACGAACGACAAGCTAAGAAGGCACTTTCACGAGAATGCCTTCCACGGATTTGACTTTGATCCAACGATGTTGCGAATCGGGTCAATGAACATGATTTTGCACGGCATCGAAAACCCGACCATTATTGCTCGCGACTCTTTGGCGCAGGATCATGCGAGCGAGGCCGGCGGATGCAGTCTAGTACTAGCTAATCCGCCCTTCGCCGGATCGCTCGATTACGAGTCCACCGCTAAGGATTTGCTCCAGATTGTGAAGACAAAAAAGACAGAACTTCTCTTTCTCGGTCTCTTCTTACGCCTTCTGAAGGCGGGCGGACGTGCGGCTGTCATTGTCCCCGAAGGTGTTTTATTCGGCTCGTCGGCGGCGCACAAGGCCATTGAAGGATATTGGTTGACGAGAATAAGCTCGATGCCATCATCTCATTGCCAAATGGCGTGTTCCGGCCCTACGCTGGCGTTTCTACCGCGATCCTCATTTTCACGAAGACGGGAGTTGGTGGGACCGATTTTGTTTGGTTTTACGATTTAAAGGCAGACGGCTGGTCACTGGATGACAAGCGCCAACCGCTTCTTCCCGAAAGCAAACTAGGACCGTGTCCAAGAGCTGCGCTTGAGGCTAGAGATCACGAGAGCAATAACCTCCCAGACGTGCTAGCCCGATGGCATCAAAGGAACGGCGCTGAAAAAGAACGCTCGCGTAGCGCGCAAAGCTTTTTGGTCTCCAGAGAAGAACTGGTTGCGAACGACTACATTCTCTCGATAAATAGATATCGAGAGCTTCTTGAAGAAACCCCGGCGCATCGCTCGCCTGATGCTATAATTCGTGACCTCTATTCACTGGAGAGCGACCTTCACCGTCGTTTAGAGGAGCTCGCGACGGACATTTCATCGACATGAGCGCGCCGCACCTATTTGGGTCTTTGTTCGAATCGATCACAAATGGACTTACTGTCAAGCAGACCGTTGAGCGCGACGGCATTCCTATAACACGCATCGAAACCATCGCAAATGGCAGTATCGATCCGAACCGCTTTGGCTACGCAGGTATCGCGAGCGGCGCTTGCAGCGACTGGCTTCTGCGGCCGGGCGATATATTATTTAGCCACATCAATAGTGTTAACCATATCGGTAAGTGCGCCGTTTACGAAGGCTCACCGGAATTGCTTTTGCACGGTATGAATTTATTGCTGTTACGACCGAAGAAAGACCTTGTATACCCTGAATATCTGAAGCATCTAATTCGGTCGCCTGATTTTCGTCGGAGCCTAGCAAAATTTGTCAAGCCCGCCGTAAACCAGGCGAGCGTTTCCATTTCCGATCTAAAGCGGATCAGCGTCGCAATGCCTCCTCTTCAGGAACAGCGCCGGTTGGCGTCGATCCTCAACCAGGTTGACGAAATACGAAGAGCGCGTCGTCATAGCGTGGAGCTTCTAAATAACCTCCATACGTCTTTATTTGAGCTAACCATAAACTCTGTTCCAACCGATCAGCAGCGAAGCGTCGCCCTTGGTGAGCTGATTAAGGTTAAAAGCGGCGAGGCCTTGATCGAAGCAAATCAGAAGGGCGGTTCGGTGCCAGTCTACGGGGGGAATGGCATATGTGGCTATCACGATAGCCACACCGTACCTGCGGGGACTATCGTGATTGGTCGCGTCGGCATTTATTGCGGCGCGGTTCATGTAACAACCAACCCGGCGTGGGTAACCGATAATGCGCTGATAGTTGAAAACAAGCGAAGCGACTTGCTGAGGACATCATATCTCGCCGCAGCGCTGCGGCACGCAAACCTGAACCAATACGCAGGCCGTTCTGCTCAACCGCTGGTTTCGGGCAACAGAATCTATCCGATTGCCATTCCAGTCCCGACTCTGGATGCACAAGATAGGTTTGAACGTAAAACCGGCCAAGTTACTGATGCGAGCCGCATTTGCGCGAAGCAGTCAGCCCTGCTGGAGGAGCTCCACACTGCCCTGCAACAGAGGGTTTTTCCAATTAACGTTAGCAGGGGTTGACTGGCTTGGAGCACACCAACTCGTTGCAGTTTCGATTTCTTCTGCCTCACTTTAGTGACGTCTACGAGCATGCGGCGCGGGCCGAATCCATGGCTAGAATCGACGCCAGGTCGGCTTGTTTTTACTCGCGCCTCGCGCTAGAGGTCGCGATCAACTGGCTCTATCGACGTGATCCTTCACTTCGCGACCCTTACCAGACTACGTTATCGGCTCGAATTCATGAGCCTTCCTTTCGTTCGTTAGCTGGTAACGTTCTTGTCGCCAAAGCCCGGATTATCAAGGACTTGGGGAACCGCGCAGCACACGAAGGTGGCCGACTTCAGACCTCAGATGCCGTGGCCGCACTCCGTGAGCTTTTTCACTTTTCGTATTGGCTCGTTCGCACTTATACAAAAGCGAAGCTCGATCCGAGGCTTGCGTTCTCAGTCGAGGCCCTTCCAAAGCTCAGCACCTTGCCGAGTGCTACGCTGTCCGATCTGAAAGCCGTTGCGGCGAAATACTTCGAGAAGGCACAGGCCGAAGAGAATGAGCGCCTCGCGCGTTTTGCGTCGGAGACCGATAAGGGCACGCTGGAAGCAGAAATTAAGCGGCTCTATGCCGAGATCGCGGAAATCAAAGCTGTTGCCGCCAAGGCCAGGGACACCCACGATTATGATGAAGCCGCGACGCGCGATCTATTCATCGACCTGTTGCTCCGAGAAGCTGGCTGGGTGTTTACCAAGCCCGGCTACGACACAGAATACCCCGTTGTGGGAATGCCTAACAAGACCGGAGATGGGTTCGTCGATTATGTCCTATGGGGCGGCGATGGGAAGCCGCTTGGGCTCGTGGAAGCAAAGCGCACCCGCAAAGATGCTCGCGTCGGCCAGCAGCAGGCTCGCTTATACGCGGATTGTCTCGAAGAGAAGTTTGGTCAGCGCCCGATCATTTTTTATTCCAATGGCTATGATCACTGGATTTGGGATGATCGACGATACCCGCCTCGTTCAATCCAGGGTTTTCTCACCAAGCACCAGCTCGAACTAGCTATTCAGCGACGTTCGATCCGCCGACCGCTCGCTGAGGAGAAGATCGACGGCGCAATCGTAGAGCGATGGTACCAGGAACGGGCCATCCGTCGCGTCTGCGAAGCATTCGAGCGCGATAGCCTTCGGAAGGCACTCGTCGTCATGGCGACGGGAGCGGGCAAGACGCGCACGGTTATTGCGCTCGCCGATCTGCTAATGCGGGCAAACTGGGTCCGTCGCGTGCTCTTCCTCGCAGATCGAATCGCGCTGGTGAATCAGGCGGTAAACGCCTTCAAGACGCACCTACCCTCGTCATCGCCGGTCAATCTCGTTACAGACAAGGAGTCCACCGGGCGGGCTTACGTCTCGACGTACCCGACGATGATGGGCCTAATAGACGAGACGGTCGACGAGAAGCGCCGTTTTGGGCCGGGATTCTTTGACCTCGTAGTGATTGATGAAGCTCACCGATCGGTCTATCGCAAATATGGGGCAATCTTTGATTATTTCGACAGTCTACTTGTAGGCTTGACGGCGACACCAAAAGACGAAGTTGACCGAGACACTTACAAGCTTTTTGAGCTGGAGCGTGGCGTCCCAACGGACGCCTACGGGCTTGATGAGGCGGTCAAAGACCACTGGCTGGTACCTCCGAAGGTGGTATCTGTACCGCTCAAGTTCCCACGGGAAGGAATTACATATGACGACCTTACCGACGAGAAAGGAAGAATGGGATGCCATCGAGTGGTCGGACGATGGCTCGATCCCGGCGCGCGTGGAAGCACCGGCCGTTAACAAGTGGCTGTTTAACCGGGATACCGTTGATAAAGCGCTTGAATTCCTGATGCGGGAAGGCCTAAAGGTCGAGTCCGGTGACCGACTCGGCAAGACCATCATTTTTGCCAAGAATCACGACCACGCACAATTTATAGTTGACCGCTTTGATGCCAACTACCCGAAACTGAAAGGCGAGTTCGCTCGGCTGATTGATTTTAAATTGAATACGCGCAGGATCTCATCGACGAGTTCTCGAAGCCCGACTCACCTCCACACATAGCGGTCTCTGTCGATATGCTAGACACCGGCATCGACATTCCTGAGATCGTGAATCTCGTCTTCTTCAAGATTGTCCGATCAAAGACGAAGTTCTGGCAGATGCTGGGGCGTGGTACTCGGTTGCGTTTCGACCTTTTTGGCCCTGGACATCACAAGCAATTCTTCTACGTCTTCGACCTCTGTAAAAACTTCGAGTTCTTCAATGAAAATCCAGATGCCGCCGATCCAAAGGCTGGCGAGCCGCTTTCGAAGAGACTCTTCGATTCCCGCGTAGACCTCATTGCGGCGATCCAAGCGCGGGACGCGGAGGGCGGCAAGGACCTTACCGAGCTGTCGAGGTCAACGACCGAGCGTCTACGCGAAGAAGTCGCCGCGATGAATACCGACAATTTCATCGTCCGACCGAAGCGAAAGTTCGTCGAAAAATACGCCAAGCAGGAAGCGTCGGTCAAGCCAAACCACGATGCGCAGGACGAGTTGAAACAAGAGGTCGCTGGCCTACCATCCGAGCTAAAGGACGACGACCTTGAGGCTCGGCGGTTCGATCTGCTGGTTCTGCAAACTCAATTGGCGTTGCTGCGACACGAGAGTCGTTTTGCGAGCCTAAAAAATCGTATCGTTGAAACGCTGGCGCTCCTTGAAGAGCTTGACAATATTCCAATGGTCGCGGCCGAAATGGAAATGATCCTTGAGGGTCAGACGGAAACCTATTGGCAAGACGTTACGGGTCCAATCCTAGAGACGCTGCGCCGGCGTCTGCGGCTTCTGATGAAGCTTATTGACGTCAAGCGGCGTCCTTTCGTCTTCTCGGACTTCCAGGACGAGATCGGGCCAGGCGTGGAAGTGATTTTTAGCGCGCTTTCGCCGGGAACCGACATGGAGCGCTTCATCGCGAAGGCTGCTCATTACTTCCGCAGCCACCTCGACCATATTGCCGTCCGGAAGCTACGCAGGAACGAGCCGCTAACGCCGACGGACCTCAATGAACTTGAGCGCTTGTTCAGTGAGCTTGGCACAGACGCGGAGATCGCCAAGGTTCGACGGGACGGCGGTCTTGGGGTACTCGTGCGAGAGCTAGTGGGCTTAGATCGTGACGCGGCACGAGCGGCGTTCAATAGTTTCGCGACCGGCCGGAGCCTCACGTCAGCTCAATACGATTTTTTGAACATGATCATCGACCATTTGACGGCAAGGGGTATCGTCGATCCGGAGTTGCTTTACGAGTCTCCGTTCACCGATATGAACCCCTCCGGCCTGGCGGGCGTCTTCGGGGACAGTGAAGTGGCCGAGATCATTTCGATTCTCGGCGAAATCAAGAAGCGGGCCGCTTAAATCGATGGGCGATCATTAGATGTGCGATCATTAATCGTTATTAGAAAATATATGGATATTTTCGTTTGTTGCACTAATTTATTTGGGAATTCCGCTGTATTTACTACGTAAGCGCCTTGAGAAATTGACGGGTACCCACTCATGCCGCCGAAGATAGGCGGAGAGTTTTCCTAGTAGTCAATAGCGGACTTGCCCCCAACGCTAGGCCAACGAGCGTTGTGATCTTTTCCGGCTTTCGAGGCCGAGCCTCGGATTCCACATATCCCTGGTGGCATTTACTGGTACCCGTCACCCTATGGTCACGCTCTCGACCTATGCGCATCTCATGCCGGAAGCCCAGCGTGAGGCCGTTGATCGCCTCGGGGGAACGCCTCGAACGCCTCGCCTGCGAACGCTCTTAGCTAGTGGACATGTTTTCCCGCGCGGTAACGTCCGCCCAAAGCCCTTTCCCGGGAACCACACCATCGGAAAACGCGATGCGCCATTTTATCAGTGCCATGGGATCCTCGATTTCTCTTGGATGGTTGAAGGCTGCGTAGGTCGCAGCGGCCACGGCAACATCTACAAAGAACAACCGCTCGAGATCAGTCTCCCACTGTGAGAAGCCTTCTTCGTCAGGGCCGATACGCCACCGCTCAGCTCCCTTAGTGCCAAACATGGCCTTCCAATCGAACGATTTTGGCATCAGCAGTTGCAATGTTGCGGAATTAGCAGCGCGGGTCCCGGCATTCACGACGCCAAACTCTACCTCTGTTTGTGCCAGCGGCTCTGCAATATTACGCCGAAGAACACTCTTTCCCCACACAACAAGCCTTGCTCGCGCGCTCAGGACGGCGTCTTGCCTATCGAGTATCGCTGTTTGATAGCGTGCAATAGCTTCCAAGTTCTGCGCCAGTGAGATTTGACGCGCTATTAGTAACAGAGTGGCCATTCCTACAGTAACCGAGATCGCACCAATGGTTGCCTCGGGCTGCTCGTTCTCAAGCATGACCAGGCCAAGGTATATGAGAAGAACCGGAGCGCTAAGAAGAACGAGGCGCTCTAGCGGGGGGAGAGCTTCGTTTACTTTCCAGGCACGCCGCATTACCCGCACTGCGGCCAGGACAACTATAATGTTACCGACCTGGAAAATAAGTGAACGCCAAGGGCTCGCGTGCGCGAAGAACGAGACGACGCCGTCCACGGCACGAGCGGTATCCTGCGCGATCTCTCTAGGCCCATAATTGCAACGGTCCTCCAGTTAGGCAATGCTTCTGATTCGCTGCCCGTCCTTTCGGCCTGCTACAGCCTTTAGGGTGACGGTCGAGCGCAGCACGGGAACCGAATGGCAACCGCCGCGCCGCGAGTATCAAAGAAAGCCTTTAAATACAGGCCTTTCGTGGTAGCGCCAACGGGAATCGAACCCGTCCTCTGCGGTCCCGGCCGATCCCTAGCAGTGACGAAAACGCTTATCTTATCGGGCTTTCGGCGCTTCACCGTTCCAGCCGATCCCGGCCAATACCGCGGCGATTCGGCCGCTCCGTGACAAATCTGTGACAACCTAACTCTTCGCGTGGCGGCCAGACTAGCGCGTAGATTCGGGGGAGCGGTTGAATGCGGAGGTTTTGAAAGGCACACCGTTCGTCTCGATAAGATGCGCCAAGTGCCGGGAGCGGCGGGAACTTAAAGTTGTGGGTCTTGGCGTGACCTGGCTTCGCTAGATCGCTGAGCAAATGGTAAGCAAGATTAGGTCTGGACACGGATTCTGGGTCGACATGAGCCAGGACCCCACCTAGGTTCGTGTTAACGTCCTCTACCTGGATCATAAAATCGGTTGACGGGGAACCCGTAACGCCGCTAAATGGGGTTCCCTGCCGCCTTTCAGTCGAGAGTTTCGAGCGGCGCGGCATTATCATATGCTGCTATGAGGCTAGGGAAACCGATCCCGTCAGCGGTTGCCGCACGCAGCCTGATGAGTCGGCATGGCACGAGCCCCGTGCAGAATCGGATTGTAGGATATCTCGAAAGGCCGACTAGGTACCTCCTTAGGCGGATGTCGCACGATAGCGCGCGTCTTGCGGTTTTTCCGAAACGCAGGCTGCCAGCAAGAGATCGCCGGCGCAGAGCTCGTTTACTGCCCAATCATCAAAAAGCTTGGGGCGACCAAGTAAGTGATCGACGCGTCCACGAAGCCTGCAATCAGGGAATGCGACGTTATTCTGAAGCTACCGGCGACGAGACCAGTGACATGCCCGTAGGCGACGATCTGCTCAACATTGCCACCAGAGACGTAGAATATGACGGGCCCGTAATATCCATACGTCGTCCCGTTAAACGGCGTGCCCGACGCCGGCGCGGTGATTGCCAATGGCCCTGTCTGATCGTTATATCCCGGGCAATCAGTGACCCGCAAGTCGGTTTCGAAGTTAGGCGCGTAGAGTGGACCAGTCCCATTACCGCTCAGATTGCATCCTCCGACCACCATATCTACGACCTCGCCCGTAACCGAGATGCTGTAGGGCTGCGGGTTGGCGGCAGACGGCTGGGAAGCGTACGTCGGGATCGCCGCGGAGCAGTCAGCTGCCGCAATCCCAAGGCGGAGCACGGGTCCGGTGACGGCGATCGCGCCGCTCGTGCTCATACCGGCAGCGGTAGCGTCTTGACCGTACCTGCCGCCATTGATCGTGATGTCCTGGCCGCCGGCGATCTGGACGCCCGGGCCAGCCCAGTCGTGAGACACGCAGTTGTTGAGGAAGATCTCCGAAACCGTGCTGGACGCGCCTCCTTCGTAGACATTGATTAGGACGCCTGGTGCGGCCAGTGGAGAGGAATAGTGGGTCCGCTCAAAAACGCAGCTTTCAAGTAGGACTTGATGAATCTGATAATTAGCGGCGTAGGGCGCGATGGTGACTGCGGTCGTGCTGCATTCGCACGCCAGGTTTGAGAGGAAGGCATGGAGGAGGTTGGGCGTGGGGCCACCGTTGCCCCCGATATTGACGCCGTAATCGAACCCATTGATGTTCGTGTTAGTGACGCGTGGCTCGGAGATCGAGAATATCTGAATCGCGGTGCAGTCCGTCGGACCATTCCCCCCCGGTCCGTAAGCCGGATTCTGAAAGATGTAGCACAAGTCTACGAAGCAGTCTGCGGCGTTCATGGAGACCATTGTAGCACCGTCGGTAATCCCTACTTCAGCCACGACGGAGTAATTGATAAAGCAATCCAGCAGGCCGTTATGCTCTCCGCCCATCGACATCGCGGGACAATTCTGGAATGTGCACTGCTCGCACACGACCTCATCGCAGCTCGATACAATTGCAAAGACATTATACATCGGACTCGCGTAGGCGAGGAGTAGCGACCTGAAGCGGACGCCGCGCCCTTGGCTGGAATCAATTATCGTGAAGATCGGGACTGCCGTAGTCGTACCGGTCCCCGCCTGCTGCCAAAGTTCAGCGCTCCCGCCGTGTCCCTCGATGATGAGACCGACCAGCGTGCCACCGGCTCGTTGGACGGGAACGGTGACGGTCCCAAAAATCTGATAGACGCCGGCCGGGATGACCACGCGACCGCCGCCTCCGTTCACTGCCGCCGTAACGGCGCCCTGCAGCGCGGCCGTGTTTGCTTCCTGTTCCGCCGTGCTTACCGTGCCAGCGACGAGACCATAGTCCACGGCGTTGAAGACGGCGTTGTTGCCGCTTCCAACCCACTGCGAGGTCGTCTGGTCCCAGGTATAGTAGTGGATTGAACCGTCTGGGTTCTGTACCGTGGCATAAGACGGAAGGCTGGTGTTGGGGATCGACCACTCTGTGGTCCCAGGAAGAAACTGGGCGTTATACGTGCGCCACATTTGCGAGCCGGCTCCGCCAGGGAGTGTGATCTCGCGGTCCTCGTGATAGACTCCGTTTTCTTCCGGAAGCGCCGGCTCGAACTGAACAGCTGGGAACTCGATGTTACTGACTAGGTACATGGCAACTTTCTCCCTATAAATACTGAGTTGGCGTTGTGCGCTCACGCCTGAGTCGCAGAATCCTCGAAACCGAACCGCACCTTTATCGTCAATTCAACTAACTGGCCCATCGTTTCGTCTTAAGAACGTCTCTTGGGGCCTACAATCGTAGCCCGCCAACGCTAGTAAAAACAATAGGGCAAATGCTCAGTGTGAAATGTTATGCTGGTTGGGTTTGCGCGTCTAAGCTTTTCCGACTCAAGGCAGTAACGGCGGAGAATAGGCTGTTCCCACCGGGGTATGGAGACCTTCGCTGATTTCGCGGCGCGACGGAGTCGTGGAGCCGGGAGCAAACTCAACGATTACGTTGCTCGCGAGGTTAGAAACGTAAAGATACCCTTTGCCGTTGACCGTCGCCGCTACGGGCTCATTCATGCTGTCCGTGATCGTCTGGAAAGGTCGGCTCTCTCCGTAACGATACTCTTCGACGTTATTTTCTGTTACGTTTGTCACGTAGAGCGTCCCGTCGGCATCCACGGTAATACCTACCGGAGAAGCGACACCGTCTGTGATCGTCCTGCTCGGCGATCTGCTCCCAGCCGAATAGAGGACAACGTTTCCGGAACCGGAGCTTTCGGTAAAATGGTTCGCGACGTACATGTTCCCCGAGCCGTCAATCGCGATGCCGTCGGGATAGAATAGCCCCTTCGTAATGATTGTGTGCGGCTTTGTTGAGCCTTTCTCGTACTCGGTAACGTTGGAGCCACCGATATTCGTCACCCAAAGGTTCCCGTCACCATCGATCGCGCAAAACGCCGGCGTATTGATTCCCTTCGTTATTACTCTTGATGGTTTCGTCTTGCCGGCGGGGTACTCCGAAACCCAGCCCGTTCCAGCCGGCTCGTTGGTGACATAGAGTGTTCCCACGCTGTCGAGGCAGACTCCAAATGGAGTATTCAGACCGTTTGAAATGACCTCTGTTGGGTTTGGGTCCTTTTCCTTCGCGTGGTAGACCGTAACGTCGTTGTAATCGCCCGACGCGTTAGCAACGTAAAGCAGTGGGATCGCGTGCGCCTGCCGAGCCGACTCCGCTAGGCTTTGCGAGCCAGGCTCCCACGAGCTGATCGGCGACTGCGATCCACCGCAACCTGCGAACATTGCCGCGGCCACGCAGCTGCTTAGCGCGCGAGGACCGAACCTTAAGCTCTTCATCTGCGCGTTGCTTCTCGCTCGGTGAACGAACCTACTTCGCGACACTTACCGTCAACCCGAGCGCCTTCTTAAGGTGCGGGTCGATCGTTTTTATGGGTTCGCCGCCCTTAGGATAAGCATAGAAATTTACGACGTGTCCGGAGAGGTCAGGTTGAATAAGCGTGCCGCCCCGAATCCAGGCGTACCTCCCAAAGCCATTCTTCGCGTTCGGCTGCAATGTAAGGGTCCCGACAACCGTGACCTTCGAGCCTGAAACCGCGAGGCGATAGATAGTTTCTTTTGTTGTCTTAAAAGGGGTCGAGGTGGCACCGACAGCGATATATGCGCCGTCCCATTGGGCGAAGGTAAGGATTTCTATGTCTGCGTTGATCTCCATGTTCGTAAAGGAAGAACCGCCGTAAGGTAGCTCTGCCAAGATGCGCGTACCAGAGCCCGAACCGTAGGCAAAGAGGTCACCCTTATTATCATGCGTTAGCGAGTAGATAAGACCGGCATAGAAATCTGTATAGGTAATAGGGTTACCCGTCCCACGTGGGTAGACTGCAATCTCATCAGCTTCGTACATCACGGCCAAATCGCCGGTGACCGGGTCGACGGAGCAACTGTTTAGGCCATGCTGCCCGTACAGCTGCAACGTCGCGATGGGGGTTTTGCCGCCATGGGGATATTCTGCCATCGCGCTGCCAGACGGCGATTCGTACAACGCCACCCATACGTTTCCGGCCTGATCGCTGCACAGAGCGCCTGGTCCGGCAAGCTTACTCACTCGCCCCACTCGCTGCCCTCCGGGATAGGTTAGGAAATGCAGCTGATTCGTATCGTCGCTAGACAGATACAGCAAATCGCCAGTCGATCCTCGCATCGATCGGCCATGTTGAGCGGTACCTCTCTCGTCAATCGCGCTTTGTACAATCCCAGCACCCGAGTCATTTGCAAGCTGAAATCCGCTGCACGCGGCCAGCAATGCAACGGCAGCACCGCCACTGAGGGCGTACCTGCCAACAATTAAGCTCTTCACGCTCTGTGCTCCCCCGATCCACGTAACCGGCCGACTGCGTTGAACGTTCGCGGCGTCGCTCGCCGTTCCATCGTCAGCAAGCTAGCTTCAAACCACGTTCGGGCGGTCAGACTTGTTTTGGAAAGCTGGTCGGCCACTCGATTCGAGTAAGCTGCGCGACTCCGTCGCAGAGCATCTGGCGCCGTATCGCGGCGCCCTCTGCGGGCTGAGCGGAGCCGCCAGGCTCCGCGACCCCGCCTCGCCTGGCTGCACGTACAACGCCGAAGGTCGTTGTACGTATAACCACCGGCTTGCGTTTTAAAAAGTGAGCGATCGCAGACAGCCTCGATGCTGCGGATCGAATTGCGCGCGATTACCTCTTCGAACGAAAGAGAAGCTCCCGTGAGCGCTTCATGCTTTCTCGCGGCACTGCTAACGGTGCGCGCCGAGTTTAGTGCAGGCGGGGACGGAGGGGCGGAATCCTCATCGTCGCGCGCAGAGTGTGCTTCGGCAAGAGTGGGCAGGCGGTGCACGGAGTCGCGGTCGCAAGTAGTCGGAGCAGCCGGGTCCAGGGTGTGCCGTAAGGCCGAGCGCAGCTCGCCCTGGACGCGGCTGCTATCATGTGATCGATCCGACTTCGTGCAGCGCCGATAGAGGCTCGAAGCGCGAGGTATCTCGGAAGAGCACTGCGATTAGTAGCGACGGGCTTGCATTTGTGGTACAATTTTGGTGACAGAGTATAGCAGACTTTCGCCCGCATTATAATGCAGGTGAAACGATGAGTCCCGCAGCGTCAGCAGTTCGCGCGGGACTTTTTCTTTTGCGGAGGTGAGGTCATGATTACGAAGGCGGTGCCGGCGCGCGCTCACAGCCGTACGTTTGCAATCGGGGTTGATTACATCACCGAGCACACCCATCAGCGCGCCGTCGCGAGCGCCGGTCACTCGTTCGAGGGTGGCGTTAGCTACGCGAGCGCACCGGAGAAAGCCGAATGGGTGCATCTGCGCGGCGTTACGTCGGTCGAGACGGCAGCGATCGAGATGGAGGCGGTTGCGGCGTTGTCTAGGCGCTGCCGCGATCCGGTCTATCACCTGATCATCGCCTATGCCAAGAACGAACGCCCGACGCGCGAGCAGGTGGTGACCGATGCCCAACGGCTGCTCAAGGTAATCGGTATGGAGAAGAGCCAGTACGTGCTAGCGGCCCACAAGGATACCGACGACTTTCACGCCCACGTGATTGCCAACCGCATCGGGCCGGATGGCAAGGCCAACGACCTCTGGCACGAGCGGATCATTCGCGAGCGGGTGTGCGCCGAGATTGCGGCCGAACGCGGCTGGGAGATCGTCGTCGGCCACCACAACCGCGACATGGTGCAGCGCGCGCGGCACTTATATGCGCCGCCGGCGGATCCGGAGCGCCGGCTGAGCGACGGCGCGTACCGCCGGCTGCACGAACGCGGCGAGTTTCCGTGGCAGGAAAGTGCACGGCCCTACGTGCTGGATTCGGTGGATCGTGCGAAGGATTGGAATGACCTGCATCAGCGCCTGCGTGCGCACGGCGTCGTGGTGAAGCTCGTTCAACGCGGTGAGCGCGTTCAAGGGCTGGCATTCGCCGAGGGGTTGGATCGCAGAGCGCCGGGCTGCGCGGCGTCACGGATCGATGCACGTTGCGCGCTGCGGGCGATGGAGTCGCGATTCGGTCCGTTCACGCCTGCGCGCGAACCTACCGCTGAGATTGCGCGCTCCGCGTCATGGGCTGATACAGTCCGCCCAACGATTCTGACGGCGGTCGATGCAGCGAAGACGTGGGACGATCTCACGCAGCGCCTCGGTCGCGACGGCATCGTGATTAAGCTGATCCAGCGCGGTACGCGCGTGCAAGGCCTCGCGTTTGCAACGGGCAGAGATCCCGAGGCGCCAGGCTGCGGTGCGTCGCGGATCCATCCACACTGCAAGAAAGCCGTGCTCGAGCAGCGCTTTGGCCCCTGTCCGTATACGCCGGAGCGGCCACCGAAGCGCGGCCGCAGCGCTGTCAGCGACCGCGCGGAACGCGAAGCTCGTAACGACCCTCGGTGGGCGCTGCGCGACGCCGAACGCATCGCCGACCATGCCCGGTTGCGCTCAGACTACCGAACGTACCGCGAGCGTTTCTTCACCGAACGCGCCGACGCAGTGGGCGCGCGCCGGGATGCAGCCTGGGAGCGCGAGCGAACCCGACGGCAGCGCGATGCCCAGAAGCGCCGCGAAGCGCGCCTGCTTCTGCGCGCAGTGGCGCGGCTGGGCACGCGCGGTGTTATCGCCCGGCAGCTCGCGTACTGGTCGGTCGACGTTCTCCTCGGCCGCCGGCGTGCGCGGGAGTATGACGCCGCGCGCGTGCGCTGGGAGGCGACGAAGATCGTGCTCGCGTCAGAGCGGAGACTAACGCGCGAGGAGAAGCCGCTCGCCTATCGATCGTTCGTTAGCGAACGGGCGCGTTCGGGTGATCTGGGAGCGCAACGGGTACTCGATGCGCTCATTGCTCCGGCGCACAAGCGAAACGAGTACATTCCACATCGTGAGCTGCGTCCCGCGACGCTGGCCGAGATACGTCTGCGCCTCAATGTCATCAGCGCGGGAGAAGACGGGCGCTATCAGCGGGCTCGGCTCGAGCGCCAGCACCTACAGCGTGTCGAGCGTCCGCCGTCCCTCGACGAAGCTCTCGCCACCGAACGGCAGCGCATTCACGGACGCGCAGCGGAGGCTACCCGTTACACGGATGCCGAGCGCGTGCGGCTGGAACAGCTTGGCAAAGAGAAAGGGTCGTGGAATCCGCTGGCGCGCCGGGCCGCGGCAAAGGCAGAAGAACGGTTGCACGGCGAGCAGCGCTCACGCTATGAGAAATCGTTGGCGGATGCGACGCAGGAGTTCGAACAGCGTGACCTGCCGGAGCTCGAAAAGCAGCTTGCCGGTCACGAACGTGTCTACCGGCGCTACGTCGCCGCGTCGCTGGGCCTGGAGCGGGAAATGAATAACGCTCGCGCCGCTCGCGACGAGGTGCCGAGACTCGAGCAGCAACTGAATGTCCTCGAGCGGGCCGGCGTCGCGCGCATCGATTGCGACGCTGCGATGGGCCCCGCACGGGTCGACGACCTTGCAGCTGCGATCGATCGGGCATACCGGGCTCTGCCAAACGAAATACGGCGAGACGTTGAGTACGGCATTCGCAAAGAGCAACGTGCGCGCGACTCCATGACGATAGAACGATAACATTCGGCCCGACCATCGAGCCGTTCCGTTCTCGGCAACGACCCAAGAGGTGGGTGATCAGACATGACCACACAATCGATCAGGTCGACTTCGCTCCGCACGCGGAGCGCACGTTTTGCGGACCTGCCGGACATCCTAACCCCACGCAACGTCATCGCGTTTCTCCCGATTGGACGGAACGCGGTCTACGATGCGATCAAGCGGCAAGCGCTCAAGAGTATCCGTGTGGGCCAGAAAATCCTCATCACCAAGGCCGCCCTGCGAGAGTTTCTCGGCGGAAACGTCGAATAATATCCTCGCCTGGACCGCGGAAAGAATCCATGGCAAAACCAAAACACCTCGGGGTCAAGAAGTACATGATCGTCTATGACGTACCCCCGCAAAACGGAAAGGCGCGTCAGCAAAAGCGAGAGATCCTCCGCCGCGTGACCAAACACGAAGCGGAGTCATTTCTTGCCAAGCGCATCGAAAGCGTCGCGCGGGGCGAGTACACCGCAGACGCGGACATGACCATGTCCGACCTCTTCGACAAGTTCATGACGCACAAGGCAAAGCGCCTCGAAGCGACGACGATCGATCGCTACAACGGCATCATCGCCACCTATCTTCGCCCGACGTTTGGAAAGATGCGTTTGAGCGCACTGCGCAAGGCGCATCTTATCGAAGCGTACGAGAAGTGGCAAGCTGAGAAGCAGACGAGGCGTTCCGCTCGGACGATTCGGCACGTGCATGATCTGCTGCGCGCGACGCTCAATTGGGCCGTTACTCTTGACTACATCCAAACCAACGTTGCCGGCAGGATCACCTCCGACGACCTTCCCAAGGCCTTCAAACCCGAGAGCACGGTGCTCAACGAGAACGAGCTACGTCACCTGCTGGCAGAGGCGCAGTCGCCCACCTTCCTGGCAAAAAAGCGCGGCACCGTCTCGTCGCTTCCCTGGTTCTATCCGGCGTTGGTCTTTGCGGCTTACACCGGGGCCCGGCGCGGCGAAGTCTTGGCTACGCGCTGGCCCGACCTCGACTTGGACGGCGGCACGGTTACGATCCGTGAATCGCTCGCCCAGCCGCGCTCGGGGCTCGCGTTCAAGCGGCCAAAGAACGGACAAATCCGCACGGTTACGATCACTTCGGAGCTCGTTGCCGTCCTGCGCTCGCACAAAGCGAGGCAGGCGGCAGAGCAGGTGCACCTGGGTGAAAGGTACCACCGGGACGACCTAGTCTTCGCGATGCCCACTGGCATGCCGGTTTCCCCCGAGGCCTTCGGGGCGGCATTCAAGCGGCTCGTCGAGCGGGCAAAGGTCGCGCGGATTCGGTTACACGACCTGCGAGACACCCACGCCTCGCTCTTGGCAAAAGCTGGCGTGCCGATCGAGGTGGTCAGTCAGCGACTCGGTCATAGCTGCATCGGCGTCACCGTCGATCGCTACGTGACCGTCTATCGGGAGCGTGATGCGGCGGCCGCCGCAGCGTTCGCGCGATTAGTCGCGTGAGAAAACGAAAAACCGATGTGACAATTTCGTGACACGTCGGCTTTTCTAGACCGGTAAAAGCGCCGGATTCCCCCGTGAGATATGCGATTTTGTTTCTAGCGCCAACGGGAATCGAACCCGTCTTTCCGCCTTGAAAGGGCGATGTCCTAACCGATAGACGATGGCGCCGCGGTCGCCTTCACACGGTAGCTGGCGCGCGGGGCGTTGTCAACGGATAGCGAGGGTGCTGCCGGGGCTGCGGCGGCGAACCGGAATCGGTTCGACGTGTTTGGCAGCCTGGCTAACGAACCACATGCAAAGCAGCGTGAGCAGCGCGGCGTCGTCGAGGGCGCCGAGCACGGGGATGTCGCCGAAGAGGTCGACCGGCGAGATTACGAGCAGCGCGAGCGCCGCCGCGATCAGTTTGAGTGCGAGCGGCACGCGCGCGTCGCGAAGCAGCGGGAAGGTGCGGAAGATCGCGGTTCGCGCGAAGTAAAGCAAGCGTAGGAGTCTCATCGTCGCGTACTACTTCGGGAAGGGCTGTGCAGTTTCATGGTTGGACAGGCTCACCATGACACTGGGAGTCAGGGGTTGCAGCCTTGGTCCCACCACTGCTTGAACTTCGCGCACATCTCGGGCGTCCAGGTCTCGCCGGTGCCGCGAGGCGGCATGCTGCCGTCGCTGACTACCGTGTAAATGGCCTCGGCGCCTTTTGAAACATCTTCGAGCGTGGAGAGGTCGAAGCCGTAATCTTTCATGTGCTCGACGTCCGTGTCGGTGAACATCGGACGAATGTCTTTTGCAAAACTTAGCGTATTGTCGGCCATGGCGTTCCCTCCGATTTCCTATCAACAATTATCAAGCATTGAAACTACCGCCAACACATTGTTGTAGCAACGTTCTGAGACCTGCGGTGGCGATCTATACCGTTCGATTCACGCTGTGCCTCGCGTTTGCGCTCGCGCTTACGTGCGTCGGGGCGCGCGCCGCGGTGCCCCAAAGCTTCAGCTTCACGGTGGCTCGCGCCGCTCATCCGCTGCCGCTGGACGCGTCGCTGGCCGATCCGGCGTGGGAAGCAGGCAAGGTGCCCAACGGCAATGGCCCGTGGGAGAACGTGACCACCCGCGCGCCGGCCAAGCTTGCGACGACGGCCTATCTGCTCTACGACGACAAGAATCTCTACGTCGGTTTCAAGGCCGATCAGACCGGCATTCCGATCACGGTAACGCAGACCACGAACGACGTCGGCTTCGGCACCGACGATTTCATCGGCATCGGCATCGTCAACGGCGGCGGCGGCAGTCAAGCATACTATTTTGAAGCGACGCCGCGCGGCACGCGCTACGAACAGGCCAACGAGAACGTGCGCTTTCGCCCGCGCTGGAGCGCCGCCGGAAAGGTTGCCGACGGCTCCTGGAGCGCGGTGCTCATCATTCCGCTCGACGTGTTGCGCGTGCCGCGCGGCGGGAAGCAGACGTGGCGGCTGCAGTTCGTGCGGCAGATTGCCGCGACCGGCGAGCACATCTCGTGGGTCTGGAATCCGATCATGGGCGACTCGGGCAGCGGCACGTGGCCGACCTTTCAGAACGATACGCGTTTTTGGGCCGGTGGCGAGTTCGACATTGCGGCCTCGGCTGCGGCGCGTCCGAAGCCGCGCGCCGACATCTATGGGCTCGCGAGCATCGGCGACGATCGCAACCTCTTTCAGCAAGCCAACGGTACGTTTTTGCCGGAGAACGTCCGCTCGTTCGGCGGCGACGTCAGCTATCCGCTCACGCCGACGATTCGATTTGTCGGCACGCTAAATCCCGACTTCTCCAACGTGGAGATCGATCAGCAGACGATCGCGCCGCAAGAGTTCCAACGGCAGTTGGTGGAGTACCGGCCGTTCTTCGCACAGGGCGCCAACTTTATTAATGCCGCTTCGGGCCCGCGCACGCCGGTCGGACCCGTTTCGACGGCCCCCGATCTCGTCTTCTACTCGCCCTCGGTCGGCCCGTTCGATAGCGGAGGAAAGGTCGAAGGAACCTTCGGCGACCAGAGCTTCGGCGCGTTAACGTTCCACGGCTACGACGAGACGACGAACAACACGTTCTCCGATCAGGCCTACGGTTACGAGCACGCGCTGCCGAACGGCTCGTTTCTCTATTGGAGCGACGGCGTCTTCGCCAACCACAGCATCGCCGGCACCGACAACACGATCGAAACCGGCGCCGAGGCGCGCGATTATCCAAGCGGCATGATCTACTTCTTCGACCACTCGTTTGAGAACGGCACCTGGGTTCCGCAGGGTAACGCCGATCTTACCGAGTTCTTCGTCGATCGTCACAAGGGCAGCTTTGAGGTCAGCGGCGGGTATCTCGACATCTCGCCGAACTACGATCCCATCGACGGATATACGTCGAACTCCGACATTCGCGGGCCGCAGGTCTACACCGATTACACGGGCGCCGCACCCGGCATCAAGAACTACACGATCTTCTTCGATGCGGATCGTTTTCTCGACGACTCCGGCGCCGTGCACCAAGCCGATACCCAAGTCTTCCTCAGCGCGACGTTCAAGAATCTCTTCTCACTCGACGGCGTCGGCGAAGCGGTGGGGCAGCTCCGCTCCTATAACATTCCGGCGGGTCCTGGCTGCACCGGAGCGATCCTTTATCAGTCGAGCTTCACTGGCTACCCGTGCTACCTCGACGGCGTAACGCAGCCGTTCAACCTCTACCAAGTTCCGATCGGCTACCGCGACGGCACGCCCTCGCCGGTCGACGTGAGCTATCAGTGGGGGCCGTTCGGCGACAACTACGTGCACTTGTTTACGATCGTGACGAGCCGCCCGCTCACGCAGCGGCTCAGCCTGGGGCTGGAGTACGACGGCACCTACGAGCGCGCGTTCGACGACGGCGAGCTGGACTCGCAGTGGCTGCGGCGCATCTCACTCGGCTACAACATCTCGACCGAGAGCAGCTTCAGCTTGGAGCTGCGCGACATCAACGGCTACGGCGGGTTCGCTACGCAGATCGGTAACAACCTCGCCGTCGCGTACCACCAGCGATTTGCAGCCGGCAACGAGCTCTTCATCAACTTCGGAAGTCCCGCTGCCGGCGCGACGATCAACCGCCTCATCGTGAAGTTCGTCTTACACGAAGGGGCGGATGCAGGAACCTAGGGCGGCGAGGTGCCTCCCAGCGACGACTTCAGCGAAGACTTGAACTGCGACTGCTGCGCCGGCGTCATGACGCCGTAGATGCCTTTGATCAGTTGCTCCTGCGCGGCCTTCTTCTCGGCCGCGTCGGCGTTAGTCGTCTGAGTCTGGTACTGCTGAACCATCGGTTTGATCTGCATCTTCTGCCGCATCGAGAGGTCCGCGCTCTGTACAGCCGTCTTTACCGCGGCTTGAACCTTGGCCGGATTCGTCGTCCCCGTCTGTGCGACGGTCATCGCGGCGGGTTGGGCGTGGGCGATTACGGGGAATGCCGAAGAAAACGGTATCGCCAAAATGGCGACGAGTCGTAATATGTTCATGATGCGTGCTTTGAACTCGACCCCGCCGATTCCGCCTTTCGTTCTGGCGTTTGGGATGTTCGTAGCATTTACAAGCGTTCCCTCGCTTGCTGATACACCGCGCTGTAGTGCGGCGCTTCCGGCCGCGACGCAAAGCAAGGTCGTGGCGGGCGAGAATCAGTTCGGCTTCTCGCTGCTGCGTGCGACGATGCATGGCGGGAATGTCTTCCTTTCGCCGTTTAGCGTCGGACAAGCACTGGGCGTAGTCTATCTCGGCGCACGCGGGGACACGGCCGCAGCGTTCGTCAGTAGTTCAGTCGTACCGGCAATCGATTCGGCGCAGTTCGCATGCGCCTCGCAAAATCTTCAGGCCGACCTGCCACAATCCGATGCCGACGTTACGCTGCAGTTTGCAAATGCGCTCTGGATTCGGCAAGGATTAACGCTCAAGAGCGCCTTCGTACAGAGCGCGCACGACGCGTTCGGCGCCAACGTGAGCGCGCTGGACTTTGCGAGCCCCGATGCGCTACGGACGATCAACGGCTGGGTGAGCCGGCAGACGAAAGGTCATATCCCAACGATTCTCGACACGCTCGGCAGCGCCGAGGCGATCGTGACGAACGCGGTCTATTTCAAAGGTGCGTGGACGAAGGCATTCTCGGCATCGCAAACGTCGCCCGGCCGGTTCACCGGCGCGAGCGGTGCGACGACGGTTCCGTTCATGAAGCAGACGGCGCCGATGTCGTACTATGCGGGACGCGGTTATCAGCTCGTGCGCCTCGGGTACGAGGGTGACCGGTTCGCGATGTATATCGTGCTTCCAGCGCGCGGAAGCGGCCTCGAGATGGAGGGAACGCTTGCGCAGACGTTCGCCGATGCGCTCGCGCACGCCGGTCCTCGCACCGTCGAGCTGCACCTGCCGAAGATGCACTTGGCGTATAGCGCGAACCTCGTTGCGCCGTTATCGAACTTGGGCTTAGGCGTTGCCTTCTCCGACCGCGCCAACTTTAGCGGCGTTAGCGACCTTCCGATGAAGATTAGCGGTGTCATCCACAAGACGACGCTCGACGTCGACGAAAAGGGTACGACGGCAACCGCCGCTACCGCCGTCGTCATGGAGGCCACCGCCATTCAAGTGCCGCAGCAGCCGCCCGTGGTCGTCAGAGTCGACCATCCATTCTTCTGCATCATCCGCGACGATAGCAGCGGCGCATTGCTCTTCCTCGGCGCGATCGGAAGTCTCTAAGTCTGAGTATCGTGCCCCGAAGGACGGGCCCACCATCTGGCCGTCGAACCGTTAGGGCCTTAAAAAGGGGAGCGAGATGATTGATTTCCGTCTTGGCCGTTACGCTTTGGGTATCTCCGTGGCCACGGCCCTGGTTGCAGGGTGTGGCGGCCAAGCCAGTAACGCCGTCGTGCCGAGCGCTGCCCCTGACTCCTCTCTTCCGCATCATAAGACATTCAATTACACGGGCGGGGCGCAGGATTTCACGGTGCCAGCGGGCGTGAGGCATATTTCGGTCGTTGCTCGCGGTGCTAGCGGCGCGGGTTTCGCCGCTGCGCGTGGCGGACGCGTGCATGCGGATATTCCGGTCACCCCAGGAGAGAGGCTGGTCGTATACGTCGGAGGCGACGCGTCCGGGGAAAGCGGGGGTTTCAACGGTGGTGCTGACGGCGGCGAAGGATACGCAGGCGGCCAGGCAGGGTTCGGCGGTGGCGGCGCCTCCGACATTCGGCAACACGGTGTTTCGCTGCGCCACCGGGTCTTGGTCTCCGGAGGCGGCGGGGGGCGAGGTGGCGGACAACCCCCTTATAGCGGCGTCGGCGGAAAGGGAGGCGGCCTGACGGGTGGCACGGGCGGATGCGCTTACGGGTACACGGAGTCACGGTGTTATAGATTCGGCGGTTACGGCGGCTACGGTGGAACGCAAAGCGCAGGCGGACGAGGCGGCGGTGGAGGCTCATGCCTCACCACTTCGGGGAGTCCCGGGCGAGAACGGAGCACTTGGCATCGGCGGTAATGGCAGCGCAGGAGGCTCACACTACGGGCTTGCCTCGCCGGGCGGTGGTGGCGGTGGTGGCTATTATGGCGGCGGCGGCGGCGGGTCTGGTTGCACCTATTCCGGTGAGAGTGTCAGTGGCGAAGGCGGTGGTGGTGGCGGTGGGTCGTCTTACGTCGAGCGCAGGGCCACGAGCGTGCATATGTGGCAAGGGTGGAAAAATGCAACGACCAACGGGCTAGTCGTCATTAGCTGGTAGTCAAAATCTCGCAACGACTCTACACGGCTTCGCGAATCGCGGGGCCGTTTTTCTTTCGCAGGCGCCTTTTCGGTGCGTAACTTCTAAACAATTCCGCGCTGAGGATACATGCGCGGCATACCGCGACTCAGAGTTTTGCCGCTTCTCGTAGGAACGGGCCGAACGAGACGTCAACCCGAACAACTCATCGATTCTGGTTTGGGCCCGTATAATCTCATGCCCCTAATGGTTCGCTAGTCGCGTTCGTGGCCTGAATACGTACGCGCGCGTTTCGTGGTGGGCCTGGTAGGATTCGAACCTACGCGCAACCAGTTATGAGCCGGCCGCTCTACCGCTGAGCTACAGGCCCGCGCGAATCTCCGCTTAAAGACGTGCGCCTAAATACCTTGGGGCCGGGATAGTGCGCGGCCGGTCCGAGCTGCTCTTCGATCGCCATCAAACGGTTGTATTTTGCCGTGCGATCGCTGCGAGAGAGGGAGCCGGTCTTGATTTGGCCGGCATTGGTTGCGACGGCTAAATCGGCAATCGTCGTGTCCTCAGTCTCGCCGGACCGATGCGAGATGACCACCCCGTAGCCGGCGTTGCGAGCCATCGCGATGCAATCCAGCGTCTCGGTGAGCGTACCGATCTGATTGACCTTTATAAGAATCGCGTTGGCTACGCCTTCGGCGATGCCGCGCGCGAGAAACTCCATATTCGTGACGAAGATGTCGTCGCCGACGAGCTGGATGCGTTGGCCGAGGGCGGCGGTCAGCTTTTGCCAGCCGTCCCAATCGCTTTCCGCAAGTCCGTCTTCGATCGATACGATGGGATAGCGATCGCACAGGTCCGCATATAAGGCGATCATGTCATCGACGGAAGCGGCGCGATCGACTGAGAGCGGAAAGTACTGGCCGTCTTGGTAAAACTCGCTCGACGCGGGATCGAGCGCGATCGCGACGTCGGTGCCGGCGCGATAGCCGGCGCGGTCGATCGCCTCGAGAATGAGATCGAGCGCCTCCTGCGGCGTCTCCAACGGCGGCGCGTAGCCGCCCTCGTCGCCAACCAGCGTCGGGAGGTCGCGCTCGTGCAAGATGCGGCCGATCGCGTGGAAGACTTCCGAGCCGCAGCGCACGGCCTCCGCTTCGCTCGGCGCTCCGAGCGGCACGATCATGCACTCCTGAAACTGCAAGGCGCCTTCAGCGTGCTTGCCGCCGTTGATCACGTTCATCATCGGAACCGGAAGCGTCGCCGCCGCCGGCCCTCCGAGATAACGGTAGAGCGGCATCGAGAGACTGGCCGCCGCGGCGCGAGCCACCGCGAGAGAAACACCGAGGATCGCATTGGCGCCGAGCTGCGATTTGTTTGGCGAGCCGTCCAGCTCGATCAGCCGCTGGTCAATCTCGCGCTGGGCCGTCGCGTCGAGGCCTTCGATCGCCGGACCGATGACGTCGTTGACGGCGTGCACGGCCTCGCGAACGCCTTTGCCCCCGTAACGCTGCTTATCGCCGTCGCGTCGTTCGGCGGCCTCGTTCGCTCCGGTCGAGGCGCCCGACGGCACCATAGCCTCTTCGACCGCACCGAAGTTCGTAGCGACCGTGACGGCGACGGTTGGATTTCCGCGGGAGTCAAGCACTTCGCGCGCGCGAACTCCCTCGATCGACGGAACCCCGCCGCCGCGAAGCGATTCGAGCGACACCCTCACTCCTTGATCCAGCGGTCGAGATCGTGGCGGCGCGACACGAAATCCTCGTCCTCGAAAAAGATCGGCAACTCGCGTTGTGCGCTCGTGGCACTGTCGCTGCCGTGTACGAGGTTGCGCCCGATCGCCTGCGCGAAGTCGCCGCGGATCGAGCCTGGGGCCGCAGCGAGCGGATTGGTCGCGCCGATCAGCTGACGGCACCCTTCGATGACGCCCTCGCCTTCAACGGCCATGGCGACGAGCGGGCCGCTGGTGATGAACCCGACCAGGTCGTCGAAGAACGGCTTCCCGAGATGCTCTGCGTAATGCTCGCGCGCGCGTTCGCCGTCGACCTGCATCAGCTTCATCGCCGAGATTACGTAGCCGCGCCGTTCGATGCGCGTCGTGATCTCGCCGATGAGGCCGCGCGAAACGGCGTCAGGCTTGCAGAGGATGAGCGTACGTTCGATTGCCATATGGGCGCGATACGGCGCGCCGTCCTTCGGCACCCTTCGACAGTCCTTTTGACGAGCTCAGGATGACAATCCGCAGCGCCTGCGTGAAGCGCAGCCCTGAGCTTGCCGAAGGGTCAGGGTGACGGAGAACCGAGTGCCAAAGCACGCGGGATGCCGTACGAGAGGGTGGCGCGGGAGCTGACGGGCACGGCCTTTGCTTCGATCGCGTACGTCGAAGAGACCGGGAGCACGAATGCGGATGCGGCGGCACTACTCGGCGACGACCGCTTCGGCGGCCACACGATCGTAGCGGAGTTCCAGCGCGAGGGCGCCGGACGCAAGGGCCGCGCCTGGGAGGCGCCGGCGGGAACGTCGCTGCTCTTTACGACGATCTTTCCCCGCGCGATCGAGACCCGACATCTGTGGCTCGTGCCCTTCTGGGTCGCCCTCGCGGTTCGAAGCGGACTCCATCGGTGTGGCGTTTCGACCCTTCTCCAATGGCCGAACGATCTGTTGCTCGGCGAGCGCAAGCTCGGGGGCATCCTCTGTCAGTCCCGCGTTAGCGGTAGTGAAGCGCGAGTCGCCTGCGGAGTTGGGATCAATGTGCACAGGCCGGTGCCGGTCTTCGACGCCGACGCGCGGGCCTTTTGCGAGGACGCTGCAGAGGTCGAGCGAGCGGCGCTGCTGAGCGCGATCCTTCGCGCGTACGACGCGACACAGGCCGCGCTCGACGACCCGCAGCGCGTGACGCGCGAGTGGGAGCGGGCCGCAGAGATCCCCGGGCGGCGCTATCGCGTTCTGCGCGACGGTGCGAGCGCGCCCTTCGATTCGACCGCACAGGCCTTGGAACGCGGCGGCGCACTCCGCGTCGAGCGCGACGACGGAACGAGCGAGATCGTTGAGATGGCGGATGCGCGAGTGTTGCGTTAGGAACTGCGGGCGCGGGCGAGACGGCGGTCGCAGATGTCGCAGAACTGAGGCACCTTGTTGTCGGTCTCGAAAATTGAGTGGGAATGGTACATCGCGCAGCGCGCGTTGTAGCAATGCTTTAAACCGAAGGCATGACCGAGCTCGTGAATGCTCTCCTTGAGCATCCGCTGAAAGAGCACGTTGTCATCGGCTGGTTCGCCGTAGAACTCCGAGCGCAGCCGGTGCGTCGAGACGACGGCCACTCCCTGTGACTCGTCGGCGTCGCCGAAGATGAAGCGGTGCGAGGTCTTGTAGAGATCGAAGTCGGTGATCGCCAGCGTGGTCGCTCCGGGCTCGGGAAGCGCGCGATGGACCTTACCGATGAGCGTCGACACGAAGAGCTGCCCCCGCGTCGCATTGAGCGAGCTGCGCGGAACGACGAGCGAGCGCTCAACTCCGGCGCAGCCGAGGAATCGTTCTTCTAGACAGGGAGCGAGACGGTTCATGAATGTGATATCAACAGCGTTGATCGGCACGATTTGGATGATCGAATCCATCTCGGGCCGTCTACTTCGCGCGGGAAATCTAGGTGGCCTGCATCGGGGACGTCGAAGTCGTGGCAATGATCGTTGGCATGGGCATCGACTTGGCAAACGTTTCGCGGTATCGCTTTGGCGAGCGCGAGCTGGCGTGGTTCGCACGGAAGATCTACACGGAGCGCGAGATGGCCTACGCGATGCGCAAGCGTAACTGGCCCGAACGCCTGGCGGGGTTCTTTGCCGCCAAAGAGGCGACGCGCAAGGCTTTCGGGCACGCCATTCCGTGGCGCAGCGTAGGCGTGGGGCACGAGCGCAGCGGTAAACCAACGATCGAACTGCTCGACCGTGCGCAGCAGTTGATGCGGTTGCGCGGCGTGCGCACGATCCATCTGACGATCACGCATACGGCGGATATGGCCGCCGCCGTCGTCGTTCTCGAATCGTGATCTACGTTCTGACGCCCGACCAGATGCGCGCCGCCGACGCGGCGACGATCGAGCGCACCGGCGCCGATGAAGCTGATGCGTAATGCGGGCCGGCGCGTCGCCGAAAACCTGCGAGTAATGGCCGCGCCAGGCGCGAGAATCGTCGCTTTTGCCGGCCCCGGCAACAACGGCGGCGATGCCTTCGCCGCGCTAGCGGAGCTGGCGCGCGAGTACGACTGCACGGTCGCCGCCGATTCCGAGGTGCGGGGTTCGGACGCGCGTGCGGCCGCGCATGCTCGGGCCCAGCAGGCCGGCGTGAAAATCGTCGCGTTGCCTGCGGACGAGCGCGAGGCTCGCGCGCTGCTGGAGAAAGCTATTGGCGTCGACGGCATGTTCGGAACGGGCGCGCGGCTGCCGCTGCCTGAGGCCTATCGCCATCTCGCACGCGCGCTCGATGCACGAGAGCGCAGAATCCTCGCAATCGATATCCCCAGCGGCATCGATGCGCTCACCGGCAGCGTCGACGAGTATGCGGTGCGGGCCTCGACCACCGTGACGCTAGCCGCCGCGAAGCCGGGCCTCCTACTCGAACCCGCGCGCGAGTTCGTCGGCGAGCTTCTGTGCGTCGATATCGGCATCTCGCAGGCGACGCTCGCCGCGCAGCCGCGTACCTTCGCTACGCTCGATAACCAGGAGTTCATGAAGCTCTTGCCGCGCCGCGGCGCCGACACCGATAAGCGCGCGGCAGGTGCACCGCTGATCGTAGCGGGATCGGCGCAGTTTCCCGGCGCGGCGGTGCTTTGCGCGCGTGGCGCGGCGCGGGCGGGAGCCGGCTACGTAACGGTTGCAACGCCGAAGTCGACTGCAAACGTATTGCGCACACATCTCGTCGAGCAGGTAGTCGTCGAGCTTTCCGACGAGGCGTCGCCCGAAGACGTGGCCGCTGAACTGCTCGACATCTCGAAGCACAACGGCGCGGTTGCGATTGGCCCCGGTCTCGGGCTCGACGACCGTACGGCGAGCATTTTCACACGCTTTCTCGAGCGCAACGAGTTGCCGATCGTCGTCGATGCCAGCGGCCTCTTCCACTTGAGCAAGCACCTCGATCTGCTGCGCGGTAAGCCTTCCGTCGTAACGCCCCATGCGAGCGAGTTCGCACGCCTCTCGGGACGCGGCACGATCGCGCCGGGGACGCGCGTCGAGCGCATCCGCGAGTTCGTCGATCGCACCGGCATTACGACGCTGCTCAAGGGCTCCGACACGCTAATCTACGACGGTACGACGATCGATATCAATCCGACCGGCACCAATGCGCTCGCAACTGCGGGCACCGGCGACGTGCTCACCGGCATCATTGCAACGCTGCTCGCACAAGAGCTCTCGCCGGTCGATGCGGCACGAGCGGGTGCCTACTGGCACGGCTTAGCCGGTCGGCTCGCCCTCCAGCGGCGTCATATCGGCGTCGTTGCCGGCGACGTCATCGACGCGCTGGGCGACGCGCTTCCTCGATAAGCGGACGAACGAAAGCGGTCACGCGGTGCGCGGCATCGTCGCCGCGAGCGCCCGCATAGGCGTCGATCAGCGCGCTTCCGACGACGACCGCATCGGCGAACTCGGCAACCTCGCGCACGTCCTCGGGCCGGCTCAGTCCGAAGCCGACCGCGAGCGGTGCGCTCTCTAGCTGGCGCAATGCCCTCACCTGATGGCGCAGCGGCGCAAAGTCGGGGGCGCTCCCCGCGCCGGTCACGCCGAGGCGCGAGACGACGTAGACGAAGCCGGTCGCCGCAGCCGCGATGCGTGCGGCCCGCTGCGGCGGCGTCGAGGGTGCGACCAGCAGCGGCATCGCCAAGCCCACCTCGGCTAACGCGCCGCGCAGTTCCGCACTCTCCTCCAGCGCTACGTCGGGAACGATGGCGCCGGCAACGCCGGCGGCCGCGGCTTCCTGCGCGAAACGCCGCACGCCGAACTGATAGACCGGATTGTAGTAGGTAAAGAGTACGATCGGCGTGCGATCGTGAGCGCGACTCGTTAGCGCGAGCACTGACGAAAGGTCCGTACCGCCGGCGAGCGCGCGTTGTCCGGAGGCGGCGATCGTCGGACCGTCGGCGAGCGGATCGCTGTAGGGAACGCCAAGCTCGATCGCATCGGCTCCCGCCGTGCTCAACGCCGCTAGGATCGCCTCGGTGGTTGCGAGATCCGGATCGCCCGCCATTACGTACGGGATGAAGGCCACGCGATTCTCACGCCGCGCGCGTTCGAAGGCTCGCGTTAAGGAGCCTAGCATCGGCCGATGTCTTTGTCGCCTCGGCCGCTCAGATTGACGAGAATCAGCTCGTCCGCGCCGCGCCGCACCGCAAGCTTGCGCGCAAAAGCGATTGCGTGCGCGCTTTCGAGCGCCGGGACGATCCCTTCACGGCGCGCGAAATCATGGAACGCCTCCACCGCCTCGTCGTCCGTAACCTCCACGTACCTCGCGCGACCGCTCTCTTTAAGGAAGGCGTGTTCGGGTCCGACACCCGGATAGTCGAGCCCGGCACTGATCGAATGCGTCTCGCGGACTTGGCCCTGCGGTGTCTGCAGGAGATAGGAACGCGAGCCGTGCAGCACGCCGATGCTCCCTGCGCTTAATGAAGCCGCGTGCCTCTCGCCGCCGCGCCCCTCGCCGCCCGCTTCGACGCCCCACAGCTTCACCTGCGAATCGTCGAGGAAGCCTGCAAAGATGCCCATCGCGTTGCTGCCGCCGCCGACGCACGCGACAACGTCGCTGGGGAGGCGCCCGCAGCGCTCCAGTACTTGGCGGCGTGCTTCGACGCCGATGACTCTCTGAAACTCGCGCACGAGATAGGGGTAGGGATGCGCGCCTACCACGCTGCCTATCACGTAAAACGTGTCGGAGACCCGCTCGGCCCAGACGCGAAATGCTTCGTTGGTTGCGTCCTTGAGCGTCTGCGTGCCGCTCGTCACTGCGTGAACCTCCGCCCCCAACAGACGCATCACCTCGACGTTGAGCGCCTGACGTTCGATGTCGCGCGCACCCATGTATACGTCGACCGGCAAGCCGAACTTCGCGCCGACGGTCGCCGTCGCCACACCGTGCTGACCCGCGCCGGTCTCGGCGAGCAGCCGGCGTTTACCCATGCGCCGGGCGAGGAGCGCCTGGCCGACGGTATTGTTGATCTTATGCGCGCCCGTGTGGTTGGTATCTTCACGCTTCATCAGCAGCGGCACGGGGGAGAGATCGCTCGTGTAGCGCTCGCAGCGGTAAAGCGGCGATGGGCGCCCGACGAAATCGCGGAGTACGGCTTGGTATTCGTCCCAGAAACCCGGATCGTTGAAAGCGTCCGCGATCGCGCGCTCCAGCTCGTCGAGTGCGGCGATAAGCACCTCGGGCACGTATCGGCCGCCGAACTCACCGAAATAGCCCTGCGGGTCCGGCTTCATCCTGCCTCACGCACCGCTAGCACGAAAGCCTTCATTTTTTCCGGATCTTTGTATCCTTCGGTCTCGATGCCGGTACGCACGTCGACCCCGAACGGACGCACGCGCCTGACGCATTCGCCGACGTTCTCGGACTGCAGTCCGCCCGCAACGACCACGCGCCGCTTCGCGGCGATGGGCGCGGCCTGACTCCAGTCGAACGTGCGACCCGTGCCGCCGGCCATTCCATCTTGCCGCGCATCGAGGAGCAGCAGAGCCTGCGGATAGCGCTCGCAGCGCTCGTCGACGCGCGCGGAGCGGTCGTCGATGTGAATCGCTTTGATCGCGCGCTCGCCAAAGCGTCCCACAAACTCCGGCGTTTCGTCGCCCGAAAACTGCAGGAGCGCGTTGGGAAAGAGCTCGACGGCCGCATCGACTTCGGACGGTTCGGGATTGACGAAGACTGCAACCGGAGCGATTCCGGCCGGCACGCGGCGCGCAATCTCTTGCGCCGCTTCAAACGCGATGCGGCGCGGCGATGGTGCGAAGATCATTCCAAAGGCATCGGCGCCGGCTTCGCGCGCCAGGGTCACGTCGTGCAGCGACGTGCAGCCGCAGAACTTGATCCAGGCATCAGCCACGCTTGCCGGCCTCCTTGGCGCGCTCAAAGGTTTGCCACGCAGCGCCGCTACGCAATAGCTCTCGCGCACGTTCGAAGGCTGCTGGAAACTCCTTCTCTACGCCGGCAACGGAGAGCACGACCGCCGCGTTGAGTGCGACGACGTCCGCTGCGGGGCTGCGTGCCCCATGTAAGATCTCGACGAAGGCATCGCGACAGATGCCGACCGAGCCGCCGACCGGAGTGCTCAGCCCGTCCGCGATCCCAAAATCGGCGGGCTGCACGTGCCATAGCCTCGCGCCCTCTTCATCGAACGAGTAGATGAGCGTCGGCGCATCGCCGGCCACTTCATCGATTCCGCTGCCGCCGTGCACGACGGCGCCGCGCCGCACGCCGAGCGCGCGCAGCGCCGGTCCGACGCGTTCGACCAACTCCTCGCGCGCGACGCCGACGACCTGGTGGGTTGCGCGCGCCGGATTCGTCAGCGGTCCCAGCAAATTGAAGATCGTGCGCACGCCGAGTTCACGGCGCACAACGGCGACGTTGCGCATCGCGGGATGGTAGTGCGGTGCAAACATAAAGGTGAATCCCGAGTCACGCAGCATCGTGGCCGCTCGCTCCGGTGACACCTCAATCGGAAAGCCCGCCGATTCGAGGACGTCGGCGCTCCCACACGCGCTCGACGCGGCGCGGTTGCCGTGTTTGGCTACCGGAACGCCGGCCGCCGCGACCACCAGCGCTGCCATCGTCGAGATGTTGATCGTGTTGGCATGATCGCCGCCCGTCCCGACGACGTCGACGACCATCGGCAGCCCGTGCTCGACATGCAGGCTGCGCTCGCGCATCGCGCGCGCCGCGCCGACGATCTCATCGACGGTCTCGCCCTTAAATGCGAGCGCCGTGAGAAGCGCGGCGGATTGCACCGGCGTGTAGCCGGCATCCATGATTTCACCTACGAACGTCGCCGCCTCGTCGGCGGAGAGGTTCTCGCCGGCGAGCACCCGGCGCAGAAGTGCAGCGTATTCGGTCATCCTTCGACGAAGCCTGTGCCGAGCATTATCGAAGCGCTCAGGACCGCACCGAGAGAAAGTTCTCGACGATGCGTTCACCGTGTTCGCTGAGCACCGACTCGGGATGGAACTGCACGCCATAGATCGGCCGCTCGCGATGGGCGATGCCTTGCACCACGCCCTCCTCGCTGCGTGCGTTGACGCGCAGCGCGCCGGGAATCGTCGCCGGCTCGAGACAGAGCGAATGATAGCGTGTCGCCGTCAGCGGCGACGGCAAACCAGCAAAGAGGCCGCTGCCGTCGTGGTGGATCTGCGAGGTCTTGCCGTGCATCTGACGCGGCGCGTGCGTCACGCGCGCGCCGAGCACCTCGCCGATCGCCTGCAGGCCCAGGCAGACTCCCATGACCGGCATCGGTCGTTCGATTGCCGCGTGCAGAACGGCCAACATCTGCGGCGCGTGCTCGGGACGGCCGGGTCCCGGACCGACTACCAGCGCATCGTACGCGTCCAGAAGCGCGGGCTCGAGACGAGGATCGTCGTTGAGCAAGATATCGGGCGCGACCCCGCGCGATGCGAGCAGATGCACGACGTTATAGCTGAAGCTATCGAAATTGTCGATGAAGAGGAGGCGGTGCGGGGTCACTGCCCGGCCCCGAGCACGGCCCGCGCGATGCGCGTTTTGTGCAGCACCTCATCGTACTCGGCCTCGGCTTGTGAATCGGCGACGATGCCTGCTGATGCCTGCCACCACGCCTGCTGCTCGCACACGTGAATGCTGCGCAGGGTTATGCAAGAGTCGAAGTCACCGCCGAACGACCAGCGCCCGATGCTGCCGGCATAGAACCCGCGCGTCACCGGCTCCAGGCCGTCGATCAGCTGCATCGCGCGAATCTTCGGCGTCCCGGTAACCGTGCCCGCAGGGAATCCGGCGCGAAAGAGGTCGAGCGCATCGCAATCGGGGCGCAAGCGGCCGACGATGTTCGAAACGATATGCATGACGTGACTATAGCGCTCGATCTGCAGAAGCTCGTCGACGCTCACGCTGCCGTACTCGCAGACCGAGCCGAGGTCGTTGCGTCCGAGATCGACGAGCATGACATGCTCCGCACGCTCTTTTTCGTTGACGAGCAGCTCCGCGGCAATCTGCGCGTCCTCGTCGTCGTCGCGCCCTCGCGAGCGCGTGCCGGCCAGAGGACGCAAGCGTGCGCGACGCCCTTCTAAACGCACGAGAAACTCCGGCGAAGCGCCGAGCAGCTGGCCGAATGCGGTATCGACGTAAAACATATACGGCGAGGGGTTGTGCCGCCGGAGCGCGCGATAGAGATCGAAGGCTTCGCCCTCGAACGCCGCGCCGAAGCGAATCCCCAGCTGCAACTGATAGACATCGCCCTCGAAGATTCGCCGTTTAACCGAGTCGACCAGTTCGAGGTAACGCCGGCGGTCCAACGATGCCGAGATCGGCCCGGTCGCGCGCAGCGGGCCGGGAAACGACGGCTTGGCCGCAAGTAGCCGATCGACGTAGCCATCGATGCGCCGTTCGAGCGTACTCATATCGCCGTCGCTCGTCCAGATCGTGAGCAGATCGGTGAAGTGGTCGAAGATCAGCCAGGTTGCGGGAATCGCGACGAACGCGCCCGGCATCGCGGGCTCCGATTGGGCGCGCGCCGGCAGCCGCGCGTCGGGACGCGCCGCATCGTAAGAGAAGGCGAGTAGTGCGCCGCCGAGCGCGCCGCCAGCACCCGCGATTCGGTGCTCGCCGACGAAGGCGCGCACGCGCGCGTAAAGCGCGCCGTCGGCTTCGAACTCGGCGGCAGCGCGATAATCGAGGCCGATAAAGGAATAGCGCGAGATCCGTCCACCGCTTTCGACGCTTTCGAGCAGACATGCGGCGCCAGGATTCGCCAGCGCGCGAAACGCACCGATCGGCGTCAAGACGTCTGCCGGTACGACGCGCGCCGCAGTATTCATGACACGAGTTCGCGCAAGCCGGCTTCGTCGAGGATCGTGATGCCAAGTTGCTCTGCTTTGCCGAGCTTGCTTCCCGGGTCGCTACCCGCCACGACGTAGTCGGTCTTCTTGCTCACCGAGCCCGTGACCTTACCTCCGGCGGCAGCGATGAGCTCACAAGCCGCTTCGCGCGTCAGATTCAGCAGGGTGCCCGTCAAGACGAAGGTCTTCCCCGTCAATGCGCCATCGGCTCGCTTACGCTTGGCGGCGCTCACGACGACGCCGGCTGCGCGCAATCGCTCGATCATCGCTCGATTGGGTGCCTGCCTAAAAAAGAGCGCGACGCTGCGTGCCACTTCAGGGCCAATGCCGTCGCTGCGCTGCAGCTCCGCTTCATCGGCGCTTGCAATCGCATCGACCGAGCCAAAATCGTCGACGAGGATCTGCGCGGTTTGCGTGCCGACGAAACGTATGCCTAAGCCGTAGAGCAGACGAGCCGGGCCGCGGCGCTTCGACGCTTCGACGTTGCGCAACAGATTTTCTATGCTTTTCTTTCCCATTCGGGGAACGGATGCGAGCGAACTTTCGTTCAACTTATAGGTGTCGGCGATGTCGCACACCAGCTTGAGCTCGGTCAACTGCTGCGCCATGACGTCGCCGATGCCCTCAATATCCATCGCACCACGAGATGCAAAGTGGCGCAAACGCTCGAAGACTTGCGCCGGACAGGCCGCGTTGGTACAACGCGACATCGCTTCGCCACTGGGACGATCGACGTCGGAGCCGCAGACGGGACACCGCTGCGGCATCTTGAATTTCCGTTCGCGCCCGGTACGCTGCGCCGTTAGCGGTCCGACGACGCGTGGAATCACGTCACCGGCTCGCGTCACCAGCACGGTATCGCCGATGCGGATGTCGTGACCTTCGATGTAGTCGATGTTGTGCAGCGTTGCGCTCTTCACGGTTACGCCGCCGATCTGCACCGGCTGCAGAACCGCGCTCGGATTGAGCGTGCCGGTACGCCCGACCGTCACGGCGACATCCAGCAGCTTCGTCGTCGCCTCTCGCGGCTTAAACTTGAAGGCGATCGCCCAACGCGGGTCGCGCGCGACGGCACCAAGGCGCTCCTGCAGCGCAAACTCATTGACCTTGACGACCACGCCGTCGATCTCGTAGTCGAGCGTGTCGCGGCGTTCTTCCCAGTCCGCGCAATACTCAATGACCTCGTCGAGGGCCGCCGCAAGCACGATGTGCGGATTGACAGGAAGCCCGAGCTCGCGTAGACGCTCGAGCGCCTCCCACTGGGTGCGGGCGGCGCCGGCACTCGCACCCTGGTCGACCGCAAGTTGATAGGCGTAGAACGATAGACGGCGCGCGGCGGTCAGCGCCGGATCGAGTTGACGTACGCCGCCGGAGGCGGCGTTGCGCGGATTGGCAAAAAGCGGCAAGCCTTCGCGCTCGCGCTCGCTGTTGAGGCGCTCGAAATCGCTCTTGCGCAGATAGACTTCGCCCCGCGCCTCCACGAACGAGGCGCTGCGAGGGTCTCGAAGCCGCAGGGGAATCGTCTTGATCGTCCGCAGATTGGCGGTGACGTCTTCACCAACGCGCCCGTCGCCACGCGTTCCGCCGCGCACGAACGAGCCATCGCGATAGTCGAGGGCAACGGCGAGACCGTCGATCTTCAGCTCGCAGACGTACGCGACGGTCGTCCCAGCAAGCTTGCGCGCCCGTTCGTCAAACGCGCGCAGCTCCTCCACGGAGACCGCATTCGCCAAGCTGAGCATGGGCCGCGCGTGTTCGTAGGGCGCGAATCGCTCGGAGGCTGCGACGCCGACGCGCTGCGTCGGGGAGTCCGGCGTCTGCAGCTCCGGATGCGCCCGCTCCAGTTCGATCAGCTCTCGCGCAAGCGCGTCAAACTCGGCGTCGGTAATCTGGGGATCGTCGAGCGCGTAGTACCGGTAGTTAGCCTCCTCGATCTGTGCGCGCAGCGACTCGGCACGCGCCGCCGGCGTGGCTCGCGACACTAGGCCTCTACGGCAACGCGTCCAGTTTTGGCGAGATCGCGCAGCGTGAAGAGATTCTCTTGCTCGAGGCGCTCCAGTTCGGCCGCGTCGAGCTGATGGTGTCCGACCGCGCGCTGGTCGCGTAAGACTGGAACGAGATATTTACCGGTGAACGAAGCTTCGTTCTGCGCGACCTCCTCAGGCGTTCCGGTTGCGACGACGGTCCCGCCGCGATCGCCGCCCTCGGGGCCGAGATCGATGAGATAATCGGCCGTTTTGATTACGTCCAGATTGTGTTCGATCACCAGCACCGTGTTGCCAAGCCGCACGAGCCGCTCGAGCACCTCGAGAAGCTTATGGATATCCGCAAAGTGCAGGCCGGTCGTCGGCTCGTCCAACACGTAGAAGGTGCGTCCGGTCGAGCGGCGCGAGAGCTCCGTCGCGAGTTTGACCCGCTGCGCCTCACCGCCGGAGAGCGTCGTCGCCGGCTGTCCCATCTTGATGTATCCGAGGCCAACGTCGCAGATCGTGTGCAGCTTATTGTGTACGCGCGGAATGTTGGCGAAGAAGTCGCTGGCTTCGTCGACCCGCATCTCCAGCACGTCGGAGATCGTCTTTCCTTTATATTTGACTTCGAGTGTCTGCGCGTTGTAGCGGCGGCCCTTGCAGACCTCGCACGGCACGTAGACATCGGGCAAGAAGTGCATCTCGATCTTGATGATGCCGTCACCTTGGCAGGCCTCGCAGCGGCCACCCTTCACGTTGAACGAGAAGCGTCCCGGCGTGTAGCCGCGCATCCGCGCTTCGGGAACGAGCGAAAAGAGCTCGCGAATCTGGTCGAACGCGCCGGTATAGGTGGCCGGATTGCTGCGCGGCGTGCGCCCGATAGGCGATTGATCGATCACCACGAGCTTGTCGAGCTGCGCGGCGCCCTTTACCGACCCATAGGTTCCGCCGGGCGGCTGCCGATGCAGATGCTGGTTGAGGGCCCGCACGAGAACCTCGTTCACCAGTGTGGACTTGCCGCTGCCGCTGACGCCCGTCACCGTCGCGAAGACGCCGATGGGAAACTGCACGTCGATGCCCCGAAGATTGTTGGCCTTTGCGTTGCGGACCTCGAGCCAACCGCGCGGCGCGCGGCGCCTGCGTGGAATCGGAATGAACTTACGTCCCGAGAGATAGGCTCCCGTCTCCGAGACCGGGTTGGCGATGACGTCCTCCAGCGTACCCGCGGTGAGGATCTCGCCCCCTTCCGCACCCGCGCCGGGTCCGATATCTACGACGACGTCGGCGGTGCGCATCGTATCCTCGTCGTGTTCGATCACGATCAGCGTGTTGCCGAGGTCGCGCAGCGTCCGCAGCGTTGCCAGCAAGCGATCGTTGTCGCGCTGATGCAATCCGATCGACGGCTCGTCGAGAATGTAGAGAACGCCGACCAGCGCGCTGCCGATCTGCGTCGCCAGCCGAATTCGCTGCGACTCACCGCCGGCCAGCGTCGTGGCCGAACGCGAGAGCGTCAGATAGTTCAAGCCGACGTTGATCAAAAACCCGAGGCGCGCGCGAATCTCTTTGACGATCTGATGGGCGATTTGCTCTTGGCGCGGCGTCAGCGTTAGCTCTCGGAAGAAGAGTTCCAGCTGCTCGATCGACATCCGGGTGAGCTTATCGATGTTGCTGCCGCCGACGGTTACCGCCAACGCTTCGGGCTTAAGGCGCGCGCCTTTGCACGATGGACAGACCGAGGCCGACATGAACTTTTCGATCTCTTCCTTGACGTAGTCGCTCGACGTTTCGCTGTAGCGGCGCTGCAGATTGTTGATCACGCCTTCAAACGAAGAGCGATACTCCCAGGTCTTGCCGCCGCGTGAAGTATAGGCAAAAGTCTGCTCGCGATCCTCGCCGTAGAGGATGACGTCGAGCACTTCGTCTGAAAGCTTCTCAACCGGCGTGGAGGTCTTTACGCGATAGCGGCGCAGCACGCGCTCGAGCTGCTGCATGTAGTACGGATTCATCGAGGGATACCGGCCGCCGCCCAAGTTGCGGCTCCACGGTACGATCGCGCCGTCGGCGATCGATTTGCCGCGATCGGGGATCACCTTCCATGGGTCGATTTCGATCTTCTCGCCTAGCCCGCTGCACGCCGGGCACGCTCCATACGGCGAGTTGAAAGAGAAGAGTCGCGGCGCCAGTTCCTCAAATGAAAGACCGCAGTAGACGCAGGCAAACGCTTCGCTGAACGTGAGTTCCCGACCCTGCCCTGAGCCCGTCGAAGGGATCAAGAGCACGGTAACGATGCCGCTCGAGAGACGCAGCGTAGTCTCGACCGAATCGGCGAGGCGCTTGCGGATCTCGGGCTTCATTACGAGCCGGTCGACGACGACTTCGATCGTATGTTTGCGCTTCTTGTCGAGAACGATCTTCGACGATAGTTCTTTCGTTTCACCGTCCACGCGAACGCGCGTGAAGCCCTCTTTGGCAACCTCCTCAAAGAGCTTTGCATACTCACCCTTGCGTCCGCGAACGAGCGGCGCCAGCAGCACCATGCGGGTTCCCTCGGGAAGCTCGACGATCGAGTCGACGATCTGCTCGCTGGACTGCGTGCTGATCTCACGCCCGCACTGATAGCAGTGCGGCGTGCCGACGCGCGCAAAGAGCAGGCGCAGGTAGTCGTAGATCTCGGTGACCGTCCCCACGGTAGAGCGCGGATTGCGCGAAGTGGACTTTTGGTCGATCGAGATCGCCGGCGAAAGACCCTCGATGTAGTCGACGTCGGGCTTCTCCATCTGCCCGAGAAACTGCCGCGCGTAGGACGAGAGCGATTCGACGTAGCGCCGCTGTCCCTCGGCATAGATCGTATCGAAGGCCAACGACGATTTCCCGGAGCCGGAGAGGCCGGTCACGACGATGAGCTGGTTGCGCGGAAGCACGAGATCCACGTTCTTGAGATTGTGCTCGCGCGCGCCCTTGATGACGATGGAGTTCAACGACACGTTAGCGTTCCGGACACTAGTTAGGAGACACTCGCAGGCTGCAGAAGTATGCGGGCCACGTCGGCAATCGAGCCGCAGGTTGCGTCCGGCGGCGTGGCGCCCGGCGGCAGCTCTTCGGAGCGGACGTTGAGCCAGATCGTGAAGAGCCCCGCCTCCTGGGCTCCGCGAATGTCGCGGTCGTACCGGTCGCCTACCATAGCGGCATGCGCCGGTGCCCCCCCGAGCGTGCGGCAGGCGTGCGCGAAAAGCAGCGGGTCGGGCTTGACCATGCCGACCTCGTCGGAGAGGAAGATTGCATCGAAGTACTCGCTAAGCCGCAGAACCGCAATCTTCTCGCGATGCGTCTCCGAGAGACCGTTGGTCACGATGCCGAGTTTCATCCCCCGCTCCCGCAGAGCGCGCAGCAGCTCGACGCTTCCCGGAAAGAGCGTAAAATACTTCGTGCGGTAGGCGTTGTAACGTTCGGCGCTGCGCTGCGCCACCTCGGCATCGTCGACGCCGACACTTTCGAGCGCCGACTGCCACATGGTCTCGCGAAGCGTGGTCAACTTAACCTTCAGGTCGAGCGGAGAGAGGCGATGCCAGAACCCCTCTGACTCGGCGATGTAGGCCGCCTTGAGCGCGAGCGCATCGATGCCGTGCTCGGCGGCAACCTCGCGCGCCACCTCTTCGGCAGCGCTGGAATACGCGTGCGTATCGTCGTGCAGCGTATCGTCGAGATCGAAGAGCGCGAGTTCGATGCGGCGCATCAGCGAATATCGTGCATATGCTGCGCGATGAAGCTCCAGCCATCCGATGAGATCGAGACCGAGCCCGAGAACGGCGTCGCGAACTCGTAGATGACGGCGAAGAGAATTGCGATGAGCCCAACGAGGATCGCCGTCATCAGCAGCTGCGCCGGCCGGTTCTCCACCCCGAAGATATAGCAGAAGGCGATCATCGCAAGCGCTCCGGCGACCAGCGCAAACCACAAGATCGTCGGTACCGCCGGAGCCGCCTGCACGAGCCGTACGCGACGCGCGTCGAAGAGGCGCTTTATGCTCTCCATCGCGGCCTGCTGGGCGTTGGCTTCGCCCAAGGTTCGCGGCGAGAAGGTGTCGACGCGGTAGGCGATATCTTCGACCAGCGCAGTATCCGATTCGGAGACCTCTTGGTCGCGTTCCATCGCCGGCCACTCGACGTTCATGACTAGCTGCGCGTAGCTTGCGATCTCGTGGCGAATCGCGAAGCGTTCGCCGGGCGGATAGCCGTCGACGACGTGGTAGAGATTGGCCGCCGCATCGACCTCGCTCTGCACGTTGTCGACCGTCGAATCGTACTTTTGCCAGACGACTACAACGACGAAGCCGAGCACGACGGCATAGAGCACGCCGACGGCCGAGAAGAGATAGCCGGCGACGTCGTTATGACGCCGCAGCACCTCGCTGCGCAGTCGACGCTGTACGAACGCGTGCAGACCCACGAAGCACGCAACCACGAGCACGATAATACCGAGCTCGGCGAGCGCCTCGGGAACGCGCAGGATCGTGTGCGTTAGGACAGCCAAGGTCTAGGAACTCCTGACCGACCGAACGCGCCGACCGTTTGGCCGCAGCGTATCGGCTGCTAGGAAAAGGTGAGGGAGCATACTCAAACGACCCCACGGGCAGCGGCGGTTTCGCCGCATCTCTTCGTTCCGCCCTCGGTCACAGAGGCCACTATGCTTCCTCGGGCGCGCCTCGACCTGCGGCGAAACTGCTCGCTGCGATCGATGCGTGCGGTCGGTCAGGAGTTCCTCAGTTACTTACGAGTTCGGCCAACGCCTTGTCGAAGATCTTCGGCGCCCTTCCGCCGAAGAGGATGCCTTCGTTCCCTCCGATCTGCTTGCGCAGCTCGATGAGCTCGTCGCGCAGCGCGGCTGCCTTCTCGAACTCGAGGTTCGCCGCGGCTTCGCGCATGTTGCGCTCCAGATCGCGCGACATCCGCAGTGCCACCTCCCGCGGCAGCTTCTCCAATTTGAGCTTCGCAGTGTTCTCCGCCGTCGCGCCGACCATGCTCAAGATGTCGTGAATCTGCTTGCGAACCGAACGCGGCTCGATGCCGTGCTCGCGGTTGTAGGCAACCTGCATCTCGCGGCGCCGCCGCGTCTCGCCGATGGCGCGCGCCATCGATTCGGTTACGACGTCCGCGTACATGATCACCTTGCCGTCGACGTTGCGCGAGGCGCGGCCGATCGTTTGAATCAGCGATGTTCCACTGCGCAAATAGCCCTCTTTATCTGCATCGAGGATGCCGACAAGCGAAACCTCGGGCAGGTCGAGTCCCTCGCGTAAGAGATTGATGCCGACCAACACGTCGAAGACGCCGAGGCGCAGATCGCGGAGAATAGCGACCCGTTCGAGCGTATCCACCTCGCTATGCAGGTATCGGACGCGCAGTCCGTTCTCGACGAGGAAATCGGTGAGATCCTCGGCCATCTTCTTGGTAAGCGTCGTCACGAGCACGCGTTCTTTGCGCTCGACCCGCAGACGGATCTCCTCCATCAAGTCGTCAACCTGGTTGCGGGTCGGTCGAACCTCGACCTCCGGGTCGACCAGACCCGTAGGACGGATGATCATCTCGACGACGTGGCTGCTGCGCTTGATCTCGTAAGCGCCGGGCGTCGCCGAGACGTAGACTGCCTGCACGATGTGTTCGTCGAACTCTTCGTAGGTCAACGGCCGATTGTCGAGGGCGCTAGGGAGGCGGAACCCGTGTTCGGCTAAGACTTGCTTGCGCGAGCGGTCGCCGGCGAACATGCCGTGGACTTGCGGTAGCGTAACGTGCGACTCGTCGACGAAGAGCAGCCAGTCTTTAGGAAAAAAATCGAGCAGACACCACGGCGTCGAGCCGGGCTCCCGGCCGGTGAGATGGCGCGAGTAGTTCTCGATGCCGTTGCAGTACCCAACCTCACGCAACATGTCGAGATCGTAGCGCGCGCGCATCTCCAAGCGCTGCGCCTCGAGCAGTTTGCCGCTGCGCTTGAAGTAGGCCAGCCGTTCCTCGAGCTCGGCCTCGATCGAGACGACCGCACGCCGCAGTTTCTCGTCGGGCGTGATGAAGTGTTTGGCCGGAAAGATTGTCAGTTCGCTCTTGCTCTCGAGGTACTCGCCGGTCAGCAGGTTGACGACGTTGATCGACTCGATCTCGTCGCCGAAGAACCCGATGCGATGAACCAACTCCTCGTCCACGCCAACGTACTCGAGCGTGTCGCCACGAACCCGGAAGGTCCCGCGTACCAGATTGAGGTCGTTGCGCCGGTACTGCATGTCGATGAGCTTGCGCAGGAAAACGTCGCGGTCGATCTCTTCGCCGACGCGAATCCGCGCCGACATCTCGACGTAGTCCGAGGGCGAGCCGAGGCCGAATATGCAGGAGACCGAGGCCACGATCAGCGTGTCGCGACGCGTCAGCAGCGACTGGGTCGCCGAATGCCGCAGACGCTCGATCTCGTCGTTGATCGAGCTATCCTTCTCGATGTAGGTATCGGTCGAGGGGACGTACGCTTCGGGCTGATAGTAGTCGAAGTACGAGACGAAGTACTCGACCGCGTTTTTGGGAAAGAACTCTCGAAACTCGGCGCAGAGCTGGGCGGCCAGCGTCTTGTTATGGCAGAGCACGAGCGTCGGCTTTTGCACGAGCTCGATGGTGCGCGCCATCGCCATCGTCTTACCGCTCCCGGTGACTCCAATCAACGTTTGGATGCGGTCGCCGCCTAAGATTCCCCGCGCCAAGGCTTCGGTCGCCTTGGGCTGATCGCCGGCCAGCGCGAAGGGCGAGGCCAGCATAAACTTCTCTGCCACTCCTTAATAAACAGCCTTCGAGGGCCGAACGATTCACCTAGCGAATCTCTTCCCCGTGTCAGCCCCGCTGCTTTTCAGTGGTAACTCCAATCCGGCGCTGGCCGAAGAGATCGCCAAGCGCCTGCGCCTGCATGTGGGCAAGGCGCTCGTTTCGGAGTTCCGCAACGAAGAGACACGCGTGGAAATCGGCGAGAACGTCCGCGGCGCCGAAGTCTTCGTCATCCAGTCCATCTGCAAAGCTCCCAACGGCAAAGGCGTCAACGACGCCGTCATGGAGCTGCTGTTGATGATCGATGCGCTGCGACGTGCCTCGGCGGCGCGCATTACGGCAGTGATTCCGTTCTACGGCTACGCGAAGCAAGACAAGAAGACCAGAGGGCGCGAGCCGATCTCGGCCAAGGTGATCGCCAACCTGCTCAAGGTAACGGGAGCGCGGCGGATCGTCACGATGGACCTGCACGCCGCACAGATTCAAGGCTTCTTCGACCTTCCGGTTGACAACTTGATGGCGATCCCCGTTCTCTGCAACTACTTGATAAAAGAAGGGCTGCGCGACGATAAGATCGTCGTCGTCTCCCCCGACGCCGGCGGCGTGCACCGCGCCGAGCTTTTTGCCAAGAAGCTGAACAGCTCGCTCGCGATCGTTTTCAAGCGGCGGCCCGAGCCCGACGTTGCGGAGGTAACCGACATCGTCGGCGACGTCGACGGCAAGGTCGCCGTTATCGTGGACGACATGATCTCCACCGGCGGTACGCTCGCCAAAGCGGCCGGAGCGATCAAGGCGCGGGGTGCCACCAAGGTCTACACCGTCGCAACCCACGGCATCTTCGCCGGCGAGGCCGTTGAAGTGCTCGAGAAGTCGGAGATCGAGCGAGTGCTCTTCACCAATACCATTCCGTTCGCAGACCATCTCGACCATCCGAAGTTCACGCAGCTTTCGATCGCGCAGGTCTTTGCCGACACGATCAACCGTATCATCGCCAACCGTTCGGTCTCGGAGCTCTTTACGGGCGATGAATCGACGAAGACGATGGCGGCCCCGGCTCCGGAGCCCGTCGCCGTCGTCTAGCACCCGTTTAGAAAAGGAACACCGTGGCCACCAAAGAGTTGAAGCTCTCCATCGAGCGCCGAACGAAACTCGGCACAACCGGTTCCAACGCGTTGCGCGCGGCCGGAAAGATTCCGGCCGTCGTCTACGGGCACGGTAACGTTCCCGATCATGTCGCGGTCGACGCGCACGCTTTTAGCGAGTTGCTGCATCACGCGGGACGTAACGCGATCATCACGCTTACCGATGGGAAGAAAGAGCGGCAGACGGCGCTTGTCCGCGAGGTGCAGCTCCACCCGGTCACGCGCCGCATCGTGCACGCCGATCTGCAGCGCGTCTCGGCCGACGAGGCGATCACCGCGCGGCTGGGCATCGTTACGGTCGGCGTGGCCGAGGGCGTCAAGCAGATGGGCGCCGTGATGGACGTTATCGTACACGAGATCGAGATCGAGGGGCCGGCCAGCAAGATTCCCGAGCACCTCGAGATCGACGTGACGCCGCTGGTCATCCACGATCACGTGACGGCAGGCGAAATCAAACTGCCGCCGGGTTTCAAGCTGGTGACGCCGCCGGAGACGCTGGTAGTGACGATCGAGCCGCCCAGGACCCACGATGAAGAGGCCGCGCCAGCTGAAGAGGTCACCGAGCCGCAGGTCGTCGGCGCCGAGCCGGCGCCGGCGCCCGAGGGGTAGGGAACGTAGCTGGAGGGAGCCGCTCCGAGACTCGTCGTGGGGCTGGGCAACCCAGGCCCCGAGTACGCGGCAACCCGTCACAACCTCGGCTTCATGATCGTCGACGAGGCGGCGCGGCGTTTGAACGTCACTTCGTGGAAGAAGCGAGACGCCGCGTATCAGGCGATGGATCCCAAACGGCGCATCGTCTTCGTTAAGCCCACGTCGTTCATGAACCTCAGCGGGACGCCGGTACGCTTGATCGCATCCTGGTACCGCACCCCTCCGGCCGGCGTGCTCGTCATCAGCGACGACATGGATCTGCCCTTTGGAAAGTTACGCATGCGGCCGAGCGGCGGTCACGGGGGTCATAACGGCCTCCGCTCGGTCATCGCGACCATCGGAGAAGAGTTTCCCCGCATCCGTGTCGGCCTCGGGCGTCCCGAATACGAGGGCGCCGATCACGTGCTAGGCCAGTTCAAAGATGAAGAACGGCGCTTATTGCCGGAGGTCGTCGCCGCGGCTGTCGACGGCGTCATGCTCTGGATCGGCGAAGGGCTGGAGCCAGCGATGCGCTTCGTAAATACGTGGGGCACTAGTCCTAGGGCTGGAGATCACGACATTAGGGACAGCCCGACGGAACGTGATTGATCGCGGCGATGCGCGCGCCGGTTCCGGGCGAGGAGTAGAGGAAGAGCCGCGCGGTCAGTTCGGGACAGACCTCCTCCATGCGTTGATCGCTCACACGCACCAACGCGCGCACTGCTGCCGACGGATCGCCGGTCAACGTAACCGCGAACTGGTCGGCCGAAAAATCATAGGAGCGCAGCGCGGCGTTGCGCACCGGAACGGCAGCGAGATAGACAAGGGCGAGTAGCGCGCCAACGATCGCCAGCCGCGAGAGCGGATCGTCGTCGCGCCGAAAACTGATGCGATCGGCGATAACGACCGCCAGCGCGGCAAAGACGATGATGACGCCGCCCTCGATCAATGCGATCGCGATGAGATCGCGGTGAGCGGCGTGCCCGAGCTGGTAGGCGACCTGATACACGATTTCGGGCGCGGTGGATCCGGCGATCAGCGAATCGCCGAGCAGAATCGTACGCGACGCGCCGAGCCCTAGAACCGTCGCTTCGCCCGCCGGTGAGTTGCTAATCGCTTCGATGCGCACCGGAACGCCCGGGAGGCCGCTACGCGCGAGCATCCCGCGGATCTCGACGGCGAGCGCGCCATCGCGCAGACGAATAGGGCGCGAGCCGGGCAGATAGGCGTACGGGCTTAGGTAGGACCATACGATGCAGCCGCCGAGAATTCCGAGAATCGTATAGATGTACCATTGATGCGTGCGCCCGACCCAACCCAAAACGATTGCGGCGATCAGTCCGGCGACGATCATCCCAAGGAGCGTGTGGAACGCCCACGAGAGCGCCCAGAAGCGCGTGAGCTCCACCGACAGTCCCATCGTCTTGTCGACGCGATAGAGATAGAAGGCGGGAAGAAAGGCCGCGAGACGCGCGACGAGCGCGAGCGCCGCACCGAAAGCAAAACGCACGAGCCAATCGGGGCCGATGCGTCGTCGAAGCCGGTCGCGCAGCGCCGCGGCGCCCCCCGAACTCCACAGATAGAAGAGTGCCGCCGCGGCGAAGACCTGGATCAGCACCCAGCCCGGCAAGGTCCAATGCACGCGGCGAATCGCGGCGGCTTGGCGCGCCGGATCTACCAGCGATCGCGCAGGCTCTGCGAGCAGCGTCGCTTGCGCAAGGGTATCCACCCGGCGGTCGAGCGCGTTCGGGCGAGCGATCGGTGCCGCATTAGCGACCGGGAACGCCGCGAGCACCGCTACGGCAAAGAACGCCCCGCGGAGAGCTCGCACGACCTACTTCTTGGGTAGCGGGCGAGCCGGATTACCGGCGACGCGCTCGCCGCTGGGGATGTCCTTGGTTACGACCGAGCCGGCACCGGTCAGCGCGCCGTCGCCCACGTAGACGGGTGCGATGAGCGAGGTGTTCGAGCCGATCGCAACGCCGCGTCCGATAACGGTCTCGTTCTTGCGCTCGCCGTCAAAGTTGCAGGTGATCGTTCCCGCACCGATGTTGGTCTCTTCACCAATGGTTGCGTCGCCGATATACGAGAGATGGCTGACTTTGACGCGGCGAGCAAACTTCGACTTCTTGATCTCGACGAAGTTTCCAACGTGCACGTTATCACCTAAAGCGGTCTCGCCGCGCAGATGCGCGTAGGGTCCGATCGTTACGTCGTTGCCGATCGTCGTGTCGGTGACGACGCTCTCGCGTACCGTAACGCGTTCGCCGAGCGAAGCACTCGATAGGCGACAGTTCGGCCCGATCACGCAGCCACGCCCGAGCTTGGATAGGCGCCCAATCGCGGTGTTCGGGTAGATGACCGTATCGCCGCCGATTTCTAGCTCGGGCTCGAGATAGGTCGTATCCGGGTCGACGATCGTAACCCCGGCGCGCATATGCGCTGCGCATAAACGCGCGTTCATCTCCTTACGCGCCTGCGCGAGCTCGACGCGATCGTTGATGCCGATCACCTGCAGGTGATCGGGAGCGAGCACCGGCCGAACTCCCTTCCCGGCGGCGGCGAAGAACGCGACGGTATCGGTAAGATAGTACTCCCCCTGCGCGTTATCGGCCCGCAGATGCCCTACCGCATCGCGCAATGCCGTCTCGTCGAACGCATAGATGCCGGCATTCATCTCGTCGATCGCAAGCTGATCCGGCGTCGCGTCACGAACCTCGACGATGCGCTCGACGCGCGGGCCGCTGCGGATGATGCGCCCGAAGCTCGAGGGCAGCGGCATCTTAACGGTTACCAGCGCCATCACCGGCGCGGTGCCGTCGTCGCGGGCATCGAGCGTACCGGCCATGCCCCCGAGCAGTTCGCCGGTAACCAGCGGCATGTCGCCGCAGACCACGATCAGAGGGCCGGCTCCGGGTACGAGGTAGTCCAGCGCCGCCCTGACCGCATCTCCGGTGCCGAGCTGCTCCCGCTGCACGACGCTCTCCACCTCGAAACGCTCCATCTCTTCGTTCAGCTCTGGGTTAACGACGACGACGATCTCGTCGAACCCGGCGCGCCGCAGCGCCTGCAGAACGTACCAGAGCATCGGACGCCCGCAGATCTCGTGGAGAACCTTCGATCGCGCGCTTTTCATGCGCGTACCTTTGCCGGCCGCCAGCACGATCGCGCGCATCACGCAGCAGCCTCGAGAACCCGCAGCGCGTTGCGGAGCCGCTCGCGTACGAGGTCACGTCCCAGCAACTCCATCGAATCGTAGAGCGGGATCGAGGTTGAGCTCCCCGTGATGGCGACGTAGAAGGGGCGCGCGACATCGCGCGTCTTCCTTTCCAACTGCGTTGCGATACTGGTAATGACGCTCTCGATGCCAAATGCGTCCCAAACCGCAAGCGCATCGAACTCCGTTAGCGCCTGCGTGAAGGCGCGGCGCATCGAATCGCCGTCCAGCTTGGCAGACGCAAAGGACTGCGGCGTCAGTACCAGCCGTCCGGAGAAGAGAAAGGCAAGCAACGGGCCCAGGTCGCTCAAGCGCTCGATGCGCGGCCCCGCCAGGTGCGCGATGCGCGTCAGGCGCTCGGGCGAGGCCGCCCACTCGCGCACACGTTCCAGCAGCGAAGCCGGGTCGAGCTTTTCCCGAATATAGCGACCGTTGAGCCAGTCGAGCTTCGCGGTATCGAAGACCGGGCCGCCCGTCGGCACGTGCTCGACCTCGAACCGCCGCACGATTGCCGGTAGGTCCATCATCTCGTCCTCGCCGTCGCGCGTTGCGTTTGCGAGCAGCGCCAAAAAGTTGACGAGCGCCTCGGGCAAATAACCCATCGCGCGAAAGAAGAGAATCCCCGTCGGATTCTTGCGTTTGCTCAGCTTGCTCTTGTCGGGATTGCGCAAGAGCGGCAGATGCATCAGCCGCGGTGGCTGCCAACCGAAATACGAGTAGAGCAGCAAGTGTTTTGGTGCGCTCGAAACCCATTCTTCGCCGCGAAAGACGTGCGTGATCTCCATGAGGTGATCGTCGACGACGTTGGCGAGGTGATAGGTCGGCATGCCGTCAGACTTGATCAAGACCTGCATGTCCACGTTCGCATATTCGAACTCGATGCTACCGCGGCGCATATCTTCGACGACACAGACGCCTTCGTCGGGAACGCGCATGCGCACGACGTACGGTTCGCCGGCCGCTTCGCGCCGCGCGACTTCCTCGGACGAATAACTAAGGCAAAGGCCGTCGTACCGCGAGGGATGCCCGGCCGCGCGCTGCGCGACGCGCATCTCCTCTAAGCGCTGGGGAGTGCAAAAGCATTTGAAGGCATGACCCGACGCGAGCAGCTTTCGAGCATACTCCGCGTAGATGCTCGAGCGCTCGCTCTGCCGATACGGGCCGAACGGACCACCGACATCCGGGCCTTCATCCCATTTCAGACCGCACCACCGCAGCGCCGCGAGGATGACGCGTTCGCTCTCGGCGGTGCTGCGCGCCTGATCGGTATCCTCGATTCGCAAGACGAACTCGCCGCCGTGTTTCTTGGCAAAACAGTAGTTGACGAGCGCGACGTATGCGGTGCCGACGTGCGGATCGCCGGTCGGCGACGGCGCGACTCGCGTCCGGATGCGCGACACTAGTGGCGCGGTCACTTACTTGTCGTGGACCAGAGTTCTACGCTTGCCGCACTCGCGCGAGACGAAGTCAACGATCGTTTGCAACGGCGCGCCGGGCGTGAAGATCTCACGCACGCCGAGCTCTCTTAAGCGCTTGGCATCCTCCGGCGGAATCGTTCCGCCGCCGAAAAAGACGATGTCGCCCGCTTCCTGGGCCTGCAGCTGCTCGACCACGAGCGGGAAGAGCGTCATGTGCGCGCCGGAGAGAATCGAGAGGCCGATGCCGTCCGCATCCTCCTGAATGGCCGTCTGCACGATCTGCTCGGGCGATTGGAATAGTCCCGTGTAGATGACCTCCATACCAGCGTCGCGCAGCGCGCGCGCGATGACCTTGGCTCCCCGGTCGTGGCCGTCGAGCCCGGCTTTAGCGATGACGACGCGCAGCGGCCGTTCGTTCATGTCGCATCTCGTCCTGGCAACGGCTCAAGTGAAGCGCCTCTTCGAGCTTACGCTTGACTTGCGCGAGCGTCCGGCGCACGCGGTAGAGCTCGAGGTCGGTGCCGCGCATCTCTCCCCTTATCAAAGAACTGCCGTCTCCGTGTAGCGTCCGTAGACTCCGGCCATCGCCTCGATGATCTCGCCCTCGGTGGCGTAGGCATTGACGCAATCGATGAGGTGCGGCATCAGGTTATCCTTCGGATCGCGGCAGGCCGCCTGCAGCCGTTCGAGGTTGCGTTCCACAACCGCGTTGTCGCGGCGGGCGCGCAGACTCCGTACCGAGGAGGCTTGTTCGCGCTCCGTCGCTTCGGTGATTTTGAGCAGGTCGATATTTGCCGGCTCGTCTTCCTTGACGAACGCGTTTACGCCGACGATGATGCGGTCGCGCGTCTCGATCGAGCGTTGATACCGGTAGCTGGCGTCGGCAATCTCGCGCTGGAAAAAACCTGCCTCGATCGCCTCGATCACACCGCCGTACTCGGCGATCTGCGCGAAATAGCTCTCGGCCTCGCGCTCCATCTCCTCCGTCAGCGCCTCGACGAAGTAGGAACCGCCAAGCGGGTCGACGACGTTGGTCACGTTAGTCTCGTAAGCAAGAACTTGCTGCGTGCGTAGAGCGATCTCGACGGATTTTTCCGACGGCAACGCGAGGACTTCGTCCATCGAGTTTGTGTGCAGCGACTGCGTGCCGCCGAGCACCGCGGCCATCGCCTCGAAGGCGACGCGCACGATGTTGTTCTCGGGCTGCTGGGCGGTAGCGCTGCAGCCCGCCGTCTGGGTATGAAAGCGCAGCTGCCACGAGCGCGGATCCTTCGCTCCGTATTTCTCGCGCATGTGGCGCGCGTAGATTCGGCGCGCCGCCCGGAACTTGGCGATCTCTTCAAAAAAATCGATGTGCGAGTTGAAGAAGAACGAGAGGCGCGGCGCAAAGGAATCGACGTCCATTCCCGCCGCCGTGCAGGCTTCGACGTAGGCAAAGCCATCGGCCAGCGTAAAGGCCAGCTCCTGCGCCGCGGTGGAACCGGCTTCGCGGATGTGATATCCCGAGATCGATATCGTATTCCACTTCGGCATCTCGCGCGTGCAGAACTCGATCATGTCCACGATGATCCGCATGTGCGGGCGCGGCGGAAAGATCCATTCCTTCTGCGCGATGTACTCTTTGAGGATATCGGCCTGGATCGTTCCGCCGAGCTTGGCGCGAGGAATGCCTTTCCTCTCGGCGGCAGCGATATACTGGGCGAGTGCGATGCAGGCGGGACCGTTGATCGTCATCGAGGTCGTAATGTCGCCCATGTCGATCCCGTCGAAGAGCACCTCCATGTCGGCCAGCGAGTCGATCGCGACGCCGCACTTGCCGACTTCGCCGCGCGCTTGCAGTGCGTCGGAGTCGTAACCCATCAACGTCGGCATATCGAATGCGACCGATAGCCCGTGCTGCCCGTGTTCGAGCAGAAAGTGGTAGCGCTCGTTGGTTTGCGCCGCGGTGCCGAACCCGGCGAACTGGCGCATCGTCCAGAGGCGGTCTCGATAGCCGTTCGGATGAATTCCGCGGGTGTAGGGATACTCACCCGGCCATGCAAGGTCACCGGCGAGGTCGAGCTCTGCGACGTCCTGCGGAGCGTAGATGGGCTTGAGCGGAACGTCGGAGATCGTACGGTCGACGGCTCCCGAGCCGGGCCCGGTTCGCCGCCGCCCCTTCGCGGATGTCGCCTTCCAACGCTCCCGCTGCTCCTCGAACGCCGGAGTCGGCGCTGCGCCGAGCCCACTTGGGCGCTCGATCATTCTAGCCATAGGGGCCGAGCTTTTCGACGCAGGCGGTCGAATCTCCCCAAACCAGCAGCCTACAGCCTCAGCTCGGTGACGATGCGGTCGGCGGCCTCGTACGGATCGACGTCGTCGCCAAGGTCGAGCTCAAGCATGCGGTCGAGACGCTGCTCGATGCGCCCTAAGGCAAGTTGTCGCACTTGGTGCGTGAATGCGTCGCGACGCCGCGTCTCGATCTCGCCGGTCTCGTTGAGATACACTCTGTGCCGTTCCACCGCGGCCCAAAGCTCGTCGATTCCCCGGCCTTCGAGCGCCTGCGTCGCGACCAGTTCGGGCACCCAACCCCTCCACTCGAGCATCTCCATCGCCGAGCGTATCTCGCGGCGCAGTTGATCCGCCATCGGGTGGTCGGCTTTGTTGACCACGAAGACGTCGGCAATCTCCATGATGCCGGCCTTGAGCACCTGAATCGAGTCGCCGCTGCCGGGTTGCAGGGCGACCAGCGTCGTTTGCGCGAGCTCGGCTATCTCTACCTCGCTCTGTCCGACGCCGACCGTCTCTATTATGACGAGATCGAAGCCGAAGGCGTCCATCAGCAAAACGGCGTCGGCCGTTGCGCCGGCAAGTCCGCCGAGATGACCCCGGCTGGCCATCGAGCGGATAAAGACCTCGTCGTCCGTGAAGTGTTCCGCCAGACGGATGCGGTCGCCGAGCAGCGCGCCGCGCGAAAACGGCGAGCTGGGATCGACGGAGACGACGCCGACCGCTAGCCTCAGCGCTCGCGCTTTGCGTACGAGCGCTGACGCTAGCGTCGACTTACCTACGCCGGGCGGCCCGGTGAGGCCGATCGTAATTGCGCGGCCGGTCCTTTCGTAAAGCGCGCGCACGAGCGGGGCGGCACGCCCTGACTCCGCGAGAGAGATCGCGCGTGCCAACGCGCGCGGCTTGTGCATCTCGAAATCGCGCAGCAGGGCGTCGCCGGTCGCTCGACTCGTCACGGTCGAAGCTTGTTTGCGCCCGTGGGCAAGAACGGACCTTCCCAGCGCGAAGGCAATGGGTCCATAGTGCTCTTTGCACGCTGGCTTGCGATCCTCGCGCTCGTCTCCATCCTCGCGCCCGAACTTCCTCTGCCGGCCGCCGCCGAAACGCTCGTCGTCCCTCTAACCGGCCGCCGCACTCGCGATATCGCGACGGCACGGCTCTTTCACACGCTGATGCAAGACTTCTTTCTCGAGGACGACGAGACGACGTACGTTGTCACCGGAGACATTCCGGCGATGTGGCTGCGCGACTCTTCGGCACAGACCATTCCCTACATTCGTTATCAGGCCGTCTATCCGGTGCTGCGCGCGCGCTTCGCCGGCGTGATCGAACGCAACGCTCGCAACGTGCTCACCGATCCTTACGCCAACGCGCTCGACGCGAACTATCACGTCTGGGAGCGCAAATGGGAGGTGGATTCGCCGGCGTGGTTCGTCGTGCTCGCCTCGATCTACTGGCGCGTGACGCACGACCGCACGGTCTTCACAACCGACCTGCATCGTGCGTTGCAGACCATCGTATTTACCTATCGTTGCGAAGAGCATCACGGTGCCTGCAATCGATATCGCTATCCCTACCGCGTCTATACCGACGATTCGTACGACGACGAAACGGGCTTGATCTGGGGTGCCTTCCGACCCTCCGACGATCCGGTACAGTACCGCTTCAACATTCCACAAAATGCGATGGCGGTGGTCGCTCTGCGCGATATCGGCCAACTGGCGCTCGAAGGATACGGCGACGAGAGCCTAGCCGCATCGGCGCAGACCCTCGGGGCGGCGGTTCAAGCGGGCATCGCGCAGTATGGACGCGTCTTCGACGCGCGACGCCGCGCCGTGATCTACGCTTACGAGACCGACGGGCGCGGGCGGTACAACCTAATGGATGACGCCAACATCCCCAACCTCCTAACGCTACCCTACATCGACTGGTGCTCGGAATTCGATCCGACCTACGTTGCCACGCGCGCGTTCGTCCTGAGCCCCGACGACCCGTTTTACTTTTCCGGGCGGTACGCGCAAGGGCTAGGCAGCCCGCACACGCCGTACGGGTACGTATGGCCGCTCGGCATCATCGGTCGCGCTCTCACGGCGACCTCTTCCGCGGAGGTGGCCGATGCAATCACGACGCTGGCCGAAACCGACGGCGAGAGTGGATTGATTCACGAGAGCTTCTATCCAGATGGCTACTGGCGTTACACGCGTCCTGAGTTTGGCTGGGCCAACGCGCTCGGAGCGGAGCTTTTTTTTCGCAGCCTGGCGGGTGAGCCTGCGACGCAGTTCGCGTGGGGTGGCCCAATCCTGCCCTTCCAGCGCCGCTCTCGAACGCCGACTTTGGTACCGGTCTTTACGCAGATCGAGAATACGGCGGAGCTGAATGCAACGCTTGGCCGCTTATTGCACGTCAGCGGCGCCATGCCGCGCGCCCCGAAATAGGGGAGCCTGATAGCGGGTCGCCAAGGTTGTCTTTATGGACGAGGGCTATTATCGTTTTCCGTCAATAGCGGGCGACCGCATCGTCTACGTCTGCGAAGACGATCTTTGGAGCGTTCCCGTTTCGGGCGGCGATGGCGTTCGGCTTACCGTGAGTTTCGGCACCTGTTCCTTCCCGCGTCTCTCGCCGGATGCTTCGTGGATTGCGTTCGTGTCAACCGACGACGGTAATCCGGAAATCTACGTGATGCCTGCGCGCGGTGGCGAACCGCGCCGTTTGACCTTCCTCGGTGCGCCGATGGCCGCCACCGTCGGTTGGAGCGACGACGGCAGCGAGATATATTTCGCCGCTAATCCGACGACGTGGTACGACGGCGAGACGCGCCTCTTTACGATCGCGCGCGAAGGCGGCGAGGCACGCGAGCTTGGAATCGGACACTCGCGAGCGCTCTCATACGGTCCGGGGGGTCGGCTTGCCCTCGGCCGAAACGCCGCCGATCCGGCACGTTGGAAGCGCTATCGCGGGGGTACGTCCGGTGAGATCTGGGTTGAAGCGGAGGACTCGGAGCTCTTCACGCGGCTTGCGCTGCCTGACGGGAATCCGTGCTGGCCGATGTGGATCGGCGAGCGCATCTACTTCTTATCCGATTACGAAGGAATTGGAAATATCTACTCGTGCGCTCCGGACGGGAGCGACCTTCTCCGTCACACCCACGAGAGCGAATACTACGTACGTTTTCCTTCTACGGACGGCAGAAGCATCGTTTATTGCGCCGGGGGGGAAATCAAGCTCTACGACGTCGCGAGCGACCGCGCCGAGCGAGTCGATATTCAAACGCGTTCGACGGCACCACAACTCGCGCGCCGCTTCGAGAGCGCGTCGGATTCGCTCGAGCAGTTCGCCCCGAGCCCGGACGGGACGCACCTGGCCTTCGACGCACGGGGTCAGACGTTTACCATGCCGCTCTTCGAGGGCGCGGTTATCCGCCACGGTGCGGGGAGCAAAGCACGCAACCGTCTCACGCGCTGGCTGCACGACGGCGAGCGGCTCGCTTCGGTTACGGATATCAACGGCTACGAACAGATTGCGCTCTATCGGGCCGACGCCGCGAGCGAACCGCGTCTGGTGACTAGCGGCGATATCGGACGCGTGACCGACCTGGTCGCTTCGCCCGCCGACGACGTCGTAGCCTTCGCGAACCATCGCCACGAGCTGTGCATCGCGGATCTCGACGACGGCAAAACACGCGTGCTCGATACGTGCCCCGCCCATCGCATCGAGGGGCTCGCGTTCTCGCCCGACGGACGGTACTTGGCTTACGTGTGGTCGCCCGCGCATGGGACGTCGATCATCCGAATCGCCAAAGTGCGCTCGGGGAGACTACACGACGTCACCTCCGCCTTGCGAACCGATCAGTCGCCGGTCTGGGATCCGGAGGGGAACTATCTGTTCTTTATCTCGACGCGCGACTTCAACCCGGTCTACGACGCGCTCCAGTTCGACTTGAGCTTTCCCGCTGCAAGCCGGCCCTTCGTCGTGACGCTGCGTAAGGACGTTCCGTCACCTTTCGTTCCAAAACCAAAGCCGGTCCATCACGACCGCGATCTCGAGCGCGAGCGCGCGAGCAACAAGAAGCCGCAGAAGATTCCGAACGTCGAGATCGATTTTGACGGAATTGCGGGACGCGTGCTGGGATTTCCGGTCGATGAAGGCGACTACCACCAGATCGTCGCGGTTCCGCAACGCGTAATGTTTACGCTCTTCCCCGTGAAGGGTATCAAACCGGCACGGCGCGAGGATCTCGACCGCGAAGGCCACGGAACGCTGATGGCCTACGACTTCGAGCAGCAGCGACTCGCGACGATCGCGAGCGAGTGCGACGAGATCGAGCTCGGTGGCGACGGCCGGACGCTAATCTACCGCTCCCGCGAACGGCTGCGCGCCATCGACGCTCTCGCCGACCTCCCGGAGGAAGGCGAAGAACAGAAGCCGCCGATCGAGCCGGGACGCCGCAGTGGTTGGCTCGACCTCGACCGCGCAAACGTCGAGATCGTTCCGCGCGACGAATGGGCGCAGATGTACCGCGAGGCGTGGCGCCTTCAGACCGAGCAGTTTTGGGTCGAGGATATGAGCGACATCGACTGGGATCGCGTCTTCGACCGGTATGCCGCACTGCTGCCGCGCGTTCGAACGCGCGCCGAACTCTCCGATCTCATCTGGGAGATGCAGGGCGAACTAGGTACCTCGCACGCTTACGAGTGGGGCGGTGATTACCGCGAGCCCCCGCAGTATCAGCGCGGGTTCTTAGGTGCCGACTTGCGCTGGGACGAAGAGCGAGGCGGTTACTGCATCGAGCGCATCTTTCGTGGGGACTCGTGGAATCGCGAGAGCGATTCACCGCTCGCCGAGCCGGGTCTCAACGTTAACGAGGGCGACTGCATCGTGGCGATTGGGGGTAAGCGTCTCTCGCGCGATGTCGCGCCGAACCGTTTGCTCGTCAACGCATCGGGACGCGAGATCTCGGTAACGCTGCTCGCGCGGAAGGGTGAGGAGCGAACGGTAATGGTCAAGGCGCTGGCCAGCGAGTCGGCGTTGCGCTATCGCGCGTGGGTGGACGCAAACCGGCGGCTCGTGCACGAGCGAACCGGCGAACGCGTCGGGTACCTTCACATTCCCGATATGGGACCCTGGGGGTTCTCGGAGTTCCACCGCGGCTATCTCAGCGAGTTCGACCGCAAGGGCTTGATCGTCGACGTCCGCTACAATCGCGGCGGCCACGTTTCGCCGCTGCTGCTCGAGAAGCTCGCACGCCGGCGCGTCGGCTACGATACGCCGCGTTACGGCTCGCCTATTCCCTATCCGCCGGAGTCGGTCGGCGGTCCGATGATCGCTCTGACCAATCAGTTCGCGGGCTCCGACGGCGACATTTTTAGCCACTGCTTCAAGCTCTACAAGCTGGGACCGCTGGTCGGCAAGCGCACGTGGGGCGGCGTTATCGGCATCGACCCGTACCATCACCTCGTCGACGGCACGCTCACGACGCAACCCGAGTTTTCGTTCTGGTTCGTCGACGTCGGCTGGAGCATCGAGAACCGCGGTACCGACCCCGACTACGACGTCGACATCGCGCCGCACGACTATCGCGACGGAAAGGATCCGCAGCTCGATCTCGCCCTCGCCCTGATGGATCGCGCGCTCGAAGGATACGAAGAGATGCGTCCGGATCTCTCGACTCGACCGTCGCTACCGCTGCCAACGCTGGCGTGAACTGGCCGCGTCTCGCGGCCTTTGTTGTGCCGGCGGCGGCCTACGTCGCCAGCGCGTCGTGGGAACCGGCCTCGTGGGATACCGCCGAGCTGCAGGGCGTTCCATATATTCTGGGCATCGCGCATCCCACGGGATTTCCGTTCTACGTGCTCACCGGCTACGTTTGGTCGCACGCGATCCCGATCGGAACCGTTGCCTTCCGCATGAACGCGATGAGCGGACTCATCATAGCGCTCGCCTGCCTCGCCGCTTACGAGGTCGCCTGCGCGCTCGGCGCGAGTCGAATCGTCGCGCTCTTAGCCACTCTCTGGTTCGCGTTCACGCAGAACGTGTGGGCGCACGCGGCGCGCGCCGAGGCGCAGGATCTCGCAATGGCCTGCTCGGCGGTCGCGCTCTATGCGTTTCTCCGATGGTTGCGCACGGGGGACGGGCGCTGGTTTGCGGGCGCATTTGCGTTCTACGGCGTCGCGATGGCCGCGCACCCTAACGCGCTCTGGCTCTTGCTCGCATTCGTGCTGGGCGCGGCGCTGGCGCCGCGACGGCCGTCGCTCGCGCTTACCGGCCTGTCGGTCGCACTGGTGCTTGCGGGATTGGCACTCTACATCTATCTGCCGTTGCGCTCGGCGTACGTCGTCGCGCACGGCCTCGACCCGGCGGCCGGACTTGCGGGTGCCGGCGGCGGTATCTTTTGGAACTACAACGATCCGCGAACGCTGCCGGGTCTGGCGCTCGAGCTCAGCGGCGCGCAGTTTCAAACTCCGGGCTACTTTGCTGCGGCCTTCAATCCAATGCGCTCGGGCGACGCTGTCTGGGCCTTCGTCACAGGCATTCAATCGCAGTACGGAACGTTCGCGACGCTCCTGCTCTTCGGCGGTTTCTTAACGGCATGGAGGCGCGATTGGCGAGCGACGCTCGTGCTATGTGTAGCTTGTATCGCGCCGCTCTTCTTCTCCATCGTCTACCCCAACGAGGGGGACGTCGGCCGCTACCGGCTATTGGCCTCCTGGCTCGCGGTCCCGTTACTCGGCGCGTTGACGCCGCGATCGCGCGACTTGCAAGGGCGGCTGTTGCACGGGGCGCTGATCCTGTTCTTAGGGATCGGCGCCGCTACCGCGTTCGTCGCGCAGCGCGGCTTCCTCCATCACGCGCCGCGCGAGGGAGGACGCTGGGTGATCGACGCGGTCCACGCCGCGGTCCCTCCCTCGAGCGTCGTCGTCACCGGCTGGCTGGATGCGACGTCGCTGGCGTACGGAGCCTACGTCGACGGCTCGCTTCCGGGGCTCGTCATCATCTCCGACAGCGAGTTGCGAATGCCGCTCTACCGGCAATGGGCGCAACGACGGCGAGTTTTCGTGCTCGCCGATCCGCACGGCGTGACGCGTCTGGCGGGCGCACGATACTATATGAAGCTGGATGACTATCATGAGCTCTTCCTGGTGACGCCTTGACTAAAGTCGTGCGCATCGACCGCACTGCCTCGATCGCCGCGCTCGCGACGTTCGTATTGCACGTTGCGGCCAATCCGCACTACGGTTTCTTCCGCGACGAGTTGTACTTCATCATCTGCGGGTTTCACCCGGCGTGGGGCTATGTCGATCAGCCCCCGGTCGTGCCGCTTCTGGCCGCCGGGTCGCAGCTCTTCGGGCATTCGCTGCTGCTCCTGCGCGCCGTGCCAGCCGCCTTTGCAGGCGGCGCGGTCTACGTAACTTGCCGGCTTGCCCGGGAGCTCGGCGGTGAAACGTTTGCAGCGGTGATTGCGACGCTCGCATTCCTCGCGGCCGGCGTCTTAGAGAGCTTTGGAATGAAGGTCGGCCCCGATATGGTCGGGCTGTGGCTTTGGCCGCTAGCGGCGCTCTACGTTCTGCGCGTCGTCAACGGTGCCGATCCGCGCTGGTGGCTCGCGGCGGGCGCCTGCATCGGTATCGCGCTCGAGAGCAAGTACAGCGTTCTGTTCTTTGCGCTGGCGGTCGTTGCGGGCTTGGCGCTCACGCCGCAGCGCACGGTGCTGCGCTCGCGATGGTTCTTTGCCGGAATGGGCGTGGCCGTCGTCCTCGCGTTGCCCAACTTTCTCTGGCAGGCATTGCACGGCTTTCCGATGTGGGAACTGCTGCGCAACGGGCAGAACGGCAAGAACGTCGTCGCGGGACCCGCGTTATTTCTCTTTCAGCAAATGCTGCTGACCAATCTTTTCGCTTCCCCCGTCTGGATCGCCGGCCTGATCTGGCTGCTCGTCAAGCCGGCTGCGCGTTTTTTGGGCTACACGTATCTGCTTTTGATCGCGATGATGATCGCGCTGCATGCCAAGCACTACTATCCCGCGGACGTTTATCCGATTCTCATGGCGGCGGGCGGGGTAGCCATCGAACGCGTAACGAGTGGCGCGAGACTTTTGCGACCGCTTATCGTCGCGGTCATCGTCGCAGCCGGGCTCTTTTTCTTGCCGTTCTCCCTTCCGGTGCTCTCCGAACCGGCAATGCTCGATTACTCCGCTTTTGTCTCGCGCGCGCTCCACATCGAGAAGTCGGCGATGGCGACCGAACGTTTTCGCAGCGCGGCGCTACCCGAGGATTGGGCGGATATGCACGGCTGGCCCGAGCTGGCGGCAACCGTAGGACGAATCTACGAAGGCCTGCCGCCGGCGCAACGAGCGCAGGCGGCGATCGTTGCGAGCAACTACGGCGAGGCGGCCGCGATCGATTTCTTCGGCGCGCAATACGGGTTGCCGCCGGCGATCTCCGGACATAACAACTACTGGCTCTGGGGCACGCACGGATTTAGCGGAAACGTAGTGATCGACGTCAACGGCGACTGCGGACGATCCGATTTCCCCGGACTCTTTCGTTCGGCACGGCTCGTCGAGACCTTCAATCCGCCATGGGTCATCTCGTACGAGCAGAATATTCCAATCTCGCTCTGCACCGGGATAACACAGCCGCTTTCGGAGCTCTGGCCGAAGCTGCGCCACTACATCTAGGTGGCTGCCAAGCGGCGCCGTTGCGAGCGCGCTAATACCAGTCGCACGTCACCAAATGATCGTTGACCATTCCCACCGCCTGCATGAATGCGTAACAGATAGTCGGACCGACGAAACGAAAACCGCGTGCACGAAGATCGCGGCTCAACGCCTCCGATTCCGGAGTCGATACTGGTACGTCCTGCGGCTTGCGCACCCGATGACGAATCGGCTTGCCGCCGACGAAACGCCAAAGGTAAGCATCGAAGGTTTCGAACTCCTGGCACACGAGCAGCATGGCCCGCGCGTTACCGATCGCCGACTCGATTTTGGCCCGATTGCGCACGATGCCGGGATCGAGCATCATTCGCGTAACGCGTGCCGGCGTGAGGTTCGCAACGAAGGCCGGATCGAATCCGCCAAAGAGCGCGCGATACCGTTCGCGCTTGCGCAAAATCGTCTCCCAGCTAAGGCCCGCCTGCGCACCCTCGAGCACCAAGAGCTCGAAGAGCGCGGTGTCGTCGTGCTGCGGCACGCCCCACTCCGCGTCGTGATATGCGATCAACGCCGGGGTGCTGGCCCACGCGCAGCGCTTTACCGCGTGCGTCAGGGAACCGTTACACCGAGCGCGTTCTGAGTCTCTGAGGGATCGATCGCGCCCAGGAGCGTCGGATGCACGCGATCGGCAAGACGCCACGGGCGCAGCGGCGAGACGATGTCGTGCGAAAGCGGCAGACCGGTAAGCACCGACAACTCGACCGTGTCGGGACGATGCCGATGCCAGCGCCGGTAGAGCCGGCGGATCGCGTAGTTGTTCACCGCAACCTCGGCGGCGTTGTAGACGATCGTGACGTGCCGCGCACCGGGACGGGTCGTCAGGGCCTCGTCGAGCAACGAGCATGCGATGCGGTACGAGTGCGCGATCGCATGCGTTGCGTATCGCGGATATCCGCAGGCCGCGATGTGACGGTCACGCAGAATCGGATTCCACCAGTAGAAGCGGTTGGGCATACGGAGCAGTCGTTCCGCAACCGTACTCATCAAACGGTTCGGGATGCAGGCAATGCCGAAGAACGGCGAGATCGGCACGCACCGGTCGATCTCATAATGTTGACCGATCCACGCCGCGAGCAGACCGCCCAACGAAAATCCCGCGACGGTCATGTCATCGCCGAGATCGCGAGCGATCGTAACGTACTCAGCCACCGCTTCGTAGAGGTCGTCGGAACGAAGGCGCTCGAGCGCCGTCGAGAGACGATCGGCGTGGCCGTGACGGGGCAAGCGCGGGACCACGACGTTATGCCCGCGATCGAAGAGATCGCGCGCAACACGTTCGAACTGCGCAGGGCTCGCGCTGAGCCCGTGCAGCAACAGAATAATGCGCCGCCGCCGCTCGCCGTGCACGTAGGCGAGCGTTCGGCCTTCCGCGGCTACGCCCGGATGGTCGCGGGCGATGAGCCGTTCCAGTCGATGCAGGGAGGTAGCCAAGGCGCAGTCCTTAACACGGTGGGGGTGCATCTCCTCTCGGAGCAAGCGCGGGAACTCATCGCGCGCGAGGAGCGCCACGGCGCCCACAACTACGCTCCGCTCGATCTCGTCGTGGAGCGGGCCGAAGGCGTTTGGCTATGGGACGTTACGGGCAAGCGTTATCTCGATTGCGTCAGCGCCTACTCGGCACTGAACCAGGGCCACTGTCACCCGAAAATTTATGCCGCGCTGGTCGACCAGGCCCGCCGCGTAACCTTGACCTCCCGCGCGATGCGCAACGATCGGTTCGCCGGATTCTTGGAGAGGCTGACGCAGGTCTGCGGCTACGAGAAGGCGCTGGTGATGAACACCGGCGTCGAAGCCGTCGAAACCGCGATCAAGTTGGCGCGACGCTGGGGCTACGTGCGCAAAGGGATCGCACCCGACTCCGCCCGCATCATCGTATTTTCGGACAACTTTCACGGTCGAACGATGGCTGCGGTCAGCGCCAGTACAACCGCGGAGTATCGAACCGGTTTCGGACCATTTCTCCCGGGTTTCGTTGCGGTTCCATTCGGCGACGCCGAAGCGCTGGAACGTGCGCTAACGCCGGCAACGTGCGCCGTTCTCATCGAGCCCATTCAGGGTGAGGGCGGCGTCAACGTGCCTCCGCCGGGATATCTCAAGCGCGTTTGGGGACTCTGCCGCGAGCACGCGGTTTTGTTGCTGGCCGACGAGGTGCAGACGGGATTTGGACGCACCGGCGATCTCTTCGCCTGCGACTACGAGGGCGTCAAGCCGGATATCCTCATCGTCGGCAAAGCGCTGGGCGGCGGGTACTATCCGGTCTCGGCCGCACTGGCAAGCGACGACCTCATGCGCCTCTTCGAGCCCGGCGATCACGGCAGCACGTTCGGCGGAAACCCGCTGGCTTGCGCGGTGGGCGAGGCCGCGCTCGACGTGATCGTTTCGGAGAACCTTGCGGCTCGCGCGCGCTATGCGGGCGCGGCGATCGTACGAGGTTTGCGCGCGCTTGCCTCGCCGCTGCTGACCGAGATCCGTGGCCGCGGCCTGTTGCTGGGTCTCCAGTTGACGGTGCCCGCAAAGCATCTCTCGGAGGCGTTGCTCGAACGCGGCGTCGCGAGCAAAGAGACCCGCGAGCACGTCTTGCGAGTCGCACCGCCGCTGGTCATCGACGACGACGCAATCAGCTACCTTCTCGAGCGCTTCGCCGACGCATTAAGCGCGCTGCACCCGCGCTCTTGACACTCCCCTGCCCCGGCGTGATATGGTTGGCGGGCCGAAGCAGCGGGTCGTTCCGCTCACCGGATGCCCACGGGCGATCCGGTCTTCACCGGAGGAACTTACGGCTGGTTCCGCAGTGGGGTTGCTCCGGCAGCGCCTTTTTTATTTGGAGATGAGCTCATAGCAAGACCCCTGCGAGTTAACGATCAGATTCGCATTCGTGCGGTTCGGGTGATCGACGAAAACGGCCAGCAACTCGGAATTCTGCCGACCGAAGACGCGCTGGCGCGCGCACGACTCGCCGGCCTCGATCTCATCGAAGTCTCGCCGACGGCGCAACCGCCGGTCTGCAAGATCGCCGATTACGGGCGTTTGAAATACGAGCAGTCAAAGAAAGACAAGGACGCGCGGAAGAAGCAACGACATTTCGAGCTGAAGGAGGTCAAGCTTCGGCCGAAGATCGAGACGCACGATTATGAAACAAAAGCGAGAATGGCGGAGCGGCTGCTGCTCGATGGGAGCAAGATCAAGGTGACGATCATGTTTCGTGGCCGAGAGATTACCTATACCTCGTTCGGCCGGCGGCTGCTCGATCGGATGGCCGAAGATATGGCGCCGCTGGCAACGGTCGAGCGAGAGGCGCGGCTCGAAGGCAAGAACATGTTCATGATTCTGGCGCCGCGCACGACGCCGACCGGTCCGCCGAAGTTTTCCATCGCGCGCGAGAAAGAACACAAACCGACCGAACTAGAGACACGAGCCGAGGAGCGAACCAGTGCCTAAGATTCGTACCCACCGAGGAACCGCCAAACGCGTGAAAGTGACCGGGACCGGCAAGCTGCTTCACCGTCATCAGTTCGACGGCTGCGGCCACATTCTGAGCAAGAAGAGCCGCAAGCGCAAGCGCAAGTTCCGCAAGGACCAGCCGACCTTCAAGGGTGATTTGAAGCGCCTGGCGCCGACGATTCCCTACCTGGTTTAAGGAGGCTTAAAGCATGGCACGCATCAAACGCGCGGTCGGGGGCCTCAAGCATCGCCGCAAGGTGATGAAACTGGTAAAAGGCTTTCGCGCCGCTCGCCGGCGCAACTATCGGGTCGCAAACGAGGCGCTCCTAAAATCGCTCGCTTACGCATTTCGCGATCGCCGCGTCCGCAAGCGGGATTTTCGTTCGCTCTGGATCAGCCGAATCAATGCGGCGGTGCGCAGGGAAGGCCTCTCGTATTCGGTCTTCATGCACGGTCTCAAGAAGTCGGGCGTAACGCTCAACCGTAAGGCGCTCGCGGAGCTGGCCATCTCCGATCAGAAAGCATTCGGAGCGCTGCTCAACCTCGCCCGTCAAGCCGCCCAAGAGTAACGCTAGGGAAACTCTGATTTAGTTCGGATCTAGGAGGCGAGGGGCGAAGTTTACTAGTCGTCGCCGTCGGCGAGGCGGCGGCCGGTGGCCTCGACGACCTTACCCAACATCGTTACCGCTTCGGCGCGTGTCGCGTTGCTGAACATATAACGAAGACGCTCGTCGGCATCCTCGACGATCAAGACTGCGCGCCGTCCCGCCCGGACCGAACCGATCAGCGAGTTTAAATAGGCTTCGTCCTCCGGCGCCAACACCGATTCATCCGTGCCGCCGCAGCTCGGCTCCAATAGACGTTTGATTACGGCATCGATGTCGCTGGGTATCTCCAAGATGTACCTCCAAGACTCAAATCCCCGCGTCGGAAATTGGCAACGGTTGCCGACGCGAGAACTACTCCCTACTGAGACTATCGTCATCGATGACTTCCAATTTCACCTCGTGGGCCCTTCAGCCAAAAGAGGGCGAGCAGCGTCTTTGCGTCCGCGGTTCCATCAGCTACCAGGCGCCATGCCGCCTGTTGCGTGAATCGTCCAATCTCAATCCGCTCGTCCTCGTCGAACTGCGGCAAACCTTCGGCGAGCTCTTCTGCGTGGAAAAAGTGCATGATCTCCGTGCAAAAACCGGGCGTGGTCCACACCGAGCCAATCCTTCTCAGCCGTCCGGCCGAGTAACCGGTCTCTTCGCGCAGTTCGCGGCGCGCGCCGTCGAGGGGCGTCTCGCCGGGTTCACTCGTGCCCGCGGGAATCTCCCACATTGAAGTACCGGCGGGATGACGGTACTGACGGACCAAGATTACTTCATCGTGTGAAGGCGTCGCGATGATGCCAAGCGAGGCGCCATGTTCCACAACGTCGACCCGATGCGTACTTCCATCGCCGTACTCGACCTCATCGACGCGAACGTCGAAAACCTTACCTTCGAAAGCGAGCCTCGCTGTGAGGACCCGCGGCATCTGATCCATGCGGCCTGACTTAGCGGAACGGTGCGACCGCGCCTCGTACCCATGAGCGTGCCGCAAATGCAGTCGTCCGTTACAACCGAGGTCGCATGGCTCGTCTTCTTTCTAGCCATTTTCGTCGTCTTTGTCTTGCTGCTACGGCGAATGCTGGTGCCGCATCACTTCAATGAGATCGTCGCGATCGTGCTGGCCGCGCTGTTCGCCGGCCTCGTGATGATCGGCGTTCGCGCTACCTTTGGGTCGCGTCTGCGCAAAGGATAGGCGGTTGGCGATACCATTAGGTGCTCGTTCCGATCGGCTTAAGCAGGTTGCCGGCTTGCAGTCCGTACGGGGCCGGCGCGAGCGCAAACGCTTTGCCTTTGAGGGTCCGACGTTGCTTGAAGAGGCACACGCGAGCGAGTTTCCAATCGAGGAGTTGTTCGTGACCCAAGCAGCTTACGAAGCGACGCCGCTCGTGCGAGAGCTCGAGCGCGCTGGCACCCCGACCTACACGGTCGATCCTTCGAGCGCGGCGCGAATCTCCGATCTCTCGACGCCAACCGGCATCGTCGCAGTGTCGCCGGCCCGCTTCTCTAGCGCTTGAGGAAATTTTCGAAGGAGAGGCTCCGGTCGCCGTGCTGGCGGACGTCGGCGATCCCGCTAACGCGGGGACGCTCCTGCGCTCGGCCGAGGCCTTCGGGTGCTCCGGCGTAATCTGCGGATCGCTCGGCGTCGAGCCCTACCATCCTAAGGTGGTGCGGGGCTCGATGGGGGCGATCTTTCGGCTCGCTCTCGCGGTCGCCGAGCCCGACGCCGTCGCCCAAGCGGCCGCCGCCGCGGCCGTGCAGTTGCTCGGGCTCGAGGCCGGCGGGAAGCCCCTGGCCGGCCTGTCCTGGGAACGCAGGCCGGCGCTCGTCGTGGGGCACGAGCGCGGCGGACTTGGGCGCTGGGCTGGGGTCTGCGCGGACGTCGTGGGCATCCCCATGGCGGGTCGTGCCGAGAGTCTCAGCGCGGCGGTTGCCGGCTCGATCGCCCTCTACGAGGCGACGCGCCGGGCTCTGCAGGGGGTTTGTCAAGAGAGTACTCAGGGCCTAAAAAGTCAAGACTACCGGGGCTAAAAACCGCATGGTATACTCAGCGCATTCCGCGACGTGGGCCGCCCTGGAGCCGACGGCTCAGAAGGAGACTTCAAAGCGCTATGGCAACGTCCAATCTCTTCTGGAGGCTTTTCGCCCAAACGGGCTCGATCGATGCGTATCTGGCTTACCGAAGGCTGCACGCGGCGCCCACCGCATCGTAGACTGGTCCCGGCCGCAGGTGCGGCACGAGAAGTCAAAGTCGATTTTCGAAGCGCCCGGTAGAAAAAGTACGCCGGGCGTTTTGCTTTGGAAAGGACTATGACGGAACTCGAAGGCAGGCTCGACGACGTCCAGCGACGGTTTGCGGTCGCGGTGGATGGGGCGGCCGGCGAAGAGGCGCTCGAAAGCGTGCGCATCGCCTACCTCGGTCGAAGCGGCGAGGTCACGACGGTACGCCGAGCGATCGGAACGCTTCCCGCAGCCGAGCGTCCCCAGGCTGGAAAGATCATCAACGACGCGGTTGTCGCGATGGAGCGGCGACTGGCTGCAGCACACGGCGCGCTCGAAGCCCGCGGCTTCGACGCCGAGCTGGCCGCGAGCATCGACGTCACCTTCCCCGCGACGTACCGGCCTTCGGGCTCGATTCATCCCGTCCGGCGCATCGTCGAAGACTGTTGTGCCTACTTCGTTCGTCACGGCTTCGCCGTCGTCATCGGCCCGGAGGCGGAGCCCGACTATTATAACTTCGACGCGCTCAACATTCCCGCCGATCATCCGGCGCGCGAAGGCTTCGACTCGTTCTGGCTTTCAGACACGATGCTGCTTCGCCCGCATACGTCACCAATGCAAATCCGAACGATGCAACGTCACCCTCCGCCGATTGCCATCGTTGCGCCGGGGAAGTGCTTCCGCCGCGATGCCGTCGATGCGCGCCACCTCTTTCAATTTCACCAAGTCGAAGGGCTGTTGGTGGCCGAGGATATTCATTTCGGCCATCTCAAGGGAATGCTCACGGGATTGTGCCGCGAGCTCTTCGGCCCGAATCAAAGCGTGCGCTTTCGCCCTTCGTATTTTCCGTTTACGGAGCCGAGCGCCGAGGTCGACACCACGTGCCCGAAATGCCGTGGCGACGCTAGCTCGTGCAGCATGTGCGGCGGCTCGGGTTGGATCGAGCTGGGCGGCGCGGGCATGGTTCATCCTAACGTCCTGCGCGAGGTCGAGTACGACCCCGAGCGTTACTCGGGATGGGCCTTTGGCTTTGGCGTGGAGCGCTTGGGCTTAGCCCGGTACGACGTCGACGACATCCGGCGGTTCGTCACGAGCGAGCCGGACTTTCTCGCGCAGCTCCGTTGACGAAAGAGCGAGCGTGCGCGTACCGATAAGCTGGCTTCGCGAGTTTGTGACGCTCCCGCCGGACGATGCGATCGCCGAGCGGCTCGCGATGCTCGGCTTTCCGGTCGCCGAGATCGAACGGCGCCCGAAGATCACCGGCGTCGTTACCGGTCGAATCGCTACGCTCGAGCGACATCCTAACGCCGACCGGCTCCAAGTCGCTCAGGTCGAGATCGGTTCCGGTGCGCCGCTCACGATTGCAACGGCCGCAACGAACGTCGCCGCAGGCCAAACTATCGCGGTCGCAACCATCGGCGCACAGCTTCCCACCCTAACGATTGCCCCGCGAACGATGCGGGGCGTTGCCTCGCAGGGCATGATGATCTCGGCCGAAGAGCTCGCGCTGCCCGCCGAGTGGTTCGAAGACGGCATCATGCAGCTCGAAGAGGGGCGAGCTTTGGGCGTCGACGCCGTCGAGCTCTTTGGGCTCGACACGCTCGTGCTCGACGTCGAGATTACGACCAATCGCCCGGATTCGATGTCCATTTTCGGTCTCGCGCGCGAACTGGCCGCCTCGTACGACGTTGCCTTGCGTCTGCCGCCGCTTGCCAACCCCGGCCTCATCGTTCCCTTCGACGTCGCTGCCGGCAGGCTGGCTCACGGTGACACGTCCGCCCAAGCGCCTACCGTTGAAATCGAGTCGCCCGACTGCTACCGCTTCGTTTCTCAGCGTATCGACGGCGTGCGCGTCACGGCGGCACCGGATTGGATGCGCGTTCGGCTCGCGCTGGCCGGACAGCGTCCGATCAACAACCTGGTCGACGTTTCGAACTACGTAATGCTCGAGACCGGACAACCTCTGCACTTTTACGATGCGCAGTCGATCCGCGGGGGGCGTCTGATCGTGCGCAGCGCGCGCGAAGGGGAGCGAATCGTCACCCTCGACGGCGTCACGCGAACGCTCTCGCCGCAAGCGCTCGTCATCGCCGACGAGGAGCGAGCACTCGGTTTGGCCGGCTTGATGGGCGCCGCGGCCGGCGAGGTCAATCCTTCGACGACGGGGATCGTGGTCGAAGCGGCCACCTTCGACGGCGCGCGCGTTCGCCGGATGAGCAACGCGCTGGCGCTGCGCACCGAAGCTTCGGCGCGTCACGAAAAGTCGCTCGCCCCTGCGTTGACCGATATCGGGGCTGCCCGCGCCGCCGCGCTTCTAAGCGATCTCGGAGCGACGGTCTACCGGCCTGCGGCCTTCGGCGCCGAGCCCCAACGCGCTCCAGCGATTACGCTCACGATTGCCGACGTGCACCGTCTGCTGGGACTCCCGTTAGAAATACAAACGGTCGAACACCACCTGGCAGCACTGGGCTGCGAGGTCGAACGCGTCGTGCCACAGAGACTCGCGGTGACGCCGCCGCCGTGGCGGCGCGACCTTGCCATTGCCGCCGATCTCATCGAGGAGGTCGCGCGCATCGAAGGCTACGACCGTATCCCCGCCGTCGTCCCGTCGGTCGCCCCGCACGACGTTTCCAGCGCCGCCTACCTTCTCGAAGACCGCATCGCCCAAGCATTGAAGGGCCTTGGCTTTCGCGAGATCATCACGCATTCGTTGCGCGGCGTCGGCGCCGTCGAGGTTCGCAATCCACTTTCGGAGGAACAGCGCTTTCTGCGGGAGACGCTCGTGCCCGGCGTTCTTGGGTATCTCGCGGAGAACGCCGCAGCGTTGCGCGTCTTCGAGATTGGCGAGGTTTTCGGTACGCAGGACGACGCGCTCGTCGAGCGGTGGCAGTTGGCGTTCGGTTTTTCCGCCGATGCTTTAGAAGAACCGGCGTGGCGCGACTCGCATTTCCTTGCGCTCAAAGGCGACTGCGAGGAGTTGCTGCGAGACGTTACCGGGCGCGATGCCGAGATGACGCGCGGCACGCAAGCGGGTTTTCATCCGGGGAAGAGTGCCGTCGTTACGCTCGAGGAGCGGGAGGTTGGATTTCTCGGCCGCGTCGATCCGCGTTTGGCGAAGAGCTGCGACCTGCGCCGTCCCGTCTATCTCTGCGTGCTCGACCTAAGTGCGCTGCCGGCGTATCGAACTCCGCGCTATCGAGTGCCCTCGAAGTTCCCCTCAACCTATCGCGACGTCGCCGTCGTAGTCGACGCCGGCGTGACTGCCGGCGAAATCGAGCGCACGATCTCGCGCGCGCTCGGGAGTCTCTGCACCGGCGTTCGCGTCTTTGACGAATACCGCGGTCAACAAGTTGACCCCGGACGCAAGAGTCTGGCGACCCGCGTGACGCTCCAACGTTTCGATGCGACCATCACCGACGAAGAGGCCGACGCCGCCGTGGCGCGACTGCTCGAGGCGCTTCGAACGCAGCTCGGGGCCGAGATCCGCACGTGATTTCGGCGAGCACCTGGCCCGATCTGATCATCGTCATCGTCTTGCTGATCGCGACCTACAAGGGATGGGCGCGCGGCTTCGTCTCCGAGCTTGGCGGAGCGGTCGCGGTAACCGGAGCCCTGGTTACACCGTGGTTCTATAACGGAAGCCTCGACGGACAAATCCAAGCGCTGACCAAACTCGGTCCGGGATCGGCGCACGTCGTGGGCATGTTCGGCACCGGACTGCTCACCTATATCGTCATCCTGTTGGTCGCGCGTCTGCTCGGCCGGATCGCCAAGCTTCCGGTATTGGGTATCGGCAACGCGCTGGGCGGCGCAATCATCGGGTTCGCGAAGGGCGCAATCCTCTTATGGCTCGTGCTCTTCATCTCGCTCTTCTTCCCGCTCTCCCGCGACATCCGCGACGACCTGCACCGTTCGGTGCTGGCGCCCTATCTCGTCGCGTACGATGCGCCGCTGGACGATGCGATGCTTTCGGCGATACCGTGGTTCGCGCGACCGTTCGCGATGCCGTTCTTCAAGCGACACCACTTATAACGCGCCCCGATAGCGACTCGATTGCGGCTCCGGTCGCGCTACCCGGTTCCACTGGAACGTCCATCTCCATCAGCGCAAGCTCGATCGCGCCGAGCGCTGCGACAAGATCCGTCTCCGCTATATCCCCCATCGTGCCGAAGCGCACGATCTTTCCCGCAAGCTCCGCCTGACCGCCCGAGAGCACGACGCCGTGCTCTTCGCGCAGTTTCTTCAAGAGTGTCGTGGGGTCGACGCCATCGGGTGGATAGGCCGCGACGACCGTGTTCGAGTGCGCGCCCGGCTGCGAGAAGAGCGTGAAGCCGAGACGTTCCAGACCGGCGCGCACCGCCGCGGCAAAGCGCGCGTGCCGCGCGAAGGCGGCATTGGGTCCGCACTCGCTGTAGCGCGCCAACGCTACGTCGAGCGCGTAGAGAATCGAGATCGGCGGAGTCCACGGCATCTGCCCGAGCCGTCCCGAGTCGATCGCGCGTTGCAGGTCGAAGTAGAAGCGCCCGATCCGCGCGCCGGCGAGTTGTTTGCCGGCCCGCTCGCTGAGCGCGATCATTGCCACGCCCGGGGGTGCCGCAAATGCCTTCTGCGAGGCGGTGGCGACGGCGTCGTAGCCCCAGTGGTCCATCAGAAACTCCGAGGCTCCCAATCCGCTGACGGCATCGACCAGCGTCACGGCACCGTGGGCTCGCAGGATCGGCGCGAGTGCGGCCATGTCGTTGGCAACTCCCGTTGAGGTCTCGTTCTGGGTCAGCAAGACGCCGGCGATCGTGCGCTGTTCGTCGGCTTCGAGTCGCGTTTGAAGCGCATGCGGATCGAGTGCGGCCCCCAGCGGCGTCTCCAGCGTCTCGACGACGCAACCATAGCTCGTCGCAATCGCCGCAAAGCGTTTGCCGAAGGCGCCGACGGCGCACGACAGGAGCCGATCGCCCGGCGAGAAGAGATTGACGACCGCGGTCTCCATGGCGCCCGTTCCCGAGCTGCCGAGCAACACGATCTCGCCGCTCGTGCCGAAGATCGGTCGCAGCGCGGCGGTGATGCGTTCCACCATCGCGGCGAACTGGGCACCGCGATGATCGATGAGGGGACGAGCGAGGGCCTCGAGTACCGGCTGCGCGACGGTGACCGGTCCTGGGAGGAATAGCAGTTGCTTTGGCATGGAACTACCCAGTTCTATGAACGTCGAGCGCATCCGCCTAACCGAACTCTCGGCATGCGCCGGTTGCGCGGCTAAGCTCGGCGCTGCCGAACTGCGCAGCGTGATGGAACGCGTTTCGCCTGCAACCGACTCGCGCGTCTTGATCGGCTACGGCGACAGCGACGACGCCGGCGTCTATCTCCTGCAGCAGGATCTCGCCCTCGTTCACACCGTCGACTTTTTCACGCCGATCGTCGACGATCCGTACGATTTCGGCCGCATCTCGGCAACGAATGCACTGTCGGACGTCTATGCGATGGGCGGGCGCCCTTTGAGCGCGCTCAATATCGTAGCCTTTCCCGAAGATCTCGACCTTTCGATACTCGCGCGCATCCTCGACGGCGGCGCGAGCGTCGCGCGCGAAGCCGGCGTTGCAATCCTCGGCGGCCACACCATCAAAGATGCCGAACCGAAATACGGGATGGCCGTCACCGGCATCGTCCACCCGCACCGGATCGTAACCAATGCGGGTGCCCGTCCCGGCGACCTCTTAGTTTTGACCAAGCCGATCGGTACGGGAATCTTGACGACCGCCCTCAAGCGCGGCGAGATCGACGAATCCGCGCTCGCCGAGGCCGTACGATGGATGACGACGCTCAACGCGGCGGCCTCCGAGGCGATGCTCGCCGCACACGCGCACGCGGCTACCGATATTACCGGTTTCGGACTACTCGGCCACGCCGAAAACGTCGCGCGCGCTTCGCGAGTCCGGCTGGTTATCGAAGCGGAACGGGTGCCGCTAATGCACCACGTGCTCGAGTTGATCGAGGCTGGGGTCGTTCCCGGCGGCACGCGTCATAACGCCGAGACGCACGCCGTCTTTACCGTTTTTGCAGACGCGGTCTCCGCGAGCATGCGTCTCGCGCTTTCCGACGCTCAAACTTCGGGTGGATTGCTGATTGCGATCGCCGCCGAGCGGATCGACGCGCTGCTCGAAGAGCTAGGCGCGCGCAACTGCTTTGCCGCCATCATCGGTAAAGCGTCGCCGGGGAGCGGCGTGGCGGTTACGTCTCTCGGATCGCCGCAGGGCCTCGCTTGAAGGGAGCCGCTTCACCGTTTTACTTTCCCTTTTCGCTCGGCCGAGCGTTTCACCAAGCCGTTGCGGCGCTTCACCAAGCCCGTGCGCGCGCGCAACGGCACGACGTTATTCGCCTTTCCATTCTCGATCCCTAACGGTACGGGAGCGATTATCCGCTTACCGAGTGCGTGATAGAAGACTTCGGAGAGCTCGTCGACCGGAACGAAGGTCATGCTCTCCCGAATCTCCTTGGGAATGTCGTCGAGATCCATCTCGTTGCGGCGCGGCAGGAGAATCTTGTTAATTCCGGCGCGCTTTGCTCCCAGCGCCTTCTCTTTGAGTCCGCCGATCGGCAGCACTTGGCCGGTGAGCGTGATCTCGCCGGTCATCGCCAGGTTTGCATCGACTTTGATGCCGGTCAGCATCGAGGCGATCGAGGTTGCCAGTGCGATGCCCGCCGACGGGCCGTCCTTCGGGGTCGCACCTGCGGGAAGGTGAATGTGGATGTCGTGTTTGGTGAAATAATCGTCGGCCACGCCTAGCTCTGCCGAGCGCGAGCGCAAAAACGAGACCGCCGCCTGCGCGCTCTCCTTCATGACGTCGCCGAGCTGACCGGTCAGCACGAGCTTGCCGGTCCCCGGCATCGACTGCGTTTCAATGAAGAGAATGTCGCCGCCGACGGTAGTATACGCCAGCCCGGTTGCGACGCCGACGGACGCTACGCGCTTGCGCACTTCGTTGAAGAAGCGCGGCTTGCCGAGATACTCCACGAGACCCTCAGGCTTGACGCGCGCCTTATAGCGCGGATTCTCCGCGATCTTGCGCGCGATCTTACGGAAGACCGTCCCGATCTCGCGCTCGAGGTTGCGCACGCCCGCCTCGCGCGTGTAGTCGTTGATGATGGCGCGCAGCGCCTGATCGCCGATCTGAGCCTGCGTGTCGCGCAGGCCGTTGTTCTGCCGCTGTTTCTTGAGGAGATAACGCTTGGCGATCTGCAGCTTCTCGAGCTCGGTGTAGCCGGAGAGCGGGATGATCTCCATGCGATCGCGCAGCGGCGGCGAGATCGTATCGAGCGTGTTCGCGGTGCAGATGAAGAGCACTTGCGACAGGTCGAACGGTAGATCGAGATAGTGGTCGCGGAAGTTGTTGTTCTGCTCGGGATCGAGGACTTCGAGTAGCGCGGACTGCGGGTCGCCGCGAAAATCCGCGCCGACCTTGTCGATCTCGTCGATCATCATGACGGGATTACGCGTGCCGGCGTCGCGAATCGCGCGAACGATCGTGCCCGGCATGGCGCCGATGTAGGTGCGCCGATGACCGCGAATCTCGGCTTCGTCACGAACGCCGCCGACCGAAAGCCGAACGAACTTGCGCCCCATCGCGCGAGCGATCGACTGGCCGAGCGATGTCTTCCCGACGCCAGGCGGCCCGACGAAGCAAAGGATAGGACCGGTGAGTTTCTTTTTTAGCTTTCCGACAGCCAGGTACTCGACGATCCGGTCTTTGATCTTTTCGAGATCGTAATGATCCTCGTCGAGGACGCCGCGCGCCGTCGCGATATCGATGTGATCGGCCGTCTCTTCCTTCCACGGCAGGGTGACGAGCCAATCGAGATAGGTACGAATGACGCTGTACTCGGGACTGGCCTGCGGGACTTTCGAGAGCCGGTCGAGCTCGCGGTCGGCCACTTTCTTCGCATCGGGGGGCATCGAGGCCGAATCGATCTTGGTGCGCAACTCGTTGTTTTCGGCCTGCTGCGGATCGACTTCGCCGAGCTCCTCTTGGATTGCGCGAAGCTGCTGACGAAGATAGAACTCGCGCTGGTTTTTCTCCATCTCGCGCTGAATGTCGCTCTGAATCTTGTGTCCGAGCTCGACGACCTCCAGCTCCTTGGTGAGCAGCAACGTCAACTTGCGCATGCGTTTGGCGGTGTCGCGCTCTTCGAGCAGCGCTTGGCGATCCGCGGTATCGAGGCGCATCGTCGAGGCGACAAAGTATGTGAGCACCACGGGATCCGTGATGTTCGCAACCTCCATCTCCATCTCGCGGGGCGCTTGCGGAAGGTACGAGAGCAGCTTTTGGAAGAGGCCGGCCAAGTTACGCTGCATCGCGACCAGCTCTTCATTTTCGACCGTCGTATCGGGCAGCTCGGTATACGCGGCAACCATGTAGGGCGCGACCTGCGTGAACTGCTCGATTCGGAAGACTTGCTGACCCGCAACGATGCACCGCAGCGTACCGTCGGGCACCTTCAGCATTTTTTGAATGACGCCGATCGTGCCGATGCGCTGGACGTCGTCGGGACCGGGATCCTCGATCTCGCGATCGCGTAAGACCGTCAGTCCGATCGGCTTTCCCTCGCGCAGCGCCTCTTCGACTAGTTGAATTCCGGATTTCTTGATGACGGCCAGTGGAATGACGGTATGGGGAAAGAGCACCGCCTCCTGAAGCGGCAGAACGCCGATCAGATTTGCGGGAACGATGGTTTTATTGGATTTCGCAGGCATCTTTACTTAGGAATGGGTCCTTTTAACCAAGATGTGAAGTTCCGTTCGCGTCGCAGGCAGATAGGCCATAGCCGCAATCGGCGCGACGACGGTCAAAAAACCGTCTTCGTAGGTTGCCGCAATGCGCTCGTACTCGAGCGGTACGGGCAGCGCGATGCGTTTGACGAACTCGCCTACGGCGATCTCTTTCTGCACGAACGAGCCGCGTAAGCGCGACGCCCTTCGGCGGCGTCCCGCGATGACGATGCAGTTCTCGTCGACCACGATCCGTAGACTCTCGGGATCGGCGCCGGCCACCTCGATGACGGCAACGACGCGCCGCTGATCTTCGTCAATAAAGACGTCGGCGTTCGGTTGGAAAGCCCCCAAGCGCGGCTTTACGAGGTACTCCATCCTGCCTTAGGACCTCCTATCTTAGCACTCAGATGCGCCGCCTGCTAACTTCCGCCTACATGCTTGGGTCGGGGAGCGGGCGAGTTGAGGGCCAGGCGATGCAGGGGACGAGTGCGATGCGCAACGGCGTGTAGGCATCGGGCGGCATCTGGATCCTGAAGATCTGCGGATGCTTCGTCGGGACGCCGTAGAGGGTCGTCGGCGGGAAGCCCTTTACGTCGGAGCTCGCCGCGTGGGTCGCTGCCAACACCCGGTTGATGGCGGTGGCATTGGCGGCCGACTGATAGTCGGCCGTTCGCTGACCGAGCCAGGTCGAGCCATCTTCGGTTGTGTAGAGAAAGCCGATGACCTCTCCCGACGTCATGGTCGCAGTCGAAACGACTTGGTCGATCCGTACGATCTGCATGGCCCGCGAAACCGGCGCCGCGACTACCTTGGGAACCGCGCGCAAGGAGTCGAGGCACGGGCCGTCCTCGAGCGGCGGCTCCTGCATCGGCATCGGCACACTCGGTGGCGGTGCTTGCGCGACGGCCGAGGTTAGGGAAAGCAGAAGAAGCGTGACAGACAGAATCATGCATGCACTCTTCGCCTAAACTTCTGCGCCGCCTCGGCAGCCGTGACGCAGCGTTGATCGTCATGGGCGGCATCATCGGTTCGGGCATCTTCATGAACCCATCGGTGGTTGCCCGGTTCGTCGGCAACGGCACGCTCGTCATGGCCGTGTGGATTGCAGGCGGCGTCATTGCGTTGCTCGGCGCGGGCATCTTTGCGGAACTCGCCGCGCGGCGGCCGCACGACGGCGGTCTTTACGCGTATCTGCGCGATGCCTTTCATCCCGTGCTCGCATTCGTTTTCGGGTGGACGCTCTTGCTGGTCTCACAGAGCGGCGGAATGGCGGCGGCCGCGGTGACGTTCGCCGCGTATTTCGCTCCGCTGACCGGTTGGCAGACCTCGACAGCATCGCTTGCCGCCGCGGCGATCGCAATCTTTACTTTGATCAACGCGCTGGGCGTTCGCACCGGAGCCTCGACGCAGAATGCGTTCATGGTACTCAAAATTCTCGCTATCGCCGCCTTCGCCGCGATCGGCCTCTTCTTCGCGCATTCGGCCGCGCCGGCGCTTACGCTGCCGGCGCCTGCCGGCGGCGTGTTCGGCGTCATCGGCCTTGCGATGGTGCCGGTGCTCTTCGCATATAGCGGATGGCAAACGTCGAGCTTCATGACCGCCGAACTGCACGAGCCGCAGGCGACGCTGCCACGCGGTCTGCTCGCCGGCGCCGTCGTCGTCGTGCTGCTCTATCTCGCGGTCAACCTCACCTGTCTGCGCGTGCTCGGCATCGGCGGCTTGGCCGCCACCACCACCCCCGCATCGCAAGTTGCGCAGATGGCCTTCGGGCCATCCGGTCTACGCGTCATGGCACTCGTTATCGCGGTCTCGACGTTGGGCTTTTTGAGCAATCAAATTCTAACCTCGCCGCGGATCTACTTTCAGATGGCCGCCGACGGAACGTTCTTCAAACAGCTCGCCTGGGTTAACGCGCAGACGCACGTGCCGGTCCTCGCCATCGTGCTGCAGGGAGCGATCGCCATCGTCATCGCGCTCTCGGGGCGATACGATCAAATCCTGAACTACGTCACTTGCAACGACTACATCTTCTTCGGACTGGCCGCCATCGCACTGATCATCTTTCGCAATCGCGATGCGAAGGATCCGTCGGCGGTCAAGCCGTTCTTCCGCATGCCCGGGCATCCGGTCACGACGTTGATCTTCCTGGCGGCCGCCTGGTACATCGTGGGAAACACCGTGATCAAGTCGCCCGGCGATACGGGCATCGGGATAGCGATTCTGCTCTCCGGAATCCCCGTCTATCTGCTCTTCACGCGGCGGCGCAGCGCGGTTACCGAGTAGCGTGGGTCGCTCGGCGCGCGTCGCCATCGTCGTTATCCTCGCACTGCTCGAGATCGCTGCGGCCGCTACCTCGATCGCGAGCTACCGGATGCCGATCGGCACCTACGGGTTCTTGCTCGCAAAAGACGCCACGTTTGCCGAGATCGATCCCGACTCGCTCACCGCACGGGCCGGGATCGCACCCGGCAACCGCCTGGTGTACGAAACGCTTCCATTGCGCGGCCGCCGCTATGCAATCCTCAACGAAGAGGTCCCGGGCGGCGCAGCGATTACGTTTGCCGTCGTTGCGGCCGGCAAGCTGCGCTGGGTAACGGTGCGCGCCACCGATCTGCAAGCGCTCGGTCAAACGGAGTCGCTTGCGTACGCCTTGGCGGGGCTGGCGCTGGGCATCGTCGGACTCGCGCTCGTGCTCTTGCGGCCGTGCCGCATGACGTGGGCCTTCGCACTCATCGCGCCGGCGCTCTTGGTACCCTTCACTTTGATCTTTTGGGCGCAGACGAGCGGCAGCACGACCGCCGCCGCGTTCGATGTGGGGTTGGCGCTGATCTACGCGATACAGCCCGCTGCCATCATGATCTTTGCCGGACGTTTTCCGAACGACCGGCCCAGCGGCTTCGCGCGTCTCATCGATCGCCTCGGCGTGCCGGCGGGCATCGTGATCGCCGCGCTTTACGCGTATGCGTACCTCAAAGTGCGTTACTCGCACGTTCCGCCAATGCACGTGATCCCGCTGTACGATCTCTCGATTCTTCTTCCGGGGGTCGCGGCGCTGGCGGCGCTCGTCTCGACGTACGTTACGACGCGCGGCGACGCGCGAACGCGGCTCGTTCCGGTGATCGTGAGCTTCGTTCTGTTGATCCTGACCGACGTATTGCTGCAGATCGCCGGAGGGCTAACGGCTAACGACGCGGTGATCTCCATCCTGGCAGTGGCATTCTCGCTCTCACCGGCGCTGGTGGCGGCGGCCGTGGCCTACGGAATCGTGCGGCACCGCGTCATGGACGTGAACTTCATCATCAGCCGCACGCTGGTGTATACGATCTTGACGCTCGGTGCGGTCGCACTCTTCACGTTGATCGAGTACGTCTTCGGGCGATTGCTCGAGCGCCAGGGCGTCGCGACCATCTTGAACATTTTGGCGGCCGTCGGCCTGGGCGTCTCCTTCAATCTCCTGCACGCGCGGCTCGACGATTGGATCGATCGAGTCCTCTTCCGTCAACGGCACCTTGCCGAACAACGCATCGCCGCGGTCGCACGAGGATTACCGCATGCGTCGACTGCAGCCGCTATCGACTGCGCTCTCGTCGACGAGCCGATCGATGCGTTCGCCCTGTCCTCCGCCGCGATCTTCCGTCGCGACGCCGTCGCGTATCGGCGCGTCGGCGCCTACGGCTGGGATGATGGCGAAGCACAACTGCTCGAAGAGGACGACGTGCTCGCGTTGCGTCTGCGCGCCGACCTGGAGGCGATCGATCCGCAAGAGCTTCGCTGGCCGCGCACCGACCTGCCGGACGGCGAGCGTCAAGTCATCTACGCCATTCCCATCGTCGTCGGCCATCAGCTCGAAGCGATCGCCCTGTATGGCGGCCACCGCACCGGCGAAGCGCTCGACCCCGACGAGCGGCGCAGCCTGCGCGAGCTCGCCGTCGCCGCCGCCGGCGGCTACGACCACGTCGAGGCGGGCGCACTTCGGGCCCGCTTGGAGAGCGTCGAATCGGAGAATACGGTCTTGCGCGGCATCGAGCGCAAGCTCACCGAGCTGCTGGATAAGCGGCTTTCGTAAGGCCGGGCAAGATCTCGGCTGCGGTGCCCTGCAGCGCGCAGTGCACGCGTTCGCTGATCGCTGTGCGTTCCGGATTGACTTCGATGACGTAGGCACGCTGGTTAAAGTGCGTCGCGAGCGCGGCGGCGGGGTAGACGACGGCACTCGTTCCAACGACCAGGATGGCGTCGGCGCGCGTCGCCGCCGCTTGCGCGCGACGCCAGGTTTCCGGCGGCAGCGGCTCGCCGAACCAGACGATATCGGGCCGCCAGCGGCCGCCGCACGCGTGCTCGATCGCGTCGAGCGGCAAACCGGCGGCTCCCAGTGGCCGGCGCGCCTCGCAGCGCGTGCAGCGCGCTTCGCGTAAGCTGCCATGCAGCTCGAGCACGCGACGCGAGCCGGCACGGCGGTGCAGCGAATCGACGTTCTGCGTTGCCAGCGTGAAGTCGCCGATCGCAGCTTCGAGCGCGACTAGCGCGTCGTGACCGGCATTGGGTTGCGCGCTCTCGTGCGCCGCCTTGCGTTCGTTGTACCAGCTCCACACGAGCGCCGGATTGCGCTCGAAACCATCGCGCGAGGCAAGCTCTTCGACGCGATGCGTGCGCCACAGGCCGGCGGTGCCGCGAAATGTCGGCAGACCACTCTCGGCGGAGATGCCCGAACCGGTAAGGACCAAGAGCGACTCTGCGCGCCGTATCGCGGCGACGGCCTCGTCGATTCTTTCGACTCGGCCTCGTCCTTCGACAAGCTCAGGATGGCAGCGCTCAGCCTTGCTCAGGACAGGATTTATCCGTGTGAAACTATTGGCTCCATCATCGCACCCCAGTCGTCGCGACCGATGCGCAGCGTCTCCTCGTCGAGCGCGGCAAGCGGTTGATCCACCAAGCGCTCGCGCGCGCAGAGATCCTGCTGGTGCGTGTCTACGTAAAGCAGTCCGGTGACGAACTCGCCGCGAGCGCGCGACTCGTGAATGGTTCGCAGCGCAGCGATGCCGTCGGTGGGATCGTAGTCCACGTCGAGCTTGCGTAAGAGCACGTGCGCGCCGTCCTCGAACTCGACGTCGCGTACCGTTCCCGGCTCGTAGTCGACGGTGATCTCGCGTCCTCCGGCGATGTAGTCGGCCGTGTGCAGGATGATGTCGTGCTCGCGAACGTACGTGTAGCTCTTCGTCGAGCCCTCGTGATCGTTGAAGGTGACGCAAGGGCTGATGACGTCGAGGATCGCGGTACCGCGGTGCGAGAAGGCTGCTTGCAGCAGCGGCACGAGCTGCTTGCCGTCACCCGAGAAGGAGCGCGCGACGAAGGTCGCGCCCAGCTCGATTGCCAGCCCGCAGATGTCGATCGTCGCATACTCGTTGGCTTTGCCGCCCTTGAGCGTCGAGCCGACGTCGGCCGTTGCCGAGAACTGCCCTTTGGTCAAGCCATAGCAGCCGTTGTTCTCGACGATATACGTGCAGTCGACGTTGCGCCGAATCATGTGACAGTACTGCCCCAAACCAATGCTCGCCGTGTCGCCGTCGCCGCTGATCCCGAGAACCATCAGCTCGCGGTTGGCGAGCTTCGCACCGGTTGCCGCCGAAGGCATGCGCCCGTGCAGACCGTTGAAACCGTGAGCTTGTTCGACGAAGTAGGCGGGCGTCTTCGAGGAGCATCCGATGCCGCTCATCTTCGCCAGCTTGTGCGGCTCGACGCCGTAATCGTAGAGCGCCTTGATGAGGTGGTTGGTAATCGAGTTGTGACCGCATCCCGCGCAGAGCGTCGTCGGAAGTCCCTTGTAGACTTCGCGGGTGAGGCCGATAATGTTCAGATTTGCCGTCATAGTTACTCCGCAACGACCGCCGGTTCGCGGTGCTCTTCGAGCAGTGGATCGATGATCGCCCGAGCGTCGATGGGCACGCCGTTGTAGTGACGAATCGACTCCAGACGGCCGATCAAATGGGTGGGAAGCTCGGTGCGCAGGATTCCATACAACTGTCCGTCGCGATTCTGTTCGACGACGTAGACGAGGTTATGCCGTTTGACGAAGGTCGCTACCTCGGGCGAGAGCGGCAAGGCTCGAACGCGCATGTAGTTCACGTCGACTCCGGCCTCGCGCAAGAAATCGCAGGCCTCGACGACGGCGTGATGCGTCGTGCCGTAGGCGAGGACCGCAACCTTGGTTCCTTTGCGCTCCGAAACGAGCGGTGAGGGTACGGCGGTGCGAGCCGTCTCGAGCTTTCGATTGAGGCGATCGAGGTTGCGCTGCCAGACGTCGGGCAGTTCCGAGTAGCGCGCCTCTTCGTCGTGACCCGTACCGCGCGTGAAGAATCCCGCGCCCGGATGCTTCGTTCCGGGAAGCGTGCGGTAGGCAATTCCATCCTTGTCGACGTCGCGATAGCGTCCCCACGACTTCATGGACGCCAAGTCGTCGGCTCCAAGCACCTTGCCGCGGTCGAACGGCTTCTCGGGGTAGGGCAGCGGCGGCGTCAGCCACGCGTTCATGCCGAGATCGAGATCGCTGAGCACGAAGACCGGCGTTTGAAAGCGCTCCGCGAGGTTGAAGGCCTCCATGGCAAACTCATACGCTTCGGTAACCGTCGCCGGCAGCAGCACAATATGCTTCGTGTCGCCGTGCGAAAGCGTGTATGCAAACGAGATGTCGCCCTGCATTGTTCGCGTCGGAAGTCCCGTCGACGGCCCCGCCCGCTGAACGTCGAAGATCACGCCGGGCACCTCGGCAAAGTATCCGTAGCCCGCGTACTCGGCCATCAACGAGATGCCGGGTCCGGAGGTCGAGGTCATCGCTCGCGCACCCGCCCAGCCGGCGCCGAAGACGATGCCGGCGGCAGCAAGCTCATCCTCGGCCTGCACGATCGCGGTGTAACGCTCGCCGGTCTGCGGATCGACGCGATAGCGATCGCAGTATGCGATAAAGTATTCGCAGAGCGAGGACGACGGCGTAATCGGGTACCACGCCGCGACCGTACAGCCGCCCATGACGCATCCGAGCGCCGCCGCCCGGTTGCCCTCCATGAACATCAGGCCTTCGGTCTTACCGCTCATCGGCACCAGCTTGAAGGGATCGTGCTTCTCGAGGTGTGTTTGCGCGTACTCGAGACCGACGCGCACGGCGGAGAGGTTTAGCTCGACGGCAGAGGCCTTACTGCGGAACTGCGTGCGCAGGCCCTCCTCGATCGTCGCGAGCGGGATCTCGAGCAGGTGCGCGAGCGCGCCGACGTAGATCATGTTCATCAAATACTTGCGCAGATCGCCTTTATCGGCGAAATGCTCTTTCGCCAGGGCCGTAAACGGCACGGGGTAATAGGTGAGATCTTCGCGCAGCGTATCGCCTTTGCAGGGATAGCTCTCTTCGTGAAGCACCGCTCCGCCGGATTTGACGCCCGCGACGTCCTGCTGCCAAGTTGCCGCGTTGAGCGCGACCAGAACGTCGAAGTCGCGGGCGCGGCATTGGTAACCAAGCGCGGAGATGCGAACGTCGAACCACGTCGGCAGGCCCTCGATGTTCGACGGAAAGACGTTCTTCGGAGCGACCGGGATGCCGAGCCGGGCGATGGCGTTGGTCAATACGAGGTTCGAAGATTGGCTTCCCGAACCGTTGACCGTCGCCACGCGAATCGTGAAATCGTTGACGGCGCGAGCGGGCATACAGACTCAGTTATCCACTGCGGCGAGGCCGCCTTCCCTTCCGGGCCGAAGGAGTCTCCTACCATGCTTCCGCTCGCACATGTAGTACTGCACGTCGGCTTCTGCAGCGCGATCGCTCGGGCGCCCTCCAACGCTTCCGTCGCCGTGCGGCTCCAACTGACGGACCACCTCGGCCACGTGCAGCTCGATAGGATCTACCACATCGAACGAGGCGACGAGGCGCAGGGTATCGTCGAGTTCGACAGCGCCTTCGGCATCTACCGGCTCGACGTAGCAGCGCCGAAGTACCGGTGTTCCTCCCAGAGCTATCTCTTCTTCATCGCGGGATACGACCGCAGCATCGACGTCGCGCTCCAACCCTCGAGTGCGCAGTCGCCCCAACAACCGATGCTGCTCTCGGGCACCGCGCCGCAGTCGTTCCTCTACATCCAGCCGACGTTCGTCCTCTTCGACAAGACCGCGGCAGTCTGTAACAAGCCCATACCGCCGCAGCTTCCGACACAAATCACCGTCGAGAACGATCAAGACGGCTACTACACTTGGCTCTATCACGATCCGTCGACCGGCTGGGCGCCGCAGCAGCTGGCGATGCGCCTGCGGACTCCGACGCATCAGTACCACTACGTGCGCGTGCCGATTCCATTTCCGATTCCCTGGACGGGTTGGCCGCAGAGCATTCAGTTCAACGTGACGCAAGACATGGTCGACGGCCTCGCCGGCGATCCCGTCGATACGCTGCTCTGCCCCAAACTCTGGAAGACTTCGGCCGGATAAAGAAAGACCCGGCGTTTCCGCCGGGTCCTGATGTTTTTTCCTCCGATAACTTCAACTTCCTTAACGGCAAGCTCGCGAAGCGAGCGCAGTCCTGAGCGAAGCCGAAGGACTACATCATGTCGTAGCCGCCCATGCCGCCGCCGCCGGGCATGCCCGCCGGCTCCTTCTTCGGCTCGGGCTTGTCGGCGACGAGCGTCTCGGTCGTCAGGATGAGCGACCCGATCGAGGCCGCGTTTTGCAGCGCCGCGCGCGTCACTTTCAACGGCTCGACGATACCTGCGGTGAACATGTCAACCACTTCGCCGCTCATTGCGTCGAAGCCGAACGGAGCGCTCTTGATGCGAACCGCGTTGACCTGGACCGATCCTTCGTAGCCTGCGTTGTCGGCGATTTGACGAGCCGGCTCTTCGAGTGCCTTACGCACGATGCTGATGCCGATCTTCTCGTCGGCCCACGTCGTCGCATGGCCGTTCGTTTTGGGAGGCTCGTACCTATCGATCGCCTTGATCGCGTGAATCAGTGAGGCGCCGCCGCCGGGAATCATACCCTCTTGAACGGCTGCGCGAGTCGCACTGAGCGCATCCTCGATGCGGTGCTTCTTCTCTTTGAGCTCCGTTTCGGTGGCCGCGCCGACTTGAATCACGGCGACGCCGCCTGAGAGCTTGGCAAGACGCTCCTGCAGCTTCTCGCGATCGAAGTCCGAATCGGTCTCCTCGATCTGCTTTTTGATCATCTCGATGCGGCCCTTGATGTCGGCGGGCTTACCGTTGCCGTCGACGATCGTCGTCTCTTCTTTAGTAACCGTCACCCGCTTGGCCTGACCGAGCTGATCGGGCGTTACCTTGTCGAGCTTGAGTCCAAGCTCTTCGGAGATCACGGTCGCGCCCGTAAGCGTGGCGATGTCCTTGAGCATCTCCTTGCGGCGGTCGCCGAAGCCCGGCGCCTTGACCGCTACGGAAGTGAACGTGCCGCGCAGCTTGTTGACGACGAGCGTCGCGAGGGCCTCGCCCTCGACGTCCTCGGCGATGATGAGCAGCGGCTTCTGCACCTGCACGACCTTCTCTAGCAGCGGCAGGATGTCGGCGATTGCGGAAATCTTCCGCTCAGTCACTAGGATAAAGGGATTCTCGAGTACCGCTTCCATGCGTTCGGAGTCGGTGACCATATACGGCGAGATGTAGCCCTTGTCGAACTGCATGCCGTCCTTGGTCTCGACTTCGGTCTTGAGCGTCTTCGACTCTTCGACCGTGATCACGCCGTCTTTACCAACCTTCTCCATCGCCTCGGCGACGTATTCGCCGATCTCCGGATCGTTGGCCGAGATCGATGCGACCTGAGAGATCTTCTCCTTGGTATCGACGTCCTTCTTGAACGACTCCATCTCCTTGACCGCAATTTCGACGGCCTTCTCGATGCCGTGCTTGATCAGCAGCGGGTTGCTGCCGGCAGTCACGTTACGCAGGCCTTCGCGAATGATCGCCTGCGCGAGTACGGTCGCGGTGGTCGTGCCGTCGCCGGCGATGTCGTTGGTCTTCGAGGCGACTTCTTTGACGAGCTGTGCGCCCATGTTCTCGAACACGTCGGGCAGCTCGATCTCCTTGGCAATCGTCACGCCGTCGTTGGTAATCGTCGGCGAGCCGAACTTCTTGTCGAGCACGACGTTGCGCCCCTTGGGTCCGAGCGTAACCTTCACCGCGTCGGCCAGGATGTTCGCACCGCGCTCGAGCGCGCGTCGCGCGCTTTCATCAAATACGAGTTGCTTTGCAGCCATTATAAAACTAAAACTCCTTTAAACGCCGGCCGGCACTTTGTCGACGATGGCAAGAATATCTTTTTCTGGGATGATGAGCAGCTCGGTGCCTTCGATCTTGACTTCGCTGCCCGAGTACTTGCGATAGAGCACGCGATCGCCGACCTTGACGTGCATGTCGAGCTTTGTGCCCTTATCGGTCACGCGGCCGCTTCCGATCGCCCGAATGATGCCTTCTTGCGGCTTCTCTTTGGCGGTGTCGGGAAGGAAGACGCCGCCGGTCGTCTTGTCGTCCTGCTCTATGTGTTCGACAACCACGTTATCGAACAGGGGCTTGAGATTCACGTAAACCTCCACAGCTTGGTAGTTTTGCTTGGGAACACAATTTAGCACTCTTAGCGCGAGAGCGCTAGCCGTGCTATCCTAGCAGAGTCCAGGCAGGAGTGCAAGCGCCTCGAAAGCACGGCAGGGATGCTAGGAGGATTGCGGATTTCGCTTGGGGCCCTGCGCCACAACGCACGGCTCTTGGCCCAGCTGGTCGGTCCGCAACGCGCAGCCTTCGTGGTCAAGGGAAACGCGTACGGTCACGGTCTTGAGCGGGCGGCGCAAGCGATCGAGCCGTTGGCGGCTAGATTCGGTGTCTACACGCTCGACGAGGCGCTGGCCCTGCGTGCCGGGGGGATCACCAAGCCAATCCTGGTCCTTGGACCGGTCCCCGCCTCGGGCCTCGACGAGGCGATGGCAGCTAAGCTGGAGGTCGCGCTCTGGCAGACAGAGGAGTTCGCGACGCGGCTCGTCGAGGCAGCTGCCCGGCGCCAGACCCGCGCGGTCGTGCACGTCAAGGTCAATACCGACCTCAATCGCCTCGGATTCGAACCGCTCGAGCTGGCGACCGCCCTCGGGCGCCTCACCGGCCTGCCGCAGCTTTCGCTCGGGGGGATCTTCTCGCACCTCGCCTCCGCAGAAGAGCTCGACTCTCCTTATACGATGCACCAGTTGCGCACGTTCGAACACGCGCTCGCCCAAGCACAGCCGATACTCGACCGGCAACGTCTGCGGCCGCTTCGGCATATCGCGGCATCCGCGGCGGCGATGCTCTGGCCCGAGCTGCGGCTCGACATGGTACGCTTCGGAATCGCGCTCTACGGATTGATGCCGTCGCCGCAGACGCGCGACGCGATAACCTCCGAGCCGCTCGATCTGTGGCCCGCGCTCTCCTACCGCTCGAAGATCATCGTCGTGCGCACCGTAGCGGCCGGCGCTTCGGTCGGCTATGGCGGAACCTTTCACGCGCCATCGGAGATGCGCGTCGGCGTGGTGCCGGCGGGTTATGCCGACGGCGTTCCGCGCGCGCTCTCCAACCGCGGCGCCTTCATCGTCGACGGCGCACGCGCCCCGATCGTCGGCCGCGTTGCAATGAATATGACGGAGATCGACCTATCGCTCGCGCCGAACGCACGCGCCGGTTCGACAGTGACGCTGATCGGGCAAGACGGAAACGCAAGCGTAAGCGCCGACGACTGGGCCACGTGGAGCGAGACGATCAACTACGAGATCGTCACGCGCTTACCGGCCGAACTTCCTCGCGAATACGTCGACTAATTCGGCTCATCGATCGCGTACCATTGCCCCGCCGGCGTGTATACCCGTGCTGAGGGGCCTCTGAGGGAATCGCCCTTCGACTTCGCTCAGGACAGGCTACGCCATTGATGGCGAGAGCGATTCCGAAGGGAGTAGATTTTTCGCATGGATGCGAAAAATCGCGCGTCCCCGAAGCACCGGGGTATACACGCCGGCGGGCAATGCGCGTGTGGCGCTAGGCGACCGCGGCGATCGCCGCTTGCAAATCGAGCGTTCCATCGTAGAGCGCGCTCCCCACGATGCACGAATCGACCGCCGGCGGCACGGAGCTCTTCAACATCTTCAGGTCCTCGATGTTACGTGCGCCGCCGCTGGCCGTCACCTTGACGTTTGCGGCGTTCGCCACGGCGCTCAGCGCGTCGACGTCGTAGCCTTCGCCCATGCCGTCTCGCCGGATCTCGGTAAAGACGATGCGCGAAACGCCCCATTGCGCGACGCGCCGCACCAACGCATCACGATCGACCGGCGTGCGCTCCTGCCAACCGTGGGTGGCGACCTGCGTGCCCCGCACGTCGATGCCGGCAATAACTCGTCCGGGAAAACGGCTGATGATGTGGCGCGCGAGTCGCTCGTCCTCAACCAAGAGCGTGCCGAGAATGATTTCCGAAGCGCCCGCGGCAAAGGCGCTCTCGGCATGCTTGACGACCCGCAAGCCGCCACCGGTCTGAACCGGAACGTTGACGGCTTCGCAGATGCGCTGCACGGCCGAAAGATTCTCGCCCGATCCAAAGGCCGCATCGAGATCGATTACGTGCAGTCGCTGCGCGCCTTGCGCGACGAAGGATTGGGCTCGTTCCACCGGATCCTCGTCGTAGATCGTCTCGGTGGTCGGATCGCCCTGCTTCATGCGCACGCACTTACCGTCGCGTAAGTCGATCGCCGGCACGACGAGCATTGCCGAGCTGCGGCCTAACCCCGAGCGCCGTTCGAGGTACGCTGTTCGACCGGCACGTACAGACCGGGCCCAGGACCGTCGTAGGTGGCTTGCGGACGGATGAGACGGTTGTCGGCAAGCTGCTCGAGGATGTGACCGGTCCAACCGGCGACGCGACCGCAAGCGAAGAGACAGGTGAACTCATCGCCCGGGATACCGAGATCGGCTAGCACCGGCGCGGTGTAGAAGTCGACGTTTGCGTAGATCGTGTTGCCCGGCTTCTTCTCTTGCAGAACCTTGCGGCTCGCCTCTTCGACCGCATGCGCGGTTTCGTACCACTGATCGCGGCCGGCGTGCTCGGAGAGCTCCTTGGCGATTGCTTCCAAATGCTTCGCGCGCGGATCGCGCACTTTGTACTCGCGATGCCCCATTCCCATGATCCGTTCCCCGCGAGCCAGAACCTCACGAACGTACGGCTCCGCATTCTCGGGCGTCTTCGCCTCGGAGAGTGCGCGAAACGCCGCGGTCGCGGCGCCACCGTGCAGATCGCCTTGTAGCGTTGCGAGGGCGGCCGTAACCGATCCGTACATGTCCGCTCGCGTCGAGGCGGCGACGCGCGCCGCGAAGGTCGAGGCGTTGAACGAGTGGTCGGCGAGCAGCACGAAGTAGGTGTCGAGCGCGTCTTCCTCGATCGGATGCGGCGCCTTCCCCGTACGCATGTAAAGGAAGTTCCCGGCTTGCGAGAGATCGGGGCTAGGAGCAACGGGATCGAGCCCTCGGCGAATCCGGTCCCAACACGCGACGATCGTCGGCATCTTGGCGATCAACTCGATCGCTGTGTGCACGTCGGAGAGGTGCTCTCCTCGAGCGTTCACCGGCGAGAACAGCCCGAGACCGCTTACGACCGTGCGCAGAACCTCCATCGGCCAGGCCGTCTTTGGGACGTTCTGCATTGCCGTAACCAGCGGTTCGGGAAGCGCGCGTCGCGAGCCGAGTTCGCGCTTGAGCGCGTCGAGCTGTTGGCGATTGGGGAGCTGACCGTAGAGTAAAAGATGAACGATCTCTTCAAAGGTGGCGTTCGGCGCGAGATCGTCGATGTCGTAGCCGCGATACGAGAGGCGACCGATCGCGCCTTCGACATTACTGAGCTCGGTAGACCCGACGACGACGCCTTCGAGACCCCGATCGACAACGGTTGGCAAGGATTCCTCCATTAGGGCAGTTTAGTTCAGGTTAACTCTTTCGACGGCCCCGAAGCTTCGACTTCCACGGCACCCCGCCTCGTTGCCGCCAGGCTTTCGCACCCCGCCTGGCGGAAAAATCGGGGCACGATGAACGCATTAGACCTGACGAAGCAGCCGCCACGGAGCCCGCGCGAACTTTTGCCGGGTCTCGATCTCTTGATGGCGGCCAGGACAGTCGACAAGCTGCGGGCGACGCTACCGGGCGGCAACATTGGGAGTTATCAGATTACCGGCTTTAGCTCCCGCCTGCTCGAGCGGCTCGGCATCGTCGAGTCGTTGCTTCGCGAAGCCGTTGCCGGCGCCGCTTCGGATGCGGAGATAGCGCAATGGATTGCGGCGCACAGCGATGCGGGGCGCTATGCGGAGATCAACGCAGCACTTGAGCGAGCGACGGTCGGCGAGCGCTTGGACGATCCAGAGTTCGTCGCGCGCTATCCCGTAGCACGTAGGCTTTCGCCGAAAACCTCGCGGCTCGATCTATTGATCGCCGACGATGCAGAGGCATTTTCGTAGTGCGCTTGGTTCAGTTGGCGCTATGCGCGGCGCTTGCAGGCGGAATGCTCTCAGGTTGCGCGGCGGGTGCGACCGCGCCGGGTCCTGGGGTCCACGACAACGCAGTGCCGCCTTTTGCGTTAACGGTTGCGCACGCACTCGTGCCCGTTGGACTGAAGAAACCGACCAGCGGAATCTACGTATCGCTGTTTTACGGAGGCGATATCTTCGGCTATCCCGCGGCAAACCGCTCAAATAGAAAGCCGCTCTGCTTTGTACCTGGAGTTTCGGACGTTAACGGCATCGCCGTCGACGACAAGGGTGACCTGCTCGTTCCAAACGGCGGGAGCAGCTATCTCATGGTCTTCAAAGGACCAGGCATGTGCGGCAAAACGCTGGGGTTGATCGCCGACTCCTACGGCCAGCCCGCCGACGCGTCGAGCAACGATGCGACGACAGGACCGATTGCCGTCGCAAACATTCGCGACAACTCAGGAAACGGGAACGGCAGCATCTCCGTTTGCACCCTGCGGGGCGGGTGCAACGTCAATCTAACGAACGGTTCCATGTACGAAGCCGGCGGCGTCGCGATGGCCAACGACGGCGATTGCTGGGCCGATGCAAAGCCCACGTCCAGCGGCGGCGCGGCCTTGATCTATTTCAAAGGGTGCACCGGTTCGGGGGAGGTGGCAACCGGTTTCAAGAGCTCCTCGTACGGCGGCATCGACATCGACAATCGCGGCAACCTCGTCGTCATCGACCAGACCGCGCTAAGCGTTTCGATCTATAGCGGCTGCGACCCCGCCTGCAGCCTCGTCGGCGGCCCCTTCGCGCTGCGAGGCGAAAGTTTTTTCGGCAAGCTCGACGCATCGAACAAGAACTTTGCCGCCGTCGATAACAACGAAGGCAGCGTCGACGTCTACTCGTACAGCACGCGTGGGTTGCGGTGGGAGTACGAGTTCAACAACGGCTTGGAGGGCACCCAGACCCCCGAAGGTATCGCACAGAACCCTCGCTCGAAGCAATAAAACGCCGAGACGCGGTGCGCGCCCGAAGAGTTTACGCTACCGCGTCGCGCACCTCGGCGCGGGCCAACGCGTAGTTGACGAGCCGGTCGATGAGCGCCTCGAAACCGATTCCGGCCGCCGCGCAGGCATCGGGCAGCAAGCTCGCCGGCGTCAACCCGGGAAGTGAGTTTACCTCCAGGAGATAGGGCCGGTTGTCGGCCCGAATGATAAAGTCGCTGCGCGAATAGTCGCGCAGGCCCAGGAGGCGGTGCGCCGATAGCGCCATCATCTGAAGCCGCGCCCCCAGGTCTTCGTCGATCTTCGCCGGCGCCACGTGCGTGCTGCCGCCCGGCTCGTACTTTGCGTCGTAGCTGTAAAAGCCGTCGCGATTGGCTATGATCTCGACGACCGGCAGTGCCTCCTCTCCGAGAACGGCGCACGTGAACTCGCGGCCTTCGACGTATTCTTCGGCGAGTATCTGGGCGTACGACTTGGACGCCTCGAGCATTGCGTTGGTCCACTCTTCGTGCGTGCGCACGATCGCGATTCCGTTCGAGGATCCCTCGAAGCGCGGCTTGATAACGAGGGGCAGATCGAGCGATCCCGGCAAGAGCGGCAGCGTCCCGCCGGCGAGGTCGAAGAGATCCCAAACCGGAGTCGGCAGGCCTTCGGCCGCGAGCAGCTTCTTGGTCAAATGCTTGTCCATCGAAAGGGCTGCGGCTTCGAGACCGCTGCCGGTGTAGGGGATCGAGAGATACTCCAGCAGCGCCTGAACGTGCCCGTCCTCGCCGCCGGGACCGTGCAGCGCGATGAAAACCACGTCCGGTCTCGCCTGACGCAACGCGTCCACGAATCGCTCGTCGTAATCCAGCGAGCGCGCCTCGTAACCCAGCGAATGCAACGCCCGCAAGACCTCGGATCCCGACTGGATCGAGATTTCGCGCTCGCCGCTGCTGCCGCCCATCACCACCGCGACGCTGGACTTAGACCCGCCGTTACGTTGCATCGATAAAGACTCCAACCAGATGCACTTCTAAAAGTAACTCGACACCGTAGCGCTCGAACACCGCACGACGGACCCGTGCGAGCAGCGTTGCGACGTCCCGCGCCGTCGCCCCGCCGAGGTTGTTGATAAAGTTTGCGTGCAGCGACGAGACTTCCGCGCCGCCTTCCCGCCACCCCTTGGCGCCAACCGATTCGATGAGTTGCGCCGCCTTTCCACCGTCGGGGTTTCGAAAACACGATCCGGCGTTGGGAAGGGCGATCGGCTGGGTCCGCTTGCGGCGCACCAGACGCGTCTGCATCTCTTCGCGCACGCCGCGCGAATCCGCGCTGGCGAATGCAAGCGTTACGCGCGCGACGACCACGTCCGGCTCCAACGTTGCATGGCGATAGAGATAGCGGACGCCGACGGGATGAGGCTCGGGCCGGCTCGGCGACTGCACCCACACATGACGAACGAAATCGCCCATCTCCCGGTCTGTACCGGCGTTCATGCGCAACGAGCCGCCAATCGTTCCCGGGATGCCCGCCAGCGAACCGATGCCCGCGGCGCCGGCCGACGCCGCCTTCGCGGTGACCAGCGCCATGCCGGCCGACGCTCCGGCCTCCACGATCACGCCGTCCTCTTCGGAGCGAACCGTAACCGCGGCAAACTCGCCGGCAAGCCGCAGCACGATGCCGCGCACGCCGCCGTCGCCGACGAGCACGTTGCTTCCGCCCCCGATAACCCACCAGGGCAGCTTACGACGCAAGCAAAGCCGCATGAGCTCCGCGAGCTCCGCCTCGCTTTGCGCCGTTACGAAAGCGTCGGCCGGACCGCCGATCTTCCACGATGTGTACGGCGCGAGTGGTTCGTCGAAGCGTACGCGCTCGCCGAAAATCGTCCCGAGCGCCTCCCGGTCGCGCTCGTCGAGAAGATTTTCGAGGGCGCGTTGCGTCGTAAGGCTCATCTGCGTGCCGAGGCCGCGAGGCGGCCGGCGACCTCGCTGATATTGCCGGCGCCGAGCATCAGAACCATGGCGCCGACCGGAGCCTCTGCGAGAATCCGCCGTTCCAGCTCTTCGACGGAGTTTACGTAGTTGACGCGCGCGCCGTTGGTCGCCAGCGACTCTCCGATGGAGCGTTCGCTTACGCCGGGAATCGCCGGCTCCGACGCCGCGTAGACCGGCGTAAGGTAGATGCGATCGGCGCCGCGCAGCGCATCGGCAAACTCCGCGGCGAGATAGGCGGTACGCGTGTAGCGGTGCGGTTGAAAGGCGACGACGAGCGCACCGCGATGATAGTGCCGTGCCGCTGCGATTGTGGCGCGCACCGCGGTGGGATGGTGCGCGTAATCGTCGACGATCGTTACGCGTTCGTTTGCGACTAAGATGTCGAACCGGCGCCGCACCCCGCGAAAGGCGCGCAAGGCCGACGCAATCCGCTCGAACGGCAGCTGCAACGCGCGCCCTACGGCTAGCGCCGCGAGGGCGTTTTGAACGTTCATCGCTCCCGGCACGCGCAGCTCGATACTGCCGAGCGCAGCGCCGCCCTCGAGCACGTCGAACTTTGAACCGAAATCCTCGAACTGCACGGCAACCGCGCGAACGTGCGCCGCCTCGCCGAGGCCGAAGGTTACGATGCGGGCTCGCAGGTCGTGATCGGTAAGCGATGCCGCCAGAGGATTGTCGACCCCGATTACCGCGAGACCGTCATCGGGCAACTTTGCAAGAAACTCGCCGAAGGCACGCACGAGACCCGGCAGCTCGTCGTCGCTGGTCAGATGATCGTTCTCGACGTTGGTGACGATCGCCATCGCCGGCTCCAGTAACGCGAACGAACCATCCGATTCATCGGCCTCGGTGATGAACCAAGGGGACGTTCCTTCGTACGCATTCGTCTCCAGACGAACGTCGATGCCGCCCAGCGTCAATCCCGCATCGATTCCGCCGCCGCGCAAGACGCCGTGCGCCATGGCGGTGGTCGTCGTCTTACCGTGCGTACCGCAGACCGCTATCCCCCGCCGTCCGCGCAGCAGGCGCGCGAGCATCTCACCGCGATGCAGCACCGGGATTCCGGCACGCACCGCCGCCGCGTACTCCGGATTATTACGATCGATCGCCGAGCTGACGACCACGACGTCCGCGCCGCGGACGTTTTGGGCGGCGTGGCCGATGGTCACGCGAACGCCCTCACGAATCAGCTGATCGATCAACGGCGTAACGCCGACGTCCGAGCCGGTGACCGCGACGTCGCGCGCGCGCAGAATGCGCGCAATGGCGCTCATGCCGATGCCGCCTACGCCGACGAAGTGATAGGTCACGAGCGCTCATTTCCCCGAACGAGGGTATCGATCCGCGCAAGAATCCGCTGCAACGGATCGTCGCTGCGCAGCGCGCGGGCATTGGCGGTCAGCGCGGCCAGCCCTTCGGGGGCGGTTGCTTGCGCGAGTACTGCGGGCAACTTGCCCGCTTCGAGCTCGCGGTCGCTCATCACGAGGACCGCTCCTGCCGCCTCGAAGCGTGCCGCATTCGCCGCTTGGTGTGCCTCCGTCGCAAAGGGATAGGGAACGAGGATCGCCGGTTTGCCCAGCGCGGCAAGCTCGCTCAGGGTCGAGGCTCCCGCACGCGCTAAGACGAGATCGGCGACCGCATAGGCGTCGGCGATCTCGTCGAGATACGGGCGCACGACGAACGCGGGACCTCCTTCGTTTGCGGCAAGCGCGGCGGAGAGGCTTGCATAATCGCCTTCGCCGGTGAGAGCGAGCACCTGCCAGTTCTGCGGTAGCGCCTTTCCCTCCAAAGCACGAACGAGCGCAGCGTTGATGGGATGGGCGCCTTGACTTCCGCCGAGCGCCAGCAGCGTTGCCTTCGACGGATCGAGTCGCAGCCGTGACGCGGCCTGCGCTCTTGAGGGCAGGCTGCGCAAGGAAGCACGCACCGGAACCCCCGTCGACCGGCATTTCCCACGCACTCCCCGCGCGAAGCCTGCGCATTCGCCCCAGATTTCGTCGACCATCGGCGCCAATACGCGCGCGGTGACTCCGGGTGAGACGTTGGGCTCGAGCAGAACGATCGGCGCGCGCGAGAGTCTCAAGAGACGGCGAATGCGTGCCGCGAGCGCCACCGGAAAGCAGACGTAGCCGCCGGTCGCGATGATGAGATCCGGACGCGCGGCTCCCAACAACCGCAGACTCTGCCACGTTCCCGTAACGTTACGCCCGACGGCACGCAGGAGCTCGAACGACAAACGGCGCGGCAACGGGGCGGCGGCGACCGTCGCAAGCGAGTAGCCCGCTTTCGGTATGATTGTCGTTTCGAGACGGTCGGCGCTACCGGCAAAAGTAATCTCCGCCGCCTGAAGCCGTAAGGCGTCGGCGATGGCGATTGCGGGGTAGAGATGTCCTCCCGTTCCCCCGCCCGCGAAAACGACGGTCACCGGCCCGGGTTGACTCTACGTTGGCGCCCCACATTGGCAATCAGTGCGACGGCGATGAGGTTGACTATTAGGGAGCTGCCGCCAAAAGAAATGAACGGAAGCGGTACGCCGGTTACCGGCCACGAGGACGAGACGACGCCGATATTAACGAACGCCTGAATCGCGATCATCGCGCCGCAGCCGATGGCGAGAAAGAATCCAAACCGATCGGGTGCAGCCAAGGCGATCCGAACGGCGCGGTACGCCAGCATCACGAAGAGCGCTACGACCACCAGCGTGCCGATTAGACCGAGTTCCTCGCCCAGCACCGAAAAAATGAAGTCGGTATACTGCTCGGGCAGATAGAAGAACTTCGCACGCGACGCGCCGAGGCCCACACCGAAGATTCCACCGCTCCCCAGCGCAAGCAACGATTGGACGATGTGAAATCCGGTGTTGAGCGGGTCCTTCCAAGGATCCACAAACGCGAAGATGCGCGCGCGCCGGTAGGGACTCGCCAGCACCGTCAAGGCTGCGAAAGGCACCGTCGCTAGCATGATCGCGGCGAGATGAACTAACCGCGCTCCTGCGGCGAAGAACAGCGTAAATGCGATGAATAAGAGCAGGCTTGCCGTGCCCATGTCGGGCTCCTTGAGCACGAGCACAGCCATGATCACCACCGGAACGCAGAGCGGAAAGAGTCCGCGCCCAAGGGACGTGATCCGTTCGCCGCGAGCGGAAAGCATCGTCGAAAGATAGATCACCAGCGCGATCTTCGCAAACTCGGATGGCTCCAGACTCAGGCTCGCCGTTCCGATCCAGCGCCGCCCGCCGTTAACGCCCAGGCCAACGTGCGGTACGAAGACGAGCACGAGTCCGGCTATCGCCGCAACCAATAGGTACGGCGCTGCCTTCCGCAGATGCTGATAGTCGATTCGGTAACAGAGATACGCAGCGGACAATCCAATCGTAAGCCAGACCAGCTGCCGCTTCAGATAGTAGGCGATGTCTCCGTGCTCGGCGTATGCGGTCGCGCTCGATGCTGAGAAGACCATCACCAAACCAATCGCGACGAGCGCGGCAACCGCGGTGAAGAGCCACACGTCGAGCGGCGCGGCAACATAGGATCGCAGGCGCGTCCTGCGCGCCGGGTCGCGTTCCGTCCGAGGCACGGCGGCGCTATGCACCGGCCGGCTCCTTTTGCGACGCAACCGCGGCGCTGAACCGTTCGCCGCGATCTTCGGCTGAAGCGAACATGTCGAACGAGGCACAGCCGGGAGAGAGGAGCACGACGTCGCCGGCTGTCGCGAGCGAGCGTGCGCGATGGACCGCCTCTTCCATAGAGGAGGCCTCCACCACCGTTACGCCGCCGGCGGCGCGACGGAGTTCCGCCGCCGATTCGCCGATGGCCACCAGCGCTTTGACGCGCTGTTGGATCGCCGCCCCCATCTCGGCGAACTCGTTTCCCTTCGAGCGTCCTCCCGCGATCAAGACGATCGCGCGGTCGTAGCTGCGCAGGGCGGCGATCACCGAGGTCGGATTCGTGGATTTCGAGTCGTCGACGTAAAGCACGCCGTCGATCTCCCCAACGCTCTCCAGACGATGGGGCATCGGCGCAAACGACCGTATCGCACGGCTCAGTGCCGTGGGAGAGCAGCCAATGGCCAGCGCCGCGAGCAGCGCCGCCATGGCGTTCTGCACGTTATGCTCTCCCGGCAGCGGAATCTCGTCGCGCGCGAGCAGCGCGATGGGTCGCGGATCTCCCGTTACCGGCGCGTAGGTCACGATTCCGTCGCGCAGATACATCGTTGCCGGCTCCTCGCGATTGCGGGCGAACCAAAGCTGCCGCGCCGCGACCCGCGGATTTCCCCGACGCCACGAAAGTGCTTCCAGCCGCGGATCGTCCAGATTTCCGACAAACCAATCGGTCATCGACTGATTCGCGCAGATCCGATATTTGGCTTCGGCATACTCGTCCATCGACGGATAGCGATCGAGATGGTCCGGTGCAATGTTCAACAGCACTGCGACGCGCGGCTTGAACGCGCGAATCGTCTCCAGCTGAAACGACGAGACCTCGGCGACGATCCACTCCCCAGAGGTCGCGCCGGCTACCTCTTTGATGAGCGGATTGCCGATATTGCCGCCGACGCGAGCCTGCAAGCCGCATCCCCGCAGTAGATGTCCGATCAGCGCCGTCGTCGTCGACTTGCCCTTGGTGCCGGTGACGGCAATGATCGGCGACTTACAGAGCCGATAGGCCAGCTCGATCTCACCCATAACCGGCACGTTAGCGCGATGCACCGCTCGGACGACCGGCGAGATCGGTGGAACGCCGGGCGAGAGTACCGCCCAACCGGCCGTTTCGAGAACCTCGTCGAGGGCGGCGGGCTCCACGAAGCGAGCGCCGAACGACTCCGCGGCCGCGATCGCATTATCCAACTCCTCGCGCGGTTTCTCGTCCGTTGCGAAGAGCTGCACGTCGTACCGCGACAGTACTTCTAAGCTCGCCAATCCGCTGCGGCCCAAACCGATGACGATCAGCGGTTCGCCGGGTTTGAACGCAAAAGTCTCCGTCATCGCGCGATGGTCCATCCTAGCAACGAACAGATCAGCGATGCAAGCCAGAAGCGAGTCGTTACTTTCGTCTCGGGCCATCCAGTCAGCTCGAAGTGATGATGCAGCGGGCTCATGCGCAGGATGCGCTTGCCCCGCGTCGTTTTAAAGTAAGCGACCTGCAGGATCACCGAAAGCGCCTCCACCACGAAGACTCCGCCGACGACGAGAAGCAACAGCATCTCGCCGCTGAGGATCGCGACGCCGGAGAGCAGGGCGCCCAGCGCGAGGGAGCCCGTGTCGCCCATGAACAGTTTGGCCGGATGACGATTAAAGAGGAGAAAGGCGAGGCAGGCGCCGGTGCCCACGGCCGCGGCGAGATAGGCGGCCTGCACCGGCAGTCCCGCGGCGATGACGGCAAAGACCGCGAGCGGAGGAATCATCGTGCCCGATGCAAGTCCGTCGAGTCCGTCGGCGAGATTAACCGCGTGAATCGTTCCGGTGATCGCGAGAATTCCAAGAAGCAACCAGAGCCAATGGGGCGCAGCCAGCCAAAGCGTTCCGGCATGAAAGAGCACGTCGTGCGGGAAGAGCGCCGCGCCCGCATCGAGCGAGCGTAGAAAGATTACTGCGGCAAGCGCCGTCGCAAGAAGTTTGGTTCTCGCCCTTAGTCCGCGGTTAGCGCCCCCGCGAATCTTGAGGATGTCGTCGACGGCACCGATGACGGCACACGCAACGACCAAGGCGACGAGCTCCGAAAACAAAGGTACGCGAACGGCAGCCAGCGCCGCAACCAGCGCCACGACGAAGACGATACCTCCCATCGTCGGAGTCCCCGTCTTGACCTGATGCGTCTGAGGTGCATCTTCGTAGGCATGTTGCCGGACGTGCAGACGACCCAGCAGCGCAAGCAACGCGACTCCGGCCGGCGCGGCGATCGCGAACCCGAAGAGCATCCACAACAGCAGCTGCACCGGCGTTGCACCGTTCACGATACGTGCGCCCTCAGCAGTGGGTTGGGCGATCCGCCGCGCCATTTTAGGACGACGATCGGCGTCTGCTCGTCGCTGTTGCCGTGTGGATTATCGAGCAGCGCGCGCTCGACGCCTTCGGCGCAAACGCCGTCCGAATGGCCCAAAACCTTCGCTCGCTCGAGATCGTTGGCATCGACGACCGCACACTCGATCCCGGTGCGCCGGCATACGGATCGCGCGAACGCCTCCGGCTCGCGCGGCGCGAGGACGATGGCTCGTTCGTACGGCGGCATCGTCCCGGTATATCCGTCGAAGGCGGCAATTGCGTCGCCCATCAACTCGTAGAAGACGCCGCGGCGGCCAAAACATCGTCCGACCAGATGTGCCAGCGATGCGTAGACTATCTTCCTCGCTCCGACGCGCTCGACGACCAGCTGCACGGACTCCGGCTGGCTCATCGTTGCGAGCGGTCCGGCGTAACGGCAGAGAGCGTACGCGAGGCGGGACGGTCGTACGTGCTCGGCGACCACGAACTCGCCCTGCGCGATCGCGAGCGCCGTCTCAGACACGGCGATAACGTCACCGGAACGCGCAATGCCCCTGACCGCCTCGCAAACCAGCGTGCCGAGATCGTCGTCCGGCCGCACGAGCCGCGTGCGAACCGGAATGGCTCGCAGCCCTTCGGGCACCTCGGGGCGCGTCACTCTCAGCGTCGGCACCGCGAGACTCACGCGTGCAGCTCCTCCACGATCTCCTCCAGCCGGTACTTGCGCGAGCCTTTTAAAAGGATGACGTCGTCGCCGTTTGAGTGTTCGCGCAGCCATGCGGCGGCCTGCGAGTTGTTCTCGACCGAGACGATTTTCGAAGCGTGGAGGCCCGCGCGACGCGCGCCGCGCGCCAGGGCCGCCGCGAAATCGCCGCTGACGAGCAAGACGTCGACTCTTCCCGCGGCGTACTCGCCCACGTCTTCGTGCAGGCTCTGCGCTTCGTCACCCAGCTCGGCCATGCTCGCGAGCACGGCGATTCGCCGGGATGCCGTCTCGCCTGCAAAGGCATCGAGCGCCGCAATCATGCCGCTGGCATTTGCATTGTAAGCATCGTAGATCACCCGGGCCCGGCCCTCGACAAAGATGCGATCGTACCGGCCCGCGGGCAGCTGCAGTCCCGGAATCTGCGCGAACAACGACTCGGGGAGAGCTCCGAGTTCGAGCGCGCCGGCGATGGCAGCGGCAAGATTTTGGCGGTTGTGCAAGCCCGGCACGTGCGCCTCGACGTCGTATGCCGCCGTCGCTCCGGCGCGGCGTACGAGAAGGCGGTCTTGGCCGACGAGGGCAGCGAGCGGTTCGAGGCGCGCGAGCCGCTCGAATGCCGGTGCGTCTGGGACGGCAGCAAACCAGCGCGGCGGCTCGGCGAGAGTCGCCGCGCGCGCGAGCGAAACTGCATCCGTCGCATTGAGCACGGCGCGCGCGCCATGCGAAAAGAGCGCCCACTTCGTCTCGGCCACACGTTCGCGCGAGCCCATGATCTCGACGTGCGCTTCCCCGACGTTGGTCAATATTCCGAGGTGCGGACGAGCGATGTCGACCAAGAGCGACACGTCGCCGTACGAGCGCGCACCCATCTCGACGATCGCCAGGTCGTGCGCTTCGTTAGAAGCGTCGAGCAGCAGTTTGCTTACGCCGATCTCGTTATTCTCGTTGCCTGGCGCGGCCAGCACGCGTTCTCCGTATCGCGCGCGGCACAGCTGCGCGAGAAAGGCTTTGGTCGTCGTCTTGCCGGTGCTTCCCGTGATGCCGACGACGAGCCCGCTAAAAAGCTCTCGAGCCGCGCGTGCGAACGCCAGGTACGCGAGGTTTGTGCGCTCGACGAACAGCGTCGGCGTCCCGCTGATCCGCGCTTCGGGGCGGTCGAGCACGAGCAGCGCGGCCCCCTGCCGCACCGCTTGCGCCGTGAAATCGTGGCCGTCGAAACGCTCGCCGTGCAGCGCGACGAAAGCGTCGCCGGGCTGCATCGTTCGCGTGTCGGTGCTGACGCGCAGTCCCTCCGGCGCGGCCTCGCCGTCCACTAGAGTCGCCCGCGACGCTTCGATCGCCACGTCCAACGGAAGCCTCACCGCACGGCTCCCGTCGCAAGCGCCTCGCGCGCGACGGCCGCATCGTCGAAAGGCGCAATCCGCTCACCTACGATCTGATACGTTTCGTGTCCCTTGCCGGCAACGAGCACCAAATCGCCGGCGCGCGCCTCCGCAATCGCGCGCTCGATGGCGCGACGCCGATCCAACTCGATAACGAATTCGCGCCCTCCGATGCCGGCGACGATGTCGTCCACGATCGCACGCGGCGTTTCGCTGCGCGGATTATCGTTCGTAAGGTAGAGCCGGTCGGCAAGTCGCGCGGCGACGGCTCCCATCTCGGGCCGCTTCCCGCGGTCGCGATCGCCGCCGCAGCCGAATACCACGGCGATCTTGCCGGTGGTAGTCTCGCGCAGCGCTTGCAACGCGTTCTCGAGCGCGTCGGGCGTATGCGCGTAGTCCACCACGACGTCGATTCCCATACCGTGCAAGCGCTCCATCCTTCCCGGCACGCGTTGCAACGCGGCGAGTCCCCGCGCGGCAGTTCCATCACCGACGCCAAAGAAGCGCGCGACGCCGATTGCGGCCAGCGCGTTCCAAACGTTGAATCGGCCGGGCAGGCGGAGCTCGTAGTGCGCTCCGTCCACCACGAACCGGCTTCCCTCCGAATCGACCTGCAGCGACTCCGTCGTCAAAGTTGCGCCGGCACTCATGCCGTAGGTAATCGTCTCGCGCCCTTCGCGGCGCAGCTCCGCCGCCCAGCGCGCGCCGCATTCGTCGTCGGCGTTGAGCACGCAGCGCGGCGACAACGCGAAGAGCTTGCGTTTCGCCGCTCGATAGGCTTGCGCGCTCTTGTGAAAATCGAGATGATCGCGAGTAACGTTCGTGAGTACCGCGGCGAAGAAACTAACGTCCTCCACACGCTCGAGCGCCAAGGCGTGCGAACTGACTTCCACGGCAACGGCGCGCGCCTCCGCATCCCGCATGCGTGCCAGCAGCTCGTGCAGCTCCGGTGGCAACGGCGTCGTATGACGCAGTGCCCAGACGTGCGAGCGGAACTCTGCGCCAACCGTACCGATGACGCCGCACGGTATAGACGCCTCGTTGAGGATCGCAGCAACCATGCGTGACGTCGTCGTTTTGCCGTTGGTCCCCGTGATCCCGATGACGTCGAGCGCCTGCGAAGGGTCGCCGAAAAATGCCGCCGCTAGAACCGAGAGGGCTCGCTTCGCGTTGGGTACGCGCACGACCGCAACCGACGGCAGCGCACTTACATCGCTTGGCGCTTCGACGACGACGCCGGCCGCGCCGGCCGCAACCGCTTGCGCGATGAAATGGTGACCGTCCGTGCGATCGCCTCGCAACGCGACAAAGAGCGCCCCCGGGCGTACGGCGCGTGAATCGATTTCGATGGAGGTAACCAGCCGCGTCGCGTCGCCGCTGACCGAGGCCGCCGGTAGACGATCGAGCAGCGCGTCGAGTGCGGCCCCGCGCTCAGGGCCCATTGCGCGCGATCGTGCTGCCGGGCAAGACGCCGGCGTGCAGCATGGCCGCTCGCGCGATCTGCGCGAATGCCGGCGCCGCAACGACGCTGCCGTAGTACGAGCCGATCGGCCGTTCGATCTTCACGTAAATAAGATAGCGCGGTCGCGGGTACGGAACCATGCCGACAAAGGATGCCGCGTAGTAGCCGGGGCGATATTCGCCGTCTACGACCATCGATGCCGTCCCCGTCTTTCCGGCAGTCGCGTATCCGGCGATCTGTGCCGTCGGATCGCCGGTGCCGCGCAGCACCACGGCGCGCAAGAAACTGCGCAACTCTGCAGCGGTCCGTTGGGAGAAGACGCGACGGACGACCGTACGCGAGAAGCGATGCAGCACCTTACCTTGCTGATCGAAGACGGCGGAGACGATTTGCGGCTGGAGCAGAAGCCCGCCATTGGCAATCGCGCAGTAGTAGCGCGTCAGCGCCACCGGTGTAACCGAGACGCCCTGTCCGAAGGACATCGTGGCGAGCGAGGAACCGCTCCATTGGGACGGTGGTGGAACGATCCCCGGATTCTCGCCCGGTAAGCCGACGCCGGTCGGCACTCCAAAGCCCGCTGCGCGCTCCATGTCGTAAAACGTCTTCGCACCGATAGTGAGTCCGACTTCTGCGGCGCCGACGTTGTGCGAGTATTCGACGATCTCTTCGAGCGTCTCGCTCCCTCCGGTTCCGGCCATGAAACCATCTTCCGCGTTATGTATCGTTCGACCGCCTACTTCGAGCGTGTCGCGAGCCGGAAAGCGCGACTGCAAGCTAACCTTATGCGACTCGAGCGCGGCAGCGGCGGTGACCAGCTTGAAGGTCGAGCCCGGCTCGTACGCATCCATCACGGCTCGATCTCGGCGCTGGCCGTCGCCGTATCTCCAAAACTGATTCGGATCGAAGTCGGGTGCGTTGGCCAGGGCGAGGATCTCGCCGGTCCAGGGGTCCATGACGATCGCCGAGCCGTCGAGCGCGTGGTACGCAAGCACTTGCTGCTGCAACGCGCGTTCCGCAACGAACTGCAGGTAAGGATCGATCGTAAGCTCGACGTTCGAGCCGGGCTGCGCCGCGACCACGACGCGCTCACGCCCAAATGGGATCGGCCGGCCGAACTCGTCGGCTTCGAGGGTAACGCGTCCCGAGCGGCCCTGCAAGATGCCGTCGTACGCATACTCGATCCCGTCGAGCCCGTTCTCATCGGTTCCGACGAAGCCGAGGACGGTGGAGGCCAGCCGGCCGGCCGTGTCGACTCGCTGGCCGGTATCCTCCTCCTTCAAGTTAATGCCGAGAAGATTGAGTGCGCGAACCCGAGCCGCGACGTCGTGCGGCACCTTGCGCGCGACCCACACGAACCACAGCCGCTGGTCGTGCAACGCAGCGACCAAGGAAGGATCGAGTTTACCGAAGATGCCCTGCAACTTCGTAACCGTTAGAGCGGGATCTACGATCTCGCGGGGTACGGCGTACACGCTCTGCGACGGAAGCGAGCGGACCAGCACGTTGCCGTAACGGTCGAGAATACTTCCGCGGCGCGCAAAGATCGCGACGGTATCGGAGCGTTGCTCGAGCGCTTCCTTCGCGTACAGCGGTCCGTTGAACGCTTGAACTTGCAGCAGGCGCCACGCGAGAAAACACGCGACGGCCGCGCAAACGTAAAAGAAGATCCTAGCGCGCTTGGGAGCGACGTGGGCAAAGGTTCGGTGATGCACTAGTGCGCGGTCAACGCCGGGCCGTCACCGCGGGCGCAAAGAAACCCGCGATCGACGAGAGCACCGGGAAGCGGGGACGCGCCTGCGCGACCTTCGGCAGCTCGGTACGGATCACCGCAAATCGCTGCGGCTCTCGCATGCCCAGCCGCGCGGCCAAGACCGCAAGGCGGTCGTCCGAGCGCAGGGCGGCGATTCGGTCGTCGAGACGCATCGTCTCCTCCAGCAGCGCTTCGCGCTTCGTTTGCGCCTGCGAGACCTGATAGCTCAGTCCGGTCAGACTCGACGTGAGCACGACGTAACCCATGAGGAGGGTCAGGACGGCGAGCAACCCAACGAATACGCGAAGGACTGCGGCATGCCGAGCCCGCGAGGCACGCCCGATTCGCCGCGCAGTCGCCGCGCGGACGGTGCGGGGATTGCGGATGCGCGAGTTGCGCTGGATCGATCGATATGCAATCAACTCAACTAGCCTTTCGAGCCGCGGCACGGAGCTTGGCGCTGCGAGAACGGCGATTCTCGGCAATCTCGCCCGGCTGCGGCGCAATGGGTTTCTTGGTGAGAATCTCGAGGCGGTCGTCGTCTCGAAGCGTGCGCTTTACGATCCGGTCTTCGAGCGAATGAAAGCTGATCGCGACGAGACGCCCGCGGGCGCGCAGTCTTCCCACCGCCGCTTGCAGGCCGTCGCGCAATGCACCGAGTTCGTCGTTCACGGCGATGCGTAAGGCTTGGAAGACGCGAGTCGCCGGATGAATCCGCTCGCGTTTTCCGGGGCGCTGCACGACCGCCGAGACGAACGCCGCAAATTCGGAGGTGGTATTCGGCAAGCCGCCGCCGGAGCGTCGCGCCACGATCGCGCGCGCAATGCGACGGGCCGCACGCTCCTCGCCGTAATTAAAAAAGATGTCGGCCAGCTCGCGTTCGCTTGCCGTCGAAAGGATCTCAAAAGCGCTGCGCCCGACCGCCGGGTCCATGCGCATGTCAAGAAGTGCCGCTTTTCCGAACGAGAAACCGCGCTGCGCGTCGTCAAACTGCATCGACGAGACTCCGAGATCGAAGAGCACGCCGTCCACCGACTCGACACCGCAGCGGTCGAGGATGTCGCCCAAGTCGCGAAAGTTCGCTTGGACGAAACTCAAGCGTTCGTCCGCGACGCTCTGCGCTCGCGCGACGGCCTGCGGGTCGGCGTCCAGCGCGATGAGCCGTCCGTTCCCGAGCCGCTCCAAGATCGCCCGCGCATGTCCGCCGGCCCCGAAGGTGACATCCACGTAAATGCCGCCGGGACGAATCGCAAGATATTCGAGCACTGAGCTGCGCAGTACGGGGACGTGGCTCACGGGACACTAGAGTCCCAGCTCGCCCATGAAATCGGGCATATCGCCATCGGGCGGCTGCGCAAAGGCATACCGTTCCTTCGCCCAGATCTCGATGCGCGTAAGCAGCCCGACCGAGACCACCTGACGTTCGATTCCCGCGTACGAGCGCTGGAGTGCCGGTACGACGACGCGGCCCTGATTGTCGCAGCCGACCTCCTCGGTGTGCGCGAAGAGATAGCGCACGAAACGGCGATACCGCTCGTCTTTGTGCGGTACCGACTCGAGGCGTTCGCAGAACTCAGTCCAGGTGGTGCTGGGATAGAGCGCCAGGCAGGGGTCCGGATGGGCAATCGTTAGAACGAACTGCGCGCCCAACCGCTCGCGAAAACGTGCGGGAACAATCAACCGGCCCTTTTCATCAAGGGCGTGCTGCTCTGAGCCCGCAAAGCGAGGCAGTCCCGCGTGCACGAAGTCCTCCGCAAAGCACCACTAAGCACTACTTCCCACCACTATACGCCCCACGCAGGGGTGAAGCAAGGTTTCCATCGCTGCATTCGAGGCGCCCGGGCGCTTGGGCCGAACATCTGTTCGAGCCGGTTTGGCACTCGGTTAGGCAGATTGCTATTGCAGAAACTCGGCGATATCGGACGAAGCCGTCGGATATGCGAAGAGAACCTCGCGTAACGCGCTCGCCGGAACTTGCGCGCGAATCGCCAGCGAGAAGACGTTGATAAGCTCCTCGGTGTGCGGTCCGAGAACGTGCGCGCCGGCGATGCGGTCGCGCTCTCGATCGACGAGGATGCGATATGCGGAACTCCGAGCCCGCACGCGGCGAGACGAATACCACTGCGTCGAATCGCCCTCGTGGACCACAACGCGCAACCCGCGTCCGTTCGCCTCTTCCTCCGTCATGCCCACCGAACCGAGCGCCGGAATCGTGTAGACGATGCTCGCCAGGCCGGTGAAGTCGGGCGTAAACTTGTTGCCCTCCAGTAAATTACGCGCGGCGATCTCACCCTCCAACGCGGCGGTCGGCGTTAGCGGAAGGCCGCCACCGTCGGCGGCATCGCCGACGGCATAGACGGCCGGGTTGCTCGTGCTCTGTAAGTACTCGTTCACCGCTACGCCCTTAGGCGTGCGGGCGACGTTCGCAACCTCGAGCGCGAGCGCATCGAGGTCGGCGACGCGTCCGGCGGCGTGAACGACGAGATCGCATTCTACCGCGAAGGCAGCTCCATCTCGCGTGCCGGTAACGCGAAAATCCGAGACGCGTCGCTCAACGGCCTCGATCTTGGTGTTGACGCATACGTCGATGCCGATCGCACCGGTGACCGCGACGAGACGATCGACGAGGTTCGCATCGAATCCGGTTAAGACGCGCGGACCGCGTTGCAAGATCGTGGCCGAGGAGCCTGCGCGAGCCGCGAGATGCGCGAACTCGAACGCGATGTAACCGCCGCCGACGAAGCAGATACGCTTGGGCAGAGTCCGCAGTTCGAGGAAGTCGGTGCTCGTAATCAAGTGTTCCGCGCCGGAGAGTTCCAGCGTTGCCGGCCGGGCGCCGGTGGCGAGCACGAAATGCTCGGCTTGGAGAGGTTCGCCGGCAACCGTCATACTCGCGGCCCCGGCAAACCGCGCGACGCCGTGCAACAGGGTGACTCCCGATCCGCGCAAGGCCGCTTCGCGCTCCTCGGGAACCGGGTCGGTAAAGGTTCGTTTGAAGCGCATCAGTTCCGTCCAATCGATCCGAACTGCGCCGGCAACGCCGCTGCCCTGCATCCGCTGCGCCCAATCGATCAACTCCGCGGCCCCGATGAGCACCTTCTTTGGATCGCACCCACGCAACGTGCAGGTTCCGCCATACGGCCGCTCGTCGACGATCGCGACGCGCCGGCCGGCCTGCGAGCAACGCAGGGCGGTCGCCGTCCCGGAGCTTCCGGTCCCTACCACCACGAGGTCGAATCCGTTCATGGGGACTCAGCCAACCTCAAGGCTCCGCAGATATGATCGCGGGCATACCGGCAACGATCTCCAAATCGGCCGATCGTTGTGCTTTGGTTGCGAAGTTTTTGTCGTCATAGAATGGACTAGAAAGGCTTGCTCCTGCTCGTTCACACGGCCTGCTTGCCAGGCCTGACTGCGCGACGAGAAGAAAGCCGACCGTGCGATGATGCGAGTTCTTGGGATCAGTAGCCTTGTCGGACTGCTCTGCGCATGTAGCGGGGGCGGTTACCTGCCGTACGCTCCCCACTCGCTCGATCCGATGACGCTCAACTCGCTGGTCTCCAACGCCGCGCAGGCCGACGGCGTGCCGCAGGGACTTGTGCGCGCCGTGGTCATGGCGGAATCCGGCGGCAACCCGTCGGCGGTGAGCATCGCCGGCGCGCAGGGCCTCATGCAGTTGATGCCGGGAACCGCCGCCGGCTGCGGCATCGCCGACCCGTTCGATGCAACCCAGAACGTCTCGTGCGGCACGAGCTACCTTCGCTCGTTGCTCAATCGGTACCACGGCAACGTTACGCTGGCGGTCGCAGCATACAATGCGGGCCCGGGAGCGGTGGACCGTTACCACGGAGTGCCTCCCTATGCCGAAACGCGGGCGTACGTCGTGCGCGTGCTCGACGCGTATCGCAACTATTAGTCGTCGGGCAACCGGCGTGACGATCGGATCGAGCCTCCGATGACTACCCTGACCCATCCCCGGCCGCTGCATCGCGTCAGCCTCGCGATCTTCCGGTTACCAATTCTCGACGGCTACCTGTTGCGTGAGATGGTCGGCCCCTTCACGTTCGCATTCAGCGCCTTCTTGCTGTTTTGGGCGCTCAACATCTTGGTCTTGGCGGCCGACTACGTCGTCAATCAGCACGCGCCGTTCTTTTTGGTGCTGCGCTTTATCATCTTCCGCGTGCCGCAAGCGATCCCGATGGCCTTTCCGTTCGCATGCTTGTTCTCCGCGTTGCTCGCGATGGGACGTCTCATGGGCGATAACGAAGTGACGGCGATGCGCACCGCCGGCGTACCGGTCCTGCGCATCGCACTCGCGCCGCTGCTCTTCGGCTTCGCGATGTTTCTGCTCGCATACCTCATGAACGAGTGGGTTGCCCCCGCCTCCGTGGACCTATCGACGCGAACGTTCTATCAAATCATCTACCACACCGACGCGCTTCCCGTCGAACCCCAATTCTTTCGCAAGGACCCCGACACCGGCAACACGTTTTACGTGGGCCAGGTCGCTTCGGATAACAAGACGATGCTCGACGTGCAGATCTTCAAGCCGGCGAAGTACGGCCCGTGGAACGAGACGCTGCAAGCCCGCTCCGCGGACGTAAACGGCAGCGAACTGATCCTGCACGACGTCATCGACACGCGTTATAACAACGACGGGTTCCTCACCAACCAGCAGAAAGTTAAGAGCGTCTCCATCGGACTGCCGCTCGGAGAGACTGCCGCGCAGTTCGTCAGTGTGGCCAACAACGATCCGTGGACGATGAACAGCAAGTCGCTGCGGATGCAGGTCAACTCGCTGCAAGCTCAGGGTATCGGGGGCACCGCACTGGGCAATCTGCAGATCAACCTCGCCGACAAGGTGGCATGGCCATTCGCCTGCTTCATCGGCGTGCTTTTGGCGTTGCCGCTCGCGCTGCGCTTCGGCAAACGAGGCCGCGCCCTTGGGGCGGCGCTCGCCATCATCGCATTTTTCGCCTACTACGTCATTTCGACGGCATGCTCGGCATTCGGCCGCAACGGAGCGATCAATCCATTCGTCGCCGCCTGGCTTCCCAACGTCATCATGGGCATCGTTGGCGCGACGCTGCTCTTTTTGGAAGAACGCTGACGACGTGCCGGGCGGTCAGGATAGACGTCGCGGCATAGCCGCGGTTGCGGTGCTGGCTGCCTATCTCGCCGGTCTGCTCCCGAGCGACGCCCAAGCTTCACCCGACGATCAGCAGGCCCAGCTCGCGCTGCTTCTTTTCAATACGCAAAGCTGCGCCCAGCACTATGCGAACGATACTCAGTTCGTCGCCCAGGCCTCGACGCCATCGCCCGCGCCGCCCGCAACGCCGGCGCCGCCCGCCACCCCCGGGCCGCCGAGCGTACCGCCCGGCGCGAACAACGGAACCTTCACGCTTAATCCGACGCCGCATCCGTTCACCGGGCAACCGCCGGCGGTTACGCCGCCGCCAATACCGCAGGGCACGCCGAATCCATACCCGTCGATGGCGCCGATCTTTCTAGTTCGCGGCGGCGAGACGCCGCCGCCGATCCCGCCGGCCGGACAGGCGACGCCCGTACCCACTGCGGCACCCACCGGCGTGCCTACGCTTTCACCGGGTTACGTTGCGGTCATCTCCGATACGTGGAACGGTAATCGCGCACGCGGCAAACCGAGCGATGCTATCGGCAACGTGCACATATACTACGCCGACGAAGAGATCGTCGGCGAGAAGGCTCACTTCGATGGCGTCCGCACGATTACGATCACCGGCCATCCGTTCATCGTCAATCACGAGCACAACTCGGTGCTCACCGCCGACGAGATCCGCTTCGACACCGTGGACCAAACGGCGAAGCTCGTTAACGGCAAGGGTGCCAGCGACGAAGGGGTGCAGCGCGGGCTCGTACATTTTAGCGCCAACGACCTCCACTCGAATCCGGATGGTACCGTCCACGGCGACAACCCGTACGTTACGACGTGCGAGAATCCGCGCGGCGGCTACCACATCACCGGCAAGAACATGGACGTCTATCCGGGCGATAAGATCGTCATTCATAAAGCCGTGCTCTGGCTGGGCGCCGCGGCCGTCTTCTATCTGCCCTTACTGATCATTCCGCTGCGCAGCGTCGAGGGACAGCGCGGCCACGCGAGATGGTTTCCGGAGGTCGGTTACGATTCGTATGAAGGCGCTTGGATCAAGGTTCAGATTCCATTCGGCAAAGACCAATACTATTACGGCTACTACATCGTCAACTATTTCACCAAAGAGGGTCTGGGTCTCGGCTACGTCGGCTTCTACTCGAGCAAACGGGGGCGTCGCAGCGTCAGCGTCGATTTCTACACGATCAACAACCGGCAAGCGGGAGGAACGCAAACGAACTTTTCGCTGCAAGAGCAAGAAAACTTCTCGCAGCGCCTGCGCGGCAACTTTCAGTTCACCTATCAGGCAAACTACGGACCGCTTTACAGCATCCCGCCAAACGAGTCGATCGCCGCGTCGGTCACCCATCAAACGCAGCAGACCTCGCAAAACTACAGCATAAGCCATAATTCGGTCAGCGGCCAATCCAGCAGCGATGCCTTCACTTTTTCGGACACGCGCCAGTTCAACGAAAACTTGAATCAGACGACGACGTTCACCGAGAGCGACACCAGCGCGAGCTTCGGCTCGTTGCCGGGCGAATCGGAGTTTAGCAACCAATCGGAGTTCGACTACCTGCTGCAGTATACGACCGCGGGCGCCGACTATCAGATGGAGTTCGACAAGACGTACTCGCTTGAGGCGACCGGCATCAACAAGATCCCCGAGTTTGAAGTGCGGCCCAGTGACTTCTTCCAGCACTTCTTCATTCCGCTCTCGGCCGACCTGACGGTGGGCGAATACAGCAATCCGGCGGGCGACGGGCAGCCACTCGCGTTGGCGACGTGGCGCGGCGACGCCAACGTGACGGCGGGACCCCTTCAAGCGAAGGTTCTGGGAAGCGACTTTCAAGGGACCGTTTCGGTCGATCAATACGCCTACGGCACTGGCGACCTCAAAGCCGCGGTCGAGCAAGACCTCAGCTTGACGACGCCCGTCAGCTCGCACGTCGTCAACACGTTGACGTATAACGAGGCAAACTATAACGGTCCGGCACTCGTACCGTTCCAATATCTCGACCAGCAGCCGACGATGAACACCAAGAACGCGCAAGATATGCTGCGCCTCTTCAACGACGACGTCTATGCGTTCTCGCTAGGTTGGGCGACGAACTTCGACGGCGTTGCGCTGCCGGTTAGCTACCAACTCTCGGCTCGGCCCTCACCGCGCTCCGTGGTGCTCCTCAGCGGCTCGTTCATCCCCGGCATCGGCCAAGGGTTCACGACTACCAACCTTCAGTTGTCGACGCCCTTCGGCCGCGATGCGGCGCTGCAGTTCGTAACCAACCTCAACTGGAAGGGCCCGGGCGAACTCGTGGCCGACAAAATCATCTACTACACGCGCACGATCGGCAACTGCTATCAGCTGCTGGTGCTCTACAATGAATCGCAAGAGGCGGTCAACGTCGGGCTCAATCTGCTCGCGTTTCCGACGCAAGGCGCGGTCTTCCAAATCGGCGCCCCGCAGCAGGTCGTCCCGACCACCTTCAACTTTTAAACAACGCCTTTTGCACAAGCGGTCAAGGCTTGCCAGCGTTAGAGGCGGTCTATTTTGGAGATTCGTGCCGAGCTATTAGCGGCGACGCGGTTCGGCTTCCATCGGATCAGAGAACTTTCGGAGGCTCGGCCGCACCGTGAGGTGGTGAGGGGGCCTCTGAAGGAGGAGCGCAGGCATGGATGCCGGAGCGACGACGAAGGGAGCAGCTTTTTCGCAAGACGCGAAAAAGCGCGCGTCCCCCAAACCACCTCACGGTGCGGCTGAGCTTGAGTGTCCGCTTATGTTCGAATGTAGCCGACTCGATGCGGAGCCGGGAATTGCGAGAAGCTTAGGGTTCGTCGCAGGGAGGATGCCCGCAGGAGCAGGCGTTCTCTTCGATGCCGCCCGCCTCTGCGTTGCGGCAGAAATCGCTGCAATACGCTGCGCCGCCGACCCTGGGCGCTAACGGTGCAGTTGCACAAATCGTGATCGCAGGCGACGCTTAACTCGCGCATCACGGGCAAGGAGTTGGTTTGATCGGATTGTTGGAAATCTCGACGCTGACGATCTGCGCGGAGGGATCGGAGGGCGTGAAATATGCGGTGTACGTATTATCGAACGGCTCGGTCATGCAAAGCTTCGGCGAGACGAACTGCGGATCGACGGGACCTCCCGGACCGAGCGAGTCGATGAACGTCCACGTACCGCCGCCGCCCACGCTGGCCTGCGTCGTGAAGGCATTGAAGGTCCAAATACTCGGCGGTGTAGCGCTGGGGGAGGGAGAGGGCCCTGGCGTGGATATGCCTTTGAATATCAACTTCTGGGCGAGCATGGAGAACTCGGTACCGCTACCGTTGCTGTTGGGATTGAACGAAAACTGCTGGGGCGTGGGATGCAGCACCAACCACGCCGGAGGAACGTGGGGATTTTGGTTGTGCAGCAGCTGCACCGGCTCGGCATACGTCGTCCCGCCGACACCCAGCGCGAGCAACGCGAACGAATAGCCTGCCCAGTTCGTTTGCAGGGTGTCGGTCGACGGAGTCACTCCGCTGCCCGTGGTGTTGAAGACGATCATGTACTGATAGTTGGAGAAGTTGAAGGGAGCCTCGACGTCAAAGTGTACCGCTATGTAGCCCGGAGGTGCACCGCCGGGACCTAAGCCCGGAGGATTGGGCGTCACCTGACGACCGCACGCCGCAACGATGAACGCCGTCACGACTACAAAACCGAAACTCAATCTACGAATCATGGTCTCCTCGCTGCCCGTGCGCGACGCAGCCATCGCTGCGTTCGCGGCCATCCTTTTAGCGGCGGCCTTTCCGAAGCTTGGTGCGGCATGGCTCGTCCCCTTCGGCACTGCGGCGCTGTTCTGGCTCTGGCAAGGTTCGACGTGGAAGCGGTCCGCGCTTCTCGGCTGGTTCTCAGGTTTGATTTTCTTTGCGCTCGACTTTGCGTGGGTCGGTCACACCGTCGGGCATTACATCGGCGTCTTTGGACCTTTTCTGGCCTTGGGACCGGCGTTGATTGAGGCGCCGTTCTTCGCGCTTGCCGGCGTCCTTGCGTCGCTCGCATACGCGCGAATGCGTCCCGCAGTCGCTCCGCTCGGCGCCGCTGCAGCCTTTACGATCTGCGAATGGCTGCGCTCGATCGGCGTCCTCGCCGCGCCGTTCGATCAACTCGGCTATACGCAGGCCGATACGCCTCTGCGAGCGATCGCCGCATACGCAGGGACCTACGGGATCACGTTGGCTCTCTGCGCGCTGGGCGCGTACGCAGCCGACGCGGTTGCGCGCAGAACGTGGCGGCCGCTCGCAGTTGCCACTGCGGCGGTCTGCGTTCTAACGCTGCTGGCGTGGGTCTTCTGGCCGGCGCGTACGCTCGCGCCGCCGACGATTCCCGTCGTGGCGGTACAAGGCAACATCCCGCAGTCGTTCAAGTGGAACGCGCTCCAGTTAGCAGTTCGCCGATACACGGCAATGACGCGCGCGTCGGCGCGCGTGCATCCTCGATTGGTGGTCTGGCCGGAGACCGCCATACCGGCAGAGCTCAACCTCGCTCCGGAGCTGATCGCGCAGTTTTCCGCGCTCGCACGCAATCTCGGAAGCACGATGGTCGTTGGAGCGCTCGAAGCAAACTATACCGGCCTCTATAACGCGCTCTACATCTTTGCGCCGAATGGAGGCTTCGAAGTCTATCACAAACGCCAACTCGTTCCGTTTGCGGAATGGTTTCCGGGTAAAGCATTTCTGTCGTGGGTGCCCTACGTCGGCGCGCTCAACGGCGGCATCACTCCTGGAAGGTACGATGGGGTTTACTCGACGACCGCGCTTACGATCGCTCCACTTATCTGTTGGGAATCGGCCTTCGCCGATCTCGCATACGCGCAGCTGCAGCGCAAGGCGCAGATCCTCGTCGTGAGCACCGACGATGCGTGGTTTGGAACGACCTCAGGACCGTACATGCACGCACAGATCGCACAGCTTCGCGCGATCGAAAGCGGGGCGTACGTCGTGCGCGCTGCAGCCACGGGTATTAGCGGGATCATCGCTCCGGACGGGAGCTGGCAGGTACGCACGCGGCTCGAAGAGCGCAGCCTGGTGGTCGGACGCGTCGGCAAGCGTGTCTTCTCGCCGTTTTCGGCGATCGGCCCGAGCCGGGTCGCCGTCGCGCTGATCGCGCTTTACGCGCTGCTCTTCCTGGTCGCCGGCGCGAGGCGAGGCAAGACCGCGTGACCGCCAAGAAAACCTGGTGGAAACGAGTGGCAATCGCCGGAGGGCTACTCTTTCTCACTTGGGTCGTCGTGGAGATCGTACTCGCCGGACGCGGGACTCCACCGCTCCCGCCCGGTCAGATGCCGATCGACCTACGTGGAGGCCACGTCCTCAACAATCACATCGCGACCAGATCCTGGAGTTTCGACTACGACCACGCGCGGCTATCGCCCGATGGTTTGAGCGGCAGCGTAGACGGAGTCCGCAACGGCATCGTCTTTCGTAAAGGAAAGCCGTATCTGCGCATCTCGGCCAAACACGTCCAGCTCAACATCGCCTCGCTCGACTTCACGGCCGTCGGCAAGGTTCATATAGAACGCATCAACGATCCGGAGAAACGCGCCTTCGACACCGATTTAGTAACCTGGACGAACGACGCAAAGCTCTTGAGCATGCCGCATCCCAGTTACGTTCATTCCGGCGGACAGGTGCTAAGAATCGACGGTATCACGGTGAACTTCGACGACAATACCGTTCATCTCGGCAAGATCGGCGGAGCGGTCGACGTCCACCGCTGACGCAGCGGAGGTCAGCGGTCGTTCCCGAGCTTTTTCTTTGCCTCGGCGATAAGCTTTTTTACCTTCTGTCCGCCTTTGTGGCCGATCTCTTCGTAGAAATCTGAACCGTACTTTTCTTTGACGACCTTACCGCCTTTTTGTCCGATCGACTCGTAGAACTCCACGCCGTGTCGATCGCGCGTGGCCTTGCCGCCCTTACGGCCGATATCCTCATAGAACGTCGAACCGTAGCGGTCACGCACTGTGTCGCCGCCTTTCTTGCCCGCCTCGCGCACCGACATCTCGCGCTTGACGGTGTTCTCGTTCTTTTCAGCCATCGACCGTCACTACCACAGCCGGCCCGACTACGAACTCGCCTTGCGCTTCGGCCGTTGACCGCCTTTTTGACCGATCACCTCATAGAACGACGGGCCGTACTTGCTCTTGGTGGCCTCGCCGCCTTTGCGGCCGATCTCTTCGTAAAACTCCGAGCCGTACTTTGCCTTAACGCGCTCTCCACCGCGGCGACCGGCTTCGCGGACGCTCATGCCGCCGGACTGTATCGAATCCTGTGCCATCTGAACTCTCCCTCTTTGGTCTCAGGTATACTCTCTTTCCCATACAAGCGCTCGGCAAACTCGGGATTTGCTGAGAATTGGGGCTTGAGGCCGAATTTCATGTATTCGTTTAACGTATCGCCTCGAAGATTGCGCGAGTACGCTCGCGTAGATGATCGAGGTTACCATCGTTCTCGATGACGAAGTCCGCGCGCCTGCACGCCTGGTCTGGATCGACCTGAGCCGCCATCCGCGCCCTTACCCGGGTCTCGTCGATACGGTCACGTTCGACAACGCGGGCGATTCGCGCTTCGAGCGGGGCAATGACGACGATCGACTTGTCCACAAGACGATCGTACCCGGTCTCGAAAAGCAGCGGCACCACGTGCACGACCGGCTGCTCCGGGCCCGCGCGGCGTTCGCGCTCCAACGCGAGACGCCGAATATGCGGGTGAAGCAGGCCGTTAAGCCGTTCGCGGGCGGCGGCGTCGTTAAAAACGATCTCGGCGAGGGCCGACCGGTCTAGGACGCCGTTGCGAACGACGTGCGGCCAGACCCGCGCGATCTCCAGGAGCCCGTCGCTTTGAGGGGTTACTACCTCGCGGGCGATCGCGTCGGTATCGACCACGAAGGCGCCGAGCTCGCTTAGGATCGCCGCTGCCTCACTCTTCCCCGCCCCAATGCCGCCGGTCAGACCAACGCGCATGACGGGTCGCTATTCCTGAGCGGGCGGCTCCGAAAGAGCTTTTGCGGGCGTTTCGATTCCGCCGATCTCTTCCTCGACCGCATACTTTTCGATCTCCTCCGGCGGAACGTCGGCAACATGCTGGATGGAAGCCGTTATTCGCCGCGTCGCGTGATTGATCGTAAGCAACGTGACCTCGACCTCGGAGCCTGCGGCAAACTGCGCCGTTGCATCGAACTCGCCCTTGGGCACCATCGCGAGAATACCCGGAATCACCTCGACCAGCATGTAGTTCGGCGTAACTTTGACGATCTGCGCCGTCAGCTTGTTGGTTTCGTACAGCCGGTCGGCGTACTGATCCCACGGATCCGGCAGCGCGTGCTTAAGCGAGAGACTGACCTTCTTCGCCTCCGGATCGAACTTCATGATCTCGACCGCAACGACGTCGCCGATCTTCACGACTTCGGAGGGATGTTTGATGCGCGAATACGAGAGCTCACTGTTGTGAATGAGCCCGTCGATTCCGCCGAGATCCACGAACGCCCCGAAATCGGCGAGGCGCACGACGACACCTTCGCGGATCTGTCCGACTTCGAGCGTATCGAGAAGCTCTTGCTTCTTCGCCTGAAGCTCCTCTTCCAAAACGAGGCGCTGCGAGAGCACGACGCGGTGGCGTTTGTGATCGAGATCGATCACCTTCAGGCGGAGATGCTGCCCGACAAGCTCGTCGAGGTTCCCCACGGGCTGGCGACGGATCTGCGAGGCCGGAACGAATCCCCGCATCCCGAGATCGACGAGGACCCCTCCTTTGACGACCTGCGTTACGGTCGCCTCGATGACTTCGTCGTGGTCGTGGGCTTCGATGACCTTCTCCCAGGTCTTGAGCGCGCGTGCGCGACGCTCTGAGAGGAAGAGCGTTCCGTCCATTTCGTCGATACGATGCACCATCACTTCGATGGTGTCGCCGACCTTTATGAGCTTGGCGTCGATCGCGAGCGAGAGTTCGCGAAATGGAAGGACGCCTTCCGACTTGCCGCCGACGTCGACCAGCACCTCGTCCTTATCTTTTTGGACGACCGTGCCGGTGAGGACCTGTCCTTCGTCGAGAACTTTGAGCGATTCTTCGTATAAGCGCTGTTCGAACGCTAACTGATCTTCCTCGTTGGCAATGGGAGCAACTTCAGTTGTAGAGATGTTTAATTTCCTACCTTCGTATATTTTTATCGTTGACAGCGCCGGCACCACCAGGTTCCGCGCTGCGCCACGACGGTTCGTACGATCTTGCCGACACCGCACCGCGGGCAGAACCGTCCCGCTCGACCGTAGACTGCAAGGTCATTTTGAAAACCACCCCGCAAGCCTTCGGCGTCTACGTAATCGTCGACGCTCGTTCCGCGCCTTTCGATGGCGCGCTGCAAAACGTCAATGATGGCGAGACGTAAGCGGCCGGCGGCCGCCTTCGTCAGCGTGCGTGCCGGCCGGTTCGGACGAATCCGAGCCTCCCACAGCGCCTCGCACGCATAGATGTTTCCGATGCCCGCGATGCGCCGCTGATCGAGCAAGAAAGCCTTGATCGGGCTCATCCGCCCCGACAGCATACCGATAAAGGCCTCCTCTGTAAAGCCGTCGGAGAGCGGTTCAACGCCGAGCTCGGCATCCCACGCTTGCCCAGCCTCAACGAGCCGCATCCGGCCAAAGGTCCGCACGTCTGCAAAGTTCAGCCGAGCGCCGTCCGTGAAACGCAGGATCACGTGCGCGCGCGGGTAGTGCGCCCGAGCACGCGGGGTAACGACGAGACGCCCGGTCATTCGGAGGCCGACGACCAGCGATCTACCAGAGTCGAGTTCGATGACCGCGTACTTCCCCCGGCGGCGCAGAGCGACGATCCGCCGTCCCGCTATCGAGCGTTTGAAGTCCGCCCCCGGCGGCGCAATCGTCACGCGCGCGAGCCTCACATCGACGCAAGCAACTCTCTTTCCAAGCACAGAGCGCGCAAGGCCCCGCACGATCGTTTCTACCTCGGGCAGTTCCGGCATCCCCGACGTAGTTTACCCTGAGCGACGCTGAGCCTGTCGAAGCGGAGTCGAAGGGCTCAGGACAAGTTACGCGAGTGCACTAAGGAGCGTCGCGCAGATCGAGCTTAATACCGGCGGCGATTCCATCTTTCGATGCCTCTCCGGCCGGCAGCTCGATGACGTATTTGGCCTGGCCACTCTCGCGGGGAATCCGATCGTCCGGGAGCGACGGCGACACTACGGCTACGTCGGCAAAGACGTGCCGAACCGTACCGTCGGCGGCGACGAAGATCATGTCCAGCGGCACGAGCGTATCCTTCATCCAAAAGTCGACCGGCTCGTCACCGCCGAAGACGAAGATCATTCCCGTATGCGGCGCGACGTAGCGGCGGTCCATCAAGCCGTGCTCCTGCTGCGCGGGCGTGCGCGCGACTTCCAGCGTCAGATCGGCTTTCGGTGCGTGCACGACGAGCGTCCCAAGCACGGCGAGCACGCTTGCCGCTAGACTAAACGCGTTCAAAGCTCTCCTCCGCGAAAGGCTCGACGTCGTACCAGTTTGCGCCGGATTTCACCGTAACCTCGAGCGGGACCGAGAGTTCCATGGCGCGCTCCATGTGGCTACGTACCAGCTCTGCCGCTTCGCCGAGCTGCGCGGCACGCACTTCGAAGATGAGCTCGTCGTGAATCTGCAGCAGCATCGCCACGTCGAGCCGGGATTCTTCCAGTGCACTGTCGATGCGCACCATGGCCAACTTCATGAGATCCGCGGCGCTGCCTTGCAGCGGCGCGTTGGTCGCCTCACGCTCGGCCGCGGCTCGCAGCATGTAGTTTCCGGAGGTCAGGCCCGGCATGTATCGTCGCCGTCCGAGAATCGTCGAGACGTAGCCTGCCACTCGCGCCTCGTCGATCGTGCGGTCGATATAGGCGCGAACCGACGGGAAGCGGGCAAAGTAAGCGGCCGTTATCTCTTTTGCCTCGACCCTGCCGATCTCGAGACGCTGCGCCAGTCCGAAGTCTGACATGCCGTACAGCAGACCGAAGTTAACGCTCTTAGCCATCCGTCGCTGATTCGAATCGACGGTCTCTCCAACGCCGATGCCGAAAATCTGACGCGCCGTAAAGTCGTGAATATCCGCAGACTCCTCGAAGGCTCGCCGCATCGCTTCGTCGCCGGAGAGATGGGCCATCAAACGGAGCTCGATCTGACTGTAATCGGCCGCGAGCAAAACGTACTCGTCGCTTTTCGCAACGAAGGCGCGCCGTATCCGGCGTCCTAGCTCGCCACGAACCGGAATGTTCTGCAGGTTTGGGTTCGTCGAGGAGAGCCGGCCGGTCGCTGTGGCAGTTTGATTGAACTCGGTTCGCAGGCGTCCGTCTCTTGCATCGACGAGCTGCGGGATGACGTCGACGTACGTGTTCTTGAGCTTCGTTACTTCGCGCCACTCCAAGACGAGCGCGCAGATGGGATACTCGCGCGCTAGACTTTGGAGCACCTCGACGCCGGTCGCCCAACCGGTCTTCGTCTTCTTTCCGCCGGGAATGCCAAGCTTGCCGAAGAGGATCTTGCCGAGCTGCTGAGGCGACCCAATATTGAACTCTTCGCCCGCCAAATCGTGAATGTGTTGGCGAAGCTGCTGGGTGGCCGAATCGACCCGGTCGCCGACAACGCGAAGTTCACGCGCGTCGATGGCGACGCCGGCACGTTCCATCTTCGCAAGTACCGGAGCCAGCGGCACTTCCACCTCTTGGTAGAGGCGCAGCTGGTCGCGCCTCTCGAGCTCCGTGCGCGCTTTGGCGATGAGCCTAAACGTCGCGTCGGCCGCCGCCGCCGGATTGCCGGTCAGCTCGAGGCCCAACAGCTGTGTAGCTGCATCTTCGACGTCCGCGTAGCCGCGCGCCGGGTCCAACAGGTGTGCCGCGATCATCGCATCGTCGACGAAATGCGCGTTCTCGACACCACCGTCGCGTAGGACGTGCAGCAGCCGCTTGACGTCGTAGCCCCCCATCTGCGCCGTGCCCGCGAAGAGCGTCGTCAGGGCGCCCCGCACGCCGGCGTGCGTCAGTGCCGTCGATGGAAATGCGACGCCCCGCTCGTCGCGCGAGGTTACGCCGATCGAGGAGTCGAGCGCCGCGAAGGCGACGCGCTCCGCGCCCCCGAGCGACGCGATCTCTTGCGCCAAGCGGGCAAACTCGGACGGGTCCGACGCGACGTAGCTGTGGTAATCGCCTTCGATCTTTGCGCTCGTCTCGAAGAGCGGCAGATCGGACGGCGGTTGGAGCTTTGCCAGCAACGTTTTGAACTCCAACTCGCTGTAGAGGCGGTAGAGATCGCCGTCGCCCGGCGCCGCATATCGGCTCTCCTCCCAGTCGACGCGCAGCGGCAGATCGCGGCGCACGACCGAGACGGCTCGGCAAAGGCAGGCTTGCTCGCCGTACTGCTCGATGAGACGTTCCAGCTTGGGATTACCGGCCAGCGCGGGATCGGCCACGAGCGCGTCGAGCGAGCCTGCGGCTTGGAGGAGTCTGCTCGCGGTCTTTTCGCCGACGCCGGGGATTCCTGGAAGGTTGTCGGACGGATCTCCTTTCAGACCGCGGTAGTCCGGCAGCTGCGCCGGCTCGAGCCCGAAGCGCTCGCGCACTGCGAGCGGATCGTATCGCGCGAGCTCCGTGATGCCGCGCCGAGTGACGAGTACCGTCGTGCGGTCGTCGACGATTTGCAGCAGGTCGAGGTCGCCGGTAACCACGACGGTCTGCTCGCCGGCCTCTTCGGCCTGCCGCGCGATCGTCGCGATGACGTCGTCCGCCTCTTGCCCTTCTATCTCGACGATCGGGATGCGATAGGTATCGAGAACTCTGCGCACGAGCGCGAACTGTCCGCGGAGGTCGTCGGGCATGACGCGGCGCTGCGCTTTGTATTCGGCAAACAACGCGAGTCGGTCGGTCGGCATGCCCTTGTCGAAAGCGGCAAGCACGTGCGCCGGTTTCTCGTCGGCGATGAGCTTGTTGAGCATCATCGTAAAGCCATAGACCGCGTTGATCGGCACGCCGCCGCTCGTCGTCAATCCGGGCAGCGCGAAATACGCCCGATAGACGAGCCCGTACGTGTCCAGCAACATCAACGCCACCTAGTGTCTCACCTCCGAAGCTCGACGGCGCATACCGGTACTGAGGGGCGTCTGATGGAGGAGCGAAGCCATGGATGGCGAGAGCGACGACGAAGCGAGCAGCTTTTTCGCAGGACGCGAAAAAGCGCGCGTCCCCGAAGTACCGGTATGCGTCGTCGAGCGAACGAGGCAGGACACTAGCGCACCTCTACCATTGAGGAGCCGGCGCTGACGCTGCCATCGTCCGCGATGTCGAGCACCGAGAGCACGTAACGGCCGACGCGGGCCGGTAACTCCACGGCGACTCCGTCGGCGCCGCCGCGCTCGACTTTCCACGAGACCGTCTCGCTCTCGGCTTGCGCCAGCGACTCCTCGGGCGGTTGCGTGCGGCGCACGAAACCGAGCACCTGCGCGCGGTCGCCGGTCGAAGCGACCGACGGATGCCACGTGATCGCCTCCGGCGCGCTGTTCTGCGTCGTCGTAATACCGATTGCCAAGAGTTCTGGGGCCGACGAGAAGATCGCGCTTCCCGACGGCGTTCCACGGCTGATGCGCACGACGAACGTGCCGCGTCCGCCGTCTCCGTCGAGGGCGACGCGCGCGGGCTCTCCGGCGGCAAAGTGGTCGCTGTGCACCGAGAGGCTCGACAGATGCGGGCGCCCGGGCGCGGCGAGCGTCAGCGGAGCGGTACTCCATTCTATAGCGCCGTCGCGGACGAAGACGGCGCCCACGCTCAGCTCTCCCGGCGCATTGACGGCGCGCAGCTGCGCGATGGCTCGCCCTCCCACCGTATTCACGACCTTGAACTGCATGCCGAGCGCGCTTTCGAAGGTGATCAACGCCGCGCCCTGCGATCCGGGCGCATTCGCATCGACTGTGACCTGTTCGCCGGCGCGATAGGCGTTTGCGCCCAACGAGATCTGCACGTTCGGGCTACGGCCGTCCGGCGTCGGCGCCGAGGCTTGCGGATCGACCTGCACCTGCGCGGCATCGATTGCGTGTCCTTCACGCTCCGTTGAGGCGAAGACGAGATTCGTTCCCAGCTCCGGCGCGTTGAAGCTTCCCCGGGCGTGGCCGTCCCGGTCGAGGACGACTCTTTGCTCTTGCGCCGAGTTGCCATGAACCAGTTCGACGGTAACGGTTGCGTTCGCGAGCGGCTTTCCGTCGAGCTCCTGCGCGTACACGTCGAAGCCGAGTGCCGCGCCCAGGCCCTGTTCGGTTCGGTCCACGTTCAAACGAATCGCCGCCTGCGCGGTCGGCACGACGATGCGTGTCTCAGCGGTAGCACCGGCCGACTCAACGTGAACGCCGTACGTCGAGCCGAGGTCGTCGAGCGGACGCGGTATTCGGAGCGTCGCGTTGCCGTTTTCGTCGACGCGTACGGTCTCGGCAAGCCACAGCGTCGTCGCCCAGGGCGTCGTATCGGGTGCGTAGCCGAGATATACGTGTGGCGATCGCACGACGGTCACGCTTAGAGGCACGCCGCCTCGCGATGCGTGCACCAACAAAGGGACGTCTTCGCGGTAATCGCACGTGCCGGCGCACGCGGCGCTTACGTCGAGCGACAGATCGCCGGCGTTTGCGTCGACGTGTACGGTCGCGCCGCCGACCGCGCCGCTCGCCTGCGCAAGCACCGCATAGTCGCCTGCAGCAGATGCGGCTGGGACGTCGAGCAGCGTAGCAAAGGCGCCGGCTTGATCGATTGCCACTGACCGCGTCGCAATCGTTCTCGCTCCGTCGCGCAACGAGACCAGGGCGTAGCCGCTGGCCGCACGCAGAACGCCGCTCGAGCGCGCACGCGCGAAGCCGGCTACGCGAATGACGCCGCCGGCGTGAACGACCGCCGAATCGGTGCGCACGCCGACGATTGTCGCTGGTACCGGCGGCTGCGGCAGCGGGCTGAGAAATGCGTAACTGTCCCCCCACTGCGCCAGCGCGAAAACGGGCCGCGACGGACGGCCCCAGCGGAGGATGCCTTGCCCGTCGGTAAGGCCGGTAACGAAGGCGTTGTTGACCACGAGTTGCATGCGCATGCGGGCCAAGGGCGCACCGGTCCCGAGGTCCGCACCGTAAAAGAGAAAGCCGGAGGGCGTCTCCTTCGAGATCAGGCCGACGCGGGAACGATTGATCCATACCTGTTCGCCGACGTCGCCGCAACGCGCCTCGACGACGAAGAAGCCTTCGCGCGATCCGAGCGGCAGGTTAACGGCGTTGGACGCAAACTGGTAGCCCCCCGGCGGCGTGAAAGTAAACGAAAGCACTGGATGACGCCGCATCGCATCGATGGCACGAGGAGCGAAGTTCGAACCGGCGGTCAAGACGTCGGCTGGATCTATCGCGTAGACCGCAAAAGCAACCGGCGCGCTCGAATACGTATCTAGTCGAACCGTCGCGGCCTTCCACGGCACGCTCGAGTCGCCGGCGAAGAGTTGGAAGTACGAATCGAGCCGATGCAGATCGACAATCGGCCGCTCGGCTTGTGCGCCGGAGACGTTGAGCCCGAAGGAGAGAAGGGCAACGGCGACCAGACGAGCGGCCTTCATTCGTCTGGCGCTGCTTCGGCAGGTCGAAGTGAGAGGCCCGCGTAAAGCGCGGTATCGTGGACGAACAGGCGGCCGGCGAGAGACCGACATCGACGCGGTGCCGTTTCTGCGGTTTTGAAGAAGACCCCGATGAAGTGCGCACCGTGCGCGAAAAGCCGCACCTGCAAGTGGTAGTCGCCTGCGGATCCTGCGGTCATCCCTTCGCAGTGCTCTCGCGTAACTAACCTACTGGTGCGATTTCTTATCTGGACCGCTTTGACGCTTGCGACAATCGCCGGCGCCGCCAGCCCGGTTGCCGCCATTACCGGGACGCCGTCGCCGCAAGCTCAACGCGCCGCTCTTCCCAAGGTTCCGTTGCACGTCGAAGTCATCGTCGAAGTCAATAGTCGCGGCCAAGTCGTGCGTGTAAAATCCACTAAGCCGTGCAAAATCCAGGGATTCAACATTCAAACCTACGGCAACGCGCTCCAAATGTGGATTAGGCGCCCCGACGGGACGGCGCAGGTCGGTCTCTATCGAGTAACCTACGACTACGACCCCAAGACGCAGGACGTCACGCGGCGGGTCGCTCTCGTCTCGGCCGGCGGTAGCTGGGCGAACGAACCGGGCGCCGCCAACGTCATGATCGAGGAAGTGAATAGACAGGCGGCCGAGGCGCAGAAGAAAGCGGCAGAGCAAAACGCTAAACTTCCTTCACTCAACCAGATCCGCGGCGTTCCGCCCAGCCCCAAACCAACCGCGGCGAGCACGCTGCCGCCTCTTTGAGGTTTGTGACGTACCGGTCGCTTGACGGCCGGCCTCGTCCGGGCCTTCTCGAGGGGGACATGATCCGAACCATCGCGACCTCGACGCTCGCTGAGTACGTCGCGCTGGCCCCGCACGAGCGTATTGCCTGGCACGCTTCCGACGAGCTCGTTCCGTTGCGCAGCGTCGCTCTCGAGGCACCGATCCGGCCGATGCGCAACGTCTTCTGCGTCGGGCTAAACTATCTCGAGCACGCGCGCGAAGGGGCGCAGGCGCGCGGACGGCCGTTGAAGTTGCCCGGCGTTCCGACCTTCTTCACGAAGGCCCAAACGGCGATCGCCGCTCCCGGCTCAACGCTCCACCTGAGTGCGGCGGTCTCCAGCGAGTACGACTTCGAAGCCGAGCTTGCCGTGATTATCGGCGCAACGTGCAAAGACGTGGCCGAAGCGGAGGCACCGCATTGCATCTTCGGCTACACCGCGCTCGACGACGTCACCGCCCGCGATTTGCAGCGCGCGCACGGCCAGTGGTTTAAAGGAAAGAGCCTCGACGACACGTGCCCGCTCGGGCCGTGGATCGTGACGCCCGAAGAGGTTGGAGATCCGCAGATGCTCGAGGTTTCGTTTCGCAAGAACGGCGTAGAGAAGCAGCACGCGAACACGGCCGAGATGATCTTCCCGATCGCGCGATTGATTGCAGAGCTTTCGAAAGGAATGACGCTTTTGCCCGGCGACGTCATCGCGACGGGCACGCCGCAAGGGGTCGGGTTCGCGCGCAACCCGCCCGAGTTTCTCGCCGACGGTGACGTGCTCGAAGTCGAGATCGAGCGCATCGGGGTGTTGCGTAATACGGTGAACATCGCCTAAAGGGCGTCGTCTCCGTAAAGACGTATGCCTGCGGTATGATCGTTGCCGTTCCTCGCGAGGCCGCGGTAAAGGAGCGCCGGGTGGCGCTCGTGCCCGAGACCGTCTCGCGATTCGTCAAAGCAAACGTCGCCGTCAGCGTACAGCGGGGAGCGGGCGACGCGGCGGCATTTCCCGACGACCTTTACACGGCGGCCGGTGCGAGCTTGGCCGAGGACGTGCGCTCGCTGGCGGCCGCGGCCGACGTGTTCGTAACCGTTGGCCGGCCACCCGACGATGCGCTCGAAGCGTTGCGTCCGGGAAGTGTGGTGGTCGGCTTTCTCAATCCCTTAGGCGACCCTGCGTACGCGCAACGGCTCGCATCGGCGAATCTCGTTGGTCTTGCCATGGAGATGATTCCGCGCATAACGCGCGCCCAATCGATGGATGCCTTGTCATCGCAGAGCAACATCGCCGGATACAAGTCCGTGCTGCTTGCCGCCGCCGCGCTTCCGAAGTTCTATCCGATGCTGACGACGGCCGCCGGCACGATTCCGCCGGCGAAGGTGCTCGTGCTTGGCGCGGGCGTCGCGGGGCTTCAAGCGATCGCGACGGCACGACGCCTCGGCGCGGTCGTTAGCGGCTACGACGTGCGCGCGGTCGTCAAGGAACAGGTGATGTCGCTCGGCGCTTCCTTCTTGGAGTTCGACCTAGGCGTCGATGCGCAGGGCGCGGGCGGATATGCCAAGGAGCTAACGCAAGAGCAGCAAGAGCGTCAACGTCAATGGATGGTCGAGCAGATCGGCGCTAACGACGTCGTCATCACGACGGCGCTGGTTCCCGGACGTCGAGCGCCCATCTTGATTACGCAAGCCGCGGTAGCAGCGATGAAACCCGGAAGCGTCATCGTCGATATTGCCGCGGAAGCCGGCGGAAACTGTGAGCTGACCGTCGCCGATCAAGTCGTAACGACCCCGGGCGGCGTCACCATCATCGGCACCACCAACCTGCCGAGCACGATGCCGGCCGATGCCAGCAGGCTCTACTCGCGCAACGTCCACGCCCTGCTCTCCCCATGGATCAAAGACGGCGCGTTGAACATCGACATGAACGACGAAGTCGCTAAGGGCGCGGTCATCGCAAGCGCCGGACAGGTTCTGCTTGGAGGAGGCGCGACGTGACCGACGTTTCGCATTTCGTCGAGCTGCTCACCGTATTGTTATTGGCGGTTTTCGTCGGATTCGAAGTGATTTCGAAGGTGCCTACGACCCTGCACACGCCGCTAATGTCGGCAACGAACGCAATACACGGCATCGTACTGGCCGGCGCAATCGTTATCGTCGCGGAACTGGTCGGAGCAGACGTGCATTCGACGCTGCTCACCGCGCTGTCGGTCGCGGCCGTCGTGCTTGGCGCTATCAACGTCTTCGGCGGATTCGCCGTCACTGAGCGCATGCTTCAGATGTTCCGGCGTAAGGGAGACGGCAAGTGAGCGTCTGGATCGACGTCGCGAATCTCGTCGCAATCGCGCTCTTCATCTACGGTCTACACGAGCTGAACTCTCCCGCGACGGCGCGCCGCGGCAATCGCTTCGCGATGGCGGGCATGGCGATCGCCTTGGTTTTCATTCTCGTGCGCACGCAGGCCGTAGGCTGGCAGCTGGTCGCAATCGGCGTCGCGATCGGCGCCGCCGTCGGTATCGTCGCAGCGATCAAAGTCAAGATGACCGCGATGCCGCAGATGGTCGCCCTGTATAACGGAGCCGGGGGCGGCGCCGCCGCTTTGATTTCGACCGTCGAGCACTACGTCGTGCGCGGCAGCTCGATGGGCGACGTCATCGCCGTTTCGCTGGTTCTCTCCGCGATCATCGGCGCGGTAAGTTTCTCGGGCTCGATTGTCGCATTTCTCAAGCTGCAGGAGGTGATGACCGGCCGCCCCGTCACCTACCCGGGACAGCAGATCGTCAACGCGATCGTCTTACTGGCGATCGTCGCGCTCGCCGTCTGGTTCGTCGTCTCACTCGGCACGCTGCCGCCTTGGGGTTACGTCGCGCTCCTGCTCGCCGCACTGCTGCTCGGCGTGCTCTTCGTGCTTCCTATCGGCGGCGCCGATATGCCGGTGGTGATCTCGCTGCTGAACTCGTTTACGGGCGTTGCGGTCGCGATCACCGGCTTCGAGATCGACTCGACCCTGCTGATCATCTGCGGAGCTCTCGTCGGCGCGAGCGGTACGATCTTGACCGTCGCGATGAGCCGCGCGATGAACCGCCCGCTCACCAACGTCCTTTTCGGGGCCTTCGGCGCGGCCGGCGGCACCGAGGTTGCGAAGGCTGGCGGCGCTGCGCAGCAGATCCGCAGCACCAGCGCCGACGACGTCGCGGTCATGCTCGCCTACGCCTCGAAAGTCATCTTCGTGCCGGGTTACGGCATGGCGGTCGCGCAGGCACAGCACAGCGTCAAAGCGCTCGCCGATCAGCTCGAAAAGCGCGGCGTGAAGGTGCTCTATGCCATCCATCCGGTAGCGGGGCGAATGCCGGGTCATATGAACGTTCTCCTCGCTGAGGCCAACGTTCCATACAATCAGCTGCTCGACATGGATGACGTCAATCCGGAGTTTTCTACCGCCGACGTCGCCCTGGTGATCGGCGCCAACGACGTAACGAATCCGGCGGCGCGTACGGTCGCGAGCTCGCCGATCTACGGCATGCCGATCCTCGACGTCGATAAGGCGGCCAACGTCGTCGTGCTCAAGCGCTCGATGCGTTCGGGCTTCGCCGGAATCGAGAATCCCCTATACGAGCTTGGGAACACCTCCATGCTCTTCGGCGATGCCAAAGCATCGGTCGACGCGTTGACTGCAGCGGTCAAAGCCGTCTAGGTAGCGTCACCGGCGCTCTTTTGGCGCTTGCGCTCGGTAAGCTGGATGAGGACGACGTAAAAGACCGGCACGACGGCCAAATTCATCACCAGCGAGACGAGCATGCCGCCGATCACTGCGGTGCCAAGCGAGATGCGCGACTGCGCGCCGTCGCCATGCGATAGCGCGAGCGGTGCGATGCCCAAGATGAAGGCGATGGAGGTCATGAGGATCGGGCGCAGGCGGGTGGCGGCGGCTTGCGCTACGGCGGCAATCGGCTCGCGCCCCTGCGCGCGCAGCTGATTTGCGAACTCGACGATCAAAATCGCGTTCTTGGCCGCGAGCCCGATCAGCATGACGTAGCCGATCTTTGCGTAGACGTCGGAGGACGTTATTGGAATCGGCACCGGATGCCCGGCAAGAATCGAATGCACGGCCTCGCTGCCTACCTCGAGGAGACGGCGAAGGTAGATCGCGCAGACGCCTCCCAGAATAGCCAGCGGCACGGCGAGCATGATGACGAACGGGGTGGAGAGACTCTCGTACTGTGCCACGAGCACGAGGAAGACGAAGAGCAATCCCATTCCGAAGATGAGCGCCGTTTGACCGCTGCTCTGCACCTGCTGCCGTGCGATGCCGCTCCAATCGTAGCCCATCCCCTTGGGCAAGTGCCGCGTGGCGATGCGCGACATCGCATTGAGCGCGTCACCGGAGCTCGCGCGCGACCCGGGAGAACCGTCGATTTCGTAAGAATTGTACTCGTTGAACCGCATGATCGCGACGTTATCCGTAATCAAGCCGGTGTGAAGAAACTGGCTGACCGGCATCATGTTGCCGGCGCCGTTGGCAACGTAAATGCGCGAGAGGTCGCTCGGCGAGGTGCGTTGGCCCGCGCGAGCCTGGACGAGTACTTGGTACGAGCGGGTGCCGTAGTCGAAGAAGTTGACCAGCGTGACACCCGTCGTCGCGCCGACCGTGTCGAAGAAGGCCGAGGGCGTAACACCGAACGCGATGGCCTTGGCTCGGTCGAACTTCGTCGCCAGATAGGTGCCGGTCAGAATCGTCGGCGTGCGTACTTGCGTCAGCGTAGGATCGCGTTTCGCGTCGGCCAAAATGGCATTACCGACTTTGTTGAGCGCCGGTAACCCTAGGTTGTCGATGTCTTGAATCTCGATTGCGAAGCCGCCGGTCGCGCCTAGACCGGGAATCGCCGGCGGATTCGCCGGCAGGATCGTCGCGCTGGGAAACGCTTTGGCAAATCGAGTGTAGAGGCTGTACTGCAGCGCGAGAGCCGAGTTTTCGACCCCGCCCCGCTGTGAGAGCGGCTTGAGCTGCACGAACATCGTCGCCTGGTTCGAGCTGTTGTTTGCGAAGCCGAAGCCGATTCCGGAGGTGACGGATTGAACCTGCGGCATTGCGAGCATCGCCCGCTCCAGACTCTTCACGGTCGCCGTCGTCTGATCGACCGACGCTTGGACCGGCAGCGTTACCAAGACGTAGAGCAGGCTCTGGTCCTCGGCGGGAATGAAGCCTTGCGGCGTAATCCGAAACATCACGCCGAGCAAGACCAAGCCCAGCGCGAAGATCGCCAAGACGAGCTTGCGCCGTTGCACGAGCCGCGGAACGAGCGACTCGTACCATCGCGTCAGCGCCTGCAGGCGGCCATCGAACCACAGTAAGAAGCGATTCTTCGTCGGCTCGAGGCCGTGCACGATGTTGTACGTGAGCACCGGTGCGAAGGTGAGCGCCGTAAAAAGCGAGATCCCGATCGATGCGGCCATCGTCAGGGCGAACTGCTGGAAAAGCAGCCCCGTCGTTCCCGGCAGCAGGGCAACGGGAATGAAGACCGACATTAGCACGAGCGAGGTGGCCACAACCGCGCCGCCGATCTCTCGCATCGCTCGCACCGTGGCTTCAAACGGGCCGACGTCGTCGTTGACGATGTGCCTGACGATATTCTCCAAGACTACGATCGCGTCGTCCACGACCAAGCCGGTCGCCAGCGTCAAGCCGAAGAGCGTGAGCGTGTTGATCGAGAAGCCGAACAGCTTCATCGCGGCAAAGGTTCCGACCAGCGAGACCGGGATCGTAATCGACGGAATCAGCGTGCTGCGCCAGCTCTGCAAAAAGATGAAGATGACGAGCACGACGAGCAGAATGGCAATTACCAACGTACCAATCACGCCGCGAATCGAGGCGCGAACGAAGTCAGACGTGTCGAAGGCAATGCTGTAATCGATACCGGCGGGGAAGCGCTGCGCGAGTCGCGCCATCGTCTTGCGAACGTTGTCGGAAATCTCGAGAGAGTTGGCCGTCGGCTCGCCTTGGATAGCGAGGACGACCGCCGTCTTACCGTCGTAGCGCGCCGAGGTGACGTAGTTCTGTGCGCCGAGCTGGAGCTCGGCCACGTCGCCCAGGCGTACGTACCCGCCGTTGGGCTGAGCCGCAAGCACGATCTGTTTGAACTCCTGGACCGATTGCAGCCGGCCGTTGATTTGAATCGGAATCTGGAATGGCTGCGAGCCGTTCGTGGGCGGTTGCCCGATCGCGCCCGCAGCGACGTCCGCATTGTTGTTCTGTATCGCGTTGAGCACGGAGTCGAGCGAGATGTTATTCGCTTGAAGCTTATGGGGATCGACCCATACGCGCATGCCGTAGGTGCGGTCTCCGAGCACCTGTACCTGGCCGACGCCCGGTACTCGTTTGAGCTCCTCGATGACGTTTAGGTCGGCGTAGTTGCTTACCGCCACATCCGAGACGCTGGCACTGGTCGAAAGCATGGCGACCGCGATCGTAATATTTCCCGAACTCTTCGTGACCGAGACGCCATAGTTTTGTACGGCAGACGGAAGCTGCGCCAATGTAAGGTCGACGCCGTGCTGAACGTTGGTCTGATCGGTCGTAGGATCGGTTCCAAGCGCGAACGTGCAAACGATCGCGCTCGTGCCGTTCGCGCTCGAGTACGACTGCATGTACTGCAAGCCGTCTGCTCCGTTGATGTTTATCTCCAGCGGCGTCGTCACCGACCGCATCACCATCGCGGCGCTCGCGCCCGGATATTGCGAGGTCACGGTAACCGTCGGCGGCGAGATCTGTGGATACTGCGAGATGGGAAGAACCGGAATCGTAACGAGGCCCGCAAGCAGAACGACGAAGCTCAGGACGCCCGCGAAAAGCGGGCGTCTGAGAAAGAACTCGATCACGAAACCGGATCTCGGTCGAGCACCCTCATTGGAGAGCGAGCGTTCGTACGTTGCCTCATCGAATCCCTCGCGAAGGCAGCGTCGGCGTCAGACTCCAGCGATCGGCGTTCCAGGTCGGCAAGAACGCGTTAGGTGCAAAACCACGCAGCCCTTTGCGATACGCATAGACGTAGTTCGCATTGAAAAGGTAGAGGATCGGAACCTGCTCCGCAACGATCTCTCCAATCCGGCGATAGAGCCGCTTGCGCTCGATAATGTCGGTCTGCGCCAGCGCCTGCTCTTCGAGCCGCTCCACCCGTGCATCGCACCAGCGCATGTAGTTCGACGGCGCACCGCAGCGCAAAACGGCGGAATCGTCGGGATCGGCTCCCATGCTCCAAGGCACGTATGCGAGATCGAAGTTTCCGGTCGCTAATATGCCCGTCTTCGGCAGAAAAAGTTGCGCGTTGCTAACGGATTTAACGATCACGTCGACCCCGCGCTCGCGCAACGCCGCTTGAACGATTGCCGCGACCCGTACGCCCGTCGTCGACTCAGGAAACTGCACGTAGACGAGTTGCAACGGCGTAGCGCGTCGTCGCCGCAACCCGTCCGGACCGCGTCTCCATCCCGCATCGTCAAAGATACGGTCGGCTCGCGCCGGATCGAAGCGAGGCTCGCGCACCGTTCGATCGAACGCCCAAGAAAACTGCGGTTGAATCATATCGGTCACCGGATAGATGCCCAGCGTGACCTTGCGCGAGATTTCGCGCCGGTCGATCGACATGGCAATCGCGCGGCGAACGTTCGCATCGTCGAGCGGCGTGCGTGCGGTATTGATCGCCAAACCCGCCACGACCGCGGTCGGAACGTTGACGAAGGCGATGCGCGGGTTGCCGCGCAGAGCGGCAAGCTGGGCCGGCGCAACGAGATTCCAGTCCAGTTCGCCCGATTGCAAGAGGGTCAGATTCGTCGATGGATCGGGAATAATTCGAATCGCCAACGACGCGACCGCGGGCGCCCCACGCCAGTAACCCGGATTGGCGGAGTAACGTAGTCCTTCGCCGCGCCTCCACGAGACGAAGCGATATGGCCCGTCGCCGACACTGGGATCGGCGTTGAAGGCCGCGCGCGCCGGAGGCCCTTGCAGCCGCAGCACGTGTGCCGGCAGAACGAACTGCGGCGAGATACCGTAGCCAAAATAGGTCATGACTGCCGGCGCCCACGGGCGTTTGAGGTGGAATACGACGCTACGAGGCCCTAACGCATAAGCGCGATCGATGAGCTCGTAACCTTCGTGCGAGCGTACCGGATTGCGCGGATCCAGAATTTCGCGCAGCGTGAAAAGCACGTCGTCCGCGGTAACCGGACGGCCGTCGCTCCAAGCGACGCCCGCGCGCAGGCGGTATCGAATCGTTCGCCCGTCGGCGGAGAGGTCGCCGTTGCGGCGGCTTGGGATCCGCTCGAGCAGGGCCGGGAGGGGCCGCCCCGCCGGGTCGAGGTCGAAGAATGGCTCGAAGCTCAAGCGCGCGACTTGCTGCTCGACAGAGGCCGCGTCGGGATGCAAGAAGAGCGGATTTAGGGTCTGCGGGTCCGCGGCTAGGTCGAAGCGGACCGTGCTTGCGGGCGCGGTGGGGCGGCCGCAGCCTGACGCACAGCCGAGCATGGTTAACAAAGCTATGGTCGTTCGGCCACTTGCCCCGAACGGATTCTGGGTGCTATGCTTAGGTAGCCGAAAATCATTCGGCCATTTTAATCTTCTAACGATCATGAACGCCACAACTGAAGAGCTCGACGAACTGGACCTCCGCCTCCTGGACGCGTTGCAGCGCAACGCGCGCTCGACCTTTAGCCAGCTGGGCACCCTGGTGGGTCTGCGGGCCCCGGCCGTTCACGAGCGCGTAAAGCGGCTGGAGCAGCGCGGCTATATCCAAGGCTACGGGGCCAAGATCGATCCCGGACGGCTCGGACTTCATCTCACCGCATTCATTAGCTGTTACACCACTCCGGACTGCGCCTACGATCAGTTTACGCGCGCCCTGAGCGAGATGCCCGAGGTCTGCGAGGTGCACTCGGTCGCCGGTGAGGAGAGCTTCATCTGCAAAGTGGCGACGCGTTCCACGCAACATCTCGACGATTTGCTCGCACGACTCAAGTCGACGCCCGGGATGGCGCGCACGCGTACGACGATCGTACTCGGCATGCCCTTCGACCGCGGCGGCGTCAGCGTAAGCGGCAGATGAACGCTCCGCCTTCGTCGCGCTCGCATCCGCTCGGCGTTCACCGCGTCCTCGAGCCGGCTGGAGCCATGCCACAGGATGCTTGGAGGCTCGACAACACGCCCGACGCGGGAGAGAACGAGATTCTCTGTGAGGTCGAGGCACTCAACATAGACTCTGCCTCGTTCAAGCAGATCGCACAAACGTGCGAGTTCGACCCATCCCGCATCGGCGAACACGTGCTCGCGAACGTTCGCGAGCGCGGGAAGCAGCACAACGCCGTCACCGGAAGCGGCGGAATGTTCGTCGGCCGGGTTTTGCAGATCGGCGAGGCGTTGCGCGGCACGGTCGATCTGCGCGTAGGCGACCGCATCGCTTCGCTCGTCTCGTTGACGTTGACCCCCTTGCACCTCGAGGCGATTACCGGCGTCGACGTGGCTACCGCGCGAATCTGGGTGCGCGGGAAGGCGGTCCTCTTTCAGAGCGGGCTTTGGGCCCGGCTGCCCGAGGATTTCGACGAAGGCGTCGCACTGTGCGTGCTCGACGTCGCGGGGGCTCCTGCGCAGGTGCGGCGGCTCTGCTCGGCCGGAGCGACGGTGGTCGTTATCGGCGCCGACGGCAAGAGCGGGCTGCTCGCCTGCGCGCAGGCGAAGGCGCGCGTCGGAAACGGCCGCGTCATCGGCATCGTTCCTGCGGCGGGTACTGCGGGAGCGCGGCTCTTGCAGCGCAGCGGTCTCGTCGACGAGCTAATCGTCGCCGACGCCCGAGAGGCGATCGCGACCAGCAATCTGGTCGCGGCCGTGGCGCCGCAGCTCGCCGACGTCGTCGTCAACTGCGTCAACGTGCCGGGAACCGAGCTGTGCTCCATTCTCTGTGCGCGCGATGGCGGAATCGTCTATTTCTTTTCGATGTCGACGTCGTTCACGGCCGCCGCGCTCGGCGCCGAGGGCATCGGCCGCGACATTACGATGATCATCGGCAACGGTTACACGAAGGGTCACGCCGAGCTCGCCCTGCAGATGCTGCGCGACCACCCGGAACTGCAAGCCCATTTCAATCAAACCTACGCGAGGAAGCTCCAATGACGCAAGCGCTTGCGCTCTCGACACCGGCGATCAAACCGCCCGCGCCGCCGGAACAGTTCGAATACAAACGGCTAAAGCAGGGCGAGTTTTGGCGGCACATCCCGGCCTACGCGGAAGTAGACGAGGCAACGTTCCTCGATCACCTCTGGCAGCAGCGTCAGTCGGTAAAGACCGCCGAAGAGCTGCTCGGGACGATTCGAGGCGTCTGCACCTCGGAGTTCTACCGCGACGCGGAGGAGGGTTTCCGCCGCGCACCGATGGCGGTGCGCGTCTCTCCGTATGCCATAGCGCTCATCGATTGGGACGATCCGATTGGCGATCCGATTCGCACGCAGTTCATCCCGCTGGCCTCGACGGCGCTGCCGGATCACCCGCGCCTGACGCTCGATTCGCTTCACGAGCAGCAGGACTCGCCGCTGCCGGGGCTCGTACACCGTTACGTCGACAAGGCGCTCTTTCTGCCGGTCGCCGTATGCCCGGTCTACTGCCGCTTCTGTACCCGGAGCTACGCGATCGGACCGGATACGGAAAACGTCGACAAAATCGCGCTGGCCAAGACGCCTAAACAATGGCACGAAGCCTTTGCCTATATCGCGAGCCGTCCCGAGCTCGAAGACATCGTGATCTCGGGCGGCGACGCCTATCAGCTTTCGCCGAAGAACATCGAGCTGATCGGCAATGCGCTGCTGGATATTCCGCACCTCCGGCGTCTGCGCTTCGCAAGCAAAGGGCCGGCGATCATGCCGATGAAGCTGCTTACGCACACCGAGTGGCTCGACGCGTTGACCTCGATCGTCGACCGCGGGCGCACGATGGGCAAGGAAGTCGTCCTTCACACGCACTTCAATGCTCCCGAAGAGATCACGTGGATAACCGAAAAAGCGATGCGCGTGCTCTTCGAGCGCGGAATTTTTACGCGAAATCAATCCGTGCTCATTCGCGGCGTGAACGATACGCGCGAGCGGATGCAGCTGCTCGTCAAGCGGCTCGGCCACCTCAACGTTCACCCCTACTACGTGTACATGCACGATATGGTCGAGGGCGTCGAGGAGCTGCGCACGACGATTGGCACGGCCGTGGACACCGAGAAGTTCGTTCGCGGAAGCACCGCCGGTTTTAACACGCCGACTTTCGTCTGCGACGCGCCGGGCGGCGGCGGGAAACGCGACGTTCACTCCTACGAGTACTACGACCGGGAGAACGGCATCGCGGTCTACGCCGCGCCCAGCGTCAAGCCCGGTAAGGCCTTCGTTTACTTCGACCCGATCGATCGGCTGGGCGCGCAACCTCAAGCTCGCTGGGCGGTGCCCGAAATCGCCGAGCAGATGATACGCGAAGCGATAAGCCAAGCCGGCGCGGCGAATGAAGAGCTCGTTCTAGCCTAAGGAACCTACGCGTTCGACGGCCCGCATGGGAACGGGGCCCGCCGGACGGAGCGTCACGAGTGCGGCGCTTTCAACGCGCGCGCCGGGTTCGAGGGCAAGGCGATAGCGACGCGCTAGGAACTCCAGGACGATCGCCGCCTCCTGCAGCGCAAATTCCTCGCCGATGCAGCGACGGGCCCCCGCACCGAAGGGGATGTACGAGAACGGCGCGGGCTCCTCACCTAGCCAGCGATCCGGATCGAATCGCTCGGGGTTTGCGAAGTAGTCGGGCCGCCGGTGCAATATCAGCGGCGCCATGAAGACCGTCGTGCCCGATGCAATCTGAGTTCCCCCGAGGAGCGTTACGTCGCAAGTGGTCTCGCGGCCGATAATCCAGGCCGGCGGATAAAGACGCAACACTTCTTTGACGACGCGCCCGAGATAGGCACGGTCGCCGTCGCGCGCCGCCGCGGCGACCCGCCGATCGACCGCCTCGTGCTGCGAGAGCAGCAAGAACGCCCAGGTTATCGCGTTCGCGGTCGTTTCGTGCCCGGCGATGAAAAGCGTCATGATCTCGTCGCGAAGCTGCTCGTCGGAGAAGCGATCGTTCGTTTCGCTCTCGCCGGCACGTAATAACAGCGAAAGAGCGTCCGTACGTTCGACGCGGTCGGCGCGGCGCCGCGCGATCAGGCCGTACGTGATCTCATCGAGCGTCGCGCGAGCGCGCCAAAAACGGCGCGTGCTGCGCAGCGGCAGCCGTTGCCGTAGCGATCCGACGGGCGTCAGCATGTACGGAAACTCGTTCATCATCAGCCGCAACGCGTCGCGGACGGCGCGCGTCGAGTCGCTTTCGTCGCTTCCGAAGAGCGTCTCCGTGGCGATTCGCAGCGTAAGCTCGCTCACGGCTGCGTGGGCATCGAATAGCCGGTTCGGCTCGAGTCGCTCCGCAAACTCGCTTGCGTCCCGCTCCATTATCCGCACGTACTCCGCTATGCGCTCGCGGTGAAACGCCGGCTGAACGATGCGCCGCATCTGCCGATGCCTTGGATCCTCGCTGGTCAGCAAGCCGTCGCCGAGGAGCAATCGAAGCACCCGCGTTCCGAGTGACTTCGAAAAAGCGCGCTGTTGCGTAACGAGAATGTCTTTGATCAGCTCGGCCTCGTTGACGAAGACGTACGAGCGCCAAGGAAGGGAAAACGCCGCCAGGTTTCCGTAACGCCGGGTTATCGTTCGCAAGAACTCCGGGAAGCGGCGAAACGGAACGGGAAGAAGGCTGCGCAGCGTCGTCCAGCGGCTTGGCCCGGGAATGGCTGCGCTCATCGAGCGCCCACGGCTCGATAGGCGGTAACCGAACCGAACCGGCAGATCGCTCGGTATTGACCGCGCGCCACTTCAGCCGCGATTGCGGGTCGCATCGTAAGCTGATACGCGGCACTCGGAAAATCATCGGCATAGACGAGATACTCGACGCCGCTGGTCCGGTCGATGGTGGCGCGCGGGCGTTGCGCGGCGACGGCCGAGAACCATTCGTCGTACGTTGCGAGCGAAGCGTCTTGCGGCACGCAGTCGAGCGCGCGGCGCGCGTCGGCGAGATCTCGATAGTAGGGGTGCAGATAATGCAGCGGATGCAGCGGATCGAACGCGACCAGAAAAAGCGCGCAAAGCGCGGCCACGGCCGTCGTCCAGTTCGTAGCAACGCGAAGACTCCTTTTGTGAGCGAGGCTCGCAACGGCCGCGACGGTCGCCGCCAGCAGCCACGGAATCCAAAGCGCCGCATAGTGATCGCCCATGCGCCAGACGTATCCGGAGTTTGCCAGCAGAACGATCGCGCCGCCGGGGATCGCGAGGAGAGCCCAGCGGGAGCGCAGCGGCAAGAACGCCAGCGGCACCAGCGCTTCTAATACATAGGTCAGGCGCCCGAAGGTGAATATCGCGCCGGCAAACTCGCGTGGGTGCGTAATCGGTGCGATCGCAAGCGCCAACGGCCCGGCGGCAAACGGATAGACGTAGAAATGGCTCGGTCCCCAACCGCCGAATCGCGGCGCAACGACGCCGAAATAGACCAGCAAGGCAGCCGCCGCGACGCCGGCGAGCGCGGCTCCGGCGACTGCGAGAGATCGAGGCCGATGGGGGGCGCCGTCGAGTAAGCCGTTCCCCGACGCAGCGGGGCGCCAGCCAATGGCGACCAGGGCTATTCCGAAGACCACCAGCGTCAGTGCGGCATCTTCACGCAACCCGACTGCGAGCAGGGCGGCCACTGCGAACCAGAGCCAGCGTCCGCGATCTGCGGCAAGGAAAAGGCTCAGCACGAGCGGCGTAAAGAGACCGAGTTCGTGAAACTCATCGAAACCCAGCGCAAGCAGCGGCGGGTAGAGCAGCGCGAGAAAACCCAGGCGCTGCGCGAGAGCCTCGCCCGCGTAAGGGCGTGCCAGAGCCGCAAGCAACGGTGCGCACACTACCGTAGCGGCGGCTTGCACGAGTTGCAGCGGGAGCGCGCTGCGGGTCAGAACGACGAACGGCCAGAGCAGCGCCAGCGACGGCGACCAATGGTACCGAAAGTGCGAGCCCGCCTCCACGCCGTTTCGCATTCCGTGGAACGCGTCGGCGACGACCTGAGCGAAGGTGCCGGTGTCGGAGCCGTAGGTCCATAGCTTGGCGCGCACGCACGCGAGGATGGCTAGGACGGCAAACTCGATCGCGGCCCACAACCAAACTCTCACCGGCAGGCGCACCATAATAAAGTGACCAACGGCGCAAGATAATGAAACGCATCTGCGTCTTCTGCGGCTCCCATACCGGCAACGACCCCTCGTATGCGACGATGGCGGCCGGGGTCGCGCGCGCGCTCGTAAGCGCTCGTTACGGCGTCGTTTACGGCGGCGGCAGCATCGGCTTGATGGGCGTCGTTGCGGACGCCGCGTTGTCGTCCGGTGGCGAGGTGATAGGCGTAATACCGGAAGCGCTCGCATTGAGCGAGATCGCCCACGAGGGCTTGACGCAGCTCTATATCGTATCGACGATGCACGAGCGAAAGGCGCTGATGAACGAGCTGAGCGACGCTTTCATCGCACTGCCCGGCGCGTTCGGCACCATGGACGAGTTCTGCGAAGTGCTGAGCTGGCGGCAGCTGAGCATCCACGACAAACCGATCGGACTTCTCAACTACCGCGGCTTCTACGACGCATTGCTCGCGCTTTTCGATTCGATGGTCGCAGACGGCTTTCTGGGATCCGCGGCGCGCAGTCTCTTCGTGTCGGCCTCCGAGATCGACGAACTGCTCGCCAAAATGCTAGCGAACATCCAAGTTCCTTAGGAACCTAGAGCCCAGCTCGCTCACTCCGCGAGCGCCGTCGTGACGATTCGCTCCTGCTCGACGGCGTGTTGGCCCGCATAACCCTCGCTTGGGCTGGCCCGATAGCCGCGTCCGATATACTCGATGTCGAATCCGTCACGCTTGCCCTCGAGCAGGCGTCGCCGAACGAACGCCCGCGCTCCCATGTTCTTCGGCTCCTCCTGAACCCAGACGATCTTCTTGAGGCGCGGATAGCTTGCGATCGCGCGATTTATCTCGACGACCGGGAGAGGCGCGAGCAGTTCGATGCGTGCGATTGCCGTGCGACGCAGTGAATCGTATGCGGGCTGCGCGATGAGATCGTAATAGATCTTTCCGCTGCAGAGAATGAGCCGCTCGATCGCTTCGCGATCGAGCGTGCGCGGATCGTCGATCACCGGCGCGAAAGTGCCCTCCGCCATATCGTCGAGCCGGCCCGCGGCAGCATCGGCCCTCAGCAGCGACTTCGGCGTCATGACGACGAGCGGCACCGCGATCGGCGCCCGGGCCTGCATGCGCAACAAGTGGTAGTAATTGTCGGCCACAGAGGGCGACGCGACGCGCAGGTTGCCTTCTGCAACGAGCTGCAGGAAACGCTCGAGCCGAGCCGAGGAGTGCTCCGGGCCTCCCCCTTCGTAGCCATGCGGCAAGAGCAGCGTCAAGCGCGACGTCTGCCCCCACTTCGCTTGACCGGCGGCGATGAACTGGTCGACGACGATCTCCGCACCGTTGAAGAAGTCGCCGTACTGCGCTTCCCACAGGACGAGCGCGCCGGGCTCTTGAGTCGAGTATCCGTATTCGAACCCCATGCAGGCATATTCGGAGAGAGGGCTGTTGCGTATCTCGAAGGACGCCTGCGCTTCGGAGATGTGCTGAAGCGGAATCCAGATCGCGTGGTCGTGCGGATCGTGAAAGACGGCATGACGATGACTGAACGTTCCGCGTTCGGTATCTTGACCGGTGAGACGAATCGGGGTGCCGGTTACGAGCAACGAAGCAAACGCGAGTGCCTCCGCGGCTCCCCAGTCGACGATCCCTCGCTCCTCGATAACGTGCTTCCGGCGTTCGAGCTGGCCGGCGAGCTTGCGGTTCGGCGTAAAGCCGACGGGAACGGTCGTCAGCGCATCATTCCAGGCGAGCAAGGCCGAGCGCGGCGCGGGCGGCAGCTCGGTACCCCCGAAGGTGTTGCTCGCCGGCATCTTCCGTCCCGCGATTTGCGCCGGCATCCCTCGAACGGTACGGCGGACCTCTTGCAGATGCTGCGTCGCCTCGTCCAGCATCGTACGCGCGCGCTCCGCGCTAAGGATGCTCTGGTTGATGAGCTTGTTCGCGAAAAGCTCGCGCACCGTCGGATGGCTCTTGATCCGCTCGACCATCGTGGGCTGCGTGTAGGCCGGCTCGTCTTGCTCGTTATGGCCGAATCGACGGTACCCGATCAAGTCGATGAGCGCGTCGCGGCCGAACTTGCGCCGGAAATCCACGGCAAGGTGAACTGCGGCGATGCACGCATCGACGTCGTCGGCATTGACGTGTACGATTGGAACGTCGAAGCCCTTGGCCAAGTCCGAAGCATACCGGGTCGATCGCCCGTCGGCCGGGTCGGTCGTGAAGCCGATCTGGTTGTTTGCGATGAGGTGCAGCGTACCGCCGGTCTCGTAGCCCGGCAGCGATTGCAAATTGAAGACCTCTGCAACGATGCCCTGACCGGTAAAGGCGGCGTCGCCGTGAATGAGAATCGGGACCGCCCGCTTGCGATCGAACGACGGCACGCCGTGCGTGTGATTGGTCTGCAACGCGCGCGCGCTGCCCTCGACCACAGGATCGACCGCCTCGAGGTGGCTAGGATTGTGCGCCAGCGTGACGTCGATGCTCTTTCCGCGCGAGGTCCTAAACGTTCCGGTCGCGCCGTGGTGGTATTTGACGTCGCCCATGACGTCGTCATCGCCGACGTTTCCGCGATACTGCGCGGCTTCGAACTCGGTCAGCAGCTCTTCGTACGGCATGTTGACGACGTGAGCGATGACGTTGAGCCGGCCGCGATGCGCCATGCCGAGCACGGCATTGGCGACGCCGTCCTCCGCGAGCATGTCAAGCGTCTCTTCGAGCATCGGCACCATGACGTCCAGGCCTTCGCCCGAAAAGGTCTTCTGTCCGAGAAACGTCCGGCGCACGTAGCGATCGAAGGCTTCGACGCGCGTTAGCCGCTCGAGCAACTCGATCTGCCGCTGCGGCGAAAACTCGACCTTGTTGCGTCCCGCCTCGATGTAATCGCGCAGCCACGCGCGCTGCGTGGCATCGGAGATGTGCTCGATCTCGTACGCAATCGTCGAGCTGTAGGTCTCTCGCAAGCGCGGGAGGACGTCGGCGAGCGTGTTGCCGGGGACTTTGACGTGCAGAACGCTGGCAGGAATCGCGCTCTGCAGCGCGGGCGTCAGGCCGTAACTTTGCGGAAGCAGCGATGCATCGCCGACGGGCTCGGTCCCGAGCGGATCGAGATGCGCGCCGAGATGTCCGTAGAGCCGGTATGCCGAGACGATTGCCATGCCGGCTGCAACCGCGCGCAGCATCTCGTCGGATGGGCGCGTGGTCGCCGGCGCCGCGGCCGGTGCGAGCTGTGCGGCGGGCGCGGCCTGGAGGCCAAGCGAAGCGAAGACGTCTTCATAGAATCCGCCTTCGCCCTGCAACAGCTGGTCAACGGCCCGAAGATACTCGCCGGATTGCGCGCCCTGTATGACGCGATGATCGTAGGTGCTCGTTATCTGCATTACGCGCGAGACGCCCAGCAGGCGCAGCGACTGTTCGTTCGCGGTTGCAAATCCGGGCGGATAGCCGATCGCGCCGGTCGCGATGATCGCACCCTGTCCGGCCAGCAGACGCGGAACCGACGCAACGGTCCCTATGCCGCCGGGATTGGTCAGCGTGAACGACGCTCCCGTAAGGTCGTCGGCGGTCAGCCTATTCTCGCGCGCCTTTGCGACGAGATCTTCGTACGTCGCGCGAAACGCCGCAAAATCCAACTCGTCGGCGTTGCGAATAACGGGCACGACGAGAAACCGCGTGCCGTCCTTGCGTTCGCTATCGACCGCGAGCCCGAGATGGATGCCCGGCTCCAAACGTATGGGCGCGCCGTTTTCGTTCCGTCGAAACGAATAGGTAATGTAGGGACGGTCGTGCGCGGCGCGCACGAGCGCGTAGGCGACGAGATGCGTAAACGAAACCTTCTCGCTGCGGCCGGCCGCTTTTATCGCCCCGTTTAGCTCTTTGCGGCGAGCGTCGAGCACGTCGACGGGCAGGCTGCGAAAACTCGTCGCGGTCGGAATCGAGAGGCTCTGCTCCATGTAGCCGGTCAGCGCGGCGGCAGGGCCTCGCAGCGGCGTGACCTTAGCGCCCGGCGGAGGCGGCGGCAACGCGGGTCCGCCCGGCGCCGGCCGCCGACGCGCCTGTTCGGCCTGTGTCGCCACATCCGAGCGCAAAATCAAACCATCGGGTCCCGACCCGCGCACCAGCTTGAGATCGACGTCGAGTTGCCGCGCCAGACGCCGCGCCGGCTGATCCGCCAGGGATGCGCCCGGCCGCGGTGCGGCGGCAATCGGAGGAGCCGATGCCCGCAGCGGCGCGCCGTTGCCGATAGCGGCGGCGGGAGCGGCGGCGCCGTTGCCCTCTTGCGCAGTGTCGATCCGGGCGAGAAGACTGCCGATCGAGACCGTCTCGCCCTCGCGCGCCGCAATCTGCGTGACGACTCCCGACGCCGTTGCCGGAACCTCGACGTCGACCTTATCGGTAGTTACTTCGACGAGCGGATCGCCCTCGGCAACGAAGTCGCCGACGTGTTTGCGCCACTCGACGATCGAGCCTTCGGTAACCGACTCGCCCATTTCGGGCAGCGTTACGTCAACCAGCGTGCGTTCCAAGGCAACCTACATCTTATCTTCTCGCGCGCCGAGGGCCTACGACTGCGAAGTACTTCGCCGGAAGCGACCACGAGCGCGCTCTTGCGAAAGCTCGGGCGCGGCCGTCGCCGCGCGAGCAAATCTTTACGATTCACCACCGTGGCTTTCGTCGCGCTCTAGGAGCTAGCCGCCCGGCTTGCCGAAAGCGTTCGTATGGCGAGCCTCACAGCAACTGCCGGCGCACTCTTCCTGCTCGGCGCCCTCATCGGAGCGGCGATCGCATGGCTCGCGGCAAGGGCCGAAAATGCCGCGCTTCGCGCGACGCTGGAGCAGACGCAGCATTCGGGAGAAAAAGCGATCGAAGCGCTGTTGGAGCGCGCGAAGAACGAGCTGCGCGAGGCGACGGCTATGCGGGCGAGCGAACGCGTCGGCGAGCTCGTCTCCCCGGTTACGCAAAAGCTGGGCGAGTTCGACCGGCTCATGGCCGAGTTCGAAGCGGCGCGGCAACGCGACGCCGGCAGCCTGCGCGCGCAGATCGATGCGCTCTTGGGCCGAACCGACAAACTCGAGAGCGCCGCTGCGAATCTCAGCACGCAAACCTCGACGCTCGTCACCGCGCTGCGCAATCCCGCCTCGCGCGGCAAATGGGGCGAGATGCAGCTGCGCAACGTCGTCGAGAAGGCTGGAATGCTGGCCTATTGCGATTTCACCGAGCAACAGACCGTCGCGATAGAAGAGGCGCGCGTCCGGCCCGACATGCGCGTCAACCTTCCAGGCGAGCGTTGCGTCTTCGTTGATGCCAAGGCGCCGACCGATGCGATGCAGGCGGCCCTCGAGACACCCGACGACGAGGCGCGCAAGCTCCTCGTCAAGCAGCACGCCCGTGCGTTGCGCGACCACGTCGATGCACTGGCCCGCCGCGGTTATCAGGGCGCGGACGGCTCGGCCGATTACGTTGTGATGTTCGTCCCGGGCGAAGCCTTCATGAGCTCCGCGTGCAGCGCGGATCCTTCCTTGATCGAGTACGCGCTCGACAAGGGAGTCCTGGTCACCGGTCCGCTCGCGTTGATCAGCCTGTTGCGAACCTTTGCTATGGGCTGGCAAGCCGTGCGACAGGAAGAAAATGCAAAACGAATTGCGACCATCGGCCGGGTTCTCTACGAGCGCGCCCTGAAGTTCTCCGAACATCTCGCCGAGGTTCGCAAACATCTCGAACGCTCGGTCACCGCCTTTAACGGCGCCGTCGGTTCGTATGAGACCAAACTGCTGCCGCAGGGGCGCAAGCTCAAAGACGAAGCCTCGCTCGTGGCTGAGGAGCTCAGCGAAATCCCGCCGATCGACGTCGTGCCCCGGGAGATCACCGCGCTGGACACCGGCACGTCCCCGAAGCGGTTGCCCCGCTCGCAGCAGCTCTTCGCTAAAGACGACGCGGTCTAGCGAGACTAACCGGCTAGGCCGCTAGGGCGTCGCCTTCGCCGCGTTGGCGGCATCCCAGCTCCGCAGCGCCGTCAACGTATTCTGCACGTGCAGCGACGGATCGAGGCTCGTATACGTGTAGACGATCGTACCGTTAGGAGCGATGAGGTACGACGTTCGGTTCGCGTATTGCGGATGCTGTGTAAGAACCGCGTCGTACTCCTTCATGACCGTCTGGTCGGTATCGGCCGCTACCGCAAACTTGCTGCGGCAATCGCTGACCGAGAACTTCTGGAGCACGTCGATTTGGTCGTGCGAGACGCCGATGACGGTCGCGCCCAGCTTCTTGTATTGGTCGATCGCATCCGCAAACTCGTGCGCTTCGATCGTGCAGCCTTTCGTGAAGGCGGCCGGATAGAAGTACAAGACGACCGGCCCCTTCTTGAGCGCGTCGTCGAGGTTGAAGGTAAACACGCTGCCTCCCAGCGTTGCCTGCAGCGTAAAATCGGGGGCCTTGGCGCCCGTAGAGAGCGCCGCCGAGGCGGGAGCGGCGCAAAGCAGCGCTAATGCGGCGGCTGCAACCATTTGGCGTCGAATCATTATGCGAGATCTCCTTCGCTCGTCTAAATGTTAAACGTATACCCCAAGAGCGGTCCATACATCGTCAGCTTCTGCACGTGCGACACGGGCGCAAACGCATAGTAATTCAGCGAGCGCCAATCAAAGACCATAGTCTGGCCGTGATTGAAGGCGTAACCGGCACCCGTATAGCCCTCCCAAGTTTGGTTGCTGTTGCCGGTTCCGACGTCGATATAGTACGGAACGAAGAAGTGCCCATCGCCGACGAACGCCTTTCCGCGCAATCCGGTGATGACGTCGCTCGTGAACGAGGAGACTCCAACCGTACCGCTGGGCGTAATGAGACCCCGCTTGCCAATCGTCGCGTTATAGCCCACCGTCAAGTTTACCGGAAACTGCCGAAGGCCCATGAATACGCTCAGGTCGGCGTCGTGTCCCCGAGCGACGGTGTAACCGGCGGCCGCCTCCCAGATGCTGGTCGCGAGCCGGGCCGAAGCACCGATGCTGATGGGAATGACGCGCCTGGGCGTGGTGATAGACGTATCGACGTTCGCAGTGGCGGTCGCATTCACGTAGATGCCGTCGGCGAAGACGTCGAATGCGCCCTTACGCACGTCCACTGCCGCCATACCGGCCGAGTTCAGCTTCGACAAGTAATTGCTCGGCCCGACCGCAACCGCGCCCGATACGGTGTGGCCCGCATGGCGCGGCAACCGGGGGATCGAAAACTCGAAGTTTCCCTTGACGGTCGGCCCCCAAATGTACGGCGCAACCGTGATGTGAAGTTGGCCGTCGTACTCCCTATCCATTAGCGTCGGCGTCGCCTCCGGCGCGGGCGTCGCCTCCTGCGCCCGCGCGACTGCGGTTGCGGCAACGAGCGCGAGCACCAGCCCGGTAAAAATCAAAGCAGTGCGATCGATCAAATTCATAAGCTTCTTTCGGCAGGTCCTTTCGAATCCGATACTAAGCGTCCTCGAACGGAAAGCTGCAGCTACTTTAGGCGCAGGAGGGTTCCTTTCAATAGACTACTGCGCCTCCTGCAGATAGTCATCGACGTCTCTCGCGAGGAAGAAGCTGATCAGCGTTCTAATCGCCGCTATCGCAGCAAGCTGGGCGATGTCCTGCCACGTCGGCGCTACGACGCTTCGAATGATGTCGGCGGCCAGCTCAAATTCGAGCCCGAGCTGCAGCCACGTCGCAAAACGTATCCAGACCTTTTTGCGATCGCCGAGCGTCCCGCCGCGAAAAAGCGACCACAGCGCTTGATAAGCGGAGCGAGCTGCGCCGATGATCACGAAGAGAACGGCAGCAGCCTCGATCAGTCGTGCGGCGATGCCTGCAACGGCGGTAAACGCCTCATTCCATGCGATCACGATTGCTCGGCCACCTTACGCGCCGGCACCGCTCGTCCTCCCCTGCCGCAGGAATGCGCCCCTCGCGGCCATTAAGTCACGTACAATTAAATGTTGTTCGCGAAAACGGGCGTGATGTGGTAGCACCGGCTGACGGATTGCCTAGCGGCCTCTTTTTTGCGCGGCTCAGCATCGCAACCGCGCTCGGCCTGGCGATAGGTTTCGAGCGTCAGTGGCGCCAGCGCACGGCCGGCCTGCACGTGATGACGCTCGTGGCGGTCGGTGCCGCCCTCTTCTGCCAAATTCCGGCACTCGACGGCAAGGTCTCCGATCCGTGGCGCATCGCCGCGCAGGTCGTCACCGGCGTAGGCTTCCTCGCCGGCGGCGTTATTCTACGGCAAGGACTCGACGTGCGCGGATTGACTACCGCCGCAACTCTCTGGGCAACCGCCGCCGTAGGCGCGCTGGTCGGCAGCGGCTTCGAGTGGCAGGGCGCGGTGGGCGCGGCCGTGATAGTCGTGGTCAACGCTTTCGGTCAGCCGCTCGCATTGGCTATCTCGCGCATCCCGCGCCCTGGGGCGGAGCAGGCCGCGACCTCGTACGTTCTTCACGTGCAATGCAGCGTCGCGGCTGGGGCGCGGGTGCGGGAATGCATTTATGAAAACGTTGGTTCGTCGTCGCTCACGCTAGTCGAAATGACGACCTCAGCGGTGACGAACGGTTCGGTCGAGATCGTCGCCAACCTCAGCCGGCCCGGACGCGACGACGGGATCGTCGAGCGAGTCCGTCAGAAGATCTCGGAGATTGCCGGCGTGACCTCCGTCAGCTTGGAATCCGCCGAGCATACCGTCTAGTAGCCTTGTGGCCTAGGCTGATTATAGTCCCATCAAGCGCGCGAGGATCAGACGCTGAACCTCGTTGGTCCCTTCGCCGATTTCGTTGATCTTCTGATCGCGATACATGCGCGAGATCGGATACTCGTCCATAAAACCGTAGCCGCCGTGAATTTGGAGCGCTTCGTTGACTACGCGGTGCGAAAGCTCGCCGGCGAACAGCTTCGCAAAACTCGCCGACTGCACGTAGTCGCGGCCGCGGTCTTTCTCCCAAGCGGCGCGTAGCATCATCAGCTTCGCGTGCTCGATCTCGGTGAGCATATCGACGAGCTTAAATGAGATCGCCTGAAACTTGCTGATCGGCTTGCCGAATGCATGGCGTTCCTTAGCATAAGCGAGCGCTTCGTCGTACGCGCCCATCGCAAGCCCGATCGAGAGCGCGGCCACCGAGATGCGGCCGCCGTCGAGAATCGAGAGAAACTGCCGGTAGCCTTCGCCGCGCCGGCCGAGCAGGTTCTCTTGCGGAACTTGCGCATCGGCAAAAGAGAGCTCGCGCGTGTCGGAGGCGCGCCAGCCCATCTTTCGGTACTTGCGACTGCGTGTGAACCCCGGCGTATCCTGCGGAACGATGATATTCGAGATCTCGCGCGAACCATCGGGCCGTCTGCCCGTTACCGCCGTAATCGTCGTGCCGCCGCTGATATCGGTCCCCGAGTTGGTGATGAAGGCTTTGGTCCCGTTGACGACCCAGGTCCCGCCTCGCAGATCCGCCTTCGTCTGCACGTTGCCGGCATCGCTTCCGGCGTTTGGTTCGGTTAGACCGAAGCCCCACAACATTGTCCCGCGAGCGAGCGGCACGAGGTACTTTTGCTTCTGCTCCTCCGTGCCGAAGAGGAAAAACGGCATCGCTCCCAACGAGACCGCAGCCGCCATCGTAATCGCGGTCGACGCGTCGGCACGCGCAATCTCCATTACCGCGAGCGCGTAGCTCACGGTATCGGCGCCCGCGCCCCCGTACTCCTCAGGAAACGGCAGGCCCATGAAGCCGAGCTCCGCCATCTTCGCAAGCAACTCGTATGGAAAGCTCTCGTTGCGATCCATCTCTTCGGCGCGCGGACGCACCTCGTCGTGCGCAAACTCGCGCGCCAGACTCTGGATCGCCTTTTGCTCGTCGGTTAAATCGAAGTCCATGCCGAAGGTTTAAGCCCCACCCCGAAGAAAAACTCCTCTCACAGCGATGATCTCCCTGCGCGGCGTTTCGCTCGTCTATCCCAACGGCGTGCGCGCCTTAGACAACGTAAGCCTCGAGATCGCGAAGGGTGACTTCGTCTTCCTCGTCGGTCATTCCGGAACCGGCAAGTCGAGCCTCTTGCGATTGCTCTATCGGGAAGCGGCCGCGACGGCCGGCGAGATCGTCGTCGACGGCATTCGCGTCGACACGCTGCGTCGCCGCCGCATCCCGGCACTCCGCCGCCACTTGGGCGTCGTTTTTCAAGACTTCAAGCTGCTGACCGACAAGACCGTCTGGGAAAACGTCGCCTTCGCAATGCAAGTCACGGGAGCTCACACGCGCGACGTCAAGCGGCAGGTACCGCGTGTGCTGGATCTCGTCGGCCTCTCGCACAAGAGCCGCATGTACCCCAACGAGCTTTCGGGCGGCGAAGCGCAGCGGACCGCCATTGCCCGGGCGCTGGTCAACAACCCGAAGATCCTACTCTGCGACGAGCCGACGGGAAACTTGGATCCCGTCAATACTACCGAGATCACGGCGCTTCTCCAGCGCATTAACCTTAAAGGGACGACCGTCGTCGTCGCCACCCACAATCAGGCCGTCGTCGACCGCATGCGCCGGCGCGTCGTGCGGTTAGAAGACGGCCGGATCACCACCGACGAAGAGCGGGGCTACTATTATCTTGGACTCGGGCAAGGTCAAGTTCTTTCTGGGTGAAGTGTTGCGCAACTTTTCGCGCAACGCGGGCATGCAGGCTACGGCGATCGGCACGGTCGCCATCACGATCGTCCTACTCGGCCTCTTTCTCTTCGTACGATCGGCGCTCGCCGACGTCGGGGCGAAACTTTTGGACCAGATCGAGATCTCGGCCTACCTTCGCTCCGATGCGACGCCCGCGCAAACCGTGGCAATCGGCCGATTTCTCGCCCAAGATCCGAGAATAGCTTCGGCGCAGTTCGTTCCGAAAAGGCAGGGCCTGGCCGAGCTGCGAGCGCAGACGCGCGGGGCTATCGACACCGGCCTGCTGACCGAGAATCCTTTGCCCGACAAGTTTCGCATCAAGGTGCGCACGCCCGAGCAGGTTGAAGAGGTTGCTGCCACGGTGCGGCGGCTCTCCGGCGTCGACAACGTCGTATACGGACAGAAGATCGTCGCGCGAATGCTGGCGCTCGGTAGCGTGCTTCGGCGCATCGGCATCGTCGTCATCGCAGTCTTCGTGGGCGTCGCAGGAATCATTATCTCGAACACGATCCGACTTACGGTCTTCGCGCGGCGACGCGAGATCGCGATCATGCAACTCGTCGGCGCTACGAACACGTACATACGCCTACCGTTCATCTGTGAAGGGCTGCTCGACGGTCTAATCGGCGCGCTGCTCGCCCTTGCGGTGCTCTCAGTCGCGCGGGCAGCACTTTGGCCGCGCCTACTCGAGGCGCTGCCATGGGTTACGCTGGCGGCGATGCCGGTCGACCCGCGGGTGCTCGCGGCCGAGCTCATCGCCGTCGGAGCGGCTATCGGCGTGGTTGCTTCGTGGCTTTCGGTCGGACGTCACCTGCGCACGTGAGACGCGTGGCGTTCCGTCGCAGCATATCGTTCGTTCTCGCGGCAGCGCTGCTTCCGGCGAGCGCAGCGGCAAACTCGACGATCGACCAGCGCATCGCCGCGCAACGCGCAAAAGAGGAGCAGCTGCAGGCACGACTGCACGCCAAACGCATCGAACTGCACGCCGCTACGGCGCGATATCAAGATCTGCAGGGACAACTGGCCGAAACCAACGCTGCCATCGACCAAGTGAACGGCCGGATCTCCACTCTCGCCGGAGCACAGGCATCGACGCAACGTCGCATCGACTGGAACTCGACCGAACTCGACGCCGCGCGCCGGTCCTTGCGCCTGCACGACGAGCTGCTCAAGCGTCGCTTGGTGGATATCTACGAATACGGCGATTTGAGTTATTTTGATGCGCTCATTGCGGCGCGGTCCTTTAGTGAGTTCGTCGAGCGGTGGGAGGATCTTCGGCTCCTCATCGCCGCCAACCAGCGCGCGGTACGCGCTCGAAAGGCGGCCGAGCAGCGAGTTGTCGCGATCGAAGCCGATCTCGAACGGACGCGTTTGGAGCTGCAAGCTCAGCAGCAAGCGCAAGATGAAGCCCGCAGCCAGCTGGGCTCGCTGGCCGGCGAACGGCGTAATCTCGTGGAACTCGCCGGAATGCGCCGGCGCAGCGTCGCCGACGAGGTCGCCGAGATGGAAGACCTTTCGGCCGCCGAGGAGGCCTCTCTCGAGGCGCTCATCGTCGAACGCGAGCGCGAGTTGGCAACCCAGCAGCGAGCGGCCGGAATCGCCGGAGGGGGCGAGAGCTCGGGCGGCTCGGGGATGTTCTCCTGGCCCGTCACCGGCACGATTACCTCGCCGTTCGGCTGGCGCTCGAATCCTTTCGGCGGCGCTCCGGAGTTTCATCAGGGCCTCGATATCGCGGCACCCATGGGCACGACGGTTACCGCGGCCGCGGGCGGCACGGTGATTATGGCGCAGTGGTACGGGGGGTACGGAAACTACATCCTCATCGATCATGGCGGGGGCTACTCGACCGGCTACGGACACCTTTCGGCCATCTACGTATCGTCGGGCCAGAGCGTGCAGCGCGGTCAGGCCATCGGTGCGGTTGGCTCGACCGGACAGTCAACCGGGCCTCACCTTCACTTTGAGGTTCGAATTGCGGGCAAACCGGTTGACCCGGCGCCCCGCCTCCATTAAGACTAAGCAAGTATTCTTTTCCGAAGAGAAACTTCTAACCGGTCGAGTTGGGTATTGTAAGAGTATCGATGAGGCTTTCTACGCGTCTTTTGCTGACGGCCCTCGCGGCGCTCGCCGTCGTGGCCGTCGCCGCGCTATATCTTGGCTACCGCAACGGCGAGATCGCCGGGCAGTCCCTCTTTGAAGTGGCAACCACGGGGGATCTGCGCGGGCTCTTTCCCTCTCACGATTCGCCCGACTCGGCGATTGCGGACCTCGCGTTGCAGAGGCTCGAGACGGTTTACTACAAACCTATCGCGCCGCAGACTCCGCTTTCCGGAGAGCGCGATGCGCTGACGAGCCTCCTGAACGCGAAGAAGGTCGGCAACTCGGCGTTGCCGGCGCAAACGGCGGGCGGCGATGAGATCGAAGACGGCGAACGCGCCGCGGAGCTGCTGGCGTACGCGCAAGCGCACTACGGTGCGACGCTGGGTTCGAGCGGGGTCGACGATCTTACCGATGCGGCACTCCGCGGAATGATGAACTCCGTTCACGACCCATATACCGTCTATTTTTCGCCGCGCGAATATCAGGGTCTCAACGAATCGCTATCGGGGGGAAACTTCGGCGGCATCGGAGTTTACATCTATCAGTTGAGGGACGGCCGAATCGTCGTTCAACCAATCGAAGCGATGCCCGCAGCCAAAGCGGGAATGAAGCCGGGTGAAGTTGTCGACACGGTCGACGGGAAGGCCGTTGTGGGCTTGCCGATCGATCACGTCGAGGCGATGATTCGCGGCGAGCCCGGCTCCGTCGTTCACTTGACCGCACACCGCTACGGCGTTTCCTCCGCTGCCGACCACTCGTATTCAATCGTTCGCGAGATCATTCACGTTCCGAGCGTCCGCGCAAAGATGGAAGACGGGTTCGATTACATTCGGCTCTCGGACTTCGGAACGACCTCGGGCGACGAGGTTCGCAAGGCGCTGCTCAACGGTAAGGCCAAGGGCGCCCGCGGCTACATCCTCGACCTGCGCGATAACGGCGGCGGCTTGGTCGACGCGGCGGTTGCGATTTCGAGCCTCTTCATTCCACAAGGGACGATCGTCTCCACGATTCGGCGTGACGGTCAGCGTACCGCTCAAGCGTCGCTCGGCGACGCAATCGGTGGCCTTCATCCGCTCGTGGTGCTGGTCAACAAGTACACCGCGAGCGCTTCCGAGATCACCGCGGGCGCCCTCGAGGATTACCATCTCGCAGTTCTCGTCGGCACGCGCACCTACGGCAAAGGCGTCGTACAAAGCATCTTCCCGCTGCCGGACCAGGGAGCGCTGAAGATAACCACCGCGCGTTATTTGACGCCGGCTGGACGCGATATCCAGCACCACGGCATCGAACCGAACGTCCTCGTCAACCAAGACCCCAACCCCTCGCTTATCGACACGCCGTCCGACCGGCAGTTAGCCGCGGCAAAGGCGCGTTTACGTCAGCTTCTCCGCTAGAGTGGATACAATGAAACGCAGTTTTGCTCTCATAGTCCTAGCCGCGCTCGCGCTCACTTTCGTACGGCTTGCGCCGGCATCGGCCGCCGCGCCGCAGTTGTCGCCGGCAGAGGCCGGCGAGATCGCGACCAGCTATACGTACCTGACCGAGAACTTCTACAAGAGGGTCGATCCGCAGATCGTCCTCAACTCGGTGCGCGCCGAGCTGCTCTCCGCAATGCGTACCGCCGGCGTCGCGCACGCGTCGCTGCCGCAGATGCATGCCGGCGACGCCGCGGCTACCAACGTGCGCGAGATCGATAGCGAGATCGAAGACGCGAGCACGGAGTCGCACAAGATCAGCCTTCACGACCTGAGCTACATCGCCTTGGACGGCATGATGCGGTCGGTCAACGACCGGTACACGGTCTTCCTGACCCCCAAAGAGTTCGCCGGCCTCAACGAAGGCCTCGACGGCGGTGATTTCGGCGGGACGGGCATCGTCATTCAGGTCGACGACAAAACGAAGTACATCAGCGTCGAGAACGTCGTGCCTGACGGCCCGGCGGACAAAGCCGGCATCGAGCAGGACGATCTGATAACGACCATCGACGGCACGTCGACGAAGGGCATGAGCCTTCCGACCGCCAGCGGCAAACTGCGCGGCAAGGAGGGCACGCGCGTGACACTGACGATCGAGCGTGAGGGCGCGGGCCTCGGCGCCCCCATCGCGATCACCCGCGCGAAGATCCATCAACTCAGCGTCTACGAGAAGATGCTTCCCGGCAAGATCGGCTACGTGGCATTGACCGTCTTCGGACGCGACACCGGGCAGGAGCTCGATGCCGCGCTCGCACGTCTGCAGCGAGACGGCGCTCGCGCGCTGGTACTCGATCTGCGCGACAACGGCGGCGGCTATCTGGAAGCCGCAGTTGCCGTGAGCTCGAAGTTCATTCCCAGCGGACCGATCGTCTCGGTCGAGTCGCGTGCCTCGAACATTACGACGTTGGACGCCGACGACACGGCGATTCCGCCGCTTCCCTTAGCGGTGCTCGTCAACGGCTACACCGCCTCCGCCTCGGAGATTACCTCCGGCGCGATTCAGGATAGCAGCGTCGGAGCCATCGTCGGAACGAAAACCTTCGGCAAGGGCGTCGTGCAAACGATATATCCCCTCCCCGACGGAAGCGCGGTGAAGGTCACGACGGCTCGCTACCTCACGCCTCGCAATCGCGATATCAATCATCTTGGGATCACGCCCGACATCGTCGTCACCGAGAACAAACACGCGCAGTTCGGGAGTCCGGCGAAGGACGAGCAGCTCACGCGTGCGATCGAGTACTTAAATGCGAAGCTCGCGCGCCTGAACGACGATAACGGCGCCTCACTTTAAAAGCGAGCCCCTGACTTAGGCAAAAGCCCTGGCTTAGCGCTAAAGTCAGGGCCTCAGTCTCCGAGGTCGTCTCTTCTTTGATCGTTTTGCGGCGGCGCGCGGGCTTCTTCGGCGCGCCGTCGGTTGAGGCTGCAGTCGCGCGCGTGCGCTTGGGTTTGGCAGCGGTGATCACGGCAACTGGTTTGGTTTCGGTCTTCTTGCGCGCAGCGGTTTTGCGGCGCGGTTTTTCGCCGGCCGGGGGAAGCGCGATTGCGCTCGCGACGCTCTCCAGTTGGCCGGCAACGGCCGGCGCGGCCGCTCGGCGGCGACGCGTGGGTTTCGTGCGTTTCGGCTGCTCCGCCGGAGCCGAGAGGCTCGGGGGCGGCGCCTCGATGGCGGGGGGCGAGGCGTCGCCGCGAGGCGCAATCGCCCGTGAGGGCTCCGGCGGAGCGGTTACGCCCGTCGGGTGTACGCCCCCATCGGCGCCCACCTCAAAGATCTGACGGTCGGGCATCGGTCCCATTCCCGTGCCTCCTCGGCCGCCGCGCCCGCGACGCCGGCGTCTGCGCCGACGGTGCGTCGAGCCGTCGCCCGCAGCGGGTAGTTCGGTGGGCATGGGCGTCGCGGTCATCGCGATCTCCTTACCTTCGTCCCGCCCGCGGCCGCCGCGCCGCCGCCGTCGGCGTCTCCGGCGCCCGTCGCTGTCGGCATTCTGAATGGCACCCTCCGCGATGATGATCGCGTCCGGCTGCGCCTCGCCGCGACGCTCGGCGCTCAATGCCTTATCTTCGGCCTCTTCCTCTTCAGTGAGCGATGTAATGCCGATCGGCGGGCGCGCCGCCGATTGTCGCGCGGCGTCCTCGGCAAGCTCGCGCAACTGCCGCGTCTGCTCGGCGGCCGACAACGCCGCTCGCCGTCCTTGCCGCTTGCGACGCGGCTTCGCATCGGCGGTTACCATCTCGGCAAAGACGTAGTCGTCTTCGTCGTCTACGTCGAGGATGCGAATGCGCGCGAAGCTGCCCGCGTTGTTGACGGCGTTCTCCACCTCGGCGACACGCCCGTCCACGATGGCCGCGGCGGAGGTTGGATTCGGAAGGCGTCCCGGCAACAGCTCGGTCTCGTGCTCGTCACCGACGCGGAGCGCGCGCTCCTTATCGCGTCGCAGCGCACTCGCCGTGTCGACGCGGGCCTTCTCCGGGTGAATCATCGGATCGACCCGCACCAAGATGCGGCGGGCGATTGCTTTTGCCAGCTCTTCGCATTCCGCTTCGTACCAGAACGCCATCTGCACCGCGACGGTCGGGGCAACGTGAACGACGACGTCGCCCACCGCGCCGTTACGCGCCTCGTCGCGAATGCGCCGAAACGTTTCGATTGCGACCGACTGCGACGACATCACGCTGCCCATGCCGATGCAGGTGGGGCATGTCCCGCGCAGCTGCGCTCCCAGGTCCTTACCGACCCGCTTACGCGTAAACTCGAGCAGGCCCAGATTCGAGAACGACTGGATCGTCGCGCGCGTACGATCGCGACGCAGGCTCTCCTCCATCATCCTGATCACCTTGTCGCGCGACGCCTCAGACGCCATATCGATAAAGTCCACGACGATGATGCCGCCGATATCGCGCAACCGGACTTGGCGCGCGATCTCCTCAGCCGCTTCGATGTTGGTCTTAAGGATGGTGTCCTCGAGGTTGCGTCCGCCGGTGAACTTCCCCGAGTTCACGTCGATGACGGTGAGCGCTTCGGTAGATTCGATCACGATCGATGCGCCGGAGGGCAGATTGATCTTCGGCTTCATCAGCTTCTGCAGCTCGGTCTCGATCTTGTAATCGTCGAAGAGCGAGCGTCCGGAGTTGTAGTACTCGATCCGATCGATGTACTGCGGCCCCAGCAGCTGCAGGAAGTCGCGGATCTTACGGTACTCCTCCTCGTCGTCGATCAAGACCCGGTCGACGTCGGCCGTGATGAAATCGCGCGCCGCCTTGTAGATTAGGTTCATGTCCTTGTGAAGCAGCGCGGGCGCTTGCACCCGTTTGTAGCGCTCGAGTATGCCGTGCCACATCCGGATCAGCACGCCAAGATCCGCGATAAGCTCGGCCTCGCTGACTCCGGCCGCCGCGGTTCGTACGACGGTAGCCATCCCTTCGGGGCGAATTCGCCGCATCACGCTCTTGAGCCGATTGCGTTCCTCAGCGGAATCGATCTTTCGCGAAACGCCCGAGTACTTGCCGGTCGGCATCAGGATGAGATAACGCCCGGGAAGTGAGATATTCGTCGAACTCCGGGCACCCTTTAGTCCACGCGGCTCCTTGACGATCTGCACGAGAACGTCGTCGCCGCGTTTGACCTTTTCGCTGATGGTGAAGCCGCCGTGACCCTGGGTGATTTCGACGTCACCGATGTTGAGCGGCTGCTTGTTGATGTCGTCGACGTACAGGAAGGCGTTACGCCCCAACCCGATGTCGACAAACGCCGCCCCCATCCCGGGCAGCACGTTCTGAACTTTACCTTTATAGATCGAGCCGATGACCCGTTCTTCTCGCTCAATGTAGAGCTCTGCCAGATCACCGTCCTCGAGTATGGCGACCCGATTCTCCCACGGGTCGCTCGAGATCAATATCTCGCTCGACAAGTTGTCCTCAATTTGTAGAGCTCGCCTCTCGCCGCGCCTACCCTTTAAGGGGCGCCCTGCGGTGCGGCGCCAAGCGCCGCAGCGGCCAGCTCGAGAAAATCTTTGTTGTCTATAAACCTCTGCCGGCGACCCTTCGTTTCAAACGGCGCCTGCCGGCTTTGGCCTCTGTTCCCGCCCCGCCGAAAGCGGACCTTCCCCGCCGTTCGGTGTTGACGTCTCAGGGGAGGTCGCTCGCCTGTCGGACGCCGCGAGCCTGGGCAGCCCGAATCGATCCTCCACGAAGCGCAACAGCCTTCGAGTTTGCGCGGGCCTCGAAACGCCCTGCCCTTGCGTTATGCGTTGCCCAACACGTCGCGGTCGCGCTGCGAAAAGATGTTCAAGAGGATGCCGACGGCAGCGAAGTCGGTGAGCATCGCGGAGCCTCCATACGACATGAACGGCAGCGGAATACCCGTGATGGGCATGATTCCGATCGTCATTCCGACGTTGACGAGCAGGTGGAAGAAGAGCATGCCCACCAAGCCTCCGGCAAGTAAGAAGCCAAAGCGATCGCGCGCGACGAGCATCGTGCGAACGCCGGCGTACAACAGTGCAGAATAGAGTGCCAAGACAACCATCGCGCCGACGAAACCCCATTCTTCTGCAAGTACCGTAAAGATGAAGTCGCGTGAATGCTCCGGGACGAAATTCAGCTGCGTCTGCGTCCCATGGTAGAGGCCGCGGCCGAACCACTCGCCGTTGCCGACGGCGATCTTTGACTGCGCGAGGTTATAACCCGAACCTTCGGGATCGGCCTTCGGGTTGAGGAATACGAAGAGCCGCGCGCGCTGGAAGGGCCGCAGGACGGCATTGGTCCCCACCGCTGCGGCAGCTACGACGAGCATTCCGAGCGCATAGATTCCGAAGTCGCCCAATTTCGGCAGCGCGAAGAAAAGCTCGACCGTCAGAATCGCCACCAGCGCGAGCGACGTACCGAGATCCGGTTGCTTCAAGATCAGCAGCGCCGGAATCGCGACGGCGAGCAGCGGTTTCCAAAGATCTTGCAGATTCTCGTAGGCTCCGCGGCAGAGCACCGCTGCAAGTGCGATCGCAACGACCAGCTTAGCCGGCTCAGACGGTTGGAACGTACCCAGCGGTCCCAGCGAAATCCAGCGTTGCGCGCCCAGCGCGCTGTGACCGCCGCGTAAGATGAAAAGCAGCAGGAGCAGGTTTACGGCGTAGAGTCCCGGCGCCCAACGCTGCCACGTGCGATAGTCGACCAACGAGACGCCGATCATCACCAGCACGCCGAGCACTAAGTACAATACCTGCTTCTTGAACTCGTTCGCCGGGTCAGCCGTGTGCAACCCGGCAGAACGAATGCAGGCCAAGCCGATTACCGCGATTAGAACACCCGCGACCGCGAGCGTCCAGTTGAAATTTCGAAAGTAGCGGCGAGTGCCGCTACCCAACGCAAGGACCGCCATTGCGCGGGACTTACCCCGCGGTGGCGCAGACTTACTGCGCGGCGGCCGTAGCCGGCGCAGTACCGGCAGAGGAAGACTTTTTCGTCGCTCGCCGCCGGCGCTTGCGAACCGGGGGGGTCTGGCCGGCGGCCGTCGCGGCCTTCTTCGCCGCGGGCTTGCGCACGGACTCGACCGCGCCGTTGCCGTTCGGACGCGCGATGGAAAGGATCGGAATGTTCGCCAGCATCGCCAAGGCCCGATCTTGCCGTTCGAAGCTGACCTCGATCCGGTCGCGGTCGACCTCGACGTGGCGCGAGATCACCTCGACGAGATCGCGCTTCATCGCTTCGATCATCTCGGGAGCGAGCTCGAGGTGATCGGTCATCAAGACGAGCCGCAAGCGCTCCTTCGCCGTCGCGCTCGAGCCCGGCTGACCGAAGAGCCGTCTCAGAAACTCGATCACGCGCGTCTCCCCCCCAAGAGCGACCCGACTCGCTCGAAAATGCTTTCCTTGGCTGCCGCCGGCATTGGGGCAGGCACGTCTTCGCCGGCCACGCGTGCAGCGATCGCATGGTAGGCGGCTCCCGTCGGATTCTCCCGGTGTAAGGCGAGCGGCTCTCCCCGATTGGTCGTTACGATAATATCGGGCTCGTCGGCGATCACGCCGAGCAGCGGCAGCCGGAGAATGCCGTTGACGTCTTCCACCGAGAGCATCTTGCCCTTCTTGACCAGCTTGGGGCGCAATCGATTGATGATGAGTTGCGGCCGGAAGCGGTTGCCGAGCAGGCCGACGACGCGGTCGACATCGCGCACGGCGGCGACTTCCGGAGTGCAGACTACGATCGCCTCGTCGGCGCCGACGACCGCATTCCTGAATCCCAGCTCGATGCCGGCGGGAGAGTCGACGAGCACGAAATCGAAACGCTCGCGCAGCCTCTCGATCAGCGCCTTCATCTTCGCAGTCTCTACGTCGTCCTTCTCACGCGACTGCGCTGCAGCGAGTAAGAAGAGCGATTCGCCGTGCTTTCCCGGCACCAAAGCGTCGTCGAGCGAAACCCGCTCCTCCAATACGTCGATCAAGTGATGCGTAACTCGGCTTTCGAGCCCGAGTACGATATCGAGGTTGCGAAGACCGACGTCGGCATCGACCAGCACGACGCGCGCTCCGCGTTCGGCCAACGCGGTGCCGAGATTAGCGGTCGTCGTCGTCTTACCGACGCCGCCCTTTCCCGACGTGACGACGATCGCGCGCCCGCTCTTGGCGGCCGGAGCGCTCGACTCGATCTCGTGTACGATGGGTTGTCGCTGTTGCACTCTATCCCGCTTTCAAGGCGTCGATGAGACGTCCAAAGAGAGTTTGGCCGTCGAAGTTGGTAAAAGGAACGATCTCACCCTCCAAGCGTCGAGCGATCTTTTCGTAGATCGCGCGCAAGCGATTCGTCTCGCGCAGCACGATCGGCTCACCACGATTGGTCGTGTCGATCACTTCTTCGTCGTCGGGCACGACGCCCAAGAGTTCGACCGCCAACACTTCGCAGACGTCGTCGACCGAAAGCATGTCGCCGCTGCGAACCATCTCCGGTCGCAAACGGTTGACGATGAGCCGAATCGGCTTTCCCTCCTGGGCGATCTTTCCGACGACGCGGTCGGCATCTCGAATCGCACTGACCTCCGGGGTAGTGACGACGATGGCTTCGGTCGCGCCGCCGACCGCGTTGCGAAAGCCGGTCTCGATACCGGCCGGGCAATCGATGAGCACGTAGTCGGCATCTTCGGCGGCAAGCTCCACGATCGTGCTAAACTGCGCCAGCGAGATCGCGTCCTTCTCCCGCGTCTGCGCCGCCGGGAGAATCGCGAGCGACTCAAAGCGCTTGTCTTTGATGAGAGCTTGGCGAAGCTGGCAGCGGCCTTCGGCTACCTCGACCAGGTCGAAAACGATGCGTTTCTCCAAGCCAAGGACTAAGTCGAGGTTCCGCAGACCGATGTCGGCATCGATAAGGACAACGCGTTTGCCGCGCTTTGCCAGCGTCGCACCGAGATTCGCCGTCGTCGTCGTCTTTCCGACGCCGCCTTTTCCAGAGGTCACGACTATTTTGCGCGCCGTCACGTCGAGGTCGCCTCAAACGTTTCCGAACCGTGGAGGCGATCGAGCGTAAGCACGACGATCCGTCCGTCGCGCGCGAGCGCGACCTCCGGTACGGGCGTCGAACGCCGCTTCGTTTCGTCCTCGGCCGCGATGAAGGTGGCGATGCGAAGTTGTGTGGGCGCGAGATCCAACGCGTAGATGCGCGCGCTGTCATCACCCTGCGCGCCTGCATGGGCGATCCCCGCGAGCCGGCCGAAGACGAGGATATCGCCCATTGCAATCAATTCGGCGCCCGGATTCACGTCGCCGACGACGACGATGTTGCCGCTATGGTGAAGAACCTGGCCTCCGCGCAGCGTCGACGCGTGGTAGAGCGTACCGGGAGCGCTCTCAACCACGTGCAGCATCGGCGTGGAACGCGGTGCGGGCGGTTCGGAGCGCAGCCGCGGGACGCTCGCCTCGCCGCGCCGGCGGCGCTCGGCGATATCGTTGCGGGCCCCTGCAAAGTCCGCGACGAGCGAGCGAGCCGCCTCCGAGAGATTAACGTCGCCGGTCGACGATTCGAAGGCCACGCCCTCTTGCCGGGCCAAGGCTTCCAACCCCTCGCCGAGGCCGGTTACGCCGCGAAAGCCGATTTCCGCACCGTCGAGCAGGACGCGCAGACGTGCCAGATCTTCGGCGGACGGCTCGGCCGTCCCGAAGTTCACGAGCGCCGACGCGCCTCGATAGAAGCTCGGCTGCTCGCTAAGCCGAGCCTCGAGCTCCGCAAACCCGTCCTGCAGGTCGCGGGAGGACAGCGTCACTTCGAGGCCGTCGCGCCTCCCTCGCAAGAGTGTCACGCCGCGCTCTCCGAGAAGAATAGGGGGCATCCCCTCTTCGCATCCACAAACCACTCGCAAGTTCCTAACGTTGTCCACATATAATACACAGCGAATCCGCTTAACCTGATCGTCGTCCCACTAGTAGAGGAAATTTGCATCGATGTTCCGTCGCGCCGTTCTATCTCTCATAATCGTCTCACTGCTCTTCGCCGTGGTTCCCGCGCCGATCGGGGCGATGTCGACGCAGGCCGAGATCGCGCTCGGTCAGTCGGAGGATCAACAGATCGTTGCCGGCAGCGTCATCGAGACCGATCCGCTCCTCAATGCCTACGTCAACGGCGTCGCAAGCAATCTTTGGAATCAGGTGCAACGCAAAGACGTTCCCTATTCCATCAAGATCATCAAGGATACCCAGATCAACTCGTTTGCGACGATGGGCGGCTTCGTCTACATCTACGAGGGGCTGATCGACTTCGTCCAGTCGGACGACGAGTTCGCGAGCGTCGTCGGTCACGAGACTGGCCACATCGAGCGCCGCCACGTCATCACGACCAACACGAAGGCCGAGATTATCCAAATCCTCTTCGGGCTCGCCTCGCTCTTCTCGCCGATCATCTACGAGTTCGGCGGTCTTGCCGAAGCCGGATTGATGGCCAAGATTTCGCGCGAGGACGAGATCCAGGCCGACCGATACGGACTTCAGCTGATGTCGCGGGCGGGATACGATCCCGAATCGATGGTCACGATGATGGCGCATCTCGGCATCTTGGAGAGCGAGCATAGCGACGCCGTCACCAAGTACCTGGAGGATCACCCCGATCCGGCAGCGCGCGTTGCGCACTTGATGGGCTATCCGGAACTCGACCCGAGCACCGTGACGGCGACGCAAGAGCTCGTGCAGGCCTCGAGCGACGAAGAGCGCGCGCGGTACGACTTTGCGCGGTTGCGGCTCGCTCAAGTCTTGGCGAAGGATCCGCAGAGCGCGCAAGCGCTGCTGGAACTCGGTCAATCCGAACTCGCGCTGGGACTGCCGAATAAGAGCGAACAGACGTTGGCAGAGGCGGCGCAACTAGGTTCTTCGGCGACCCGCGAAACCGCCAACGAACGCATCGCGGCCCTGCGTCAGATGGAAGTTCAGCGCGTGACCCTGACCAAGCCCGACCTGCCGAAGCTCAAAGCGACCGTTGAAGCCGCGCAGGCCGCGCAGGTCCAGGACGCCAGCGAGATCCAAACTCGGGCAACCGAAGGAAAGGATCAGCTCAAGTCCGTGCAGAGCCGACTCGACGCCCTGCAGTACGAAGTGCCCGATCTCAGCCGAGTCAACATTCGTCGCGGCACGCGTGTCGAGGCCATCGTCAAGAATATCACGTCGATGGCCCGCTCCGTAAACAGCGCACTGCAGGATGCCGACGCCCCGATCGCGGGTGTCGGCTCGCTCGAAAGGAACAAGGAGAGCGGCCTGCTCAAAGAGAGCGCCGATATCTACGGCGAGATGCTGGAACCACTATCGATGAATCCGGTGCCGTCCGAGTCGCAGGCGATTTTGCCGTCGTATCCGCCAATGATCGCCGAGCTTTCGCGCGCGGACGGCGAGATGTTGCGTTCGGTAGACGCGGCTCGCGCCTCGCTCACGATGGTCGACCAGTCCTTCGGCGACCTCGACGAGTTTCTCAAGGATCTCGACCACGCCTCGGTGAGCTTCAACGGCGATATCAGTCCGGGCGATTATGCTTCGCTCGCGCCGGTGATGACGAGGACGGTCGACGAGCTCAACGCGGCTGCAACGGCCGCTTCGCAAGGCGCGCAGCTCTTCAATCTCTCGCGTTCGCGTCAAATCTCCGCACGCATCACGCTGCTCGGAATAGGCACCTCGCCGGAGCTCTACTCGACGCTGCAGTATGCGCTGCAGCAGCGCTTTGGCTCGAGCGGCGTGGACTACCGGACGATGCTGCACGCCAACCTAACGCCGGGTGACGTCGCCGCGGCAACCATTATCGCCGCGGACGTGAAGAGCACGCCGGAGAGCATCATTGCGGAGGCCAAGAGCTCTAATCAGACGATCATCGACGTTGCTAACGCGCACAAGATGCACGCGTGGCCGCTCGAAATCTTCATGGGGCTCGTCTATCTCGATTACACCGACGACCCCACTAAAGAGTTGCGCAGAGCCGACGGAACGCTCGCAATCGACCTCAGCAAGCTGGGCCTGTAGGGAGCGCGCGATGGCCGCTACTGCCGACGCACGCCAACTCTTTTCGATGGTTCGCAAGGGCATCGACACGCACGCCGTTCGCGCCCACGTTCGCAAGCCGTTTCGCTTCCTGCTTTGCGGCGATCCCTCGTTGATTGCCGAGATGCGCGCACTCCTGCTCTCCGGTCATGGCGAGTTGATGCCGACGGACGCCTCGGCCGCTCTGGAGACCGTACGCGTCGGCACGCCGCTGGCAGTCGATCGCCGCGAGGTCCGCGCGGCGATCTTTCTCGGTCGCCGCGGCGACTGCGAGGGCGCCGATTTTGCCCCACTCTCGGCGTTGGGCACTCCGATCCTCGCCCTTACCGTCGATCCGCTCGGAACGCCGAGCGGCCCTTCGGCGGCGCCGGCTCGCGGCATGTGGGCCGAGTACGTCGTGCCTTCGCTCGACGTGCCGTCACTACGCGGACGCTTCTTTCCGCATCTCGTCGACTGCGCGAGCGGCGTGGAGATTGCGGTCGGCAGAAACTTTCCGGTGCTGCGCGAGACCGTTGCCGCGAAACTCACTCGCGATGCCGCCAACAGCGCGCTGAAGGTGGCGCTGGCAAGCGCGGTGGTCGACCATATTCCCGTGGTGGGGATCGTCTTCGGCGCTTTTGCCTCAGCCGGCGATATGGTGGCGATCACGGGCATTCAGGTCATGCTGATGCTGCATATCGAGGCCGCTTACGGACGCGACCCGGACGTCGGCCGTACCTGGCAGCTCCTGCCCATAATTGGCGGCGGTTTCGGCTGGCGCACTCTGGCGCGCGAACTCGTCGGCTTCGTGCCGATTGCCGGCATCGCTATCAAAGGCGCGATCGCCTATGCGGGCACGATCGTCGTAGGAGAGAGCGTCGCCTTCTTCGCGCAGCACGGCCATCACATGACGAAGGGCGAAGCCTCGGCGCTCTACGAACGCGCCAAAGGGGATGCGCTGCGCCGGGCCCGCGAGTTCACGGCCAAGTTTCGCAGAAACTAGCAGGAACCAAGGAACCTCAAAGGCGCTCCAACAGAGACTCGTCGTCCAAACGCTGCAGCTCCGCCGGCACGCGCGGTCGGGCCAGCGTTGCCAACAGCGCTGCGATCGCGCTGCGGCGTGACGGTGTGAGTTCGCCGCGCCGCTCCAGAAAGCGCGCCACCAAAATTCTCTCTTCGCCCAAAAGATAGGCCGTTGGTGCGTAGACCGGCTCTCCGGGAAGACCACCGCCCACGGCTATGCGTGCCAAGCCGTACTCGATGTCGAAACCTTCACGCCGAATGCGAACGTCGAAGTAGTACAGCGCGAGGACGAGTCCAACGAATGGAACGATCAGCGTGCGAACCGCCGCATCGAGCGCGACGTGCGCGCCACTCCATCGATCCAAGCCAAGGACGGCAACGATCTCAACGAAGAACGAGGCACCGAACACGAGGGCGCTCACGGCCGTCGCGCAAACCACCGACCGGCCGAACTCGGCGCGAGCAAAGATTCGCCCGAGGCCTAGACGTGCCGCAGCCACCGCACCCGCAGATTCGACAACGACGGCGTAGAACCCGAAAACGCAGGGCATCATCAGCAGCGCGGGAGCAACGGTCGTGACCACGATAGCAAAGACGATGGCGGCGGGAGCCACTGCTGCGACCGCCGGTGCCGCGAAAGTGAGTGCTAACCAGACCACCGCCACGGCCGAGGAGACCGCCACGACGTCGCATCCGAACAGCGCGAGCAGGGCAAGGCCGAGCACCGCCGCAAGCGATGGCGCGCGGTGCAAGACGGGGCGCCAGCATCCTAGATACGCAATTCGTTCGCCCTTATAGAGGCGGGCGACGCCGACCGCTAGGGCGCTGAGCGAGAAGGCCCAGGCGAGATATCCCGCAAGCGCCAGCAAGACGATAACCGCCAACAACTTCGGCGAGGCGAACAACGGTGGAAGCGGTTGCGTGCGTGCGAGCTCGGGGTGTTCGAGCAACCGGAGCACCGCATCGAGCTGCGGCTGCTCCATCTGCGTCACGGGATACTGCAGAAGGGCAAGGGGAATCGTCGTTACGGCGACCAGTGCAATGAGCACCGGAAAGTTTCGGCCGTAAAGCACGACCGCGCGTTCGAAGATTTCGCCGAGGTCGCGCGTTCGAAGCTCCATCGCGCGCGGTTTGCGGCAAGGCGATAGGAAAACCTTCGCGGAAGGCTCCAAGCATGGTTATCGGTACGCTCGAGGCCGTGCGGCGCTATCCGATCAAGAGCCTACGCGGCGACGCGCTCGATTCTATCACCGTCGAAGCCTCGGGAATCCCCGGCGATCGTTCGAGCGCGCTGTTCGCTCGCAACGGTCCTCGCGCCGGCAAGACGTATCGTGGGAAAGAGCACGATCGGCTGCACCTTTTAAAAGAAGCGGACGCGGCGCAGGCCAGTGCGCGCGAACGTGGCGCCGAGTTAGACCTTCATCGCGGGGAGCATTTTTTCGACTGTGCGCCGATCTCGATTCTCCTCGATGCATGGATGCGCGAGCTAAACGCGCACGTTGGCTACGACGTCGAGTGGGAGCGTTTCCGCCCGAACTTCTTCGTACGCGCCGGCGCAACGATCGGCTCTGCGCCCCTCGAGGAGGCACTCGTCGGCACGCAGCTACAGCTTGGAACGGTCCGCCTGCGCGTTGTGGTCCCAATCGAGCGCTGCGTAACGATCACCTATCACCCCCGCGGCGAGGCCGGCGATCCGCGTATACTCCGTTTTCTGGCGGAAGAGCGCAACACGACGATGGGCGTTTATTGCGACGTGTTGGAACGCGGCACCGTACGAGTCGGCGACACGCTGATTTGCGCTTAGATCTGCGCTTAGAGCTTAAATTTGCGCTTAGAAAGGAAACGAGGCGCCGACCGCGCGACGGCGCCCCGTTAACCCCCCACCCGGTGCGCTTATGGTATCCGCTTGGGGCGCACGACACTCTACCCAAATCTCATTAGACCGTTCGTCACTGACGATCGGTATCGATGGCCGGAAAATCTTAGAGTGCTCTGCGGCCTTCGAGCGCCCTCGTAATGGTCAACTCGTCGGCATAATCCAGTTCGCCCCCAATGGGCAGCCCGTACGCGAGGCGCGTTACCACTAGCCCTAGCGGCTGCAAAAGGCGCGAAAGATAGAGCGCCGTCGCCTCGCCCTCGGCGTTGGGGTTGGTAGCGAGAATGACTTCTTCGGGCTCCTCTCGGCCGATGCGCTCGACGAGCTCTTTTACGTGCAGTTGTCCGGGCCCGATGCCGTCCATCGGCGAGATCAGGCCTCCAAGAACGTGATAGCGTCCTTTGAACGCACCCGTCCGCTCGATTGCGTAAACGTCCTTTGCCTCGGCGACGACGCAGATTGCCCGCGCATCGCGCCGATCGTCCGTGCAAAACTCGCATGCTTCTTGTTCGGATAGCGAATAGCAGATCGAGCAGAAACCTACCTTATCTTTGACTGCAAGAATCGCTTCGGCCAAGCTCTGTGCTTCGTGTCGCGGCCGGTTCAAGAGATGAAAGACGAGACGTGCCGCGGTCTTCGGGCCTATCGTCGGCAGTTTGCTGAGCTCGTTGATCAGAACTGCGACGGGGCTTGCGACCGTCGTCACATCAGTCCGGGAACGCGCATGCCGCCGGTTACCGAAGCCATCCGCTGTTGCGAGGTAGCGTTCGCCTTTTCCAGCGCATCGTTAACCGCGACCATCACGAGATCTTCGAGCGTCTCGGTATCCTGCGGATCCGCCGCCTCTTTGGCGATCCTTACCCGCTTCACACGCTGGTCGCAGCTGACGTCAACGCTTACCGATCCGCCGGCGGCACTGCCGGTAACGATCGTGTTTGCTAACTCCTCCTGGGCCTTGGCCATCTCGGCCTGCATCTTTTTGACTTGGGCCAGCAATTGCGCTTGATTCATTCTCTATCGTATCCGTTCGTTGGCGTAGTCGAAGAGCGCGTCCGGGTCGTTGGGGTCGCGTTCGGGCTCGGGGGAAGCGGCGACGGTTTCGGCCGCGGGTTTCGCACGTCCCGGAGAGTCGACCCGCAGAGTAATCCGCAACGGCGTCCCGAGAATCTCGGCGATTGCGTTCTCGATGAGCGACGCATGATCTCGCAACGCATCGGCGCTCCACGCATCGGGCAGCTTGAGGACGACCGCATTACTCTCTAGCGCCTCGACTGCCGCACGAGATAGCGGCGCCCGCAACGATTGCCTCTCGCTCTCGATTTTGGATCGAATGCTCTGCCAGGCGGCTCGCACCTTTTGAAGCGAGACGCTGGAGGCGCTTGGGGGCTTTGCCGGCCCGGCAGGCTTCGCCGCAACGCTGGGCTGATTGGTCGCAGGCGGGGCCGAAGCACCGGCTCTCTCCTCGAGAGCCGCGAGGCGGGCGCGCAGCGACTCGAGGCTGGGGTCTTCGGCGGAGATCATGAAGCGCAGTAGTGCGGTCTCCAGCTCCAGTCGCGCATTGCCGCCCCCGCGCGCAAGCGAGAGCGCCTCGCCGAACGTTCGCAACGCACGTATCAGCATGGCTTGGGAGAGGCTTGCCGCCTGGCGCACTGCGCGCTCGGCATCCTCGGGGGCCAACTCGCCGGCCAGCAAGCCGGCATCGATTCTAGCCACTAATAGGTGCCGAAAGCCCGCGATCAGCGAGCGGGTCAACACGGTGAGATCGGAGCCGGCCTCGCTGGCCGCTTCGACGGTGCGCAGCGCACCGCTCGTGTCTCCGACGAGAATCGCGTCGATTAGCGTCCGAGCGAACTCCCGTCCGCTGGAGCCGAATGCCACGTCCAGCGTCCCGGCGTCCACCGTTTGACCGGCCGAGTATGCCGCAAGTTGCTCGAGCATCGTCAGGGCATCGCGCAAACCGCCGTCGGCGCGGTAGGCGATGGCCGCCAGCGCTTCGTCGTCAATGGCAATTCCCTCACCCCGCGCGATCTCTCGCATCTTCTCAATCATGACGGCGACCGCGATGCGGCGAAAGGTGTAACGCTGGCAGCGGGAGAGAATGGTGACCGGCAGCTTCTCCGGCTCGGTTGTTGCGAGGATGAAAACGGCGTGCGGAGGCGGCTCTTCCAGCGTTTTTAGGAAGGCGTTGGCGCCTTCCTTAGTGAGCATGTGCGCCTCGTCAATGATGTAAATCTTCATGCGCATGGTCGCCGGGGCGAACTTCACGGCCTCGCGGAGCGTCCGAATCTCGTCGATTCCTCGGTTGCTCGCGGCATCGATCTCCAACACGTCGAGGGCGGTCCCCGCCAGAATCGCCATACAATTGTCGCAGGTGTTATCCGGCGTGGGGGTTGGGCCGGCGACGCAGTTTATGCAGCGCGCCAAGATCTTGGCGGCGGAGGTTTTCCCCGAGCCGCGTGGGCCCGAGAAGAGGTAGGCATGGGCTATTCGGCCGCTCTCGATAGCGGAGGTTAGGGTACGGACGACTGCCTCTTGGCCGACGAGATCGGTGAACGTACGGGGACGCCAGGTTCGGTAGAGGGACACGGCCGGTCAGACTTTAGCAGGCCGTTTCACAGCGCCTGCCGGAGGGTATTGGTGAAACGAGACGTCAAGGGAGCCGGTTATATGAATTGCTTCCCAAACGGCTGCACTTAGGCTTTGTTGGGGTTCTATCTAGTAAGGATGCCCGTGGATCTTCGCGCTGCTCTCCAAGAAAAGTTTGGATTCGAGAGCTTCTATCCGGGCCAGGAAGACGTCGTATCGCGCGTCTTACGTGGTCAGGATACGCTTGCAATTCTCGCCACTGGCGCGGGTAAGAGCCTAACCTACCAGTTGCCGGCACTCTTGCTCGAGGGGACGACCGTCGTCGTTAGCCCGCTGATCGCACTGATGAAGGACCAGCTCGACATGTTGCGCGAGCGGGGCATCACCGACGTCGTGGCGCTCAACTCGACGCTCTCGGAGGATCAGGAACTGCGCGCGCGAGAGCGCATTGCCTCTGGGACCGTTCGGATCGTCTATACGACTCCCGAGAAACTCGAAGACGAAGCCTTCCTGCGACTGCTCAAAGGAATTGCGGTTCCGCTCTTCGTGGTCGACGAGGCGCACTGCATCAGCCAATGGGGACACGATTTTCGACCCGCCTATCTTGCGCTGGGCGGGGTCATCGCGCAGTTAGGTCACCCGACCGTCCTCGCATTGACGGCTACCGCGACCCCAGCGGTGCGCGAGGACATTCTGCACCAGCTCGGCATCGATCAGATCAAACCGATCGTGCGCGGATTCGACCGTCCTAATCTCATCTATGAAGCCCGCAAAGCCGACCGGGAGGCCGATAAGTTCAAGATTCTATCGAGCCTCTTCGAGGGCGAGGATCCGCTGGAAGGCACCGGCATCATCTACACGGCAACGATCAAAAATGCGTTGGAGGTTCAGCGCTACCTGACCGTAGAGCTCGGAATTCCGGCCGCGGTATACCATTCGAAGCTCTATAAAGAGGAGCGTACCTCCGTCCACAATTTGTTCATGGACGAGTCGATCCGCGCGGTCGTAGCGACTAATGCCTTTGGGTTGGGAATCGACAAGCCGAACATTCGGTTCGTGCTGCACTATGATCTTCCAGGCTCGCTCGAAGCCTACACGCAGGAGGCGGGGCGAGCCGGCCGCGACGGGCTGCCTTCCCGCTGCATTCTCATCTACCGCATGAGCGACACGCGCGTGCAAAACTACTTCCTGACGGGAAAGTACCCTGACGTCGAAGAGGTCCAGCGTGTTTTCGGAACCATCGAGGTATTTGACAGCCAGCCCTGCGGAGTTTCGATGGTCGATCTTCGTAAGATCTTGCAGCTGCCGCTGACGAAGCTCAAAGTGATCTTGGCTCTGCTCAAGAAATCCGGCTACATCCAGCAGCCGGCAAAGTCCGCCTACGCTCTCACCGAGGCTGTGCGAAAGCATCGCGATCTCATTCTAAACCTCGCCAACTACGAAACGAAGAAATCCTACGACCAGAGCAAGCTCGCGATGATGTTGCAGTACGCGGAGACGGTTTCGTGCCGGCGCCGCTTCATCCTGAACTATTTTGGAGAAGATTTCAACGCGGTCAACTGCGGCGCGTGCGGCAACTGTCTGCGAGCTCTGCGGCGCGGTGTCGACGAGCGAGCGGCTACCGGCGGCTTCCGGATTGCCGACCTCGTGCAACATCCTAAGTTCGGCGTGGGAACGGTCGAACGGGCCGAGCGCGATTTGGTAACGGTTCTGTTCCCGGGCGTCGGCTATAAAACGCTCCTGGCGTCGGCCGTCAGCCATGCCGAAGCGCAAATTGCGTAGGCTGGCGCCGCTTCTCTTTACACTTCTCGCCCTCTGCGCGGTCGCGCGCGCCCAGGTCCCGGCGCCCTCGCCATCGCCCTCAGCGTCACCCTCTCCCTCGCCTTCGCCTATGCCGGCGCCGGTCGCGACCTACGCCCCCGGCAGCCCCACACCGCCTCCGATCCTCGTCTCGCCGGCCATCGCTGAAGTGCCGGTCGGAACAACCGTTGCGCTCACCGTCCAGTCGGCGATTGCTCCAATAACTGCAGTCGTCGCGGATACCGCAATTGCGGTCGCGACGCTCGATGCAACCTCAGAGCGGCTAAACGTCTTCGGCAAGTCGCCCGGGCAGACGGTCGTCACGCTGACCGACGCGCGCGGTGTCAGGCGCGACGTGCCGGTGCGCGTCGCGTACTACGCGGGCACCATCGCGCCACAGGTTACTGTCGACGTCACCGGCGATCCGGCCTCGAGCGAGTTCGTGCGCGAGCAGGCGGCATCACTGGTGCGCGGTGCCGCGCGCCCGCGTCCCGGCGCCCAGATCGTGGTAACCGCGGACGACGTGCCGTTCCACGGTTCGCTCGACCAGGATGACGTCGCGGCCTTCGACGTACCCGTACTCATTCAATCGAGAGAGGATCTCGAGGTCGACGGCACCACGCGGGTAGAGGTTCGCAATATCGCGGTACCGCGCATCTCGCCCGACTCGTTGATGGTCAGCGACTATCCCGAGCGCCTTACGGAGACGGGCACGCTCTTTACCAGCGACCTGCGCGGGCAGCAGCCTTCGCGCTTTCTCTACTTTCACTACAACCCTCCCGGACAGCCCGACCGCCGCATCTTCCTGCGCGCCGAGAACCTGTCGCGCGAACCCGCCATCGTGCAGATCATCAGCGGCCGCGGCGGGCCGTCCGGCAACGAGATGGAGGTCGGGCACGCCGCGACCAAACGTTTTCTCGTAGACGTCGAGCAGAACCAGGGACGCCTGCTTACCATCGACGGGAACACGTCCATCAACATCGCCCAACAAGATCTTCCAGCCGGAACGATCGTCTGCAGCCTGCTGCAGCTTCGCGTGCTCTCCGGCGGAAACGTTCACCTCACACTGGTCGCGCAAGACGCGTCGGCCGATCCCAACGGACCGATTGCGGGCGAAGAGCTATTGGAGGCGGAGCACAAACACGCGCGCGGCATCTATCCAATTGCCGAGTTCCATTTTGCGACCCAGTGGAGGGTCGATTCCGACTACCTGGAGCTGCCGATCGGCCAACTTCCGCTGCCCAACGATCTGCAGGGTCAGGCGCTCGCCGGAGATTACGGCGTGCTGCAATCCTTTGTGGTCAACGTCGATAACCCGCTCTCGACCCCGCAGGCCATTGCCATCTACGAGAATCCGCGCGGCGGCCGCGCTACCGGCACTTACCTCATCGACGGCGTCCTCGTCCAGTCGCATCAGGTTCCGCCCTTCTCGCGATATAAGGTTCGGCAATACGTGGTTCCCGCGCACGGCTTCGTCCGCGTTACGATCGTGACGATGCCCGAGGCAGGCTCCAGCCTTCCGCTTCGACTGATCTTCGCCCCCGACGACGGCAGCGTCGCGCCGGGCGGACCCGGCTCACCGGTCTACTAGAGCATTTCAGGCGCGCATGAGCGCCTCGTAGATGCCGCGCATTCGCTGCGCGCTGCGATCCCATGCAAAGCGGCTGATTGCGTTATCGCGCGCGCGCAAGGCGCGTTCGTCCCAATCGCCGCGCAGCGCCGCATCCAGCATCTCCGTCCAGCCGTGTAAATCGTCGATCGCAGCGATGCCGGCGCCGTCGCCCACGACCTCCGGAAGGGAGGTTCGATCCGAGACGACGCACGGCACTCCGGCGCAGAGCGCCTGCGCCGCGGCGTAACCAAATCCCTCATAGCGTGAAGGAACCGCCACCACGGCGGCATCACGGTAGAGCGCGAGCAGTTCTTGCCGAGTCACATATCCGCGCACTTCGACGCGCTCCGAAACGTTCAAACGGCGCGCCAGCTCCGCGCATTCGCGCACATACGGCGTCTGCGGTCCAACGCTAACGATGCGAGCGCGCTGCAAGCGCGGCAGCAACGCGATGAGCAGCTCGAGGTTCTTGCGCCGTTCGACCGTCCCAACGGCTAAAATCGTGCGGCCGTCGCCGCCGTTGCGCGCCACTTCGCAAAACTCGCGCGCAACTCCCGGATAGACGACGTGCACGTCCTCATGCTCGACGCCGTCGAGAAGCTCGCACAGCGCGTCACGCGAGAAAGCCGAATCTACGACGATCGCAGCCGCATGACGGTACCGTTCCAGTGCGAATCGCCCGAAGTAGTAGCGAGCGTAGGGCCGCGTATGCGCTTGGACGTGCAACCAGGCGACGTCGTGCACGGTGACGACGACCGGCATTCCGACCAAGCGCGGTACCGTTCCCGAGGCGCAGTGCAGCAAGTCGGCCCCACTGGCGCGCGCGCGCATCGGCAGAATCGCCTGATCCCACAAGACGCGCCGGTCGAATCGCCACGGGTCCAAACGCGGCTCTCGAAGTTCGGCAACGTCGACGGAGAGGCGCCGCAGAGCCTCGCTCAGCCCCCGAACGTACTCTCCGATTCCGGTTGGCGTGCCGACGCGGAGTTGCGCGTCAAGCGCAACCCTCACCGCAGATCGCGTTCCAGCGCGCGAACCATCAACGCCTTAGGGTCGCGCGAGCGCGCGCGCGCTAGATACTCATGCGCCGCCTGCAGTTCGCCATTCTGAAAAGCGACGACGCCTAGCCCGGCGATCGCGTCGGCGCTGCCGGGATCGATATCGGCGGCGCGCGCAAAGAGCTGCTCGGCACGGATTCGCGCACCGAGAAGGTCGGCCTGATTGGCATCGGCGATGACGTACCGCTCGGAGAGCGGTGCCAGCAACACGGCAGTCTCAAAATCAGAGAAGGCCCGTTGCAGCCAGGCTCGCTGCGAGCGGCTCCCCGGAACCTCGCGCCAGGCGGCACGATTCGCGAGCAAGCCCATCTGCCAGCGCGCTTGCGCGACGTCGGCGGGGTGCGTATCCGCGCGCCGTAGGCGCAGTTCCAAGACGCGTTCCAACCCATACGCGGCTTGAGGGTCGTTTACGGCGAGTCGCTGCACCGCCGCCTGCACGGCGTCGACGTCCAGCGCGGCCAGAGAGTATTCGAGCGCGAGCCGCTCTTGGCCACGCGCCTGCGCCACCTGGGCCAATAGTCCGTCTCTCTGCGACGAGGCCGGCAGCCGCAATGCATAACGCTCTGCCGACGTAACGTCGCCGCGGTCTAGCGCGCCTCGCGCGAGCGTCGACTCGACGTAAGGGGCGGGTACCACACGATCCAAAGCCTCATAGACCGTCTGACCGAAACGCGGGGAGATCCATCGCGGGAACGTTGCGGCGGCCGCCGCGCCGGCATTTAAAGAGTCGGAGGCTAGCTGCACGACCGCAAGCGCAACCAGCAGCGCGGCAGCGAAGCCGGCGAGTAGCGCGCGATAGAAGGTGAAGCTCCGCAGGCTAAAACTTGACGGTAAAGTTGAGGTCTCCGCCGGTTTGCGTGATGCCGTTATTATTCGGAAGCACGCTTTCGCCGTAGCGATTCTGGTAGGCAGAGATCGAGAGCGTGCTCGACGAGTACGGAATAGTGTAGGTAAGTCCGCCCACGTAAGAGTTGTTCGCTGCGTCCAGATTCGTCAGACCGGGCAGTACGTCGCCGCCGTACGAACGCACCGCGGCGTAGTTGAGATTCAGCGTCAGCCCGTGGAAGACCGGAACCGCAAGACCCGCTCCCAGCGAAAGCTTGTTAGATCCCGCGTAGTTCGGAACGCCGAGCGCGACGTTTCCTTCGGGCGGCTGCCACGAAGGGGCAGCAGGCGTCGACAGGCCTTCGTCGTTCGGCAATACTTGCTCGTACTGTCCGGAGAGGTTGAGATCGAGGCTACGCTTAGTACGGCGGTCCGAGCCCAGCGTAAACGACGTGCTTCTCGACGCGTCCGGTAACGGCTCCGCGGGAGCATCGAAGGCCACGGTTCCGGGGTCCGGCGAGATGTTCGGTGCCGGCGCAATAGGCTGGTAGGCGGCGGTATACAAGGCCGGATGCGAGGCGACATCGCCGGCGCGCAGTTCGTTCGATCCATCCGAGGGAGCGAAACGTAACTCGGTCGGAAGCAGGCCGGCGTCACCCTCGCGATCCAACAGCGAGACTTCACCATCCGAAAGAGCCGACAACGCGATGCGCTCCGTGAGCAGCGGGCGCTGGGAGCCGTCGCCGGTGAAAGAGGGGTTCGGCCTGGCTGCCGGCACGACGAAGGCTAGCTCCCGCAGCGGCGATTCGCTGATCCGGTCACCGCTTTGCGCGGAGAAGGTCGCGCTGGAATCAGAGATCTCCCCAAAGAGGCTCAACATCAGTTGCGACGCGATATCGGGGCGGGGCGGCCCAAACGAAAGCTGCGCGGCTGCCGCGATGGCGCAAGAGAGCGCCAGCGCAAATACTGCGCTCGTCGCGAGGCCGAAGATCCGACCCACCTGACCTCCGTTCTTTTTGCGCGGTTACACCCGCCGAGGTCGCCGTCTCGGGGCGCTCTTCGCCGGGGTTCCTACCTTTGCGCCGGGGGTGCCGCTCCCCTCTCTAAGAAGCGGCGTGCGATGGCGATGGCCGCGTAGTCGTCCACCGGTCGCCCGGGAAGCTGAAGACCCAGGGGGATCAGCCGGCGCCAACCACGGGGGGGATGATCGTTGAAATAGAGCGTGCGGGCTAGGCGGCTCGTCTCGAACTCGTCCACCCAGACGATTGGGAGTCCGAGCCCCCCGAGCAGCCTCTTTACGGTGCCGGAGTTCGTCCCGCTCCCCAGAGCGATAGTGTCGATTCCGCCCTCCGCAACGATCGGTAACAGGCGATCGTGGAGTTCCTCTAGAGCCTCGATGCCGCTCTGGACCACGCCGCCGTCTGCTCGTAGGAGCGCGAAACCGGCCTTGCTCCGGCCCGGGTCGACCCCTAGGACGAGCCCATGCTCGCTCACGGCCGCTGGGTGAGAACGATCACGATGGGGATGCCGCCGACGTGCGGGTAGAAGTCCGCCGCGGCAAACGCCGTGAGTAAGTAGGTCCCCGGCCGGGAGAGGCGCTGCTGCATCTGCTGCGTGTCGGGAATCATTTCCATTGGCTGTAAGATGTTGGTGAGAGACGGCGGCAGATTCAAGCGACGAGCCGCGATCGAGACGTAGTCCTCCAGCTCGATGAGGGCGATGTTCATGCTCGCGCCGCTCTTACCCGGAATGACGAGTTGCGCGATGACCTGACCCTTCTGGAAGTAGCGTATGTCGGAGATCACGTTAATGGCAAAATGAATCTGATCGTTCTCGAAGAGATTCGTATCGGAGGTTACGGTTAGCATGACGTTGGCTTGTGAGAGCTTCGCGGCGGTCGTCGAATCGTTCGCAAGGCCGTCGAGCTTCTTGTCGGCGTCAAGTGGCTTCACGTACGGACGCAAGCCGAGCCGCGGATACGTAGCGTTGACGTATTTAACCGCAAAGTTGTAGTAGTCGCGGATCGTCGTCTCGCGCTGCTTCGACGTCGCCGACTGATCGATGATGCGATAGAACGGCACCATGAGCGTATCCACCGGAAAGACGAGCCGGCCGCTGTTGACCTTCGCCTCCAAGGCGCGCTGGCGCGCTTGCAGCTCGGCGATCTGCTCGTTGATCGTATTTAGCTTGAAAAAAGCCGTCTTGACTTCCTGCGAAGCAAAGATTGCGCCGAGCGTTACGACCAACGCAATGACCATGCCGGTAGCGATCGCGACGATCGTGGACGTATACCGCGGACGAATTCCGAAGAGGGTCAGGCGCCGCCGTCCAACCTGATGCCCAACGCGATCGCCGACGTATGCAACGATTCCGCCCAGTGCCATGACCAAAGCGACGTTTCCGATTCCGCGGACGGTCTCCACGAGATTCATATCAGCGCGGCGCGCCGCAGCCGGACCAATCCGATCGCGGTGAACAAGATGTTGGGCACCCACGCCCAGAACGCCGCGAACTCCAAAAATGCCTCGCCGGCAAACGAACAGATCGTCATGACGACGTAATAGACGAATACGATCAAGAGCGATAGTCCAAAGCCGAGACTAGTGCTGCCGCTCGATCCTATCTGGCGCAACCCGAACGGAATGGCAATTAGAATGAATACGAAGCACGCAAAAGGCCGGGCGAGCTTTTCTTGATAGGTCGTCACGTATTTGCGCTGTTCGCTCTGGGTTAGCTGGCCGGAGCGCACGACCTCGGCAATCTCGCGTCGGCTCATATTCTCCGGATCGTCCTTGCTCATGCGCTTAACGAGGTCCGTTGGCTTCTCTCCGATTTGAACCTCCTGCTGCGCGATGTTCGGCTCTGCCAGCGTTGTTCCGTCGGCATTGAAACGATATACGCTGGAGTTTTGCAGCGTCCATTTGTCCGCGCTGAACTCGGCCCGATCGGCAAATACGATCTGCCTGGGGTCGTTATGGTTGTCGTACTGGATCAAGGTTACGTGAAGCAGCGCGCGCGAGTTCGGCTCATACGCCGTAGCGATCGTCACCTGGCGCCCTCCGCCCGGAAGCGGCGCCGAAACGGTCAGATCGCGATTGAAGGCGCTTACGTGGTTGATTACGCCGTTTTCGATCTCGGTGAGCTGGTCGTCGGCGTACGGTACGACACTCTCTTGCAGGAAGTAGGTTACGAACGACATCACGATGCCGACGGCGAGAAGCGGCGCGACGATTCGCGCGAAGGTAATGCCCGCAGCCTTTAGCGCCGTAATCTCGCTCTCGCCCGAGAGTCGCTGGACCGCCAGCAGCGTCCCCAGCAAAAGCGCCATGGGGATGACCAGTACGATGTCCGCGGGCAACGACCACGCGAAGACGGAGAGGGCCGCCCAGAGCGGCGCGTGCTCGTTGCTTACGAGCTTGCCGATGTTGAGGATCTCGGTGGCCGCGAAGATCAGCGTAAACGCCGACAATCCGAAAACGAAAGGCCCGGCCAGCTCCATGAGCATGTACCGGTCGAGGATAGTAAAGCGCACGCCTCGCACCCAACGTACCGCCCCTATAATCTGAAGCCCTCGCCGAGATAGAACTGGCGGGCGATCGGTGAATCCAGCACCTCTTGCGCGGTGCCGGAGACCTCGATTCGGCCGTTGTTCAGAATGTAGGCGCGGTCGACAATCGCTAGCGTCTCGCGCACCTGGTGATCGGTGATCAAGATTCCCAAGCCGCGATCCCGTAGTTGGCGAATCATCGACTGAATGTCGGCGACGGCAATTGGATCGATTCCGGTAAACGGCTCGTCGAGCAACAGGAATGCGGGCTCGATCGCCAGCGCGCGGGCAATCTCCACCCGACGGCGCTCGCCGCCCGAGAGACTATCGCCACGCGCGTCGACGAAGGCCCGCAGGCCGAACTCTTCGAGTAACGCGGGCAGCCGGCGCTCGCGCTCGTCGTGCGGAACGCCGTTTTGTTCCCAGATCAAGCGAATATTATCGCCGACCGACAGCTTTCGGAAGATCGAGTTCTCCTGCGCGAGGTAGCCGATGCCGTTGCGAGCGCGGGAGTACATCGGCGCGCCGGTCAGATCGATGTTGCGCTCGCCGTTGGTTAACGAGACGGTGCCGCCGTCGGGCTTCACTAGTCCTACGACCATGTAGAAGGTCGTCGTCTTTCCCGCCCCGTTGGGTCCCAGCAATCCGACGACTTCGCCGGTGTGAACTTCGGCGGTCACGCCGTTGACGACGGTCCGCTCGCCGTAGCGCTTAACGAGACCGCGCAATCTTATCGATGGTTTTTGGTTCATCGCATTCGTATGTTCGTAAGAGAGATGTCGGAATCGAAACTCGAGCCGGTCGCGCGGAAGCCCTTGGGGTCGGTTATCACAACGTTGCCCTCCCCATGTAAGGTCCCACTTCCGCGCCGGTAGACGAGCCGATCGCAGTGCAACGTCATTCCGGTCGCCGTCCGCGCCGCTACGCCTCCGATCAGCGTGACCGCATCGGTCGTCTGGTCGACGATGGCCTGCGGCGCATTGGCGGAGATCTTCGCCCCCTTCGGGTCGCTAAAGGTCACCCGCGCGTCTTGAAAGACCGACCGCATTTCGTTCTGCGGGCCTTCGCTTTCGTACGAGCTGGCAAGCAGATCGTAGTCGACGCGGTTGTGGACTTGCTGAAAGACGTGGACGGGGCGCCTCGTCGTGCCCTGCCCCGTGACGACGAGTACGAGGGGCGTTCCGGTGCTGTGCGGGCGCACCGAGGCCGCGGCAGAGGGGGATGGCGTCGCCTTGGGCGGTTGGGGATTGCAACCGTTTAGGATCAAAAGGCCGACCGACGCCAGAACGCCGGCGCTTCGCACTACTCGATCACCGAGTCGGCAGCGCCGCTCGCAGCCGCGAGCGCTAACCCCATCGTGGGCATCCAGAGCCCGAAGATCACGACCGTCACCGTATCGATCAGGCCTTGCACGGCAGCGCCGACCAGTCCCGCCGCGATGCCGCATGCGAGCAGCGTGGCGCGCGGCGGGGCAAGTGCAAGGCGCCGCTGCAACTCGCGCCCGAATCGCAGGAGCGTCCAGCCCACCGCGGCGGCGCCAACGATCCCGAACTCGGCAAGAAAGGTCAGATAAAGATTGTGCGCGTGGAATGCGGTAGGGTCGCCGTCCGGCGCTCGCACGACCTGGTAGAGGTACGAGAAGTCAAACGGTCCGACTCCCAACAGCGGAAAGCGATTTACGATCTGCATTGCAGCCTGCCAAATCGAGAGACGAGTATAATCTTCGCTCGGATCGTGATGTGCGTTGAAGAGCAGGGCGATGACGCCGATGCCGGCGGCAACGATCGCGAGGGCGACCGCCGGGCGGCGGGTGCGCACGACGGCGAGAAAAGCGGCGGCCGCAGCGCAACCCATCCATCCGGCACGCGAGAACGTCAGCAGGAGCGCAACGAGACCTACGGCCAGCACGCTCCTCGCTAAAGCGATCAACGCGCGCGAGCGCGCGACGCATCCAAGCGCGTACGCCATGGGCAGCAAGAATATGAGATAACCCGCGAGCTCGCCGGGCAGGATGAAGGTACCGGTCGCCCGTCCGTGCTGTATTGCATAGAGAGTGACCGGCGTGCGCAGCGCCACCATCGCGATTGCGGCCGTGGCGGCGATGCCGCCGGAGAGCAGATAGGCGGCGAAGATCGTCGTGGCCGCATGGCGATCGCGGTAAAACCGTACGATCGCGCAGTGCCAAACGATGCCGAGTCCGCCGATGAATGTAAAGAGCAGGCCGGAGAGCGGATTGAATCCCAAGAGTCCGGCAAGCAGACCGGCTCCGAAGACGCTCAGCAGCGGTGCGAGCAACGGCTGCATCCCGCGCGCGGGATAGCGCGCGAGCATTGTCAGCGCGTAAACCGCCAGAACGCAGCAGATAGCGAGGACGGCCAGCGTCGCCCAACGCGGCAGCAGCGAGACTCCCGGAAATGCAACGCCCGTCAGCGCGATGAAGGTGGGGAGAAGCGGAATCGCCGCAAACATCGTGCCGAGCCCGGCGGGCATCAATCGCCGCATTAAGTGTCGTGTCTCATCAGCGATGCGATGCGCGCGGCAATGCGTCGAGCCCCCCCGGCGCGCCCATGCGTGCTCGCCCGGCCTCGCTCATACGCGCACGGCGAGCCGCATCGTTGAGCAGATCGGCAACACTAGCCGCCGCCTCAGGCATGCTGCCGTCAAAAAGCGCCATCGCGTCGCCCAGCAGTCCCTGCTGCCGCTTGCGATACCAGCGGGCCTTCCCGTCGCGATCGCGCTGGAAGGCTACGACCGGAACGCCGGCGGCCGCCGCTCCCTCGTTTGCCGTCCCAGCCTGTCCAAGCACCAGCGTTGCCTTCTTGAGCAGCGGAGCGGGCGCTTCGGTCCAGGCGTGTACGATCGTGCGCCCCTGCAGGCTCAATCGAAAAGCAATGCCGTCGCGCGACTCGCCGTTCACGTCCCACCCATCGCGCCGCGCAGTGGTTGCAAACCGGGCCGCATCGAGTCCGCGCGCTATCGAGAGCGCTGCGCCCGCGCGCGGAAACCGCGCCGCGATCTCGCGCACGACGCGCAGCAAGAACGCGGCATCGTCGTACGCGTTCGCGCGACTTCCCGGAAAAAGCACGAGCGCCGGATCGAATCCGGCGAGCGCCGCATCGGCCTGCGGCACGGGCGGCGCGACGAAGAGATCCACGATGACGTTCGCAGCCGGCTCTACGGCGAGGCCATGCTTGCGGAGCCTCTGCGCCGTGGCATCGTCGCGTACATACCGCACGTCGGCATGCGCGAGAACTCGTTCTTCGAGCCGGCCGTAGGGTGCCACGTCGACGCTTTTCGCGGTGCCGACGAAGATTGTCGGAGCTCGAGCCCGCAGCGTCATCGCAAGCGCGTAGACATCGCCTACGGTTACGGCGACGTCATACCGGCCGCGAATGGAATGCAGAAACCGCCGTTGCGCGACGAGCAGGGGCAGCAAACCCGCGCTTAGATCGCGCACGAGATTGCCGACGTTACCCATCGCGATCAACCCGCCGCTGGGCATCGCGCGGCGCGGACCTGCCGGGCGCATGGAGTCGGAGACCGGGTCACCGACGAGTGCCAAGTGATCGAGCTGAGCGTCCGGCGTCACGGCGTGCAGTTCCGCGGCGATGCGGTCGGCGATCGCCGCCTCTCCGTGACCGTTCGATACGAAGAGGACTCGCATCACGAATCGCCACGCAGCGGAACAAGTGCGAACGCATCGATCGAAAATCGACGCTTGCCTGTGTCGTAGCGCAGCTCGCTGCTCGATACAAACTTTCCATACGGACCCGCGTGAACGATGGGTACGTCGCCTACGTAACGTGGAGCGGGCAGCGTATCGTGGCTATGCCCGCCGAGCAGCAGATCGATGCGCGGCACGCGTGCTGCAAGCTCGCAGTCAAGCGACAGCCCCAAATGAGAGAGCACGACTAGCGGCTCTCCCTCCGGCAGCGCCGCGACGAACGGGGCCACCGCCTCCCACGGAGTGAGAAAGCGCCAGCCGAAGAGACGTTCCCAGGGACTCTCTTCCCGGTACTGCATGATGAGCAGACCCAATACGTGGACGTTGACCGGTGCGCCCTCAGAGTCGAGTCGCTGCAACCGAAGCGACTGCGCGAACGGCAGCGCGCGACCCTTCGTGTCGCGAAGATTCGTGCAGACCAGCGGATGGCGCATTCGCGATGCTCGCGCGCGTAACGTTCCAAAAAGGTAGTGAAACTCGCGGTTACCGATGCCTTGAGCATCGTAGCCTGCCTCGTCCATCTCCTCCATAATAGGCTCGCGGCGATAGTACACGGTTTGACTGCCGCGCAGCGAGTCGCCACAATCGAAGAGCAGCCCGGGCCGCTGCGCCCGCAGCGCTTTGAGCCGCGGCGCGAAGCCGCGTCGATCGTGCAGATCCGAGGTGTGATAGACGCGAATCATCGAGCCGCGTCAGCCTCGCGCGGCCAAGTCGACGGCGCATAGCGCAACGCGTTCGAGCGCGTCGGGCGGCCCTAGCGCGTCGCGCAACTCGGCGAATGCGGCATACTGTCGCGACGAATCGTTCATCAGTCCCTCGAGAACGGAGGCGAGCCGGTCCGGCGTCGCGTCGTCTTGGAGCAGCTCCGGAACGACCTCGCGCCCGAGGACGAGATTCGGTAAGGTAATGAACCTGTGCCTGACCATGCGATGACCGTACCAGATCAGGCCGCGAGGTATGACATAGATCGCGACCGCCGGAACCCCCACGAGCGCCGTTTCGAGAACCGCCGTCCCGGAAGAGACCCATGCCCCATCGGCATCGGCGAGCGCATCGGCGACTCCCGGCACGATCCGCACGCCGCGCAACTCTTCGCGGGCGATAGTCCGAGCGATCCGGTGCTCGGCGCGCGCGTCGGCGGCGCCAAAGACTCCCTCGAGTTTCGGCCGCCGGCGTTGCAGCGTGCGGTATGCCGCGGCAAGCACGGGAAGATGACGGCGCAGCTCACCGCTGCGGCTGCCGGGCAGTATTGCGACGTTCCCGCCGTCGGAGGGCGGCGGCGCCTTGCGTGGACGCAGCGCGTAGCGGCCGGCGAGCGGATGGCCGAAGAACTCGATGCGACATCCCAAGGCGCGGTAGAAGTCGTATTGATGTTTGAAGGCCGTCACCGGCAATGCTACCGCGCTCACGCGCCGCGCCTTCTCTTCGTTGTCGAGCCACGTCCCCGGTGGAAAGAGATCGAGAATCGGGCCTGCGTATCGTAAGCGACGCAGTTGACGCGCCAATCGCAGGTTGAAAACGCCGAAATCCACCAGAATCACCAAATCGGGTTTCGTCGCGCAAATATGCGATGCGGTGCGCAACATCGCATCGAGCAGTTTTGGAATGCGTGGAATCGCGGCCGCCGGACCCATGCTCGCCCAGCCGGTATGATCGCGCCATAAAGCGAAGCCCGCGGCGCGCATCGTTGGGCTTCCAATCCCTTCGAACTGTGCCTGCGAATCGTAATGCGCAATCGCCTGGGCGAGCGCGATCGCGCTTGCCTCCCCCGACGGCTCTCCGGTGGAGACGAAGTATCTCATGTTGTGGCGCGCGGAACCAAGTCGGCGCGCGGGGGAGCGATTACTTCAGGACTCCGCGTTCCGACGGTGCCTCGAGAAAAGCGATGATCTCTCGACCGGGATCCGTCGTCACGTCAGCCTTCATCGCTTCGACCGCCTGCGAAACGTTCAGCTTCGGGTCGTAGAGCAGCTTGTAGCAGCGTTTAATTTCCTGACGCTCCTTGACCGGAAAGCCGGCGCGCCGCAAGCCGACGCTGTTGAGCCCGTAAGGTTTGCACGGATTCCCCTCGACGAGAAAGAACGGCGGGACGTCTTTCGTCAGCTTGCTCATACCGCCGACCATCGCGTGACGTCCAACGCGCGTAAACTGGTGAATGCCGGTCTGACCGCCGACGGTTACGTAGTCGCCCAAGTTCACGTGACCGGCAAGCTGCGCGAGGTTGCTCATCGTAACGCCGTTGCCGAGGACGCAGTTGTGCGCGATGTGAACGTAGGCAAGCAAGAGACAGTCGTCGCCGACGGCCGTAACCTCGTCCTCGCCGGTCGCGCGCTGAATGCTGACGTACTCCCGAAGGATCGTGCGATCTCCAACGCGCGTAAAGGCGCGCTCGCCGGCGTACTTCCGGTCTTGCGACGTCGCCCCGACCGTAGAGAAAGGATAGAGATGGCAGTCGTCGCCGATCTCGGTCCAGCCATTCACGACGACGTGCGCCTGCAAAAAGGTTCGAGCCCCAATCGAAACGTGCTCTCCGACGATGCAATACGGTCCGATCTCAGCATTCTTTCCGATCTCCGCGCCGGGATGGACGATCGCCGTGGGGTGAAGCATCAGACGTGCAGCACGGCGGCGTCTGCGCCGAACATTCGCGGGTTCGAGACAATCGAGAACATGATTTCGGCGGAGCACGCGAGCGCTCCGTCGACCGTCGCTTCGCCGAAGACCCAGCCGATATTTCGCTTGTGGCGCAACATGACGACGTTCATGTCCAGCCGGTCGCCGGGAATCACCGGCCGCCGGAACTTTGCCTTGTCGATGCCTGCTAGGTAAGGCGTCTTGCGTGAAAACTCGCCCGGATCGAGAATCATCGCACCGCCCAGCTGCGCGAGCGCTTCGACCATGAAGACGCCGGGTAAGACGGGATTTCCCGGAAAGTGGCCGGCGAAGATCGGCTCGTTGTAGGTGACGTTCTTATAGCCGCGCACGCGTACCATGTGCTCGCACTCAATAATGCGGTCGATGAGAAGCATCGGATAGCGATGCGGCAGGATCTCAAAAATCTTTCGAATATCGAGTTCGGCCAAGAATGCTCTCCTATACGGAAGGCACGCGCAGTCGCGTACGCAGGACGCTCGTTATCGAGCAGTGGAGCTGGTGGCCGCTCTTGATCGCAATTACTTCGCAGCGCGGCCACGCTCCGAGCAAAGCCAGATCTCCGACGAGATCGAGTACCTTATGGCGCACGGCCTCATTAGGCCAGCGCAGGGGCTGCAACGGACCGTCCGGCGCAAAAACGAGCGCGTTCTCCAAGCTTGCGCCACGCGCCAAGCCGCGCGCGAGCAGTTCCTTCACCTCGTGCAGATAGCCGAACGTGCGCGCACCTGCGATCTCCTCACGGTAGCTCTGCGGATCGATCTCACCTGCGAAATACTGCGTACCGATCGGGGCCGGAAAGTCGGCGACGTAACGGACGCGCAACGCGTCCGCCGGAAAGGCCGCGATGAGCTTGTCGCCGTCCCGGACAATTAGCGGCTCCTCGATCTCGAGGGTTTTTCGCTCGACCTGCTGTTCGAGCAAACCGCAGCCGGCAATCGCCGAGGCGAACTCGTCGGCGCTGCCGTCGCGTACGGGAATCTCGGGACCGTCGACCACGATTTCGGCGTTGCTTACGCCCATCGCGAAGAGCGCCGATAGCAGATGTTCCGTTGTGGAGACGCTGACCCCGTCGCGACCGAGTACGGTCGCGCGCGACGTGTCGACGACGTACTCGGGAGTCGCCGGAACGCGCGTGCTTCCGAGAAGAAAACTAAGTCCGGCGTCCGCAGGCGCCGGACGCACCTCGACGCGACACTGCGCTCCCGTATGAAGTCCCACGCCCTCGAAGCGAAGGCCGTCCCGCAGCGTAGCTTGCATCATCGGGGCAATCGACACATTTGATTAGCGCGAGGTTCCCGAGTTAGGGAAACTCTTGCGAGGCTCCCTAGGTCTGGCGCGAAGACGAGCGCTCCAGAGCTTCGACACGATCAAACAGCTTTGGCAGCTTGCGAAGCATGACCTTTTGACGAAGCGCTTCGCGATGATCGATCGCGGGGTTTCCCGAGATCGTCGCGCCGGGCTCGACGTCGCTCCAAACGCCCGACTGTCCGGCGATCGTCACTCCCGACCCCACCGCGACGTGCCCTCTGAATCCGACCTGACCCGCCACCTTGACGTAATCGCCGATCACAGTCGATCCCGCCAGACCGGTCAAGGATGCGATGACGCAGTGTCTTCCGATCCGGCAGTTGTGCCCGATCTGAACGAGGTTGTCGATCTTCGTGCCGGCCCCGATGACGGTGCTCCCCGTCTGCGCGCGGTCGATACAGGTATTCGCGCCCACTTCGACGTCGTCTTCGAGCACGACGTTCCCAACCTGCGGAATGCGCCGCGCAACGCCGTCTACGAACGCCCAACCGAAACCGTCGCTGCCGATCACGCACCCGGCGTGCAGAACGACGCGATCGCCGACGACGCACCCGGAGATGAGGCTGACATTCGGCTTGAGCCAGACGGACTCTCCAATGGAGACACCGTCGCCGACGTAAGCGCCGGCGCCGACGACGCTTCCGCGCCCGATCGACGTCCGCTCGCCGATATACGAGTTCGCGTCGACGTAGACGTCGGCTTCCAGGCGCGCATCCGGCGCGATCACCGCCGTGGGATGTGTAAAGGGTCCTCGCGGACGAACGGGCCCAAATGCTTCGAGAAGCTGCGCTAAGGCCGCGCGCACGTGCTCGACGACGAGCAGCGGCTTGGAGGCCGGGCGGTCCGCCAGCGACTCGTCGATCAATACGGCCGCGGCTTTACCCGCGCAGGCCGCGGAAAGGTAGGTTTCATTCGTGGCAAACGTCAACGTGTCGGCGTTCGCCTCTTCGATGCTCGCGATTCGAGCGATCGGTACGCTGCCGTCTCCAACCACGCGGCCGCTCACGCGGGCGGCGAGATCGTTCAGCGTTCCCAGCATACGCGCCGGCAGGCTAGATCCCCGGCGTTGGCGTGGCCTTCTCGGTGATGTTGAGCGCCTTCTCCACGTCGCTGGTGATGTCCACGCCGCCGTAGCCGATACCCTCTCGCGTCAGTACCAGTTTGAGCTGGCTCTGTGATGCAATCTTGCCGGCAGCATCGCGAATCTGCTGCGAGAGCTGATCGGTGATCTTCGCATACTTGCGCTCCAGCGCCAGCGCGTCTCGCTGCCGGCGGGCAGCGCTTTCGCGTCGCGAGGAGACCGAGCGCTCCTCGGTCATGAGTTGATTCTGATAGCCCTGGTATTCCGGCCAATTATTGACGATCCGCTGAACGTCCACTAGGCCGATCGACCCGTGACCGGCGCAACCGCCGGCGATGACGGCAATGGAGACTAAGATGATATATCTGTAAATTCTCACTCGTGTTGGCTTTCGACGTCGGTGATGACTTGATTGGTCATATCGTAGCCGCCTGCTGCGGCGATGACGTTGACGAAGACGATCGAGAGCCCGCGGTCCTTGGCGATGCGCGTGGCGTCGCGCTCCACTTGCTCGACGATCTGTTGGTAGAGGTCGGTACGCCGCTTCTGCAGCGAGTTCAGCTCTTTGGCCGCGGCGCCGGTCGCGCCGACGTCCGCCCCATGCAGGGCGGCGAACTGCCGGTCTAGGTCGTCCTTGGTAGCGTTGTATTCGGCGATCGTTTTGCCGGCATCCGCCTGAAACTCGCTAACGTACTGCTTTTGAATTTGAGCGATCTGCGCTCGCACGTTGGGAGGCACGCTCGCCGCGGGCGCGGGCGCGAGGCTGCTCAGCTGCGATCCTACCTGGTTTCGCCGTTCCTGGAGCTTGGCCTGAGTCTGCGCCGTAATCGTGCTCACTTGCCCGCGAATCGTATTTGACGTTTCCCGATCCAGTTGCGCGCGATAGGCCCGCAAGGTCGCCGAGTCCGCATTGCGCTGCGCGCTCATCTGCGCGCTCTCTTTCGCGTTGAGACTGGCCAGTTGGGCCTCGGCCTGCTGACGCGCCGAGGGATCCATTGCGAGATTCGACAGACGCATCTTGATCGCCAAGCGCGCGGTGGCATCCTGCTGCGTCAGCTTTAGCGAAAGGTCGGTTTCGTTCTGCTGGAGTTGCTCGGCTTTGGCGCGATATTTCTGCGACGCTTGCGCTTGCAGCTGATTGGCGATGGAAGTGGTTGCCGCATTGTTCTGCGCGACGACGCTTTGCTGATACGCCTGCAGGTCGGCGTTTGCCGCTTGCGCGGCCTCCTGCGCTTGCGTGGCCGAGGCGCCGCTCATCTGCGTTGCCGCGAGCGCCCCTGCGCCCGAAACTCCGGCTGCCTTCAGCGCGGCCGCGACCGCCTGCTGTTCGCGCCCTGAATAATCGCGCTGCTTTTGAGCGAGGATCTTGTTCGCCCGGTCCTGCGCGGCGCGCAACTCCCTGTTCAGCTCCCCCGTCTGCGCCGCGATCTGCCGCGCGCCGAGCGGAACGGCCCGACCCGCCGATTGAAGCGTTATGGCCGCGATGGCGTCGTCGAGCTGCGACAATTGCGAATAGAGCGGATGCCGCTTCACCACCTCGTCTAACCGAACGTAGCCGGTTCCGCGAACGAAAGGCGAATGCACGTTGACACCGCACGCGCAAAGCGAAACGGTGGTTCCCAGCGCCATCGCCATCGCAAGGGCGGCTCCGCCGTTACTTCGCGAGCGCGTTCTGGACATCCGAGGTGATGTCCATGCCCCCGTAAACGACGTCCGCGCGATCGACGACCAGGAGCAATTTCTTGCGGCGCGCGACGTCCCCGGTCGCCGACTTGGTCTCGTCCACGAGCGGCTTGAGCAGCTGATCTTGCTTGTCGGAGATCGTCTTGTTGAACTCCGTGAGGATCTGCTGCCGATCGGCCTCGTTCCGAGCTTGCGCCAGGCGAGAGGCATAAAGCTGTCGCTCCGTCGTTTCGAACTGCGACATCTCCGTGTTTGCGGACTGAACCTTCGGGATTCCGTCGAGCACCGTCTGGTCGACGTAACCGATCTCGGACGGGGGAGGAGAGGATACCGGTGCCGCGACCGCCTGCGAGCCGCCGAAGACCGTTTCCACGTCCTTGGTGATATCCTGACCGCCGTAAATCACGATACGCTTGTCGACGACGACCGACAGGTTGCGCGTCGCGCTCACCGCGGCAATCGCGTACTGCGCTCGCTGAAAGAGCGGTCCGGCGAGTTCGCGCTGCTTGTCGTTCAACTCGGTCTGAAACTGCATCGTGATGCGCTGCTTGTCGGCGTCGCTGCCCGCCCGTTTGACCTGTGCGTTGTACTGACTGTCGAGTTGCGATTTATAGGCGGCGAGCTGCCGGTTTGCATCGACGAAGACCGGTAGGTTCGCGATGTCGGCTTGATCTACGAAACCCACGTCGGTGAGATCGGCCGCAATGACCTCCGGAGCTAGCAAAACGGCCAGCAGCGTGGCAGCCGCGCAAAGTATCGTCGATCGAATCTTCATCTCTTCATCCCAAACGCTGCGTTAGGGAACCCCCGAGGTTCCTTAGAAGCTCTGGCCGATTCCAAAGCTCGTGTGCGTCCCATAAAGTCCTTTCGCAAAATCTATGCGAATCGTCCGCAAGCCCAGCTGCGGAACGTCAAACCGGATTCCAAAGCCGGCGTCGCCGTAGAGCGCCCAATCGGAGGGATATCCGGTAATTCGATTGGTGTACGGATCGAGCAGCGGGTAGGCCCCCCGGATTCGATAGTCCAGTTCGTCGACGAACACCGCGAACGTGAGGCGCCGGTCCAACGCCAAGGGATATCGCAACTCGACTTGACCCAGGTACGCATTGGTTGCGTAAAAGACCTGGTTGTAGCCTCGCATCTGTTGGTCGGAGAAGGTAAAAAGCGAGCTCGGCGGGATCACGCCCGTCGAGAAGTAGCCCACGCCGTGAACCCCGATCGTGGCGTCCCGCAGTACCGGAAAGAACTTCGCAAGGTCCAGCGTGCTCTGCGTAAACGAAAAGTTCGAGCCGAGCGCCGGCGCGGAAAACGTCGTGCTCAGCAACGCCTTGAGACCGTCGCGCGGATTGAACGGATCGTCGAGCGTGATCGTCTGTAAGCTCAAGCCGGTCGTGACGAGATTATAGGGAGCTCCGGTATTGACGTTGGCAATCGACGAAGCGGCGATCCCGAACGAGCCGCCGTAATTGTAAGGCGTCGAACTGATCGGCGAGGGCGTCGGCCCGACGAAGATGTTCGGCTGGTTTCCTTGGAAATAGTACGGCGACGGGACCGTCGTATTGTAGCGGATGCGCTCGCCCGTAAGCGCCAGTGAAAGGATCGTGTAGTCGCTGAGGCGCCGTCCGATATTTCCGGTCGCCCCGTTTGCGCTCGACGTGCTGGTTGCGTCGATGTTCGAGAGCTCCTGCGAGGTCGAGCTTGGGTAGAGCGTAACCGGAATGGGGATGTTGGGGTTGCTCGCTACCGAGCTGCCGCTGCCGGTGACGCCGTACACCGGATAATAATAGGTAGAGTGGTTCGAAAAGATCGAGGCGCCGGCCGTGTAGCGTTCGGCTTGCGGCGTGTTTCCGAGATAGGGCACCGACGCGTTGATCTGCGCGACCCCCGTGCGCGCCCCCTCTTCAAACTGAATGCCGGCCGAGTTGCCGGTACCGTGCCAGTTGCTGTCCGTAAGTCCCAGCGTGGCATAGAGGCCCAAGCCGGTCAAGCCTCCCGAATAGCCGAAGCCTATCGATGCCGACGCGGTGCGCTGCTCGGTTACGTGCCAAACCAGCGTAACGTCCTGAGGCTTCTTCGGATCCGGACCCGGCTTCACGTCGGGCTCGACCTTGGAGAAGAAGTTGAGTGCGTTGAGCCGCTGGTAATCGCGTTTGATCGCGTCGGTGTTGAGGACCATGCCGGGACGCTCGCGCAGCTCCCTGCGGATCACGGCGTCCTTGGTACGAGTGTTACCGGTGATTTCGACGAGGGCGATGCGCGCGACGTAGATGTCGTACTTCACGTCCGCCGTCCCGGTTTGCAGGTTGATCGACGAGGGCACGATGCCGGCCTCGAAGTTGCCGACCTCGAGGTGGAACCTATCTTCGTATAGCTTTTGCAGCGCCTTGTAATCGGCGTCTCGAACGGCATCGGAGTAGATGCTGCCGACCTTTAAGGTCAGCGCCGAAAGAATCAGCGGAGGCGGAAACAGAGGATCGCCGCCGATCTCAATCGCCTTTACGGTCAGGCCTTCTTGAATGGTGAGCGTTAAGACGCCGGTCGCAGAGTCTAGATTGATGTCCTTGACGTGCGTCGGAACTTGGCCGCCGTAACCGATCCGTTCGTAGTAGTTGTTGATCTTGAGAACGTCCTGACGAAACGTGTTCGTGTTGAAGACCTGTCCGACGGAGAGGTCCATCAGCGCCAGCAGCGTATCGCTCGGAACCTTTTGGTTACCCGCAAAAGCGATCTTCGTAAGCACCGGATTTTCGACGACGCGATAGGTAATCGCGACGCCTCCCGGTCTCGCACGCACGAGCGGCGGCGCAATATCCGCAAAATAGCCCAAGGCGTTGATTCGCGCGAGGTCCTGCTGCACGACCTTCGGGTCGTAGGGTTGCCCGGGTCGCGCAGCTATTACGGACATAATCGTCTGCGTCGGGACGTGCAGGTTTCCCGTGACGTCGACGGACACGATTTTCAGTGCCGTGGCCGACCACGCCGGCGCTACACTCAACCGAGCGACCACGATCAGCGGGAGGAGAATGGCCAGGCACCACTTGCTTGGGCGCCGCCGCCGCCCCGGATCAGAGGTCAAATGAAAAACTCGTTTCAATATACTTTCAGCGATTGCAGGCGTCGATGCGTGCCGCCGCGCGCGAGCGTATGCCGTGCGGCCCGGCACGCCCTGTTCCGCCCGGCTTTCCCGGTGTCCTTGCGCGCGGCGAGAGCCCCACTGTTCGTTCTAATCAAAATTCCATTACCAGAAATAGTGCTGCAGCGTAAGGCTGAAGCCGGTATTCCCGATCAAGGGCTGGCCGGCAAGATAACTTGCGCTATACCCGGCACCGGGCAACTGCAATAGCTTCGTCGGACCGCTTTGTAAATAGAAGTTCAATGAGGCCGCGGTCGCCTGCCCCGATTGCACGACCAATCCGAACGATTGAATCTGTGGAATCCCAAAAGTGACGGCATAGACCGCGCTGACCGCTTTGCCGAGCAGGCGCGTGGCAGTAACGCCGACGTTACCGTAATATCCGAGCGTCAGGTTGACGCTGGAGAGACCGAGTCCTTGCCCGAGCGTACTCTCCACCGGCGCCAGCAGACCCGCCGTGAACTGCGCGTTAAGGATGTTGAAGGCTTCCTGCCCGACGGTGATGCTGCTGTTTTGCTGCAGCCCGACGTTCGGAATCGGATTGAGCGCGCCCAGCGGGGTAATTCCGCTGGGCTGTTGGCGCGCGAGCATCGACTGGCGGCTGAACGCTATCCCGCCCAGGAAGCCGCCGAAGGGGGCGATCAGAGCTAGAATCTCATCCCTGCTGTAACCTGCCGGGTTGGACTGGAGCCCGATCTTCAGCCCCTGAATCGGACCGTCGACCGTGATGGTCACGTCGGCGCTTCCGTAGGGGTTTCGGACGCGATCGGGGTCCGGATTCACGACGCTGGTGTTTGCGACGGCGTGGAGGGTTGGCAGCACGCCGTCCGCAGCATCAAAGCGAACGCTTCCTTCTCGCACGCGAAAGGCACGGTCGAAGTAGGTCAGCGTGCCGCCCGTCGAGCCGAAGGCCCCTGCCAGCGTCGGATTTGCCAGGGTTCCCCCGAGCTGCACTGAGCCCGTAGTGCCGATATCCAGCCCCGCGCCATATCCGCTGCCGCGAATCCGGACGTTCCTGCCCGCGGTCGCTTTGACGTCGAACGCGAGCGGTATCTGGAGGGTCCTCGTCGTGCCCGATTGCGTCGCGGCCTTTACGAATGAGGCAAATGGCAAGGTAGCGTTGCTCAGCGCAACGCTTCCCGAGAGCAGCGCGGTCTGCCCCGGTTTTTTGGCTATGGCTAACGCGGCGTCGAGCGTTCCGCTTCCATACGCCGGCAGATCGAGCTGCGCGCCCCGAGCCGCACCGTGCAAGGCAAGGGAGAGCCCGCTGTGCTCGAGGCCGGCCGGGAACTCAACCACCCCGGAGCCGGCCAAGCTTCCGGTCCCGGCCTTCGCCGAGATGTGCCCGATCGACGCAGAGGCGTGATCGAAGACGATGTCGGCCACTATCTGCGTGAGCGGCACGCGCTCGAGGTCGCTCACGTACGAGCCGCGGCTTAGCGAGATGCGCCCGACGACCGCGGGTCGCGCGACAGTGCCGGAGAGCCCAACGTGACCGTCGATAACCCCGCCGAGCTTTGTATTGTTGCCGAGCGCGTCGTTGAGCATCGAGGGATCCACGCCGAGCACGTCGAGGTCGAAACTCAGCGGCTGCTCCGGGGCCGCCAGCCGCAGCGGCGAGAGTCCAAGGGGCACCGAGCCGGCCAGCGTGGCCTGACCTTTCTGCAACGTAATGCCGGCATCCGAGAGAACGAGTGCGCCGCGGCTCAAGCGAACCTCACCGAAAAGCGCGTTGATCGGGATGCCGTACGCGGTAACGCCGGTGGCGTCGAAACCGGCCAGGAAGGTGGGTGCGCGGTAGGTGCCTCCGACCGTCAAGGTCGACTCAAACGCACCGCTGACGGGCACCCGAACTCGAGCCGTGTCGTAGAGCAGCTGTGCGAGCCGGTTCGTAGCCGCGTAGATGCGCACGTCGACCGGCTGCCGCGCATCGAGTCCTAGTGTTCCGGCGGCAGTCGCCGTAAGCTCCGGCGTCGTCAACGCCGCGTGGTCGATCACGACCTCCTGGTGCACGGCATGCAGTGCGACCTCCGCAGTGTCGAGCGCCAGCGGGCCCAGCGTACCCCCGGTAATGCTAGCCTCGCCTCGCGCGGTCAATAATGGAAACCGGCCGCGTAGATTGGCTTCACCGCTAGCGCGGCCGGTTACCGGAAGCGCCTGCATTCCTAGCGCCGGCAGCCACAACGACAGATCCAAGTTGCGAACGCCGGCGTCCAAATCATAACGCGAGCGCTCGAGCGTAGCGAGCCAATCTGCTCCGCGCGCTAGCGAAATCGAACCATGCGCGCGCAGCACGCCGTGCGTTCCGCCAACGGCCAGGGCTCCCGCTACGGCGTTGCGTACGCTCGACCAAACCGCGCGCGTATCGCCGATCGGCAGATTCCGGTAACGAAATCCACGTATGTCGATGTTGCCGCTCGAGGTGATCCGAGCACCCCGCGAGGCTGCGCCGATTCGAACGCTGCCGTTGCCGTCGAGCGTGTCGCCGGTGTCGAAGAAGTTGTTGAAATCCGAGAGGTCGGCTCGAGGCGCATCTATATCAACCGCCTCATTGCGCGGATGCAGGTCGCCGTTGAACGTCGCTGCAGTCGTACCGACGAGCACCGAACCCTCGCGCACGCTCACCCCGCTGCGATCGGCCGCGAGCCGGCCGCTCCCGTTGATGAATGGTAAGCCGTTTACTTCGCCGGCCGGAACGGCGATCGCACCGGCGATCGTCGGCGCGTCGCTATGGCCTCCGATGAGGAGCGCGGCATTGAACGAGCCGTCGGTCATGTAGTTCGGAAAGCCGAACGCGTGCAGCGTGCGCGCGATCTGGCCGGCCGGCACGTTCGTCTGTAATGCGTAGGTTGGCGAGCCGGACGTCAGCGCGCCGATACTCCCCTGGACGCGAGCGTACGTGCCGCCAAGCTCGCCGATCGTTCGCGTAAACGCGACGCTGTTGCCCGACAGATTTACATCGCCATTTCCCGCGATTGGAAACTGGGCGATGCGAGAGTTGCTGACGGCCACACCTCCGCGAAATTCAGGCAGCGGCGCCCCGGCCGCCAACGTGCCGTCGGCCCACAGGCTCCCGCCCACCAGCGGCAATCCGATACCGTGGAGTTGCGAGGTGCTCAGGCGATTGGCGACCAGCGTCAAGGCGGCCGGACTCGTGCCGTGCGTGCTTGCGGGCCCCAGCCAGTAGGTACCCGCAGCGACGAGATCGCCTCCGGCCGTTTGAGCGTGGGCCGAATAGATGCGTAGCCGATCTCCCTCGACTGCCAGCGTCAAACTCGCGCGATCGACCGGAACCCCGCGCAGCGTCGCGCCGGGCATCGAAAGGTGTGAACCGACGACGACGATCCGCTGCGGCTCGACCGCAATTGCGACGTTACCGCGTAGTTTTCCGTGGCCCTCGACGGCGCTGCCGATGAGCGGCGCGAGCCCCTCGAAGCTGCCGCGATAATCTCCAATCGCCACGAATCGCCGGCTCGAAAACTCGCCGCGCCCCGCGAACGTGCCCCACGGACCGGTCGCTCGAAGTCGATTGATCGGCGCCTGCGACAGCGTGCCCGCCAAGTTGGCGTCGAGTTGCGTAAACCGTACGCCGGCAATGCTCGTATCGGCCGCCCCGACTACACCGCCCAGTACGATGTGATTCCCAGAACCCCCGCCCGCGAGGGCCGCGTGCATCACGCCGCCGTCGACCTTCGGCATCTGCGGCAGCGAGAGGTTCGGGAACGCTGGATACGACGGCGCGCGCATGTGGAGTCCGTCCGCGATCAGCCAAAAGGCGCTAGTATCGTGAGGCCGATCCAGCAAATAACCGCCGTCGAGATTCCCGCGCCGCGTGTGCAGCCAAAACGGATCGACGAGCGCCGTGCCGTCTCCGTTCATACGAATCAGCGCCGCGACGCGATCGGTCCCGCGCGCCGATGCCGCGCTGCCGATGACGTGAAAGAGCAGATCGTTTCCGGTAGCGCTGGCATCGATGACGATCGGTTCGCTTCCAAGCATCTCGTCGAGGTAGGGCAGGCGGTCGGCGGTCCCCGCGACGTGCAGCGCGAGTTGCGAGCGCAGGTGCGCGCCGGTGTACAGCATTCCGCGAACGCCGATTGAGATGCCGCCATACGTGACGCGTAGCGGAGCCAGCGCGACGACGTTTGCGTGATAGACGACGCCCGCAACGACTCCTTCGAAAGGCAGCCCACGGTAGACGGCACGCGGAGCCGATGCGCGCGCGACGATCACGGGATCGACTACGCGGCCCTGTACCAGGACGCCCAGCGTCCCCCGTCCGGAGATCGGCTGGTCGCGGGTGAAGGTGAACGCGTGACGGAGATCGCCGAGGTCGCCGGTGCCCCAGACGCCGAGCCGCAGCTGCGCGCTCCCCGTGACGGCGCCGTTGAGATCGTAGATGCCGCCGCGAATTTGCAGCGGGATTCCTGCTAGCGTTGCGTGCATGCCGCTAACGAAGAATGCACCGTCGACGACGTGCAACCGTCCGCCGATGTTCTCGACGGGCAACGCGAGGGCGCTCAGGGCGAGGCGCCCACCGTCGATGTCGAGCCGCAGGCTTGCGTGATATGACGGCGACACGTTCGGTCGAACGTCGAGCGCATAGACGGTGGCATCGAAGTTTCGAGCGCCGCCGTGAAGGACGCGCACGTCGCGGCTCTGCGCGAAGTAGTTGGAGAGCGCCCGCAACGGAAAACGCGCGGCCTTTGCGCGGTGCATGGCGAAGCCGGCGACCGCGTCGATCTTTCCCGCTACGGTAAACGGTTCCCGGCGACCCTCCTCGAACGCGCCCGCGATCCGATACTGCGTTATCGCCGCCGTATCGAGCGCGCCGTCGGCGTCGACGTCAACGATTTGCAGACTTCGAGCGCTTTGGTCGTAAGCCGACGGCTCTTTGAGAACGATCGTTACGTCGCGTACCCGGAACCGAAAACGCAAAGGCACTTCGTCGATTCGCTGCGGTTGGGGTCCGGCGGCGCCGAATATCGGCAGGTTGAAGCTTCCATCGCGAAAACGGGTGAGCGTCAGCTCCACGCCGCTCGCGTCGACGTCGACCAGACCGAAACGGTGGCCGCTACCGGGCAGAAGGTCGCGTGGCGAAAAGCCGATGACGACGCGTCCCGCGCTCAAAAGCGGCTCCGACTCGCGCCCGACGCGCAGCTGCGAGAGCGTTGCCGTGCCCGCTCCGAGTTCCAGCGCTCCAATACTCACGTCGTAGCCGGCGATCGCCGCGCCTGCTCGAAGCGCAGAGCGCAGCAACTCGTGGCGCGCGGACGCCACGAGCCCGGCGACGATCGCGGCGGCCAATAGGCCGATTGCAAAGCGCTTGCGCACGTGGAGCCCTAGCATCTCTATACCCTTCGACCTCCGCCGGAACCCGCCGGACTAAGCAGCTTCTAAGCCTACGAGGCCCTTGAAACTAGAGATCTAAGTTCTTCACGCTCTTCGCATAATCGAAGATGTACTGCTTGCGCGGCTCGACCTTATCGCCCATGAGATCGGTAAAGATCTGCGTGGCTTCGACCGCGTCTTCGACGGTAATTTGCTTGAGGCGGCGGTTGCCGACTTCCATCGTCGTCACGGCAAGCTGCTCGGCATCCATCTCACCGAGACCCTTGTACTGCTGGACGGTAAAGTCTTTGCCATCCTCGCCCACGATCGATTTGAGCTCCCCCTCGCTGAAGGCCCACCACTGCTGCTTGCCCTTGCGAACGCCGTACAACGGCGGCTGCGCGATGTAAACGTGGCCCTCTTCGACCAGCGGTCGCATCTGCCGATAGAAGAACGTCAGCAGGAGCGTGCGTATGTGCGAGCCGTCCACGTCGGCATCCGTCATGATGATGATCTTGTGGTAGCGCAGTTTCTCTACGTTGAACTCGTCGCCGAAACCGGTGCCGAGTGCCGTGATCATCGTGCGGATCTCTTCGTTGGCAAGCACCTTGTCCAAGCGGGCCTTTTCGACGTTGAGGATCTTGCCGCGTAACGGCAGGATCGCTTGACTGTTGGGATCTCGTCCGCCCTTCGCGGTACCGCCCGCCGAATCGCCCTCGACGAGAAAGAGCTCGCTCTCGGCAGGGTTTCCGTTCTTGCAGTCGACGAGCTTACCCGGCAGACCCGAGCCTTCCAACGCGTTCTTGCGCCGTGAAAGGTCGCGAGCTTTCTTCGCCGCGTCGCGCGCCCGCTGCGCCTGCATGCACTTCTCTACGATCGCGCGCGCGTACTTTGGATTCTCTTCGAGAAAGAAGTCGAGGCGCTCCGATACCAGGCCGGCAACGATGCTGCGCACTCGCGCGTTGCCGAGCTTCGTTTTGGTCTGACCCTCGAACTGCGGATCTTGTAGCTTGACCGATACCACGGCGGTAAGCCCCTCGACGATGTCGTCGGTGGAAAGAGAGTTCTCCGTCTCTTTGAGCACGCCGCGTTTGCGGGCGTAGCCGTTCACCGCGTTGGTAACCGCCTGCCGAAAGCCCTGGAGGTGCATTCCGCCTTCGATCGTGCCGATGTTGTTTGCGTAGGAAAAGATCTGATCGGCGTAGGTGTCGGTGTACTGCATCGCAACCTCGACGTCCACGTTGTCGCGCTCGGCGTGCGTGGAGATGATCGGATGCAGCGGATCCTTTTTTTCGTTCAACCACTCGACGAACGAGACGATTCCGCCGTCGAACGTGTAGGTTCGCTCGCGCGGAGGGTCGACGCGTTCGTCCCGCAGCGTGATGGAGAGTCCCCGGTTCAGAAAGGCTAGCTCCCGCAAGCGTTTCTGTAGAATGTCCCAGTGGAACTCGGTCACCTCGAACACCTCCGGGTCCGGCCTGAACCACTGCACGGTGCCGGTTCCGGAGGTTGGCGAGCTTTTCTTGAGCTTCTGCACGGTGGCGCCGCGCTCGAACTTCATCTGCCAAAGGAAGCCGTTGCGCTTTACCTGCGTCACCATCCACTCTGAGAGTGCGTTGACGACGGAGATGCCGACGCCGTGAAGTCCGCCGGAGACCTTGTAGCCCCCCTTGCCGAACTTGGCGCCGGCGTGGAGCATCGTCATGACGACCTCTACCGCGGGTTTTCGTTCCTCGGCATGCATATCGATGGGTATCCCGCGTCCGTCGTCCTCGACGAGACACGAGCCGTCGGAGAGCAGCACGACGCGGATTACGTGCGCGTATCCCGCCAACGCCTCATCGACGGCATTATCGACTGCCTCGTAGACGAGTTGGTGAAGGCCGCGTTCGGCCGTATTGCCGATGTACATGCCCGGGCGCTTACGGACGGCCTCCAGGCCGCGTAAGACTTCGATCTGCTCACCTGTATAGTTCGTTGACATCAACCTTTTCGTTCGTTTCGATTCTGTTGGACGCCGGTCGCTTTCGCGCCCGAATCGCCATAGAGCAACTCCGAAAGCTCGTCGCCCAAAACGTTGCGCACAGTAGCGGGCAGGATCGCTTCCGGCGGAAGCTTGCTGCGAAGCAAGACGTAAGAACTCGCAACGAGCCTTTCACGGTTGTCGCGCGACGGATGCCCGGCGGCTCGCATTTGCTCGAGCATCGTCCACCAGCGCTTGAGCAGCCGGCTTCGGATGCGTTCGTACTCCTCTTCCTGTAACCCGTTCACGAGTGCGGCCGTTCCGCTAAAGCCTAGCCACGGCGCGTCGAAGAGCAAGCGCGCGGTCGCGAGCAACCGCTCCTCGCGTGCCGCCGCGCTGCACGCCGCGCAGTAGGCCGCCTGTGGAGGCTCGAGCAAGATAGCGCACCCTTGGCATGCTTTCCACCCGGCAGAGCGCTTGGCCCGCTGCACTGCGGCGACGTGGCGTTCGAAGCGGGCTAAAGCCTCTCCAGCGGTGGCGGAAGCTCGAGGTTCGCGGGTTTGCCGCAAGGGCCGAGTCGCCGACTGCCGGGGCAACGCTCGCTGCTTTGGCAGGGTTCCGAAGCGAAATCGCAACCGCTCAACGCACAACTCCGGCAACCGCGCCGCAACCGCTTCGAGAATCTTTTCGGACAAGAAGCTCAACTGGTGGCTCCACGCGCTCGAGCGCGTAATGACAGCCAGCGTTCCGTCCGTAATGCGCGCGGGTGCCGAGTTGGCCGCGATCTTCTCGCCGACGATATCGGCCCAACCGGCTTGGAGCAGCGCCAGCGGATCGCGCAACGCGAGCCGGTCGGAGGGATGCCACTGTGCGATAGCTTTGGAGAGCTTCAGCATATCGCATATGCATGGATGCGCGCGTTCTCGACGCGTGCGACGTGCGCGTCCGGGCGCAGCCCCGCCGGCAGATGCGTCGCCGTCACGAAGGTTTGCTCGAAGCCGCCGACCTCGCCGAGAAAGGCATTTGCGCGCTCTTCGTCGAGTTCGGAGAGTACGTCGTCGAGCAACAGCAGCGGTGCTTCGTTGGACCGCTCGCGCATCGTCGCATACTCGGAAAGTTTTAGCGCGAGCACCGCCGTGCGCTGCTGCCCCTGCGAGCCGAACGCAGCCAGCGAGTCGCCGTTGAGCGAGAGCGACAGGTCGTCGCGATGCGGTCCCGCCAGCGAGGCTTTACGCGAGCGCTCTTGCTCTTTCGTCTGCGCGAGGCGCGCTTCAAATGCGCCGGCGATCGCATCCCGCGTCGCGACTTCGAACGGTACGCTCGGCTCGTAGCGAAGCTCGAGCCGTTCGTTCGCGCCGAAACGTCCGTGCGCGCTGCATGCCTGCTCGGCAAGCGCCCGGATCAGGTGATCGCGAGCCAGCATGATCTGTGTTCCCGCCTCGACGAGCGTGCGCTCGTAGACTGCCAGCAGCTCACGGTCATCGTCGACGATACCGCGCAGGAGAGCGTTCTTCTGCTGCAATGCCCGCCGGTAGCGCGCCAGCTCGTGATAGTAACGCGGTTCGCTTTGCGCGAGCGCCACGTTAAGGAACGCGCGGCGCGCGCCTGGTGGGCCTGCGGCGAGCTGCAGATCTGCCGGAACGAAGGTCACCACTCTAATCTGTCCGAGATAGGCTGCGTACCGTACGCTCCCGCCGTTAACCGAGTAACTCTTACGCGTGCCGCGGCTGCCTTTCTCAATCACGCAGGCGAGCTCGATGCGACCCGAGCGCAGCGTCGCGTCCCCCCGCACGACCGCCAACTCGACGCCGCTGCGCACCGTGTCGGCGTCGTGGGAAGTTCGAAAGGATTTGCCCGTGCCGAGCATTGCGATCCCTTCGAGCAGGTTGCTCTTGCCCTGCGCGTTTGCTCCAACGAAAACGTTCAATCCGGTGGCGGGTTCGAGATCGAGCTGGCTATAGTTCCGAAAGTTCGACAGCGCTAGGTGCCGCAGGAGCACATCACTGCCGCAGCGGCATGAGCACGTAGAGCTGCGCCCCGCTCTCGAGCGGCTCCAGCGGACGAATCGCCGCGGGAGAGAGCGGACCGAGGAACTCCATCACGACCTTCTCGCTCTTGATGTGGTTGAGAATCTCGACCAAGTAGCGCGCGTTGAAGGCGATGGAAAGATCCTCGCCGCTCTGTTCGACTTCTAATTCCTCATAGGCATTGCCGGAGACGTCGGAGCTGGCCGTAACGATCAACGTCTGATTGGCAATCGAGAGCTTTACCATGCTGGCGCGATCGCCGGCGACAAGCTCGGCGCGGCGAAGGCTGCCGATTAGCGACGCGGTGCCCGCCGTGACGGTGCGGTCGAACTTCGCGGGAATCACCTGTTGATAGTTCGGATACTGTCCGTCGACAAGGCGCATCGTTATGGAAACGTCGCCCGACGTCATCTGAAGCTGATTGCTCTGCGCGCCCAACGCGCTCACGGCGATACGTTCGCCCGTACCGAGATTACGCGCCGCCTCGGCAAGCGCGCGTGACGGCACGATATACTTTTCGTTGCCGGTTATGCCGTCGTCGAGGGTCGTCGCGAACTTCGCCAGACGGTACCCATCGGTCGCAACCATCGTCAGCGCGTTTCCCTCCACCTCGAGGAGCGTACCCATCAGCACCGCGCCGCGAGCCTCTTCGCCCGACGCCGCAAAGATCGTCGCCTCGATACCTTCGCGAAAGCGCCGGCCGGCAATCGTGAAGTGCGAGCCCCGAGCTGCCGCCGGGAGCGGCGGATACTCGTCGGGCGGCAACGCGTGAAAGTCGTAGTTACTGCGCTCGCACTTAACGCTCGCGCGCGTCGGCGTTCCGGTCACCTCGAGCGTACCGGGAGCGAGGTTGCCGAGGTAGCTCGCAAAGAGCTTCGCCGGCACCGTTACGGAGCCGCTCTCATCGACCTGCGCCGGGAAGGCTTGCTCGAGCGTCAGCTCGAGATCCGTCGCGCGAACTGCGATCTTGTCGCCCTGCGCCTGCAACAAGACGTTGGAGAGTATCGGCACCGTCGTATGCGCGTTGACAACCTTGCTGGCAGCTCCAACGGCCGCCGCTATATCTTTCGTCGTACAGGCAAATCTCATCGCTTCCACTGCTTTGGGCGAACGGTTGTGTTTTCCTAGGAGTAGATAAGAAGAGTAGTAGTCGTAGTAGCGCGGTGTATTCTGAGGAGAAACGGGCGAAGAGCTTATGCTGTAAGGGTTTTACGCGGGGGATAACGCTGTGGAGAGGCCGTCCCGGTCATACACTTTTCCACGGCCCGGCGCGCCGGGCCGGTTTCTCCCCGTGGGAATCGCGAGGTGTGCAGGGTTATCCCCGCCGACTTAGGGGTTTTGGCACATTGCGACGAGCTGCCGAATCTTGTTACGGTAGGCTTCGTCGCGCTGCATCTGGTCCTTAATCTTGTCCCGCGCATACATAACCGTCGTATGGTCCTTCTTGCCGAACTCGCGCGCGATCTGCGGCAGCGAGTAGTTGGTAAGCTCGGTTGCAATGTACATCGCGATCTGCCGCGGCGCGGCCAACCGCTGGTCGCGGCGCCCGTTATCCATCTCCTTCACGGTCAGCCCATGCGCGCTAGAAACCGTCTCTTTGATCTTACCGATCGTGATGCGGTGCAACGGTGCCTGCGCGACCGCGCTCTTGAGCACGTCGGCCGCGAGGTCGGTCGTTATGGGTGACTTCGTAAGCGACGCGTAGGCGATGACTCGAATCAGTGCGCCCTCCAGCTCGCGAATGTTCGAGGGAATGACCTTAGCAATAAAAGACGTCACCTCGTCGGGCACGGGAATATTTTCGCTTCCCGCCTTCTTACGAAGGATCGCTTCGCGCGTTTCGAGATCCGGTGCCTGGATGTCGGTGAGCAAACCCCACTCGAACCGCGAGCGCAGCCGTGCTTCGAGCGTCTGAATCTCTTTGGGCGGACGATCCGACGAGATGATGAGCTGTCGGCCCGATTCGTGCAGCGCGTTAAAAGTGTGGAAGAACTCCTCTTGCGTCGTCTCTTTGCCTGCTAAGAACTGAATGTCGTCGATGAGCAGCACGTCGACTTGCCGATACCGATTGCGGAACTCGGGAGTGCGGTTGTTCTGCAGCGCGATAATGAACTCGTTGGTAAACTTCTCGCACGTCAGGTAGACGACGTTGGAGGCCAAGTTGTCTTGGATGACGCGATGACCGATCGCGTGCATGAGGTGCGTTTTGCCTAGACCTACGCCACCGTACAGGAAGAGCGGATTATAGGCGTGGGCCGGCGCGCCCGCGACCGCTTGAGCGGCGGCGTGGGCGAAGCGGTTGGAGTTCCCAACGACGAACTCCTCAAAAGTATAACGCGCATTAAGGTTGGCGGTATGGAACTCGCCAAGCGAACGTGCGACCGCAGCGGGGCCACCGCTGCGGACGTTCTCGACCGGATCGGCTACGGAGAGCCGCAGGTCGATACCGGTGCCGAATAGCTCGCTGAGGACGCCGGTCATCTGCGGCCGCAACTTGCTGCCGATCCAGTCCTGAGCGAACTTGCTGTGCACCGCCAGGTGCAACTCGTTACCGTGGAGGGAGATGAACCGGATAGGTTTGATCCACATCTCGAAAACGGGCTTCGAGAAGGTTCGCTCCAAGGTATCGAGTGCGGATTGCCAGAGCTCACTGGAGATGTCCGAATTGATCGCTAGCGCCATCCTCTACCCTCTTACTTCGTACCGCGCCACACCCCCGTGAGGGCGCTATGACTTGGCTTAATCAAGCCCCGCTCCTTTGGAAAATATGCACGATCTTATGCACTTATCCACAGGTCGCTAAACACGGTATTTCGCGGTTTTTTCCAAATTATGAACCGCTGGAAGCGGCGGCTCCCAAAGTCCCAATTCTTCGACGGAGTAAGGCTCCAGGGTCCAAGACAAGGGCCCGCAGGGAGCCCTTGTCCACAAGCTTGTCCACAGGTGTGGAGAGGAGAAGGACTAGTAGCCACTTTTGGCAGGCAGGCGCTATAATGAAAGGGATGACCTGGCAGATGATTCCCAACGCCTACGGCCTGGTGTCCGGGTTCGCAATCCGCTACGCCGTGCCGATCGCAGTGGTCCTGGTCGTGATCTTCGGGATCACTATCGGGGCGAGGCCCAACTACAAGCCCTGACGCGCCCGCGGCCCGTCTTAAGGTGCCCGGTAGTGGTCTCGTTTGGGATTAAGCTGCTGGAGCCGTCCCCGGGCATGATGTCCCGGAACCCCGCCAGGTCGTGAAGGCTCCAGAGGCGATTGCTTTTGTAGCCTCGCGCGTTCTCCGAAGGCGTTTTGCCTTAACGCTTTGGCATTAGCTTAGTGCAGCATATGCCTTTGTTTTGCGTAACCGATGGCGGTTAAGGCGAAGATTACGACACTAAGGACCCAAAACGCCAGGTTGGCGACAGCCCTTGCTCGCGCCCATCCCTCCGTTGGCTTCCTACCCATGGCCCGATAGGCTTCGATCGCGCCCAACAGGGCCGTGGCAAACGCGAAAAGCGATGCCCCGAAGGGGGTAAAGAGAACCATCCCTATTGGCGGCGGGTCATCCAGAGAACAGAAACAAGAAACCCCAGCAGAAATGTGCCACAGACCATTCCAGTTGCGACGACTATCGCGGTCGGTAAGCTCACTAAGGACCCTTTCTTTCAGCCTACCCCTCCATACGAACCGTTAGCCTTTCAGGTTTCGGACAAATCCGCCAAAGCAGACGTTCGGCCCAAAAAGGGACCACTACCAGGTGCCCCCTTGAGGGTGGACTGCCGCAGCCCGCTTTGATAGAATGGCCCGGCTATGTTCGAGTTTGATCTTCAGCTGTTCGCCTCTAAGAAGGGCGCCGGCTCGACGCGCAACGGTCGCGACTCCAACGCGCAACGCTTGGGCGTGAAGCGTTTCGGCGGCGAGCGAGTGATTGCGGGAAATATCTTAGTGCGCCAGCGCGGAACGCGCTTCTACCCCGGCGCTAACGTCGGCCTGGGCCGCGACCATACGCTCTTCGCGCTCGTCGATGGCGTGGTTGAGTTCAGCAGCAGGCGCGACCGGCAGCTGATTTCGGTAGTCCCGGCGGCATAAGGACTTCTTTGCCGCTCGAGCGAGGGGGCCGTTAGGCCCCTTTCTTTATTCGACGAAGATAGCGGCCGTGCAGTTCATCGATGAAGCCGAGATCGATGTGGCCGCCGGCGCCGGCGGCGACGGCATTGTTGCCTGGCGCCGCGAGAAATACGTGCCGAAAGGCGGCCCGGCGGGCGGTGACGGGGGTCACGGCGGGAGCGTCTATCTTGAGGCGACGCCGGAACTCTCGACGCTCGTCGAGTTTCGCTTTCGGCGCAGCTTCTCGGCGGAGGCCGGCAAAGTCGGCGGGCCCTCCAAAAAATCCGGCAAGAGCGGCGCCGATCTCACCATCGCCGTTCCGGTTGGAACCCTCGTGTACCGCCGCTCCGGCGAGGTGGAGATCCCGCTGGCCGATTTAGCCGAGCTCGGCGCCAAACTGATGGTAGCCAAGGGCGGCCGGGGCGGCCTCGGCAATCAGCACTTCGCAACGAGCGTGCGCCAAGCACCGCGTTTTGCCGAACGGGGCGAGCCCGGCGAGCACGCGCATCTGCGGCTCGAACTTCGGCTGCTCGCCGATTGTGGAATCATCGGCGTCCCTAACGCCGGCAAATCCACCCTGCTCTCGGTAGTCTCTTCGGCGCGGCCAAAGATCGCCGACTATCCGTTTACCACGCTGGAACCGCAACTCGGGGTCGTGCGGGTCTCCGACGAGGAGTCGTTCGTCATGGTCGACGTGCCTGGCCTCATCGAAGGGGCGCACGAAGGTGCCGGCCTCGGCGATCTGTTTCTCAAACACGTCGAACGCACGCGCGTCCTGCTCCACGTGCTCGATGGAGCGAAACCCTTGGACGAAATACTTGCGGACAAGGCGACGATCGAGCGCGAGTTGGCGGCGTGGAACCCGCGCCTTAGCGAGAAACCGGCGCTAGTCGTGCTCAATAAGCTCGATCTCCCCAATGCGCGCGAGTGCTTGCCCGAGCTGCAGCAGCGCTTTGGCGGGCTTCGAGCCATCAGTGCCGCAACGCACGAGGGCGTGCGAGCGCTCGTGCTCGACACCTGGCGCGCAATCGAATCGGCGCCGTTGCCCGAGGTCGCCGCGCCGCAGCCGGTTCGCATCGAACTGCGCGACCCCGACGCCTTTACGATCGAGCGACGCGGCGACGAATTCGTAATCACGAGCGAGCGCATCGAACGGCTTGCGGCGATGACGAACTTCGACTCCGACGAAGGCATGGCGCGCTTCGAGCGCGCGCTGGGAAAGATGGGCGTCGAGAAACGTTTGGCGGAGCTCGGAGCCGAGGCGGGGGATACCGTTGTGATCGGGCCGTACGAGTTCACCTATTCATGAGGATAGGTATCTTCGGCGGAACCTTCGATCCAATCCATAACGCGCATCTCTTCGTCGCCGAATCGGCCCGGCTGCTCGAACGTTTAGATCGCGTAGTATTCGTTCCAACGGGCGCGACGCACCATCGCGACAAACCGCAGGCGGACGCGACGCATCGTTGCGCGATGATTCTCGGTGCCATCGCAAGCAACGCCGGCTTTGCGCTCGACGACACCGATCTACGTGAGGACGCTACGGGTTATACGGCCGATCTCTTGCCGCAGCTCCGTGCGAAGTATCCGCAGGCCGATCTAACCTTCATCATCGGTGCCGATTCGCTCGTGAACGCAACGTGGGTGCGATTCGACGAGGTGCTGGAGTCGCTGCAGCGGTTCGTGATAGCCCCCCGGCCCGGCGTTCGCGCCGATGCGTTGGAACGCGTCATCGCGGCCGTCCCCGCATCGTTGCGCGAGCGCGTCAGCACGCTAAATCTGCCCGAGGTTCCGGAGTCGGCGACCTTGGTTCGGACGCTCATCGCGCAGGGCCGAAGCATCCGGTACCTCGTCCCGGAGCCGGTCTGGCAGTATATCGTCGCGCAACGATTGTATGGAATGGATTCTGATGCGTAAGTACGGCTTCGCGATTGCAGCGCTGACGAGCATCGCGCTTGCCGCGTGCGCGACCACGCAAGCCCCCAACGACGCGGCGGTCTGCGCGGCGTACTCGGCCGGGCGCTCGGGCGTCGAGGTCGTCGCCCAAGGGAGGGTTACGCATCTTTTCGGCATCCAGCCGGGACGCAGCAGCCCTCACGAGGGATTTCTCCTGCGGTTGGATTCGGGCTGCGTTCTGGTCGTACGCGTCGAAGTCAACACCGACTTCACGGGTGCGATTCCTCTAAATCCCAACGCGCAAGTAGCCGTCAAAGGCGAATACGAGTACTATCCTCGCGGCGGCGTCATTCACTGGACGCACCACGATCCGCGAGGCCGCCACGAGAACGGATACATCGAGGCGGGCGGAAGGACGTACTACTAACGCCTTGCCGCCTAACGTGCCGCAGCGACCGCTCTCGCGCATCGTGCTTGCCAGCCAGTCTCCGCGCCGTTTAGAGCTCTTGGGCTCGCTGGGTCTCGCCGTTGACGTGGTCCCAAGCGGATACGCGGAGGAGCCGGTTGCGGATCTTTCACCCGGCGAGCTCGCCTCGCATCACGCGCGAGAGAAGCTTCGTGCCGCGCTCGCACGCCACGGCCTGGCCGGGGCGCCCGTTCTCGCAGCCGACACCGTCGTCGATCTCGACGGCCTAGCGCTGGGCAAGCCTCGGGACCTGGCCGAGGCTGCAGCGATGCTGAAAGCGCTCTCGGGACGGGAACACGTCGTCCACACCGCCTTCGCCCTGGCCGCCCCAGGATTCGCGCAAAGCTTTGCAGAGCGTGCGGCGACGCGCGTGCGATTTTACGAGTTGGAGCCCGGCGAGCTGGCCGAGTACCTAGCAGACGGCGAGCCGCTGGACAAGGCCGGCGCCTATGGTATACAGGGGCGCGCCGCATCGTTGGTCGAGGCGATCGACGGCGACTTCTACACGGTGATGGGCCTGCCGCTGGCGCGTCTGGTGCGCATGCTGCGGCGGTTGGGATTTACGCTCCCGTCAACGAAATAGCGTCTCGCCACGACCAGCGCCGGAAGAGCGGAGCGAGTCATCTTCACCTATAGAGACGAACGAAAACTTTTTGCCCTCATCGGAATCATCATCGTAGCGGCGCTGGTCGCGCTGTTGCAGATCGCCGCGCAGCGCGCGGGAGCGGTCAGCCCGGTCTCGACCTTCGCAAACGTGTTTTTCGGCGTCGCCGAAAACGGCGTCTCGGCGGTGATCGGAGGGATTCGAACGTTGGATGCGGACATCGCCGCGCTGCCCAGCCTCGAGCGCGAGAACGCGCGGCTGCGAGCGCGCAACCAGCGCCTGGCCGAAGAGAACGCGCGCGTGCACGAACTTGCCGCGGCCTACGCCGCGCAAGCTGCGGTCGTGCCGGCCGTGCAGCTCTATCGCGGCATCGAGGCACGCGTCATCGGGTTTCCGCCCGAAAACGAATCGCGGTCCGTGACTATAGATAAGGGCTCCAGCGCCGGTGTTCGCTTCGACGACGGAGTGGTCGCCGCCGACGGCACCGTCGGTCGCGTCGTTGCGGTTGCGCCGTTTTCCAGTACGGTCGTCCTCGTCACCGATTACACCAGCCGCATTCCGGCGGTCGTGCGACGCGGACGATGGTGGGGAATTGCGCGCGGCAATCTTACCAGCGTCGTCGTCGATTACATCGAGCAGGATGCGCCCGTGCGCGTCGGCGACGTCGTGGTAACCGGGGAAGGGCGCTCGTTTCATTCCGGCGTTCCCATCGGTACCGTTGCAGCGATCGAGCACAGCAGCTCGGCGCTCTATCAGACCGCGATCCTCAAAACCACCGTCGATCTCGGCGCTCTCGACCGCGTTGTCGTCGTTCCGAAGTAAACCGCACGTCGCGCCGTTCGTCGGCCCGCCGTGGTACGCAGCCGCTGCATGGCTCGTTGCGGCGGTCGTCGCGCAAGGTACTGTCGTGCACGCCTTGGCGATCCGCACCGTCGTGCCGAGTCTCGTGTTGGTGGTGGTAATCTGGTACGCGATCCGAGTCGACGCTCGCCGCGCCGCCGTCTACGGTCTGGTCGCCGGGCTTTGCGAAGATGCACTCTCGGCCGGAACGGGGGCGGCCTGGATGATTTCGACCGGGGCGAGCGCCGTCGTTGCAAGCGTGTTGTCGCGCGGCTTCTTCTCCGATTCCCTTCCGCTTGCCGGCGCCATCATGGTAGTCGCGACGCTGCTGCGCGCGCTGCTTTTCTGGGTGGTCATGGCGCTGAGCGGATATCCCTCCGGACTCGGAACGATGCATTTGCACGAAGCCCTCTTCCAGGCCCCTCTGAATGCGGCAATCGTCATCGTGGCGATGCTCGCCGTACGGCGCTTCGATCTAGCGCGCCGATGACGCACTGGCGCGGCGCGCGCAAAGCGGTGTGGAACCGCCCGGTGTGGCGCCTAGTTGCCTTCGTCGTAATCATCGCTCTTTTGCTCGTTGCGCTCGTCGCGCGCCTGGTCCAGGTTCAGTTGCTCGACGGCGCGCGGTATCGCGCGCAGGCGATGGCCAATAGAATTCGCCTCATCCCGGTGGCGGCGCCGCGCGGCACGATCGCCGATCGTGACGGAGTGGTCGTGGCGCGCAGCCGGCCCTCTTTCGTGGTTGCGCTTATTCCAACGCAAGTCAGTGACGTGCGGCGTGAGACTACGGCGCTCGCGGCGTTAACCGGCGTGAGCGACGCCACGCTCTGGCGCCGCCTGCTTCACCACCGCGGGCTCGATTACTCGGATTTCGCGCAAGTTGCCGCCAACGAGCCTTACGGCCCAATCGTGCTCGCGACCGATCTTCCCGTCCCGACCGTCGCGCGTCTCTCCGAGGTTCTCACCGATCTTCCGGGCGTCGACTTGGAGGTAGAGCCGATTCGCAACTACCCGCAAGGGCCGCTGGGGTCGCACCTCGTTGGTTACGTTGGAGCGATCACGCAAGATGAGTTCGAGCGTCTCCGCGGCGAGGGATACTCTCCGAACGACGTGATCGGTAAGGACGGACTTGAGTTTACGTACGATCGCTACTTGCGGGGAGTACCCGGCGGGGAGCGAGTGGTAGTCGACGCGACCGGCGCAGTCGTATCCAACGTAAAGCTCGGACAGAAGCCGCCGGTACCGGGCGACACGCTGATAACGCAGATCGACTGGAGGCTGCAGCGCATCGTGGAGGCCGCACTCGCCGACGGCTTGCGGCGTTTCCGGGGCCGCGGGGTGACGGGCGCGGTCGTCGCTGAGGATCCGTGGAGCGGTGGGATTCTGGCGCTTGCGAGCTATCCGAACTACAATCCCAACGACTTTGCGGCCGATCGTTGGAAGCGCGTGACGTTCGATCTAAGCGATCCTTCGCAGCCGCTCTTCGATCGCGCGATCGCGGCCGCGACGCCGACGGGTTCGACCTTTAAGATGGTTACGGGCTCGGCCGCCCTGACCGAAGGGGTCGTAAAGGTCGATCAGGTCATCGACGATACCGGCGGCTGGAACTGCGGGGGATACTACGCGCGCGACATCGCGGCGGGCGGTCTGGGCGACACGACCTTCGTTCCGGCGCTCGCGGCGTCGAGCGACGGTTATTTCTTTCGCCTCGCGTGGTGGTTGGGCAACGAACGCTTGCGAAAGTACGCGCTAGCCTTCGGGCTCGATGCCAAATCGGGGATAGACCTTCCCGGCGAGAACGAGGGAAACTGGCCGACAAACGCCTGGGAGATGCGCGCTTTCGGCGTGCCGATGGAACCGAGCGACGCGTGTTTCTTGGGCATCGGGCAGGGCGCGATGCAAGCGACGCCCTTGCAGATGGTCAATGTAGCCTCGACGGTCATCAACGGCGGCACGCTCTTCCAGCCGCAGCTCATGCGCGAGATTCGCGACCCAGACGGGGCGATCGTCGCGCGTTTCACGCCCCGAGTAATTCGCCGCGTTCCAGTAACGGCGTCCGCCCTTGCCGCCGTACGCGCTGGAATGGCGCGAGTAACCCAGCCCGGCGGAACGGCGTACGGGTTAGGCATCGACGGCTTACCGTACTCCGGGAAGACCGGGACGGTCGAGACGGCCGGCGGTAACGGTCCCAACACAACGTGGTTCGTCGCGTGGGCGCCGACCGATCGTCCGCGCCTAGCGTTGGCCGTTTTCGTCGATCGCAGCGGCGGCTACGGCGCGACCGTCGCCGCGCCGATCGCGCGTCAGATTCTCGTGACGTACTTCAACAAGAAGCCGTAAATCACGCCAGCAGTTCGAGGCTCGCGGCGATGCGCTCCGCGCGCGGGCCGCGCTGCGCGAAGAAGCGTTGGAGAGTATCTGTGCTTCCCGTGGCGACGAGTGCGTGGGCGGCGGCTAGCGCGACGGCCTCGCAGGGATCGTCGAGCGCACGTTCCAGCAGGCGCATCGTTGACCGATCGTCCAGCGTTGCAATCGCAAAGATAAAATCGCAACGCTCCGCCTCCGACAGCTTGTCGAACTGGGCACTCAACTCGCCGCGTTCTTCTTTGCGGCGGCCGCGCAGCAACGCGTACGCGATAGCTGCGACGACTCCGAGCAGTACCGCGAACAGGCTGGCCGCGACGAGCAGGTTCACGCCATCGTGTGCAGTGAAGCCGTCATCGCATCTAGCGCGGCGTCCAGCGACGAGTCGTCGCGATGCTGCAGCGCGTCGATGAACTCGTTGGGGTCCGCGTCGTCGAACCCGTCGAGCGTATCGATCAGCCAGCTGCGGTAATGGGCGTACGCGGGCGCCTCGTCCGGCAGAAACCGGGCCAAGAGGCTCCAGGGTGCGGCGGCGGCGAGCGGTACCGAGGGCAAATGCTCGCCCAAATCGCGCAGCGCCGCCGGCTCGAACGTGCCGCGCAGTACGATCGCTGCGGTCGGCGACTGGGCGGGCAGTCCGCGCGCCGTGGCGGCCTCGCGCACCAGGAGTTCGATCGTGGAACGCAGCGAAGGCGTTTCGACGTCACGCTGCGCGAGAACGTAGTGGGGCAGGCGAAGTTTTATGAAGAGCCGGTCCAACTCCTCACGGAGCAGCTCGCGCGTTGCCGTCAACGCTGCGGCGTGGCCGTCACCGATTCCCTCGGGAAGAAATGCGCGCAACGCAAACAGATGCGTTATCAAACCGCTAAAGCGGGCCTCTCGCAGAAAGCGTATCGTGCGTGCAAGGCGCTCGGGTGTAAACGACGCTATCGTTCCGGTCGTAACGATACCCGAGCTCTCGTAGTAGGCGGCATCACCTTCCTCGACGACGTCGTCCTCCGATGCTGCGGCAAGCTGCGCCCGCGCCGGAAGTCCGTTGCCGTTGCCGTCGCCGACCGGAGTAGCCGGCGGAAGCTGCAAGAAGCGTTCCTCGGTGAGCGAGCGGGGCTGTCCCCCCAGCGCCGGCCCCAGCATTCCATCGAGTCCGAACGGCAATCCGGGAATAGCGTTGGCAAAGATCGGCGTGGCACGGACCTTGAGTTCCGTGGAGACGATCTCGTCGTCGCGGCCGCCGTCGTAGCGAACGTGCGCGAGGTGGACGATAGATGCGCCTGCCGGCGATGCGTTGTGAACCACGCTGCGCCAGCGAATCGAGGCTTCTACGCCCGGATCGACTTCGTTAAGAACGATGCCGCGCGCGCCGGCAAACGGCGGCAGAGCGCCTAGGTCGCGCACCGGCACTTCGTTAACCGTGGTGGAGTTAGGAACGTAGATGAGCGATTCCGGTGCTGCAATCTCGATCTGCGCAATGCGTGCCGTGCCGTCTCCGGAGTTGCGAAGGTGCAAGACCCACTCGACGGTCTCGCCCAGATCCGCCGTTTCGGCCGGTTCGCTGCGAAAGCTCCCGGTCGAAAAGTCGGGTTCCGCGCTCGTAGCGATGGTCAAGCGGCGCAGCGGCACCGGCAGCATCCCGTCGGCGGTCAACACGCAGTCGATGGTAACCGGCCAGTCTTTCGCCAGCCCGCGCAGCAACCGCAAGCCGAGCCGCGCCCGCGCGTGCGCCGCCGGCGCAAGCTCTCCGAAGGTCAGCGACGATCGGTCGCGCGTCGCCCCATCGACGCTCTCGAGACGCGCCTCCGGCGAGATGTAGCACCGCAAAACCACGTTGTGAGCGGTGTCGGTCCCGAGGTTCGCGACGACGACGTCGACCTCGGCGAGCTGATTCGGCCGCAGGATCGATTGGCCGGCAAGCTCGAGCCGCGACGTTTCTAGGTCGAAGACGGGATGAGAGTCGACTCGCCAGGAGACGTCGGTAAAGTGAGTCTCGCCGAACTCGCGCGTGTGGAGGCTGGCACCGATTCGCAGCTCGGTTGCGTTCGGACACGGTGACGGAACTCGGGCACGAATCGCGAGACGCCGCGTGGTGTAGGCTTCGAGGACGCCGAGCTCCACCGTATCGGGCGAAGTACCGGCAGAGCGTCCCTCGAGCGCGAGGCGCCGTCCGTTCTCGAAGACGCCGGCATCGTCGAGCGCCGGGTCGACGCGAAGATGGAGCACGCCGTCGTGAGCATCGGCGCTGCCGTCATTCTCTAGCACGATCTCGGCTTCGAGCGTGCCCCCGGGAGCGACGATGGCGCTCCCCGCGCGCTTGAGCGCGTTGCGGCGAGCCGGAAACGCCGGCTCGGAGTGAACCTCGAGGGTGCAATCGAGACGTCGTGGGGCGTTGGGCGCCGACGGCTCCCACTCGAGCAAGACCCCGCTGCTCACGACGCTTTTGTCGGGGAGCGGCGATGCGAGCACCGCGTCGGCGCAGAGTGTGACCGATTCCCCCGCGTCGATCGAGCCGAGCGCGAATCGCAGCGGATCCTTGCGACGTTCGCGAGCGGGTCGTCCGTCGATCTTCGAAGCTCCGCGAACGAAGAGCAGCGAATCGGGAAGATCGAAATGCGCCGTTACGCGTTCGGCGGCAGCGGTTCCCGCGTTGAGCGCAGTTAGCGTGAAACGTACGCGTTGACCGGGACGCGCATCACTCGCTGGATCGACGGTGAAGGTCGTTTGGTCGTCGGCGAAGTTGGGTGACGACACGATCGTGAGCGATGCGGGCTCCAGCGAGAATGCGGGCGTCTCCTGCGATGCTATTTCGGCTCGCGCAACGATTCGCGCGCCCCCGGGCAGCGGAGAGTCGATTGCCAGACGATAGACCAGCGTCGCCGATGCGCGGGCCGGCAACGAACGCACGACGACCGGCGCGTAGATGCGGTCGAAGGGCGCACCCAACTCACGCTCGATCTCGCGCCCGTTGAGGCGCGCCGAGCCGGCGATGTAGGACGTGTGTTCGGGGATCGGTGAGACGACGACGACATCGCGCGCGGTGGACTCGCCGGCGTTGTGAATGCGAATCGTTACGTGCGCTTGCGAACCGGGAACCGGATCGCGCGCGGCTTCGATCGCAAGCGTGGTCAGTGCATTCGCAAGCTGCGGCTTGCTGCGCGCGATCAACCGAACGACGTTCGAGCCGACCGGCGCCAACTCGAACGAGGCCACGGCTGCCTGCAACTCCACCGTCGTACCGTTTTCAATTGCGCCGGCAACGCTGTAAGCGATCTCGAGTCGGCGCTCTTCGCCGGGCAGCACGTCGCCGACCGCAGCGCCGCCAGGCGAAAGAAGCGGCGAGTTGCCCAGCTCGTCGTCGAGCTCGTTGCCATCGAGACGCCCGCTGCCTACGAGGTAGACGAGCCCGTCCGGAAGGTTGAAGCGAATGCGAACGCCGGTTGCCGCGGCGCCGCCGTGATTGCGAAAAGTGAACGTCGCTCGCACCGTCATCCCAGGTTCCAACTCGCGGTCGGGCGAAACGACGAGCGTTCTAAGCCGTTCCGGTAACGTCGGCGCTCCGGGCGCGAAAACTTCGGAGAGAGGGCGCATGACGCGGGGACGTTTCGCCGCGGCGCAGGAGGCTCCCGCGTGCGCGCGCGCAACGTTTTCTAGCCTAACCGTTCGAGAAAGTACGAGGATTGGGATGCTCGCAGTACACGAAGACCGTCTTGCCGCCGCCGTAGGCCGCCTGGGCTCGGAAAATGCATTCGAAATTCTGGCCCGCGCGCGCGAGCTGGAGGCCGCCGGGCGTCGCGTCGTGCACATGGAGATCGGCGAACCCGATTTCGACACGCCCGAAGAGATCAAGAAGGCGGCTGTCGACGCGCTGTACGACAACCATACTCACTACACGCCGTCGGCCGGGTTGCCGTCGTTGCGCGATACGATCGCCGGTTACGCGAGCCGCTTTCGCAAGATAACGCCCGCGTGGAGCGCGGAGAACGTCGTCATCGGTCCGGGAGCGAAGCCGGTGATCTGGAATACCTTGAGCGCGCTGCTCGATCCGGGCGACGAGTTCGTCTATTTCGATCCCGCCTATCCGGCCTACGCATCCTGTGCGGGATATCTCGAGGCGAAGATCCACGCGATTCCACTGCGAGAGTCGCGGAACTGGCGGATGGATCTCGACGAACTCGCGCGTCGCGTCTCCGGCAAGACCAAGATAATCGTAATCAACTCACCGCATAATCCGACCGGCGGCGTGCTGACCCGCAGCGACTTGGAGTGCATCGCCGACCTGGCGCAGCGTCACGACGCGCTGGTTCTAGCGGATGAAATCTACAGCCGCAACTTCTATCTCGACACCGAGTACTTGTCGATTGCGTCCCTGCCGGGGATGCGGGAACGCACGATCGTCGTCGACGGCTTCTCGAAGGCCTACGCCATGACCGGCTGGCGCCTCGGCTATGCGATTCTGCCCGAGCGCTTGGCACGCACGGTGACGCTCTTCAACAACAATACGTTCAGCTGCGTTGCGACTTTCGTGCAGATGGCCGGCATCGCGGCGCTCACCGGGTCGGACGAGCCGGTCCTGCGCATGAACGAAATCTTCCGTCAGCGGCGCGACCGGCTCGTTAACGGTCTCAACTCCATACCGGGAATCTCGTGCTTGCTGCCTGAGGGCGCGTTTTACGCATTTCCAAACGTGTCGAGCATAACGCACGACGACCGCGGGCTGGCGAAGTTCCTCTTAGAGGAGGGCGGCGTTGCCTGCGGCGGCGGCTCTTCGTTCGGCCCCGCCGGTAAAGGCTATCTTCGTTTCTCTTATGCGGCCTCGCTCGAAGATATCGACTGGGCTTTGGAGTCGATCGCAAAGACACTGCCAAGGTTCACGGGATAAGCCGCATCGCTCGCTTGACGTCCGCCAGAACGTCGGCCGCAATCTCCCGCGTGCGGCGCGTACCTTCGGCGATGATGTCGTCGACGAGCGCGGGATCGCCGCGATAGGCCGCATAGCGTTTGCGGATCGGCCGTAAATACTCGTTAAGCTGCTCGGCAAAGTCGTTCTTATCCGCGACGCACCCCAGCGCTCCCGAGCGGCATTGCGTCGCGACGGAGTCGAGCAGCAGCGGATTTACGAATCGCCAGAGCGCGAAAACCGGACAGATCTCGGGACGTCCCGGGTCACCGCGGCGGATCTTCAGGGGATCGGTCAACATCGAGCGCACTTTCGCAGTCGTCGTCGCTTCATCGTCGCCGATCAAGATCGCATTGCCGTAGGATTTGCTCATCTTGCGTCCATCGGTTCCCGGAACTTCCGGAAACTCCGAGAGCGTCGGCCGCGGCTCGATCAGTACCTCGCGACCGTCGCCGTAGAGATGATTGAAGCGCCGAACGATCTCGCGTCCGAGTTCCAGGTGCGCTACTTGATCGCGTCCGACCGGCACGTACTCGCCGCGAACGATAGCAATGTCGCAGAGCTGCAGTAACGGATAGCCGAGAAATCCGTAGGTCGCGATGTGTTGACCGAGGGCTTCGATTTGACCCTTATAGGTCGGTACGCGCTCCAGCCACGAGACGGGCGTGATCATCGAGAGCAGCGTGTGCAGTTCGGCAATCTCCGGCACCGCCGATTGCAAGAAGATCGTACCCCGTTGGGGATCGACTCCGGCCGCCAGCCATACGGCGACCATATCTTCCCGTGCGGCGCGGATCGCAGCCGGATCGTCGAACTCGGTCGTGTATGCGTGCAGATCGGCGATTTCGAAGAACGCGTCGTCGTTCTGGCAGTATGCCGCCCACTGCGTCAGCACCCCGACCAGGTGCCCCAGATGAAGATCCCCCGTCGGACGCATTCCCGACATCACGCGCCGTTTTATCGGTGTCATCCGCGCGTCAATGTTACGTGCGGTACTCAATGTCTTGCGATCTCCGCGCGCACGAAGGCGCGCGCCGCTCGCACTGCCGCCGGTAAGGGCCTCCCCGCCCCCAGTTCGCACGCCAGCGCCATCGCGAGGGTGCAGCCGGTCCCATGCATGGCGCCCGCGATCCTCGGCTCGCTGAAGATCTCGATACCTTCCCCCGAGGCAAGGGCGTCCGCCGGATCGCCGTCGAGGTGGCCTCCGGTGAGCAACACGGCGCCGGCGCCGCGCTCGCGCAGCAACCTGGCCGCCTCGCCGAGCTCCCTTCGCTCGAGTCGCGTGCGCTGCAACATGGCGGCAGCCTCGGCGAGATTGGGGGTTAGTATCACGCTGCGCAACGTAGCGAGCCGGTCGCGCACCGCTACGCGAGCGGCTTCGTCGGCGAGTTCGCCACCGCCGCTGGCTGCGAAGACGGGATCGACGACCGCGGGAAGCCACTCGCGCGCCTTCAGGGCATTCGCAACGGCATCGACGCTGGCACGAGTCGGTAATGCGCCGACGCGAACCGCCCCCGCGGTCTGCCACGGCAAGACGGCCAACTGCGCCTCAAAAAGCTCGCCGGCAACTGGATCGAGGGCAACGAGGCCGCGGCCGTCCTGGGCGCTGACCGCGGCGACGGCGGTGAAGACCCGCACGCCCAGTGCGGCTCCAACGACGAGGTCCCGGCCCACTCCCGCGACGTTCCACGGATGGGTCGTACCGATGGAGAGCACGATAGTCGCCATCGCTAGAGGTCCAAGGCCGCCGCATCCCAGCCGGCAAGGAGCGCAGCGGCGGCTTCTCGCGGGTCGGGTGCCCACGCCACCGCGGAGATGACGGCCGCCATTGCAACGCCGCTGCGCCGAATCTCGCAAAGCTTGGCGAAGTCGATCCCCCCGATTGCTGCCACGGGAAGATGTGTCGCATCCGCAAGGCGGCGCAAGCCGTCCGGCCCTAGCGGCGACCCGGCATCGGCCTTGGATGTCGTTGCGAAGACGGGCCCGATCCCCAAGTAATCGACGTCTTTTCGATTGGCTTCGTCGACCTCGCGCGCCATGCCGCACGAAAGGCCGATCAAACGCTCGTTCATCACCGGCGCAAGCCGTGCGTCGGTCGCGAAGCCGTCGTCGTCGGGTCCCAGATGAACGCCGTCGCAGTCATACCGTACCGCGGCTCGCCAGTCGTCGTTGAGAATGAGCAGCGCGTCGCGTTCTCGCGTCAAGACCCGCAAACCCCGCAGTACCTCCAAACGAAGACCGCGCTTTGCACGATACTGCAAGATACGAACGCCCGCGTCGAGCACCGCCGTCGCCAGCTCGAGCGTTTGCGGCCCGTCGTCGAGAATGACGTAGATGCCACGCAGTAGTTCGGCGCGTCGCGCCCGCGTTACGCGCGCGGGCGCATGCGTTGCCATAGCACGACGTTTGCAGCGACATAAGCGACGAAGACGAATCCAACGACGATCGCCAGCGCGAGATTATGCCGCTGGAGCGACATGGGGACGAGAATTCCGAAACAGAGGACGGCCGCCATGATCAGCGCGACAAAGCGAGTGAACGGAAAGAACACTACGATTCCTTGGGCAAAAGGAGATCGCCTAACCGCAGCAGCTCCTCGGGATTTTGAAAGCGAAACTCGATACGTCCGCCCTCGCCGTGCCGGAGCAGCGTAACGCGCGTTCCGAAGCGCTCGCGCAGACGACGTTCGAAGGCGTGCTCGTCGGGAGAGAGTCCGGCCGGCGGCATGGCTTTTGGGCGCGTCGCGGCGCCGGCCAATCGCTCGAGCGCACGAACCGTCAGAGCCCCGCTAGCGGCGCGCTGCGCCAACGCCGCGCGGGCCGGCTCGGGGGCCGAGAGAAGCGCGCGAGCATGCCCCGCGGAGAGCCGGCCATCGGCCAGCATCGCTTTGATTCCTTCCGGCAACGCGAGCAAACGCAGGGTGTTCGCAACGGCAGGGCGGCTCTTGCCCAACCGGCGCGCGACCTCGTCTTGCGTTAGGCCGTACTCGTCGATGAGGTATTGAAAGCCGGCGGCCTCTTCGAGCGTATTGAGATCCTCGCGTTGCAGATTCTCCACGATAGCGAGCTCCAGCGTCTGACGATCGTCGCTGGAACGCACGATTGCCGGGATCGAAGCGCGTTGCAACGCCGCGCATGCGCGCCATCGTCGTTCGCCCGCGATCAGCTCGTAACCGTTGCCGCGGCGTCGCACGATGATGGGAACTAGAACGCCGTACTCTGCGATGGACGCTTTGAGCTCGTCGAGCGCCTCGCCGGCGAAGTTCTTGCGAGGCTGGAACGGATTCGGCGTAATCTCGTTCAAGGGGATGTCGCGCACCACGTCCTGCGCGTTTGAAACGGGCAGCGCGCTCTCGCCGAGCAGCGCCGCCAACCCTCGGCCTAGACCGCGCCTCGGCGCGCTCATGCCGAGGCCCGTGCCGGTTCGAGCATCTCGCGCGCAACGGCGAGATATGCTTGTGCTCCGCGGCTCTTTAGATCGAAGAGCAGTACGGGCTTGCCGTACGAGGGGGCCTCCGAGAGACGCACGTTACGGGGAATCTGCGTTTTGAAGATCTGTTCGGGAAAGTATTTCTCGACCTCGCGAATCACTTCCAGCGCCAGGCGCGTGCGTCCATCGAACATCGTCACCAGCACGCCGCTAACGTGCAGCGTCGGATTGAGCGCGTCGCGAACGCGCCAGATCACGTTGGTGAGCTGCGCCAAACCCTCGAGCGCGTAGAACTCCGCTTGCACGGGGATAATGCAGTCCGCAGCGGCGACCAGCGCGTTGATCGTGAGCAGACCGAGCGACGGGGGAGAGTCGATCAGAACGAAGTCGTACGCTTTGGCCAGCGGCGTCAGCGCCTGACGCAGCCGCGTCTCCCGCGAAAGCGCCGCAACGAGCTCGACGTCGGCCCCGGCAAGATTGATGGTCGCAGGCGCGAGCATGAGATTCTCAACTTCGGTAGGCACGATGACATCTTCCATTGGAATCTCTTGCATCAATGCGTGATAGACGTCGTACGACAAACGTGCTTTGTCGATTCCCAGTCCAGTGGTTGCGTTTCCCTGAGGATCCGTGTCGACGACTAAGACTCGCCGGCCGAGCATTGCGAGCGCGGAACCGAGATTGACGGCCGTCGTGCTTTTGCCGACTCCGCCTTTCTGATTGACGAGCGCGATGATGCGGCCCAGGGAATGTTTCTCCAATTCGAACGACGCTCTGCCCGCTTGAACTACGCTCTGCTCGCCCGATCGAGATACTGATCGAGAATTCGCAGCAGCAAGGTGCGCTCGTTACGTTCGGGTTCATCGGTGACCTGCTCGAAAAGCCAGTGCAGCGCTGCACCGACGCGCTCGTCGCCTTTGAACTCGGGCGACACGTCTCCGCGCTTGCGAAGTGCGGCAAGTACGTCGTCGCCGTTGACCGTGAGATCGGCGATTGCAAAGGCCGGCTTGCGCGACAGTTCGTCGCGAACTCGCGCTTCGAAGCGCTCGTTTGCGTCGTCGCGTTTCGGTAGCCCGCTGCCGGCAATATCCGCATGCCGTAGTGCGAACAAACGTTCGATATTCGCGGGCTGCACGCGCCGTATGAATCGGCGCAGTGCCGCATCCGAAAGCTCGGGATCGGCGGAGTACATGTGATTGCGAACCAAATGCTGCGTAGCGCCGGTAACGTCGTTGGGAAACCGGTAGCGTGCCAGCATCGCTTCCGTCATCTCTGCACCGACGATCTCATGACGGTAAAAGTGCGGTCCCTCCTTCGTTCGCGGCTTTCCTACATCGTGAAGCAGGGCCGCAAGGCGGCCCACGATATCGCCGGGAGATGCGGCGTCGGCCGTGGCCATAAGATGGCGCCAGACGTCGTAGGCGTGCCACTCGTTCTGCTCCACGCCGACGCCTTCGAGCAGTTCGGGCCAAAGGTAGGTCAGAACGCCCGTCTCGCGCAGCAGTTCCAGGGCGATCGATGGCTTGCTTGCTTTAAGGAACAGCTTGGTAAGCTCGTCCGAGATCCGCTCTGCCGAAACGCTCGCAACCAAAGGTGCGGCGACCGTCATGGCCTGCCGCAGGCCGGCGCTAGTGGAGTACTCAAAACGCGCCGCGAACTGGGCCGCGCGCAGCATCCGAAGCGGATCCTCGCGGAAGCTCTCGGGGGAGAGAATGTCGATTCGACGGGCCCGGATGTCGGCCTCACCCCCGTACGGATCGATCAAATCGCCTGAGGGAAGCGCACGGGCTAGCATATTCATGCGAAAATCGCGCCGGCCGAGATCCTCCGAGAGCGTAACGCCAGGCCCCGACTCGACGGCGAACTCGCGGTGTCCAACGCCGGTCGACCGCTCTCGCCGCGGAAGCGCGACGTCGACGGTCTCGCCGGCGACGGTCAACTTCACCACGGAAAACGAGGCTCCGACCACGTCGATCCGTCCGAGCGGCCCCAGGCGCTCGACCAGCTGCTCGAGCGGCAGGCCGGTTACGACGTAGTCCAGATCCTTGCTGAGCACGGGAGCGCTTTCGAGTTCGGCTCGCAGTTCGTCGCGGACCCGCCCCCCGACGGCGTAGAGGCTACCGTCCGGCAGCGCTTCCGCGAGTCGAGCGTCGATTGGATAGGTCCCGCGCATCTCGACTATCGTAGCGCAGCCGCTCCGCGACCACTAACGTTTCACGGGAAACATTTTGGCAACCTTACTCGCAGAGGGGCCGTTTCTGCGCGACGCCGGTTCGGCGCGGGAAGCGCGCCGGGGTCGGAAGGCGCTTGCGAATCAGAAGGATACGGCGATTTCCGCCGATCTTCGTCTCTGCCTCGAGGGTGGCGCCCAAAACGGCGGCCGCGTCCTCGAGCGCCGCTTGCTCGCTCGGTTCCATCCTGCCGCGCTGGAGAACAGCCGTGCCGCCGACGGTAAGGAACGGCAGCAGTAGCTCGACAACGGCGCCGGCGCTCCCGAGCGCGCGCGCGGTCCCGGAGGCAAAGTGGTCGCGCAGGGCGGGATCGCGGCCTGCGACCTCCGCTCGAGCCGCCACGACGTTCCCGCGGAGATCCAGCTCGCGCAGCATCGATTCCAGGAGACGTGCCTTCTTGGCGGTGGCTTCGATCATGGTTGGGGCGATGCCGGCGGCGATCGCCACGGGAATCGCTGGGAAGCCGGCACCCGAACCGATGTCCACGTATGGCTCCCGTACGTAAGGAATGACGCTCAGACTATCGCAGATATGCTCCGCAATCTCTTGCGCAGCGCGAGCCCCAGTGACGTTGATCCGGAGGTTCGCGTCGAGCACGAGTCGCCCGAAAAAGGCGAGCTTGGCGGCGGGTTCGCGGGGTAGCCCGGCCGCTTCGAGCATATCCTCGATTTTCGCGATGATAACCGCCCGCTCAGCCGGCGGAGACGGCGGCCCGCTCGCGCTGCGCCTTGTGGACGAAGAGCCCTACGATCGCCACGTCCGAAGGCGTGATCCCCGGAATGCGGCCGGCAATACCGAGCGTCCGTGGACGCCGGGCGGCGAACTTCTCGCGCGCCTCTCGCGAAAGTGCGACTATCGATTCGAAATCGAAATCCGCTGGAATGGCCGCATTCTCATTCTTGGCGGCCTTCTCGATCGCCATCTCTTGGCGCCGGACGTAGCCCTCGCATTTTAGCTCGATCGCGAGCCGTTCGCCGGTCTCGCGGTCGAGCGGAGGATCGAAACGAGCGGCGAGTGCGGCAAAGTCGAGCCCCGGGCGGCGGAGGGCCTCTGCGAGCGTGGTCCCGGCAACGAATCGATCGTCGCCAATCTGACCCGCCGGGAGGCGGCCGTCCTCCGCGCGCCGTCGCGCGACCGCGAGCGCATTGCGGCGCGCCTCAAAGCGGTGCCAGCCAGCATCGTCGACCAGTCCCAGCGCCCGGCCTACCGGGGTCAATCGCAGGTCGGCATTGTCGTGACGCAGGACGACACGGTGCTCGGCGCGCGACGTCAGCATCCGATAAGGCTCGTCGACCCCTTTGGTCACGAGGTCGTCGATCAGGACGCCGACGTAAGCTTGCGCGCGGCTTAGCCGCAGCGGCGTCTCGCCGCGCGCCGCTTTAGCCGCGTTGATGCCGGCGACCAGGCCTTGCGCGGCAGCCTCCTCGTAACCGGAGGTGCCGTTGAGCTGCCCGCAGTGGTAGAGCCCTTCGAGCCGCAGGGTTTCGAGCGTCTCGCGCAGCTGCGTCGGCGGTACCACGTCGTACTCCACGGCGTACCCCGCGCGCAGCATCCGGCAGCTCTCCAAGCCCGGCAACGTGTGCAGCATCGCGAGTTGGATCTCGGCCGGCAGCGAGGTCGAAAAGCCGCCGACGTAGAGTGTGGGCTCGTCCCAGCCTTCGGGTTCGATGAAGATCTGGTGCGCCGGATTATGCGCGAACTTGACGACCTTGTCTTCGATCGACGGACAGTAGCGAGGTCCCACGCCTTCGATCAAATCTAGTCCGTAGAGCGGTGAAAGATGCAGATTGTCGCGCACCAGCGCATGCGTCTGCGAGTTCGTCTCGGTCAGGTAACAGGGTAGCTGTGGTCCGGCAAATCGTGCCTCGCTCGTATATGAGAAAAGCAATGGACGAAGGCTCGGCGGCTGCAGCGTCATTGAGCCGTAATGGACGCTGTCCCGTGCGATGCGCGGGGGCGTGCCGGTCTTTAGGCGCGCGGTCGGAAAGCCGAGGCGACGCAACGCTTCCGCGAGCCCCCGGGCGGGGGCCTCGCCGAAGCGCCCCTCCTCGCGGACGACGCTGCCTGAAAACGACTTTCCGCCCAAGAACGTACCGGTCGCAAGGATTATCCTTCCGGCGTGAAACCGCCGTCCGTCGGCACAGCGTACACCGCGCACCGCCCCCGCCTCGACGATGAGGTCTTCGACGAGGCCCTGCACGATGCGCAGATTGGGCTCGGCGCGGAGCAGCGCAGTTGCGAGCGCAGCATAGGACGGCTTGTCCATCTGCTGGCGCAGGGCGCGGACCGCGGGTCCCTTGCTCTCGTTGAGAAAGCGAGAGTGTAAGCTGCAACGGTCGGCGATGCCGCCCATCGCGCCGCCGAGCGCGTCGATCTCGCGGACGAGCTGACCCTTTGCGCTTCCGCCGATGGACGGATTGCACGGCAGCGTGCAAATTTTTTGGGGATCGCCGGTAACGAGCAGGGTCGGCACGCGCAGGCGGGCGGCCGCAAGCGCGGCCTCGACGCCGGCGTGACCGCCGCCTACGACGATGACGCCGGCGTCGTCGGACAACAAAGCCGTCAGGCCGTTGAGGCTATGGTTGCCGACCCGTGCGCTCGCAGGCGAAACGAGAACGCAATCATCAGAACTCCGAAGACGATTGCGTATGCGCCGATCAACCAAATGATTGCGAGCGCTCCGGCTGCAGGTCTCCACAGCATCAAGATGCCGAAGGCGATCGACGCGATTCCGCCGAGAATGAGCCAGAACTCGTTGGCGATCTTCTTGCGTAACTGAATCGGCCGCCGCTATTTCGAAAATTCCGGTAAGAAATGCCCACGCGGCGATCGTCAGGTAGAGCGCGAAGAGCGTGACGCGAATATCCCAGAAGGTTATCGCGGCGATCACTATTCCGACGATGCCTTCAAGCAGGAGCGGCCACCAGCGCTGATGCGCTTCCGCCGCGCGGATCGTTCCGAGGATTGCGAAGATGCCGTCCACCAGTGCATAGGCGCCAAAGAGAATCCCGATCGCCACAATCGTCGCCCCCGGCCACGTGAAAGCCAGGAGGCCGAAAATAATGGCAACGATTCCGCGGATCAGCCACGCCCACCAGTTGCGCGTGAGGACGTCCACCATTCCAGGAGCATTCATCCCAGCAATCATCAGGTTATTCCAGCGTCTTGCCGTTGGCGAGGTAGACCCGTTGTACCGTGCACGTGCCCGGCTGCGGTCCCTGCCACGTCTGGCCGACGAGCGCATTGGTAAGATTGTGGTTGATCTGGGCACCTTGCGTGAACGTACCGCGATCGATCAGGACGTATCTCGCGCGGTGATAGCGAACGAGAAAGTCGACTTCCGTAGCCGCCGACGCATGGGTGTTGGAGTACACGACGTTAATGCCGTTGGTCGCGCCGTTGTTCGAGTTCACGACGCAGCTTTGAATAGCGATTCCGAAGGCCGAGACGACCTTTGCCGAGGCGGCGCACGGTATGACAGAGACCGCTGCGATAAGACCGATTAAAACGAGGCGTTGCATATCGATCCCCCTTAGTGAGTGAGTTGTGCTTATTTTCCGATGCAGAAACGGGAGAAGATGCCGGCTATGACCTCTTCGGCGGCAACCGCCTCGCTTACATGCCCAAGCTCGGAAAATGCGTGCGAAAGCTCGGTCGCGACGAAATCTACCGGCTCTCGCGCCTCGAGTGCGTTGCCGGCGCGCTTCAACGCGGCCAGTGCGGCCGCGGCCGCCTCGAGTTCGTGTAGCGCGGCCAGATGCGGCCGCGTCACGTCAAAGGATTCGCCGTTCCATCCCGCCTCGGCAATGGCGTCGCGCAGGCGCTCGACGGTCGCGGCATCGTGGACACTGCCCGAAACCGCGCCCGGACAGCGAGCGGCCCACGCTGGGTCGGTGCCTACGTCGGCCTTGTTGAGAAAGAGCACGCGCGGACGGCCTTGGGTGCCGTCGATGAGCCGTTCGGCGGCCGAACCCGGGGGAATCGAGCCATCGAGTACCACCAGGGCGACGCTTGCCGCCTCCAGCGCACGCTCCGTGCGGAGGATGCCTTGCGCTTCGAGACGGTCCGCATGTGCGCGGATACCGGCCGTATCGACGAGGCGAACCGGCACGCCCTTGACGAGCACGCTCTCCTCGATCGTATCCCGCGTCGTCCCGGGGATCTCGGAGACGATGGCGCGTTCGTTGCCGAGTAACGCGTTGAGCAGCGACGATTTTCCTGCGTTCGGCGGACCGACGATCGCAACGCCCAAGCCCTCTCGCACGATCCGTCCTAGCTCGCCGTCGCGGCAAAGACGTTCCAAGCGCAGTGTCAGCGGCGCAATTCGCTCGCCGAGCTCCCGCGTCCCGGGCTCGGCGACCTCATCGGGAAAGTCGATTGCCGCCTCGAGCTCTTCCAAGATGCTCGCAAGCGCGCGTCGCACGGCGCGAACCTCATCGGCCAGCCCGCTGTCGAGATTGGCCAACGCCGCGCGTGCGGCGGCGCGCGTCTGCGCGGCGATGAGGTCGGCGACCGCGGAAGCGGCATGCAGACCAATCTTACCGTTGAAGAATGCGCGTCGCGTGAACTCGCCGGGCTCTGCGTGAATCGCGCCGCAGGCGAGCATCGCGCGCACGACTTCGCGCGCGACAACCGGAGAACCGTGGATTTGGAGCTCCAGCACCGTTTCACCGGTGTAGCTTTGCGGAGCTTCGAAGAGGATCGCTATGCCGCGATCGAGCGGCTCGCCGTTCTCGTCGACGATCGTCGCGTACGTGGCGACACGCGGTTGCAGGCCGAACTTCGTCCGTACCAGGCGCCGGAGTAGCTCGGGTACCTCCGGTCCGCTCGCGCGTACGATCGCGATTGCGCCCGTTCCCGGCGGTGTCGCGATCGCGACGATCGTGGTTCCAGCCGCGCTGCCGTCGAGCATCCGCTCAACGGGGAAAGACGACTACCCGCCGTTCCGGTTCTTCTCCCTCCGATTCCGTGCGCACGTGCTCCGAATCGGCCAGCGCGAGATGAACGATCTTGCGTTCGGAGGGCAGCATCGGCTCGAGCTTCTGCGGCGTCCGTTCGCGTAGGCAGCGTTCGAGCATTGCGAGCGCGAGACTCTTCAGCTGATCCGCACGTGCGGCGCGGTAGCCTTCGGCGTCGATCGTATAGTAATGGCGGTTGTTCTTCACGCCGGCATTGAGCGCGTTGTTGAAGACGAGATTGAGCGCTTCCAGCGTATTGCCGTGACGGCCGATCAACATGCCGAGATGCGGACCGCTCACTTCCAGATACTCGCCCTCGTCGCGGACGATGTAGTGAATTTCGGTTGGACCGGCGCCCATCCGCTCGAGCAGGTCGGCAAGCAGATCGCGGGCCGGCTTGGCCTCCTCCGGAAGCTCTTGGTGCTGGCGCTGGGCGACGGGAGCCCGGCGCGTATCGCGGCGCCGTCGATTCCCTCCCCCGTCTCTTCCGCCGCCGGATTTGCCCGGAGCCGGGCGGTCCCGCACGTTGGCCGGCTGTTCCTCGAACTCAAAATCGTCTTCGTAAAGCATATCAGTTGCCTTTTCTATTCTTTCGCTTAGAGCGCGACGGGCGGGCGGCGCGAGACGGGCTGGATGCCGCGCCGTTCTTGCTCGGCGCGGACTTTTCGGGAACGCCCTTGCCCAACGCCTTCCCCGTTCGAACGTCGTCGGTGATGACGTGTTCGCTATCGATCAGGGCCAGCGGCTGATGATATCGGCGCAGCAGATAGAACTGCTGCCCCATCGTGAATAAGTTGTACGAGCACCAGTAAAGCACCATGGCCGACGGCCAGTGATAACGCCAGCCGAGAAAGCCCAGCATCACCGGCGAGAAGACCGCCATCGAGCGTTGCATCTGCGCCTGCTGCGGATCGGTTGCAGGCATGCTGACGTAGCGAACGCTCAGGTACATCGAGAGTGCGTAGATCAGAATCAAGATGAGGTCCGGCGCGGCAAGGTTTGCCGCCAGGATCGGCTGTCCAAACAGTACCGGAACCCAGGAGGCGAACGGGACCGAGAGGACGTGGGTAACCACGCCGGGGATCCATAGCCACGACTGATTCTCGAACAGCGCCCGGTGGTTCATTACCACGTAGTAGACGCTGATGATGACGGGGTACTGCACCAACATCGGCCAGCAGCCCGCAAACGGATTGACGCGCTGCTCCTTGTACAGTGCCATAGTCTCTTGCTGCTGCTTTTGACGATCGTCCTTGTACTTTTCTTGAACGCGTTTGAGCAGTGGCGCGATCTTCTGCATCTTCAAAAACGCCTTGAACTGCGCCGTGTTCAAGGGCCAAAAGACCAGACGGATCAAGGCCGAAAGGATGATCAAGCTCCAGCCGAGGTTTCCGACCGGCTTGTCGATCTGCAGCACCACCCACGAGAGGGCGTTGACGATCGGATCGAGCCACGACGTTGCCAAAATCGCGTGCAACGCCTACCTCGATTCCAAGCGGCGGCCTGGCACAAAATCTACCCCGCCTGGGTGCCATGGATTGCAGCGAGCGAGGCGGCAAAGGGCCAGCCACAGGCCTACCGCGACGCCGCGCTCGCGAACCGCGGCGATGGCGTACTGCGAGCAAGTCGGATAGAAGCGGCACGCCCGCGGAAGCAGCGGGGACAGCAAGATCTGGTAGGCGCGAATCAGCCCCACGACGGCGTTAGAGGTCACTGCGAAGCCGGCTCGAGTGCCGAAGTCACCTCGGCCTGCAGAGCTTCGAAGGGCACCTCAGCCGCCGAAGGCCGCGCGACCACGAGCAACCGCATCGGCTGATGGGGTGCGAGTGCCTCCCGAACGATCGCCGACAGACGGCGGCGCAGCTTGTTCCGAACCACGGCCTTTCCAATCGCTTTGCTGACGGTGATGCCGACGAGCGAACACGCGTCGCCCGCCAGCGGCTCACCGCGGTAGATGGTGAGACTCTTGGTCGAAACGCGGCGCCCCTGGCGCCGGAGGCGCGCAAAATCCGATTGGCGGCGCAGACTTGTCAAAGCGCGCATCAGACCGTGAGACGATGACGTCCCTTCTTCCGGCGGCGTGCGAGTACCTTACGCCCGGCTTTGGTGCTCATCCGTTCTAAGAATCCATGCACGCGCTTACGCCGGCGATTGTGCGGCTGATACGTCCGCTTCATAACGTCCCTTCGATGATCGAGTAGTGCCCCACACCCTTTGTGGCAGACAGCCCCTGATTATATCCGGCGTGCCGGGCCGGCGCAAGGCGCGGGCGCCCCGGCGAGGAGGGGGAACCACCCCGAGCCCGCCGTAACTTGCTGAAGTTTTGAGCCTCTCCAGTATGCAGCCGCCCGCCCGCCGGCGAGTCGTCGTGACGGGCCTCGGAGCGGTTACGCCGGTCGGCAACACCCGCGAGGATTTTTGGAAACGCCTAATTTCCGGTGAGTCCGGAATAGCGCCGATTACGGCCTTCGATGCAAGCGACTTCATTACGCGTTTCGCCGGCGAGGTGAAGGACTTCAACCCCGAGCAGCTCATCGGGCGCAAAGAGGCTCGGCGAATGGATCGCTTCACGCAGTTCGCTTTCGTTGCCGCTCGTGAAGCCATCGAGGATGCGAAGCTGCCCGACGACTCCGAGTTCAAGGAGCGGGTTGGCGGTGTGATCGGCACCGGTATCGGTGGAATCATTACCTTCTGGCTCAACTCCGACAAGGCAAACGAAAACGGTACGTGGTCGAAGGTGACGCCGTTCTTCATTCCGATGCTGATGGCGAATGCAGCTCCGGCACACATTTCGATGGCCCACGGTTATCGCGGTCCGTTCTTCGCTGCGGCGAGCGCCTGCGCCAGCGGAAACGACGCCATTGCGACCGCATTCAACGCCATCGTCAACGGCGACGCGATCGCGATGATTGCCGGCGGCAGCGAGGCGACGGTATCGCCCCTAGCCATCGGTGGGTTTTGCTCGATGCGCGCTATGTCTACGCGCAACGACGACCCGTCGAAAGCGAGCCGTCCGTTCGACCGCGAGCGGGACGGATTCGTTCTCGGAGAGGGCGCGGGGATTTTGGTGCTCGAGGAGTACGGACACGCTCGCGCCCGAGGAGCATCGATCTACTGCGAGGTACTGGGGTACGGTCAATCGGCGGATGCCTACGATCTCGTGGCGCCCGATCCCGAGGGCAGAGGTGTGCGCCTGGCATTCGCGAGAGCCTTCGCGAGCGCCGGCATCACACCCGAAGAGGTCGATTATATCAATGCTCACGGAACGTCGACGCCCGTGGGCGATCCGGCCGAATCGAAAGCGATCGAGAAGAGCTTTGGCGAGCATGCGAGCAAGATCGGCGTCAGCTCGACCAAATCCATGCACGGACATGCGCTGGGCGCCGCCGGAGGCATCGAGGGCGTGGCGACGGCGCTTGCGGTCTATCGCGACATCATGCCGCCGACGATCAACTATGAGTTCCCGGATCCGGAATGCACGCTCGATTACGTCCCCAACGTCGCGCGCAGCGCGCCGATCCGCGTCGCGCTCTCGAACTCGTTCGGATTCGGCGGCCATAACAGCGTGATCGTCTTCGGCAAGGTCAGACCGGATTAAGCTAAGGAACCTCTGATTAATCCGATGTATCAATCGTTTGGACCGCAAAACCGCAAAATGCGCGGAGAGAGCGAGGGGGCATACTCCGGGCAGTATGTAACCGAGCTTTCGACAATGCAGATTGCGGCTGTGCGGCCAAACCCTTCGGGCAGCAGCATTTTCGCCGCATCTCTTTGTTGCGCCCTCGGTCACAGAGCGTGTTACTATGCTCCTTCGGGCGCGCCTCGATCTGCCGCGAAAATGCTCGCTGCGATCGGTGCATCGGATTAGTCAGAGGTTCCTAAGTGAGCGGTGAAGCGTACCGCCGCAGGTTGCGTGCGCTGCTTGCGCTCGCGGGCATACGCAGGCTGAGCGACCTCAGCTTGTTCGAGAGCGCGTTCGTTCATCAAAGCTACGCGCGCGAGCACGGCGGCGGTTCGAACGAACGCATGGAGTTTCTGGGCGACTCGGTGCTCGGATGCGTTGCCGCCGGCTGGCTCTTCGAAAATTTTGGGGACGAGCCGGAAGGGCTCCTCACGCTGCGCAAAGCTACGATCGTCAACGACGCGCAGCTGGCGCGGACAGCGCGGCTCCTCGGCTTTTCGGAGCTCGCCCGGCTCGGCGCAGGGATGCGCACCTCGGGCGGCAGCGATAATACATCGGTGTTGGCCGACGCCTTCGAAGCATTCGTCGGCGCACTCTACCTTCGTTTCGGGTTGGAACGCGCGCGCGACTTCGTGATCGCGCAGCATATCGAGCGGCTCGATCACGATACCGACGCTTTGCTCGATGCGAAGACGCGTTTACAACACTATGCGCAGGAGCATCTGTCGGCAACTCCGGTCTACCGGGAGAGCAACCGGGGAACGCCGCAACGGCCGTCGTTCAACTCTCGGGTAAGCGTGAACGGCAAAGTCTTAGGCAAGGGTCAGGGACCTTCGAAGAAGACGGCTCAGCAGGCTGCCGCCGAGGCGGCGCTACTCTCGATCGCCTCCGCGAACGACGGGCATCTGCGCGAGGCGGGCGCGTGAAGCTGCGCAAGATTCGAGCCTTCGGTTTCAAGACGTTCGCCGAACCGACGGCGTTGGAGTTCGGGGACGGCGTAACGGCGATCGTCGGTCCCAACGGTTCGGGAAAATCGAACCTCGTCGACGCATTTCGTTGGGTACTGGGCGAGACGTCGACGAAGAGCCTTCGGTCGGGACGGCTCGAAGACGTCATCTTCGCCGGCAACGAGGCTCGTAAGCCCCTCGGGCTTGCCGAGGTTTCGATCCTCTTCGATAACGCGGACCGCCGGCTGCCGATCGACTTCAACGAGGTCGAGATTACACGACGCGCCTATCGTGTCGGCGAGAGCGAATACTTCATCAACCGCAGTCAGGTGCGATTGCGCGACATCTTCGATCTCATCATGGGCACGGGGCTCGGCCCGGGATCCTACGCAATAGTTTCGCAGGGGCAGATCGACGCAATCCTCGTCAGCAAACCGGCCGAACGGCGCGCACTCTTCGAAGAGACTGCGGGAATCGGCAAGTTCCTGGCGCGCAAACACGAGTCGCTGCGACGGCTGGAGCGCACGGAGCAGAACGCGATCCGCGTCAGCGATCTCATCGCCGAGCTGGAGCGACGAGTTCCCGAGTTAGAGACGCAGTTACGGCGCGCAAGACGGTATCGCCGGGCGAGCGCGCGCGTTCGCGACCTGGAGATCCTGGCGTATCTACGGGCGGGCGCCTCGCGCCGCGCGGAGCGAACCACGCTGCGCGCCGAGCTGGAACGGCGGGAGGAGCAACGAGCGGCCGCGGCGGCGAAGGCCGCGACGCTCGGCGAAGCGACTACTCGCTTGCGAACCCAGCTCTACCGCGGCGAGTTGGCGCTCGAAGAGTTGCGCTCGCAATCGCAGAGCGCGCGTAGCAACGTCGCGCGGGTCGAGGCGGAGTACGCGGCCTCGCTTGCGCGCCGCGAAGCGCTCGAACGTCAGTCCACGCAAACCTCGCAAGACGCGGCACGCGTACAACAAGAACGCGAGTCGCTCGTTACGTCGATCGAAAGACTCCACGAGCGCCTCGGGCCGCTCTCTGCCGAACTGGAAGCGGCGCGCGAACGGGAGCTGGCCGCGCAAACGATGCTGTCGCAAGCCCGCGCGCAGCTCGAGAAGATATTCACGGATCTGCGCGACGTTGAAGCGAGTGCGACGGCCTTTGCGGCCCGCAAAGCGGAGCGCCGCGTGCAGGCGCAAGCATTGCGCAACGAAGGCGAGCGACTGGAACGCGAAGAGCGCGTCGCGCGCGAGCGTGCGGAGCAGCTCGAGATCGCCGCTGGAGCCGCCTTGCACGCTCGGGGCGAGTGCCGCCGCCGGGTTGCCGCTCTCGAAGAGGCGTTATTGGAAGCGCGCGGACGCGCAGAAAACGCCGAGTTGCCGGTAACGGCTTCGCGAGAAGAGGTTGCCGCGACGCTCGCGATTCATCGCGATCAGACTGCCGAGGTCAAAGCCGCTGAGTCGCGCCTACATACGATCGAAGAGTTGGAGAATTCCCTCGAAGGACACGTTCCGGGGACGCGCGCGATCGTCGATGCTTGGCAGCGCGGCGAGCTACGCGGTATCGAGGGCATCGTCTCGAACCTCATTACCACGCAGGAGCGGTACGCTCGCGCCATGGACGTCGCTTTCGGCGCTCGTCTCTCCAACGTCGTCACGGCGACCTCCGATGACGCCGAGCGATGCGTGGATTTCCTCAACCGCAAAGAGGCGGGCCGCGCAACCTTTTTACCGCTCGATACACTGGCCGGCCGCAGTGGCCGAACCTTGCAAGCTGAGCTGGCTGCGGTGCCGGGAGTGCTCGGCTACGCGCACACCCTGCTGGAAACCGAGCCGCGCTACGCCGGCATCGTCAACTTCCTGGTCGGAAACGTGTTGATCGTCGACCGGCTCGCAACCGGAATCGAGCTCGTTCGCAAGCGCGGCTTCCGCGATACCATCGTGACGTTGACGGGCGAGCAGATTACCGGCGGCGGCGCGATCACCGGCGGGCGCTTCGCGCGCGAACGCTCGATCATCTCCCGCCGATTCGTGGCCGCAAGCTTGCGAGAGGCATTGACCGGCATGCGGTTGCGTCTCGAAGAGGCGGAGCAGGCATCGGCGGCGGCGCATCTCCGCGCGCAGGCTGCGATCGAGGATCGCGACGCGGCGCGCGAGCGGCACGCGGGGGCTGAATCGCAGCTTGCCGCTTTGCGAATCCAAGCGGCGGCGCTGGACGGAGACGTGGAACGGACGCAGGGCGAACTGGAAACGGCGCGCACGGCCTTGACCGCACTGCACGAGCGGGTCGCACACTCTCGGGAGCTCGGGCACGAGTACGAACGCGTCGAGCCGGAGGCAGCGCGCAGCGACGAGGAGCGTCTGCGGCTTGAAAACGAGCTCGCACGCGTTCGGGCTGAGATCGCGGCGGCGCAGAGCGCGCAGAGCACGACGAGCGCCGCCGCCGCCGATCTACGCGAACGAACCGCCGCGATGGCCGCCGAGCGCGATGCCGCCAAAGCGCGGCTCGGGATGCTCGACCAAGACAGCGCCCGCGCCGGTTCCGCACGCGAGCAGGTACTCGCTGAGGTCGGTTCGCTCATGGAAGAGACGCGCAGCGCGCACGCCCACCTCGAGGGGTTGCGCCGCGGCGTGACGGCACTCGACGCGCGACTCGAAACGGCGCGAAACGAACGCGAGGAGCTCGCCGCCGAGGCGATTCGCGTCGAATCCGAGATGCGGCTTGCCGAACAGGAAGAGCGTGACGCGGCGGCCGGCGGCGAACGCGACCGCACGCGCTTGGCGCAGATCGAGGCCGAGCTCGGAATGCTGGTCTCCCAGTTCGCGCAGCATCCCGCCACTAGCGACGAGTGCGCCGAGGTGGAGGCGCGCTATCGTGACGAGCCCGATGCGGTAGTCGACGAGTTGCCGCGCCTGCGCGACGAGCTCGCCCGCCTGGAATCCAACGTCAACCTTAATGCGCAGGCTGAGCGCGATGAGGTCGCCGAACGCGAAGCCTTTCTTCGGGCGCAGCTCGACGATCTCGCCGCCGCGAGAACGACGCTGCTCGAATCGATTAAAGAGATCGAGCGCGAGAGCCAAGTGCAGTTCAACGCGACGTTCGAACGAGTTGCGCAGGCGTTCTCCGCCACCTACGCGCGGCTCTTTGCCGGCGGTAATGCCAAGATGTGGCAAACCGAGCCCGACAACCTTGCGGAAACCGGGATTGAGATCGCCGTGCAGCCGCCGGGCAAGAAGCAAATGCCGCTCGCGGCGCTCTCGGGCGGAGAGCGCGCGATGACCGCGGCGGCACTCATCTTCGCGCTCATCGAGACCAAGCCCGCGCCTTTCTACTTGCTCGACGAGGTCGATGCCGCCCTCGACGATGCCAACATCGAACGCTTCGCGCAGATGGTGCGCGAGCTCGCCGCCAAGTCTCAGATGCTCATCGTCACGCACAATAAGAAGACGATGGAGAGCGCGGATCGCCTGTACGGAGTTACGACGAGCGAGGCCGGGGTGAGTGCGGTCGTTTCGGCGGAGCTCGCGGCGGAGACTGAGATGTCGGTTGCCTGACGTTCCGGCGGAGCAAATGCGGCGTGCGGCGCTCTTTTCGCTCTCCGACAAGACCGGCTCCGCCGAAGTGGCGCGGGCGCTTGCATCTCGCGGCGTCGAGATCTATGCGACCGGGGGAACCCGCGCGTTTCTTCGGGAGGGGGGCGTAGAGGCCCGCGACATCGAGGAGTTTACCGGCTTTCCGGCGCTCTTTGGCGGTCGAGTCAAAAGCCTGCATCCCAAGGTGTTCGGCGCGATACTCTACGACCGGGGCGATTCCGAGCATCTCACGCAGGCGCGAAAGTACGCCATCCCGGAGATCACCGCGGTCGTCGTGAGCCTCTATCCGTTTGAGGCGACGGTCGCGCGTCCCGGTACGACGCCGGCCGAAGCGCTCGAACAAATCGATATCGGCGGCGTCGCCTTGTTGCGGGCTGCCGCCAAGAACTTCGAGCACGTGGCCGTATTGACGCACCCTTCGCAGTACGCGGAGTATCGCACGGCAATCGAGTCGGGCAGCGTACCGCTAGCGATGCGGCGCAAGTTCGCGCTCGCCGCATTCGAACGAACGGCGGAGTACGACGTCGCGATCTCGCACTATCTCGCCACAGCGGGCAAGATCTTGCCAAGCGAACTTCCGGGTGCGCTGGCGGTGACGCTGCCCCTAGCAAAACAACTACGTTACGGAACGAATCCGCAAGAGCGGGCCGCGTTCTATCTCGATCGTCCCGAGCATCTTCCCGAGCAGCTGCACGGAAAGGCGCTCTCGTATAACAATTTGCTCGATCTCGACGCGACGCTGCGATTGCTTTCCCGCGCTCCGATCGGCGCCGAGTTCGACAGCGATCGCGAGCGGTTCGTACGCGCCGCGGTCGTGAAACACACGATTCCGTGCGGCGTCGCGCAACGTTCCAGCGTCGGCTTAGCCGTTCGCGAAGCGCTCGAAGCCGATCCCGTCTCGGCCTTCGGAGGAATCGTCGCTTGCGATGCCGCGCTGGACGTGGATTCGGCGCGAGCGCTGGGAGAATACTTTCTCGAGATCGTGGCCGCTCCGGACTTCGACCCCGAAGCGCTCGAAATGCTCCAGCGAAAGAAGAACCTTCGGATCATGCGGTTTGCGCGGATGCTCCCCGACGAGCTGGCGCACGAGCTGCGTCTGCGAAGCGCCCTCGGCGGCGTCTTAGCAGAGGACGACGATCCCGGAGCCCCGGCGGAGACCTGGCGCGTGGTGAGCAAACGCCAGCCGAGCGCGCAGCAATGGCACGACCTGGCCTTCGCGTGGGACGTCGTGCGGCACGTCAAAAGCAACGGCATCGTGCTCGCCAACGGCGGCACGACGCGCGGAATCTGCGCCGGGCAGACGAACCGCGTGAGCGCCGTGCAGATCGCGTGTCAGCGTGCCGGCGAGCACGCGCGTGAGGCCTCGTGCGCGAGCGACGGATTCTTTCCGTTTGCCGACGGGTTGGAGGCCGCCGCCGCCGGCGGATGCACCGCGATCATCGCCCCGAGCGGCTCGATTCGCGACGGCGAGGTCATTGCCGCCGCCGACCGGCTCGGCGTCGCCTTGGTCTTCTCGAGCTACCGCTACTTCTTGCACTAAGCGGCCGTAGGGTTCCGGCGCGCAACGGCCAAGCCGCGCGCTATGCCTCGTTTCCTGCATACGTCGATCTTCGTCAACGACATGGACGAATCGATCGACTTCTATACCAAGAAGCTCGGATTACAGCTTCTCGACGGTCCCTTCCATTATCCCGGCAACGCCGATATGGCGTTCGTCGGACGCGACTGGAACGCGTACATCGAGCTCGTGTACGATCTCGAAGAGCACGCGCCGTACGCGCTCGGCAATCGCTACGAACATCTCGCGATCGAATCCGACGGCGATCTCCGTCAATATGTCGATGGGCTACGCGGCAAAGGCGTGAAAATTCTCAAGGACGTCTACAAGTCGCCGAGCGGAACGCGTGCGATCGCATTCGTGGAAGATCCCAACGGCATCCCCGTTGAGCTGTTAGAGCCTCGGTAGAGTTTCGCTCTCTCTCGCTTCGTCGGCGACCGGGATAGTACTGGCGCGGGGACGCGCGCTTTTTCGCATCCGTGCGAAAAAGCTACTCCCTTCGGAGTCGCTCTCGCCATCCATGGCTCCGCGACTCCCTCAGAGGCCCCGCTAACCAGTACCATCCCGGCCGCCGTCGAATCGCGACTTCGGTCCTATCGGTAAATAAAGGGATCGGTTGGTGGAGGGATCTTCTCGGTGCGTTGCGGCGCGAGAAGAAGCTCGCGGCCAACGTTTTCGATTGTACCATCTATGCGGAGCCAAGTTTGGGGCGCGTAAGGCGGGGCGTGCGCGAGGCGCACGGCGACGGGGACGGCGTCGGCGCGGCAGCAGGTTATGGCGTAGCGTACAAGCGCAGTTGCGTTTTGGTTTCGAGTTAGTACGCCGGTGAACGTTACGTGTTCGCCGGGAAAGAGATCGGTGAGCGTCGTCTCGGTAGCGTGATACTGGGGAGGCGGCGCTGCTATAAGGGCCCCGATCAGCATCAGGGCGGGTGCGAAGCGTTGAGTGGCGGATTGGCGGTGCCGGTGTGCGATAGCGGCAAGAAGCGACGCGATCGCACAGATCGCGAGAGGCAGCGCCATTATCGGATGAACGAGGGCGTCGCCGCGGCGAGCGGCGACGATTGCGAGCGCGATCGCGAGGAGGACACATGCGAATGCGTCGGGCTCGCCGTCGTTAGGTTTGCCCCGTCGCAGCGCACGGAGATCGAAGATACCGGCGACGCAGAGAAATGCTGCAGCGGCCGGTGGAGACGCGATGCGCAGCGCGCCGGCCACCGCGATTGCGCCGAGGCCACACGGTGCGGCGAAAAAGCCGAGGGCGGCGCCGGCTGCGGCGCCGGCGACGGGACCCAGCGCGCCCGGATCGACGACCGCGCGCACCTGCATCGCTGCACCCGCGAGCAGTGCAGCGGGTAAAAGAACCCGCAGTTCGCCGAGCGGGTCAGGTGCTTGCGAACAGGCGGGCCGGCTTTTGTGGAGCAGACGCGCGACCACGATCGCGGCGCCGAGGCGCGCGGCGGCGATAAGCGGTCCGAAGACGAGCCACGTTGCCGCCGTCGCTGGAAGCGAACGCGCCGAGGGACCGGCGGTGCAGCCGCACCCAAAATAGGCTGCCGCGTGAGGCGCTCGCAGCAGGCGCGCTACAGCCGCGCCGGCGACCAGAAACGGCGTTGCTTCGAATAAAGCGCTTGCCGACGTTGCCAGGGCGCCGCGGAGCGCCTCCGGGGAGTAGAGCATCGCGAGCGCGAGGGTCGCGGCACCGTAGAACGCTGCGCGCATTAGCAGGGTGCGGAAAAAGTCGCGTGTCGATCGCAACCGTTGCCGCAAGGGTTTGGCCGAGATGGCGGCATCTGCTTTGTCGCCGGCTCGGTCACAGACATCTTCGGGTATGCTTCCTCACCGTCTCCTCGCATTTGCCGCCATTGCGGCCGAAACGATCGGTACGGGACTTTTTCCGCACCCTGCGAGGGACCATCACGCAAGCATGCGGCAATGGCTAGCGAATCGGCTCGGCGAACGGGACGGCCGGAATGAGAGCAGCATAGTGCCCGAGAGCCTCGGTGCCCCGCGCGGTACCCAAGACTTCTTCCCTCCCGAGTCGGCGCGCTGGAATGCGCTCGAAGAGCGAATACGTGCGCTTGCAGCCCGCTTTGGTTACGGCGAGATTCGCACGCCGGTCTTCGAGTCGACCGAACTCTTCGTCCGCGGGGTCGGCGAACAGACCGACATCGTCGAAAAAGAGATGTACACGTTCGCCGATCGAGCCGAGCGCAGCTTGACGCTGCGACCCGAATGGACTGCGCCGGTCGTGCGAGCCGCGCTCGAGCACCATCTCTTCAATCTCGGTCCGCTGCGGCTTTACTATATCGGACCGATCTTTCGTTACGAACGGCCGCAAAAGGGCCGCTACCGGCAATCGTTTCAGTTCGGGGTCGAATGCTTCGGTTTCGCCGGGCCGGAGGCAGACCTGGAGGTCATCTCGCTTGCGTGGGAGCTCGTACGCGAGCATGGAATCGATGACGCGCGCCTTAGCATAAACTCGATAGGCGATGCCGCTTGCCGCCCCGCGTATCGCGAAGCGCTAGTCGCGCACTTTCGCCCGCACCTCGCAGAGATGAGTGAGGAGTCGCGCCGGCGCATCGAACGCAATCCGCTGCGTCTCCTCGACAGCAAGGATCCGGCGGACGCACCGTACGTTCAAAGCGCGCCTCCGTTCGAAGCATTCCTCTGCGCGGCTTGCCGCGAACATTTCGCCGCGCTGCGCGGATATCTCGAGTTGAGCGCTATTCCATATACGATCGATCCGCGCATCGTTCGAGGGCTCGACTACTACGGAGGACCCGTTTTTGAAATTACCTCCGGCATGCTCGGCGCTCAGAGCAGCGTCTGCGGAGGAGGGCGTTACGACGCCTTAGTGCAGTCGTTGGGCGGCCCCGACGTGCCTGCCGTCGGCTTTGCGCTGGGCATGGAGCGTTTTCTCATGATGCTCGAGGCCCGCAAAGCGCAACCGGAGGGTTCCCGTCGCGGGATTCAAGCGATCGCATTGGGTCCGCAGGCGCGAACAGTCTTGACGCCGATCGTAGTCGAGCTGCGGCGCCGGCTCGACTCGCCGACCTACGTCGACTATCTCGATCGCAAGCTGCTCGCCCATCTCAAGATCGCGGACCGCAACCGCGCGCGTTACGCGCTCATCCTTGGGAGCGAAGAGCTGGCCTCCGGTATGGCGGTATTGCGGGATCTCGAGCGGCGCAGCGATCGCGACGTGCCGTTCGCGGATATTGGAGTCCTTGTCGAGCTGCTCGTAGAAGCGGGGTTGTAATGGACGAACGTTACGCCGAGGAGACACAGACGTTGCGCGAGCTGCTCGCGCTGATGCACGAGCACGATCTCGACACGATCAAGGTAAGGCTCGGCGACGCGATCTACGAGCTCTCTCGCCGAGGCCCCGAGGAACCACCCGAGCTGCGCCGCTCCGCGGCCGGTTCCATGGTCGCCGAGAGCGCACCGGTCTCGCATCCAAACGCCAGCAAAGTCCTCGCCCCGCTAACCGGCGTCTTCTATCGTGCCTCGTCGCCGGATGTCGCGCCCTTTTTCGAGATCGGCGACCGCGTCGAGATGGGCGATGTGCTCTGCGTTCTGGAAGCGATGAAGCTCTTCAACGAGATTCAGAGCGACTTCGCCGGTACGCTCGTCCGCATCGTGCCGGGCAATGGCGAGCTGGTTTCGCAGGGTCAAGAGCTTTTTTGGATCGAGCCGCACTCGTGAACCAGCCGCAGACGCGCAAGCAGTACGACGGGAAGCGCGATTTCGACGAGTTGCTAGCCGACCGGCGCGGACTGTTGGATTCGCCGCGGTACCGCGAACAGGTTGAAGCGATCGTCGACGCCGTCGTTACGGCGCTGCGCGATGGAAAGAAAGTCTTGTGGTGCGGCAACGGCGGCAGCGCGGCCGAGGCGCAACATATGGCCGCAGAGCTTTCGGGGCGGTTTCTACGCGAGCGGCCCGGACTGCACAGCGAAGCCCTCTCGGTCAACTCGTCGACGCTGACGTGCGTGGGTAACGATTACGGCTACGACTACGTCTTCTCCCGGCAGGTCGAGGCGTTCGCGCGACCTGGAGACGTCGTAATCGGGATGACGACGAGCGGCACGTCGCGCAACGTCGTGCTCGCGCTCGAAGCCGCAAAACGCCGCGAAGCCGTCACCGTCGCGTTTACCGGTAACGGGGGAGGCGACGTCTTAGAGTTTGCCGATTACGCGCTGATCGGACCCGACGGATACGCCGCAATCGTTCAAGAGGTGCATCAAGTCATGGCCCACATCGTTTGCGACTTGGTGGAGCAGCGTTTGATCTTCGAAGGAGACCTGGCGTGACGGCGCTGATGGCGCCCGACGTGCGCACGCTCTTCGAACGCGCCGGCGGCCGGCGTATCCTGGTCATCGGCGACGTCATGATCGACGAATGGATTTGGGGAACCGTAACGCGGATCTCGCCGGAGGCCCCCGTCCCCGTCGTCGCGGTTGCCGACCACTCGTTCACCTTGGGCGGCGCCGGCAACGTCGCAAGCAATCTGCGCGCGTTGGGCGCGAACGTCGCAGTCGCGGGAACGGTCGGTGACGATTCGTTCGGCGGGCAGGTCCACAACCTGCTGATCGACCAGCGAGTCGACGATTCCGGCGTCTTCATCCTCTCCGATCGCCCGACCACGCGCAAGACGCGCGTCGTCGCGCACAGTCAACAGGTCGTGCGCGCCGACTGGGAGTCGACGGCGCCGCTGCAGACGGCCGATCGCGAGCGCGTCGCGGCGTTCGTGCGCGCGCAAGCGCCGCACTGCGACGCGATCATCCTGAGCGATTATGCCAAAGGACTGCTCTGTCGCGAGATCGTGGAGGCCGCGTCGGGTTGCCCGATTGTCTTGGCCGATCCAAAGCCGCAAAACGCCGCCCTGCTGCGCGGCGTAACCTGCGTCGCACCCAACGTGCCCGAGGCCTCCGCGATGACGGGCGAGGCAATCGTCGACGATGCCGGCCTCGAGCGCGCCGGCGAGCGGCTCATCGAGATGCTCGATTGTCGCTATGCGGTCATCACGCGCGGCGAGCACGGCATGGCGCTCTTCGGACGCAACGGTGAGCGCTTGATGATTCCTTCGGTCGCGCGCACCGTGTACGACGTCAGCGGCGCCGGCGATACGGTCATCGCGATGCTTGCACTTGCGCTCGCTAGTGGAGCGGATATCGAGCACGCGATGCAGCTGGCGAACTTCGCCGCTGGAGTGGTCGTCGAAAAGCTGGGCACCGCAACGGCCTCACCTGATGAGATCGTTGCGCTCGTCGGTCCTGCTGCCGGCTCGTCATGACCGCGGCGCCGTTTTTCGGGCATCTCTTCGACGTCGATGCGGCCGTAGCGTGGCGTGAGGAGCTGCGGCGTGCCGGACGGGTCGTCGTTTTTACCAATGGCTGCTTCGACGTGCTCCATGCCGGACACGCCGAATACCTCGCCTGGGCGCGGGCGCAGGGCGACGCGCTGCTCGTTGGGTTAAACCACGACGATTCCGTGCGCCGGATCAAGGGGCGCGCGCGCCCGATCGTTCCGTTCGACGAGCGTGCCGAGCTGCTGTTGGCGCTGCGCAGCGTCGATGCAGTCGTGGGATTCTCCGAGCGCACTCCCGAGGTGCTGCTCGATCGCATCCGACCCGACGTTCACGTCAAGAGCGATCAATACCGCGAGGAGGAGCTTCCGGAACGCACGGTCGTGCTCGGCAATGGCGGCCGCATTGCGCTTGCGCCGCACGCCGCGGGGAAGAGCACGACGGCAACGATCGCGCGCATCCTCGATGCGTATAGCGCTCACGGCTAACGGCCCCGGTGAGGTCGCCGGCTGGCTGCGGCCGTTGCTGCGATCCCTTTATCAGCGCTGCCCCGACTTGGAGGCGCTGGTATTTCTCGTTCCCGACGATTATGCAACCGGTTTCGAAGCCAAGATGGTGCGCGACGCCTTTCCGGCAGCCCGAGTCTTCGATCCCAAGTCGTACTTGAAGTTTGCCTTTGGCGCACGCCCCGAAGGCCTCGAGAGGCCGGCCGATTTAGTGCAGTACATCGGCGGCGATCTCGTGCACGCCGCGCGCGTGCACGCGCGATTGAAAGGGCGCGCCACGACCTATAAATTCTCGCGCAGATCGTACCGCGCGCTCTTCGATCGCGCCTTTGCCGTCGATGCCGCAAACGTCGAGCAGTTGGCGGGTTGGGGCACTCCGCGCGAACGAATCGAAACGGTCGGAAACTTGGCGATCGACGGCGCGCTCTTCGAGGCAGGTCTTGCCGAAGAGAAAGGCACGCCCGTCGACGGCATCCTGATCATGCCCGGCTCCCGCTCGTACGAGATCGAAAACCTCGTCCCGTTCTATTTTGCGGTCGCGCTGCAGATACGGCGCGAACGTCCGGAACTGCAGGTTGCCTTTGCGCTCTCACCCTTCACTCAGCGCTCACAAGTCGCGTCCGCGATCGAGGCCGGCGGTCACCCCAGGATGTACGGCCGGAGCGGGCGGCTCGTGACCGAGGGCGGAGTCGACTTTCTTGCGACCGCAAAAGGCGACGCGCGCGTGCCGGTGCTCTACAACGCGCTGGCGGCGGCGCGACGTGCGCGCGTCGTGCTGACGATTCCCGGAACCAAGACCATCGAGCTCGCGGTGCTCGGCAAGCCGGCCCTTGCGATCACGCCGCTCAATGCTCCTGAGCTCGTTGCGATCAACGGTCCGCTCACCTACCTCAACCGGGTGCCGTTCGTCGGCGTCCCGCTCAAACGCGCAGCGGCTGTGGCCGTCGCGCGGCGATTCGCCCATCATACGCAACCGAATATGGATGCGGGTCGCGCGCTCATTCGGGAGCTTCACGGAACCGTAACTCCGGGAAGAATCGCGCGGATTGCGTTGGAGTCGTACGATGACCGCGACTGGATCGCTGCATCCGGCGCGGCGCTTGCAGAGCTCTATCGCGATCACATCGGCGCGGCGGATCGGATGGCCGGCGCGTTGCTCCGGCTGGCGGCATAGGCTCGCTAGGCGCAGGTTCGAGATGGACGTTTCGGTTGTCATAGCGACGAAGGACCGGCGAGGCCTTCTCGAGCGCGCGCTGACATCGTTGCAGCGCCAAATCGATGCGCCGCCCTTCGAGGTCGTCGTCGTGGATAACGGCTCGACGGACGACACCCGAGGTTTGGTCGAGCGCCAGGGAGGGCCGGCGCCCGTACGTTACGTCGCGGAAGCCCAGCCCAATCGCGGACGGGCGCGCAATCGAGGCGTCGAGGCGGCGCGCGGCCGATACATTCTTTTCTGCGACGACGACGTTTGGGTGCCCCCAGGGTGGATCGCGGCGCACGCGGCGGCTGCGCGCGGCGAGGATTTGGTCGTCGATGGCCCGATTCTCAACGTTCCCTCGTACGACGTCACCCCCAAGCCCACACTCGCGAACTATTCGCGCGCATTCCTTTGCACCTGCAACGCATCGCTGGCAAAGCGAACGTTCGAGCGCGCGGGCGGTTTCGACGAAGCGTTCGATCTCTATGGTTGGGAGGACACCGAGCTCGGCGTACGTCTTCGCGACGCGGGGTGTCGTTGGAAGTTTGCTTGGAATGCCTATCTCTGGCATATCAAACCAGAGACGGCGCTGGAGAGCGAGAGCCAAAAGGCGATCGAAAAGGCTCGCATGGCCGGCCTTTTTTTGAAGAAGCACTCGTCGCCGCGGGCGCGCCTGGCGACGGGTGCCCATCCAGTGAATCTGCTGCGCGCGCGTTATCTGTTGCCGGATCCCCTTCTGGCACTCTATGCGGGGCTCTCCACGAGCCGCAGCGTACCCGGCTGGGTGCGAGCAATGGGCCGCGCACAGCTCCTCGACGGGCTTTACGCTCGAGAGCTCGTTCGCGTGATCGATGGCGGCGACCGCGACTGAACGGGCGCTGCTCTACTGTGCCGGCGGCGGTATCGGCGACTCGCTCGTCGCCTCGGTCGTTGCGCGAGCGCTTCGTCACCGGTTCGCCTCTGTCGACGCGCTCACGCTGCCGGCGCATGCCGCGGTGCTCGAACGAGTTCCCGACCTCGACGCCGTGCTCGTCGATGACGCCGGCGAATCGTCGCTCTGCGCGCGGCTCAAACGCAAGCAATATTGCGCCTGCGTCGTCACTTGGGCAACCGCGCGAACCGCGCGCATCCCCGCGCGCGCCGGAATTCCAATCCGCGTGGGTCAGGCGCGGCGCTTCTACTCCTTTCGTTTCACGAAGCAAGTGGTCGTTCGCAGCGAGCTTGGCGACGTCACCTCGCACTGGTCGGACATTCTCTTGGATTTCCCGCGCGCGATCGGCTGCGATACGTCCGACCGTCGCTATCGCTTCGTGCCGACGCCGCAAGACGAGCGGGAGGCGGCGGAGATACGCGACGACAAAGGCCGCTTCATCGTCCTCAATCCATGCAACGCGATCGCATCCGCACGCGAGCTGTGGCCGCCGGCCGGTTGGGCCGCGCTCGCGCGCTCGTTGGTCGAACGATATGACGCCGACGTGCTCGTGAGCGGCTCGCCGGCCGATGCGCCGTTAACGGAGCCGATCGTTCGTCTCGCCGGCGAGCGGCGAGTCGTCTCGATCGCGGGGCGTACCAGCGTCGGCGCCTTCGCGGCGCTGGCCCGACGGGCACACGCCTTCGTGGGAATCACGACCGGCTCGATGCACGTTGCGGCCGCGGTAGGTTGCCCGACCGTGGGAATCTTTCCATTTCAAACGGATTTTCCGGAGCGCTGGGCTCCGCTGGGCGAACGAACGGCGGTGGTGCGAGCCTCCTATCCGTGTCATCCGGGCGACACCAAGGAGCGCTGCCGCGATTACGCCTGTATCGCGAATCTGGACAACCCTCGAATTCTCGTCGCGCTGGACTCGTTGGTATCGTGACCGCGGCGACGATTCAACTCTGCACCTACAATCGCGCCGCGCTGCTCGACCGCGTGTTGGAGGCCTGTTTCGATCAAACGATCTCCGCGCAAGAGTACGAGGTCGTTCTCGTCGACGACGGCTCGGCCGACGATACGCCTGCGGTGATCGAGCGCGCCCGGGCCCGCGCGACGTGCGCGTTTACCGCCGTGAGGCAATCGAACTGTGGGCTCGCCGGCGCGCGGAATGCCGGAATAGCGCGCGCGAGCGGGGAGCGCATCATCTTCATCGACGACGACGTCCTTCCGCTGCCGAACTTCGTGCAGGAGCATCTGCGCAGCGGCGCCTCGCATCCGTCGGAGATCGTGCGCGGCGGTGCCATCGAGGTCGAACGGCTCGAGGACCTGCCGCCGCCCATCTGGAGCATCAAAGACTACAGCGGCAACTACTTTTGGACGACCAACGTCTCGGTGCCGCTAGCGACGATTCGCGCCGTCGGCGGATTCGATGAGTCGTTTTCCGAGTACGGCTGGGAGGATATCGACGTCGGTTTGCGCCTGCGCGCTGCCGGAATCAAAGCAGTCTTCAATCCGCTCGCTCTCGTCTACCATTTCAAGCCTCGACCGCATGCAAGCGACATCGATGCGATGCTGAAGCAGGCTCGCGCCAAAGCCCGGACGGCGGCCGCGCTCGTGCGATTGCACCCTCACTGGCGGGCGTATCTCGCGACGGGGATCAATCCGGTTCAACGGCGCTTCGCAGCCGCGCGGCGGCGGCTCGGGATGGCGGCGCGTTTGCGCGGCTTGCTTGCCGGCCTCGGCGACGGCGAGCTCACACGCAAACAGCTACGCGCCGCGCGCGCGCTCGCGAACGAGGCCTACTTCGAAGAACTGGAACGAGAGTTACGGGCCACTCGTCTGTGAGAATCCTGCTTTCGCGTACCGACCGCATCGGAGACCTGGTGCTCTCGACGCCGGCGCTGGCAACGGTCCGAGCCTCCTTTCCGAAGGCGCACATCGCCATGGTGACTAGCGACTACAACCGCGTCGTCGTGGAGCGCAACAGCGACCTCGACGAGCTGATCGTTCTGCCAAAGGGAGTGTCTCCGCGAGAGTTCGGTTCGCGTCTGCGCGAATACGACGTTGCAATTGCGCTGGCGCCGCGCTTCGTCGACCTCCAACTGATCGGCGCCTCTCGCGCGCCGCTTCGAGTGGGGTATACGTACGAGCGCCGCTGGTTCGCCAGGCTGACGGCGCGGCTGTATCTAAACCGCATCATGATTTCGGAGGCGGATCCGGAGTTATGCGACCGCGAGCCGCACCGCAAGGTCCGGCACGAGGTCGTACAACTGCTCGATCTCGTCGGGCTTGCCGGGGCGGACCGGCGCATCCTCGCGTTGCGGCTCGACGTCATCGACGCGGACCGAAGCATCGCGCGAACGCTGCCGGCAGATTTCATCGTGCTCCACCTCGCGCGACGATGGTTCACGGGCGGCAGTACGCTCGCGGGAACCCTCGCGATGGCAAAGGATTTGGCCGCGCTGGCACCGGTCGTCGTCACCTGCGCGCGCGAGTGCGAGCCGGAGGCGCCCGCTTTCGAGAACAACAGTTACGTGACGCGTTGCTTGCGCGCCCTGCCGTTCCACGAATGGGCGGCAGTGTTGGAGCGCGCGCGCGTCGTCGTGACCGTCGACACCGGCGCGACGCACGTTGCCAGCGCGGTCCACCGCCCGACGCTGGTCGCCTTCGAGCACCGCTACTTCCGGCTGAACTCGCAGGAGTGGTCTCCCTACGGCGTGCCGCACGTTCTGGTACGCAAGCCGGCGCGCGCCGAACCTCGCCTGCTGGAGCGTTTCCGCGATGAGATCAGGAGCGGCGTCGCCCGTCTGATGTATGCCTGAGATCTCGGTCGTCATTCCGACGTACGATCGGCTCGACATGCTCGTCCACGTCATGCCGACGCTCTTGCGTCAGGATGTCGACGCCGCTGCCTACGAGCTGCTCGTCTGCGACTCCAACTCGACGGACGGCACCGCCGAGTATCTCGCCACGCTCGCGCAGTTGCATGCCAACGTGCGCCACCTTCCCGGCGCGTACGCAGGCCGCGCGGCCGCGCGTAACGCCGGCATCGAGCAGGCACGCGGCGAGATCGTCCTTTTCAACGATGCCGACATTCTCGCTTCACCCAACCTCCTTTCGACGCATTTGCAACGTCATCGAGAGCGAACGGGAGTTGCGATCGTCGGGCTCGAGGTGCAGACGCGGGACTTGGACGACTACGCGTACAAGCGCGATCATCCCGATGCGCGAGGGCATCTGCATCCACCGTCCCGAAGAAAACTCTCGTGGCTTTATTTTCTTACGGGAAATGCGTCCGTGCGGCGCGCAGATCTGCTGCGCGCCGGTTGCTTCGACGAGAGTTTTACCGGCTACGGTCACGAGGACCTCGAGCTGGGATACCGGCTCTCGAAGCTAGGCGTGGAGATATACTACGAGCCGCGCGCGGTGAACTACCACTGTCAAGCCGTCCCCTACGAGAACCAGAAGGAAAAGATGCGCTTGGCGGGACGTTCGACGGCGCGCTTCTACGGCAAGCACCCCCACTTCGACGTTATGCTCAATCTTGGTATGACGCCCCTTTCGCTCTCGCTTCATTCGCTGCTGACGCGCATGCCGCTGTTGCTCGGTTACATCGACCGGCGCGCCGAACGGTCACGGCTTGCGCGCGAGCTCGTATTGCAATACCACTACGTTTCAGGAATCAAAGAGGCTCGAAAGCGTGAATAGAGTTTCCTGCGGATCGTTGCGCACCGCCGACGCGGGTGCGCTCGCCGAGCTCGACGGCTGGGTAAACCGCCGCCGGGATCACGGCGGTTTGATCTTCGCCGACCTCCGAGACCACGAGGGCGTGACGCAGATCGTCTTCGATCCGCAGCACGAGAGCTTCTCGCAAGCGCAGCATTTACGTCACGAAGACGTCTTGCGCATTCGCGGCACGGTTCGGCGCCGCCCGGCCGGCACCGAGAACGCTCGGCTGCCCACCGGCGAGATCGAGGTTTCGGTCGAATCGCTCGACATTCTGAACCGTTCGCAGGTGCCGCCCTTTCAGATCAACGTCGACGAGCCGGTGGACGAGAACCTGCGGCTGGAATATCGCTACCTCGATCTTCGGCGCCCGCGGATGCAGGAGAACATTCGCTTGCGCCACCGCATCGTGAAGGCGATGCGCGATTTTTTCGACGAGCGCGGGTTCGTCGAGATCGAGACGCCGATGCTGATCAAATCGACGCCCGAGGGCGCGCGCGACTATCTCGTTCCAAGCCGCCTCTATCCGGCCGAGTTCTACGCACTGCCGCAGTCTCCGCAGATGCTCAAACAAATCTTGATGATTGCGGGCTTCGGCCGCTACACGCAGATCGCGCGATGTATGCGCGACGAGGATCAGCGTGCCGACCGGCAGCCGGAGTTCACGCAGCTCGACGTCGAGATGTCGTTCTGCACGCAGGACGAGGTTCTCGAAACGATGGAGTCGGCGATGCACCACGTATGGCGGAGCGTACTCGGCATCGAGCTGCCGCCCTTCCCGCGGCTAACGCACCAAGAGGCGATTGCCAAGTATGGTCTCGATAAGCCGGATCTTCGTTTCGGCCTAGAGCTCGCGAACGTGGGTGCCGTCTTTGCCGGGACGCAGTTTGCCGTCTTTCGCTCGACGCTCGACGCCGGCGGCGCGATCGTTGGGTTACGCTATCCGCAGGGTGCTGCGCTTTCCAGGCGCGACTTCGACGGGTTGACCGAGACGGCAAAGCAGTTCGGCGGCAAGGGCATGGTTTGGATTGCGCTCGGCGCCGACGGCGTCAAATCGTCGGCGGCGAAGTTTCTTTCCTCGGAAGAGATTGCAGCGGCGAGCCGCGCCGTTGAGGCGGCAACCGGTGATGCCGTCTTGCTCTTTGCCGATTCGCAGGCCCTAGCGGCGGCAGTTGCAGGACGGATGCGCAACGAGGTCGCGCAGCGTTGCGGCCTACGCGATCCCGAGGATTTCGCGTTTGCCTGGGTGACGGGCTTTCCGTATTTGGAGATCGACGAGGAGACGGGTAAGCCGGCTCCGGCGCATCATCCCTTCACGGCCCCCCAGCCGGGCGACTGGGAGCTGGTGGATCGCGCACCGATGGAGATGCGCGCCCAGCACTACGATCTCGTGCTCAACGGGTACGAACTTGGATCCGGCTCCATCCGAATTCACAAGCCGGAAGAACAGCGAAAGATCTTCGAGATGCTCGGCCTGAGCCCCGAAGCGATCGAGGAGCGATTCGGCTTCTTCGTGCGCGCGCTGGAGTACGGCGCGCCGCCGCACGGAGGGATGGCCCTCGGCATCGACCGGATCGTCATGATTGCCGCCGGCGAAGAGAATATTCGCGAAGTCATCGCCTTTCCGAAGAATCAGGTCGCGCGAGACTTGATGATGGACGCGCCGGGCGCCGTGCCCGACGCGCTGATCGCGGACCTTCACCTGCGCCGCGCGCCAGAATCTCGTTCGCCCGCCTGAAGATTGCGTCGAACATCGCAACGGTTAGCTTGCCGGTGTTCGTATTCTGCCGGCTCGGATGATACGAGGCGATCGCAACGATTTCGCGATCGCCGCGCCGGGCCATGAACTCGGCGCCGTGCGCGAATGCCGGCTTGCCCGGTTCGAAGGCGAATCCGCGCGCGTCGAGCACGCGCAGCATTGCGGCGAAGGCAACTCGTCCGAGGCCGACCGTGACCGCAATCTCCTCGAGCGCGTCGAACTCGTCCAGCAGGTAGCCAAAGCAGTTCCGCAGCTCCCCGGGCGCAGGTTTGTTCTGTGGCGGAGCGCAGCGCGCCGCCGCAGTAATGAAGCAGTCGAAGAGCGTCAGACCGTCATTGCGGTCGCGTGCGAGAGGTGCTGAGGCAAAGCTCGCCCGATAGAGCGCCGGGTAAAGAAAGTCGCCTGACGCGTCGCCGGTAAAAGGCCGTCCGGTACGGTTGCTGCCGTGCGCTCCCGGAGCGAGTCCGATCAAGAGCACTCGCGCGCGCGGATCGCCGAATCCCGGAACCGGCTTACCCCAGTAGCTGCAGTCGCGGTGCGCTCGTTTTTTTTCCTGCGCGATCGCGGCGGCATAGGCACGCAATCGCGGACAACGCCGGCAGTGCACGACGCGCTGCTCGATTTCGCGCAGCGAGATCACGGCGAGACGAGCACGTCGGCGTACGGGATGCCGACGGGCGCCACGACGTAGGTTACACCGTCGTTGCGCTGCCAGATTCGCTCGATGGCCCCGCGATCGTAGACGACGCGCACGTTGGGCGCTGCCGGATCGTTGATCGCGCAGTCGCCGTCGCGCGTGAAGCCGCACAACACCGCGAGATGACCGTCGGAGCGTTCCAATGGCGCGCCGGGCAGCTCGCCGGGAGCCCACGAATACGAGATCGCCAGTGGAAGGTTGCGCTCGATCAAACGCGCAGCGTGATCGAGATTGCGCAGGTGCGCGACGGCGGCGCGAAGACCGAGCCGGCCGCTGTACGCCGCGTTGAACGCCCAGTTTCCGGTGCCGTTGTACGCGCGATCGAAGACACCGCGCGCGGTCTGCGCCACCGAGCCGTCGATACCGTGGTAGGCGTGAATCATCGCCAGGCTCGCAGGGCTGCACCAGCCGCGCTCCCCGGGCTCCTGCGCGTATTGCGAAAGCGCGGGAACGTCGAGGATGAGCGCCTCTCGCGCATACGCGAGCGAGTCACGCGCCCGTACCGGCGCGGAAAAGGCAATCAGCTCGAAATGAACGCCCGGCGCGCGAATCTCGATCCCATCGAACGGGAGCGCGGCTCGTATGACGTCGACTTCGCAGCTCGTCCCGTCGTGGACGGGGCTCAACGACGTGGCACCGCCCGGCTGCCACTCCGAGTGGTCGAGCCACTCGCTTGCGGGCTGGTGCGCTCGCAAGAGACGAAAGGCGAGCCGCCCCGCGGGCGCGTGGGTGTTCCAGCTCAAGACGCCGCTTCGCGTCGCCTCGAAGAAGAGCGTTGCGCGCTGCGAGGCTCCCAGGGTTTGCGCGAACGCGCGATCGCTCGGACGTTCCATCAGATCTTCCATCAGATCTTCCATTGCCACGCGTTCCAGGAGTCGCCGATGAAGGCGGCGGGAACGTAGTTCTTCACGTCGGCGTTCATGGCGGTATAGCTAGTCTGCCAACTGAAGAAGACTGCGGGAACGAGCTCGCGCAAGCGCTCCTCTTCGCGTTGGTAGAGCGCCTTACGCGCCTTGAGGTCGAAGGTGCGCGCGGCCGCCAGGCTAGTCGCGTTGACAATCGGGTCGTTGAGCCAGGACGTATTGGCGCCGTGCGGCGGAATGAAGGCGCCGGCCCAATCGCCGGAGTTGTCGGGATCGGGTCCGTTGGTCTCGATCGACCACTCCATGTCGTAACGTCCCATGTAGAGCGGTCCGTCTTCGGCAAAGAGATAGCTGCCGGGATAGTTTCGAACCGCGACGTCGATGCCGATTCCGCGAAGCATCGATTGAATCAGGAGTTGCGATTCGGTATTCTCTTGATGACCGGTCGTCGCGTAGATCGAGAGATGCATCGTCAACGGTCCCTTGCGCAGGATCCCATCGGGACCGGGTCGCCAGCCGGCGGCGACGAGAAGCCGGCGCGCCGCGTCCGGGTCGTACCGATAGCGCGGCAGCACCGGCGCCGCCCACGACTCGGGAAAGATATCGGAGACCGCGAGCCGGTCGAGCGAGTGAAAGACGCTCGCTTCGATGCGATTCCAATCGATGGCCAGCTCGATGGCGCGACGAACTCGAACGTCGGCAAGTTGCGGACGGCTCATGTTCATGCCGAGATGACGCCAGTTCGCCGTCAAGCGGCGCACGACGACGATGCCTTTGATTGAGGAGAGACGCGCAATCGAATGGACGCCGACGCTGGGGTAGACGTCGATCTCGTGCGCCGCCAACTCGTCGAAGAGCGTGTTGACGTCGGGGACCACTCGCCAGATCACCTCGCGCAGGTGGGGCGCGCCGCGAAAGTACCGGCGATTCGGGACGAAAGTCAGCGAGCTTCCGTGGCTCCATTGCTCGAGCACGAATGGCCCGCTCGAGAGGGGATGCTCGTTGAAGCCGGACTCGCGCAGGTTCGTGGTCCGCGCCAGCAGATGCGCCGGCAGCGGCGGATACGCCGCACCGCCGATCGCGAGAATGCCGAGCACTGCGACGCTGGCGTGCCGCAGGCGGATGAGGATCGTGTACGGATTAGGCGCGCTCGCAGCTGCGATCTCGTCCCAACCGTACGTGGTCTTGACCGCGGTGCGTGGGTCGCGTACGGCACGATAGGTGAAGAGCCAATCGGCGGCGGTCAGCGGAGCGCCGTCGGACCAAACGACGCCTCTGCGCAGATGGATGACGATGGTCTTTCCGTCGCGGCTGATGCCGCCGTTGCGCGGCGTCGGTACCTCGGTAGCGAGATCGGGAACGTAGTTGCCCTGTGCGTCGTAACGCAGAACGAACGAATAGAGCAGACCTGCGGTCGAGTCGCTCGCCGCCGTATGCGAGTACATCGGGTTGAGGCTGTCGGGCTCCTCGTTCTCGCCGAGTCGTAGCACGCCGGGAATCGTCCAGCCATTGCGCTCGCCGTGCGACGGCAGCGGGGAACGCGAGCAGGCCGCGCACGCGATTGCGAGCGCGAAAGCCGCAGCGGTGCCGCGTCTCCCCTTCACGTGCGCGAGAGCGGGGGGCGCTTTACGATGTGCGCGGCGATCTGCCCGTAAAGATACTTCGGCCCGAATCGCACGACGTCGTCGGCCGGCAACTGCGTCTGCTCGCGCGCTCGAGCGATCTCCGCGCGCGCGAGCGGCTCGCTGAGACCGCGCGTATTGAGCGCGACGCCCACCACGCGCGCGGGCTTGAGCGTTTGAAGTATCGCCTCGTGGATCTCGATAAGTCTCTCGTAGCGCAAGATCGGCGTGTCGTAGGATTCGATTCGGGTGCGCGTCGGATCGCAGACGAGCAGGAGCGCGTCCGGAGCGCAGCCGGTCATCAATGCCAACGTGACCGGTGCGTACGCGGGATGATTGATTGCGCCCTGTCCCTCGACAACGATGAGATCGGCGCCGCGCGCGGCGGCGTAGAGCACGAGCTGTTCGGCCGCACCAGGCGCAAAATCGGAGATCACGCGATCGACCGAGATTCCCCATCCTGCGATCATGATACCGGTCTGACCGGTCGGAACAAAGCGGGCCTCGCGTCCGGCCGCGCGTGCCGCGGCCACCAACTCGAGTGCGACCGTCATCTTGCCGACTGCGCAATCGTTGCCGACGGTAAGCAGCACCGGCGCCTCGATGCCGTAAACGTCTCCGCAGAAGAGCGGTACGGCCGGCGGCTCGCGCACGTCCCAGATCTCAACGCCGGCCGCGCGCGCGGCATCGCGAAACTGGCGGTCGGCACCGAGCATCTCGTGCAGCCCGCTCACGATCTCGAGCCTTGCGGCGATTGCGCCGGCGACGGCGCTGCGCCAGTCCGCCGGAAGGCCGCCGCCTTTGGGTGCCGTTCCGATGAGCAGTGAGGTGGGCGCATACTCGAGCGCCTCCTCGAGCCCGGCGACGATCGGCGCGTCGCTTTCGAGGTACGGAAGAACGTCGCGTACACGCTTCCCGGCGTGCGATGGATCGATGACCGCGACGACCTCGTCGTCGCCGTAGCGAATCACCCCGTGCGCCGTCTTGGCGTCATCGGCGAAACGCTGCGGAGCGAGGACGACGTAACGCCTCATACCGGCGTGGCTTCGCGAACGCCTAATCCCGGCGCATGGGGAACTATCAGCTTGGCGCCCTCGTATCGCACGCCGGAGAACGGATCGCGCGAGATCAAGAGCGGGCCATCGAGATCTGCCCAATCCGCCAACGGTGAGAGGTGCGCCGCCGCAGTGGCGGCAATCGCGCTCTCGATCATGCAGCCGATCATCACTTTAAGCTTCATCGCGCGCGCGGTCGCAATCATCGCGAGCGCCCCGCGGATGCCGCCGGCTTTGGCGAGCTTGACGTTGACGCCGTCGATGCAGCCGCGTAGCGGCGGCAGGTCTTCGGCGACGAGAGCATCTTCGTCGGCGACGATCGGGATGGAGACGCGTTCGCGAATCGCGCGCAGCCAGTGCGGATTACCGGCCGCAACCGGTTGCTCGCAATATTCGATATCGTAGCGTTGCAGTTCGCGCAAGATCGTGAAGGCGTCGTCAACGCTCCAGCCTTCGTTAGCATCGATTCGAATGACGCCGCCGTAACGCGCACGGATCGCCGCAACTATCTCGATCTCATCGGCCGGCTTTCCGGCGCCGAGCTTTACCTTCAGAATAGGAAAATCGGCGGCCTCGTCCACCTTACGCAGCGTCAGCTGCGGTTCGGCGATGCCGATCGTAAAGGAAGTCGCCGGCGCGCGCGACGGGTCCAAGCCCAGAAGCGCGTATAGCGGTTTGCCGAGCTGTTTGCCGATCAGGTCGTGCAGGGCGAGGTCCAGCCCGGCGCGCGCCGCGGCGGGAATCGCGCCGTGCAGCAGCGTCTCGAGCCGAAACGGATCGTCGCCGGCAGGCGGATGAGCTTCAAAATATGCTGCTACGCTCTCGACGGACTCGCCGTAGCGCGCGATCGGGGTCGCCTCGCCGAGCCCCTCCCAATCTCCAGCTCGAACGCGAACTACCGCAGTCCGGGCGATCGACTCTTCGCAGCGCGCGATTTTGAAGGGATGAACGAGCGGCAGTTCTATCGTCTCGACGGAGAGCGCGAGTGCCTGCATGGGCGCAGCATTCGTGAGCTGTCGAGGTTCTACCGGCAGGCGCACGCCGCACTCAAAGCACTTGACCGGGGTGATACGGTAGAGGGGCTCGACTGCGACTAGCGCGCAGCGTGCGTAGGTACCGAACCGACTTATGTTGACTAGGGAGCATCAGCTCCGGATACGACGGACCAAGCGGGCGCAACGCCTGCCCTAACCGGCGCCCGGGCCGCACCCACCTGCGAGAACGCAGGTTCGTACCGCGGACGCAAGACGCTATTTGCGGTTGAGTTCCTTATTGGAGCGGCAAAGGGTTTCGCGCCAACACGCAATCGCTTCGCTTAGCGCGGCGACGGCCGCCATTCCCGACGGCTCGTCAAGCACAACGAATCCGCGAAACGACGCGAAGGCGTTTGCGGTGTCGCCGACCGTTTGCTCCGTCTGCGCCGGCACGCTCCACAGCAGAACGGTATTCGACGCAAGCGCGCGCGGATCGCTGGCCGCATCGAGGTCAAACGGAGCGGGTCCATAACGAAGCCACGCCGAGTCGGCCTCTTTCACGACTCGCTTGCAATCGTGGGCGCTCGCTGCAAACGTTTGTGGAGCGTTACGCAGCGCGAGCGTAACGTTTGCGCTCTTTGCAAGGCCTGTGGCCTCGCAAAGACGGGCAAACTGCTCGCCCCAAGAGCACTCCGTTTCGCGCGAAAGCGGCGCTGCAATGAGTGGCGCGCCTAGCATCACCGCCTGACGAAGGATCTCCGACACGCGCTCGGGCTGCGATGCAAAGAAGCTCGAATCGCTCAGCGCCGCAATCGAAAGCCCCCAGTCGACCGCCATCTTCTTGAGCTGTGCGAGGTAGTCGTCGTCGACTCGCGGAAAATGCCGAACGTCCAAAACGACGCCGTCGCAAGCCAGGTCGCGCGCGCACAGATCGAGGAACTCGAGTTGCGTGAGCTCGCCGCTCTCGATCTCACGGTGGAGCGCACCGCTCGCGCAGGCAAGCTTCATCGACGTCGGATTTTCGACCGCTCGCCGTACCTACCCCTCGTCGGGCGGATGCAAGGTTACGGGCGCACGAACCCCCAAAGAAGTGCAAGAGTGGAAATTCTAGCGCCAAGTCACATCGAAGCGACCGATCCCGAACTCTTTGCCGCGATCGCCGGCGAGGAGCGGCGGCAACGGGAGAACCTCGAGCTGATCGCCTCCGAAAACTATGCCAGCCGAGCGGTCCGCGAAGCGAACGCCGGCGTAATGACCAACAAATATGCTGAAGGCTACCCGGGCAAACGGTATTACGGAGGCTGCCAGTGGGTCGACGTGGCGGAGACGCTCGCGCTAGAGCGTTTGAAGCGGCTCTTTGGGGCAGAGCATGCCAACGTTCAGCCGCACTCCGGAGCCCAGGCCAATATGGCGGTATTCATGGCCGTTTTGCAGCCGGGAGACACGGTTCTCGGCATGTCGCTGGCGCACGGTGGCCATCTTACTCACGGGACCAAGGTAAGCTTCTCGGGTAAACTGTACAACGCGATCGCCTACGGCGTGCGCAAAGACACGGAGCTGATCGACTTCGATGAAGTTCGCGCACTGGCTCGCGAGCATCGGCCGAAATTGATCGTTGCCGGCGCAAGCGCCTATCCGCGAATCATGGAGTACGGGCCGTTCGCCGAGATCGCGCAGGAGATCGGCGCGCCGCTCTTAGTCGATTTCGCGCACGTTGCGGGACTCGTCGCCGCGGGTCTGCATCCATCGCCGGTACCGCTCGCGGACTTCGTGACCTCGACGACGCACAAGACGCTGCGCGGTCCGCGCGGCGGCTTCGTGCTCAGCAGCCAGAAGTGGGCGACGGCCGTCGACAAGAGCGTTTTCCCCGGGATTCAAGGTGGCCCGCTAATGCATACGATCTCGGCCAAAGCGGTCGCCTTCGGTGAAGCGCTGCAGCCCGAGTTCAAGACCTATCAGCAGCGCGTCGTGCAAAACGCCCGCGCCATGGCCGATGAGTTCACCCGAGCCGGACTGCGCCTCGTCGGCGGCGGAACCGACACGCATCTCATGCTGGTCGACGTTTCGGTCAAGGGACTTACCGGCAAGGCGGTCGAGGCGTACCTCGACGAGATCAACATCACGGTCAACAAGAACGCCATTCCGTTCGACACGCAAAAGCCGATGGTCGCCAGCGGCATTCGCCTCGGGACGCCGGCGATCACGACGCGCGGCTTTGGGATCGAGGAGTGTCGTGAAGTGGCGCGCATCATCTGCGATGCCCTTGACGACATTGAAGAGCACCGGCAGCTCGAGCGCCTGGGCGGACGGGTTCGTGAGCTAACCTCCCGTTACGACGTACCATAGCGAAAGGTCGCTAACGCACGTGCGCCCCGGCTGGGACGAGTACTTCATGCAGATCGCGCACACGGTGAGCACGCGTGCGACCTGTCCGCGTGCCGCAGTGGGGTGCGTACTGGTGCGCGCTCATCGCATTTTGACGACCGGCTACAACGGGGCGCCGCGGGGCGTCGGACACTGCACCGAGGTTGGCTGCACCTTGGTCGACGGACACTGCCTTCGCGCGACGCATGCGGAGGCGAATGCCGTCGTGCAGGGCGCGCTCCATGGCGTCAGCCTTCACGATGCAACGGCGTACTGCACGCACCAACCCTGCGTGAACTGCTCGAAACTGCTGATCAGCGCCGGCGTTTCACGCATCGTCTACGACGAGGCGTATCCGGACGCGGTCGCGAGTGCGCTGCTGGCGGAGGCCGGCGTTGCGCTCGTCGGATATGGGGCGTTGGAGGGTGTCCGGGGGTGAGCCCGCACCTGCTGGGTGCAGGCCTCATCTACGCGGCCGCCTTTGCCATCGCCGCGGTCGTCTGCCTGCTCGCCACCCCACTGATACTACGCCTCGCGAATCGTCTCGGTATCGTCGACTCCGACGGTGACGAACGGAGGATGCACGAATCGCCGAAACCGCGCGTCGGCGGCATCGCGGTCTTCTTCGGTTTTTCGTTCGCGCTCTTTGCAGTTCTCGGGGTCGCGATGGGATCGCCGTTCACGCTGCTTCCCTCGACCGATCAGTTCGACGCCGTGCACCGGCTCGTCGGCCTGCTCTTCGGAAGCCTGCTGATCGTAGGGGTTGGCGTTTGGGACGACGTCATGCAGATGCGTCCCCGAAACAAACTCGTGGCTCAAATCGTGGTAGCGCTGGTCTCGATGATGTACGGTTTCATCATTCCCGGTATCACCAATCCGTTCGACAGAAATCCCGGCACCAACTGGATCGACTTTCCGTTGTGGTTGGGCATCCCGGTTACGTTGCTGTGGTACGTCGGCATGATGAACGCGATCAACTTTCTCGATGGCCTCGACGGGCTGCTCGCGGGCGTCGCGGCGATCTCGAGCGTCTTCCTCTTCGTGATCGCGGTGCTGCATAGCAATCCGGTCGTCGCGCTGGTCGTTATCGCGTTGGCCGGCGCCTCCCTCGGTTTTCTTCCGTATAACTTCAATCCGGCTCGGATCATTCTCGGCGACGCCGGCTCGCTCTTCATTGGTTACGTTTTTGCAACCGTTTCCATAATCGGTGCGAGTAAAACGGCCATCGCCATAAGCGTGGTCGTTCCGCTGCTGGTGCTGGCCCTGCCCGTGCTCGATACCGCCGCCGTGATCGTGCGGCGCGCGAGCAGCGGTAAGCGCATTACCGAGGCCGACCGCGGACACTTTCACCACCAGTTGATCTTCCGCTTCGGCCTCAACGTTCGTCAGGCCGTGCTGCTTCTCTACGCCGTCTGCTTCGTGCTGGGCGCGGTCGCGCTGGCGTTTTCGGGGGAGTTCACGCACGTCTTTCGGCACGCGACCTGACGATGCCGCGGGCGCTGTCGGTGATGAGCGTGTTCGGAACGCGCCCGGACACGATCAAAATGGCGCCGGTCGTTGCGGCGCTGCAGGCGCACTCTGAGATCCATCATCGCGTTTGCGTTACCGCGCAGCATCGCGGAATGCTCGACGATCTCCTCGAGTTTTTCGGGATCTCGCCCGACTACGATCTCGACATCATGACCGAGGATCAGAGTCTGACTGAGATTACGACGCGCGTTTTGCAGGGCATGGAGCCGGTTCTGCGCGAGGCGCGACCCGATGTGGTGCTGGTGCACGGCGATACGGCGACGAGCACCGCCGCCGCGCTGGCCGCCTTCTACCAGCAAGTTCCCGTGGGTCACGTCGAGGCCGGACTGCGAACGGGGAATCGGTGGCTACCCTACCCCGAGGAGATGAACCGTCGCTTGACGGCGACGCTTGCGAGCTACCACTTCGCACCCACGCCGCTCGCCCGAGAGCACCTGCTTGCCGAGAACGTCGCGCCTTTCGATATCGTAGTTACGGGAAACACGGTGATCGACGCGTTCCTTGAGACGGCCCGGCGCCGCGATCTGCACCCGCCCCCGCGTTGGGGAGAGCTCGATCCGAAGCGGCCGATTATCGTCGTGACCGCTCACCGCCGCGAAAACCACGATTACATGGCCGAGATCTGCCAAGCCTTGCGCGCTATCGCCGAGTCGCCGCCGCGACCACAGCTCTACTGGCCCGTTCACCCGTCGCCGCGCGTCGCGCCGGTCGCGCACGCCGTGCTCGACGGCGTCGCGGGAGTAGTGTTGGTCGAACCGATCGATTACGGCGAGATGGTGGCAGCGGTGAGGGAGGCGACCTTCGTACTCACCGATTCGGGTGGTCTGCAAGAAGAGGCGCCGTGTCTCGGCAAGCCGGTGCTCGTCATGCGAGAGGAGACCGAGCGCCCGGAGGGCCTTACGGCCGGAACGCTTCGCCTCGTCGGTCACGAGCGCGCGCGGATCGTCGCCGAGGCGTCGCGGCTGCTGACGGACGACGCCTACTACGCGGCGATGGCCCACGCACGCAATCCATACGGAGATGGCCGGGCGGCGTCGCGAATAACGCAGTGGCTGCTGGCGCGCCTGCGAGACGGCGAGTACCCCGCCCCCTTCGCGGAGAAGACCGCCGGCGCCAGCGCTCGGTCGTGAGAGCGTTTCTCCCCGTCGTGTTGGCCGGCGGAAGCTTTGCCGGCTCGACGATCGTAGGATTGCTCCTCGGCGTCGGCGCGGAACAGCGCTTCGGAATGCCGCTACTGGCGCCCGTCGGACTCCTGTTGGGCGGCATCGTCGGTGCCTACTCGGCGTTTCGGCTGCTGGCCAAGTCGATGGCATGACGCCGGCCTCCCCGGAGAACGGGAAGGATATGGTTTCGGACCGACGTAGGTACAGCGGCGCCGAGTCAGCGGCGGATCTCGCGGCATACTATCGTCTGAAGTGGTCCGTGGCCGCGTGGTCGTTCCTGGTGGCCGCCGTGGTTTCACTATTGCTACTTCCGTTGGCTTGGTATGGCGGTCTCGCGCTTTCGATTGGAGCTGCATGCGGGATAGCCAACATGCTCGCCATTATGCGAGGGAGCGAGCGGCTGGTACAAACTGGCAACCCTATCCTCTTTGGGTTAAGTAGTTTGCTGCGGCTGGCCGGCTTTAGTATAGTAGCCGCGGCATTGGCGGCCCGCGGACCGTGGTGGTCGCTCGGGCCGTTTCTCGCCGGGTTCTTTCTCCCGCTCGCGGCGTATGCCGGGGGCGTGTTGCGGATCTCTCGTCGGAAGCCTTAACGAATCGATATCGATGCACGAACACATCGGCGAACACATTCTTTGGCACATTCCGGTGCTCGGGCCGGTGCATGCCGACACGATCGTAACGACGTGGCTCGTCATGATCGTCGCTTTAGTGTTCCTCGGATGGATCGGCGCCAGCTATCGCTCGCCGTACGTCACCAAACGCCAAGCCGTGCTCGAAGCCGTCTTCAACTACATCGCCGACCTGGTTACGAGCGTTCTGGGCGAGGACGGCGAGCCGTTCGTTCCCGGGGCAAACAGCCGCCACCCCACCCACCATGCGCCGAATGCCATCGCAGACACGGTGAAAACGACCAAGGCGGCAACACCACGCCGTTGTAATTCCCGGTATTCATGGGCCGCCAGCACGGTTGGCGCCAGGTAGAACGCGAAACCCGTCACGACCACGGAGCCGCCGGCATTGCCGATGAGCGCGACCAACCCGAGCCGACGAACAACCCCCGCGGTCATGCGCGACAGTCGCGCTCCGGTTTGCACCACGACGATCGAGTGAGGATGAACCGGCGATGGTGGCGCTGCCGATCACCTCGTCGCCGTCCGGGTCGGGGCGGTACAGCACCAGGGTCTGGCCGCGCGCCACCCCGCGCAGCGGGGTGCGCAACCGCACCACGAGCTCGTCGCCGATCAATTCGGCTACCGCACCGGCCATTTCGCCGTGCGCCCGCACCTGAACCGCGCACTCGACGGGTCCCGCCGGCGCGGCTCCCGCGGTGAACACCGGAGGCCGCCCGATCAGCGCCTCACGTCCAGGTCGGCCGCCTCGCCGACCTGGACGGTCGCGGTGTCGGCGTCGATCGCCGTCACGTAGCGCGGGTGGCCGTCGGTCCCGGCCCGGCAATGCCCAGACCTTTTCGCTGCCCGATGGTGAAACCGTGCACGCCGTCATGGGTGGCCAGCACCGCGCCGTCCTGGTCGACCACCGTGCCGCGGCGAACCCCGATGCGCTCACCCAGAAAGGCCCGGGTGTCGCCGGACGGGATGAAGCAGATGTCATGGCTGTCCGGCTTGTCGGCGACCGCCAGGCCGCGACTGGCGGCTTCGGAACGGATCTGCGGCTTGGGGGTGTCCCCGATCGGAAACGTGGCGTGGCGCAACTGCTCCGCGGTCAGCACGGCCAGCACGTAGGACTGGTCCTTGTCCCGATCGACGGCGCGCCGCAGCCGCCCGCCGGACAGCCGCGCGTAGTGGCCGGTGGCCACCGTGTCGAAGCCCAGCGCCAGCGCTTTCGCCGACAATGCGGAGAACTTGATTCGCTGATTGCACCGCACGCACGGATTCGGTGTTTCCCCGCGGGCATAGGACGACACGAAATCGTCGATGACGTCTGATTGGAACTTCTCCGCGAAATCCCAGACATAGAACGGGATTCCGAGCACATCGGCGACCCGGCGCGCGTCCGGCATCTTCCTTCGAGCAGCAGCCCCGCGAGCCGGTGCGCAACGTGCCGGGCGCCGACGACAGCGCCAGGTGCACACCGACCACGTCGTGCCCGGCATCGACCATGCGGGCGGCGGCGACCGACGAGTCGACGCCGCCGCTCATCGCGGCGAGCACCCTCACGTGAAACCCCCGCGGCGGCCAGCGCAGCCTGTCGGGCCCGGTCCACGGCCCCGGGCAGCACCCGCAACACCGCGTCGACGTCAGCGTCGACGCTGGTGTGCCCCAACGACAGTCGCAGCGATCCCCGGGCACTGGCCGCGTCGGCGCCCATCGCGATCAGCACGTGCGACGGCTGCGCGACGCCGGCGGTGCAGGCCGATCCGGTCGAGCACTCGATTCCGTTGGCGTCCAACAGCATCAACAGCGCATCGCCTTCGCAGCCGCGGAACGTGAAGTGCGCGTTGCCGGGAAGCCGCCGTGGGTCGCGGGCGCCGTTGAGGCGGGCGTCGTCGATGCCGGCCAGCACCCCTTCGATCAGCCGGTCGCGCAGCCCCCGCAACCGCACGCTGTTGGACTCGAGCCCGTCCACCGCGATCTGCGCCGCCGCCGCCATCCCGACGGCGCCCGCGACATCGGGTGTGCCGGAGCGGATGTCGCGTTCCTGCCCGCCGCCGTGGGACAACGGCACGCAGCTGACGTCGCGGCGCAGCAGCAATGCGCCGACGCCCGGCGGACCGCCGAACTTGTGCGCGGCCACGCTCATCGCCGACAGCCCGCTGGCGGCGAAGCCGACCGGCAACTGGCCCACCGCCTGAACGGCGTCGCTGTGCATCGGCACCCCGAACTCGGCTGCGACGGCGGCGAGTTCGGCGACCGGCATGATGGTGCCGACCTCGTTGTTGGCCCACATCACCGACACCAGCGCGACGTCGTCGTGGCTTTGCAGCGCGTCGCGCAGCGCGGCGCCGACACCGAGCCGTCCGCGTCGGTGGGCAGCCAGGTCACCCGTGCGCCTTCGTGCTCGACGAGCCAGTTCACCGAGTCCAACACGGCGTGATGTTCGACCGCGCTGGTGACGATGCGCCGGTGACGCGGCTCGGCGTCACGGCGGGCCCAGTAGATCCCCTTGACGGCCAGGTTGTCGCTCTCGGTGCCACCCGCGGTGAAGATCACCTCCGACGGACGCGCACCCAGCTTGTCCGCGATCAGCTCACGGGATTCCTCGATCCGACGCCGCGCCGCCCGGCCGCTGGTGTGCAGCGAAGAGGCGTTGCCGACCGTGCCCAGCGCAGCCGTCATCGCCTCGATGGCGGCGGGATGCATCGGGGTGGTGGCGGCGTGATCGAGGTACACCATGACGCGCACCACGATACCGGCCCTTCGGGCCGGTCAGGCCACCAGCACGTGCCGGTGACCGCTGCCCGGAATGCCGCCGGGTGCGGGCCCCCACGAGCACCGCGGACTGGCATCTGTTGGCCAGGTCGCGCCGATCGGTGCCCGGCAACTGCAGGGATTCGACCCGCACGCGGGCCAGGGTGCGGCGCACGGTGAGCAACCGGCGGATTGACCTCAACAATGTGTCTTCGCCCACGAAGGCCGGGGCGGTCGAGACGCTGCCGTCGACGTGGTGGTAGGTCAGCCGAAGGGGCTGCACCGGGCGGCCGGCATCGATCGCGGCCTGGAACATCGCCGGATAAAAGGACCCGCACGCCAGGCCGCACCAGGTGGTGCCCTCCGGGAAGGCCACCACCGTCCGGCCGGCGCGCAGCCGCGCGCGACGGTGTCCACCACCAGGGGCAGCCGGCGCAGGCTGGACCGCTCGATCGGGATGACCTGAGGATGCGGGCCACCACGCCGGTGGCCCGGCCGGTGAACATGTCGGCGCGCGCGACGAACGACACCCCGGGCAACACCGAACCGATGGCGAAGGCGTCCAACCAGGACATGTGGGGGCTGACCACCAGGACCCCGCTCAGGTTGCGAATCGGGTTACCCGACACCGTGATCCGGACGCCGAAGCAGCGCAGGACCAACCGGCAGTACGACGCGCTTCGCCCGCGTCCGGCCGGGCAGCGGGATCGCGAGCAACGGCACGCCACCGCCAACAACAGCGCCAATGTGCGCGCAGCGCTACCCGCAGCACCACGACAACCGCCGGGACGCCGCGGGTCGTCGGCACGCAGCAGCTCGTATCGCACGATGCGCGGGGCAGCCAGGCGTGGTCGCGGGGGCCGGACTGTTCACCGGCGACCCTGCCGCCGCTTCGTTGGCCGCCGACACCGACCGGAATCGCCGGAGATTGTGGGTTTGGGCAGATCGCTTGTCCAGCAGCGCGCGGAAGTCGCCCACCCCGAAGTCGGCATCGTGGGCCGGCTCGCCGCATATTTGCGCGCCTAGCCGCAGGTAGCCGCGCATCAGCGGCGGGATCTTCGGCCGCGCGGGGGCCGGGATGTCGTCGAGCGGGCGCCCGTCGATGATCACCGGCCGGCGCGGATGCACCCGGTAATGCGGCGGAGCGGCATGTCGGCGCAGACGAAGTCCCGCACCCCGCGAATCTGAGCGCCCGGTGGTTCGCCGTCCCCGCCGACTGGGACCGACACGCAGCCGGTGACATAGTCGTAGCCGCACGGTCCAGGTAAGCCAGGATGCCGGCCCACATCAGCAGCACCACGGCGCCGTTGCGGTGGTCCTGGCGAACCACCGCGCGTCCCATCTCCACCAGCGACGGCCGCAGCGAATCCAGCGCCCGGATGTCGAATTCCGTTGCGGTATAAAGTCCCCCGGCCGCGACGGCACCCGTGGGACAGCATGCGGTAACAACCCACCAGTTCGCCGGAGTTGTCCTCACGCACCACCAAGTGGTCGCAGTGTTCGTCGAACCTGTCGGCATCTAGGCCCGCGGCCTGCTGGCCGGTCACCGTGAAGCCGGGCTCGCTGCTGAACACGTCGTAGCGGAGCCGCTGCGCGGCCTCGATCACGCTGGGTCGGTGGACAGCAACAGCGAGTAACGCGGCTCGGTGGACGAACCTGTCCCCGCGGCCGGTTTGGCGGGCTTTTCAGAGGGGATGAGGACCGACTGATGCTCATGGCATCAGACTTAGTCTCGCTGATCAGCTAATTGGCATCGGCGCCGTGACGTGTCCATGCACGCTAGATGACGATGTCGCAGCCAAAATCGAAACATCACGCGCGTCGCGCTGCACAGATGTTTGCCTGGTTGGCAAAATTGGGCCAGTATTCTGCCGTGGCGGTTAGCAGCAGCGCAGGCCTGGTGCACCTGATCCGCCTGGGCCTCCGAGCAACGGCGCAGGCAGACGACGGCAAAGACTGCGATCGTGGCTGAGGTCAGGGAATTCAGTGGCACGACATTTGACCCCGACGCACTGCGCGCCAAATACGCTCAGGAACGCCAACGGCGCCTGCGCCCCGACGGGATTTCCCAGTACGTCGAGATCGCCGGCGCATTCAGTCGCTTTGGCGACGACCCGTGGGCCGATCCCGATTTCGCTCGCGACCCCATCACCGACACGGTTGATGTGGCGATCGTCGGCGCCGGCTTCGGCGGTTTATTGATCGGGGCGCGGTGCAAGCAACTCGGCGTCGAGGACGTCCGGTTGATCGACAAGGCTGCCGACGTCGGCGGAACCTGGTATTGGAATCGTTACCCCGGAATCGCCTGCGACGTCGAGTCCTATGTCTACATGCCCTTGCTCGAAGAGCTCGGCTACATCCCGACCGAGAAGTACGCCAAGGGGGCCGAGATCCTCGCGCACTGCCAACGCATCGCCGAGCACTACGACTTATACCGTGACGCATGTCTCAGACCGAGGTTCACGAAATCCTCTGGGATTCGCCCGGTTCCCGATGGGTGATCTCCACCGACCGCGGTGACAAGATTCGGGCCCGGTTCGTAGCCATGGCGAACGGCTATCTGCAAAAGCCGAAACTTCCTGGGATTGCAGGCATTACCAAGTTCAGCGGTCATGCATTTCACACCAGCCGTTGGGACTATGACTACACCAGCACCGACCTGGCTGGATTGTCCGACAAGCGGGTCGGCATCATCGGCACCGGCGCGACAGCCTTCAGTGTGTGCCGCGCCTCGCCGAATCGGTGCACCGCCTGTTCGTCTTTCAGCGCACCCCGTCAACGGTCGACGTACGGGCCAACCGGCCGACCGACCCGCGCTGGGCGGAATCGCTGGAGCCGGGTTGGCAACGACGCCGGATGGAGAACTTCCAAGTCCTCACCGCGGGGGGTGCAGCCGACGAGGATCTGGTCGACGACGCCTGGACCAGCCTCACCAAGAAAATGCCGATCGTGAACGACCAAGGGCCGAACGCCGCGGAACTGGCCGACTTCG
>CAVWGL010000008.1:0-495401 GCA_963754565.1 Vulcanimicrobiota bacterium | reverse complement strand
AACCGCTGAACCTTTGCGGGTTCCGTGGGTTCGAATCCCACCCTCTCCTCGGCTGCCGCGACGACGCGCAACAAGTGTAAATTTGATCGTTACCATAAATAAAGGCTTCTTGGCTCACCGCGCGCAACGGTACGTAGCCCCCCTAAATAAACCCTGAAAGGTCCGTATGAACCTCAAAGACGCGATAGCGGAAATAATGCGCTGTCGCATGGTAGACCCTGCCCGCGCTGCGATGCTCGAAGACCAAGTCCTAAGGCGCGGTGCGACGGTAACCCTGGATCCTACCGACAATCCCGAACAAAAAGCAGCTCGCGCAATGTTCGGGTTGACGTAGGTGTACACCTAAGCCCGGAGATCTGCGCTTCCGACACCGATGAGATCAATATCAGCAAAAGAACTGCTGCGCAGCTTAGACGACGACCCCTCGCCGTTCTTGCTAGATGTTCGCGATCCGGAAGAGGTAGCCGACGGTGTCATCGACGGTTCCGTTAACATTCCGATGCAGGACGTCGCGGATCGCCTCGGAGAGCTCCCGACGAATCGCGACATCGTCGTCATCTGCCATCTTGGCGTCCGCAGCGCCCACGTTGCGAAACAACTCAACGCGCTCGGCTACGATCGCGCACTAAACCTTGACGGCGGAATGGAGGCGTGGGCTAATGAAACGCGGGAGGAGTAAAATGCCGTTGCGACGATCATGGCTTTGTGTAGACGGCGATGCTTCCTGCGTAATACCAAACGCCGGTTGAGTAGGTACCTAAGAGTGCGCCGACGGTGGCAGTTCGCGCGTCATACGCGTAGACTTCTACCGCCGCTTCCGGATAGTCAGGAACCGTGAAAAGCTCCGTGTCGTGGTCGGCGAATGCAAACCCGAGGTACTGGCCGTTCGAGAGGGGGTCGTAGAGGTGCGGGCGGCGGGCTCCGTACGGAAAGATTGCGATGTCGTTGCCCTCTCCAACCCCATTCGGCGTGACGTTGGCTGCAAGATTGCCGTACGTGTCAGAAGCGATTAAGTAGTCGAACGACTGACGCAGAGGGGCATACCGGCGCGCATTTCTTGAGCCGCGCAGAAACTCGTCGATATATGCGAACTCTTCACCCTGCCCACTCTGCCATGTGTCGAAGACGTCCCCGGCCGAATCGACCGCGACTCCGAAGAAAAACTGTCCCCGCAGTTTTGCCCGTTGGTCCGTGAGAATCTTTGTGGGCTTCGGACAGTTCTTTCCCGCGTGTAACGGTAGCGCGTATTCTTCGATAGTGAAGGACGACGTCGCTATGTAGAGCGTATTGCCGGCGGTGTATGCCCCCTGCGGTTTCGAAGCGAACGTACATTGAATCGTTGGCTTGGTTTGGCCCGACGGAAACATGTCGAGTTCCACAGCGTTGTAGAAAGCATTTGTCGCGTACAAGTTGTTCTTCTCGTCGACGACGAGGAGGCCATATTCACCGCTACGTCGCGACGGGATTGTGTAAAGAGGCTTCTGGCCCGGCTTATGGCGCGTGCCATCGAACACCTCAATATCGGGATGTCTGCTAGTCCGCGCTCCCCCCAAGACGTAGAGGAGAACTGCCGGGAGCACTGCTGGCCTCGACGCGGCCAAGGGCTGCTTCACGAGCGCCGGTGCAATACCCACAGTAGTGCCGGGTGCGCTGCAACCACCGAGAAAAAGGATCGTAAGAAGCAACTCGAGTTTCACGTCTCTATGCATCGCAAGCCCCCCTATCGATGAAACGCGGGAAGAGCCGGTTTGAGAATCATAATCACGAACGCGACGATCGGAAATATCAGCGCGAGCGTTCCCCAAAGGTTCCAGCCGCTCGAAAGTTGCGCGTATTGCTCGAGGTCGCCGGCATGCGCCGCAGCCGAGAGCTGGCGCTGAACGCGCGAGAGCGGACCGAAGGCTAGGCCGGATAAGATAAACGCGCCGAGTCCCCACAGAACCCAACCCGTTGAGAGAATGGGAATCCCGCCGACGATCGCGGCGCCAATGCCGCCGATTAGCAAGATTACGATGCCGGGGATCGTAAAGATTCGATCGGCGCGAATGATCGCATCCATCGTGAACGCCATAATTGCGGCGCTGCGACTGCGGTCGGCGAACCACTTCCAAAAGACACCGACGGTGATGTTGCCCACGAACAGCACGACGCCAATGAGGTGGACCAGCTTCAAAATTAGATACGTCATAGCGCGCTGTAGACGTCTGAAGCCATCTCGCCGAGCGTCTGGCCCGCGTAGTGCGAGGCGTCCTTCGTGAGATCGACGCTTTGCTTGCCGGCCATGCGATTGATGTAGAAGGCAAAAGCGATATGCCGGCCGTGCCGCGTGGTCATGTAGCCGGCTAGCCCTTTCGAGATCAGAACGCCGTTATCGAGCAAATTCCCGACATCCCAGGTGCCCGTCTTCGCGTGGACTTTACCGGCGGCTGCCGAGCCGTTTTGAATATTGAAGAGCGTGCCGTCGACGCCGAGGACCGGCAACGCACGCCACAGCGACGGGTACCACGGTTGACGGGCAACCCATGCGAGATAGCTCACCATGAAGCGCGGCGTGAAGAAGGCGAAGCTGCCAAGGCCGTCTTGTTGCGACGCGCCGCGTAGATCGAGCCCCGCCGCAGCGAGCAGCAGATGCTCGCGCGCGAACCCCGCCTTCAAGAGCTCCGTCTTCACGCCCGTCACATAGGCCCACATATACGGCATCAAGCCGGCGTGCAAATTATCGCTTACCTTCAGTGTGAGATAGACGTCTTCGGAGAGCGGCGGCGAAACGTGACGCGCAACGAGATCGGCAGCCGTGTACGCGGCGGAGGCGGTTGCGTGATCGAAGGCGGCAGTGCTCGACGGTGCGTTTACGGTTACACCCGCGTCGCGCAGCGCGACGGTGAAGGCCTCCTGCGCAAAGCGCTGCGGCTCGGGCACGCGATAGGCGAAGAGGATCGAACGGCCGGCGGGCATCGTTCCGGTGATCGTCACGGTGTGCGAGCCGTCGGCGTTGGTCTTGTCTCGACCGCCCAGATTGATCGTCGGTTCCGTGCCCGCCGCACTCGTCTTCGACTGATTCACGAAGGAGACGTACGGTGTCTCCGGCGAGACCGAGATCGTCGTTGGATCGCCGGCGTTCGTTCCCGGAGTGACCGTTACGTCGACGAGGTTATCGTTCACGACAATGGGCGAGAGGATCGCCCCCGTTCCACCTTCCGGACCTTGATCGGCAAAGAGCGACGCATCGACGACGACGCCGCCGTCGATCTGCTTGATGCCCGCGCGCACGACTTGCGCGGCGAGGTCGCGCAGAACCGCGAGCGGATCTCCCGGCACGGCGCGCGTCTCGTAGCTCCCGTCGTAGGAGTGGTCCTCGTTCTCAAATGCCAGCGAACCGTCCGATTGGATGCGCTGCGAGAGGTTCGGGTCGCCGCTCGCAACGAGCACGAGGTCGCCATGCAGCGTGCCGCCAGCATCGATGGGGCCGGTGCGGTAGACCGGCGTCGTCCAGCGGAAGTTAGGACCGAGCAGCGCCAGGCTCGTGCCGTTGGTCAGTAGTTTGGTCGTCGAAGCCGCCTCCATCAATATGCCCGCGTTGCGGGCGTAGAGGGAGCGCTTCGCGTCGAGATCGTAGACTTCGGCCGCCACGATGGCATGCGCGAACTGCGGCCGGGCGGCGATGCCATCAAGTGCGCCGGCGAGCGTAACCGCGAGGACGATCCCGAACACCATGCCTAGCCTCCGTTCATATCGAGAAAGAGTTCGGTCGCCAGCGCAATCAGAAACCCCGCGCACATCGTGGTCGTCACCAACGCGGTCAGGCCCGTCTTGCGCAGCATATTCCACAGCTCGCCGATGACGAAGACCAGCGCGCCGACGGCAATCGCGAGAAAGAGCACTGAGAGCGTCGGGGAGTAGAACGTGTAGCCGACGATCGTACCGATGAATGTCGGACCACCGGCGATCAACCCTGCAAGCCCGATCTGCGCCCACGTCGGCACCACGCGTCCGACCAGCGGCGCCGCGACGCCGAAGCCCTCGGTGGCATTATGCAGACCGAAGCCGATGATGAGCGCCAACGCGATCGCCGTCGCTCCCGAGGCCGCCGACGCGCCGATCGCCAGCCCCTCGCCGAAGTTGTGCGCGCCGATGCCGATCGCGATGATCGCCGCGAGCACCACCGGGTTCTCGGCGTGCATCGCGGCTTGACGTGTAAAGTGCGTGGCCGCACTGCCTAAGCCGACCAAACCGACGAGCAGACCGATGACGAAGACCGCGACCAGCGCCATTGGGAACGCTCCGGCTCCGGCATGCCACCCATTGAGTCCCGCGGAGATCGGGGTGATGGCATTTTGGGCGATCTCGACCACGAGATAGAGCAGGATGCCGATCGCCAGCGCGTTGAGCAACGCAACGATCTGGGGCGAGAGGCGACGCGCCCGGGCTATCGGCAGGCCGAGAAAGATCGTAAAGCCGGCGATGGCACCCAGCAGCACGGTCGTCCAGAAACTCAGCCCGTGGCTCGTTGCGCCGGCGACCGGCTGCATCGCGCGGTACATCGAGCGCAGCGTGTTGCGCGTTCCGGCGTAGTGGATGGCGGTGATCAGGCCGGCCGGCATACCGGTCGCATCCTCAATGTGGTCCATCACGTGGCAGTGGACCAGCCACGTTCCCGGCTTTGCATCGGCGCGAATCACGACGTCCACGCGTTGGCCGGGCGCGATCAATACCGTATCTTCGACGTCGCGGTAGTCCACCGGCTGCGCGTCGCGTGCGACGATCTGCTGATAGTGCCCATGCGTGTGCATGGTATGAAACTCTTCGCCGGAGATGTTGATCCAGCGCACACGAAAGCGCTCGCCCGCATGCACCTCCAGCGCGCGCGTCGCCGGGTACTCTTTGCCGTTGAGCGTAAAGTGATTCTCGGCGCCGCTTTGGATCTGCCAGGACGAGAGCATCTCGAGGAAGTCGCCGCCGAGGCCCTGCTCTACCGGTCGCGGATGCGACGGCTGCACGATGATCGCGCCGTAGAGGCCCGAGTCGAGCATCGCTTCGTCGTCGTGACTGTGATAGATGAACGTGCCCGGCGTATCGGCGACGAACCGGTAGACGAAATGTCCGCCGGGCGGGACGAGCGGCTGCGATATCCCGCCGACGCCGTCCATCTCGACCGGAATGTCGTGCACGCCGTGCAGATGGATCGAGTCCGCAATCGCGCCGTCGTTTGTGTAGTCGATGACGACGCTGTCGCCTTGCTGCACGAGCAGCACCGGGCCGGGCACGACGCCGTTGTAGGTGTTGGCCATCACCGTCAAGCCGGGCCGCAGCGTCCATGGCGCCGCTCGCTCGACGATCGCAAACGTCTTCGTGTGGCCGGAGACTCTCGGAATCGCTTGATACGCACCGTCGGGCCGCGGCATGGAGGCAGACTCGCCGGGCGCCGGCGTTGCAACCGGAATCGGCGCGCTTAGCGGCTGCAGCCCGAGCGAAGTAGAGCTAGCCGACGGCACCTCATCGGCGTCGGCCCGCGCGACCGCCGGTGCGAAGGCCGCGAGGAGCAGAACCGCGGCAGCAGCGACGATCGGCCGGGTCAGAAGGGCTTTCATTGTTAGGTGCGCCTAAGATTTCTGATAGGCGCGCCTTTTCTCCTCGCATGGGATGGGCAAGCCTCGCGCCGGAGCGAACGCACTCAACTTATAAGGAGGACGAGGTGCCGGAGGTACGACTTGAGCGGAAGCTGCGGGTTCCGGCCGAGCAAGGCGCGCAGGTTCTCGGCGAGATACTCGAGGCTATCGCGCGTCAGGAAGGGCCCTGGCGCGGCTTTGCGCTGCACGTCGGCTTGGGCGATCTTCACCTTCCCGACGTCGGCTACGTCGCAATCCCGATCCGTTTGACCGTGAGGAAGAATGCGAAGGAGGCATACGCCTTCGACATCGGCTTTGTGGCAACGAGTCTGCCGACCGCGTTTCCCGAGTTCAAAGGTGTCATGGGCACGCAGCCCGGCGAGATCGGTGAGATCGGCGAGTGCGCGCTCTATCTCTCGGGCGGCTACGAGTTGCCGATGCAGATTTTTGGGAAGTGGATCGACGCGGCGCTCACGCCAGGCGTCGCGGCGCTCTCGCTCGAGAACTTCATCAGCGAGATCGCCATTGCGTGTCAAGCGCGCGTCGACCAGCGCGAGGCCGAGTTTGCACGCTACCGGTATTACGGCCGAGCGATCCAGTGAGCGAGATTTCAGCGGACTGTTGCATCGTCGGAGGCGGTCCGGCCGGAATGATGGCCGGACTCCTTCTTGCGCGCGCCGGCGTTCGCACGGTTTTGCTGGAGAAGCATGCCGACTTTCTTCGCGACTTTCGCGGCGACACGATTCACCCGTCGACCCTCGACGTGATGGCCGAACTGGGCTTGCTCGACGATTTCTTGTCGCGCCCGCATCAAGAGGTCACCGTGCTCGCCGGCAACGTGGGCGACCGGCTCGTTACCGTCGCCGACTTTACCCATCTGCCGACGCGCTGCAAGTTCATCGCGTTTATGCCGCAGTGGGAGTTCCTCGACTTTCTCGGCGACCAGGCGCGGCGTTACGAAACGTTCGACCTGCGCATGCGCGCGCGCGCGCAGGACTTGCTCGTGGAGGACGGTTGCGTTGCCGGCGTGCGCGCGCAAACGCCGGAAGGTCCGCTTGAGATTCGCGCCGCCCTGACGCTCGGTGCCGACGGGCGCGAATCGGTCGTGCGTAACGCTGCCGGACTCGATGTCACCGAGCTCGGCGCGCCGATGGACGTGCTCTGGCTGCGCCTCACGAAGCGAACGGAGGATCCGCACGAAACCTTCGGCTACGTTCGCGACGGACGCATCATGGCGTTGATCGATCGGGGCGACTACTGGCAGTGCGCGTACGTGATACCCAAGGGAACGCTTGCGCAGCTGCAGGCGTGCGGTCTCGGTGAGTTTCGCCGGCAAATCGGTGAGATCGTGCCGTTTCTACGCGACCGTGCCGCCGAACTGCAGTCGTGGAATGACATCAAGCTGCTGACGGTGCGCGTGAATCGCTTAAAGCACTGGAGCCGGCCGGGGCTGCTCTGCATCGGCGATGCCGCGCACGCGATGTCGCCCATCGGCGGCGTCGGCATCAACCTCGCGATTCAAGACGCCGTGGCAACGGCAAATATCCTCGGCCCCAAGCTACGCGCCGGCACGGTGACGCCGGCCGATCTCATTGCCGTGCAACGACGGCGCGAACGTGCGGCGCGGTTGACGCAAGGGCTGCAACTCTTCATTCAGAGCAGAATCATCGGCAAGGTGCTCGCCGACGGGCGCGCTCCGTTCCTGGGGCGTTTACCGGCAATCGTCCGGTGGCTTCCGTTCTTGCCGCGCATTCCCGGGCGTCTCGTCGGCTTAGGCTTTCGCCCCGAACACGTGGCTGGTTAGCCGGCAAAGCGCGTCGAAGCGCAGTCAACATGGCGCGTGGTGTCGTCCTCGGAGTCTTCGGAACGCTCGTCGTCCTCGGAGTCGGCGCATACATCGCAATCGAGGCGGGATTGATGCCGGCGAACGCCGATGCAAAGCCGCCGCGCTTGGAACGCTGGATGGCGAAAACGTCGCTTCACGCGGCGCTCGCGCGCGAGGCTCCGGCGGCGCCCAATCCCGTCGCCCTCAACGACGCGAATCTCATCGCCGGCATCAAGCTGTATGCGGCAAACTGCGCGGTCTGCCACGGCGCGGCCGATGGAAAACCGTCAAATGTCGCGTTGGGACTCTATCAGAAACCGCCGCAGCTCGCGAAGGACGGCGTCGAAGACGACCCCGACGGTGTCACCTATTGGAAGGTAGATCACGGTATTCGCTTCACCGGCATGCCGGCGTTCGGCCGCTCTCTAACCGACCAGCAGCTCTGGCAGTTGGCGCTCTTCCTCAAACATATGGATGCTCTTCCGCCCGCACCCAAGCGTGCTTGGAGCGGGCTAAAGAGCGAGTCTGGGCGCTCGAGTTAGGGCTGAGGGCTCGCGTCTGCGCTCGCGGTCGGCTGCACGGTCGTGGCCGGCTGCGCGGCGAAGATCCACTGCTCGTTGCTCGTCGGCTGCGGGTTGGGGAAAGCGGACGACATCGTGATGCTGGTGAGGACGGCCGCCTGCTCGGGATAGACCTGGCCTCTTATTGAGCCGTCGCTGCTGATCGTCGCCACGACGTGGAGCTTGCCTTGGGGACCGGCGTTGAGCCCGAGATCGGTGCTCGACGGCCCGATATCCATCCAGATGTAGTTACCGTCGCGGCCGCCGACGACTTCGATGTTCAGTTTAGTGTAGGACGAGTGATAGTAGCCGCGCAGGTGTCCGCCGGGGAAGAACTGGATATCGAGGCGTCCGGTGATCGGATACTGCGACCCGTAGACCGACGTCATGGCAGTCGTGAAGTACTGCGTGGGCTGCGTCTGCGACTGCTGTGCCGACGCCACGGTCGATGTCGCCAGCAGGACCGTGCTTCCCAGCGTGATGCAGCTTACCAGGCGTACCAGAGACCTTACCATTCGAACTCCTCTCGATTCAGCTTTCTCAGGGAGTAGAGCGCTCAAGCCGCCGAGAACGTGACGGTCGTGGCACAACCTTCGGAGATGGACCTCCGCGGTCTTCCTGCTTGGGAACGCCCGGAGCTGCTTAGAAACGTTCTCGACCGGCTTCCCTCGGGAGGCTCCATAACCCTAATAACGGAGAACGAACCGCGGGCGTTATCCGCGCGTATCACGCAGGATCGCCCCGATCGCTTCATCGTCGAGGCGCGCCGGGTCGCCAGCCGCATGTGGCATCTGCGCCTAACCCACCGCGCCATCGAATCAACCGACCGCAACTCTGCGGCGCAACATCTCAGCCGCTGCTCCGCCTTTGCGGCACTCGATGCCGGCGTGCGCGAAGAGCTCGCCGACGCCGCCGTCTGGCAAACCGGACGCCGCGGGCAAACGCTCGTCGCAGCGAACGCCGACTGGCCGTTCATCGGCATGGTTACCGAAGGCATCGTGGCGCGCGCCAACGGCGGCGGTCGCGAGCGCGAGCGAATTCTCTACGAAATTTTTCCGTACGAGTTGTTCGGCGTTGCCGAGTACTTCGATCGCGGTTTGAAGATGTCGCGGATCACCGTCTTCTCGAAATCCATACACATCCTCAAGTTGCCGTGGGATATCGTATCGCGCATCGCCACGCGCTACACGGAGCTGACGACGGCGCTCGGCATCGTCTTAGCCCAACGGGTTCGCTTGCTGGCCGATGCGTTGAGCGTGCAAGGCTCGCTGCCGATTCTCGGCCGCATCGCACGCGTGCTGCTGCCGTACGCGATGCCCGAGCGCGGACTCGTTCCCGTTTCGGCCGCGCTCTCGACGATCACGCAGTCGCAGATTGCGGCGGCGGGCGGCACGGTCAAGGAAGTAGCCGCGCGCGCCATTGCGGAGCTCGAGTCCCGCAAGGCGCTGCGCCGCGAGCACGGACATATCCGGTATCTCGACCGCGAAGTGCTGCTTCAGATAATTCAGGACGTTTCGTAGCCCTGCTAGGGCGCGATTCGGTCGAAGCCGGCGTACGGCTGCAGTACCTTCGGAACGGTTACGGTTCCGTCGCGCTCCTGATAGTTTTCGAGAATCGCAACCAGCGTTCGGCCGATCGCGAGACCCGAGCCGTTGAGCGCGTGAACCAGTTCCGGCTTGGCGTCGGGTTCGCGCCGGAAACGTATCGCGGCTCGGCGCGCCTGAAAGTCGGTACAGTTCGAGCACGAGCTGATCTCGCGATAGCTCTTGCTGCTCGGAATCCACACCTCGATGTCGTAGGTTTTCGCGGCGTTGTACCCCACGTCGCCGGCGCAGAGCGCCACCACGCGATAAGGCAGCCCGAGTTCGACGAGGAGCGCCTCAGCATCGCGCGTTAGCGTTTCGAGCGCCTCATCCGAGGCCTCCGGCGCGGTCAACCAAACCAACTCGACTTTTTCGAACTGGTGCTGCCGAATCAATCCGCGCGTGTCCTTGCCCGCCGCGCCGGCCTCCTTGCGAAAACACGGCGTGTACGCGGCATATTTTTTTGGAAGATCCGCCGCCTCGAGAATCTCGCCGCCGTGCAGCGCGGTGAGCGGAACCTCCGAGGTCGGAATCATGAAGAGCCCGGCATCGGGATCCTGGAACATCGCATCGGCGAACTTACTCAACTGACCCGTCGACCACATCGTCTCCCGCGAGACGAGCAGTGGCGGCACAACCTCGAGATAGCCGCGCGCGTGCGCGCGATCGAGGAAGAACGACGCGAGCGCTCGCGAGAGACGCGCACCAGCACCGCTCAAAATCGAGAAGCGGCTGCCCGAAAGCTTCGCGGCGCGAGCGAAATCGAGCACGCCGAGTCGTTCGCCCAGCTCCCAGTGCGGTTTCGCGTCGAAGTCAAACGCGCGCGGCGTTCCCCAGCGACGCAACTCGAGGTTCGCCGTTTCATCGGCGCCGTCGGGGACGGAGTCGTCGAGCAGGTTGGGAACTAGTTCCAACATCGCTCGCAGCGGCGAGCCCTCTTCCGTTGGTGAAAGCGCTCGCGCGCGCTCTTCGGAGACCGCAATTTCCTGCGAGAGTGCCTCAATTCGCGCTCGCAGCTCTTGCGCGGCGGCGGCTTTGTCGCGTGCCTTGCCGATCGAAGCTGAAATCTGGTTCTTTTCGGCCTTCGCTCGCTCTGCCGCAGTCAATGCCGAGCGGTACTCTTCGTCGTAGCGCAGAAGCCCGTCGACGATCGACGGATCGTGCCCGCGCCGGGAGAGTCCCCGTCGCACGCGGTCGGGATCGCGTCGAACCAAAGCGATATCGATCATGGAGAAGCGCGCCATTATGCAGTCCGCAAACCCAGTCCTACCGGAGGTGGGATTTGCTCCGGAGGCGCTGCTCGCACCGCGTCAGGCCATCGTTGCATATTTTGCGCGCGCATCCATCGGGCCGGCGGGCAGCGAGCTCGTCGCGCTCGACGACGCGTTTGGGCGCGTGCTCGCAGCGCACGTCGTTGCCGACGACGACCACCCGAATGCGGCGCGTTCCGCGATGGACGGCTTTGCGCTCGCGGCGCGATCGGCGCCGGGTGCCTTCGACATCGTTGGCGGCGTTGCGATGGGCGTCGCTCCGAGCGCGGAGCTGGTGAACGGATCGGCCGCGCGAATTCCCACGGGCGGCGTGCTCCCCTCGGGTGCCGACGCCGTCGTACCAATTGAAGAGGCGCGTGTCGAAGGTGAGCGGGTCTTCGTTAACGGTGTCGTGGAGCGCGGTACAAACGTCGTTGCGCGCGGTGCCGATATCCGGCGAGGTGAGGCGCTGCTTGCGCCCGGACGCCGCCTGCGCGCTGCCGAGATCGGCCTGCTCGCGACGCTTGGCATCACGCAAGTTCGCGTCTATCGTCGTCCGACGGTTGCGGTGTTTTCCAGCGGCGACGAACTGGTCGAACCGCAGCGCCGGCCACACCCGGGCCAGATCCGAGACTCAAACCGTTACGCAGTCGCCGCCTCGCTGCGCGCGATGGGCGCGGCGGTCTGCCACTATCCGACGCTGCGCGATGAGGCGCACGAGTTTGAATCGGTGTTGGCGGGCGCGCTCGCGGAGTCCGATGGTGTCGTGGTGACCGGTGGCTCGTCGGTGGGCGAGCGCGACCGTTTGCCGGAAGCGGTTGCGCGGATCGCAACGCCCGGCGTCATCGTGCACGGTCTGCGCGTCAAGCCCGGCAAGCCGACGCTCTTCGGCGCGCATGAAGGTAAGCCGATCCTGGGCCTGCCCGGAAACCCGATGTCGGCATTGTTCATGCTCGAAGCGGTCGCGGCCCCGATCGTTGCGGCGTTAGTCGGTGCGGCGATGCAGCCGGCGACGGTGCAGGCGCGCTTGCAGCGTCCGGCACGAAGCCGAGCGGGGTGGACCTGGTTCGTTCCCGTCAGCCTGCAGTATGAGGGAGGGACTCCTCTCGCGCATCCACTTGACCTGCGCTCGTATTCTACTAGCATCGCCGCGCGCGCCGATGGCTACATCGTAATGGAAGAGCGCGACGAAGAGTGGCCGCAGGATACGCCCGTGACCGTTCACCGCTTTTTAGGAGGTTAGTTTCTTTCAGTGATTCGCCCGACGCCCGCCGTTGAAGCGATTCCGGCGTCGACGCCCTTTATCGGTCCCGAGCAGCTCATGCGGGAGACCGGTCAACGCGAGTTGGTCCGTTTGGGCGCCAATGAAAGCGCCTTCGGTCCGTCGCCGAAGGCGGTGAGCGCCATGGCCGCGGAGTTAGACCGGCTCTCGTGGTACGGAGATCCCGAGTCGCTCGATCTACGCGACGCGCTGGCCGCAAAACACGGCTGCGCTCCGGCCCAGGTGGTCGTGGGCGCGGGAATCGACGACCTGATGGGCTTGGCCGTGCGCGCCTTCCTCGGAAACGGCGACCGCGCGCTGATGACGCGCGGCACCTATCCGACGTTTCTGTATCACGTCATCGGCTACGGCGGGAAGGCGATCGACATTCCCTATCGCGACGACGGGATGCCGGAGATCGAAGGCTTGCTCGGCATCGCAAAGAGCGAGCAGCCGCGCATCATCTACCTAGCGAATCCGGACAATCCCAGCGGGCGTTTCATCGGGCGCGATGCGATGCGGCACTTCTACGAAGTCTTGCCGCACGATTGCCTCTTTTTGCTCGACGAGGCCTATGCCGATTTCGTTAATGAAGCCGATCTCTTACCGCCCACCTTTGAAGATCGCATCATTCGGCTGCGCACCTTTTCGAAGGCCTACGGAATGGCCGGCGCGCGAATCGGCTACGCGCTCGCCGGCGAAACCTCGATCCGCACCTTTCACAAGATTCGACTGCAGTACGGCGTCAGCCGCAACGCGCAGATCGGCGCACTGGCCTCGCTGCAGGACGAAAATTTTCGCAAACGCGTCGTCGCCGAGACTGCTGCGGCGCGCGACGACTACTACGCGCTTGCGCGCGAGCTGGACGTCCCCTACATCGAGTCGTGCACCAACTTCGTCTGCATCGGCATGCAGACGGCGCGCAACGCAGCCCGCATCATGAACGAGTTGCTGGTGCGCGGCGTCTGGGTTCGTAAACCGGGGGCCGCGCCGCTCGATTCGTATATTCGCGTCAGCGCCGGTACCGAGCCGATGCGACGAGCCTTTGCGACCGCGCTGCGCGGGGTATTGGCGCAGCGATGAGGTACGCGATCGTCTCGGACGTTCACGGCAACCTCGAATCGCTCGAGTGTGCCCTGGCGGCCATGCAGCCCGGCGACGCGCTCGTCTCGCTAGGCGACGTCGTCGGCTACGGCCCCAACCCCAACGAGTGCGTCGCCGTTCTGCGCGAGCGCTGCAAGCACGCCGTATTGGGCAATCACGATCTGGCGGCGGTCGAAAGCTTCGGCGTCGAGCACTTCAACAGCGCGGCACGTGCGGCGATCGGCTGGACGCAGAGCGTGCTCGACGAGCCCACCCGCGCGTGGCTCAACGCGCTTCCGTACGAGCTGCGCTTTCCTGAGTTCTTGCTCGTCCACGGCGCTCCGGTACGGTACTTCGAGTACGTGCTCGACAAAGAGGCGGCCGCGAGAGCTTTCCAGAGCACCGACGCTCCCATCGTGTTCGTCGGCCATACGCACATCGCCGAGTACTGGGTCTGCGACGAGGATGGCGAGATCGGCCACAAGCACATGCAGCATGGCGGCGAGCTCACGCTCGAGGCCGGTAAACGCTATATCATCGATGTCGGCAGCGTCGGACAGCCCCGCGACCTCAATCCGCAAGCCTCCTTCGCGGTCTACGACACCGAGCAGCGCCGCGTCGAATGGATTCGTTATGCCTATCCGATCGAGGAGGTTCAGCGCAAGATGCGCGCGGCCGGCCTGCCTGCGTTCCTCGTCGAGCGTTTGTCGGTAGGACGATGAGCGGCTCCGTCCCATTCGACGATGGAAACTGCTTTGCGTGCGGCCCGGAGAATCCCATCGGCTTGCACCTGCGCTTCGAGCGTGCTGCGGACGCCGAAGGGGTCGTCTCGCGTTGCACGTTGGCCCCGCAATACCAAGGCTGGCGCGGCGTCGCGCACGGCGGGATCGTGATGGCCCTATTAGATGAAGCGATGGCGCACGCCGCGGGATACGCGGGGCACCGCGGCGTGACCGCGGCGGTCAAAGTGCGGTTTCGCCGCCCCGTACCGCTCGAGTCGCCGCTCGAGGTACGCGGGCGCGTAACGTGGGAGCGCCGCGGGGTTCTCGGCGTCGAGGCCGCGATCTACGATAGCGCCGCAACGCTGCTGGCGCAGGCCGAGGCCAGCTTCGTCTCGCGCGGACGACTCGATGCAGCCGACGATCGCGTTAGCCTGCTGGGAAGCGCCGATTGATCGTCGAGAATCGGCGCGCGCGCCACGAGTACCACATCCTCGAGACGGTCGAGGCGGGGCTCGTGCTGACCGGAACGGAGGTTAAGTCGGTGCGCGCGGGCGGCGTGAGCTTGAGCGAAGCGTACGCGCGCTTTCGCGACGATGAGGCGTGGCTGTTGGGCATGCACGTTCCGCCATACAAGCAAGGCAGTTTCTCGAACACCGAGCCGAATCGCCCGCGCAAACTCCTGCTGCACAAAGCGGAGATCGTGCGCTTACAGAGCCGGGTCGGCGAGAAGGGCCTCACGATCGTACCGCTGCGGCTCTACTTCACGCGCGGAATCGCCAAGGTGCTGCTCGGCGTTGCTCGTGGAAAGAAGCTGTGGGACAAGCGCGCCGACGAGGCCAAGCGCGACGTGCAACGCGAGATCGCCCGGCACGTGCGGCGCTCGTGAGAGGGGCGCGGCCGGAACGCGACGTCGAGGTCGCAATCGAGCGCAGCGGCGCGTTTCGCGAAGGCGAACGCGCGCTCGTCGCGTGTAGCGGCGGCCCCGATTCGGTCGCACTGGCGGCAGCGGTGCAGGCCGCGGGCGGGCGTTTGCGCATCGAGATGGTTATCGCGCACGTCAATCATGCGGCGCGCGCCTCGGCGTGGCAAGACGAGTGTGTCGCGCTGCAGCTCGGCGCGCGGTTAGGAGTTCCGGTCGAAGTCGTAGCCCTTGCGGGCCGCTCGAGCGACGAGGCGCGACTGCGGGCCGCGCGCTACCACGCGCTTGCGAAGACGGCGCGGCGGCTACGCTGCAGCGTCGTTGCGACCGCTCACCACGCCCAAGATCAAACCGAGACGGTGCTCTTGGCGCTGCTGCGGGGCTCTGGGCCTACGGGCTTGAGCGGAATCCCGTCACGCCGGCCGCTCGAATCGGGCATCGATCTCGTGAGGCCGCTGTTGCGCGTTACACCCGAGGCGCTGCGCGACTATTGTCACGCGAGAACGCTCCCCTATGCGGTCGATCCAACCAACGCCGACGGGGGACGCCGGCGCAACGCCGTTCGCGAAGCGCTCGCGAATCTGCGTCCGCTCTTCCCCGCGTTGGATCGTGCGGTGGCGCGCGCCGCCGAAGTGATCGCGCAGGAGCAAGCGGAGAGTCCGCGAGCACAGCTGCGGCGGTCGGTGCGCGAGCACCTCGCAAAGGATGAAGAGCTGCGCGACGTCGATTTCGCGCACGTCGAAGCGGCGGTTCGCGCCCTCGAAAGCGGTCGAAGCGGCACCTACTTTATGAAGCCTGGGATCGGGCTGAGAATCGAAGAGGGCTCGTTGCTGGGTATCATTACCGGAGAATGACTCTCGTAGAGCCCGAGCATTCGATCGGACCATCGATCTATGGCGCCGGCGAAATCGCGGCGGGCGTCGCGCGTCTGGCGGATGCGATCGCCGCCGATTATCGGGGGCAACCGCTCGTACTGCTGGGCGTGTTGAAGGGAGCGCTATGCTTCATCGGCGACCTCGCGCGGGCACTGGCCTGCGTACCGGACGGCCCGCGAGAGATTACGGTCGATTACCTCTGCGTCGAGCGGTATGGAGTCCGGGGGCGCGATGCGGCGCCGCCGCGGCTGGCCATGGACTCTAACCTGCCGTTAGCCGGCCGAAACGTGGTGATCGTCGATGGAATTGCCGATAAAGGTATTACTTTGGCATTCCTGGAGGCGCTGCTAGAACGCCGGCGGCCGGCCAGCTTGCGCAGCTGCGTGCTTTTCGACAAACAGGGGTCTCGGGAGGCGGACCGGCAAGTCCACTACCCGGGCCTTCGCGTGCCGAATCGTTTTGTCATAGGTTACGGTTTGGACTATCAGGAAATGTATCGCAATCTTCCGTACCTAGCGGAGCTTCGAGAGGGTCAAACGGTCTAACGTCAACGTGAACAAGCATCTGCGGTCGATCATCCTCATTATCTTTGCCGTCATCGCGGTCTTCGTGATCGTCGAGCGCTTCGTTGCGCCCAGCGAGGGAGAGACGCGACTCGACTACGGCGCCTTCTATCAGAAGCTCGAAGCGGGGCAGATTCAATCGTTTCACGCCACCGGTCTGAGTGCCATCGGGGACCTTTCAAACGGGACGAAGTACTCGGTCGCCGTTCCCAATACCGACCAGCCGTTCGTTGACGAAGTTTATCGCAAGGTTAAGAGTGGAGCGATCAGCTTCGACCAGCAATCGAGTGCGGGACTGCTCTCCGGCCTAATGACGCTCGGACCGCTTGCAATCACCGTGCTCTTACTGTTCTTCATCCTTCGTCAGGCGCAGAGCGGCGGGAGCCAGGCGCTCTCGTTCGGCCGTTCGCGGGCGAAGATGCTCTCGGAGAACCGTCCGAAGGTAACGTTCGCAGACGTAGCGGGGGTGGACGAGGCGAAAGAGGAGCTGGCGGAGATCGTCGACTTCCTTAAATATCCGAAGAAGTACCAGTCGCTTGGTGCGCGGATTCCCAAAGGCGTGCTGCTGCTGGGGCCTCCCGGAACCGGCAAGACGCTCTTGGCGCGAGCGATTGCAGGCGAGGCGGGCGTGCCGTTTCTTTCGATCTCCGGCTCGGATTTCGTCGAGATGTTCGTCGGCGTGGGCGCCTCGCGCGTACGCGATCTCTTCGACCAAGCGAAGAAGTCGGCGCCGTGCATCGTCTTCATCGACGAGATCGACGCGGTCGGCCGGCAGCGTGGCGCGGGTCTAGGCGGCGGTCACGACGAGCGCGAGCAGACGCTCAACCAGTTGCTCGTCGAGATGGATGGATTCGATCAAAATACGGGCGTCATCCTCATCGCCGCGACCAATCGCGCCGACGTGCTCGACCCTGCCCTCTTGCGCCCCGGACGCTTCGACCGCCAAATCGTCGTCGGGCGCGCCGACTTCAAGGGGAGAGAGAAGATCCTCGAGGTTCACGCTCGCAACAAGCCTTTGGGTCGCGAAGTCTCACTCGAAACGCTCGCCAAGCGCACGCCGGGCTTCTCGGGCGCCGATCTAGAGAATCTGCTCAACGAAGCCGCATTGCTCGCAGCGCGGCGCAACAAGAGCGTCATCGAGATGATCGACTGCGACGAAGCGATCGACCGCGTGATGGTCGGGCCGGAGCGCAGGTCGGTTGTCATGTCGCAGAAGTCCAAGAACATCGCAGCCTACCACGAGTCGGGCCACGCTATTCTCGGCGGCATGCTCGACAAGTCGGACCCCATCCATAAGGTCACCATTATTCCGCGCGGCATGGCGCTGGGCTTGACATGGTCGCTTCCCGAGGACGATCGCTACCAAGTCACACGCGACGAGCTGATCGCGCAGATCACGATGGCGCTGGGCGGACGGCTCGCCGAAGAGATCGAGTTCGGCGACGTCACCACCGGCGCGAGCAATGATTTCGAGAAGGCGACGGAGCTGGCACGACGGATGGTCACGCAATACGGCATGAGCGAGCTTGGTCCGATTCAATACGGCCGCGGCGCCCATCAAGTCTTCCTCGGCCGCGACATCGGCGAGGAACGCAACTACTCCGAAGAGGTCGCGAGCAAGATCGACTCCGAGGTGCGCAAGATCATCGAGTCGAGCTATGAGAACGGAAAGCATATCCTCACGAATAACTGGGACAAGGTCGTACGGATGGTTGGGTCGTTGTTGGAATACGAAACCGTCGAAGCGGAAGAGGTGAAGGCGATTCTCGACGGACGGCCTTACGACCGCGCGACCGATACCGAGGTTGTGGCTGCGCCCGACACGCCGAGCGGACGCCCCGCCGCCGAGGAGAGCAAACGCGCCGAGAAGCCGACGCGACTACCACCGAACATCTCTCCGGAACCGGCATGACGCCCCGCGCGCGCTGTGCGGCTGCGGTCCTCGCCGCGGCTTTGCTTTTGCCTGGGGTTCCCGTCGCGGCGGCGCCTGCGCAGCAGAGCGGCGCTCTGCCGCGCGGCGGAACGTACGTTATCTATCCCGACCCGACGATTGCCTCGGCCGCGATCGGCTTGTGGTTTCGCGCACCGGGAGCCGGTTACGACGACGCGACGCCCGGCATCGCGAATCTTGCGGCAACCGCCGCCGCGGTTGCGCCGCTCGCGAGTGGAAAATCGCTCTACGCGCTGGTTCACAGCGTCGGCGGCGAGCTGAACGTCGAAGTCTATCCGGATATCGTCGGCATTGCCGCCCTCGTTCCGTCCTCGGCGACGCGACGCGTGGTGGCTGCCCTCACGGCCGCCTACTATGCGCCGAACCTGACCGACGCCGCGGTGAAGACCGCGCGCGCGAATGCGGCGGTGCTCGGCGTTCAACAGCGTTACGAAGCCGATGCCACGTTGCACGACCTCCTCTTCAAACAGATTTTCACGCGCGGACCGGCGCACTATCCGCCGTTGCCTGCGACCGTTGCGGAGCTGACGAGCGTTTCGACCGATCAGGTCAGCGCTTTTGCCAAGCGCGCCTTCCGTTCGGAAAACTCGGTTCTTACCCTCACAGGCAACGTGGATGCTTCGACGATCTCGGCGGTGACGGATGGAAGCGGCGCCGGAAACATGGATCCGCCGTATGACTCGCCGCGCGCCGCCGACGCGGCATCAACGACGGCTTCGGGACCGATCGGCGGCATCGGCTTGGCCTGGATCGGGCCGCCCATCGCCGACGAGAAGGCGGCGACCGCGCTGGATTTCGTCGCCGACTATCTCTTTCGCGATCAGACGGGCGTCGTGACGAAGGCGATCGACGCGGCCGCCATCGACGCGCTCGTAGTCGGGCAGTTCATCACCCTGCACGATCCCGGCGTCATGGTCGTGACGATCGGCGGCGATCACTCGCAACAGGTGCGCGACCGCGTGCTCGACGCACTTTCGAAGATGCGCACGCCGATGGATGCACAGACCTTCAATGCCGCCCGCGAAGCCTTTCTCTATCACGTAGCCTCGGATACGCAGACGCCGCAGGAGCGCGCCGACAATCTCGGCTGGTATAGCGTCGAAGGCAACGTCGGGTATGCTCCAGGAATCATCGACGGCAACTACGTTCGTTCGGCTCGAGAGCTGGATCCGGCATACGTAGCCGACGTCGTGAAGCGCTATCTGCAGACGCCGGTCGTCGTGAATCTGCTGCCGGCGCCCTCGAAGGAGCAGTCGCAATGACGGCAGTCGTCCGGCGCGTCGCGGCAGCGCTTGCGCTTGCGATGACGCCGTTACCCGCCCTGGCCGCCGGCCCATCGGTACCGCCGCCGAGCGTCGATACGATTGCGGGTGCGACGGTCGTACGCCAAACCGACTCCACCGCTTCGCTCGTCGGCATCACGTTGCTCGTCCGCGCGGGCCTCGATCGTCAGACGATGAAGCAGAACGGACTGGCAGCGCTGGTTGCAGAGACGATTATGCGCACGCCCGTTCCCTTCGACTCCGCTCAGGGTGACAAAGACAAGATTCCGCTCGAAGATGCGGTCGCGGCGCGCGGCGGGTCGGTTCACTTCACCATCGATCCCGGCGACGTTCGCTTCTACGTTGAGGCGCTCGCCGACGATGCACCGGCCGTGCTCCAACTCTTCCGCACCGCGCTGACCGCGCCGAGCTTCTCCGCGGCGACCGTACGCGATGCGCGCGCATCGCTCATTCGGCAGATAGCAGCAAACCAGCAAGTCGCATTGCAAGTCGGCCTCGATATGCTCTATGCAGCGACGTCGCCGCAAGCCAATGCCGGGCTTCCCGAACTCGGCACGCCCGCTTCGCTGGTCGAGTTCGTTCCCGCCGATGCAGCGGCGTTCTATCGCGCCTATTACCGCAGCGGCGGCATCTTGGTTAGCGCCGCCGGCCGGCTCGACTCTCTCCCGTCAACTGCGCTCTCCGACCTTGCCGCCGCGTTGCCGGCCGGGAACACGTCGGCGGTTGCCGTACACGTAGCGCCGCTTGGCGGGACCACGCATGAGATCATCGCGCACCGCGACATCGCTTCGCCGTGGCTCATCGCGCAGTATCCGGCGCCCCGCGTTGACGGGCGTGACTTCGGACCGATGCTCGTCATGGCAGCCTTTCTGCGCCGTACGGTATCCGATATCGCGCAGGTTCCCGGAGTCGTTTCGCCGACGTTCGCGTCGCGTTCGGTCGGAGCGGTCTACGTCTACGATCGCGCGCCCGCCAGTCTCGTGCTCTACGTCAACGGCGGACTGATCGGTAATCCAACCCGCACCTTTGCAACGGCGCTCTCGGTCGTCAACGTGCTGGCGGCATCGCAGCTTCAAGGATCGATCGAGGAGTTCAAAGCCGAGGCGGCCGGCGATTTCGCGGACGACGCGACGACGCTCGAGACGCGGACCTGGCTCGCAGCAGTCTTTTCGCGCGAAAGCACCTCACCCGATTTCATCAATCGTACCTTGGCCGCAATCGCCGCAACGACGCCGGCAGACGTGCAGCGCGTTGCGCGCACGTACTTGGGCAATCCGACGATCGCATTAGTGCTGCCTCGCGGCACCAATCTGCAAGATTAACGTTGCGCTCGTTCACGACTACCTAAACCAGCGGGGCGGCGCGGAACGGGTCTTTGCGCGGATCGCGCAGGCGTGGCCTGACGCACCGATCTACACGGCGCTCTACGACGCGCGCGTCTTTGGCTCGGAGTTTCCCCGCGGCGCGTGCGCCGCTCTTACCTCGCGCGCATCCCGTACGCAAACCGTCTCTTCCGCGCGCTTGCGCCGCTCTATCCGCGAGCCTTCGAGTCGTTCGACCTTTCGGGGTTCGACATCATCGTCAGTTCGACGACGTCGTGGGCGAAGGGCATTCGGATTCCGCGCGATGCCGTCCACGTGTGTTACGTCAACACCGTAAGCCGATTCGCATTCGCGTACGATGAGTACGTCGGGAAGATGGCGCCCATGCGTCTTGCGCGACCCGTGATCGATCGCCTAGTCGCCTGGGATCGCGCGGCGGCGATGCGGCCTACGGCGCTCGTAGCCAATTCGAAGAATGTCGCCGAGCGGATTGCGAAGTATTACGGCCGGGACTCCGAGGTGCTGCACTGTCCCGTGGACATCGACCGTTTCACCGTCGGTCCGGGAGAAGGCGCGTATTTTATCGTCGCATCGCGCCTATTGCCGTACAAGCGCATCGAGCTCGCAATCGAAGCCGCATCGCGAGCCAACGTACCGCTGCTGGTTGCCGGCACCGGTCCCGCGGAGCCGGCGCTGCGCAAGCTCGCGCGGAACACCACGACGACGATGCTCGGCTACGTCTCGGATGCCCGGCTCAACGAGCTGCTCGGAAACGCGCGCGCCGCAGTGCTGCCGGGCGAGGAAGACTTCGGACTCGTTCCGCTCGAGGCGGCCGCGGCCGGCCGGCCAACGATCGCCTATCGCGGCGGCGGCGCGCTCGAAACGATCGTAGAGAACGAAACCGGAGCGTTCTTCGACGACCCGAACCCCGAATCGCTCGCGACAGCGCTGCGCAACTTCGACGCGTCGCGTTTCGACGCTCAGGCTCTTGCGCGCGCACGCGGAGAAGTTCGCGCCTGCGCAGTTTATCGAGCGCCTCCGCGCGATCGTTGATAGCACCTATCGTGAAAAGAATCAGAGCCCCGAAGGCGCCGAATGACAGGCATCCCGGTTCCGGCAAGCGGGGCCTCTGAGGGAGTCGCGGAGCCATGGACGGCGAGGCGCCGTCTGGGACCGTCATGAGAGCCACCTATATCGCCGTGGCGGTGTATGCGCTCGTATACATCGCGCTTGACCTGAACAAGCTCTACGCGTTGCGTTACGGCGCGGATCTCGGGACGTATCTGCAGACGCTAGTGAATTTGCAGCACGGGTCGTCGTGGAACTATGGCGAGTGGAAGCCGCACCTGCAGGTGCACGATTCGTGGGCGCTCGTGCTGCTGGTGCCGCTCGTCGCCTTGTTCCCGCGCACCGAGACGCTGATCGTGGTGCAAGTGATTGCCGTTGCGGCGGCGGCGATTCCGCTGGTGCTGTTGGCGCGCCAGATTGGGCTCGACGCGCGCATTGCGAATTTGGTCGGCATCGCGTATCTGCTCTCGCCGGCGGCGCAGGGTTTGACGTATGACAACTTCTCGGAGAACGTTTTCGTTCCGTTGCTTGCGTTGAACGGTGCGCTCTTCGCGCGCAAGCGACTGCTTTGGCCAACGCTGCTGATGGCGGCGCTGCTCGTCGGGCTCAAAGAGGACGAGGTGCTTTTCGTGCTCTGGTTCGGCATCGCCGGCATACTCTGGTGGGATCGGCGAGTTGGTTTCGGAGTCGTCACGATAGCAGTCGTGCTTGGCGCGGCCTTCTTCATCGTGGAGCGGTTGAGCGGCGCGCATCCCAACGATCCGCAGTACGGACTGCAGATCTGGAACGCCGGTAGCAAGCTCGGGATGATGCTCCTGTTGCTCGCACCCTTCGCTTTTGCGCCGCTGGCCGTCGGGCGATGGCTGCTGCTCGCGGCGCCGTTGCTGGCCGAGATCGTCTTCATGCAGCCGTGGAACTACGAGCCGAGCCGCGTCGGATCGCATTACACGGCGCCGCTGCTGGCGGCAACTGCCGTGGCCGCGGCTTTCGGCGTGCGCGGCTACGCCGGCTTTGCGCGGGCAATGATCCCGTGCGCGCTCGTCGTGATGCTGCTCTTCAACGATACCGTGCTGCATCTCGGACGCTGGCCGTACGTCGTTTCATGGGATGCGTACGCGCGAGCGGTTGCGCTTCGCGAGAGCGAACGCCCGGCGTTGCTCGCTCGAAGCGAGGAAGGCGTTTGGGCGGTTGCGGCAGCGAATCCGCAGGTGCGGCTCGACCCGCACCCCGACTCACGTGCGGCGATATGCCCGGCGTACGACCGTGATGCTGGCGGATTCTTCGCAAGCCTTTCCGGGCATCCGCCGCAGCGGCTCTGCGGCGGCGTACCGCTGCCGCCGTGACGATTCACGCATACGGTCCCGTTAGCGCACTGCGCGAAGATCGCGGGCGCTTCGCCGCGCTGCGTGGCTCGCGGGTGCTCGTCTACTGGCCGCACGGATTGGGCGACTGGGTGACCTTTGGCGTTCTCGCGCCGCTGCTCGAACCATCGAACCGCTATGCGATCACGCGTTTCGGCGACGACTTCGTTAGCGTGATGGAAGGCAGTCCGTTCGTGACGGCGATTGCAAGCGGCGTGCGCGCCCCCGGCGATGGTGCAGCGCAGGGTGCGCGCCACTTCGGAATGGACCTGCGCCGATGCAACGGCCGCCCCGTGCAGTTACGGCTGCCGCAGCCGCCGTTCGAGTCGATCGCCGAGTTTGCACCCGAGCAGGTGCTGTGGACGGATTATCCCGAGACCGAGGGCCGCACGGCCTATCCCTTTCACACCAAGGCGCGAAATCTCGCGCGATTGCTGGTGCCTGCGCAACGGCTCGCATCCATCGACCTCTCCGTGCCATTGCGCGCGGCGATCGATTTCAAAGCGCCCGAAGCGACGCGCCGGCGCGTGGACGAGCGTTTGGCGCAGCACTTGCGAAGCGGGGCAAGAATCTGCGTGATCTCGCGGAGTGGCGTTACGGCGGCGCGCAAGACCTGGGGCGACGGCAGCGAGGCGCGTGCTTTCGTTGCGGCATTGCGCGTCCGCGATTCGCGCTGGGTCGTTATTTCGATGGACGACGAGGATCTCGGCGAGGGTGTCGTTGGGGTTCGGGGGCTCCTTGCGGACTTGGACGAGCCTTTTGGGCGGCTCTTCAAGGCGCTCGCCGCGCGCATCGACCTCTTCGTAGGCGTTCCGGCCGGCCCGTTGCACTTCGCGTTGGCCCGCGGCGGTATTCCGGTGGTCGGCCTATGGTTGGCGCATCACCCCGACTGGTACGACGAGCCGAATCCCAACGCAGTTCATCTCGTCGGCAAATACGTGCGCGATCGCGGATTCGATCGGCGGATTGCAACGACGAGCAAGCCGTCGTCCTTACAGCACCGGCTCGTCTACCTCGATACCCCGGCGATCGGCGCGCATGCGGTCCTCGATGCGGCGCTGCAGCTTATTGGGTAAGCTGAGGCGCAAATAGGAGCGCTCCGATCGAGAGCGCGTTGAAGAGCGCGTGCGAGATCATCGGCGCAAAGGCGTTTCGCGTGCGATAGTAGACCGCGCATAGGATGATTCCACCCAGCGCGAGCGGCACGGCGGCGAAAAGGTCGCCGTGCGCGATGCCGAAGAGCACGCCGCTGAGCACGGCCCCGGCCCAAAAGCCGCCGTAGCGCAGACCGAGGTTGAAGAAGAGCAGCCGAAAGAACGTCTCTTCGGCGAAGGGCGCGAAGAGGATTGCGAAAACGGCGAAGATCGCAATCGTGGTCGAGTTGTGAAGTCCCTTGAAAATCTCCACGATGTCTTGCTGATGCTGGCTGTGCGCGAGAGAGTCGATGAGCGAGGCGCCGCCGTTTGCAACGATCGCCATCAGAACTGCGCCGAGCAGCGCGACGCCTAAAGTCATCCGAGTCGGCGCCCGAAACCCGAGCTCCCGCAGGCTGAACTTCGAGATGGAGGGCAGCGCGAGGAGCACGAGGGCGACCAGGACGCCTTCGAGCGCAAACTGCAAGCCGATCAATGCATCGAACTCGATCGGGTCGATGTGTTTGGGGGGCGGGCTCGTCAGCGAAAGAAAGAAGAGGCCGACGAAGAGCGCGGCGATGAAGCCGGCCAACAGCCAGGTCCAAACGCCTTTAAAACTACTCTTCGGCCAGCGCGTCGGCCAGACGGGCGAAGTCGCCGAGGTCGAGTCGTTCACCGCGAAGCTCCGGGGCGAGGTTGCAAGATAACATCGCCCGGGCAATGGTCGCGCGATCGGCGTTGAGTGCGAGCGCGAGGCTGTTGACGAGCGTCTTGCGCCGGTACGCGAACGCGCCGCGCGCGACCTTCCAGAAAAGCCCGAGATCGCGCACCGCGACGGCTGCTTCGCTGCGGCGCGTCAGCCGAATCACGCTCGAGTCGACTTTCGGCGCCGGAAAGAACGCGCGCGGGGGCACCGTGAAGAGCATTTCAGCGTGCATTGCATATTGCACGGCCACCGAGAGACTGCCGTAGGCGCGCGTCGCAGGTGATGCCACCAGACGTTGTGCCACGTCCTTCTGCACCATCACCGTAAGCACGTCGGGTCCCGGCGTCATCTCGATCAAGCGGAGTATCAACGGCGTGGCGATGTTGTATGGAAGGTTGGCGGCAACGCGCCAGCGCTCGCCGTTCGCCCAGCCGGCGTAATCGAAGGTCAAAGCATCCGCTTCGACGATCCGCGCCGCGGCAAGATCGTCGCGCGAACGTAGCGCCTGCACGAGTGCGCGATCGATCTCGATGGCGGTGAGCTCGGCTCCCGCCGCGACTAACGCATGCGTGAGAGTGCCGGTTCCGGCGCCGATCTCGATCGTGCGCGATCGCGGCGGCGCCTCCTCGAGGCTCAGACGCGCGATGCGCGCTGCCGTCGAAGAGCTGACGAGAAAGTTCTGACCGAGGCTTTTCTTAGGGCGCAGCCCCGCCTTTGCGAGCAACGCACGGGGGCTCGTCACCCCGCTATTCTACGCTACTTCAGGCGATAGACGGTCACATCGCGACGGCCGAACTCCATGGCATCGCGCAGCGAGTCGAACCCGAGATCGATCCGATTGCCCACGATATCGCCGCCGGTATCGCCGGCGACTGCCCACCCGTAACCGGGGATGTAGAGTCGCGTACCGAGCGGAATGACGCGCGGGTCGACGGCCACGATTCCGTGGCCGGCCCGGTATCCGCTTGCAGTCCGGCCGCTTCCTCCGGCACTGCCGGCAGTGTACGCCGTAGCCACCATGAACATTGCGACCGCGCCGTGCGCCACGGAGACCATCTCGGTCAAACCGTGGGCTTCAAAGGCCTCGAGGGTGCCTGGTTCGATTCCTTCGGCGACGATGCGCGGTTGCGGTTTGCGAAACAGCGCCTTGTAAAGAACCAGCCGGTGAACGGGACCGCCGTCGCGCTGGGTGTAGCGCAGGGCAATCACAAGGAGCCCGGGCCTTCCGCGAGCGACGAGCTTGGAGCGGCCAGGAGCGAGCGTGACGGAGAAGCGAGTGATCGTCCTGGGCGCAATGCTGCGCCGTTCGAGGCGATTCCACGTGAGGATGCCGTGGTCGTAGGTGACGTTAGTCACGGCCAAGGCGGGGGTGAGGGCAAAGCATGCAACGAGAAAAACTGCGCAGAGCACGCGTCCGATCAATCCGGTGTTCCTTTCTTCCCGAATCGCTGCAAGGTCGACACTCGACACCCGAGAGGAGTGGACGATGCACGCGAATCGTGTATCTTGGAGCGGCGCTGGCGGCCGCTGGGCACGGATCCGACGGAGACGCCTAGTGAGGCTCGGTTCTGACCCGGGCACTATAGCACACCCGTTTCAAACCGAAAATATGTCAAAAGTAACAAATACAAGGAGGTCCCTCCTCCGGTTCGGTTGCTTTCGCGGGGCACCGTCGCGCGGGGCGCTCTGCAATCACGAAGCGAAGAGGGACGACTAGTGCCGCCGCTGCGCATCGGGCTTTTTACCGAGATCTACCGCCCCGCCGTCAACGGCGTGGTGGCCTCCGTCGAGGCCTTGGCGACCGGTCTCGAGCGCCGGGGCCACGAGGTCTTTTGCTTTGCGCCCAAGATGCCGGGGGCCGCGGGGCCTGAGGACGCCGTCGTGCGAATTCCCTCGCTGCCGCTACCGGCGCGTCCTCCGTATCGCTTGATCCTTCCGCTTGTGAGCCGGCGCGACCTCAACTCGGTTGTAAAGCGGCTCTCGGTCGTCCACGTCCACTCGCCGTTCGTGACGGGATGGATGGGCGCGCACTTCGCGCGGCGTTACGGTATGCCGTTCGTCTACACGTACCATACGCAGCTCGAGGCCTATGCGCATTACGTTCCATTCGAAGCGCACGCGACGCGTTTGGCTGCATCGGCGCTTACGCGAACCTTCGCAAACATGGCCGATGCGGTCGTTGCGCCGACGCCGGCGATGGCCGCCCGGCTTCGCGAGTTAGGGGTAACCGCGCGAATCGAGACGGTGCCTAGCGGAATCGACGTCGAGCTTTTCGGGGCGGGCCGGCGCAGCGACGAGGTGCGCCAACGAATGGGCATTCGGAAGGGCGACCGGCTCCTGCTCAGCGTCTGCCGTTTGGCAAGGGAGAAGAATCTCGAGCTGCTTCTCGAGGCGCTCGCGTTAGCCGGCGACCCGACGCTGAAACTGGTCGTCGCCGGCGAGGGGCCTTTGCAACACGAGCTGGAGCAGCGAGCACGAGAGTTGGGGCTTTCCGACCGGACGCGCTTCCTGGGCATCGTCGCGCGCCGGGATCTGCCCGACCTCTACGCCAGCGCGGATGCCTTCGTGATGCCGAGCACTACCGAGACGCAGGGCATCGTATTAGCAGAGGCGCTCGCCGCCGGCGCGAACGTGATCGCCGCCGATGCCGCACAGAATCGCGAGGTGCTCGCCGGCGCGGGCTCGTTGATCGGGCCGACAGCCGAAGAGTTTGCCGGGGCCCTTGCCGGCGTAACTGGCGCTGCGGACCCCGACCGGGCTGCGGCCGCTCGCCGGGCCGCCGAGCGCTTCTCGATCGAGCTCCAAACCGACCGGGTCCTGTCCTTGTACGAAAGCCTATTGCGAGCCGCCCAGATCGCTTGAATACGAACACACGTTCGTATATAATCTGGGTAAGGCGTAAGTAGGATGAAAAGGCATGAGGACGAGGCGGTCGAGGTAGCAATCGGCTACGCAGCCGGGCCCCACGGGGCCGGTGTCGCGTACGCCGGCGTGAGCGACCCGCGCGGGCGCGAGGTCATTCGGCTTCCGTTCCGGATCGCGCGCCTCTCGCTACTCGTCGATCGTGCGGTCGCGTATGCCGCGCTCGTAACCGTCGCACGCGCGCTCGTGCGCCGCGGCGTTCGTCGGGCACGTTTCCTTCTGCCGGAGAACGGACTCGTGGATGAAGTGACGACGCGACGCGACCTCCCGGCAACGCTCGCGCTTCCTTACGTTCGTCTGCGCTGCGCGCTCAACGCGCTCGACGACTACGAGATTCATAGCGGAGCGACCGACGAGTTGATGCAAAGGGCTCGCGCGGAGGTGGCGCTGAACCTAGCCGCGTGATTTTTTCACGCCTCGACGCGGGCAACTTGCCGGTCGAGTCGCGAGCGCTTGCGCAGGCCCTACTTGGCTGCATCCTCGTGCGCGATAGCAAAGAGGGAGTTTCAGCAGGGCGCATCGTCGAAACCGAAGCCTACCTCCCCAACGATCCGGCGTGTCACGCCTTCGCGGGGAAGAGCACGCGCAATGCGACGCTCTTCGGGCCGCCGCACCGCGCCTACGTCTACCAAATATACGGCACGTCGTTTTGCTTTAATCTTTCGAGCGAGCGCGACGGAATCGGAGCCGGCGTTCTCGTACGTGCGCTCGAACCGGTCGAGGGCTTTGCGCTCATGCGGCGGCGCCGGGCGGTTGAGCGAACGCGCGATCTCTGTCGCGGTCCGGGCAGACTCTGTAGCGCGCTGGGAATCGACCGATCGTTCGACGGCGTCGACCTCTTTACGAACGGCTCCCTCTGGCTGGCTCGCGATGGGCAAACTCCGGCGCGCGTGCGGCGCAGCCGGCGCATCGGCATTACCAAAGCGGCGGATCGCCGGCTGCGATTCTACGTGGCGGGAAGCCCCTTCCTCAGCGGGCCCCTCTGCTTGAGTCCTTCTTGAACGTCGGTAAGCCTTGTGCTATAGTGTGAGCGTCGCGAAGCGGTCGTCTTTGACAGCCGTGACATCATTTGACATCCTCACGTTCACGTCACCGATCTGAAATGCGACGGCAGCCTCGCCCTCGAGCGTCGAAGTTTGACGTGCACGGCTCTACGAGAGAGATACGCATCTGCAAACCGAACACCGTCCCAACGTCGAGCACCGCCTGAATAACGATATGCGCGGGCCGCAAGGCCCGGGCGGCCGCCGCCGCCGGTCTCGCCGGCGCCATCACTTTGGCCAGCAGCCCGGCGGTATGCACGAGCCGCTTCCGCAGGTCGAAATGCCGCCGATGCTGACCGCGGCTCAGCTTTCTGAAAAGACCAAGACCGAACTCATCGATATTGCCAAAGAGCTGGAAGTCGATATTCCCGCTCCCGCAAAGCTCAAGAAAGACGAGATCGTCGCGCTGCTTATACAGGGGCAGGCGGCGCGATCGGGCATCGAGGTAGGCAGCGGCATCCTCGACATTCTGCCGGAGGGCTACGGCTTCTTACGTCGCGCCGGATACTACATCGGCAACGACGACATCTACGTGAGCCAATCGCAGATTCGCCGATTCGAGCTGCGGCGCGGCGATATGGTCGAAGGACAAGCGCGGCGCCCCAAAGAGAGTGAAAAGTATTACGGGCTGATTCGCGTCGACAACGTCAACGGTCTCGATCCCGAGGCGATCAAGGGGCGGCGAGTCTTTGAAAAGGGAACGCCGATCTATCCCCAAGAGCGCTTCAAGCTGGAAGTGCGATCGACGCAGCTCTCAACGCGCGTTATCGACCTCTTCTCCCCGATTGGCAAAGGCCAGCGCGCGCTCATCGTGTCGCCGCCCAAGGCCGGCAAGACGACGCTGCTCAAGAACATTGCCAACTCCATCTCCATCAATCATCCCGATGCGCACATCATCGCGCTGCTCGTCGACGAGCGGCCCGAAGAGGTTACCGACATGCAGCGCACGATCGACGGCGACGTCGTCGCCTCGACGTTCGACGAGCACCCCGAGAACCACACGATGGTCGCAGAGCTGACGATGGAGCGCGCCAAGCGGCTCGTCGAACTTGGGAAGGACGTTGTGATCTTGCTCGACTCGATCACGCGTCTCGCGCGCGCTTACAATCAGGTCGTCGCCAGCTCCGGACGCACGCTTTCCGGCGGTCTCGATACCGCGTCGCTGCACAAGCCCAAGCGGTTCTTCGGCGCGGCGCGCAAGATCGAGGAGGGCGGTTCGCTCACGATTATCGCCACCGCGCTCATCGAGACGGGCTCCAAGATGGACGACGTGATCTTCGAGGAGTTCAAGGGTACCGGCAACATGGAGATCGATCTCACCCGCAAGCTCGCGGAGTCGCGCGTCTTCCCCGCGATCGACATCAAGCGCTCGGGAACGCGGCACGAAGAGCTGTTGCTTACGCCCGAGGAGATGCGCAAAATCTGGATGCTCCGTCGCGCGACCGCCGTGCTCAATACCGGCGACATCACCGAGATCATCCTGGACAAGATGGCGCAGACGCGCACGAACGAAGAGTTCTTGCAATCCGTCACTAAGGAAGCGCTTTCGATGAATCGCGGGTACGAAGACTCCGGAAACGGCAAGTACTAGTAAGATAGAGCGAGGCGCGGTTCCGGCCGCGGGGACGCGCGCTTTTTCGCATCCATGCGAAAAAGCTACTCCCTTCGGAGTCGCTCTCGCCATCCATGGCTTCGCGACTCCCTCAGAGGCCCCGCTTGCCGGAACCGCGCCTTGCTCTACTTGGCTAGTCTTTTCGTTCGCCCGAGCTGACGGCGCGGGGCATGCGGCTTAATCGCTATCTCGCGCGTGCCGGAGTTGCGTCGAGGCGGGCGGCCGATGAGCTCATCGTCGGTGGAAGCGTTCGTGTAAACGATAGGATTGTGCGCGAGCTCGGCACGTTAGTCGGCGAGGGCGATCGCGTTGAGGTTGATGGAGCGGTTGTCGATCTGCCGCAAGCGCGAACGTATCTACTTTTAAATAAGCCGTTGGGCGTAGTGACCACCATGCGCGATCCGCAGGGACGGCGCAGCGTTGCCGAGTTTATCGCGCAGCGGCGCGGGGTTTTTCCGGTGGGCCGGCTCGATTACGACACTACCGGCGCGCTGCTGCTCACCGATGACGGCGAACTGGCGCATTGCTTGACGCACCCGCGTTTCGGCGTCGATAAGACCTATCGGGCTGAAATCGCCGGGCGGCTCTCGCCTGAGGAGGTGCGCCGCTTGCTTGCGGGTATGGCGCTCGACGACGGGCGGGCGGCCGGCGCTAAGGTGAGGGTCCTCGCGGTACGGCGCGATCGTTCGTTCGTGGACGTGACGCTGCACGAGGGACGAAACCGCCAAGTGCGGCGCATGTTTGAGGCGTTGGGGCATCGGGTGCTGAGCTTGACGCGTACGCGGTTTGGCCCGCTCAAGCTCGGTGAGCTGGCCCCCGGTCACATGCGAGGACTCACCGAAAAGGAGATCGACGCATTGCACCGCCATCGCAGGCCGCCGGGCGAATCGCCTCGTACCAACGGGGCGTGAGGTGCGCCATGAACCGCTTCTTTCAAATCACGCTAATCGCCGGCATTGCACTGGCCATCGGGACGGACCGCGTCTGTGCCCAGTATGCGAATGAGTTCAGCGAGGCAAAGCTCATCAGCCAAGGGAAGACGACACACTCGATTGCCGGCAACGGCAAGGTCGTGGTGCAGGTCCAAGTCAACGCCGACGGATCGCACAAGGCCATCAAGGTCATCAGCTCGACGAACCCAGGGGATAATGCGGCGGCCATGGATATCGCCCAAAACTCCACCTACCGTCCGGCGCATCGCGGCAAGACGCCCATCACGGCGTTTTACGACTTCACGCTCCGCTTCAATGGCAAGTCCGTAGCGAGCAATGCCAGCGAAGGGAACGGCGGCGGGGGAGTGCCTGCCGGCGGCTCGCTCTCGCCGGCCGCCGCTTCGGTAGCCGCTCTCGTTCGGCAGGGGCAGTACGCACAAGCAAAATCCAAAGCGCAGGCAGAGCTGCTCAACACGCCGGGCGACGAGTCGCTCCGCCAGATGTTGGGCATCGCGGCGTACGACGGCGGCGACTTTGCGGCCGCTGCATCGGCCTTCGATAAGGTAGAGAATATCGGCCCGCAGTTCCGTCCCGCCGCGGCGCAGAGTTTTGCTGCTGCGGCCGTCGCGGGAGCGATCTCGAATCCCACCGAGTCGCTGGCGTACGCGCAAAAAGCGATGGCGCTCCAGCCCTCGACAAACTCGCGCTTCGCGCTCGGCGTCGCGCAGTTAGCCAATAACGATGACGCGTCGGCGATCGAATCGCTCAAGACCGCCCAAGCCGCGGCGATCGCGGATCCCAAGATACCGGTCGCCTCAAAGGTTAACATTGATGCCGAGCTGCTGCAGGCGTACTTAGCCAATAACGACCAGAAGGACGCCGAAGCGGTTGCTGCGCAGATAAAGCAACTCGATCCGAAGAGCACCGCCGGGGGGCGGGCGATGGGTGCAAGCCTCATCCGCTCCGGCCAAGCGGCGCAGGCAGCCAAGGACACGACGACGGCGCTCAACGACTACGATCAGGCTGCCGCGCTGGGCGACCCCCAGATCGCAGTCACAGCCAACGTGGCTGCTGCGTTTGCAGTAGCACAGAGCGCAAAGCCGGACTACAAGCGGATGCAAAGCTATGCCGACAAGGCTATAGCACTGCAGCCAAACGACGCACAAGCGAACTTCGCGGAAGGGATTGCGCTGACAGGCCAGTGGGCATCGAGTCACGACGACGCAACCAAAAAGAAGGCCGCCGACGCGCTCGACCGGGCCGATCAGCAGGCCAAGGCAGAGGGCAATGAAGCGCTGTCTTTGCAGATCGAAACGTTCGTCAAGCAAAACCTTAACTCGTCCTCTGGAGCGCCTGCCGGAAGCGGCTAACGTTACCAGGACTTTAGAAGGCGGTAGGCCAAAGCGTCGCCCTCACGGGGCGCAGGGTCGCCGCGACGCAACAGCGATTGGAGGGTGGTAGAACACCGTGTCACTTTTTTCGGGATTCATTGGTCTCATGCACGACGGCGGCTGGGACATGTGGCTGCTCTTGGCTATCTCGATCATCGGCCTCGCCGTCGTCATCGAGCGTTTCGTTTTCTTCCGGATGCAGCACGCGGATACAAAGGGTCTGCTGCGCCAGATCGGCACGAAGGTTGCGGCCGACGACCTCGACGGCGCGATCGAGGTCTGCAAGAAGAAGAGTGGTATGCTTCCGCGCATCCTCGAGTTCGGACTTCGCCGCGGCGAAAAGAACCGCTCCGATATTACGGATGCGCTCTCGATCGCTCTCATGGAGCATCTAAACTCCCTCGAGCGTAACCTCGCGATCATCGGCACGATCGCCGTCATCGCTCCCTTCGTCGGTCTCTTCGGAACGGTTCTCGGTATCATTCGGGCCTTCCAAGACATCGCTCTGAAGGGCAACTCGACACCTGCCGTCGTCGCTGCCGGCGTCTCGGAGGCGCTGATCACGACCGCTACCGGTCTCATCATCGCCGTCATCGCGGTCGTCTTCTTCAACTACTTCAAGTCGCAGATCAAGAACTACAACCAGGAGATGATCGTCGCCGCCAATCAGCTCGCGGAGATGCTTCACTTCCACAACACGGGCGCACCGATTCCTACCGATCTCTACCAGCCTACCGGATCGGCAAAGTAAGGCTCGTAGGACACGACCGTGTCACTGCTCTCATCGCAGCAGGACCAGGAGGTCATGGCGGAGATCAACATCACGCCGTTTACCGACGTACTGCTGGTCTTGCTCATCATCTTCATGATTCTTGCGGCACTTGTCGCGCCGCCGGGCTTTGAAAAAGAGCTTCCCAATAAGAATCCGAACAGCTCGACCCAGCACAAGAACAAGAACGACATCGAAGTCGACGTCAACAACAAGGGCGTCATCTTCGTCGACGGCGAGAAAACCAACGAAGTCGGAATCTACCGTGTGATGTACGACGCCGCGAAGAAGAAGCCGCACCACCACGTTTCGATTATCGCCGATGCGAAGGCGCCGTACGGGATCATCATTAGGATCCTCGATGCGGCAAGGCAAACCGGCCTCGAAGACGTCGGCTTCGTCACGTCATAGGCGTATAAAGGGAGGTTTATAGAGACGTGGCCGTTTCGACCGGAGGAGGCGAAGATGAGGTAATGTCGACCATCAACATCACGCCGTTCACCGACGTGCTGTTGGTTCTCCTCATTATTTTCATCATTCTAGCATCGGTTACCAAAGAGCCGAAGCTTCCCGATGCCTATAACAAGCTTAGAGTAACTCCGTCCCAGATCGTCGTGAACATCGACGAACACGACCACATCGAGATCGGCTCGAACGAAGTGACGATTGCGGATGCGAAAGCGGCCTTCGCGCAGCTTCAAGATGCGACCGACCACAAGTTTACAAGCGTCATCATCAAAGCGAATCCCGCTGCCACTTATGGGGTCATTCTACAGGTTATGGACGCGGCAAAGTCAGAGGATCTCACGAATTTCGGGCTTGCCAACCACGTTGAAGGCGCGCCCGCCGGAATGAATCCCTAGCCGATGGCACAGGGCCGCTCTCGCTACATCACTACCGGCGAACGGACCCGCAGCTTCATTGGCTGGGCGTTCGTTATCGCGCTCATCGTGCACTTAGCGGTCGGCGCGATCTTTCCGAACATCAACAGGCATGCTGAGGAGCAAGAAGTCGAGAAGGTCCAGATTGTAAAGAAGCCGACGATCATTCACACGCCGCCGCCTCCCACGCCGACGCCGCCGCCCACGCCGACGCCCCCTCCGCAAGCGACGCCGCCGCCAAAACAGCAGCCGAAGCAGCAGCCGCTCAAAGTTAACCTCGTCCATCAGAGCTCCGCCGCTAAGGCCGGGAGCTCGACCGAGAACGTTGGGACGGAGCCGAAGAATGGCAGCCAAAGTGGTGTTCCGCAGGGGACGGGAACGGCCCAACCGGTAGCCGCAACGGCGCCGCCGGGCACGCCGAAGCCCTCTTGCGCGAATCCAAACGTCGAAGCAACGGTCACCAATCCCGTGCAGCCGGACTATCCGGAGTCGGCAAAAGAGATCGGCCTCGGTCCGGTTTCGGTTGAGATCGAAGTGACGGTCGGGCCGAGCGGTAATCTGGTCGGCGCGAAGATTTATAAGAGCGGAAACAACATGGCGATCGATCAGGCCGCCCTGCGCGCCGCACGAGAATCGACCTATTCACCCAAGCTCGTCGACTGCCAGCCGACGACGGGGGACTATCTTTTTAAAGCCGACTTCCAGCCGGACTAAGCTGGTTGCGCGCTTCTCGCGCGGCAGAACATGAGACGCGCGAGAAACTTACTGCTCTTTGCGTTTGCGCTCTCGCTGCTGGTGCACCTACTGGTGGCGCTGATCTTGCATCCGCCTTCCGCTACGTTCCAGAGTAAACGCGAGGTCGTCACCGTCGTGCGCCGCTCGACGATTGCGGTTGCGCGCCATCCGCCCCCGCCGCCGCGCCCAATGCGAACGCCCTCCCCGTTTAAGGCTGCACCGCACCCGCACTCGCGACCGCAAGGAACCGTGGCCTCGGGCGGCGCCGCGCCGCCGGCGACGCCGGCACCCCCGCCACCGCTTCAAACGCCGCCGCCCGCCGTTGCCAAGGCCGGCTGCACCGATCCGAATGCCGCGGCCGCGGTGGTCGCCACGCCGGCGGCGCCCGATATTCCGGCAGCGGTTCGGGCTCAAGCGACTACCGGCGACGCGGTTATCTCCGTCGCGCTCGATCCGCAGGGAGAGGTGCTGGGCGCGAACGTTTCACAGAGCACGGGCAACTCGTCGCTCGATCTCGTTGCCGTCGCCATGGCACGCGACGCGCGCTACGCGGCGGCGTTGCGCGATTGCAAACCGGTCGCCGCGAATGCGATCTTCAGCGTGAAGTTCGTGGCATGGTGACGCAGGCGGCGTTACCTCGAAAAGCTAACGCGCGAAGATGACCTTCGTTCAGGCGCTCGTGCTCGCGCTCGTACAGGGCGTCAGCGAGCTCTTTCCGGTATCGAGCCTTGGTCATACGATTTTAATTCCGGCGTTGCTGCAGTGGCGCAACGTCGACCGGTCGAGTGCCTCGTTTCTCGCCTTCGTGGTCGTGCTGCATTTGGGGACGGCGCTGGCGCTGATCGTCTTCTACCGATCGGAGTGGTACGCCATCGTGCGCGCGCTGTTCCAGAGCGTCGTGCGGGGGCGACTTAGCGCCGGCTCCGACGAGCGAATCGGCTGGCTGCTCGTCGTCGCTACGATCCCCGTCGGCATCCTCGGGGTGATTTTCGAACATCCGGTCCGGCGGCTGTTCGGTTCACCGGGTCCAGCGGCGCTCTTTCTCGTAATCAACGGTCTCATTATGTTTGCCGGTGAGGCGCTGCGTCGTCTCCAACAGCGAAGCTCCAAGCGGGAGAGCAAGCCGCTCGACCAGCTCGGTTATCCCGCGAGCCTCTTCATCGGTTTCGCGCAGGCCTTGGCGCTGCTGCCGGGAATTTCGCGCTCCGGAAGCTCGATGGTCGCCGGATTGCTTTGCGACCTCGATCACGAACACGCGGCGCGCTTCTCGTTCTTGCTCGCTACGCCGGTGATTCTCGCCGCCGCGCTGCTCGAAGTTCCAAAGCTTTTCGCACCGGATGCGCACCTGCAGCTGATGCAAGCGCTCATCGGCGGCGTTGTGGCGGGCGTTGCCGCCTATCTTTCGGTCGCCTTCTTGACACGCTACTTTCGCTCGAACGATCTGCGCCCATTCGGCTGGTACTGCGTGCTCGTCGGTTCGGTCTGTTTCGTGCTGGCGCGCAAAGGGGTCATAACATGAAGGTTATCGCCATCGTCTTGGCAGTCGTCTTCTTCGTGCTGGGCATTCTCTACGGTACCGGCACGATCAACTATTTCACGGAGTCTGGGACGGCGCACGCGCACCACGTCACGCATCTGGTGATCATGTGGTTCTTGGCGCTGCTTTGCCTGATCTGGGCACGGTTCCAGAGCGCGCCGCGACGATGAAGCTTTCGCACGTCGCTGCGGACGGCAAGGTCGCTATGGTTGACGTGTCGGCCAAGAGCGTGACCTCGCGATTTGCCGGCGCGCAAGCGATCGTGCGGATGAACCAGGCCGCGCAGACGGCGATTCGCGAGGCGACGCTCGCCAAAGGCGACGCGCTCGTGACCGCGCAGATCGCGGGCATCCTCGCGGCAAAGCGCACCGCCACGCTGATTCCGCTCACGCATCCTCTGCCGCTAACCAGCGTCGACGTCGCCTTCAGCTGGCGTCCCGACGGTACGCTTGCAATCGAGGCGCAGGCGCGCACGCGCGCGCAGACCGGCGTCGAGATGGAGGCGATGACGGCGGCGGTGATTGCCGCACTCACGATCTACGATATGGCGAAAGCATTGGATAAAAGCATTACGATCGAGTCGGTGCGCCTGCTCAAGAAGACAAAATGAGTTTTCGGGTGGCGCTGATCGTGCTTTCGGACCGCGCTGCGTCGGGCGAGCGCGCCGACGCCTGCATTCCGATCATGAAGCAGCGGCTCGGCGAGGCCTATACGATTGCGAGCGAAAGCGTGATGCCCGACGACCCCGCCGCACTGCAAGCGGCCCTCATCGACCTGGCCGACTCGAACCGCGCGGACCTCGTGCTAACCAGCGGCGGGACGGGGCTGAGCCCGCGCGATCGTACGCCGCAAGCGACCGCCGCGGTCCTCGATTATGAGGTGCCGGGGATTGCCGAAGCGATTCGAATGGTCTCCTATGCCAGCGTGAGGAGCGCGATGCTTTCGCGCGCGTTTGCCGGCGTGCGGCATCGCACGCTGATAGTCAATCTTCCCGGAAGTCCCCGCGCAGTCGCCGAAGCACTCGATGTCGTGCTGCCGGTACTTCCGCATGCGCTCGAGCTGCTCGGCGATCGCGTAACCGACGGATGATCAGAATCACGACCTTTGAAGAGGCCGAGGCCTATCTCCTCGGCACGATCAACGAAGTGGCCTCGCCGCGCACGTCGTACAAGCTCGACCGAATGCGCGGCTTGCTGCGAAATCTCGGCGACCCGCATCGTTCGTACGCAACGATTCACGTCGGCGGTACGAGCGGCAAGGGTTCGACCGCGACCATGGTCGCGGCCGTCTTACGCGCCTCCGGCAAACGGACCGGGCTCCACACCAAACCGCATCTCCGTTCGCTAACGGAGCGCGCGCGCATCGATGGCGTCCCGATCTCGCGCGAACGTTTTGCAGAGCTGCTCGGGCAGTCGATGCCGGCGATCGAACGCACGACCGCGCAGTACGGGCGCCCGACCTATTACGAGACGCTGCTGGCCTTGACGTTCGCGTACTTTTCTGCGGAGCGCGTGGACGTCGCGGTCATCGAGGTTGGATTGGGTGGCCGGCTGGACGGCACCAACGTAGTCGAGCCGCTCGTCGCGGCGATCACTTCGGTTGGATTCGACCATACCGAGATTCTTGGCGGCACGCTCGAAGAGATCGCGTTGGAAAAAGCCGGCATCGCCAAGCGCGGGGTGCCGCTGGTGCTGGGCGACATTCCGGCCGCTGCTCGAGCCGTGATCGAAGCCTACGCCGCGCGGGCCGGGGCTCCGGTCGTCGTGGCCGGCGACGTCGTACGCGTGACCCTCCAAAGTGAAGATCGGCGAACCGGCGCCATGCTCGCAGTGGTCACGCCGCGCGGGACCTACGCGCTGCGTCTGCCCGTGCTGGGCCTCTTCCAGCGCAAGAATGCGACGGTCGCGCTCGCCGTGATGGAACAGTTGACGCCCGAGCTGCGTCCGGGCGTCGATGCCATCGTTGCAGGCTTTGCGGAGCTTGAGATTCCCGGGAGAATGGAGTTGATCCCGATGAAGCCGCCGGTCCTTTTGGACATGGCGCATAACGCCGAAAAGGCCGAGTCGCTCGTCGCCTCGCTGCGTGAACTCTTCGCCGGTCGGCGCATCCACTACATCGTTGCGATCGGTGAAACGAAAGACGCGCGAAGGATTCTCGAGATCTTGGCAACGTTGCCCTGCACCTTTACCTTTACCTCGTACGTAGCGTCGGGGCGGCGAGCGATCGCGCCGTCGCGATTGTCGAGCATTGCGGAGTCGTTTGGAGCGTGGGGCCGCGCGATCGGCGACCCGATGGAAGCGCTCTCGGTCGCGCGCCGCATGGCGGCGATCGACGACGTCATCGTCGTAACCGGCTCGACGTTCCTGGTCGCGGGGTTGCGCGAGTGGTTCGTACCGGCGCCGGCATAGAGCGCGCCCTTCGCCTGCGAGGAACCGAGTTTCGCTGGGGCTCGCAAACCTATATCGCGGCAATCGTCAACGTGACGCCCGACTCATTCTCCGGCGACGGCGTAGAGGATGCTGCCGGTGCGACCGCGCGTGCGGCCGCGCAGTGGCGCGCGGGGGCGGATATTCTCGATATCGGCGGCGAGTCGACGCGTCCGGGCCATCGCCCGGTGGACGACTCCGTCGAGATGGCGCGCGCCGTGCCGGTGATCGCGCAGTTCCGGCAGGTTTTTCCGGATGCGCCGATCTCGATCGATACGTACAAACCGTCCGTCGCGCGTGCGGCGCATGCGGGAGGAGCCGATATTGTGAACTCCGTCTGGGGAGCTCCGGCCGACCTGCTCGAGGTTGCCGCGGAGTTAGCGATGCCGATAGTTGCGATGCACAACCAAGCCGGCACGCAGTATGACGGTTCGGTCGTCGACGCGGTGCTGACGTACCTCGACGAGTGCGCTTCGCGAGCCGTGGCACGCGGCGTCGCGCCGGAACGCATCATTCTGGATCCCGGGATAGGTTTCGGAAAGACCGCCGAGCAGAACCTCGCGGTGCTGGCCGCGCTGCCGCGACTGGTCGCTCTTGGGTTTCCTACGATGCTGGGCACCTCGCGAAAGTCGACCATCGGGAGGCTGACCGGCAAGGAACCCACCGATCGTGTCTACGGGACGGTGGCGACGACGGCGCTTGCAATCGCGGCGGGAATCGACCTCGTTCGCGTACACGACGTGAGCGCGACGCGCGACGCCATCGCGGTGGCCGATGCAATCGTGCGTGGCCGGAGGCCCGCGGGATGGATCGAATAGCCCTCCGGCGCGTGCGCGCTTACGGCCGTCACGGCTGGAACGAGGGCGAACGCGCGGCAGCACAACCCTTCGAGATCGATCTCGATGTCGAGATCGATCTGCGCGCGGCGCAAAGCAGCGATGACCTCGCGCAAACGCTAGACTACGCCGGCTTGCATCATCGCATCGTCGCCATCGTGGAGAGCACGTCGTACGCGCTGCTCGAGCGCTTGGCCGGGGATATCCTTGACGCGGTCTTCGCGGATCGACGCGTCACACGAGCAATATTGAGCATCGCGAAGCCTGGGATTCTCGATGGTGCGACTCCGTCGGTCACTTTCGATCGGGTCAATCCCGCGCGCGGGGGTGCGTGAGCGCGCACCAAGCGTACGTTGGGCTCGGCTCGAACCTCGGCGACCGCGGCCGTAATCTCTCGCGCGCGCTTGAGGAACTGGAGCGCCTGGGAAGGCTCGCGCGCCGTTCTTCCATCTACCGTACCGTTCCGTGGGGCCGTGTAGATCAACCCGAGTTCCTCAACGCCGTCGTCGTACTCGAAACGGAGTTAGCGCCGCGCGAGCTCCTGGATGCGTTGCTTGCGATCGAACGGCGGCTCGGTCGAACCGATGGTGAGCGTTGGGGTCCGCGCGTTATCGATTTGGATCTACTGCTGTACGATGACGTTACGATCGAGGAGGAAGGGCTGCGCGTGCCACACCAGCACCTGCAGGAGCGCGCTTTCGTGCTCGTACCGCTTGCCGAAGTCGACCATCGCTTTGCCGGAATGCGAGATGCGCGCAAACCTTCCGAGCTGGCGGGCGTCGTACCGGTTGCCGACGAATGGCGTACGGTCATGCCGGCCCCAACAATGGCGCAGATCGCCGAGCGCGTGCGCGCCCTCGCGAACTTCTTGAGCGACAACGATGCCGTACGCGTACGAATCGAGCGCGGCGACGACGTCATCGAGCTTGCCGGCGGTGGACGGCTTGCGGCGCTCGACGGCGCAACGAGCGATCGAGAGGGCGTGGAAGCCGCCCCCGCGCGCGTCGATACCGTCAAGGCCGATCTCGTCGGCATCTTTCATCTCAGCCGGCCCACACCGGCGGAGGGTGAGCTCCTCGACGGCGATCGCGAGCTGGGATATATCGAAGCGCTCGGAATTCGAACTCCGGTTCACAGCCTGGGCGCCGGCCGGCTCGTTGCCATTGCAGCCGCCGACGACTCGCCGGTCGAGTACGGTCAGCCGCTTTTCTCGATTGCGCGGACGTGAGCGCTCACCTTTAGCAGGAAGGTCGAGGTTCCATAACATTTTTCGCAAGGTTCTAATCGCTAATCGCGGCGAGATCGCGCTACGGATCAATCGCGCATGCCAGGAGCTGGGCGTGCAGACCGTCGCAATTTTTTCTGAGGCCGACCGCGAATCGCTGCACGTGCGCCAAGCCGACGAAGCGTTTTGCGTCGGGCCGGGGCCGGCGGCGCGCTCGTATTTGAATATTCCCAATATCATATCGACGGCACTCGTTACGGGCTGCGACGCGATTCATCCGGGGTATGGATTTCTTGCAGAGAGCGCACGCTTTGCCGAGATTTGCACCGACCACGGGTTGACGTTTATCGGCCCCGATCCGCGCGTCATCGCGCTGATGGGCGACAAGGCGACGGCGAAGACATTGGTGCGTGAGGCCGGCGTCCCGACCACGCCGGGCACGGATGTGTTGAACTCCGTCGACGACGCCGACGCCGCCGCCGCATCGATCGGTTATCCGCTATTGCTCAAGGCGACGGCCGGGGGCGGCGGTCGAGGGATGCGCGTCGTTTCCGATGAGAGCGAGCTGCATCGAGCCTATGCGGGTGCGACCGCGGAGGCGGAGGCGAGCTTCAAAGATGGACGGCTCTACATCGAAAAGCTCATTCGCAATCCGCATCACATCGAAGTCCAAGTTCTCGGCGATGCATTCGGCAATATCGTTCACCTCGGCGAGCGCGATTGCTCGATTCAGAAGCCCACCCATCAAAAGCTCATCGAAGAGACACCCGCTCCCAACCTTCCGCCGGCGACCCGCACGAAGCTGCACGAGATGGCGCTACGGGCGTGCCGGCACGTCGGATATACCAATGCGGGAACGCTGGAGTTCCTCGCCTCCGACGACGGCATCTACTTCATGGAGATGAACACGCGCATCCAAGTGGAGCATCCCGTCACCGAGATGGTCTATAACATCGATTTGGTCAAGGAGCAGATTCGCATCGCCGCGGGCGAGCCGCTCGGCTATCAACAGAGCGATCTCGTGGCCCGCGGGCACGCGATCGAGTGCCGCGTCAATGCTGAAGATCCTCGCAACCACTTCGCGCCGGCCGCCGGTATCGTGTCGAAGCTGGTCTTTCCGGGTGGACCGGGCATCCGGGTAGACACCCATCTCTATGCGGGCGCGGCGATTCCTCCGTACTATGATTCGATGATTGCGAAGATCGTCGCGTATGGCGACTCGCGCGAGATCGCCATCGCGCGGATGGAGCGCGCGCTGCGTGAGACGCTCATAGAAGGAGTCCCGACGACGATCGAGCTCGCTCTGGAGATTCTTGGGACCTCCGCCTTTCGAGCCGGCCGATACGACGTCGAGTTTCTGCCCAAGGAGCTCGCGCTGCGATGACGTCGCGACGCGTGGCGCGCGAACAGGCGCTCAAAGCGCTCTACTGCGTCGTTATCGGCGATCGCGAGCCGCAGGAGGCGTTGCGCGAAGTCGTTGGCGACGGCGACGACGGCGAACAGCGAGCCTTCGTCAAAGAGCTGACCATGGGAACGCTGGAATACGCCGAGCAAGCCGATCGGATCGTGGCTCCGCTTTTAGAGGGCTGGGCGATCGAACGGCTGCCGACCATCGACCGGCTGCTGCTCGAGATGGCGACCTTTGAGATCCGCTGCCGGCCGGAGACGCCGGCCGCGGTGGCGATCAACGAGGCCGTCGCTCTGGCCAAACGCTTCTCAACCGAGGATTCCGGGCGCTTCGTGAACGGCGTGCTTAGTGCGGTGGTCAATGCCAAGACGTAGACGCCGGCGGCGAATCTCGAAAGCCGCGCGCATCTGGCGCGGTGCCGGCATTGCTCTCTTCATGCTTGTACTGTTTGCCGTTGGTGCGGTCGCCGGAATGGTGGCCGCCTACGCGCGCAACCTTCCCGATATCAGCCGGATGGCCGACTATCAGCCGGCAAGCACGACGCGCATCTTTGCCCGCGACGGCACCCAGCTGGCCTCGGTCTACAAGGAGAATCGCGTCTGGGTTCCGCTCTCGCGTATCCCTTCGCTCGTGCGCCAGGCCTTCATCGACGATGAAGACCACAACTTCTACTACCATCACGGCGTCGACTTCGGCGGCATTGCGCGAGCGACGTTTGCGGATCTTACCCATCAACAGCTTCAGGGCGCCTCGACCATCACGCAGCAACTGGCGCGGCGGCTCTTCCTCAACGACCAAGTCTCGATTTCCCGCAAAGTTCAAGAGGCGCTGCTGGCGATCGAGATCGAGCGTTACTACACGAAGGACGAGATCCTCGAGCGCTACCTCAACATCATCTATCTGGGGGCAGGCGCGTACGGCGTCGATGCGGCGGCGCACACCTACTTCGGTCGCGGCGTCGAGAACCTGACGCTCGCCCAGGCCGCAATGCTGGCCGGAGTCGTTGCCGCTCCGTCGGTCTATTCTCCGTTTGCGGACTTGGGGCTCGCGCGCGACCGCGAGCGGCACGTCCTCGATCGCATGATCGAAAGCGGTGACATTACGCAAGCGGAGGGCGACGCCGCCTTCGACGAGCCGCTCGGTTTGGTTGCGCAGCGCGTTCCCGGCTTGCAAGGCTATCGCTACCCGTATTTCACTACCTATGCTATCTCGCAGCTGGAGCACATGTTCGGCACGAATGCCGTGCAGGAGGGTGGGCTGCAGGTCTACACCACGCTCGATACGCGCATGCAAGAGATCGCGCAAGAGGCGGTAACGTGGGGCGTGGAGCAGGCGGTTGCGGAGGGCATCGGCGCGCATCAAGGGGCGCTCGTCGCGCTGCGCCCGTCTACGGGTGAGATTCTCGCCATGGTCGGCGGCACGCATTTTTCGCTCGGAAATCAATACAATCGGGCGTGGCAGGCACTCCGCCAGCCCGGTTCGTCGTTTAAGATTTACGACTACACCGCCGCAATCGATTCGGGGATGCCGGCCAGCACCATCATCAGCGACTCGCCGGTAAGCTATCCGATGGGTGACGGCACTACATGGTCGCCGCTGGACGACGACCACAGCTACATGGGTGCAATTACCTTGCGCGAGGCGCTCACCCTGTCGCGCAACGTGGTCGCGGTAAAGCTCGCCGAGCGCGTTGGCTTGGATCGCGTGATCGACTACGCGCATCGCATGGGCGTCACCGCGCCACTTGAGGCAAATCTCTCGCTCGCACTCGGCTCGTCGGTCGTTTCCGTCCTCGATCAGGCCGCCGGCTACGCGACGCTGGCAAACCAGGGGCTGCACATCGATCCCACGCCGTTTCGGCTGGTGAAAGATTCGGTCGGCAGTGTCGTTCTGGACGATCGCTTTCCCTCGGCAAACGACGTCGTCAGCGCTGGTACGGCATTCATCATGACCTCGATACTGGAGGATGTGATCAACCACGGTACCGGCTATCCGAACGCCGTCATCGGGCGTCCGGCCGCGGGCAAGACCGGCACGACCTCGAACTTTCGAGACGCGTGGTTCGTCGGCTATACGCCCGACCTCGTCGCCGCCGTCTGGCTCGGCAACGACGACTATACCGCGATGAACGAATCGTACGGCGGCAACGTCCCCGCGCGCATTTGGGCGCGCTTCATGAAGGCCGCGCTGAAGGGAACGCCCCCGCACAATTTCCCATTCCCGGCCGACGAGGTTGCGAGGGTTGCGGGCTGCGGACGCGGGCACGAGTATTTTCTAAAGGGGACGGAGCCGCAGTACGGCTGCAGCAACTCGCTGGGCGAGAACGGGTCCGAATATTCGCAACCGGCAGCGCAATATGTCGAGCCGAGCCTCGCGCCCGAGGCCGCGCCATCGTATATTCCGCCGAGCGACGTGCCGTCGCCGAGCGCCCTGCCCTCCGCGGAGCCCTCGGTTACGAACGGTCCCTAGCAGACTAGCATGGCAACCGTCGTTACGGTCGGCGAGTTCTCGAAGCGTCTGCAAGAGGTTTTTCGCCGCGTGCGCGCCTTCGATTACATCGGGATCAGCGGCGAGGTATCGGAGTGGACGCCAAGACCGAACGGCATTTATTTCAAGCTGAAAGACGAGCAAGCCGCCCTGGAGTGCTTTGCGTATCATAATCGCGCGCGCTCGTTCCCAAACTTGCCGTCGGGATCGGCGATCGTCGCCTACGGAAACGTACGGCTTGCGCCGTGGCGCAGCCGGTACGAGCTGGTCGTCGAGCGCGTCGAGTTCACTGGAATCGGCGAGCTTTTCCGGCGGTTCGAAATCCTCAAGGAGCGATTCCGTTCCGAGGGACTCTTTGAGCGCGGGCGCAAGCGAAAGATCCCGCTTCCCAAGGTCGTGGCCTTGGTGTCGGCGCGCGGCAAAGGGGCCGAGGACTTCTTCACGACGATAAAGGCGCGTGCGCCGCACGTGCGCGTGGTCTTCGTCGAAACGCGCGTGCAGGGCCTCGGCGCCGACGTGGATGTTGCCGGTGCGCTCGATCGCGCCGATTCGGTTGGTGCCGACGTCATCGTGCTCGCCCGCGGGGGCGGCTCGTACGAGGACCTCTTCGCCTTCAACTGCGAGCCGGTCGTGCGCGCGATCGTACGAACGAAGACGCCCGTGGTTACGGGGATCGGGCATACCGCCGACCACCATCTTGCCGATGAAGTGGCCGACCTCGAGTGCGAGACGCCGTCGAATGCGGCACAGTTCATCGCTACCCTCTGGCAAACCGAAGACGAGAAGCTCGCGCGGCTAAAGCTTCAACTAGATAGCGCGATGCGCGAGATTTTGACGGACCGCTTGCAGCGGGCAGATCGAGCGGACGACTTGATCCTTAACGCTTGGGATCGAGTAGCTTCGCGATTCCGGCAGCGCATCGGCGACGGTGAACGGCGAATCTCGGCGCACAATCCGGTTGCGCGGGTAGCGCGGCAAGCGCAGCGTCTCGCGCAGTCGAGCACCGCTTTGAGCGCGTGGCCTAAGCACGCACTCGATCGCCGCCTGCGTGAAACCGAGACGCGAAGCGAACGCCTTTCGGCGCTCTCTCGGCTGATCTTTGCGCAACGCGAGAGCGCGCTGGCGCTGGCAAAAAGCCAGCTAGAGTCGTCAGATCCCGAGAATCCGCTACAGCGGGGCTACGCGATCGTTACGTTTGCGGGCCGCGCGCTGCGCGACTCGCGCGACGTCGCGTTGGGAGATTCGATCGAGGCGAGGCTGGCTCGCGGGAGCCTTGCCGCTCGCGTGGAAGCGGTGACGCTCGATGAGTAAAGCGGCAGACCCGATAAACTTCGAGGGAAAGCTCGATCGGATCGATGCGATCGTCAACCTCCTGCAGAACGGTCAGCCGACCCTCGAGGAGTCCATCGCCCTCTTCAAAGAGGGGAAAATGCTTGCGCGTGAATGCGAGGCGCTCCTGAAGAGCGCGCAGGCGCAAGTGGAGGAGGCTATGGCAGAGTCTCCGCCGTCCGCCGGCGAGCGCAAGGCCGCGCCCGAATCCGACGACGAGCTCCCGTTTTAACCGGGAGGGAGCCGGGCGTTCCGGTCCAAAGCGGCGGTTGCATGCGCATCCTCCGCCGGCTCGACGAGGCCGTGGCCGAGCGCGAAGGCGTTACGCGCTCCCATGCGCGCAGCCTCATCATGGAAGGGCGCGTCAGCGTTGAGGGAAAGCTCGCGACGAAGGCGGGACAAAGCATCACGCGCGACGCGCGAATCGAGATCGAGCGCCCGCGCCGGTTCGTCAGCCGAGGGGGAGAGAAACTCGATCACGCCTTGAGCGTATTCGAGCTCGACGTGCGCGAACTAACCGTGCTCGACGTCGGGGCCTCGACCGGCGGCTTCACCGATTGCCTCTTGCAGCGCGGCGCCGCGAGCGTTACCGCGCTCGACGTCGGCTACGGTCAGCTCGATTGGCGATTGAGAAACGACCCGCGCGTGCGCGCGATCGAGCGCACCAACTTCCGGCTTCTCGCCGACGATGCATTTCCGGGCGGCTTCGACCTCATCGCAATCGACGCGTCCTTCATCTCGTTGCGGACGATTTTAGAGCGGGCCGTACAGTATCTCCGCGCGGACGGCGTAATCGTCGCGCTTCTCAAGCCGCAGTTCGAAGCCGGGCGCGAGCGCCTTGGCTCGGGCGGCGTGGTGCGGCGCCGCGAGACGCATCGCGCCGTAGTGCAGGAGCTGCGCGAGGCCGCACTGCGTCTGGGCATCGTCCCGGTTGCGCTGGCCGGCTCGCCGCTACGTGGGCCGGCGGGGAATCGTGAGTTCTTCATCGAGCTTCGTCACGCGGGCAGGCCGTTCGAGGATGCACGAATCGACGAGGTTCTCGACGAATCGCGGGCCTCATGACCCGACTTGCGATCGAAACCAAAGTCATCGGGCTCTTCGTGGACATGGAGCGCGAGCACGCGCGCTCGATCGCCACCCGGATCGGCGCCGATTTTCGAGCTGCGGGCTTCGAAGTCGTCGACGTCGCGCGCGACGCGCGCGCGTCGCTGCTCATTACGGTTGGCGGCGACGGCACGCTGTTGCGCGCCGCGCGCATTGCGGTCAAAGACGATCTCCCGCTGCTAGGAATCAACACCGGGCGCTTGGGATTCTTAACCGAGCTCGACGAGGACGATCCACGGCTGGCCGATCTTCCGCAGCTCGTGGAACGCGGACTCTTTATCGACGAGCGCACCGCCCTGGAGGCCGAGTACGGAGGGCGCCGATATTTCGCGCTCAACGACGTCGTCGTGCGAAAGGGCGAGGTCTCGCGGATCGTTCCCTTTGGTTTGCGCGTTGACGACGGCGCGACGACGCGCATCGCCGCCGACGGTATCTGCGTTGCGACGCCGACGGGCTCGACGGCATACTTTCTTTCGGCAGGCGGTTCGCTGATCGAGCCGACCGTGGATGCATTCGGCGTCGTGCCGCTCCTGCCGCACACGCTCTTTTCGCGCCCGCTAATCGTTCCGACATGCTCGAAGATCGAGATTACCTCCGATCAAGAGAGCGCTCAGGCGCATTTGGAGTGCGACGGTGAAGTTCTCAGCGACGTCGAGCCAGACTCGAGCGTCTTCGTCAGCTGCTATCCCAAGCGCGTCCGCTTTGCCCGGACCGCGCCACTGCACTTTCTCGAACGGCTCGAGACGAAAATGCTCTGGGGTGTTTCCATTAAGGATCCGCGTCGTTAACGTTCGGAGGATATGAGGCTCGTCCCAATGTTGCGGCGACTCGAGATTGAGAACTATGGTTTGATCGCTAGTGCCGGCGTCGAGTTTGCGCCGGGAGCGACGATCTTTACCGGCGAGACTGGTTCGGGCAAAACGATGCTGCTTGGCGCTTTGGACTTTGCGCTGGGGGCGCGCGCGGGCTCCGACGTCGTCCGGCGCGGCGCGCGTCGAACGACCGTCACGATTGCGTTCGATCCCGACGATGCGCTGCGCGCGCAACTCGAAGCCGCCGGCTTCGGACTGGATGCCGGCGAAGAGGGAAGCATCGCGCGCGAGATGACCGATGCGGGACGTTCGAGCATGCGCGTGAACGGGCGCCAGGCAAGCGCGGGGTTCGTCCGGGAGTTCGCCGACGCAGTTGCGGAGATCGTCGGTCAGCACGAGGCGCAGCATCTGCTCTCTCCCGCCTACCATCTGGAGCTTCTCGATCGGTTCGCAGGCGGCGATGCATTGAAGTTACGGGCTGCCGTCGGCGACGCGTACGCTCGAGCGCAAGCTGCGACGGAGTCGCTCGAAGCGCTGATGAGCAACGAGCGCGACGCGCGCGAGCGCTACGACGAGGCCTGCTTCATCGTTAAGGAGATCGGCGAGGCAAAAGTCGACCCTGCCGAGCTCGAACGCCTTGCGGAGCGCCGGGCGTTTCTGGACAACGTCGAGCGCATCGCCGGCGCGCTTCACACGGCGCGCGAGGCCCTGACGCAGCAGGAGGCGTGCGCGATGCACGCGCTGGGCGCTGCGGCTGCCGCTCTTTCGAACGTGGGCAAGTTTAGCGAGGATCTGCACGAGATGGCGGCGCGCGCATCAGCGCTGCAGAGCGAAGCCGGCGAGCTAGGCGCCGACGTGGCCCGGGCGTTGGATGCCACCGAGTTCGATCCCGCCGAGCTGGAAGCGATCAACTCACGGCTGGCGTCGCTGGAACGCCTCGCGCGGCGCTACGGTGGGAGCCTCGACGAGGTCGTTGAACGGGCACGTCGTGCCCGGCAGACGATCGACGAGTTTGAGAATCGCGACGAGCTGGTCGAACGCCTGCGTACGCAGGCCGAGTCGGCAACTCGCGAACTGGAGCAGCTCGCCGAATCGCTGAGCAAGCTGCGCAAAAAAGCGGCGCTCGCTTTAGGCAAGCGCGTCGTTGCGGAGTTCGGCGAGATCGCGCTTCACTCCGGACGTTTCGAAGTTGCGTTGCATCGCTTGGAGCGTGCCGGCCCTGCCGGCATGGATCGGGTCGAGTTTCTCTTTGCCGCCAACGCGGGAGAGACGCCGCGGGCGATCGCACGCGTCGCCTCGGGCGGCGAGCTTTCGCGCGTTTTATTGGCGGTCGTCGTCGCCTTGGCGCAATCGCGCAAGGGAGGCGGTGCGTTGATTTTCGACGAGATCGACGCCGGCATCGGCGGCGCTACCGCCGCCGCCGTCGGCGAGCGCATCGGTGCGCTCGCGCGCGACAGCCAAGTGGTGTGCGTAACGCATCTCGCGCAGATCGCGACCGTAGCGAACCGTCACTACGTGCTCGACAAGGTCGAAGGCAAAGACGAGACGACGATTGCGGTGCGCGAACTCGAAAGTGCGAAGGCACGCGAAGCCGAGATCGCACGGATGCTTTCGGGCGAGACGCACGACGTCGCCCTGCGCCACGCACGCGCGCTGCTCGGACGGTCGCCGCGTTAGTGTCCGAGGCGCAGCGTACCCCGTGCTTCGGGGACGCGCGCTTTTTCGCGTCCATGCGAAAAAGCTACTCCCTTCGGAGTCGCTCTCGCCATCCGTGGCTCCGCGACTCCCTCAGAGGCCCCTTAGCACGGGGTACGCTGCACCTCGGACACTAACGCGACCTAAGGGATTTGGTGGATCTTGAGCACGTTCGTGCCCCCCGAGCCGACCGGCATGCCGGTCGTAAAGGCAATCAAATCGCCGGAAAGCACGAGGCCCGCCGTTACCATCTGCCGTTCGGTCATGTAGAGCAGCACGTCGAAGGACGAATACTCCTCGATCAGCAGTGCCTCCGTGCCCCAGAGCAGTGCCAACCGCCGGGCGACGTACGGCTCCGGCGTCAACGCAACGATACGCGCTTGCGGTCGGAAGGCGGCGATATGGTGCGCCGTGTTGCCGGTTGTCGTCCCGGTGACGATAAAGGGAATTCGCAGCTCGGTGCTGGCGCGTGTAGCCGCCTCTGCGATCGAGGATGCGATCGTCGGCGCGAAGTTCTCCAGGCGGCGATCGCGCAGCAGCGCATGGGGATAGTGACGCTCGACCTCACGCGCGATCTCGGCCATCGTGCGAACCGCCTCCGTCGGAAAGGCGCCGATCGCCGTTTCGCCGGAGAGCATTACGGCATCGGTTCCATCGAGAATCGCGTTGGCGACGTCGGTCGCCTCGGCGCGCGTCGGACGGGGCGCCGCGATCATCGATTCGAGCATCTGGGTCGCCGTAACGACCGGTTTGCTGGCCCGGTTGCATTTAGCGATGATCTCCTTTTGAGCGATCGGCACGGTCTCGATCGGAATCTCGATGCCCAAATCACCGCGCGCGACCATGATTCCGTCCGCGGCGGCGATGATGCTATCGAGCGCGACGAGGGCTTCGTGCTTCTCGATCTTGGCGATCACGGGAACGCGTTGCCCCCGTTCGGTTATAAAGGCTTTGACGCGCTCCACGTCTTCGGCGGAACGTACGAAGGAGATCGCGACGTAATCCACGTTGTACTCGAGCCCGAAGGCGAGAAACTCGAGGTCGCGCTGCGTCACCGAGGGGATGTTGAGCGAACCGTCGGGATAGCTGATTCCTTGCGCGGGGCGAAGGTCGCCGCCGAACTCGACTGTCGTCTCGATATCCGCAGCGCTCTTACCCACGATATGTAGCGCAATCTGCCCGTCTTGCAGGTAGATCCGCTTACCGACGTCGACGTCGGCGGGAAGTTCGCGGTAGGACGTACTGACGCGCTCGCTCGTTCCCAATATTTGCTCGGTCGTGATGATGAAGCGCGCGCCGCGCTCGAGCCGGACTGAGGAAACGCCGCCTGCGAGCAAACCCGTGCGAACCTTCGGTCCCGGCAAGTCTTGCAGCAGTGCGGTGTGAATACCGAGTTCCTGCGAGATCTCTCGCGCGGCGCGAATGACCGAGGCATGCTCTTGCGGAGTTCCGTGCGAAAAGTTGAGACGTAGTACGTTGGTTCCGCACAGGAAGAGCGAACGAAGGATCGCCGGGTCGCGGGACGCAGGCCCGACCGTCGCAACGATCTTCGTGCGCTTCTGTAGGATCGTTTCCATGGATGGGTCAGCCTTGTGCCCCGGTGCTGGCAGGCTCCTGCGTTCGGTTAAGCGCAGTTTAAACAGGGTGCGGAAGAAGTCGCGTACCGATCGCAACGAAAAAAAATGCCGTTGCCGCAAGGGTTTGGCCGCGATGGCGGCATCTGCGTCGTCGCCGGCTCGGTCACAGACGTCTTCGAGTATGCTTCCTCGCCGTCTCCTCGCATCTGCCACCATCGCGGCCGAAACGATCGGCACGGGACTTTTTTCGCGCCCTGTTAGGGTCCTTTGAGACTACAGCGCGATCCCCGCGACCGCCGTTATCCAGAACGGCTGGCGGGAAGCTTTCTCGCATCGGTCTTTGTCCACGCGCTGCTTGCGCTGCTTCTCTTCACGGTGCTGGTTAGCTCGTCGGAGGAAGGTGCGAACGAGAACGTGCAGGGCGGCGAGGTGATAACTCTGTCGCGCACGTCACCTGCGGTGGTTGCCAACCAACCGGTCGCAGCACGCGCGGCTCTGCCGGCGCCGCGCGTTCCCGAGATCGCGCCCCTGCGACACGCGCCGATGACTGCGCCGCAATCGCAGCGCTTGCCGACCAACCGTCACGAGTTGGCAAAATCTGCACCGACGGCGCCGCCGAATCCGCGCCCAATTCCCCAATCGACGCCGCAACCGAATCCGCAACCGACGCAGAATCTCTTCGAGACTCAACCGAGTCCCGAGCTGCCGGCCGCGCCGGTGAGCGTACCGACGGTCGGACCGATCGCGGTTGCGGTGAAGACGCCGCCGACGCTGGCACCGTCGCCGGCTCCTTCGCGTGCGCCCGTGCCGCGCGCAACGCCGCGGCCGCCGGTTCCAAGCGCGCAGCCGAGCGCAAAGCCGGCAACGCCTGCGCCGGTGGCCCCGAAGGCCTCACCGACGCCGGCGGCAATAGCCCGGGCGACGACGGCGCCCGTCAGCGGGGTGCCGAGCCCGAGCCCGACGAGCACGGCCGCGGTCGCACGGACCCCCGGTACGGCCCCAAAGCCTGCGCCGAGCGGCGGCGCTTCGCCCGGTCCGCGTCAAGGGAACGGCCCCGCGACGCAGCCTGCCCCTCCGCGGCCGATCGCCGTGCCTGCGACCCCGTCACCGACACCGCGCGCGACACCGCAGCCGAAGAAGCAAGGCGCCCCAAACCTCAATGCAAAGCTGCGAGCGATGCTTCCCAACAACCCAGTGAATCCGACGACCAAGCAATACACGCCGACCTATTCACTGCGCGGCCGGATGGAGCCGACTCCGCCGCCCGAGGTTCTCGCGCGCACCAAGTACATTTACGCAGTTCGTGGGACGGGTGGCGATGCGCTCGTAAAGATGTGGGTCGTCGCCGCGCGCAAAGCGGGGCCGACGACGATCTGTACGGGATGGCTCGTAAGATATCCACAAGCGATACGCGGCGGCTATGCCGACGCGCCCGGTCCCGACTCCAGCGTCGTGCACAGCAACGTGCATGGCGGCGATTCGGCAAACGGTACGCAGATCTCGATCGGCGGTGGATCGGGTAATGCGCCCTTGAGTCCGTTCGACTCCGGCATAGCGCCGATCGTCGAGGGCATGCTTTCGCAACCGTGCGATGGGCGAGCCTTGGTGCCCTACGCACCGTCGCCCGCTTCGTCGCCGTAGCACCGCGCGTTTCCCGCTTGCATCCCGACCAAAGTCGCACTACGATTTAAGCGTGCCGGAGTCGCCGGCACGCGTTGAAATCACCAAGGAGGGCGGTTGAAACCGCAAGATCCCCCGGGCCATCGAGCCCGCGAAGCACGCGCCGAGTAACGGGCGCCCAAAGCGCGCCCTCGGCAGCCGGACGATTTCCGGTGGCGCGCCAGTTCGCAAAGATCGTAGAACAGAGTGAGGGGCCGCGCCCACGTGGGGTTGCGGCCCGTCGCCCTTTTCGCTATCCTATAAGCCGGATTCAAAAGGAGCGTGGGTTTTGTCCCGCGCTTCGCTGCTTCAAAAGCGCAATCTGACGAGTAGCACACGTAGATGAAGGGTGACATTGTAACGGCTTTCGAGCGCGAACTCGACGCGATCGCGCACGACAGGGCCTTCGAGGGCGTTGAGATCGTGCAGCATCGCGCACGGTTGGTTCGTGGAGCCGCCGAGCTGAGCGTCACGATCGACGCGGCCGGCGGTGCCGATCTTGCGTTGTGCGAACGGTTCGCGGCCCGTATCAACGCAAATCTTGCCGCCATCGATCCGGGCTATAGTCTGGAAGTCGAGTCGGCCGGCGTCGACCGTCCGCTCGTACGGCCCGCCGATTTCGCGCGCTTTGCCGGGTCCCAAGTTCGCGTGGTCACCTCATTGACTGTCAACGGCGGCAAGACCCATCGCGGGACGCTGCGCGGTCTGCGCGGCGAGACCGTCGTCATGGAGACCGAGACGGGCGAGCTCTTACTGCCGATGGCTACGATCAAATCGGCAAACCTTGAATACGACGTGCGCCTCGATCTGCGGCGCGATAAACAACAACGGAAGCAACTACATGGCAACCATAGAACACACCGGAACTGAAGACAAACTCATCGACGTTCTCCACTTCATCGCGCGCGAGCGCAACATCTCGTTCGAGATGTTGCTCGAGGCTCTCGAAGCGGCGCTGCTTACTGCCTACAAACGGCACTTCGGTAGCGAGTCGAACGCGATCGTTATCGTAGATCGGCAGAGCGGCGCGTACCGCGTTTTCCATCGCCGCAGCGTCGTCGAAGAGGTAACCGATCCGAAGCTGGAGATCTCCGCGAAGGAGGCCGGCGCGCCGTATCAAGTCGGCGATTTCTTCGACGAAGAAGTGACGCCGAAAGACTTCGGGCGAATCGCCGCGCAGACGGCCAAACAAGTCATCGTTCAGCGCATTCGCGAAGCCGAGCGCGACACGGTCTACAATAAATACGTCCGCAAGCTCAACGATCTCGTTACCGGTACGGTGCAGCGCTACGAGCAGCGCAATATGTACGTGACGCTCGAAGGCCGCGACGAAGCGGTGATGTATCTCGACGAGCAGATTCCCGGCGAAGCCTATCGGATCAACGATTTCATTCGGGCGTACGTGCTCGATGTCAAGAAGTCGCCAAAGGGACCGCAAGTGATCCTCTCGCGTGCGGCCGAAGGGCTGGTGCAACGTCTGTTGGAGCTGGAGGTACCGGAGATCGCCGACGGCACGGTTGAGATCATGGCAATCGCGCGCGATCCCGGCGGCCGTTCGAAGGTAGCGGTGAAGAGCAATCGCGCGGAGGTCGACCCGATCGGAGCCTGTTTGGGACCGAAGTCGAGCCGCATCGCTAACGTGACCGACAATCTGCGCGGCGAGAAGGTTGACATCATCCCCTACGACCCGGTTCCGGCCAACTTCATCATGAAAGCGTTAGCGCCCGCGAAAGCGATCGGCGTCGAGTTGTTCGAGGACGACGGTGTGGCGCTGGTTATCGTTCCCGATTACCAGTTGTCGCTGGCGATTGGACGCGACGGCCAAAACGTTCGTCTTGCGGCACGGCTCACGGGTTGGCGATTGGACATCGCCAGCGAAAGCGAGTCGACCGCGGCCCGCGAGCGATATCTCGTGGAGCGCGCCGAGCGAGCGACCGCCGAGGTGCCCGCCGAGGAGATCGCCGAGGCGGCAGCCGCGGCTCCTGCAACCGAGGGCATCGACGCCGAGCTGATTCGCAAGCTCGAAGAGTTCCGCCGTGAGCGTCTGGGCGACGACGAAGCCTGAGGGAGGGCGGCGCCCGGTACGCACCTGCATCGGTTGCCGGCAGCGCTTCGCGCAAGCGGAACTCCATCGTTTCGTGCGTACACCCCAAGGTTGGCGTCCGGATCCGCGCGGGCGACTGAGCAAGCAGGCTGGTCGCGGCGCATATCTCTGCTCGGTCCCGTGCGCGCAGCTCGCCGTGAAAAACAAGCGTTATCCGGGGCTTGGCGCAGCGGCGGTCGAATATGGTTTAATAGGAAGCTCTGTGAGTGAAAAAGATCGCTAATCATGCGTGACGACCATACCCTCCGATGAGGGTCAACCTTTGATTACCTAGCGGAGCCAAGCCGTCGGTTGGGGCTCCGCGTACTCCAACTGATGGGAACTCGGGCGCCTGCGCTCGAGAGTGAACTTGGCCGGAAAAGTACGGATATTCGAGCTCGCAAAAGAAGTCGGGCTCACCTCAAAAGAACTGACGACGCTTTTCAACGAACGGTTGGGAGGCGTCTTCGAGGCGAAAAACCAGCTGAGCGTCGTGCCGGACCAGATTGCCGATCTGGTGCGTACCGTGTTGCTCAAGCCGGCGGCGAAGCCGCCCGCGCCGCCTAAGTCCGCTCCCGCAAGCGCCGCGCCGCAGGCGAAGTCACCGGCCGCGAAACCTGCGCCGTCCCCGGCCCCGCCGGCCGCCCCCGTCGCGCGACTGCGACCGGTTGCTCCAACCGCCCGCGCAAAAACCGCGGAGGCGACCGCGCCCGCAAAGCCCGCGACGCCCGAGCAACCGCCCGTAGCGCGGCCGGTGAAACCGCAGGCGCACGAACCCCTCATCCAGCTCCGGCCCGTCCCGTCTGGCCAGCCTTCCGTCGTGAAGCGTTCGGTGGCGCCGCCGCCCGCAACCTCAGCCTCGGCCTCACCGGGGCCGCAGACCGGCCTACCCGGGCGTCCCGGCGTGGCGCCGAGGCCTGGCGAAGTCATGCCCGGACAGGGTGGGAAGGCCGCGGGGATGCCGCCGCGCGGGACGCCCGCGCCTCGACCAATGCCGCCGCCGCGCCGGCAGAGCGGGAACGGACCATTCCGGCCGCTTGCCCCCGGGGCTCGCCCGGCGCCGGGCCGCCCAGGCGGAGGACCCTCCACCGAGGCGCCCACGCCGTCGAGCGGCGCGCGTCCGGGCGACCGCGTTCGCAGTCACGAGGACAAGGCGGCTGCGAAGAAAGACCGCGAGAAGGAGTTGCTGCTCGAGAAAGAGCGGCAGCGTAAGAAGAAGGGCGAGTCGGCCGCAGCTGCGCCGGCGCGGACGTTGGAGACGATCGAGATCCCCGATCTGCTCACGGTGCAAGAACTCGCCACCTCGATGATCGTGCCGGTGCGCGACGTCATTACCGAGCTCATCAAGATCGGTACGATGGCGACCATCAACCAAAACATCTCGAGCGACGTCGCGACGCAGATCGCCAGGCGTTTCGGTTTCAATGCGGTGGTGAAGGAGGCCGGCGAAGAAGTTACCGTCGAGCAAGAAGAGGACAAGCCCGAGATGATGACGCCGCGCGCGCCTGTCGTCACCGTGCTCGGTCACGTCGACCACGGAAAAACCTCCCTGCTCGACAAGATTCGTCAGGCCAACGTTGCCGGGGGCGAAGCGGGCGGCATCACTCAGAAGATCGGCGCGTATACCGTCGAACGCAACGATCGCAAGATCACGTTCGTCGATACGCCGGGTCACGAAGCCTTTACGGCTATGCGCGCGCGGGGCGCGAAGGTTACCGACGTTGCGATTCTCGTCGTGGCCGCCGACGACGGCGTCATGCCGCAAACGAAGGAGGCCATCGCTCACGTGAAGGCCGCGAACGTTCCGATCGTCGTCGCGATTAACAAGATCGACAAGGCCGACGCACAACCCGATCGCGTCAAGCAGCAACTGGCCGAGGAAGGATTGCAGTCGGTCGACTGGGGCGGCACCATCGAGATGGTGCCGGTCTCCGCGAGAACCGGCGATGGAATCGAAGGACTGCTCGACACGGTACTGCTCGAGGCCGACATCCGCGAGCTGCGCGCGAACAAGAACCGTCGCGCGACGGGCGTCGTGATCGAATCGGCGCTGCACCGCGGTCGCGGTGCGGTGGCGACGGTGCTCGTGCAGAACGGCACGCTGCGCGTCGGAGATATCGTCGTTGCCGGCGGCACGTTTGGAAAAGTCCGCGCCCTCATCGACGACAAGGGTAAGCAGGTCAAGAAGGCCGGGCCATCCATTCCCGTCGAGGTCATGGGGCTTTCGGACGTTCCGGCCGCGGGCGACATGATCAGCGTCGTCAGCGACGAGCGCGTGGCGCGCGAGACCGCCGAGAAGCGCGCGACGCGCCGGCGCGACGTGCGCATGGCGGCCACCGGATCGCAGCGGGTCTCGCTCGAGACCTTCATGTCGATGCCGGCCGAAGGCAGCAAGGTACTCAACCTCATCATCAAAGCCGACGGTCAGGGTTCGCTCGAAGCTCTGCGAGCGCGCATGGAGTCGCTCTCGACCGACGACGTAGAGATTCGCGTCATTCACGGCGGCGTCGGCGCGATCTCGCCCAACGACGTGAACTTAGCTAGCGCGTCGAACGCGGTTTTGATCGGTTTCAATATCCGGCCCGATGAAACGGCGCGCCGACTGGCCGAGAACGAAGGCGTGGATCTGCGCTTCTATCAGGTCATCTACGAAATCGAAGACGACCTCAAGAAGGCGATGCGCGGGATGCTCTCGCCGGTCGAACGCGAGGTCGTCTTGGGACGCGCCGAGGTTCGGCAGGTCTTTAAGGTCAGCCGCGTCGGAACGATCGTCGGCTGCTACGTGACGAGCGGCAAGATCACGCGCAGTGCGAAGGCTCGCGTCGTGCGCGACGGCACGGTCGTCTTCGACGGCGAGGTCGAGAGCCTGCGCCGATTCAAGGACGACGTGCGCGAAGTCGCCGAAGGCTTCGAATGCGGCATTCAGATCGCGAAGTTTCAAGACCTCAAAGAGGGCGACGTCATCGAGGCCTACGCGCTCGAACAGGTCGCCGCGGAGCTGGTACGCGCATGAAGGCGCAACGCGCGGCGAAAATCGATCACGAGGTTCAACGCATCCTGGGGACGCTGATCTCGCGGGAGTTGGAGGATCCGAGGCTCGCGTTCGTCACGGTAACGCGCGCGCAGGTCAGCGACGATCTGCGCCACTGCAAGGTATTCGTTTCGGTGATCGGCGACCGGCATCAGGCCCGGCAGTCGCTCGATGCGCTCGAACACGCCGGGCGCTTCTTGCGAGGAGAACTCGGTCGAAAGATCGATCTGCGCTACACGCCCGAACTGGTATTCATTGAGGATCGCTCGGCCGAGCGCGCGATCGCATTGGCTAAGACCTTGCGCGAGGCGGCTCCAAGCGCACCGGAGGATAACGAATGATCGAGAGCACGTCGCAGATTGCTTCGGTGCGCGAAGTCGTCGAGGAGCTGCGTCGCCGCAGCTCCTTCGTGATGGTTAGTCACGTGAAGCCCGACGGGGACACGCTAGGCTCGGGACTGGCGCTGGGAATCGCCCTCAAACAGCTCGGTAAGAACGTCGCGTATTATCAGCAGGATAGCGTCCCGCGCAACTTGCGCTTCCTGCCCGACGCAGCGCTCGTCACCAACCAGCTTCCCGCCTGGCGCGACGACGATACGCTCTACGTCTTCTGCGATATGAGCGACCCCGGTCGCGCCGGCGACCTTGTGGCGGAGATTCCGCGCGAGAACCGGCTCGACATCGATCACCATCTGGGCAACGCGCTATTTGGCAAGTTGAACCTCGTGCTCGAGACCGAATGCTCGACCGGCAGCGTCGTCATGCGCATCTTGCGAGAGCTCGGCGTCGAAATCGACTGGCGCGCTGCGACGTGCATCCTGACGGCCGTCATGACCGACACGGGTGGCTTCATGCATTCGAACACGACGCCCGAGGTGCTCGACCTCGCCGCCGAGCTAATGCGCTTCGGAGCCGACAAGGAGCGTATTACGCGCGAGATCTTCGGCAACAAACGCGTCGCCGCAACGAAGCTCTTGGGGCGCATCATCGACGTGATGCGGTTCGCCCACGATGGGCGCTACTGCTACTCCTACGTGGACGATGCGATGCTTGCCGAGACCGGCGCCGACGGCGAGGACACCGAAGATACCGTCAACGTTTTGCTGGGGCAAGAAGGGGTCGTCGCGGCCGCGCTCTTCAAGGCGATCGAAGGCGAGCTGCGCGTTTCGCTGCGCTCGAGCGGCGAGATCAACGTGCAAGCGGCGGCCGGAAGCCTCGGCGGCGGCGGTCATTTCCGTGCGTCCGGCTTGACGTACCACGGAACGTTGCGGGAGGCGATCGCGGGCGTCGAAGCCGCGCTGGTCGCGCAGGGGCTTTAGTGTCCCGTAACTCCTGGTGCGGGACACTCAGGAGTCTGTTCTTCCGGTGCCGACGCCGTGCTCGGCTTCGTCAACCTTTTTAAAGCCGCCGGACCCACCTCCGCACGCGTCGTGTCGCGCGTGCGTCGCATCTACGCGGTGCATGGAGGCGATCGGCACATAGCCGCCGGGCACCTCGGAACGCTCGATCCGCAAGCGGCGGGCGTGCTTCCGGTTGCGATCGGAAAAGCTACGCGACTTATTCCGCTCCTGGAAGATCAGCGCAAGGCGTACGCGTTTACGCTCGTGCTGGGCCGTTCGACGACAACCCAAGATGCCGGTGGCGAAACGCTCGCGGAGGGCGCGATTCCCGCCGACTGGCCGCGTCGTTTGAACGAAGCGCTTTCCGCTTTCGTCGGCAAGCTCGCACAGGTTCCGCCGATGTACTCGGCGACGCACCATCAAGGAAGGCGTCTCTACGAGCTGGCCCGCGAAGGAAAGATCGTCGAACGCAAGCCGCGCTTCGTTACCATCTACGGCTTGTCGCTGCTGGGCCCTTCGCCAGGCTCGGCGCCCTCGCAGACGCAATCCGGCGTCGCGCGATTGCGTGTCGCGTGCAGTGCGGGAACCTACGTCCGCACGCTCTGTCACGAACTGGGCGCGGCAATTGGCGTCCCGGCGCACATGGGGATGCTCGTGCGCGAGGGCTCGGGTCCGTTCGTTCTGTATGAGGCGCAGACGATCGATGAGATCGCGCAGGGTCCGCAAGGCGCGCTGATTGCGCCCGAGCACATCATTCCGTTTCCGACCATCGTTCTCGATCTGCGCGGCTCGGCCGACTTTCGCGCGGGACGCGTCGTTCCGCTGCCGCAGGGAGCGACGGGCCGGCACGTCTTCGTGCGCGACGAATCGCGAACGCTCGTCGGCGTTGGAGAGGCTTTGGGGACTCTGCTCGCTCCGCGTAAGGTCTTCGTGTGAAGCTTTATCACGAACTCGAACGCGCGAGCAGTCGGCCGTTGGTGCTCGCGATCGGATTCTTTGACGGATTCCACCGCGGTCATCGCGAGATCGCGCGGCAGACGCGCCGGCTGCGCAAGCCGGGCTGGCGTGCCGGCGTCCTCACCTTTGCGAACCATCCGGCCGCACATCTTCGTCCTGGAACGCAGCCGCCGCTGATCTGCACCGCAGAGGAGCGGCTCTGCCATTTCGCCGCTGCAGGCTTTGACGAAACCTTCTTCGTGCATTTCGACGAACGCGTCGCAACGCTCTCCCCGCAGGCCTTTCTGGAACTTCTCGTTGAACGGCTGGGAGTACGCGGCGTCGTCGTGGGATCGACCTTCCGCTTCGGTCATGGGCGCGCCGGCGATACCGCGCTCATGAAAGAGTTTTTCGCCGCGCGCGGGGTTGACTTCGTTCCGGTCGATCCGGTCGTAGAAGACGCCGAGCGTGTCTCGAGCACGCGCATACGCGGTTTGATCGGCGCCGGCGACGTGGCGCAAGCCGACCGGCTCTTAGGCGGCACCGGTTACGAGATCCGCGGCCCCGTGGAGGCGGGCGCGGGACGCGGTCACGGGCTGGGTTTCCCAACTGCCAACCTCCGGGCGCCTGCGAAGTTGATTCCGAAGGACGGTATTTATTCCGCGACCGCGCGTTACGATGGTCGCGACTATGCGGCGTTGGTCTCGATCGGAACGAATCCTCAGTTCTCCGGCGAGACGCGCACGATCGAGGCCTGGCTGCGCGATTTTCAGCACACGATCTACGGGCGCGAGCTCTGGCTGCGCGACCTTCGCTTCGTCCGCGAACAGCGGCTTTTCCCAAGCGTCGGCGAACTTGTCGAGCAGATGCAGCTAGACGTTGCGGCGGTTGGCTATCCCAGTTATGGCTAAGCGAGTGCGCGCCATCGCCGGCGCCTGCCTCTTTGCGCTGGCGGCCTGCGCGCATGGCGGGGGCACGAATTCGCCGGACTCCCCCCAGATCGCGCGGGTTGGCGGACCGGCGCCCGCGTGGAACGAGCCGAGCATACCGGGTCCGAGCCTCTCGCTGGCCGGTCTGCGCGGTAAAGCCGTCTATCTGAACTTTTTTGCGACCTGGTGTCCGCCATGCAACGCGGAGGCTCCCGCAATCAATTCAATTCAACGCACCTACGGCAGCAAGGGCCTGCAGGTGGTCGGTGTCGACGTGCTCGAGAACGCGCATAAGGCCGCCCTCTTTCGCGAGCAGCATCACCTGCTCTATCCGGTCGTCGTCGACGACGGCGCCTTGCGCGATCAGTACCGGGTAAACGGATTGCCGGTGCACGTCTTCATCGATAAGGCAGGGGTCGTGCGGCGCGTCGTTGTCGGAGAGATGTCGCCTGCCGCGATGCAGAGCAACGCGGAGCAGTTGCTGCACTAAACGCGATGTTGCAAGCACGCAGACTACTCGCTTCGACCGTCGCCGCCGCGCTAGCCGTAGGGCTCGCTACCGGATGTAGCGGCGGCTCGCAGTCCGGCATCATGATGCCGGCTGCGAATCCGGGCGTCCCCAACGCCATGGGCGCCACCGGAAATACGGTCGTGCGCATCTTCGTGCCGGCCGCTACGGCTAACGCGCTCGGCAGAACGCCGCTTACCTCGCCGCCTATTAGCGGCGCGCCGATGCCGGGGAACCCCGTGCAGTTGCCCATCAGTGCACCAGGAACCGCGCCGCTTCCGGCACCGGGCGCCTCGCCGACTTCGCCTCCTCCGCCCGGCTCGCAGATTCTCGCCATTAACGTAACGGGTCCGACCTCGATCGGCCAAACGGTCGCGGTCGGTCCGAACGCAGGCGGTTGCGCGCCGGCGGCGGGCGGCACGAGTTGCCAGTTGTCGCTTGCGCTTCCGGCAGGCACCTACAGCGGCACGATCGGCGCCGCCAACGCAGCCGTCGCGACGGCAATTGCTTTTACGGTCACGCCGAACGGGCAGAACGTCTTCGGTTTGACGTTGGGTGGTACGGCGGCGGCGATTGCCGTGGTTCCGGCGACGTCGCTGAGTACGGCGAACGCTCAAAGCGGAATCGATCTGTTTGGCTCGGGCAGGCACGCGGTGCTCGTCGAAGCCCTCGACGCAAACCAAAACGTCATCCTCACCGGCGTGCCGGGGACGTTCACGCTAAGTCAAGCGGGTGGAACGCTTGGCCTGGCCGTGACGCAGGCCCAAAGCGCGGCACCGAATCTCTTTTACGTTACGCCCAACGGCACGGCCAGCTCGAACGCCGCCTTTCTGCGGGCGACGGCTGCATACGTCGGAGCGGGCAATCCGTGCGCGCAGCCTAGCGCGGTCTGCAGCGGCACCGTGCGCGTGGACGTTCGCCAGATTCTGGGCGTCGCCAACTCAAACAGCAACGATATCGGCCTCTATGTCAACGGCCAAACTCTGCCGCTCGCCGTCGTGCAGAGCGGGGTCGCAAACCCGCAAGCATTGATCTTCGACGTGGCCGGCGATCTCTTCGTCGCCAACCAGCCCGGCAGCGTTACCGAGTACGCCCCGCCCTACAATTCCGTCGCGGCGACCGTCGCCAACGGAGTGAATAGGCCGCAGGCGTTGGCAATCGACCTGCGCGGCAACCTTTTCGTCGCCAACGGCAGCGCGAGCAACACCGTAACGATGTACTCGCAGCCCTACGGCGGGAAACCCGCGGCGACGATCTCTGCCGGAGTCAACGACCCAATCGCTTTAGCACTCGATTCGAGTTCGGATCTGTTCGTCGTCAATCAGGCCGCAAACACGGTGACCGAATATGCGCCGCCCTACACGTCGCCCCTGGTTACTATTGCCAAAGGCCTCAATGCGCCCAACTCGCTGGCGATCGACGTTCACGGAAATCTCTTCGTTGCGAACCTCAACTCGACGCCGAACTCGGTCGTTGAATATTCGCCGCCGTTTACGAATCAGAGCATGCCGGCCGCGACGATCACAAACGGCATCAACGAGCAAGGCGCAATCGGTCTGAGCGGATCGGCAAATCTGTTCGTTCCGAACCAAGGCGCGAATACTGTGACCGAGTACTTGCCGCCGTACACCGGTACGCCGACGACGATCGCGGGCGGTCAGAGTCAACCGATTGCGCTGGCTATCGATGCGCTTGGCAACCTCTACGTTGCAAACTATGGTAACAATACCGTTACCGAGTACGCCCCACCCTACGGCAGCGGGGCGTGGACGACGCTGAGCAATGGCGTAAGCCTCCCGCTCGCGCTGGCGCTCTCGCCGCCGACGAACGCGGCGGCAGCGCTCCTGCCGTAGCCTACTAAGCCGCGCGGACTTGGAGGACGTCGCCTTCGAGCGTAACCCGCGCCGCCGAACCCTCGCCTAGCTCGCCGCGCAGCAGAGCCGTCGATAACGGCGTGGAGACGTAGTGCGAAACCGTGCGCGCGACGTAGCGAGCCCCGCTTCCCGCACCCATCGAGACGCGCGCGAGATAGAGTTTCGCCTCATCTGAAAGCACCAGCGTCACGTTGCGCGCGCCGAGCCGTTGCGCAAGCGACTCCACGTGGATCGTTACGATCGCCTCGATCTGCGCTATCTCCAGCTCCTCAAATGGAACGATCTCCTCGATTCGGTCCAGCAGCTCGTTGCGCAGCGCCAGCGCAAGCTCGTCGTCCTGCAGGTTTGTCGTCAGGATGATGATCGCATGGCGAAAATCGATCGTGCGTCCTTTTGCATCGGTAACGCGCCCCTCATCGAGAATCTGCAAGAGGATCGCTGCGACGTCAGGATGCGCTTTTTCCAGCTCGTCAAAGAGCACTACACAATACGGCCGTCGACGCACCGCCTCCGTTAGCTGTCCTGCGTTTTCGTGGCCTTGATATCCGGGGGGTGCGCCGAGCAGTCGCGAGATCGTGTGCGGCTCGGTATACTCGGAAAGGTCGACGCGCACCAACGCGGCTTCGCTGCCGAAGAGCGCCTCCGCGAGCGCCTTCGCAAGTTCCGTCTTGCCGACGCCGCTGGGACCGCGAAAAAGAAACGTGCCCAACGGCTTACGCGGATCGTGCAGCCCCGTGCGAGCGCGGCGAATTGCGTTGGAGACCGCGGCGATCGCGCGATCTTGACCGACGACGCGCTTAGCAAGCAGCATCTCCAGCTCGAGCAGGCGGTTCGCTTGAGACTCGGTCAGCGAGCTTTGCGGAATCCCCGTCCAGCGCGTTACGACCGCCGCCACGTCGCCGGCCGTCACCGCCGGCCGGTCGACCGCGCCTTTGTTTGCGAGCGCCACGGAGGCCGCGGCCTCATCGATCAAATCGATCGCCTTGTCGGGCAGGAAGCGATCGGCGATATAGCGCGCAGAGAGCTGCGCCGCCGCGTCGGTGGCGTCATCGGTGATCGTGACGTTATGGTGAGCGGCGTAGCGTGTCCGCAGACCGCGAAGAATTTCGATCGTCTGCTCGATGCTCGGCTCCTCGACCATTACCGGCTGGAAGCGCCGCTCGAGCGCGGGGTCCGACTCGATGTGCTTGCGGTACTCGTCGAAGGTCGTCGCGCCGATGCACTGCAGATCCCCGCGCGCAAGCTCCGGTTTGATCATCGAGCTCAAGTCGAGCGGTGCACCTTCGGCCGCACCGGCGCCGACCAGGGTATGCAGTTCGTCGATGAAGAGCACGACGTCGCGCGCGCTGCGCTTTACCTCCTCGAGGATTCGCTTGACACGCCCTTCGAACTCGCCGCGATACTTCGTTCCCGCAACCAGCGGTCCGAGTGAGAGCGCGAGAAGCCGCTTATTACGCAGCGCGCTCGGAACGTTTCCCGCGGCGATGCGCTGCGCGAGGCCCTCGACCACCGCGGTTTTTCCGACGCCTGGCTCCCCGACAAGGCACGGATTGTTCTTGCTGCGACGTGCGAGAATCGAGGTAACGCGTTCGATCTCGGTGTCGCGCCCGATCACGGGATCCAGCTTTCCTTGGCGCGCCAGCTCGGTTAGATCGCGGGAGAAAGCCGCAAGCGTCGGCGTACCGCCGCGCAGCCGCTTGCCGAAGCCCTCGAGCGGCGACTCGCCCGAGCCTTGCATCTTCTCGGCGAGCAGCGCGCTGCCGGCGATCAGCCCGGCCGCTGCGACCGCCGCACCGATAAAGGGCAAGGCGTTCGTCACGGTGCGCTTTTGGGCGCAGACGGAGCAGAGGCGGTGGCCTCCTAACGTTGCCGAGACCGGACGGGTGGCGCAGACTTCACAAAGGGAGCTCATCGGCGAGATCTACCGGCTTTAGCGCCGGTTGGTTTCGTGAGGGCCGGTCACGGGGAGGGCTGCGCGAGGTATATGACCGTCACGGTTGCCTCGACGTTGATGCTGCCCTGGTCGAACTCGCTGTTCTTTGCGGCGGTTCGCGCCATCATCTGTGCGCCCGGTCCAGGGTAGGAAGCGCCAAGAATCTGGATACTCTTGATCCCGACGATGTGCAGCGCCGCGGCCTTGGCCACGATCTCGGCATTCTTTCGCGCCGCGAGGACGGCGGCCGTGATTGCTTGTGGGCGCCACGCGTCCGGATCTCCAAGCGTAAAGCCCACGTCGTTGATAGCGGTGGCACCGGCGCTGATGCACGTGTCGGTAATGGTTCCCGTCTTGCCGATATCGCGAACTCTAACCGCGAAGCTACGCGAGACCGTGTAGCCGTACCGCTCGCCGGTTGGAGCCGGCGGCACGACCTTCGGCGGCGGATTATAGGAGACGTTGTATGAGCGTAGCGCGATATCGCTGCGCGCGATGCCAAGTCCGCGCAGCGCCGCGACGACGTGGTCGTACGCTTGATTGTTTTTGTCCAAAGCATCCGCCGCCGTCGGCGCGTTCGTATCGATGGCCGCGTTGACGTTTCCGACGTCCGGCGCAACCCACACGGTGCCCGTTCCGGAAGCCATGATCTCCGTCTCGCCCGAGCCGGCGGCGACCGCGCCTGCGCTCACGATAAAGAATGCGGCCACCAGGCAGGGGAAAAAACGCTTCATCCTTCGCCAAGCTCCACCGCGCGGGGGCTGCATCCCTGTTTGCAGCTACGGCGCGTGGGTATAGAGGCCGAAGCGGCACTTCGCCGGCTCGAAAGGGAGGATGAGAGGTTGGGAATTCTTGCGTGGATCGTCTTTGGCCTGATCGTGGGGCTCGTGGCGCGTTGGATCGTTCCGGGGGAAGCGCCGGGCGGCGTCATTGCCGACGTCATCGTCGGAATTATCGGAGCCCTTATCGGCGGCTGGGTGTACGGCTTCTTCGGCCACGCAGGCGTGACGGGGTTCAACCTGCCGAGTATGGTCTGCGCGTTGATCGGCGCGATCGTGCTATTGTGGGTACTGCGCGCGATTCGGGGGCGCCCCGCGGTCTGAAGGGCGCCGCGCTTGCGCGCGGGAAGCTGACCCTTATGGCCTACATCATCACCGAGCCGTGCATCGGCACCAAGGACAAGTCGTGCGTGGACGTCTGTCCCGTCGATTGCATCCACGGCAAGGACGAAGATGAGATGCTGTACATCGATCCGGAGGTCTGCATCGATTGCGGTGCATGCGTCTCGGCCTGCCCGGTCGAGGCGATCTTTGCCGATTCCGACGTTCCGGAGAAGTGGCAGAACTACACGGCTATCAACGCCGACTATTTTAAGAAGGCATGACTCCGCGAATCTCGAGCGACGCGTTCGACGCCTTTTTCGCATGGGCGCCCTGGGTCGTCGGTATCGCGATCTACCTAGCCTTCTACATCGCGAAGCGCCGCGAAGGTGCAACAAACGCACCGCCGGCAAGCTCCACCCAAACATTTGCGTGCTCGCAGTGCGGCCGAAGCGGTCCGCGCGAGGCCATGGTTCCCCAAGATCACGGCGGCGCGGTCAGCTGGCAGTGCGATAACTGCGCTTCGCAAAAGGCTATGGCTTAGCGCGCACCCGTGCTAAGGGGCCTCTGAGGGAATCGCGGAGCCATGGATGGCGAGAGCGATTCCGAAGGGAGTAGCTTTTTCGCATGGATGCGAAAAAGCGCGCGTCCCCGAAGCACGGGGTGCGCGCTGAGCCTAGAGCCTCTTATAAAGCTACTGTTCCTGCCCGTATGCTGATAAGACGTCGTGAATCTGCGAGGCCATACTGAGCGCCGCGTCCCACTTGCGCTGCCACATGTTTCGCCCGAAGATTAGGCCGACGCAGCCCGCAGCCATCGCGACGTGCGCCTTGTGCACCGTCGCGTCGTCGCCCATCTTGCTTCCGCCGGAAACCAGAACTAGGCAGCGGCCGGCCGACTTCACGACCTTTCGCAGCCCCTCGACGTCGTCGAATGCCAGCGTATCGTATGGTTTGGGCAGTTTCGCGGCATCCTCGGGCTTCCACACGGGCTCGTTGAGCTTGATGACGTCGGCGCCGAGCTCGCAGGCGACGCGCGCCGCATAATCGACGGCGTAGAGCGAATCGATGCCGCCCTTCGCCTTTACGGCGGAGCCGCGCGGATAGGACCATACTACCAACGGCATCCCATAACGCTCGCACTCGCGGCGCACCTCGTTGCACTGCGCGATGTCGACCTCTTGCGCCGGGCTGCCGACGTAGAGCGTGTAGCCCACGGCATCGGCGCCCAGCCGCACGGCATCTTCAACCGATGAAGTCATCGGGCTAAAGGCCTCGTCGTCGGGAGGGATGTTCGTCTTCCCATTGACCTTAAGCAAAAGCGGGACGCGTCCGGCATAGCGCTTCTGATATTTTTCGGCTAAACCCACGTGAAGCGCGACCCCCGAGAAGTTGCCTTGCACGGCGAGCCGATAGATCCAGTCCGTGTCGATTGCGTCCGGGTTGTCGAAGAAGTCCACCGGTCCGTGCTCGAGCCCTTGATCGATCGGCAGCATCATCAGCGTTCCGTTCGCCGGCCCGTGTTCGTACATGAGCCGATGAAGGCGCGTGCGCTTTCCGATCGAGAGATTCATTAGGTCGAAGGTAGGTCGAACGATCGCAGGAGTAGCGGTGGCTGTCATGGTCAGCGCGCCTTCGCCGCGCCCCGAAGGTTATCCTGAGGCGGCGACCAAAACGCCGTGGGTGATTTCGCGGGTCGGATTCATCGGTCTCGGAGCGATGGGTGAACCGATGGCCCGCTCGTTGCGTCGTGCCGGCTTCGAGGTGACCGCCAGCGTGCACCGCAGTCGCAATGCTTTAGAGCGCTTGCGCGCCGACGGCGTCCGAGAGGCCGCCGACCCGGCGTCGCTGGCCGGCGAAGGGACGGTTATTCTCTGCGTCCCGGACGCGCCGCAAGTGGAGGAGGCGCTCTTTGGTTCGCGGGGCGTCGAAGCGGGCGCAAAGCCCGGCTTGCTGGTTATCGACATGTCGACGATCTCGCCCGTAGCGTCGCGCCGCTTCGCCGAGCGCCTTGCCCAAGGTGGGGTGGAGTTCGTCGATGCACCGGTGAGCGGCGGCCCCTCTCGCGCCGCCGACGGTACCCTCACGATCATGACCGGGGGCTCAGATGAAGCATTCGAGCGCGCGAAGCCCGTCCTGCGCGCGATGGGCACGCCGCACCACCTGGGACCGGTCGGAATGGGCGAGACGGTCAAACTGGTCAATCAAATAATCATCGCCAACGTGATGATCGCCAACGTCGAGGCGCTGGTCTTTGCAAAGGAGGCGGGCGCGAATCTCGAAGAGGTGCGGGCGGTGCTCGCGTCTGCCACCGCATCGAACTACGTGCTCGAAAAATGGCTGCCGAAGACCTGGCTGGCGGGAACCTTCGAAGGCGGCTTTGCGCTGAATCTTCTGCGCAAGGACGTGGCAGCCGCACTCGACGCGGCGCGTGCCGCGAATCTTCCGATGCCGGCCACGGGGCTGGCATACCAACTTTATACAAGCCGTTGCGCCCAAGGAGACGGCGCGCTGGATTACAGCGCGATCGCAAAAAATTATGAGCGGTATTCAGGAACTTAAGGCGCCGCGGGTCGCCTTGGCGAAAGGCCCCGACTTCAACAAGAAGATTCTCGTCGTAGACGATGAGTCGGCGATCTTGCAGACGTTGCGCTTCAACCTCGAGCGCAGCGGGTACGCGGTGGTCACCGCGGGCGACGGGCGCGCGGCGATCGCGATGGCTCAACGCGAGCAGCCCGACTTGATCGTACTCGATATCATGCTTCCCGTGCTCGACGGCGTCGAGGCATGCAAGGAGATTCGCAAGTTCAGCCCGGTTCCGATCATCATGCTCACGGCAAAGGATCAGGAGATCGACAAGGTCTTAGCGCTTGAGCTGGGAGCCGACGACTACGTAACCAAACCGTTCGCGCTGCACGAGTTTCTGGCTCGCGTCAAAGCGCGGCTGCGCCGGCCGAGCCCGGTCGCGCCCGGCCACGATGAAGCGATGGCGCTTGGCGAGATCGTACTCGACCCCTCTCGCCAGCAGCTTACGGTGCGCGGGAAGGCGGTCGCCCTAGCACCCAAGGAGTTTGGACTGCTGCGCGTGCTGATGGAGAATCACGGTCGCGTCGTCACCCGTCAAACACTGCTCGATAAGGTTTGGGGATACGATTTCGAGGGCGAGCAACAGACCGTCAGCGTGCATATTCGCTGGCTTCGCGAGAAGATCGAGGAAGATTCGCGTGCGCCCCGTCACATTCTCACAGTGCGTAGCCGCGGTTACATGTTCAAAGCTTGACCCCGCCCGAATGGTCGCTTGTCGGATTGGTGGCCGGCCTCGCGGTAGGGTTTGCCGTTGGGGCGACACGCGCGGTGCGCCGCGATCCCTCGCCGGTCGCACAAGCCAATGCGCAGGCGGCGCTCGGCGGGGAACTCTCGATAGAAAACATCTTCGCGCCGCTCGTCCGGGCGTTGCCGATCGGCGTGATCATCGTGGACGGTGCCTGCCACGTCGAGTTTGCCAACGCTGCGGCGGGCACGACCTTTGGCTTCGATCCCGAACGCGCCATCGCGCTGCACATCATCAAGGCGGTTCCCAACGTGGAGCTCGAGCGGCGCATCGGCGATGCGCTCAAAGGCGAAGCCTCGGTGGCGCCGCTCATGCTCACGCGGTCTCGCGGCCAACGAACCTATCGCGTCTCGGTCTATCCGCTCAACGAGGAGAACGCTCAATCACGACGCGTCGTGATCTTCTCCGACGATCAAACTTCGCTTGCGCGTCTCGATCGCGCGCGCAAGGAGTTTCTCTCGAACGTCTCGCACGAACTGCGGACGCCGCTCTCTTCGATTAAGCTGATGCTCGAGACGGTGCTCGAGGCGCCCGAGGAAGAGGCGCGCGAGCTCTTCGTTCCGCAAGCTCTCGCGCAGGTCGATCGTTTGAACGCGCTCGTCGGGCAGTTACTCGAACAGGCGCGCGCGGAGTCGGGGCAGATGCAGTTGGCGCTGCGCGACGTCGACCTGGAAGAGGTCGCGCGACCGATCGTTGCCTCGCTCGAGCAGCACGCGTCGAACAAGGGCGTCTCGCTCGAGCTGACCGCGCTGCGGCCGGTTCGTGTCGAAGCCGATCCCGACCGGCTGTCGCAGGTCTTCGTCAATCTCATCGACAACGCGCTGCGCCACACTGCAAACGGCGGGCGGATTCGAGTCGAGATCGACGCGCGCGACAGCGACGCGGTTGTACGCGTGCGAGATACGGGCGAGGGGATTCCATACCGCGATCTTCCGCATATCTTCGAGCGGTTTTACGTAGTCGATCGTTCCCGAACGCGAGGAAGCGGGGGCGCCGGCTTGGGGCTCGCGATCGTCAAGGGCATCGTGGATGCGCACGGGGGAGCGATCTCGGCAGAATCCATGCTCGGCCGCGGCACGGCATTTACGATCAGGCTTCCGATCATGCGCATCAAGCGCGATCTCTCTTAACGAGCCTTAAGGAGAACGGGCGATCGACGCGCACGTGACGAACGAGCCAAACTCAATGCACGCCGTTTCTGCGGAGCCTACGGCGATTTCGACCGACGTGAAGCTCAACGTCGAACGGCTCAACGTGTACTACGGCGCCTTCCATGCGATCAAGAACGCCTCGCTGGCGGTGCCCGCGAATAAGGTGATGGCGTTGATCGGGCCCTCGGGGTGCGGAAAGTCGACCTTTATTCGCGCCCTCAACCGGATGCACGACCTGACTCCCGGCGCGCGCGTGGAAGGAAGCGTGCTGCTCGACAGGCGCGACATCTACGCGCCGGAGGTCGATCCGGTTACGATTCGTTACCGCATCGGTATGGTGTTTCAGCGCCCCAACCCGTTTCCAAAGTCGATCTACGACAACGTCGTCTACGCCCCGCGCATTCACGGGGTCTCGGACAGGACGACCTTGACGGATATCTGCGAACGCAGTCTTCGGCGAGCGGCGCTTTGGGACGAGGTAAAGGATCGTCTCGACCGGTCGGCGATGGCGCTCTCGGGCGGTCAGCAGCAGCGGCTGTGCATCGCGCGCTGTCTATCGGTCGATCCCGAAGTGATTCTGATGGACGAGCCGGCCTCGGCGCTCGATCCGATTGCGACGAGTAAGATCGAAGACCTCATTCATTCGCTGAAAAAAGAGTATACGGTGGTGATCGTCACGCACTCGATGCAGCAGGCCGCCAGAATCAGCGACAATACCGCTTTCTTCTTGCTCGGAGAGCTGCTCGAAACGGATACGACTGCGACGATCTTTACCAAGCCGAAGGACAAGCGAACCGAAGACTACATCACCGGCCGCTATGGCTAAAATTATGCCTTCGATTTAAGACGCTCTTAATCGGCAACGGTTAGACTGACTCTATCGTGTCAGGTCTCATGCTCGTTTCGCAGCAAACACCGCGCACGCGAGCGTCGGAGGCACACGCGACATACCGCGCCGCCCGATTTCCGGGCGAATCGGCGGCGGCATCCGCCAAAAAGCAATCATAACTAGGATCAACTTTCTTCCTGGCGAAAAAGATGACTACAGGCACCTTTCTTTGGAGGTTATTGGATGCTATCTTCGCTTATGGGAGTAGCTAGGGCTCGCTCGGTCGCTGCCCGGATGCTTCCGCTCCTAGGGCTGGTCTCAGCGGTAGCCGTCCTGGCGAGCACGCCCTTCGCACTGGCGGAAACACAGGCAACACCAGTCGCGCAGGCGAGCTCGTCGCCGGACTTCGGCTCACCGCCCTCGGGCCAGATCCCGATCCTCTACAACGACCGTCACGTCTATTCGAAGCCCGACCTGCTCAAGGCAGGTCGCGTCTTAGCGGCCTACGTCAAAGGTAACGCGATCTATTTACCGCTGCGCTCGATGTTCGAGCAGATGGGCGCAACGGTCGCCTACGACGAGGCCAGTAAAACGGCGACCGTAACCAAGCCAGGTGCGACAATTACGGTGACGGTTGGCAAGCCGGTAGTCGTGATCAACGGGGAGTCGCGTCCGCTCGACGTGCCGCCAATGGTCTACAACGGTGTCGTACTAGTTCCGGTGCGCGTTATCTCGGAGAGCATGGGCGCGTACGTGCAATGGGTTCCCGACCGTCGCTTAGTGGTCGTGCGGTACGTTCCGGCAACGCCGCCGCCGACCGAGGCTCCGCCGCCGCCGGTCCCCGAGGAGACGGTCGCGCCGCCTCCACCGCCGCCGGCGACGCCCAATCCGCTCAAAATCGGCGGCTACGTACGTTCGTATTACTTCACGCGCCAGAACGCGTCAAATAATCCTGGCGCGCAGTTCAACTTTTCGCCGGGCGCCAAGTACGTTTCCAACGGCGTCAATCAGGCGACGTGGAGCACCGGCATTGCGCCGCATGCGGATTACGGCTTTGGCAGCGGCTGGGATGTTGGTGGCACCTATTTCTACTCCAACCCAATCGACGGGCCGTGCGTCGTGGCGGCCAACAACGGCAAGGGCGGCGTCTGCGTCTCGCAGACTCCTCCCAACACGAATCAAGACGAGACGCTGCCTCCCTATACGCTGAGTACCTTTGACGAAGCATATCTGAAGTACAAGCAGTACGGCTGGGACGGAACCCTCGGGGAGCAGCTCTTCAACTCCCCGTGGGCCAACCCGGCCGATTCGCGTCTGAAGCCGGCGTCGTTCTTAGGTGGGGATCTCGGTTATACCAGTCCGAGCGGCTGGACGGTGGAGGGCGCCGATATGCTGGCGTACGAGAACCGCACCAGCTCCTCATTTAGCCGCCAGACCCTGTTGACGAGTTTTCCCTCGGGCAACAACGGTATGGCCTCCAATATCTACAATGCGGGAGGCCAGGGTATCGACACCAACGGCTTCACCTACGCTAAAGCGGGTTACGCAAACCCGTCCGGAACGGGAGTTGCCGTTGACGGCTATTTCTACAACGTCAGCGATCTGGCCAACATGTGGTGGGGTGACGGAAAGTACACGTTTAGCGGCAAGTTGGCGCCGTACATCGCGCTGCAGGGCGGCACCGAGAGCAATGCCGGGCAGTCCTTCATTGGGAAGATCGATAGCCAAGTCTTCGGCGCGCAGCTCGGGCTCAATCTGCTGCCCGGATTGCAGTTTGCGGCCGGCTACGATGAGATTCCATGGCACACCGACAACGTTTTCCTGCCCAAGAACGTCACTTGCAGCAACTCGAACTATCAAATCAGCGGTGCGACGCTAGCGTACTTCCTCCCGCTCAACGCAGCCCAGTGCTTTACGAGTAAAACTACTGGTTTGACGCAGATCGAGTACGGCGGCTGGGCCAGTCCCTACACCGATAACTACGACAGCGATCCGCTCTTCACGACGAGCGTAACGCAGGGTATGGCCGACCGGCGTGCGCCCGGAACGGCGTTTAAAGTCGGGCTAACGTATACGTCGTTCAACACGAAGTGGGTCTTCATCGGGACCGACGCGTGGTACGACTACGGCAACTCGTTGGCGCCGGAGAATACCAACATCTGGGTGCTCGACGGGCGATATCGCTTCAGCCACCTCGGCAAGGGGCCGTACCGCGGCCTATCGATCCGAGACCGCTATATCTACCGAACGCTCTCGAACACGTACTGCGGGGCGGCCGCGACGAACTGCGCGCCGGGTTCGACGATCGGCTCTACCTTCGAAGGCGGGCTCCCGCTCTTCAAGTACAACCGGCTCCAGTTGGAATACGACTTCTAGCTCGGAGCAGCGTCCAGGTTACGCACGGCGCGGGAAATAAGGAGGCGCGATGCCGACTTCCCGCGCCGTGCTCGTTCTCGGAATGCACCGCAGCGGCACGAGTGCGGTCGCGCGCGGCCTCGCAGCACTTGGAGTGTACTTAGGGGACGATTTTCTCGACGCGCAGCCCGAGAACCCCACGGGCTACTGGGAAGACCGGCGGATCGTCGAGCTCAATGAGCGTCTTCTTAAGGTGCTTGGCCTGCGATGGGACGACGTGACGCCGATCGCGCCGCGGGAGTTCGAAGGACGACGTGTTCGCGCGTTGCAGCGCGAAGCCGTCCGCTACTTGAAACTCGCGTTTCGGTCACGGTCGCCGTGGGGCTTTAAGGATCCGCGCACGGTTCGTCTGTTGCCTTTCTGGCGTGACGTGTTGAAGCGGTGCGACGTCGAAGATTCATACGTCGTCGCCATCCGGAATCCACGCAGCGTCGCGGCCTCGCTCTTTGCGCGTCAAGCGATGGATGCGCGGGAGGCCTGCCGGCTTTGGCTCGTCTACATGGTTCCGTTCCTGAACGACATTATGGGCAAACCGAGCGTCGTCGTGGATTATGACCTGCTGATGGCCGATCCACGGCACGAGCTGACGAGAGTCGAGCGCATTGTGGAAACCGGCAACGGTCGCGAGCACGAGATCGAGCGCTTCGCGACGGAGTTCTTGAATGCCGAGCTGCGCCACACCCTTTACTCACGCGACGATTTCGAGGCGAACTGCGAAGCCGCCGCCCTAACGCGATCGGCGTACCTATTACTCCACGAAGCCGCCACCGACCGGCTCTCGCTCCAAAGCCCCGCCTTCTGGACTGCCTGGGAGGGCATTGCGAGCCGTCTCGGCAGCGTCGCCGGCAATCCACGCGAAAGCGTGGGCCGATGGAGCTTCGCGCGATGGCTGCAACGAGGAAAAATCAAGTAAGCCCAAGAGGTGCGCCAATGCTTGTGGCAACAGCACAGCTGCGCGGGGGTTCTCACGCGTTCGAGTGAAATACCAGCGCCGTCATGGCTTCGACGATGATGGCGCTCGTCAAACCGAGTCCGGGTCCGGGTTTTCGCTTGGAGGAGGTGCCGGTTCCGTCGATCGGTCCAACGGACGTGCTCATCCGCGTCGAAATGGCCGGCCTCTGCGGAACCGACCATCACATCTACGCGTGGGATGCGTGGGCGCAGAATCGCGTCAAACCGCCGATCGTCGTCGGCCATGAGTTCATGGGCAGGGTCGCGGCAGTCGGCGATGCCGTGCGCAGCGTTCGCGTGGGGGAACGTGTCTCGGCCGAGGGGCACATCGTCGATCTCACCTGTCTACTCTGCCGCACCGGGAACGCGCATATCTGCGAACGCGTGAAAATCATCGGCGTCGATCGCGACGGCGCCTTTGCCGAATACGTTGCGATTCCGGAATACAACGTCTGGCGGCTGGATCCGGCGATTCCCGACGAGTTCGCCGCGGTCTTCGATCCGCTCGGCAACGCCGTGCACACCGTCATGGCGGCGGGCGTGAGCGTGAAGAGCGTTGCGATAACCGGAGTCGGCTCGATCGGGCTCATGGCCATACCCGTTGCGCGGGCCGCTGGAGCGACGCTCGTCTTTGCGATCGACGTCAATCCCGCGAAGCTCGAACTCGCCAGGCAGCTCGGTGCGGATGCGACGTTCGTCTCAACGCAGCCCGACCTGGTCGACGAGATCAAGCGGCGTACGCGCGGTGACGGCGTCGACGTCTTGCTCGAGATGTCCGGAAGCGGCGCGGCGATCGACCTGGGCCTGCAACTCGTGCGCAACGGTGGAACCGCGGCGCTGCTCGGCATCCCCGCCGACACGGTCAACTTGAATCTGGCGGAGCGCATCATCTTCAAAGGACTAACCGTTCTCGGCATCAACGGCCGGCGCATGTTCGAGACGTGGTATCAAACCGAGGCGCTGCTCACCAGCGGCCGGGTGGATCTGCGGCCGATCATCACGCACGTGCTTCCGTTTCGCGAGTTCGACCGCGCGTTCGAACTGATGAGCAAGGGCGAGGCGGCGAAGATCGTTCTCGACTTCAAAGGAACAGGTGCGGAGCAATGAACCAGGCGTTCGACGAGAAGCTGCGCGGCGATCTCGACGCGCTCAAAAAGGCCGGTACGTACAAGCACCTTCGCCACTTGACGACGCCGATGGCCGCCGAGGTCCACATGGAGGAGGCCGGCGACGTCATCGTGCTCTCGAGCAACAACTACTTGGGACTCGCCGATCAGGCCGAGGTCGTGGAGGCCGGAAAGCGCGGCCTCGATACCTACGGCGCCGGCACGGCCTCGGTGCGCTTCATCTGCGGAACCTTCGATATCCACCGCGCTCTCGAGGAACGTATCGCGGAGTTCCTCGGAACTGCGGCGGCGCTCTCGTACGTTTCGTGCTGGAATGCGAATACCGGTCTCTTCGCCACGATCTGCGACGCGGGCTCGGCGATCGTCTCCGACGAGCTGAATCACGCCTCGATCATCGATGGCGTGCGGCTGGCTTCGAAGGCGCGGCGCGAGCGCTTCAAGCACAGCGACATGGGCGAGTTGGAGGAGAAGCTGCGCGGCCTGGGCGACTGCTTTCCCATCGTCGTCGTTACCGACGGCGTCTTCTCGATGGAGGGCGACTTGGCGAAGTTGCCCGAGATCGTCGAGCTCGCGCAGCGGTACGGCGCGATTACCGTCGTCGACGATTCGCACGGAACCGGCGTCATGGGAAAGACGGGGCGGGGCACGGTCGAGCACTACGGCTTGACCGGCAAGGTCGACATCATTACCGGAACTCTGGGCAAAGCGCTTGGCGGCGCCGCCGGCGGCTTCGTTGCGGGAAGCGACGCGCTCGTCGATACGCTCATTCAGCGCTCGCGCCCGCAGCTTTTCTCTAACGCCCTCCCGGCCACCGTCGCTTGCAGCTCGCTGGCGGCGATCGAGTATCTCGAGGCGCATCCCGAGCGCGTGGACCAGCTGCGTGAGAACACGCGGTACTTTCGGGACGGGCTCAAACGCATCGGCTACAAACCGTTGGAGAGCGAGAGCGCGATCGTACCGATCATCGTCGGCGAAACCGCCTTTGCCATCGCGGTCAGCGACCAGCTTCTGAAGTCGGGCGTCTTCGTCACCGGCTTCGGCTACCCGGTCGTTCCCGAGGGCACGGCGCGCATTCGCGTGCAGATCAGCGCGGCGCTGACGAAGGAGGAGATGGATCGCGCGTTGGCAGCCTTTGAAAAAGTAGGAAAAGCGACCGGACTGCTGGGGTGAGCTATCGCAAGCTCTTTGCCGTAGCGCCGGGCAGCGAGGTCCATCTCGACGAGATCGACTCCGGCTTTACCGGCTCGCACCGGCACAAAGCCTCGGCGGCCGCGATGATGGAGCACGACGATCGCGTTTTGAGCGAGCTGCAATATCTGCTGTACGCGGAGCATCGCCGTTCACTGCTCATCTGTCTGCAAGGGATGGACGGCTCCGGCAAAGACGGCACGATTCGTCATGTCTTTTCACCGCTCAATCCGGAAGGGGCTCGTGCGCATGCTTTCAAGACGCCGTCGCAGGAAGAGGCGGATCACGACTTCCTTTGGCGCGCCCACCTTCACGCCCCGGCGAAGGGGGAGATCGTCATCTTCAACCGCTCGCAGTACGAGGACGTCCTGATCGTCCGCGTCCACGATCTGGTTCCGAAATCCGTTTGGTCGAAGCGCTACGAGCTGATTAACGACTTCGAGCGAAACCTGACGCTTGCGGGCACGACAATTCTCAAGTTCTACCTGCACATCACCGCGAAAGAGCAGCTCGAGCGGTTCAAGAAGCGTCTCGACGATCCGCGGCGGCAATGGAAGATCAGTGAGGCGGATTACAAAGAACGGTCGTTTTTCAAGAAGTACGTCAAGGCCTACGACGACGCGCTCTCCAAGACCAGTACGCCACACGCGCCCTGGTTCGTCATTCCGTCAAAACACAAATGGTTCCGCAACCTCGCGGTCTCCAAGATCGTTATCGAGACCCTCCAGTCGTTCGACATGCGCTTTCCGCCTCCGAGCGTGGACCTCGCCGAAATTCGCCGTAAATATCACGCCGCGGCCGACGAGAAGAAGCGCTAGAGTGAAGCGCGCTAGGTTCGTTGCGTCGAGCACCGCTGCAGCCGCAGTAGCGGTCCGATTTCTTCGCGGGGTTGCGTTGAGCAGTTCGCAAGGGGAGGAAGCAGCGACGACGCTTACGGCCCTCGTCGGGACGTTGCTTCCATTCGGTTATCCCGGCTTTCCGGCGACCGAAGCGCGAACGATCGTCGGGCGCATCAACGATCTCTACGCACTCGACAAAAGTCCGCAGTTCGTCGGCTCGTTGGCGTCGTTCTCGGCGGTCTCGGCCTTCGCGGACGCTTCGCCGCAGCTGTTGGAGCTGGAGAGGGCGCAGATCGCCGGCGCGGACGTTGCGGGGCTCGCAATGCGTGATGCGGCGGCCTTTCGCGCAGCGGCACTCCCGCCGGCTCGCACGTTCGAGCAGCTTGGGCCCCACGAGCGGCTCGTCTATCTCAAACTCTGGCAGCAGAGCGCCTTTAACGTGCGCCGGCGTTTCTACACGTCGACGCGAGCGGTTGCGTTTATTGCGCTCTACTCGATGAGCGAGATCTGGCCATCCATCGGTTATGCCGGACCGTTGCTTACGACGAGGCCGCGATGACGGCGCTCTCGTGCGACGTCCTGGTCATCGGCTCGGGTGCGGCCGGAGCGACCCTCGCCGCGGCCATCGCAGAGCGCTCGGATTTGTCCGTCATACTGCTGGAGAAAGGCCCGTTCTACGGTGCCGAGTTTTTCAACCAGAGAGAGCTGGATATGATGACACTGCTCGCCGACGGCGGCGCGCGTACGACCGTCGACGGGGCGATCCCGGTTGCCGGAGGTGAATGCGTCGGTGGGGGTACGACCGTGAACTTCGCGCTCTCATTCGATCCGGTTCCCGCCGTATGGAAGGGTTGGCGCGAGCGCTATGGTCTCGTAGGTTTTTCATTCGATCCTTTGGCAAGCGACTACGACATACCGGGCCTCAATCTCGCGTCGGCTACGCAAGACGTACGAGCTCGCTGCAATATTCACGAGCCGGCAGACGGCGAGGTAAACGATAACAATAGGCTCTTTGCCGACGGCTGTCGCCGCCTCGGCATCTCAGCGCGAAAGTTCGAACTGAACATGCGCGGTTGCATCGGCTGCGGATTCTGTGGTCAAGGCTGCGCGTACGACGCGAAACGCGGAACCATGTTGACCTATCTGCCCGACGCTCTGGCGCGGGGCGTGCGGCTCGTTCATAGCTGTAGCGTGGAGCGAATCGAGTTCGAGAAGTTCGCGCCGGGATTCTGGACGGTCGGCGCTTCCGCGACGGTCGAGCCGACCAAGCCCGGCTCGAGGCCGAATACGGTGCCGCCGGGTCCCGTCAGCGTTAGCGCAAAGCTCGTCGTCGTCAGTGCGGGAGCAATCCAGAGTCCCGCGTTGCTCCAGCGGTCAGGACTAGCGGATCCGCAGGGGCTGCTCGGACGAGGGCTCATCCTGCATCCGAGCCTGCCGCTCGCGGGCCTCTTCGACCACGAGGTCTCAAGCTATCGCGGCATCACCGGAAGTTACTACAGCGACCATTTTTACGCAGCGAAAGGCTTCATGCTGGAGTGCCTTTTCGATCATCCAATCGATGCGGCGATTGCGCTGCCCGGATTCGGCAGCGCGCATTTCGACCTTATGCGCAACTACACGCGGCTCGCCGGCCTCGGAGCGATGCTCGTGGATTCGGTATCGCCCGCCAATCGCGTATCGTGGGATCCCGGCCAAGGAAAAGCGCAGATCGTGTATCGGCTCGCCGAACGCGATGGAGATAGGCTGCGTTACGCCGCGCGGCAGATGGTGGAGATCATGTTCGCGGCCGGGGCGCGGGAGGTCATCCTAGCGTCGGACGAGCGCATATCGCGGCGCGGCGATGCGCGGTTTACCTCGCCCGCGGAAGCCACGCTTTGCGACCGGTTGCGCTTCGTCCCAAATCAAACGATGCTGACGTCGGCGCATGCTCAGGCAACCGTGAAGATGAGCGAAGATCCAACGCTTGGGTCGCTCAACTCCCGTGGCGAGGCGTACGCTGCGCGTGGTTTGGTCGTCTGCGATTCTTCCGCATTTCCAACGTCGTGCGGCGCGAACCCGATGGTTTCGATCATGGCGATGGCACGCTATCAAGGCCGGCGCATTGCCGGCGAGTGGAACCGCTACCAATAAACAGGTCCAGAAACTGATGAGTCTCTGGACCTGAACTGGTTGCGGGGGGTGGATTTGAACCACCGACCTTCGGGTTATGAGCCCGACGAGCTACCGGACTGCTCCACCCCGCGGCGACCGATTCAAATACGACGAGCCCGGTTTTGCCCCTGCCTGCGCCGAAAGCAAGCGTATGGTCCCAGGCGAGCTTGCGAAGCGAATTCCGAAGATCCATCTGCACTGTCATCTCGAAGGGACGCTGCGGGCTGCGACCTTCGTCGAGTTGGCGGCCAAGCATGGCGTGCCGCTGCGCTACCACCCATCCGGCGCCTCCACCGTTGACGTGGATCCCGCGGATCCGTATCGCTTTGCTAACCTCGGCGAGTTTCTTTTTCTCTTCGCGGCCGTCAGCCGCTGCCTGCACGATCTGGACGACTATGCACGCCTCGCGCGCGAGTTCGTCGAGGATGCGCTGCGCCAGGGGGTGATCTACGGGGAGCTTTTCGTTTCGCCGCCGGTTTGGAGGTTCTTCAACCCGACGCTCGACGTTCGCGCCACGCTGGAAGCGATCGCCGGCGAGCTGCGCGCGGCGCGTCCCCGCGCGAGCTTTAAGCTGCTCCCCGATCTCACGCGAAACTTCGGGGCCGACAACGCGCTCGCGACGGTGCGTGCGATGGCCGCTATGACCGACCTCGATGTTATCGGCATCTCGCTCGGCGGTGACGAGTCGCGATTTCCCGCGCACCTCTTCGTCGATGCCTTCGCCTGCGCTCGTTCGTTAGGACTCCACTGCGTGGCGCACGCCGGCGAAGCGGAGGGCCCGGCGAGCGTGCGTGACGGCGTCGAACTCTTGCAAGCCGAACGCATCGGCCACGGCATCGGAGCGCTGGGGGATTCGGGCACGGTCGAGCTGCTCGCGGCACGCGGCATTCCGCTCGAAATCTGCCCCACCTCAAATCGCCTTACCGGGGCGTTGCGGCCGCGGTATCCTCACCCCTACCTCGAACTCGATCGGCTCGGCTGCATAGTAACGATCGACGCCGACGATCCTGCGCTCTTCCGAACTTCGATCGCGCAGGAGTACGAGCTGGTCGAAAGGACCGCCGGGCCGGCCGCGCTCGAGCGTTACGTGCGCAATGCGATCGATGCGAGTTTCGCGTCGCCTCCCGAGAAACGACCGCTGCTTGCGCAGGTCGAGAGCGCGCTCGCGGAACTCCGGCAGGAATCGCGTAGTTAGGAAGGCTGTGCCCGGACACTCCCACTCCCACTTCGCCGAATCGTTCGAGATGTATATGAAGGCCATCTATCGTCTCGAGCGCGAGGGCCCCGGCGTTACGACGTCGGCGTTGGCCACCGAACTGGGCGTCGCGCCTGCCTCGGTTTCAGGGATGCTCAAGAAGCTCGTGAACGACGGCTACGTCGAGCACGAGGTGCGCGGCGACATCAAGCTCACGCGCAAGGGCCTGGAGGTAGCGGTCGGCGTGGTGCGCCGCAACCGGTTGGCGGAGCGTCTTCTCACCGACGTTTTGAAGATGCCGTGGGATGAGGTTTACGCCGAGGCTTGTATCCTCGAACACGCGATCAGCGAACGCGTCGAGGAGCGGCTGGTCGCGGCGCTCGGCGACCCGCAGACCTGTCCCCACGGCCATCCCATTCCGCCCAGAGACTTGACGGAACCGGTTCGCAGCGGCATCCCGCTTGCACAAGTTGAGCCGGGGAAGCGCGTAGTCGTTTCAGGCGTAACCGAGCAGATGCCGGAAATTTTGCGCTACCTCGGTCAAGTCGGATTGCGTCCCGGCATTAAGCTGCGCGTCATCGAAAAGGCGCCGCTGGGCGGTCCCATAACGATCGAAGTCTCCGGAGCGCGGCATGCGATCTCGCTGGAGCTGGCTCGCACGGTTATGATCGCGTGATCACGCGCCTCCTCATCGTCGCCAACTGCCTCGCCTTTCTGTGGGAGGTCGCGGTCGCCGGTCCGGGCATGTTAACGGGAGGCGGTTCAATCGACCGCGTCCTCGTAAGAGCCGCGCTGTATCCGGCCTTGGTGCTGCAGTCCGGGCAGTGGTGGCGCATCCTTACCGGAGCCTTCCTGCACGGCGGCTTGATTCACATCGGGGTCAACATGCTCTCGCTGTGGTTCCTCGGGCGGTTTATCGAGTTCGCCCTCGGCTCGTGGCGGATGCTGCTCGTCTACATGGTATCGTTGGTCGCCTCGGGCTTGAGCGTCGTCTACTTTAGCGATCCGATGACGCCGACCGTCGGCGCGAGCGGAGCGATCTTCGGTCTCTTCGGCGCGCTTTTTGCGATCGGATTCAAACTCGGAAAGCCCGGCATGGAGTTGGTGCGTGCGAACATCGGGATTCTGATCCTCAACCTCGTCATCACGTTTACGATCCCCGGCATCTCGTGGCAAGCGCACGTCGCGGGACTCGTCGCCGGCTTCGTGCTGACGTTTGTTATCTACGCACCGCCGCGGCGCGTCGCTCCCACCGCGTGACGGCGTCGCTGGAATCGATCTTCGGTCCCGCGGGAGCGTTCGCCCGCGAGCTACCCGGCTTCGAGCTCCGTAGCGGACAACTGGAGATGGCGCAGCTCATCGAGCGCGGCATCATGGAAGAGATGCACACGCTGGTCGAGGCGGGCACGGGCGTCGGAAAATCACTTGCCTATCTGGTGCCGGCACTGCGCAGCGGCAAGAAGGTCGTGCTTTCGACAGGTACGATCGCGCTGCAAGAGCAGCTGGTCAATAAAGACATTCCGCTCGTGGAGGCCGCGCTGGGAATGCCGCTGCGCGTAACCCTCCTCAAGGGACGCTCGCACTATCTCTGCCGGGAGAAGTTCGAGCGCGTTGCGGATGATCGGCCCCTCGCGCCGTCGCCTTCCATGCAGCGGATCGCGCACTGGGCCGCACGGACGCAGACGGGAGATCGCGCGGAGCTCCCCTTCGTGCCGCCGCCGGGGGAATGGGAGCAGCTCGATGCCGATGCCGACGAATGCGTCGGCGAGCACTGCCCGCACTTTCGCGATTGTTTCTACTTCAAGAAACGCGATGAAGCCAAATACGCCGACGTCGTTGTGGTTAACCACGCGCTCTTCTTTCTCGATCTGGCGGTCGGCGGCGGCCTCTTACCGCCCTACGACGTCGCGGTTCTCGACGAGGCGCACCAATGTGAGCGCTGGGCTACCGATGCCGTCACCGCGGTGCTCTCGGGTGCGAGCATCGGGCGCATGATGCGCAAGATTCACCGCGCCTACGAGCTGCCGTCCTCCTTCGACGGTGAGATCGATGCGGCCGTCAAGCGCTTGGAGTCCTTACTCGCGCTGATTCCCGGCGATCGCTATCCGCTGGCTGCAAACGAAGCGGCCGGACCCGCGATGGGCGCGCTCCGCGACGCGCTCTATCGACTCGAGAACTGGGTATTCGCAAACTGGATCGAGGCGCGCAAGTTCCAGCACGAGCCGTTGCCCGAAGCCGAGCGCCGCCGCGACCTGACGCTACGCGCGGTCGTTGCGCATCAGTCGGCGATCGAGCGCATCGAACGCGGCTCGACGGAGACGATCGCGTGGGCGGAGCGAAGCGACGCGGATGCCCGCTATTCGGTGCATTGCGCACCGAACGAAGTCGACGAGTTCTTGCGCGCCGGGCTTTTCTCGCGAACGCCCAGCGTCATCTTGACCAGCGCTACGCTCTCGACCGACGGCTCCTTCGATTTCGCGCGGCGGACGCTGGGTATCGACGACGCGCAGGAGCTCATCGCGCCATCGCCCTTCGATTACGCGCGACAGGCGCGTCTTTTCATCGCCTCGCCGCACCTCAATCCCAAATCGCCCGATTTCGCGCGGCATGCAGCCCCGCTAGTCGAGGAGTGTCTGGAGCGCACCCGCGGACGCGCCTTCGTGCTGTTCACCGCGTACGCGCGCTTGCGTGAGGTGTACGGATTGCTGCGGGAGCGGCTCGCCTTCCCCGTACGGCTTCAAGGCGAACTGCCGCGCGCACATCTCATCGATTGGTTCCGGCGGACGCCGGGTGCGGTGCTGTTTGCCACGGGCACGTTTTGGGAGGGAATCGACGTCGTGGGCGAGGCGCTCTCGTGCGTCATCATCGACCGGCTACCCTTTCCGTCGCCGAGCGATCCGCTCGTGATGGCGCGGGTGCGAGCGCTCGAGGCTCGCGGTCTCGATGGTTTCGAGGACTACATGGTTCCCGCCGCCACGGTGCGTCTCAAGCAGGGCTTCGGGCGCCTCATTCGCAGCGGGCGCGATCGGGGGCTCATGGCGCTGCTCGACGGCCGGGCCGCCTCCACGCGATACGGTGCTACGATTCTCTCGGCGCTGCCCCCGGCGACGCGCATCGAGCACTTAGACGATCTCGCCCCGTTCTTTGCGTCCGAAGAAGTTTCGTAGCTAATCCTCGCCCTAGTCCTCCTGGTTAACCTCGACCTTGGCGCGCTCCGCAAGTTCGTGCACGATGGAAGAGTCGGCCAGCGTCGTCGTGTCGCCGAGCGTCCGGCCCTCGGCGATGTCCCGCAGCAAGCGCCGCATGATCTTGCCGCTGCGCGTTTTGGGCAGTTCTTGGGTGAACGTCACATACTTCGGGCGCGTGAACTTGCCGAGCTTTGAAGCAACGTGATCGCGCAGCTCGTCGCCAAACTCGGGCGTTCCCGTGGCGCCGGCTTTCAGTGAAACGAATGCGTAGATCGCCTGTCCCGTCATCTCGTCCAGCTTGCCGCAGACCGCCGCTTCGGCGACCTGCGGATGGTCGACGAGCGCGCTCTCCACTTCCGTCGTCGAAATGCGATGGCCGCTGACGTTCATCACGTCGTCGATGCGGCCCATGAACCAGTAGTTGCCCTCGGCATCGCGTCGCGCGCCATCACCCGCAAAGTAGCGATGCGGAAACTTTGACCAGTAGGTCTGCACGTAGCGCTCGTCGTCACCCCAGATGCCGCGCAGCATGCCCGGCCACGGACGCGTCAGAACGGCGTATCCTCCCCCTCCAAGCGGCACGGGCTCGCCGCGGTCGTTGACGACGTCGGCGAAGATACCCGGCAGCGGCAGCGTCGCGCTTCCGGGCAGCAACGTCGTGACGCCGGGCAACGGCGAGATCATGATCCCGCCGGTCTCCGTCTGCCACCACGTGTCGACGACCGGCGTTTCGTTGGCACCGATCCATTCACGATACCAGATCCACGCTTCGGGATTGATCGGTTCCCCGACACTGCCCAACAGCCGCAGCGATGAGAGATCGTGTCGCGCGGGATACTCGGAGCCCCACTTCATGAAGGTTCGGATCGCGGTCGGCGCGGTGTATAGGATGGTGACGCGATAGCGCTCCACGATCTCCCAGAAACGATCCTTGTCGGGGAAGTCCGGCGTGCCTTCGTAGAGGACGCTGGTCGCGCCGTTGGCCAACGGGCCGTAGACGATGTACGAGTGGCCGGTGACCCAACCGATATCGGCCGTGCACCAGTAGATATCGCTCTCTTCTTTGAGATCGAAAACGAGCTTGTGCGTCATTGCGGCTTGCGTTAAGTAGCCGGCGGTCGTGTGCTTGATGCCTTTTGGTTTGGCGGTCGTCCCGCTCGTATAGAGGAGGAAGAGCAGATCCTCGGCGTTCATCGCCGCGGGCTCGCACTGCGGCGATTTGCCCGCGACGAGCTCGTCCCACCAAACGTCGCGCTCCTCGTGCATGAAGACTTCATCACCGGTGCGGCGAGCGACGATGCAATGGCGAATTGACGGCGTGCGCTCCATCGCGATATCACAGTTGCGTTTGAGCGGAACCTTGCCTCCACGGCGCCATCCGCCGTCGGCAGTGATGAGGGCAACGCAGCCGGCATCGTTGACCCGATCGACGATCGACTCGGGCGAGAAGCCGCCGAAGATAACCGAGTGCGCCGCCCCAATGCGCGCGCAGGCCAGCATGGCAATGGGCAGCTCCGCAATCATCGGCATGTAGATCGCGACGCGATCGCCTTTGCCGATGCCAAGGCTGCGCAGTCCGTTGGCGAAGCGTCCGACGGCGTCGAGCAGCTCGCTGTAGGTGATGGTCCAGCGATCGCCCGGTTCGCCCTCGTAATGGTAAGCGACCCTATCGCCGCGGCCCGCCCGCACGTGCCGGTCGAGACAGTTTACCGATACGTTGAGCTCTCCGTCGCCGAACCACTTCGCAAACGGTTCGTTCCATTCGAGCGTTCGCGTGAACGGTTTCATCCACTCGAGCCGGCGTGCCCAGCCCGCCCAAAACGCAAGGTAGTCGCGCTCCGCTTGCTCGTAGAGTTCGGCGCCCGCGTTCGATTGCGCCGCAAACGCGGGCGGCGGCGGGAAGCGGCGGCCCTCCTCAAAGAGCGCCTCGATGGCGGAGCTCATAAGCGTACCGACTTACGAGGGCCGCACGGTCATGCCTGCCGAATCTTTCAGCGACTCAAAATGCTGGCAGTACTCGTCCTTGCCGCGCTGATTGCACCCGCGCAAACCGGACTCGCAACGATCCAGTATAACGCCGCGCCGCCGAACTTTGCGATCCCGGCGGCGCGCGGCACGACCTATCTTTCGGATCTCCGCGGAAAGGTCGTGGTGGTAGACTTTTGGGCAACGTGGTGCGACGTCTGCACCGAGGAGCTGAAAGACTTCGTTCGCGCGAAAAATGTGTTCGGCAAGAGCGTCGCGGTCGTAACGATCTCCGACGAACTCCCGGGCGTCGCCTCGACCTACCTTCAACATTGGGATATCTCGCTGCCGATCGTCGAAGACGTGCAGGGCGCAATCTTTCGCATCTACTCCGTCTCCAAGGTTCCGGTCACGCTGGTTCTCGACGGCTCGGGGGCGGTTACGTACGTCTCCGTGGGCGGCCTAAACTGGAAAGAGCTATCCGGGGCAATCGAGCAGGCCCAAGCTAACCCTCCGGCTAGCACTCGTGCCTCAGGAGTGCTACAGTAGGGGCGTGACAGAGAGCGGCGGCCTCGATAAACGCAAGGCCTATATCCTCGCGACGGTGGTCTATGAGTATATCGCCACCGCGGAGCCGGTCGGCTCCCAGGTGCTTACCCAGAAGTACAATCTCGGCATCAGCTCGGCAACGGTACGCAACGAGATGGCCGAACTGGAGGCCGGCGGTTACCTCGTGCAGCCGCACACCTCGGCTGGCCGCATCCCCTCGGACGCCGGCTACCGAACCTACGTCGACCGCTTGATGCAGCCCGAGGAGCTCACCGAGGACGACCGGCGCCGGATCCGCGACGAGCTCTACGATGCTTCCCGCGAACTCGACGACGTCATCGATCACACGACGCGCTTGCTCGGGCGGCTCTCCAATAATCTTGCTTTCGTAACGCGACCGCAAGAAGAGACCCAGAGCTTCAAGCACGTTCAGTTGATTTGGCTCTCGCCCCATACCGGTGTGGCGATCGTCGTCACCTCGCTCGGCGTCGCCGCGCAGAGCCTCTTCGAACTCGGCGCCGAGGTGGATCCCGACGACTTGACGCGGTTTTCCAATGCGCTCAACGTTCGCTTTGCCAACCGGTCGCTGGTGGAAGTAACGGAGAGCGAGATCTCGCGGGCGGCGCAAGAGGTCGGCGTCTCCGACGATCTGCGCGCCGCGGTCAGCTCGGCCTGTCTCTCCGCGCGCTCGGGCGAACAGCCCGCGATCGCGGCGGCCGGCGCCCAGAATCTGCTCGACCAACCCGAGTTTCGCGACCTTCGCAAACTGCGCTCCATTCTACGGATCGTCGAAGAGCAGAAGACGCTCTACGAGATCGTCGCCGATGCGATGACCGCCGACGCGGCCAGCGTCAAGATCGGCCACGAGCTCGGCAGTGAAGAGCTAGCCGATCTCTCCATCGTCACGGTACCCTATCGCTTCGGATCCAGTGCGCTCGGAATGCTCTCGATCCTCGGGCCACGACGCATGCCGTACGCGCGCTTGCTGGCCCTCGCTTCGGGTACCGCCGAAACGCTGAGCCAGCGCCTCTCCGACGCAGCCTACTCTTAACTAACATGCCCGCTGACTGACATGCCCGCGACGGATTATTACGGTATCCTCGGCGTCGCGCGCGGCGCTTCGGAGGACGAGATCAAGCGGGCTTATCGCGCGCTTGCGCGCACGCATCATCCCGACGTTGCAGACGACAAGTCCAAAGCCGAGCATCGCTTCAAAGAGATCAACGAGGCCTATGAAGTGCTCTCGGATCCAAGTAAGCGCGCGCATTACGATCGCTTCGGTGTCGCGGCCAACGGCGCATCGGGCATGGGCGACATCAACTTTGGCAGTGGCGCATTCGGCGACATCTTCGACATGTTCTTCGGCGGCGTGCGCGGGGCGCAAACGCAGCGCACCGGTCCCGAACGCGGCTCGGACCTCCGCTACGATCTCGAGATCACGCTGGAAGAGGCGTTCGCCGGTACGACGCGCGAGATCGTCTTCGATCGCCTGGCGCAATGTGAGGCCTGCAAGGGCAGCGGTGCCGCTCCCGGTACGATCGTTACGCCGTGCGACCGCTGCGCCGGCAGCGGAACGGTCCACACGAGGCGACAGACGCCGCTCGGACAGATCGTTACGCAGTCGTCGTGCACGCGCTGCGGCGGAGAGGGGCACGTCGTTATGCATCCCTGCGAACACTGCGGCGGCCGCGGCCGATCGGAGCGGGAGGTACGCTTGACCGTCAACGTTCCCGCCGGCGTCGACGAGGGTGCGAGAGTTCGCATCGCCGGTAACGGAGAGGGGGGCTCGCGGGGCGGACCCGCCGGCGATCTCTACGTTTACTTTACGATCGTGCCGCACGCGCTCTTCCGGCGAAACGGCCGCGACATCTACGTGGACGTGCCGATCAGCTTTCCACAGGCGGCCTTGGGGGCGACGGTTCAGGCGCCCTCGCTGGAGGGGGTCGTGGACGTAACGCTTCCACCGGGAACTCAATCCGGTACGACGCTGCGGATGCGCGGATTGGGAATGCCAAACTCGCGCGGCTCGCGGGGCGACCACCACGTCACCGTTCACGTGGTCGTTCCGACGCGCATGAACAAGCGTCAGCGCGACGCGCTCGAAGCTTACGGGCTTGCGGGTGGAGATATCATCGATAGTCGCAGCTTCTTCGAGCGCGTGAAGGACGCGTTCCGTCCGGAATAGCGGCGTGACTGCGGCTCGCCGATTCTTCGTCGAGGGCGCGAAGGAGATCGGCGACACGATCGAGATCGGCGGCGCCGACGCGCATAAGATCGAGCACGTTCTTCGCCTGAACCCAGGCGATCGCATCGTTGTGATCGACTCGACTGCACGAACCTTTTGCGCAGCGATCGAGGGTCTCGGGCGGGTCGTGCTGGCCGATGTCGTCGAGGAGATTGCCGAAGAACGCGATGGGCCCGCGTTGCGAGTCGACGTCGCGCAAGCCGTGCCGAAGGGAAATCGGATGGATTTCGTCATTGAAAAGGGCAGCGAGCTAGGCGCGGAGACGTTCCTGCCGTTCTATAGCGAACGTACCGTTGGGCGTGCCGTTGGCCCGGAGAAGATCGCGCGCTGGCAGCGGATTGCTCGCAGCGCGGCGCTGCAGTGCGGACGAAAGAGCGTTCCGAACGTTCTCGAGCCGGTGCCCTTCGAGCGGCTCGTGACGCGCTTCGGCGATTACGATGCGGTGCTCTTCGCATGGGAACTAGCTGCGCCCCAACCGCTGCATCGACGGCTCGCCGAGGCGCTCCCCTCCTCGGGCCGAGCGCTGCTGATCATCGGGCCGGAGGGCGGCTTCACGCATGCGGAGGCAGAGCTTGCGCGCGACCGCGGGGCCGCGATGCTCTGGCTCGGTCCGCGCGTCCTTCGCACCGACACGGCGGCCCTCGTGCTATTGGCGGTGATTGGCGCCATTTCGTCGTAAGGCACCGATTCGGATGTCGCTTCCGTTCTCAATCGTCATTCCCACCTACAACGAGGCCGGCGGTATCGAAAAGCTGCTGCACGCCTTGGGATCGACGTTTGAAGCGAGCGGACTCGACGGCGAGGTAATCGTGGTCGACGACAACTCGCCCGACGGAACGGGCGCGATCGTCGAGCAGCTCGCGCGCGAGTTGCCGGTTCGCTGTCTCCATCGCAGCGGCAAGTTGGGGCTCTCGAGCGCGGTGATCGAAGGCTGGGGGATTGCGCGCAGCGATTCGGTGGCGTTGGGTGCGATGGATGCCGACTTTAGCCACGACGTCAAGGTACTTCCTCAGATGGTTGCGGCGCTCGAATCGGGAGAGTGTGGGTTAGCGATCGGCAGCCGGTACGTTCCCGGCGGCGGGATTACGAACTGGCCGAAGCGGCGAATAATAGCGTCGCGCGTCGCGTGCGCGCTGGCGCGGCCGCTGACCAACGTCAAGGACGTTACCAGCGGCTTCTTTCTGGTACGGCGCGATGCGCTGGATGGCGTGCGCCTCGATCCGATCGGTTTTAAGATCGGCCTCGAAGTTATAGCCAAGGCGCACTACGGCAAGGCGATCGAGGTGCCGTACGTCTTTACGGACCGCGTCGCCGGCGAGTCGAAGCTGAACGAGCGCGAAATCTTCAACTACCTCAAGCAGCTGGGCCGGCTCTACTCCGCTAGGCTGCGTCCGAAAGCGCGCGGCGCCTAGTGGCAGGCCACTGATGCCAAGGCCCGACTGGCTACCCGCTCGGCGCGAAAAAGAGCCCCAGACGACAAGCGATACCGCGATGTGGAGCAAATGTCCGAAGTGCGGCGAGGTGCTCTACCGGCGCGACTTGGCGGCCAATCTCTTCGTCTGCACGCGCTGCAGTTATCACTTCCGTATGAAAGCGCGCGATCGCATCGAGTCGCTCGTCGACGGCGGCGAGTTTTCCGAGCTTGGAGCGGAGGTGCTGCCCAGCGATCCGCTCGGCTGGTCCGACCGGAGAACCTATCCGGCAAAGCTGAACGGCGATCGCGAGCGCAGCGGCCTGACCGAATCGGTCGTGTGCGGGCTGGCGGCGATCGGCGGCCATCGCATTGCGCTCGGCGTGATGGACTTTCACTTTCGGGGCGGCACGATGGGGCAGGTCACGGGCGAGCGCATCACGCTGCTTCTCGAGGAGGCGCGTCGGCAGCGGCTTCCTTGCATCATCTTTGCGGCTTCGGGCGGCGCGCGCATGGAGGAAGGCATGCTCGCCCTCATGCAGATGGCCAAGACGACGTCGGCGGTCTCTCGGTTCATGCAGGACGGCAACTTTTTCGTCGTGGTCCTCACCGATCCGACCAGCGGCGGCGTTGCGGCCTCGTTTGCCTTTCAAGCGGACGTCATCGTCGCCGAATCACAGGCTATGATCGGTTTCGCGGGACGGCGCGTGATCGAACAAACCATCCGCCAGCGTCTGCCGGAGAACTTTCAGACCGCCGAGTTTCTGCTGGAGAAGGGTGCGATCGACATGGTGGTCGACCGCCGGGAGCTCAAAGAGAGGTTGGTGCACTTGCTGGAATACGCGGCCTATGAGTAACAATCTCATCGTGGAGCGCGAACGGACGCTGGTCGAGCTCGAGCGGCGGATCGCCGAGCTGCGCCAAGCGTCGGCGGCGCAGCCGCTCGACATGTCGAACGAGATCGGTGCGCTGGAACAGAAATACCAGCAGATCCTGCAAGAGATGTTCGGGACTCTCTCGCCCTGGGAGAAAGTGCACATGGCCCGGCATCCGAACCGGCCGACGTCGCTAGAGTACATCTCGCATTTCGACCGGTTCGACGAGCTGCACGGCGACCGGCACTTTCGCGACGACCCATCGATCGTGGGTGGATTTGCGATCCTGCGCTCGCGTAACGTCATGGTCTTGAGTCAGCAGCGCGGCCGCAATACGAAGGAGAATTTGACGCGCAACTTCGGGATGCCGGCGCCGGAAGGCTATCGCAAGGCCACGCGGCTCACGAAGCTCGGATCGCGATTGCATCTCCCAGTCGTAACCTTCGTGGATACCAAAGGGGCGGATCCGGGCATCAGCTCCGAGGAACACGCACAGTCGGAGGCGATCGCGGTCTGCCTGCAAGCCTTTACGACGGCGACGGTACCCATCGTCGCAACGATCGTCGGCGAAGGAGGCTCGGGCGGCGCGCTCGCATTGGCGATTGCCGATTACGTCATTATGCTGGAGCACAGCACGTATTCGGTTGCCTCGCCCGAGGGCTGCGCGGCCATCCTTTGGTCGGATGCGGGCAAAGCGGAAGAGGCCGCAGCTAGGTTGAAGTTAACCGCCGATGATTTACACCGCTTTGGGATCGTAGACGAGATACTTCCCGAACCATTGGGTGGGGCTCACCGGAATGCAAACGACGTCGTGACGCGGACGCTCGATGCCGTGGACTCGGCCCTGACGCGTTTGACGGCAATGACGCCGGAGGCGCTCTTGGAAGCGCGCTACCGAAAATACCGTCGATTGGGAGAATGGCAGGCAGAGGCGCAAGAACCCGTTTCAACGGCGCGCTAAGACGCGTTCGCCCTATAGCTCGCGCCGCCGGCCGCGCGCTGACGGCAGGGGTTATCGTCCTCGTCGTTTCGCTGGTTATCGTCCAGTTTGCGCGCGCGATTGGCGAAAACGTGGCGGCCGAACACCAGCTTTCGACACTTCGCAGCGACATTGGGGGGCTGCAGCGGCAGCGGGCCGATCAGCAGCGAGAGCTGCGACGCCTTCGCGATCCGGATGGCGTCGTTCCCGAGATTCACGATCGCTTGCGACTCGTTCGGCCGAACGAGCAGATCATTTTCGTAAGCCCGGCACCGTCAAACGAGCCGTGAGCGAGACGCTCGGCGGAATCGTCATCAATCTCAACGCGTACGGCGCGACCGTACGCCTCGACGGTGGCGATCTAGCGACCGCGAGTGCCGCTGATGTGGAGACGCATCGCGACTATTATCAGCGCTCGCTCGTCCGGCGCAAACGGCTAGAGTTCGAAGTTCGGCGGGAAGGCCGGCGTTGCGCCGTTTCGCTGGCGCCCCAAATTCGCGACGAGGAGCTCGAGGAGCAGATCGCCTCGTATCTCAAGAGCACGCAGGAGTGGGAGCCGGCCGACGCGATGCCTGCGGCCGAGCGTCATTTCCTGCAGAAGAAGCGGCGGGCGGCGCTTTTCGCGCGATGAGCAAACGGTTTGCGATCGTATCGATCGGCACGAACTCGACGCGCCTGCTGCTCGCCGACGTCGCGCCGGAGGTACCGCGCGTCGAGATCGTGCGCTCGGTGGGTACGCGCATTGGTGAAGGACTGGGCACGCGCGGAATGCTGACCGACGAGGCGATGGCGCGAACGCTGGAGGCGGTCGCGCAGTTTGCACGGACGGTCAAAGGGCACTACGTTCGCATGTTTGCGGTGACGACGAGCGCGTTGCGCCGGGCAGAGAACGGCGAGTCGTTTGCCCAGCGCGTCGCGGAGATGCTCGGTACGCCGTTGCGCGTGCTCTCGGGAGAGGAAGAGGCTCAGGCGTCGTATCGCGGTGCGCTGACCGCGCTTGGCGAGCTGCGCGACCAGCGCGCCGGCGTGCTCGATATCGGCGGTGGCAGCACGGAATATGCCGCCGGAACCTCGCTCGTGCCGGAAAAAGTCATCTCATGCGAGATCGGCGCGGTACGCCTTAGCGAAGACGTACCCGAGCTCGCCGGCTCGGACGGACCGGTCGCCGAGAGCGCCATCGAGCGTGCGCGTGCGCTCGCGCGCAAGGCGCTGGAACCCTTGACCGAATATTCCGCCGTCGAGCGCCTCGCGCTGGTTGGCGGAAGCGCAACGACGACGGCCGCGATTCTGCGCGGGCGACGGACGCCGATCACGACCCAGCGTTTGAGACGCGCCGATTTGCAGCACGTGCTCGGACTGCTGACGCAGATGCCGCTCGAGGAGCGCAAGAAGGTTCCCGGCATGAAGCCGCAGCGCGCGGATATCCTTCCGGCCGGCATTATTCTCCTCGACACGGCGATGGAGATCGTCGGAAGCGACGAGGCCGTTGCCACGTCGGCGGATCTGCTGCTCGGCATCCTCTTGCAGGAGCGCGACGCGTCGGCGGGACAACGCCCTACGGTGCACGCAGCTTCGGAGACGCGGAGGGGAATGCGTCCATGAACGACAGAGCGATTCACGAACACATCGAGAGCCTCGTTACCGAGGAGCACCGCCTGCTCGAGCATGGAGACCCCGGGAAGTTAACGGACGAGGATCGGGGACGTCTCGATGAGATCTCGGTGCGGCTCGACCAATACTGGGACTTGCTTCGCCAGCGGCGCGCGCGCCGTCACGCCGGTCAAGATCCAAGAACCGCGCAGTTGCGCAGCGAAGAGATCGTCGAGCACTACCGCCAGTAGCAACCTGGGATGGTGGTGGAATAGGCAGACACGACGGACTTAAAATTCGTTGCTCGAAAGAGCATCCGGGTTCGACCCCCGGCCATCCCAGAAAGTAGTGTTCTTATTTTACTGGCTTTTTCGCTGCTCCAGATCCGATTTTCTAACCGCCGTAAAACCCTACCTAGATGCAGAACGAATCCAACATGCTCGCGGCAGGGGCGTTCCGCTCTCACAGGCGTGCAGATAGGGACGTTCCAACGTCTGGGAGTGGGCTCTCAACTCGTCCCTGACGTTATCTCCGCTGCAATACCGATCCGTCGCGCTCAAGCACACCGACGATCCGACACTCGGCGAATTGCTGAAGGTCGCTGTGCTCGAGGCGCCTCCGCACGAAGTGATGCCACTTGTTCCGGGGCGCCATAGAAAATGCACGGCCCGATAAGAATGGCTTGCTGCGACATCCTGGATAAAGACCCAAGGTTGCCGCAAGTTCCCGCAACAGCGCGATCGATTTCGGGAACCATAATAGATGAGCCCGGGGAGCCAAAGCGATATTTTGCTGCGACAAGCGTAGGACACGGCTAAAGCTCCGAAAAGTCCTATAACTTTAATTTAGAGGTGACGCCAAAGTGGACTCCAAATCAACCCGGCCCGCGCATAGTGCTCGTCGGGATTGGAGCGCACAATCTTCATCGTAAACGGGAGCTTGAAACATGGCCAGATCACTAGACTCGCTGCCGGCTCGCCCCGTGCCTTCGGGAAGTATCGCTGGCCCTACGCTGCAAGAATCGACGTACGCTCCCAAACCTCCGCCTAAGCTCCTGCCCGATGACGCCCCCAATATTCTGGTCATTTTGATCGACGATGCCGGCCCGGCACTGCCTTCAACGTTCGGCGGCGAGATCGAAACTAAGACGCTGGATAAGATTGCCGCGGAGGGCATTACGTATAACCGCTTCCATACGACCGCAATGTGTTCACCGACACGTGCGTCGCTCCTGACAGGACGCAATCACCACCGGGTCGGCAACGGCCAAATTGCCGAATTGGCAAACGACTGGGACGGGTATTCCGGCCGCATTCCAAAGAGCAGCGCGCTCGTCGCCGAGGTCTTGAGGGATTACGGGTATTGCACGGCCGCTTTTGGAAAGTGGCACAACACGCCGGCCGATGAGACAACCGCTGCCGGCCCGTTCGAAAACTGGCCGAGCGAGATGGGATTTGAGTATTTCTATGGCTTTCTCGCAGGAGAGGCGTCGCAATACGAGCCCAACCTCGTACGGAATACGACCGTCGTGCTTCCACCGAAAACACCTGAAGAAGGCTATCACTTGAGCGAGGACCTCGCCGACGACGCGATCGGCTGGCTGCGCAAGCACCGAGCGCTTCGTCCGGACCGGCCGTTCTTTATGTACTGGGCCAGCGGCGCCATTCACGCTCCGCACCACATCTTCAAGGAATGGAGCGACAAATATAAAGGTAAGTTCGACGATGGCTGGGACGCGTACCGCGAACGCGCCTTCGCACGCGCGAAAGAAAAAGGTTGGATTCCGCAAAGCGCTCAGCTTACGCCACGTCACCCGACCATGGCCTCATGGGACAGCGTTCCGGACGACGAACGGCCGTTCCAGCTCCGCCTCATGGAGGTCGCCGCTGGATTCGGCGAGCACGTCGACGTGCAGGCTGGCCGCGTTGTCGACGAGATCGAACGCCTCGGGTACGCCGATAACACGCTCATCTTCTACATTTGGGGGGACAACGGCTCGTCAGCAGAGGGTCAAAACGGAAGCGTCAGCGAGCTGCTCGCGCAAAATGGTATTCCGACGACGATCAAACAGCAAATCGACGCTCTGGCAGACGTCGGTGGACTCGATGCGCTGGGCACACCGCTCGCGGACAACCAATACAACGCTGCCTGGGCTTGGGCGGGAAGCACGCCGTACAAAGGGACGAAGCTGCTAGCTTCGCATTTCGGAGGTACGCGCAATCCGATGGCGATACGGTGGCCGGCGCAAATCAAGCCCGACCCCGTGCCGCGGACGCAATTCCACCATTGCAACGACGTCGCTCCGACGATCTACGAAGTCCTCGGGATCACGCCACCGTTCGAGGTGAATGGCGTGCAACAGGATCCGCTCGACGGCGTGAGCTTTGCGTATACGTTTGATGATCCGAAAGCCAAGGGGCGTCTTGTTACGCAGTATTTTGAAATCATGGGAAGCCGCGCAATCTATCATGATGGCTGGATGGCAAGCGCATTCGGTCCGCGCATTCCATGGGTTCCCGGTACTCCGCCGGGGATCGCAACGTGGACGCCGGACAACGACGTCTGGGAGCTGTACAATCTCGACGAAGATTGGAGCCAAGCGAACAATCTTGCCGAGACGATGCCGGAAAAGCTGGCTCAGTTGAAAGAACTGTTTATCGTCGAGGCCGCCAAGAACAAAGCGCTGCCGATCGGCGGCGGCCTCTTCGTACCCATTTACCATCCCGAGTTACGAATCGCTCCGCCGTACACGGAATGGACCTTTTTCGGAGATACCGTGCGCATGCCCGAATCCTGCGCGCCGGCGCTCGGGAACAAGCCGAATGTGGTTACGATCGACGCGATAATCCCGGCCGACGCCAACGGCGTTCTCTATAAACTTGGCGCGAATTCAGGGGGCCTCACGCTGTACGCAGAGGATGGCATCCTGTGCTACGAATACAACCTCTTCATCGTCCAGCGCACCAAGGTGCGTTCGACGAAGAAACTTCCCGCGGGTAAGTTGAAGATTGAAGTTGACACCGCGTACGCCGAACTCCGACCGGCCGGCCCGCTCGATATCACGTTGAAGGTCAACGGAGAAACTGTCGCGCAGGGCCGCGTGCCCGTCAGTGCGCCCTTGTTGTTCACCGCAAACGATTGTCTCGACATCGGAATAGCGCTTGGCTCCCCCGTCTCCCTCGACTACCGCGAAAAGGCACCCTTTAAGTTCAACGGCACAATTGAGAGCGTCCACGTGCAGTACGCTATGCCAAGGAGCGGAGCCAAGGCATCACCGGCCGCATGAATATCCCGAGGCTTCGGATACCGCTAGCATAGGCTTTTTTTGGCGCGCCCACCCGCGAATAAAAGTTTTCACATTTCAGCAAAGCGGGCCGGCGGCTCGCGTTGCGATCGCCATAGGTCGCATCCAACACGGCCGCGGGGGGATCGCACCACTGGGGCCACCGTGTTTTTCTAACACTTTCTGATATGTTCGTCCGGCCGGTTCATCCGGTGGTGGGATCGAACGTTCCCACTCGTGCTCGGTGACACCGGCATTTTCTTGGGCCCGAGAGCCTGCCCGTTAGATTGGTGCCCGAGCAGCTCGTGCGGTAGGTGATGACCGGACGGAATCCAGGGCGTGCCGCGAAGGCAACAGCTCGTATCTGTCAGACTGGTCGACGCTACCGTGGTAAGGAGGTTGCCGTGGATTTGGCCGTTCTTGGCATCGACGTTGGGAAGTTCGATTTCCATTGTGCACTGCGCGTTAAGGACCAGGTTCATACGAATCATTTCCCTCATTCTGCGGTGGGTTTCGAAAGATTGCATCGCTGGCTTTCGAACCGCCATGTCAATCGGGTACACGCGTGTATGGAAGCGACTGGTGGTTGGAGCGAGGAGCTCGCTACGGATCTGCATGCGCACGGTCATGTGGTGAGCATCGTGAACGCGCTGGCGATCAAGTCCTTCGGCCAAAGCGAACTCTCTCGAACGAAGACCGACAAGGCTGACGCAGCGCTGATCGCACGATACTGCGTAACGATGCACCCGGCGCCGTGGGAACCGCCTAGCCCAGTGCAGCAGCGCTTGAAACGGCTAGCGCGCCGACGCGTAGCGCTCGATGAAATGCGGGTTCAGGAGTCAAATCGACTCGGCGCACCCGGCTCGGGTGACGTGCGCTCGTCGATCGAAGCGACCCTGTCTTTTCTTGATCGCCAGATCGATGAGATCGACTCACAAATCCGCGCGCTCATCGACGATGACCCGACCCTACGAGGCAAGCGGGAGCTATTGACGTCGATCCCGGGTATAGGGGAGCGGCTTGCCGTCACGATTCTCGGTGAACTGCCGAACCTCAGCGAGTTTCGGAGCGCCAAGGCGGTGGCCGCGTTCACTGGCCTTTGCCCGCGTGAGTTTCGTTCGGGAAAGTCGGTATCGGCTTCGTGGCTGTCAAAGACTGGCAACGTCCATCTCCGGCGCATGCTTTATATGCCGGCCGTCGCAGCGATCCGCTGCAATCCCATCCTCAGGGATTTTGCTAATCGTCTGCGTTCTTCGGGCAAGCACGGCAAGCAGGTCGTGGCAGCAGTTATGCGTCGCCTCTTGGTTTTGGCTTACGGCGTCCTTAAGTCCGAGCGCCCGTTTGACCCCGAGCATCGGGTGTGGGCGACGTCACGGACATCCCAAGCAGCCATCTCGCCGACACTAAACGCTTGACGTCGCACACAGAATCTAACGGAGCGCTCGGGAACGGACGGTATCGGCCGGGCAGCTAGGAGCGAGAAAGCCATACAAAATAACGCTGTTCGGTAGTGGACGGGACTCTCCGGAACCCCCGAGTGCAGGTTCGACCCCCGGCCATCCCAAGAAAACCGCCCTAAATCGAGGTCGCTGGACGTTGCACTTAACGTCGTCGCGCAGTTCGTGTTCGGCGCGGGCGTTGCGCTGCTCGCGGGCTATGCGCTGTTGTTTGGGCGACCTGTTTCGCTCGCGCGCGGGCTGCTCACTGCGCTGGCGTATGCCGCCGCCGCTCTGTCCGTGCTGATCTGGACGGGCGCCGCGCAAGGCGGCCCGGGTCCCGGCGGCGTGCTCGGCATTTCGGGCTTGTGGTTGGGCACACTCGACCTCCACGCGTAGACCCTCGATCTTCATCGTGCCGACACCGCGCTGAACGGAGAGTTTGCCTATCCGATGCTCGCTCGAGGGCGCCTAGTCGGAGCGCTGGTCCTTGGCCCCAAGAGCAGCGGCGAGCCGTATGCACCCGACGAGTCGGCCGCCATCGCGCAGCTCGCCCACGGCGTCGGCGTGGCGCTCGATCTTCTCGGCGCACGACCAGCGCAAGCGGACGAGGAGATTCGCGCCTCACTGCGTTCGCTCGAAGCTTTGAGCCGCACTACCAACGACGCTTTGCGCGGGCTTCCCGATGCTGTCGCCGAAAAGATGCGCCAAACGCGCGCCAACCCCTAAGGATGCTTTGTACGGGGAAGGGACCTTCGACTGAGAGCGAAAGTCTCGGAGCAACCGCTTCATTAGGAAAGGGAACCTTATGTTCAAGGCTCTTCACAATGAAATGATGTCGATGATTCGTGAAGGAGAAAGCGAATCGGAAATACGCGCAGCGATAGAACTGCGATTGGCTTAGCATGCGGCAAAACGCACAGCGAGCGATCTTCGCAGCCGGCATGAACCGTTCGCTCTTCCTTGCGGGCTCGTCCGCCGCGGCGGCGAGCATCTGGCTGCCGGCGCGTGGCGTTGCGGCGGCGCCCGGCGCGACGAGCGTGCCGCCGGATACGGCGCTCGGACTGTTGATGGCCGGCAACAAGCGTTTTGTCGAGAACGACTTTCCGAAAAAGACTCAGATTGACGAGAAGCGCGAAATGCTCGCGGAAGGACAAGCGCCCTTTGCGGCGATCCTTGGCTGCTCGGACTCGCGTATTATTCCGAACATCATCTTCGTTCGCGGATTGGGCGATCTGTTCGTTGCGCGGGTTGCGGGAAACTATCCGGACGACCTCGTCACCGCCTCGCTCGAGTATACGGTCGAGCATCTCGGCACGCGCCTGATCATGGTGCTCGGCCATCAGAGATGCGGCGCGGTCGAGGCGGTCTACTCGGCGATCGAGACCAAGACGCCGCTGCCTCCGCATCTTTCGACCATCGAAAGGTTGATCGCCCCGGGGATCGCCGCTGCCGTTGCGGCCCACGGGAGCCAGGATGCCGCGATTGAGGCCAACGTCCGCGCGGCGGTAAAGACCCTCGAAGGCAGCCCGCCGGTTATCTCGCGGGGCGTTGCCTCGGGAAGCGTGCGCGTCGTCGGCGCGATGTACCATCTGCGTTCCGGATTGGTTACTCTTCTCGACTAAAGCGCCGCATTCCAGGGTAACTATCGCTCGACGACACTCTTCGAAAGGGGCTTTCAATGCGAGCGACCTGGAAACCGCACGAGAAACATGGAGATCTGACAGAACGTTCCGGCTTACCCGATAGCGTCTTTGCGTTCCCCAAGAAGCGAAAAGAGCCGATGACCGATGCGTCCCACGTTCGCAACGCCGCGGCTCGATTCGATCAGGTTATCGGAGTCTCAGCGGAAGAGCGCGAGCTTGCCTTTGCAAATATCAAGAAGGCTGCAAAGCATTATCACGTCGACCTCTCGGAAGCCGGCCCGGAGGATCTTGGCAGCCATCCGGGCACTGGGCGCACCGCAGCCGATCGCAAGAAGTCGGCGCGGAAAGCAGCGGCGACGCGCAAGCGCAAGGGAACCGGTCGCGCGAAGACCGCGACGCGGAAGAAGACCTCTACGCGCAAGAAGACCTCTACGCGGAAGAAGAGCCGAGGGCGCTAGTCCCAGACGCCGCGACAGGCGGCGATCCCGGCCGCAATTCCACCGGCGATCACCTTGGAGTTGTTCGGCGTCCGAGTCTTGGCGTTGTAGCCACTGTCGTCCCATGCATACCAGCCGACATATGCAGCCCCGAAACCACAGAAGGCTTTCGCTTGCTCGCGCATCTCGTCGCGCGTCAAGCCAGGCTGGTAGAAACGTTTGTCATACGAGCCGCTCCACGCTTGACCGATGCCGTAGAGCGGCGTCTGCGCGATATCCCAGCCGCGCCGCGCGAGGCTTCGGGCCATCGCGGGCAGTAGCGCTTTCATCGTCCAATCCAGCTTTTTGCCCAACGACGGATGACGGCGCCCGAAAGGGGAGTAGTTGTACCAACCGACGATGTCGCAGCCGCCATTGGAATAGTTGGCTGCCGTGCCGGGATCCCAATCGATCTTGCCGGGCCGCGCCACGCCCGCGCCAAATCCGCAAATCGCCGGATGCCCGCGCGCTTCTTTGACGATGAGCTGGTGAATTTTCTCCAAGAGTGTGCGCCCGCTGCCGGAATCCCATCCGGGCCAATCGTCGAGTACCCAATGCGCGACCACGTACGAACGCGCGGCGTCGCGTTTGAGGATTGCCTCAACGTGCCGCAAAACGACGGCATCGGAATCGATCTTGGGGTCCTCGTCGGTCGCGCAATACCAGTTACGATAGTTTTTGGGCGGCGGCTTGACGGTATGCGTGCGATGGCACTCCCAGTAAAATAGAACTCCCGAGATCGCGCCGTCGACGACGGCGATCGAATGCTCCCCTAAAGCTTTTTCGAGCGAACTCTCCGGCGCGGGTGATCCATTGTAGAGTATCGTTGCGGTGATGCCCTCGCTCGCTGCCTTTGCGGCGCGCTCCGGCGTATCGACGCTAAATCCGATGATGGCGTGATTGGCGAGCGACATACTCGGCCCAGCATTTAGGAGTACCGGCGGCGCGACGTTTTGTGAGCCACCGCCGCAGCCGGCCAGCATCAGCGTTACGGCGAACGCAAACGCAACGCTACTTCGCCGCATGAGGAGCCACGATCGAACCCAGCATATCCGGCGTTCCTTCAATACGCTCGAGGTGAGGATAGCGAATGCCGCCGTGATAGTCGAGCGAGAGGATTTGGAACCAGCCGGTCTGCGAGGTGATCAGCGAGATCGGCGTGGTCGAGTGCTCCGCTCGTTTGAGGGCGTACTCCAGAACGTCGGCCGCGAACGCTTGATTGTTGACGGCGAGGACGTGCATGCCGGGCGCGAGTCCCGCGTGCCACGCCGGCGAGCCCTCGCGAACGTCTCGCACCACGCCTTCGCCGCTTAGCTCGGCGCCATAGGAGTACCATCCCTCGATTGAGTGGTCGTCGGCATTGGCCGCAGTAATGAAGGCGTTGCTCTTGCCCGTATAGACGAGGCTCCAACCGGCGCGCGCGAGCTCGTCGGCGGGTGGATGCGCCGTCGGCTGGTAAACGTACTTTTCGAAGAAGGCGTGCCAGTCGTATGGTTCGACTTCATTGAGCAACGCCTCGACCTGGGCGCGCGTGTAAGTCTTGACGATCGGCCCGGTCAGCGCCGGCTCGGTGAAGCGATGGAGAAACGTGTCCAGCGAGCGCGCACCGTGAGAGCGTTGCCGAATGATCGTATCGACGTCGAGCCAGAGCAGCTCGCCTTCGGTGTAGAAGTCGTCGGCGTTGCGGCGGATCGCACCGTAGTCGCCCCGCGCGAGGTAGAAGTAGGGCGCGCCGGTGGTGAGATCGATGAGCGGAGTCGTCGACCGGCCGGTCTCGGTGTCCATTTGAGCGTAAAGCGTCGCGAGGTACTCGGGGTATTCGCGCGTCTCACGAATGCCTGCGCGGAAGGAGAGCAGATCCCCGAGGTACTGGTTCATGCCCTCGTAGACCCAGAGCAGATCGGTGAGCTGGGGAACCTGAAAGTTCGGCGTCGTTAGATCGGCGGGGCGGCGATACTTGCCGTTCCAGGAGTGCGAGAACTCGTGCGTTATGAGGTCGCCGGAGGCAAGCGATTCTTGCGGATCGGTCAAGAAACCCTCGGGCGCGCGGTCGTCGCTCGATTGGTGGTGCTCGATTCCTTCGAAACCTATCGAGTCGCTGAGCGTGAGGAGCGCATGGTAATCGTAGAAATGCCGCGATCCGTATAGGGCGAAGGCCTCTGCCGGTACCCGCTGATACGCAGCCAGCAAGTTCGCTGGTATGTCGAGGTTCTCGGGAGCGTCGGCGAATGCGTCGAGCTCGACGAAGGCGGAGCCATCGCGCCAGAGGTTCCACTTGTGCACGAAGCGGCCGAGATCCAAAGGAGAGTCAACCAGCATGTTGAGGGGCGTTACTTCGAAGTCGACGCGACTGCCGCTCTGCGCCGCGGTGCGCAAGGCGGTTGCAAACTCCCAGCCCGCAGGCAGCACGATCGACGGCTTTACGAAATACTGATGCGAGTCGACGCCGCCCTGATAGAGCACGGCTCGGTTCCAGTTAACGATCCCGACCGAATGCGTCGACATCACGTCACCCGGCGCGTTCATCAGCACGTCGAAATCCACGTCGATCGCTCGCGCGCCTGCCGGCACGTCGACGTGAAAGTCGTACAGGTCGAGTGGGTCGCGACGCCACGGGAGCGTGGTACCATCGGCCGAGACGCGAAGTGCCGCCAGGTCGTTGAGCGGACCGGTCGGACCGTGTTCCCCGGGGATCCACTTTGGATAGACGATCGTGAAGCCTCCAGGCGAGGCCGGTATGCGCTCGCGGACCTCCATGAAGCCGTCCGCCGCTCGCGAAGCATCGAGGACCAGCGTTGCCGGATCGTTCGCGGTCGCCAGTGAGGGCTCGGCAACGAAATCCGCGGCCGTGGCTGCACATGGCAGGAAGGTGCACAGAATAAAGGTCGCACCGAGTCGCAGCATCTTCCGGCCTTCGCAACGCCTAGGGGCTGGCCTGCTCGGGGCCCGAAGGCAGGTCCGCCAGCGGAGAACCACCAAAAGCCTATCGCTCTTCCTGCCTACCTTATCGAATGGAGGTCGCTCGACCACGTGAAGATCGTGGTGACGGTTAAACTCGTCCCGAATCCAACCGCCGAGAAACGAATCGATCCGCAAACCAAACGCCTCGTGCGAACCGGCGTCGAGACCGTACTCAATCCTTACGACGAGTACGCGCTCGAGGCGGCTTTGCAGCTCAAAGAACGCGCGGGCGGAGATAGCACGGTGACGATCTTTTCGATGGCACCGGACTCGCTCAAAGAAGGCTTGCGCCGGGCACTTGCGATGGGTGCCGACGACGCGGTCGTCCTCAGCGATACCGGACTCGAAGGGAGTGACGTTTGGGCAACGGCCTATGCGATCTCCGCGGCGCTGCGGACGCTGAGTTTCGATCTGCTCGTCGTTGGAGGACTAACCGACGATAGCAGTACCGGCGCGGTTCCCAGCGCCCTCGCCGAACATCTCGGGTTGCCTTGCATTACGAACGCGCGGAAGGTCGAAATCTCCGGCGGCAGCATCGAGGTCGAGCGCGAAACCGATTCGGGGTATCAAACGGTCCGCGGCCCTCTGCCGGCACTTCTCACCACGGCCCTAACCTTTGGGGAGCCGCGCTACGCTTCGCTCAAAGGCATCATGGGCGCCAAAAAAAAGAGCATCGCCTCGATCTCGTTGCAAGAGCTTTCGCTCGATCTTCCGGTTGGGACGGCCGGTTCGAAGACCGAACTGCGCAGTTTTGCACCGCCGGGGGCGCGCGGGCAAGGTAAGGTCGTCGAGGCGCCCGACGGCGCCGCGGGCGCACAGGCAATCTTCGATTTTCTTTCGGAGAAGAGGCTGGTCTAGTGCGAAACGTCGTCGTCTACGCCGAGCATCGCCAAGGCAAGACACGCAAGGTCACCTTCGAAATGGCCAGCGAGGCCGGCAGAATCGCGGCCGCGCTCGGCGGGAAGGCGTATGCGGTCGTCTTGGGACCGGGCGCCGCGTCGCTGGCCGAGCAGCTGAAGAACTATCCGCTCGAAACGATCCTGCTCAACGAAGATCCCGGTGTCGACGGGTTTCTGCTCGACCCAGTCGTGGATTATCTTGCAGCGGCGGCGCAGCTCGCCGGTCCGTCGCTGGTCCTCATCCCAAATACGCTCTCGGGGCGAGACGTCGCCGGGCCGCTCATGGTTCGACTTCGTGCCGGCGTGGTTGCCGACGTCGTTGAGATCAAGCCGGAGGGCGATGCCGTCGTCTGCCTCTCGCCGAAGCTGGGCGGCGCGCTCCTGACGCACTGCGCGTTGCTGCCGGCCGAATACGGTATCGTGACCGTTCGCCCCAACGCATTTGCCGTCGCGGCTGCGCCGGGCGGGGCGCGAATCGAGGCACTCGCGAAGCCCGAAGCGCGAAGCTATCGCTCGGTCATCGAGCGCGACGTCGAAGAGGGTACGAGCGAACTCGCTCTCGAGGAGGCACCGGTCGTCGTGGCAGGCGGTCGAGGGCTTGGCGGGCCGGAACCGTTCGATACGCTGCTGAAACCATTAGCTCGCGCACTAGATGGTGCCGTCGGCGCTTCGCGGGCCGCCGCCGATGCCGGCTGGGTGCCGTATAATCTTCAGATTGGGCAGACCGGAAAGACCGTCACTCCGAATCTTTACATCGCCGTGGGTATCTCGGGCGCGATTCAGCACAAAGTCGGGATGCGCGCCTCCGGAACGATCGTCGCAATCAACAAGGATGCGGCGGCGCCGATTGCCGAGTTTTCCGACCTGTTCGTCGTGGGCGACGCCTTCCGTATCGTTCCCGAGCTGACCAAACTTATCGAAAACGCCAAAGGACATCTTTCTTGAAACGCACTCTTCTCATCGTGCTCATCGCCGTCGCCTTTGCCGCCGGCATCGCCACCACTACGCCGTCGGCGTTCGCTAAAAAGGCGACCGGAACCCCGAGTCCTTCGCCGTCCCCTTCGGCACTCCCAACGGCAAGCCCCGAGCCCCCCGCCGTTGCGATTCCGCGGTTGATCGCAAAGCTGAAGGCAAATCCCACCGACCAGCTCGCGATGACGCAACTTGCCGGCGAATACATGCAGGTCAATCGCCCCGACATCGCCATTCAGTACACGCAACATCTGCTCCAGCTCGGGGATAAATCCGCGCAGGTCTATTACTACGACGGCCTCGCTGCCAACCAACTGGGCCAAGGTCAACAGGCCACCGCGGATCTCGAGGAAGCCTCCAATATCGATCCGACGAATCTGAGCATCCTGGCGGCGTTGTCCGACATGTATATCCGGGATAATCGGCCGAACGATGCGGAACGGGTTGCAAGACGCGCCGTCACCTTCAACAAGAACGATCCGGGTGCGCTGATGACGCTCGGGAGCGTCTACGCGGCCGAGCAGCACTTCGACGACGCTCGCGCGCAGTTCGAGGCGGCATACGCCCTCAATACAAAAGACACGGCGCCGATCTTCCAGATCGCTACGACGTACGCGCAGCAAGATAATATTCCGATGGCGCTGCAAGCGGTCGGGCGCGCCTTGGCCATCGACCCGCGCGATATTCAAGGCCTCGTCTTTAAGGCGGACCTGTACGCGCGCCAGCACGATGACGCGCGCACCAGCGAGGCCTACGACGATGCGGTCGTCGCGGCGCCAACCGACGACGAAAAAGTCGCCATCATGATCCGCAAAGCGGCCTATTTCGTTCAAGAGAAGAAGGACGCACAAGGCGTGGCGATCTTTTCGCAGGTAACTACGCAGTTTCCGAAGATCCCCGCCGGGTTCGATGCCTTCGGCGACTATTACGCCTCCGTCCACCAGTACGACCGGGCGGTTGCGCAATGGCAGTCGGCGCTTGCCCTCGATCCAAATAACTCGGCCGCCCTGCTCGGGCTCGGCGAGGTTGCGATGCAAGGCGGCAAGTACGACCAGAGCATCTCGTATCTGCGCCATTACACGCAGGTCTCGCCGGACGCGCAAGGCTTCGCGATGCTGGGTCAAGCGTACTCGCGGGTGCACGACTACTCCGGAGCTCGCGATGCCTGCGGAAAGAGCTTCGAACTTCAGCGCTCTCCGGCAACGCTCAGCTGCGTTGCCGGCGCCGACTACGAACTAAAGAACTATAAGGAGGCGGCCCAGATCTTCGACGTCCTGGACCGCGCCGCGCACGGTTTTCTCGACGCAAATCCACCGCTGCTCTACATGGCTGCAAAGTCGTATGCCGGGGCCAATCAATGCACGAAAGCGGTCGCGGCCTACAAGCGCTTGTTGCCGATGATGAAGAAGGGGACGAAGGACTACACGGACGTCCGCAAAGCCTCGGAGGATCCGTGCAAACCGGCGACCAGTAAGCACTCCGGCTGAAGTTCGTAGTCGATCCCCTTTACGGGGATCACATTCGCCACGCGCTCCATCCCGAACGGCCCGATCGTGTCGAGGCCGTCGGCGAGCGCCTGCGCGGGCTCGGTGTCCTGACCGACTGGTTACCGGCCCGCGACGCGAGCGTCGAAGAGATCGAGCGAGTCCATACGCCGCAGTATCTCGAGCTGGTTCGCCGTGAGACGGAAACCGTTAGCGGCCTGCGCTATCTTTCGACCGGCGATACGCTGGTCGACGCCGGCTCCTTTCGGGTTGCTCGCCGCGCTGCGGGGGGCGCCGTCGCCGCGGTTGAGGCGACTCTCGCCCTTCGTGAGCCGGTCTTCGCTTTGGTGCGGCCGCCCGGCCATCATGCAGAGCCGGATCGCGGGATGGGCTTCTGCGTCTTCAACAATGTTGCGATTGCGGCGCGCGCCTTTGCGGCATCGCGCGGCGGGAACGGACGCGTCTTGATCGTGGATTTCGACTATCATCACGGCAACGGCACCGAAGCGATTGCCGGGGACGGCCTCTCCTACGTTTCGACGCACGCCTATCCCGCGTATCCGGGCACGGGCGCGCAGAGCTATCGAATCGCGAAGGATCTCGTCGTAAACGTTCCGCTGCCCGTATCGGGCGTCTCCACCGAAGCCTTCGTCGCGCTCTGGCAGTACCTGCTGCCGACCGTCGCGCGTACCGTACGCCCCGAGCTGCTCATCGTCAGCGCGGGCTTCGACTACGTCGCCGGCGACAGCGTCGGCGACCTCGGAATCGGCGTCGAAGCCGCCGCTCCGATCGCCGCGACGATCGCGGATATTGCCGCCGAATATTGCGGCGGAGCGGTTGCCTACGTCCTCGAGGGCGGTTACGGCATCGACGCAGTTACGCGCTCGATTGCCGAGATCGCCGCCGCCCGCGCCGGCGCGAAGATGGAGTTAGCCGATCCGAATGCGATTTCAAACGATATCAAGCTTGCGCTGCGCTCCTTTTTAAATTCCCAAGGAAGCTTATGACGAACTGAGAAGGGGAGCGGTGTAACAGGGGAGCCTCCCTTCGCTAATCGATGCTTGCTCGCCACGCAGGAGGTTTGCAGATGAGATCGATGCGGCACCTTACGACGGCTTTCGTCCTTATCGTTACGTTCTTTTCGCAGGGCTCGTGGACGCTGGCAAGTACCACCGGCGGTCTGACCGGCACGGTCGTCGACACCGACACCGGCGCGCCGATCGCCGGAGTTACGGTCACGGCGACCAGCCCATCGCAAACGGCAAGCGTCACGACCGACGCGGCCGGGCACTTCGGCTTCCTGACGCTGGGACCCGATACGTATACGGTGACCGCCACAAAGGGCGGCTACGCGACGCAGAGCGTGCCGGGTCAGATCGTCTTTGCCGATACGGTCCAGACGCTGACCGTTCGGATGCCTAAGGCGCTTCAGACGATTGCGCACGTCACCTCGGCGGCGGGCGGCGCGCTCGTTAAATCCGGCACAACGGCCGATATCTACTCGGTCAACGCGAGCACGCAGGCGGCAGTTGCGGCTCTGGGCGGCGGCGGAAGCCTAAATCAGGCGTACTCCGCGATTGCGACGATCCCCGGCGCCTACGTCGTTCCGAACCAAAGCGGATATTATGAGACCGTCAACATCCGCGGCGGCGACTACGATCAAGTGGGTTACGAGTTCGACGGCGTCCCAGTGACCCGCTCGTTCGATAACTACGGCTCGAGCTCGGCGAGCTCGCTCGGCAACGCCGAGGTCCAAGTCTACAACGGCGCGACGCCGGCGAACTCGGAGGGCCAGGGCCTCTCGGGCTATATCAACCAAGTTATCAAGACCGGCACGTTCCCAGGTTACGGCGACGGGTCGTTGGGAATCGGCACGCCGACGTTCTACCATCGCGCGTCTATCGAGGTCGGTGGCGCAACGCCGGATCGCCTCTTCTCGTATTATGTCGGAATTGGCGGTTCGAATAATGCTTACAATACCGTAAATAATAACAACGGCTCGGAGTACGACGGCTGGTTCGGACCGGTCCTGAACATCATCCCGAACGGCTCGTACGCGCAGCAGTGCATTCTCGGCAGCGTGGCATGCTTCGGGCCGGCCGAGCTGGCGCAGGGACCGATCCAGTACGGAGCCTTTTCGACCATCTACAGCCGCAACGCGGTGGTGAACTTCCACATCGGGATCCCGCACCGCTACGACGCCGGCCGCGACGACGTCCAGATTCTCTACGACAACGAATCGCTGCAAAACCAACTGTACGAGTCGCCCGACGACTTCGCCTCGCCGGCCTGCACCGGGGCAAACGGCGCCAGCGGGCTGGCCTGTGCGACGTACCTTTACGGCCCGCAGCTCTATCCAAACGTTCCGAGCTGGGGTTGCTCGCACGACATCGGCGGAACGTTCACGAGCGCCGGGCTCGGCGCACTGAAAAACTGCGTCGTCAACTACGGATTTCCCAACGCCGTCAATCCCGGAACCTATACGAACCCGAACCCAACGGATCCCAGCGATCGGGATAACACCTACAATCAGACCGTCATCACGAAACTTCAGTACACGAAGAACTTCGGCTCAACCGCATTCCTCCGCGTCTACGGATATACGTATTACAGCACATGGGATTTGGCTGGTACCTATGGTGCCGTGGATTGCAACTTCTTCTGCACGGTTGCGCCGGATTACGAGCTCGATACGCACACGCGCGGTTTGAGCGCGAACTTCCAAGACCAGATCAACGAGCAGAACCTCGTCAGCCTTCAAGGGAACTTCACGACCGCGACGATCACGCGCATGAACAACCACTTCCTGAACGTGCCGGGCGAGCCGGCGGCCGTGATCGTGAACTCGAAGGATCCGTATAGCGGCTACTGCTATGGCAACTTGCCGTCTAAGGCCGGCGCCCTGCCGGTGGTAGATTGCTACGACACTCCTTATACGACCAATACCACCGGAGCAGTGACCTCCTACGGCTACCAAACCTTTCCGGAACTCGGCACCGGCGCGATTCCAAACGTCTCGGGGTTCTCGTGCCGGATTCCGGGCAAGCCGCAGTTCGGCTCGAGCTGCAACTACATGGTTGCCGAGAACGGGCTCAATGCCGAGATCACGCCGAATCTCGTTCCGAACTTCTACGGGTGGTCGCTGACCGACCAGTATCGCCCCAGCGACAAGTGGCTTATCAACGCGGGCATCCGTCTCGATACGTTCAACTTCGCCGGCGGGGATACGCTGGTTCCGCCGGTCGGCGGCGGCGGACCGCAAGCGCGTGCCTTCTGGTGGAATGCCTTCAACCTCGATAACTGTCAGAGCACATCGACCGGCTTCGTCTCGCCGAACCCGAATCCGGGTAAGCTTTGTCCGGCCGGTACAATCGCGACCTATCTGCAGAATACGACGAACCAAAACTTTACCTACAACGTTCTGCAGCCCCGCCTAGCCGGCACCTACACGGTAAATGCGAATAACGTGATCCGGTTCTCGTTGGGCCGTTACGTCGAGGCCGGCAACACGGCGTTCGAGCAGTACGGCACCTGGCAAGAGGATTCGGCCGACTTCATCGGCCCCACGTTCTTGCAGTACGGCCGTAACACGCCGGGCTATCCGGTGCAGCCGCAAACCTCGCTCAACTACGACCTATCGTGGGAGTCGCACTTAAAGGGCACCGACATATCGTTCAAGCTAACGCCGTTCTTGCGCCAGACGCAGGATCAGATTCAGGAGTTCTTCCTCAACGTGAAGGAGGGCTTCGTTTCGGGTCTCAATGCCGGCGATCAGCGCAGCCAAGGTGTTGAGTTCCAGGTTCAAAAGGGCGACTTCTCCCGCAACGGGTTCTCGGGGCTGCTCTCGTTTGCGTACACGAACTCGTACATTACGTACGGGCCGGTAAACAGCTTCGGCGCGACGGTGCTCGCGGGCGTCAATGAGGCGATCGCGCAGTACAACGCGTACACGGCAGCCTGCGTGGCGAACCCGACCAACCCCAACTGCGGCACGACATCAAACTCGATGACGGCGAACGCATGTTATACGCAAGCGGGGAAGCCCGCTGCCCCGGTCTCGATACATGGGTCGACAATCAACTGCCCCAAGAAGGATTTCGCGAACCCGTACTGGTTCGCGCCGATCCAATCCATCTTCAACGTCCATGCGCAGTATGCGACCTACGATCTCTTCCCCGGTTCCACGGCGTTTCCGGGCGCCTATGGAGCGTACAACGCGCCCTACGTCGCGTCGCTGGTCGTAAACTACAAGCATGACAAGTACGCGCTCACACCCTCGTTCCAGTTCGAGGGGGGCGAACGGTACGGTTACCCGCTCTCGTCGGTTGGGATCGATCCGGCGGCCGGCTGCGGCCTGTTGACCGGCGTTCCGGGACGCTACAATGCCGCGAGCTGCGCCAGTGTCGTCAACATCCCCAACCCGTACACCGGTGGGTTCGATAACTTGGGAGCTTTCGTGCAGCCGAACGAGGCGATGTTGAACCTGCAGCTCAGCTACAGCGTGAGCCCGCAGATTCAGCTCGTCGGCACCATTGCCAACATCTTCAACTACTGCTTCGGCGGAAGCAAGGAGCCGTGGACCTTCAACGACGGCAACATCTGTCAATACCAAACCCCGACCATCGGTGGCATTTTCGATCCGGTCGCACCGTACACGACGCCCGGTTCCACCGCAAACCCGCCGGGGCATAGCGGTTCGATCGTCCAATCGGCCGAGAAGTATCCCTATGGCCCGTACGTTGGTCCGTTCTTAGCCTCGGCGTTGAACTTTTCGGCGAAGACGCCGTTACAGTTTTATTTCACGGCGAACGTGAAGATCTAGGGTCCACGATCGAGTCGGCGATCAGTTGCAGCTCGGGCCGGCCGAGGTCGCCCACGAGCGTGTAGTAGAGCGTTCCGTCGTTCCAGGTCAGCAGGGCGACGGAACCGTCTTGCGCGTACTCGCCGCTGCGGTCGCCGATGCTTATAGCTTGGGGATGCAGCGGATTCATGTTGGGCATCACCGCGACGGGGCTCTCGAAGAGCGATACGGTCCGAATGCCGTCCGAGTAGAGAAGCTGGACGGCTCGCGTGCCATGCAGGGTAACCACGTCGCCGTCGAGCGGCGTGAATCCCTCAGGCAGCGCGGGTTTTCGTGCTGCGAAGCCCGCGTCGCGGATGAGACGATCGGGATTCTGCGCCGGTCCAATCGTTTGCTGGGTCGAAACGACAGCGTACGCCTTGGGGAGCGCGAAGTTCGCCGCCGGAACCGCCACGTAGCGTACCTGCTGCAGGCGCGTTTCGGCGACCATCGCGCCGTCAGCGCCGAACTCTTGCTTGTCGAGCACGATCTTTGTCTGGGAGTCGATGCGCACGAACATCGTCGCGCGATGCGTGTGCCGGTTCACCAAGAGCGCGTCGATCGTGGGACGGCCGTCGAACGTCGCGTTGCCGACGCGCACTGCGCGATAGTTCGCGCGAATCAGCGCGGCGTCGTTGCTAAGCTCTTGGCCTTCTTCTAACTCAGAGGTGGCCGTTTCGACGATGCGCCGGCGTTTGGCGTCGATTCGATAGGTGACGTTGCGCTTGACGATCTCCGAGGTGCCCAAGAGCGCCGGCGGAGCGCTGTAGCTTCGCCGGGTGAGATCCGGCGCGCGATGTTCGATCCGGTAGGTCGAGGCTTGGCTCCCATAAGTGCCGATGCGCACCGATTCCACCACGCCGGTATACGAAATCCGCGCCGGCGCCGAGAGCACCGCTCCGAGCAGCGGCATCGGCAACTCGCGCGGAGAATCCGCGGCGGCGCGCATCGCAGCGGCGGCCAGAAGCGCGGCCGCGACGATGCCAGGGAACCTAGTGCGTCTCGACATCGCTCGCAGGGTCCTGTGGTGCGGATTCGTCCGTCGAGAGCGGCGTTGCCGCACTCAGCGCGGCGTGACAGTTCACGTAGTAACCGGCATCGATCGTCGCGGCGTGAACCGGTCCGTGCGCGGTCTTGAAGGCGAAGTAGAGGAAGGCTGCGATTGCGATGGCAACGGGCACGGCGACGGCCGGACGAAACGCCGCACCAAGCCGCTCCCAAATCGAGGCCGACCGAGGCGCAACGCTCTCCCAGATGTTCGCAACGACGCTGGGCGGCAGCTCGCGTTCCTCGGCTTTCGCGTGGGCACGCAGCAGCTCCGTAAGCGAGACCTCGTTGTCGCGAATCTCCTTACACTCTGCACAGCCGGCGAGATGCGCCGCAATCGCCGCATCCGTGGCGGGCGGAACTTCTCCGTGAAGATAGTCGACGATCTCTTCGGGCGTCGGGTGCGTCTGATTCATGATGCCGACTTCATATAATGACTCATGAGCTTGCGCAGCTGTCCGCGCGCGCGATGCAGGCGCGAACGGACCGTGCCGACCGTGCAGCCGACGATATCGGCGATCTCCTGGTAGCTGCACCCTTCGACATCGGCGAGCAGCACGATCTCACGCTGGTCGCCGCCCAGTTCTCCAAGCGCCTTTGAGAGCGGCTCGCTAAGGTAGCCCTCGACGTAATCGGTGATCGGTTCGACTGCCAAGGGACGGCTGCCGCCGAAGAGTTGCAACTCATTATCATCGGGAATCTCCTCTTGATAACGTCCTTTTCGGCGGCGAAGTTCGTCACGATAAAGATTCGTAACGATTCGATAGATCCAGGAAAGGAATGACGTTCCTGGTTTGAAGCTGCGCCAAGCACGAAAGACGCGAATGAAGGTTTCCTGCGTAAGATCGCGAGCATCGGCATCGTTTCGAGTCAAGCGGTAGGCGAAGTTGTAGGTCGCCGTGCCGTACTCTGCGATCGCATGCTCCAAGAATGCCGTCTGCTCCGGGTCGGCGGTCGGGACAGGCTTGCCTGCGGCTGCCATGGCCGCCTACGCTTCCGTGCTCTGTCTAGGTTTCCTAGGCTCCGCTCAGCCCCGCGAAGGCCAGAGCACGCGCGCGACGGCCCAGAGGGCCGCTGCCGCCGCGACCGTCAGAAACGTGAAGAGCGAGAGCTCGAGCAGCGCGATTCCCGCCGATTGGGAGCCGCCGCAGAGCGATACGGCTTCGGCGATGAGCGCGAGTTTGAAGCGCTCGAACGGATTGCTCGCCGAACCCGAGACTGCACGCGCCTGCGCAATCACTTCGGCAGGGTCCCAGCTCGCCGTTTCGACGATGGTGGCGATCCGGCCGGCCGGCGTCGCTATAAAAAGTTTGTCGTTGTGAAGAAAGTCGTCGTCGCTTACGCGCATCGAGCTGATGCGAAACTCATCGAGGAGACGCTGGATCGTCGAGCCGGTCCCGGTGAGCAGCGCCCAGCTCTCTCGTTTCGCGCCGAAGAGTGAGCCGTACGCGCGCAGCACCGCCGGCGAGTCGTAGGGCGGATCGAGAGTGATCTCCGCCAGCGCGAAGCGTTTGGGATCGAGCCGGCTTTGCAGGTAGGTGAACTTGCCGCTGATGGCAGGGCAGAGCGTGCGATCCGGGCAGCGCGTAAAGACAAAGGAGAGCAGCAGCGTCTTTCCGGCAAACGCTCGATCGAGCGCGACCGGACTGCCGTTCTGATCGATCAACGTGGCCGCGGGTAAGGGGCCGCCGAGCCGTACCGGAACGACGCGCCCTGAGTCGGGAAGACCGGGTGCGAAGACGCCGGCAGGCACGGCGTCGCGCAGCGTCGGAGGCAGCGTTGAGGGGTCGACCAACGCGTCGATGCTCGTACCGCCACGGAAGCGTCCCGGTGAAGCGAGCGTATAGCGTCGTATCTGCGCGGGCATCATCTTCGGTACCAGATCGGTTCGAACGATGACGCTGCGACCGCCCTGCATCTCGATCACGAGCCCGTGAATCGGGACCAGCCCAAGCAGCAGGGCGACCAAAACGATCATCCTACCATTATAAGACGCAAACGGCCTGGACAGGTGTTCGTTACGGCGGAGCCCAACGAGAGGACCCGTGAACGCCGCCATCCTCGCCTTACGCGTCGTTCTTGGCGGCTTGCTGATTGCCGCCGGAGCGCTGAAGGTGACCGATCCGTCGAGCCTGGCCGCCGGCATTGCGGGCTTTCGGCTGCTTCCCGCGGCAATCGTCGGCCCGCTCGCGTTGGGTCTGCCCTACCTCGAAATGCTACTCGGAGCGTATCTCGTGCTTGGTCTCTTCACGCGCATCGCCGCGGCTCTTGCTGCGGGCGCGTTCTTCATCTACGCGGGAGTGATCGCCTCCGCGGTGATTCGCGGCATTCCCGCAAACTGTGGGTGCTTCGGTCCGAAGGATAGGGCCATCGCCGATTGGCCGCACGTCGCCTTCGATCTCGCCCTAGCCGCGGCCAGTTGCTTCGTTGCGTACGGCGCACCGGGCGCGCTGTCCGTTGACCGGAGACTGCATAGCGCATGAGTCGACGAATCCTCGGCCTCCTTACGCTCGGAGTCGTGTTGCTGATCGTCGTGCTGAGCGTTATCTACTTCCGCAGCCGAACGAACGGCCCGGTACAGAACGCCTCGCAACCGCCGACCATCGGCAAGGCACAGATCAACAAGACGGCACCGCAGTTCGAGGTTGCAACGACCGCCGGACTCTTCGATCTCAGCAAAACGCGCAAGCCGGTCTTCCTCGAAGTCTTCGCGACCTGGTGTCCGCACTGTCAGCGCGAAGCCCCGATCGTCGACCGCCTCTACGCGAAGTACGGAAGCCGTGTCGACTTCGTCGGCGTCTCGGGCAGCGATACCGCGATGGACGGCACGTCGGCTTCCTCGGAGAACGACGTCCTGCGCTGGATTCGCCGCTTTAACGTGCGCTATCCGGTCGCGTACGATCCGATCCTCAACGTGGCGAATCTCTACCTGCAAGGCGGTTTTCCGACCTTCGCGATCATCGATACGCGCAAGCAGATCCGCTATCTCAACGACGGCGAGATATCGTTTGGCGAGCTGGATTCGGCGCTGCGCGCCGTGCTTCGCTAATCCCCCGCCGGGAACGCGTAGTTCGGCGGCGCTACCGGCCTTCCGATCTCGAGCACGATCTGTTGGTGTGAGCGCAGAGGAATCGCTCGAAGATCTCCATCGTACTTCTCGCCGTTGACGTAGGCCGTTACCGTTCCCTTGAAGGCGGCAACCTGATCCTGCTGCAGCGGCTGCCCCCAGATATCGAAGAGCATGCCCAGCGTATAAGGCCCGCCTTGGGGAGGCGCAAGATCGGGCGCCTCGAGGTGAATCACGCCGCTAGCATCGTGCGTGTGAATCCAGTAGAGGCATCCGCCGGTGGCGGGGTTGGGCGCAAAGCCGATGTAGGCCGGGACTTGAATTAGCTTTCCGTTGTTATAGATCGAAAGATGCGTATGCGTGTGGAGCGTCGCGTACTCCATGGTGCCGCACCCAACGCCGTCGACCGTCTGACCACGACCACCCGCGGGCATATCGGGAACCTTCGATGTAAAGTACTTCGTCCCCAACGATTCACCGATCGTCAGTTGAACCGGCTTCGCGCTCGCATTAGGTCCCGGGGTCGGCGTTGCATAGGCCTGCTCTACTTGCCGCTTCGCAAACCAGTTGTAGCCGGCGAAGGCGAGGATCAACGCGACGAGCGCGATGCCGACGCCGATATAAATCGCGCGCATCGGGTCGCGGCGTGGTGGAGGAGCGGAGCCCCCGCGTTCTTGGCGGCGGCGTTCGGCACGGCTAGGCTGTGGCATGCGAGATTTGCTGTGTCCCTTCTAATTTAGCGGCCATTAGGATGGAGCGCGTAGCGGCGCGGCAACCGGGCCATCGGTGATTTCGAGCGGCCGCTGCGGAACGAGATAGTTGATCACGTAGTCGGTGACGGCATCGGCGAGCGGCGTGATCGGCCGGTCGTAGCCGGCGCCGCGCAGCCGCGCGATTCGAGCGCAGGTATAATATTGGTACTTTCCGCGCAGCTCCGGCGGCATCTCGATGAACTCGATGCGCTCCGGCACTTCCAACGCGCGAAAGATGGGTCTGACCAGCTGCAGCCACGTATGCGGAGCGCCAGAACCCACGTTGAAGAGGCCCGCGGCTCCCGACTCGGTTAGGTATAGCGTCATCTCGACCGCGTCCTTGACGTAGATGAAGTCGCGCTTCTGCTCGCCGTCGCGAAACTCGGAGCGATAGCTCTTGAAGAGCCGGACGCTGCCGCGCTCGCGAATCTGTTCGTACGCCTTCTGCACGATGCTGCGCATCTCGGCCTTGTGCTCTTCGTTGGGCCCGAAAACGTTGAAGTATTTGAGCCCACAGATGCGTTCGTCAAGTCGCAGCCGTTTTGCGTACAGGTCGAAAAGCTGTTTCGAGTAGGCATACGCGTTGAGGGGACGTAAGGCGTGAAGGTCGTCTTCGTCCGAGAGCTCCGATTCGAGGCCGCCATAAGTTGCGGCCGACGACGCGTACACGAACCGCGCGTCGTTTTCCACGGCCCAATGGGCCAGCCTCTTCGTGTACTCGAAGTTGTTGCGTAGGAGATAGTCGGCAGCGCGCTCGGTGGTGGAGGAACATGCACCGAGGTGAATTACCGTCGCGACATCGTTCAGCGACCTATTTTGCGTCGCTCTCGCCTCGAAATCGTCAGCATCGAGGTAGTCGGCGAACCGCAACGGGACCAGGTGGCGCCACTTCTCGGAGCAGTCGAGCCGATCGACTACGAGGATGTTTTCCAGGCCGCGCCGGTTGAGCGCCCAGACAACTGCGCTCCCAATTAGCCCAGCGCCGCCGGTGACGGCGATTCTCCCCCGCTCCAAGTCGTGCATCGAGGCCCCATTATCCCTCGAACTTGCGCCTGGGTCCTCTACTCGCTGCGAGCTACTCGCAAAATGGGCGTCACGGGGATAGGCGGACGCCCATCGTCAGCTCTCGGCCCGGGCCGAAATGATTCCCTTGAGCGTTGAGAAGCGTAACGTAGTAGCGGTCGTTGAGCAGATTCTCGATGTCGAGTGTGAGGGCTGCCTTTGGGGCTATCGGGATGCCGTCCTCAACGTCAAAGATCGTGTGGGGCGTCTCCTTGCAATACCCGGGCGTGGCGAGAGGGCAAAAGGCCGACGATACGCCGCTTCCGTAATAGCCATCCGCCGAGAACCAGCCGCCGCGGCGGTCGTTTACGAGGATGCCGCTGGTAACGGTGTAGCGTTGCTCGTGGTCCGCGGGCGTAAACCCCGTCGGCTGACCGAAGCACGGCGCGAGCAGCTGCGTCTCACAGCCCGAGTTGAGCGAGATTACGTGGGCGAACGAGAAGTACGCGCGGCCATTGAAAGGGAGCGGCTGACTGTAGGTCAGAGCCTCCTGCGAGAGGCGACCGAGCTGGTAGTTGATATCCTGGTGGAGCAGCGTCACGCCGACCTGCGTATCGTCGATCAAGTCGTTCGCATTCTTCTGCCAAACGCGAAAACCGAGATCGCCCGGGCCCATTGGGATGTGGCCGCCGAGCTCGAGCTGCGTGTCGCGTTCCGGATTCAAGTCGAACTGTGCAAGCGTCGGCTGTAACGGCAGGTTAAGCAAATGCGCCGTATATGGGCTGACGTTTTCGAGCGAAAATGGCTCGAAAAACCGGCCGACATAGGCGTAGAGACTCGCTCGGCGGCCGAATAGGCGCGTCAGCTTTAGGCGCGGGCTAAAGGCACCGAAGCCTTCGCCGAAGCCGGTCGACTTAATCGTGAAGAAATCGTAACGAATTCCGTAATCCGCCTGCCAAAGCTGCCCCATGCGCCAGCTGTCTTGCAGGTAAGACTGATAGGTGTTTCCGAGATTGGGCGAGTCGTCGACTACCGTCGTCGGCGCATCCGGGGTGCTCGGCGTCAGGATCGGCGCGAGATAGTTACCGGGTTGGAGCGTAAACGCGTAATATTTTAAGACGCGGGTCAGATCGTACGACACACCTGCCGCAACCGTGTGTTCGCCCAACACCTGACTGTAGTCGCCCTGCATGATGTAGTTGAGCGCGGTTCGCGTATCGGCCAACGAAAGGCCGCACATGGTGGGGAAGGCGGTTGGGTTCCCCGGTGCTACCGCGAACGCATTGGCGCAGTCCATTGACGTGCCACCGTTCCCGAAGGGAGGCGGCGTCAGATTCAGCGATTCGCCATAAGTCCAGTCGTTGGCCGCGTCGCCGAAATCTTGAATCCTCGAGACGTTGTATGCGGGACCATAAGAGAACTCGCCGGTGGTACCGATTGCGTGATGGAAAGCAACGGCAAGAAAGGTATCCGCTTGCGTCTCGTTGTCGTCGGTGTCGCCGGGCTCGCCATAGGCGATGTCATTGGGTATTTGAAAGGTACCGTGGCTGTTGATGAAGGTGATGTTGGTGAAGTTATTTCCGCCGGCCGGCAGCGTGAAACGAGCGAACTGTCCCACGGAGCTGGCATCGTTATGCGGCGAGTTGAAGTCGGGCGGATCGAGCCCCCGTGTGGTCGTCAGCCCGCTAAAGGCTACGTCGAAGCCGCCGCCGCCGGCGATCGGCGCATGGTACCCCAGGGTGGACTGCCCGTTGGTGTACGAGCCGAACGAGCCGTAGCCGTCAAAGCCGGGTGGTCCCGTCCCGGCGCGCGTCGACATGTTGAAGACGGCCCCGAATCGCAGCCCGTATTGGGCGGGGTATGCACCTTCGACCAGGTCGATGAAGGAGAGATCGTTGATGTTGATCTCGCTGCCGATATCCCGGTTGAGCTCCTGCGGCAGAGAGACGCCGTCGATGATGTAGTTGATCACTCCGTGGTCGCCATTGATGTGAACGACGCCGTTGGCCCCCTGGGCGGCTCCGGGCATCTGCAGCTCCATCTGCGCGAAGTTATTGTCGAAAGGCAATCGCGTTAATGCAGCTTGGTTCAAAACGACGTCGCTTCCACTTCCGTGAATGACCTCCGATTGCGCGCGACTCACGACGACGTGCTCGATCTCGGTGAGAGTCTTCAGATCAATCGCGACGGTCGCACCGCCGCTTCCGAGATCCACCCGGACGACCCCACGCTGGTCACCATACTTCGCTTCGACGTCATAGGTGCCAAGCGGAAGGGGCGCAAACGAGAAGTGCCCGCGGGCGTCGGTCGTCGTATTTACGCTGAAATTGTTGCCCGATGCAGTTACTCGCACACGCGCGATCGGCAAACCCTTGCTCGTTACCGTCCCATTGAGGAAGGCGCTCGTGTTGACGGCGTACGCCGGCTCGACGCTAGCCACGAGCAATGCGATTGCTATCGCCGCAGCACCAATACAGGGCCGCAAAATGGCGTTCACCGCCGTTCCCCTTCAAAATCCAACCCCCCATCGGGGTTGTTATAGAAATGATATTAGATTATCATTATCAAATAGTCAAGAGCCTCGCCGTGCAGGCGCCGGACCTAGGCTCGGGTGAAGGGTACGCATCGAAGGTAGCTTTTAGTGGCTGAATATAACCGAAAGAGTAAGCGGCGCGACGCCGTGGTGGAAGTCCTGAAGCGGGCCGAGCGGCCCTTGAGCATCGGCGAACTGCTCGAGGCGGCGTCGAAGCGAATCGACGGGCTCGGCGTTGCGACCGTCTATCGGGCGGTGGGCGCGCTTCTGGAGGACGGTTGGATCGAGCCGGTCGAGATTCCAGGAGAGCCCACTCGGTACGAACGTGCGGACAAGGGGCATCACCACCATTTCCAGTGCGAGAGATGCGAGCGCGTCTTCGACGTTGCCGGGTGTTTAGAAAACCTCAGAAAGCTGGCGCCGCCGAAGTTCCGCGTGCGGGAGCACGCTGTGACGCTCTACGGCCTCTGCGCCGGGTGCGCGCGTTAACGCGGCGTAAGGTCTTCATTTCTGCACCGTAAACGGTGCCGTAAGCCGGAGAAGCACCGACGTTCCATTCGCGATTTGGGTCGTATTGAAACCGTTCGCGACTTTGATGACGTACTGATGGTTGAGCACGTTGAGCACTTGCAGGGATAAGCCCAAGCCCTGATCCTCTCCCGTGCGGCCCGGGGTGAGTTCGCGGCCGAGCGAGAGATCGAGGGTTGTGTGCGCCGGAAGGGTGCCGCTCAGGTTCGCGTTGGCATCTTCGAACTGTACTGGAAAGCCGCTGCCGTAGTTCGCTTGCAGCGTCGCGTACCAGAGCTTCGCCGCCGGCGCGCCGAAGCGGTGCGTGTAGGCCGCCGTCGCGTCAACTGTCTGGCTGTGATCCTCGAGCGAGAGCTGCGCGACGCAGGGTACGCCGGGAAGATTGGTGTTCGGCGGAAAGAGAAACTCGGAACCGGAGACACAGGCCGCGTACGACCCGGAGACGGTACCGCTCAAGAACCAATAATCGCCGCCGGGTTCCTGGTTTTGCAGGCGAATCTCGGCTCCGTGGTTGATGCCGATCGAGTTGTTGTAGACGGCGAAGATCGGCGTATTGAACAGCTGCGTCGTGTCGAGCACGTTGACCACGCTTTTCTCGAAGATGTTCAGCGAACCAGTGAAATGCGAGTTGAACGTATGCACGGCGCCCATCTCGAAATAGCTATCGCTCTCCGGCTTAAGGTCGTAAACGGGATTGGTCGTCGAACACGCTTGCTGTTCTGAGAGCAGTACGCAGGCCTGACGAACGTCCTCGAGCAGCGGCGCCGCGTAGAACTTGCCGTAGTAGGCGTGCGCGACGTTCTTGCCGCCGTCCCAAACGCTCACGCCGATGCGCGGGCTGATTTGATCTCCGCCGACGTAACCGGTCGAGTGATCGTAACGCAAACCGTAGCTCCAGATCACGTAAGGATTCATCTGCCACCGGTCCTCGCCGTAGATGCCGATGTTCGAACCAGCCTGGCCTTGAGGCGTCGTGAAGGCAGGATAATAGGGCGTAGCGACTGGTCCTTTCGACGCGCAATTGACGTAGTAACAGGCGAACTCTTGCCACGCCGTGGCGCTTTCGCGGTCGAGGTCGACGCCGATTTTCCAGGCGTGATTCTTCGTCGCGCGAAAGTCGGAGGCACGCACGCCCACGTAGCTTGCATACGAACCTTGATTCAAACCGACTAAGTGCACGTCCGGAGCGCACGACGGCGGGCAGTCGCTGAAGTTGGGCTCCGTGGCGAGGACGTCGAGCGGAAGATCGCCGTAGTAGTCGATGCGCGTCGAGCGCCACCATGGAATGACCTGAATGATGCCGTTGCCGTCTTGCGAGGTCTGCGTCCAGTTGAGATTGGAGAAGCGGTCGTACTCGAGCTGGGTATCGAGCGTTCCGGGGACGCTTACGACGGGATCGAGCGGGTTGTCCGGATCGGTGTTGATCGGGATCTGAAACTGCGAAAACTGATTCGAGTAGTCGAATGCCAGAGTGTCGCGCGGCGCGAGTTGCGTGATGAAGCGGAAGAACTGGTCGTTGCTCGAGCTGGCGTCGTTGATGGGCGTATAGGTGGGCGCATCGAGGCCGCGACCGGTGCTTTCGAGGTTTCCGCTCAGGAAGAACTCGCTCGACCCGGTACGGGATTCCAAATCGATCGATCCGATGCCTTGGGCTTGATTGCCGAAGCCGCCGGTAATGAGGCCGTAGGTCCCCTCGGGAAGATCCGTCGGGCGATTGCTGATGATGTTGACGACGCCGCCCATCCGCTCGCCGCCGTATTCGGCGGGAATCGCGCCGGTCAGCACCTCGATCGAGTTGATTACCTTCGGGTCGATGATCTCGGCGAAGTTCGAGGTGGTTGCCAGCGGCAGCGGTGCCCCATCGATGTTATAGGTAACGCCATGGAAGCCGTTGATGACGGGCTCGTTATAGGAAAACTGCACGACGCCCGGTAGAGTCTCCAACAGGCGGTCGAGGCTGTTGTTGACCGGCGACGTCTGAATATCGCTTCGCGTGATCTGATTGACAGAGGGCGGATTCGCTTCGGCGCCCTCATGGGCGGTTACCATCGTTTGAGCGATTTGCTTGAGGCTGGTTGAAAGCGGCACGTCGATAGTCGCGACGTGACCGCTGGCCACGTTGACGAGTACCTGGAGTTCGTGAGCCCCCTTCGCTCGCGCGATTAGCCGGTACGAGCCGTACGGGACGAGCGGAAAGACGTAATCGCCCCGAGAGTCCGTGGTGGTTTGAAAGCGAGAGCCTTCACCTTCGAGAACTACGGTCGCGCCGGGAGCGCGCTGGCCGTCGACGGTGATCGTGCCGCGTACCAGCCCGGTCGTCGCGGCTAATGCCGGCGCGAAACAGCTCAATGTCAAGAATACGGCGACGAGCGCCGCAAGATACCGAGGCATAACTTCTCCGATCTTAGAGTCGAGTTATATGGGGAATGAGGGCGCGCTTACGCGCAGCCGAACTCGATCGGAGGAGGACGAGCGAACCGGCGACGCGTCCACAGAACGCGGCGCGTGGGCCGGCGACGAAGCGACCGCGCAAACCAGAACGGCTTACGCGCAGCAAACGCGGTGCGAAAGATCGCGAGGATCGCGCCGGCCAAGACGGCGAGCGCGCCGCGACTTACCAGGCGAACAACGCCTGCGGCCGCGGCCAACAGCAAGGGCACCGCAATCCAGGAGGCGGCGGCGTGGTGCGGTTCGAGGCATTCCGCGGCCGCGTACCAGGCGGTGGCCGCGATGCAGAGCATCCCGTAACCGGGAAGGCGTTCCGTCAACCGGACCGCCAGAACGCTGCCCGTAACGGCCGTGCGCGCGCCGCGCAGCGCCAGCCAGGCGAAGAAGCCGAAGAGGCCGACCGCGCCGCAGAAGGCAGCTTGCAGGAGCACTTCGTGGTAGCTGCCGCCGACGGAATGCTCGCCGCCATAGAGGCCGCCGTGGGCCATCAACGAGGCAAGCAAGCCAAGGGCGAGTGCACCCGGAACCTTCCGCAGGGTCACAGGGGTCTTTTCTAGGCGCGGCCGAGGGGAGACCTTGGGGCGCGTCGTACTGACCCTGCCCCTTGGGGTTCGTTCCGCCTCGTGGGAATGGAGCCGCGAAAGAAGAGCCGATAGTCATGCAAACGCGAGCACGCGTCGAGAATGCCGATACCGTCAGCCTGGTCTGCGCCCTGCTAGTGCGCTTTCCCGAGCTGGCCTCCATTCGCTCAGGCCCCACCGAACGAACGTTGCGCCTGACCTTCGCCATGCGACAGCGGCTCGACCGGTCGTCGCAAGCGGCGCTCGCCGAGGCCATCGAAGATCACGTGCGCAGCTTCCTTAGCTTAGGCAAGGACGAACCGTTGACGCTGCGCGTCGAGTGCGAAGGCGACCGCACCCACACGTTCCTGCACGTTACACGCGACCTCGAGAGTTTTTCAAAGGAAGAGCTGGAGTTGCAGGTGAGCCTCTTGTGCGACCGTTACGGCGATGCGCTCGTACGCAACCCGCCGCCCGACGACCATCTCGACGGCGATCCGGCGGCCGAGGACGAAGCGGCACTCTACGCGGTCGAGGCGCTACGCGACCCCGCCCAATCCAAGAGTTTGGTCGGGTTTAGAGAAGAGAAACGCGTGCTGGTTTACTTTTTGAAATCGCAGAAGAAAGCGAAGGCCTCGGCTCGCCGCTAGACAGTCCCACCTTGAACCTCATGATCGTCGGGGACGTCGTCGGCTCCCCGGGGCGCGAGGCCCTCAAGCGCTGCGTATGGTTGCTTCGAGAGCAGCATCATGTCCACGCCTGTATCGCCAACGGTGAGAATGCCGCCGGCGGATTCGGCTTGACCGCTGCGATAGCCGAGGAGATGTTTGCCAGCGGCGTCGACTTCATCACCGGAGGAAATCACACGTTTGACAAGCGCGAGTTCGGCGAATACTTGGAGAACAGCGATCGCGTGATTCGCCCTGCCAACTATTCATCGGCGCTCCCCGGACGCGGCTGCGGCACGCTTGTGGCCAATGGGGTAACCGTCGCCGTGCTCAACCTTATGGGACGAACGTTCATGCCTCCAGTTGACGATCCGTTTCGCTGCGCGGACGGCCTGCTCGGCGAGTTGAACCCGGGCACGGCGGTAGTTGTGGTGGACTTTCACGCAGAGGCAACCTCTGAGAAGGTCGCGATTGGCCGCTATTTGGACGGGCGCGTCTCCTGCGTCGTCGGGACGCACACCCACGTGCAGACGGCCGACGAGCAGATCTTCCCCGGCGGGACCGCCTACATTAGCGATCTCGGCATGACGGGACCGATCGAGGGGGTTATTGGTATGGAAGAGGGTGCCGTCCTCGAGCGGTTTCGTACCGGCCTGTCGGAACGGTTTAGCGTACAAAAGACCGGAATGAAACAGTTCTGTGCGGTCGTCGTCTCGGTCGACCCGGCCTCAGGTAAGGCGGAGGACATCAAGCGCATCTTTCTCAGGGGGATCGCATGAATGGCAGCATGACCCTCAAGGTCTCGGCGAAAAGCAATCCCAACGCGGTAGCCGGCGCGCTCGCGGCCGTCCTTCGCGAGAACGAGAGTGCCGAGGTTCAAGCCGTTGGCGCCGGCGCGATCAATCAGGCGGTCAAAGCGATCGCGATTGCTCGCAGTTACCTTAAAGGGGCCAAGCTGGACGTCGTCTGTGCGCCCTCCTTCGTTCTCGTGGCGATCGATGAGAGCGAGCGTACCGCGATCTCACTGCAAGTCGAGCGGCGCAAGCTGGAAGAGAGGATCGCCCAAGTTGAAGGTTGACCTGCACTCGCACACGTGCATGAGCGACGGGACGCTGACGCCCCAGGCGCTCTCAGACTTCATGGGTGAACGTGGCGTCGAGGTCTTTTCGATCTCCGATCACGACACATTGGCGGCCTACGGCGAATTTATCCCGCCGCCGGGTGCGCGCGTCATCACGGGCATCGAGATCAACACCACCTGGCGTGAGAACGAGGTCCACATTCTCGGATACGGCGTTCCGCTGGGGCCCTCGCCGATCAACGAGTTGCTCGAATACAATCAGGTACAACGCCGCATTCGGGCCGAGACGATGGTCGACCGGCTGCAGAAGGCCGGGTATCCCTTAACGCTCGAGCACGTGCTCAAAGAATCCGGCGGCGCGTACGCGATCGGACGTCCGCACGTTGCCAAGGCCCTGGTTCGCCTCGGCGTCGTCGACAGCGTCGACGCAGCCTTTCGCGAGGCGCTCAAGCGTGGCAAACCAGGCTACGTTCCGCAGCTCTACACGACGCCCGAACACGCAATCGAAGCGATTGCCGCCGCAGGGGGCATTCCGGTTCTCGCCCACCCGGGCCGCCTCAAGGATCGCGTGCTCATCGACGAGCTTGCGCAGCGCGGACTGCGAGGCCTCGAAGTCTTCTATCCGCTCCACGACGCGGCCGACACGACGGAGTTTCGCGAGAAGGCGAAGCGCTACGGCTTGGTCATGACGGCCGGCATGGATTTTCACGACATCCGCTATCACACCGCGGGCGTCGGCATGGACGTCGATACGGCCGATCTCGCGCCGTTCTTCGAGCTAGTCTCCGACCAGCTTCGCACGCACGCGCTCGAGTAAGCGCCATGCCTGCGCCTCGGTAGCGCCGAGTTGCTGCGCCTGGCGGGCGACCGCTGCCGCATCCTTCATATAGCGATGATTGACGCGTACGTTGTAGGCGCAGCTCAACAGCGCCGCGTTGGCGAACTCCGCCGCACAGCCTACATCGCTGCTCAGCGCCTCGCCCGAAAACTCCAGCAGCTCAAGCGCCAGGTCTAAAACTCGAAGACTTAGCCCGGCCGCGTCCAACGGCGCTTGCGCCGCCCGCTCGAGCGCCGTCTCCAGCGCCCGGCGGCGCGCGGCCTTCTCGGTATCGGTCGCGCGGGGGAGCGCTTGCGCGGCGACAACTTCGGCAAACGCTGCTTCGTCGTGCTCGCGCGCGGCCGTGAGCAGCCGGCGCAGGTCGTCGCTTCCGGTGACGACGGCTTGCAGGCCGCTCGCAGCGCCTGCGTCCTTCGAACTGCGAAGCGTGATACGCGCGACCATTGCGATCAACGCGGCGCCGAGGGAGCCCACTAGCGCGGCCGCGCTTCCGCCACCGGGAATGGCGGCATCCGAGGCGAGGCGCTCGAGATACGCGTCCAGCGTTTCCACGCTGCGTGGGTTGGCCAGCCGGATAAGTGCGACCTCGCCGGTAGCTCTTCCGGCGGAGGTAGCGTAGGATGCGACGAAACGTTTGCCCACCTTCCCCACCTCAGGAGTTCACACCGTGCCTCTTTTGGATTCCCTTCAGTCCACCGCGTCCGGCGTTCCCGCCGGCAGCGTCCGCGATCTCTCCCGCGCCGAAGCGGGCCGCTCGCGGATCGGCTGGGCTGCCGCGTATATGCCGGTTCTGGCCCAGATCCACGACCGCTTCGAGCTAGAGCGGCCGCTCGAGGGCGTCCGCATCGGCGCTTGTCTCCATGTGACGACCGAGACCGCGAACCTGATGCTTGCCCTGCAAGCGGGCGGAGCCCAGATCGCGCTCTGCGCGAGCAATCCGCTTTCGACGCAGGACGACGTCGCCGCCGCGCTCTGCGAGTACGGGGTTGCAACCTACGCGATCAAGGGCGAAGACAACGATACCTATTACTCGCACATCGAGTCGGTCATCGCTACCAAGCCGCAGATTTCGATGGACGATGGATGCGATCTCGTGACGACGCTCTTCACCAAGCATCGCGACCAGCTGACCCAGATGATGGGCGGCTGCGAGGAGACCACGACGGGCGTGATTCGCCTGCGCGCCATGCAGCGCGAAGGGCTTCTGCCCTATCCGGTCTATGCCGTGAACAATGCGTTGACCAAGCACATGTTCGACAACCGCTACGGTACGGGTCAGTCCACGCTTGACGGCATCATTCGCGCCACGAACATCTTGCTGGCGGGGCGAACGCTAGTCGTCGTGGGTTACGGCTGGTGCGGGCGCGGAATCGCCTCGCGCGCCGCCGGCATGGGTGCCCACGTGGTCGTAACCGAGGTCGATCCACGTAAAGCGATCGAGGCGGTGATGGACGGGTACCGCGTGATGCGCATGAATGAAGCCGCCAGGATCGGCGACGTCTTCGTCACCGTCACCGGCAACTATCACGTGATCGACGAAGAGCACTTCAAACTGATGAAGGATGGAGCAATCGTCGCCAACTCGGGGCACTTCAACGACGAGCTCGATCTCGACGCAATCCGTAACCTCTCGATTCGCACCACCCAGCCGCGGGAGTTCGTCGAGCAGTACGAGCTGCGGGACGGCCGGAAGATCTGCATCCTCGCCGATGGACGGCTCGTAAACCTGGCCGCGGCCGAAGGACATCCCGCGGCCGTGATGGACATGTCGTTTGCGAATCAGGCGCTGGTTGCGGCGCATCTCGTCAAGCATCGCGGCAAGCTCGAGAAGCGCGTCTACGACGTACCGCTCGAGATCGACGAAGAGGTAGCGCGCCTCAAGCTCTCGTCGATGGGCGTCGACATCGACGTTATGACGCCGGCGCAAGAGAAATACGTGGCCTCCTGGAGCGAGGGCACCTGATGGCCCAGCGCCTCTTCACCAGCGAGTCGGTGACCGAGGGCCATCCCGACAAGCTCGCCGACCAAATCTCCGATGCGGTGCTCGACGCGTTGATCAAGGACGATCCGTATTCGCGCGTCGCGGTCGAGACGTTTGCGATTACCGGTCAGATTCACATCGCAGGCGAGGTAACCACGCGAACGTACGTGGATATTCCGCGCATCGCGCGTCAGGTGGTGCGCGAGGTCGGCTACACGCGCTCGGCGATCGGTTTCGACGCGGAGACCTGCGGCGTCAGCGTCTCGATCGACGAGCAGTCGCCGGATATCGCGCAGGGCGTCGATCGCTCGCTCGAGGCGCGCGCCGGCGACGACGATGAGTTCGAACAAATCGGCGCGGGCGATCAAGGGATGATGTTCGGGTACGCCTGTCGCGAGACAGAGGAACTGATGCCGTTGCCCATCGTGCTGGCGCATAACCTCACGCGGCATCTCGCCGCCGTGCGCAAGAACGACGATATCCCGTATCTGCGACCGGACGGCAAGTCGCAGGTGACGATCGAATACGACGGCGACCGTCCGGTGCGGGTCGAGGCGGTGGTGCTCTCGACGCAGCACGATCCGGAGATTCCCCTCGAAGAGATCCGCCGCGAGATTACCGAGCGCGTGGTCGATCACGTGATTCCGGCGACGATGCGCGACGACCGCACGCGCGTCTACGTGAATCCGACCGGCCGTTTCGTGATCGGCGGACCCAAAGGCGATGCGGGACTCACCGGCCGCAAGATCATCGCCGACACGTATGGCGGCATGTCTCGCCACGGTGGCGGCGCGTTTTCCGGTAAGGATCCGACGAAGGTAGATCGTTCCGCGGCGTACGCCGCGCGCTGGGTCGCCAAGAACGTCGTCGCAGCCGGCCTCGCCGACCGCTGCGAGGTACAGGTTGCCTATGCGATCGGCGTCGCGCATCCGGTGAGCATCTTAGTCGAGACCTTCGGTACCGGCCGGATCCCCGAGGAGAAAATCGCCCAAGCGGTGCGCGATACGTTCGATCTACGGCCGGCCGCGATTATCCACGCACTAGATCTGCGCCGACCGATCTACCAGCAGACCGCGGCGTACGGCCACTTCGGACGTCCGGACCTAGACTTGCCGTGGGAGCGCACGGATCGCGTCGAGGCGCTTCGCTCGGCTACCGCCTTCAACGGAGAACAGTTACGTGTACCAAACTTTGCGCGCTAGCCTCGCCTGTACGCTCCTGCTTTCCATCGCTTCGCCGATGGCCGCCGGTGCAACGTCGCTCGTCCCCTCGCAGACGTTCAAGGCGGGCACGAAGATTGCGTGCGTGCTCGACGTGCATATGGACTCATCGAAGCTCGCGTATGGCGATAAGTTTAAATTGCGCGTCGTCGACCCGGCGCACCCGGCTTTGCAGGGTTCGGAGATCATCGGCTATATCACCGATGTGCGCCAACCCTCGGGCGGCACGCGCGCCCGCGTGGGATTCATGCTGACCTCGATTCACCTCGCCAACGGCAGCAAGAAGAGCATCAGCGCGACCGTTGTGAGCAAACGCGTCGTACCGATCAATCCCGCTGCGCAATCGGCCTCGCGCCAGCAGCTCTCGCCGATGACGGGTGTTCCGTACGGAACCGTCACGCCGGGACCGATCGCCTGGCAGATGCGCGTAGGAAACGGGCCGTCAACGGTGCAGCCTGAATCGCCGAACCTCGGCGGCTACGTCTACGCGACAAGCAACGGCGAGCCGATCGTCGTAAACGCCGGCACGCCGGTTACCGTCCAGCTTTCGGCCGATCTGACAATTCCGTAGGGTCGAGCAACTGATCCATCGTGCACTGGCGCGCCGGTTTATCGGGGCGCCAGCGCAGCAGCCGCGTCGCGTGCCGAAACCGCCGCGCGGTGACGTGATCGAAGTTCACCTCGACCACGACCTGCGGCTTGACTGGAAACCACTCGCTCGCCTCGCGCCGCCAGCGGCTTGGACCGCCCGGCGCCGCACCCGTAAAGCCGGGCGGCTCGACGATCGGCTTGAGCAGCTCGGCCGCGCGCATTCGCTCTTGCGCGCTCATCGAGGCCACGAATCCGACGTGATGGAGCAGCCCGTCGTCGTCATAGAGTCCCAAGAGCAGCGACGCAACGGCGCCGTCGCTGCCGGTTCGGAATCCGCCAATCACGCAGTCGGCGGCGTAGCTGCGCTTCACTTTGACGGCGGCGTCGCGGCTGCCGAAGGCATAGGCTATGTCGCGCTTGGCGATTATACCGTCCAATCGCGCGAGGTCTCCTGAAAACCAGCGCCGCGCGAGTTCGATGTCGTCGGTGGCCGGTGAGAGTACGACCGTCGCGTTCTTGGGAAAGTTCTTGCCCGCGAAAGTCTCGAGCTGTGCGCGGCGCTCGCGCAGCGCGTGGGTGAAAAGTTTGGTATTGCCTCGCACGAGGAGGTCGAAGAGTGCGTACGTGGCCGGAGTCTCTTCGGCAAGCCGGCGGACGCGGCTCTGCGCCGGATGGATGCGTTGGAGGAGCGCATCGAAATCGGCGGCCGCGCCGGCAGTGATGAGCAGCTCGCCGTCGGTAACAAAACGCTTTTCCGTTGCCTGCCTTAGTGCGGCGACGATCTCGGGGAAGTAGCGCGTCAAGGTTTCGCCCGATTTCGATTGCAGCTCGATTTCGTTGCCATCGCGAAACGCCACGCAGCGAAAGCCGTCCCATTTTGGTTCGTAAATCCATGCCGGGCCTTCGGGAATGCTCTGCGCGTGGCGCGTCTCCATCGGCTCGATCGGCGGATGCAAGGCAAGGCCTTCAAAGCTTGGCATGCAGGTCAAATCTGGCGCGGTTGCTCAGCAACGGCTTCCACAGGTCGCCGAGCTTCTCGACGCGCTCGGGCACGTTGAGCATCGTGAAGTCGCCTGGTTCGCAGCCTTGTGCGAGCTCTTCCCAGGTGACGGGCGTCGAGACCATCGCCGCTTCATTGGCCCGCACGGAGTAGATGGAGGCGAGCGTCGACCCCCAGGCATTTTGGTTGTAGTCGATGAGCACGTGGTTCGGCGGGCGGTCCGCGACGCGATACACCGCGGTTAAGACGTCGGCGTGCGCTTTGGCGATCTGCAGGCCGATCGCTTTTGCGATCTCCCAGACGTCGTGCTGCACGAGGTCGATTCGGATCGCAACGTAGATGTGAACGCCTTTGCTTCCCGTCGTCTTTACGAACGGCTTCATGCCGATGCCGCGCAGGACGTCGCCTACGATCAAGGCGCCCTCACGTACGACCGAAAACGGCGTTCCCGCGACCGGGTCAAGATCGAAGTGCAGGTAAAGCGGACGATCCGGATCGTCGCAGAGCGAGTACCACGGGTTGAGATCGATGCAGCCGAGATTGATCATCCACAGCAACGAGGCGCGGTCGTCGATGACGGGAAAATCGATGACGTTGCCGGAGCGGTGCTCGATCGTGCACGTGCGGATCCAAGGTGGCCGCGGCGACGGCGTTCGCTTCATGTAGAAGAAGTCGCCGGTGACGCCGTGCGGATAGCGCTTCATCACCATCGGCCGGTTCTCGACGTGCGGCAACAGCACGTCTGCGATCCCGAGGTAGTAGCGGAGCAGGTCGCCCTTCGTGAGCCCCAACTTTGGAAAATACGTCTTGCGCAGATTGGTGAGCGCAACGCTGCGCCCGTCGACGTCGACCGTTACGTTATCCGCGTCGGCGGGTATCTCGACCAGGGCGAAGCCTTGCTTGGACTGCGGTGGCACGCTCGTTTATACCCGCAGGGGAGTGGCGGGCTCCTCGTTGAACCCCCGTCGGCTGGCCGGCAGCGCCATTCGCCGTTCCGGATTAGCTCAGTTGGTAGAGCAGCTGACTGTTAATCAGCGGGTCGTTGGTTCGAGTCCAACATCCGGAGCCATTTTGAAAAGCCTTACGATGTAAGGCTTTTCGTTTCGATCACTTCTGCCCGACGGACGTTACCCGCCTGCGCCGCCACCTACCGCACCGGTAGAGGCGGAAACAGTCTGACGACGGGCCGCGATGAACTGTCGATCTGCTTGGCGGCCTGAGCGTGGTGCTGCTCGGAAATCTCCCGATAGTGCTTGATCGCACGCGCGCGTGTTTCGGGTGGGTACAGGGCGCGAGAAAATTGCGCGAGGTACCGATGCGGCACCTGGGGCGTGGTCCTTTGCGCATAGCGTGCGCGCGCCTTGGAGGCGCGTGCACGACGTTCGAGAGTCTCGCGACGGCTCGCGATCACGCAGGGGTCGCGCAATTTCGCGGTGCAGCATACCTCTCATGAAGCATACACTTGTTTGCCTGCTCGCGGTTATTGCCGCGATAAGCTCCGTCGACGTCACACAGGCCGCCGAAACCGAAATCAGCGCCTCCGGGACGGGAACGATCTCGCTGCCGCCCAACGTCGCGATCGTCCGCGCTGAGATAAGTACCAATGCGACGACCGCTACCGAGGCGACTTCGCAAAATAACTCACTTTACGACCAAGTAGTCGCAGCGCTTGGCAAACTCGGCGTAGAACGCCAAGACGTGTCCCTAGATCTTTATAACGTGCGCTATCAATCCCCGAGCGCTTCCCGATCCAACCCCTACGAGCTGGTCGGCTACACAGTCGAACGGAGCTTCTCAGTTACAGTGCGCGAAATTGGGAGAGCGGGCACAATTACCGATGCTTGCCTCAGCGCTGGGGCAACGAGCATCGACGGTGTTGCCTTCCGCTTATCCGCTGAAGATGTCGTCCGCGCGCAGGCTACTGCCAAGGCGGTCGCCGATGCACGAGTGACGGCAGAGACCTTAGCGAGGGCGGCCGGTTTGCACATCGTCGGTATTAAGGCCATGCAGGTAGGAGCGTTCCCGGGGGCGATCCCCATCGGCGGGGGACTCCGTACCATCGCCCACGTGACGTCCTCCAGCAGCCTGCCGACGAATCTCGATCAGTCGAACGTCATCGTCTCCGTCGACGTGGGAGTGGTGTTCCTGGCAAAGCCATAGATTGGCTCGCGTCAGGAGCCGATCTGGGGACGGCGGCGCGTTTCGCAGCCGAGACGGGCGTTGTCAACGACCGCCGAGGGTGGCGCGCGTCCGTGTTGGGAGTGGGGGTGTGCGGGGTGAGAGTCGCGGAGACATCGCCGGCGCCATCACAGCCTGCTATGATCGTAGACGATGACCCGACGCGAGCTTCGGCGCGAGAATGAAGAGCTACGGGCGCTGCTCGGTTTAACCAAGCCTCGGACGATCGAGGAGTGGGAGGCGTTGCCGCAAGCGCTACGCGATCCTCTGGCCGCGCGTGCGCGATTGCCGGGTGGTGCGACGCCGCTCGCGGTTTGATACGTTTGGGATTCCCAGCAATGCACCGGCTGCCGCCCGATAAGGTCAGCCTCTACAAGGAATACGTCGCCCGCGTTTTCGGGACGCCTGGCGAGCACGCGATCATCGAACGCGACCTCGCGCGGCTGGACGCAGAGCGCGAGGCCATCCTCTCGCGACAACTGCAGACCGCACTCTATGGCGACGACGGGCAGAGCGTAAGGGCTGCCGCATTAATCGTCTAGGTGTGCGGATGGGCAAGTCGTAGCCGTGGTCCTGCGCCCGGAAGACGCGCGCTTGCTGCGGCGGTTTCGGACTAACGGCGCAGCCCATAAACGCGCCGTGTAGCCACCGTGTAGCCACCATACTGCAAATAGGGAAACTTGAGCGACGCGGGGACGAAAAAATGGCAAATTTTCGGTTTCCGCGCACGCTTTGAAGCGCCTGTTAATCAGCGGGTCGTTGGTTCGAGTCCAACATCCGGAGCCATTTAACAAAGGCCCGTTTCATGAACGGGCCTTTACCGTAGGGCAAAAGATAGGGCAATAACTCTTTCGCGGAGTGTGTGTGTCGGGTCGCGGCATCGGGTGCAGCATGGCTACGCAGCCTCCCGAAACCGGCAGAACTCTCAGGTTCCACTCGCTTCCGGGCGCGTCCGGCCGCTCTAACATGGCGGCTACCTCGTCCAGGAAGGACGTAGAGCGATCACCGTCTCGCCTTATGCCTATCCATTGGTGCCCCGCTTAGAGCTGCGTCGTCATTTGCACCATGCTCGAAGGCTCCCGGGTCCCGACCGCGTTGGTGGCGACCTTTTTGTTGGCCACGCCAATCGTCGCTCCAGGGCGCGGATATGCACTGCGCTCATCGTCTCCGGGGAACGTCTAGCCCCCGTCGAACCGTTCCGGGATTGATGGGAGCAGCCAGATGATTGATTCTCGTTTCGGCCGTCACGCTTTGGGCGTTTGCGCGGTCATCGCTATGCTGGCTGGGTGCGGCGGCCAAGCCAGTAACGGCATCCTGCCGAGCGCTGTACCTGACTCCTCTCTTCCGCATCATAAGACATTCAATTACACGGGCGGGGCGCAGGATTTCACGGTGCCAGCGGGCGTGAGGCACATCTCGGTTGTTGCTCGCGGCGCAAAGGGCGCGGGTTCCCCCATAGCCGATGGGGGCCGTGTGCATGCCGTTATCCCGGTCACTCCAGGAGAGAAGCTAGTCATCTATGTAGGCGGTGACGCTTCTGGAACGACTGGCGGCTTTAACGGCGGCGCAAACGGCGGAACCGGCGGCTACTACTGCTACGGCCGCTGCTCAGGGTACGGTGGTGGCGGCTCCTCGGATATTCGAGCGGGCGGCGATGAGTTGACCGACAGAATCCTCGTTGCTGGCGGCGGCGGCGGACAAGGCGGACCTTCCGATGCGGGCCACGGTGGCGGCGGGGGCCTCGGCGGCGGCAGGGTTGGTGGCGCTGGAAGTGGGGGCCCCGGCTATGGCCCAGGCGGCGGAGGCGGCGGCGGCACGCAAGGCGCTGGGGGTGCCGGTGGCAGCGGCGGATATTGCACCTGTGGCTCGGGCGGCGGTCCAGGCAGTGCAGGATCGCTTGGGCAAGGCGGCAGCGGAGGCGAAGGTAGCCAGGGCTGCTGCTACCCTGCCGGTGCCGGCGGGGGCGGAGGCGGCAGTGGCTATTATGGTGGCGGTGGCGGCGGTGCCGGCGCGTCCTACTTTTACGGCGGCGACTCCAGCGGAGGCGGGGGTGGCGGCTCGTCTTACGTCGAGTCGCGCGCCACAAGCGTGCATATGTGGCGAGGGTGGAAAAATCCAGTCAGTAACGGGCTAGTCGTGTTGAGCTGGTAGTCCAAAGAGCTTTGCAATGCTTACGGATTCTACGACTTCCCGGGGGCGCCCAAACAACGACGGAACGGTCTTCCCGTTGTCGCTGTGAAACGGCGATGCTAAGAGCATCGCGACATGGGCCCGCTCGTCCTCAAATGAGCAGCCCGCCGTTGCGACCGGCGCGCCGAACCGTATTCACTAGCGACCCGTCTAGCTAGGGAGGGATACGAGGGTCGGAGCCGTTGTGAACCGCTACAGTCTTTTGATGATCGTCGCTCCTGCGTTGCTCGCAGGCTGCGGCGGATCGCAACCGCCGATCGGCGCGCCGGGCGCGATGCAGCAAAGCTCCGCACTCGCTACGCACGCCGAGCGTGACACGTCGTGGATGCATCTGGCGAGCGTTACCGGACCGCGTGGGCATATACGTCACATCGTGATCTTGATGCAGGAGGGTAGGACACTAAACAACCTCTTTACCGGCTGGCCGCACGCTTTCGCCCCCAGTCGGGCTTTTGCGCTGAACATTGGCTTAGTTTTCCTAAAGCCGATTACGTATTCTCAAGACCGTTCCATGTGCGAGCTCTCCCCATGCATGAACCTCGCATACTCCGGTGGACGGATGAATGGCTTCGACATCAATAGATTTTGTAAACTTGGGTGCACGCACTACATGCCATACCGCAAAGGAAGGAAGCCGGATGTGGGCTTGCTTCCGTACTCGTATATGGATCATACGCAGATTGCTCCATATCGTGAAATCGCTGGGCAATACGTCCTTGCCGACAACATGTACGCAACAGGGTTCGACGGCGATTTTTCCGCGCATCAGGACCTTATTGCCGGCAGCACATTTGTGACCACGAATCGCGCGCTGCGAGATGTTCCCAGCGCCCAGCCATGGGGATGCGACGCGCCAAAGGGAACGCGTATTGCACTGTGGGGCTATCCGTACGAGACCGTTGCTCCTTGCGTAACACAATATCCGACGATGGGCGAGCTTCTGGATCGAGCTAGGTTATCTTGGAAGTATTACGTCGCTCCCCTGAATGGCAGCGACCCATCGGGTAGACTCTGGAACGCCTTCGATGCGATCAAAAAGGTTCGATACAGTTCGGATTGGACGAAAAATATCGTCTCACCGCCAGGCCGGGTCTTAACGGATGCAAAAAATGGAACGCTCCCTAGCGTCGCGTGGGTGATCCCCGAGGTTGCGTGGTCGGATCATCCGTCGCAGACGGACGACAAAGGCCCTTCGTGGGTAGCGTCGGTGGTCAATGCAATCGGGACGGGCCCAGAATGGGACTCTACTGCGATCATTGTTGTGTGGAGCGAGTGGGGCGGTTGGTTCGACGCTCGACCACCGTATTTCCCAAAGGATCTCAAGGGTACTGGCTTAGGGTTTCGCGTTCCCCTGCTGATTATCTCGCCGTACGCAAAAAAGAATGTGGTCATACACACCGATTATCAGTACGGGAGCATTCTAAGATTCATCGAGCAAGCGTTGGATCTGCCAAGCTTGTCTACGGTCGGCTATGGTTACGTCTTTACAGACGCGACTTCCAACAGTCTCAGCGACAGTTTTGATTTCTCGAAAAGGCCGAGAGCATTCCAACCGATAAGGGCGAAGTATGGCTCATCAAGTTTTCAGGAGTAGAGCATTTGAGCAGAACTAGACTGGTGAGCCGGTTGGTTCTAAGCCAGTGTGTCTTGAGCCTCATCGCAGCCGCTACGTTACTCGCGGGGTGCGGCGGATCGCAGCCGGCGATTAGCGCGCCGGGCGCGATGCTGCAGACTCCCGCGATTGGTGATACTAGCGATGCACACCGGAAGACGTTCAATTACACCGGGGGAAAACAATCGTTTACGGTGCCCGAGGGCGTGCACAGCCTCACGGTCGACGCGCGCGGTGCGGCCGGCGCTTCTGGTTGCATAAGGTCGTCCAAGGTTGGTAGGGGAGGCCGAGTCTATGCTCTGATCCCAGTAACGCCGCATCAGCGATTAGTCGTTTATGTGGGCGGCAACGACTATTACCTATCCGAATATGCCGGCGGTTTTAACGGCGGCGCGCGCCCCAACGGCGGAGGCGCGTCGGATGTGCGGACCGGCCCCGGCGAACTTCGCGACCGAATTATCGTCGCGGGTGGCGGCGGCGGCCAAGGCCCCGGCGAGAGTCTCAGTAAGTACGATCAATTCGGATGTGGAGGAAGCGGAGGCGGCCTCATCGGCGGTAATGGCACCGCGGGACTCGACTATGGAGGCGCAGGTGCCGGTGGCTCCGGCGGCACCCAAAGTGCAGGCGGCGCCGGCGGAAGTGGCGGCAAACGCTCGGGATACTGCAAGAAGCCCGGTCATCCGGGCCGCGACGGCAAACGTGGCGTCGGCGGGGCGGGGGCTGCTAGTAACGGCGCCGGCCCCGGCGGAGGCGGAGGAGGCGGCTATTTCGGCGGTGGCGGTGGCGGGGGCGGTTGTCCGGACGACTTTAATAGTAACGGCGGCGGCGGGGGAGGAGGCGGTTCAGCATACGCCGAGCCTTCCGCCAAGCAAGTCCACATATGGGAGAATTGGAAGGATGCTACGGGCTACGGCCTCGTCACGCTCAGCTGGTAGTGAGAACTAGGCGCGCTCGTCGCTAGCCGCTTACCGCGCGCCCGCAATCGCGGCGCGCGCAACGCACGCCAAGCGCGGGCATGACCTTCAAGAGCATCTTCAATTGTTTTTGCCTGTTGACCAGCCGGGGTCGTTGGTTCGAGTCCAACATCCGGAGCCATGTAACAAAGGCCCGCTTTTATGAACGGGCCTTTACCGTCTATCCATTGGAGTGCCCCGCTCAGAGCTGTGCTTCAGTTACTCCTTGGCCGGCGTTCATAGTTTCTTCACTTTTGGCTAAGACGATGGGCGTGTTTCCCTTTATATAGCGGCCGGTTACGCGAACGGCCGCAACGCCAGACGCAAGGAGCGAGACAACATGACCGCCACTCAATCGTTATTTCGGCCGCTAACGGGTTTAGCGGTCGCAGGACTGCTCGCCGGCTGCGCTGCCGCCGGGTCGGCGCCTCCCACTCCGTCGAGCATGCCGCTAGGCGTTTCGCGGATGCAGTCGTTGGCTAGGCCGATCGAGCCCGCGAAATGCAAGAAAGACCACGGCGTTTCGGTTACGCCGTGTTCGGTAAGCCTCTCGGCGTCCGAGCCAACGGCCACGGTCACTACTAAAGGTCCAAAGGGCAGCGTTTTCACCTATAACGACAAGAAGTGCTCGGCGGAAGGAGTCGCCACGGTTTCTGGGTCTGGTGACTCGTACCTCGTGTCGTGGGGCGACGAGTCGGGATCGTGCACCGTCGTCTTCACGGATAAAATCAGCGGCAAAAAAGTCGGCACTGCTAAGCTGAGCGTAACAAACACAATCTAACGCAGCGGCCCGCTTAGGCGACGGCCTACTCTTGGAGCTCAGTCAAACGTAAAGGGGCGCCGCATAACAGGTGCCCCTCCTGAGCCTTTGCGCGAAAGACGCCGGCGATCTCGTAGGCGGCTGACCTTCGGCTGAACCCGCTGGGTTCGCAAGCGTGCAAGGGTGGCCGTTGGCTGATGGGCAGATCGGAATCAAGTCGCAAATGAAGTGCCATGTGTCAGAGCTTTCGCCTCGTGGTAAGCTCGGAGCATGAGCACTCATAGCGCCACCGTTGTTTGGCAGCGCGGAAGCCAGCCGTTTTTCGACAACCGCTACAGTCGCGCGCATCGCTGGCGCTTCGATGGAAACATCGAGGTCGTCGCCTCGTCGTCGCCGTCGGTCGTTCGCGTCCCCATGTCACTCGAAGAAGCCGTTGATCCCGAAGAGGCCTTCGTTGCAGCACTCTCCAGCTGCCACATGTTGTTCTTCCTGTCGCTGGCCGCCAGAGCCCGGCTGATAGTCGACGAATATTTTGATGCGGCCGAGGGTGTAATGGAATCGATCGAAGGTCGCATGCGAATGGCAAGAGTGCTCCTTCGACCGCGCGTCACGTTTGGCGGCGATATTGCGCCGTCCGACGACCGGGTGCGCGAACTCCACCATCGCGCGCACGAGGCTTGTTATCTAGCTAACTCGGTGCGATTCCCCGTTGACTGCGAGCCGATCCTATGAGTGGTGCTGCCGAGGGTCCGGCGCGCGGCAAGGCAGAACGACGAGGAATGAATACTCGAACGTTTCTCGGCGCCGCCGCCGCGGTGGTGCTCTTCGCTATGCTCGCTCCGGCGACGCAGGCGTCACCGGACTCGCTCTTCGGGAAGAACCTGATCGTGAACGGTGATGCCGAGGCCAGTGCCGGCGCTCCCAGCAACACCGTGATCGCAACGCCTACGGGCTGGACGACCACCGGAGAGTTTACCGCCGTTCAATATGGCGCGAGCGGCGGATTTCCAGACAAGAACTCACCCGGCCCGCACGACCGAGGTAAGAACTTCTTCGCCGGCGGTAACGTCGCGAGTTCGACGGCATCGCAGACCATCGACCTAACGCCGGATGCAAAGGCGATCGATGGGGGCGGTGTGACCTACGTGCTCTCCGGTTGGCTGGGTGGCTACGCTGGGCAGCAAGACAATGCGAAGGTGACCGTCACGTTCTCGGGTGCGAACGGCAACGAGCTTGGAACCGCGACGATCGGGCCGGTAACTGCGGCCGACCGCAAGAAAACCAGCGGGTTTCTCCGGCGCGAGGCTAAAGGGAGCGTGCCCGCACAAACGCGTAGCGCGACCGTGCTCGTCACCTCGACGCGACTAGAGGGCACCTACAACGATGGCTATTCGGACAATCTAGTGCTCAGGCTGGACCATTCGTAGAGACTGAGGATGAACGTCGCAACAAAGCCGCGCCGCTGCCTGGCGGAGTTGCGCTTCTCGATTAGGGAACGATGCGAGCGGTCTTGATGTAATCCAGTTTCGGAAAGTCTTTCTGAAGGTAGGCGTTGCCCTGCGCCTCGATGAGCGGCTGACTCGGCTGCTCGCCGTAGCCGGGATAGATTTTATCGACGGCCGACATGCCGCTGGTGACGTGGCCGATCGGCGCGAATCCTAGTGGGTCGAGCCTCGCGTTGTCGCCGAGACTAATGAAGAGATGGGTCGTTCGGCTATTCGGCTGTCCGGTCGCGGCAAATGCAACCGTTCCGCGCGCATTCGAAGCCTTGACGGGATCGTCCGGAATTGTGACGTCCCACTTTTTCGTAACGGATGCGTTTGCGGCCGCGCCCCACTGTACCACGAAGCCCGGCACCACGCGGTAGAAGCGAGCGCCATCGAAGTACTTCGCTTTAACGAGTTCGTAAAAGTGCTCTGCGCCGTTGGGCGCGAGGCTGCGATCGACCGCGATAACGACTGGTCCTCGGCTCGTGTCGAGTAGAACCCGGTAACTGCCCCCCGCTGCGCTCTGCACGGGGGAGCTCTGCGCGGCCGACTGTTTCGCGCCGCCGGCGCAACCAGCGAACGCTAGCGCCATACCTAAAATCAAGAACTTCTTCACTTGGTACTCCCGTCGATTTGGTTGGGATTGTTTGCGCGGTGACGCGACGAAGTCCCTCGAGTGCGCAAGTTCGTCAGCCGTCCGCTCGTGCCCACCGGCGAAGGATTCGTCACGCCCGCGAGTGGATCCGAGCCGCCCGTGCCGCGCGCTTTTCTCTGGGGCGACCGAACCCTCGCGATAACGGCCGTACTGCGGACGTGGCGCTCCGGCAAAGTCGACCGCGGCGACGCGTACCTCAAACGTCACTGGTTCGAGCTGCAGACGGTGTGCGGCCACACGATTGAAGTCTATTACGACCGGGAGGCTAGACGCGGCGCCTCGCAGTGGTGGCTCTACGTTATTGACGAGTGATCGCAGTCGCACCAAGCGTGCTGTCTTTGTACGGGCCCTTGAAGATCTTTTGATGCACTGCGGCTACCCTCTGCCCGGACCTTGGACTACATGCCGAGCAAGTTGATGAAATCAACGTCGGGCGTTCCCAGGCCGCTTCGAGCTCCCGAAGAAGCGCTTCGACCGATTTGAGAGCGGTAGCATCGTTCAAGCGATCACCTCCGCTAGCTAGCTTCGCCGTGGAGAAACCGCAAAGACTCCGCTCGGATAGTCCTATGTAAGCAAGCGAACGGATGGCGGGATAGCGATAACGCCATCCCGCTTTTCTGCTACGCCCGACCCTCCGACTAGTACATTTGTACTAGCACTTTTGTTCCATTGCGAATGTGTTTTTGACTTTAGTATAATTTGCAAGCATAAGTCGCTCCCGGTGGAGCAATGCCTGAGGCTGGGTACCTCAGACAAGTGAACAGAAACTTGTGTAGGGTTGGGTGATTGGAAAGTGTTGCGAACTCTTCGAGTACTAATTAGCTACAGGATAAAAACATGAGCGTTGACCACTGGCAATCGCTGGGGGTAGCGGCGCTCTTCGTAATCGGTTTGCTCGCGATGGTGGTCTCACTCTCGCGGCGACCACACGTAACCTAAGAAAAACGACTTGTCCTGGTCCGAGCGTGGGGCCGCAAAGCGCGGTGCGGCCTCACGCCTCGCATTTTTCTAGGGACCCATTCGCGGCGCACGAACAGTAAGACCCGACACGGGAGGCTTATCGTGCGTTCGACGACATACCGCGCTCTTGCGACCGTTCTATCCCTTATCTGCGGCGCGGGAGGGGCGGCTGTTCCCGCCGGGGCGCAGGCGCCCGATCAGGGACTCGTCGGCTGGGCCGCCGGGCCTGCGGTAGCCGCCGAACTCGACGCGGAGAAGACCATGCTGCGGGTGCCCACGGCCGCCAACGCGATGGCGATCGAACGGCACCTCTCGTCGGTTCCGCATCGCGCCGGATCGCCGGCGGATTACGCAACCGCGCGCTACGTCCAGCAACGCCTGCAGCACGACGGCTTTGTTACGCGCATCCAAGAGTATCAAGTCGAGTTTACCGGTCCGCTCGAACAGAGCCTGACGCTGCTCTCTCCCCGGCATATCGCCTTCGATTTGATCGAGGGCACGCCGGGACACCACACCAGGTGGGAGCTGATGGCCCGCCCGCCCTTCTTGGAAGAGTCGGGGGACGGCACGGTAACCGGTCCCGTGGTCTACGTGAACACCGCTTCGAAGGACGACCTCGCCGAGATCGACGCGCGGCACGTCAGCCTACAGGGCGCCGTAGCCATCGTGCGGCTTGCCGCGCCGGGTGGCGGCGGCGTTCGGTCGCTCGACCCGACCTACATCGCGTATAACGAGCTGCGCAAACGCGGCGTCGCTGCGATCCTCGAGTTCATGGATCCGGCCACGACGGGTTTCGGCGGCGGCGCGATGTGGCCCACCGGAAACTACAAGAACGTCAATATGGCCGAACGCATGGGCGGCATGTCGCCGCGCGGCTTCATGATGTTTCCGCCGGGCGACCCAACCATCGCGGGCAAAGCGCCGGTCGTCGGAGCACCGCATAAGCGTTGGGAGGAGATCCCGCACTCGACGATTCCCGAGCTGAGCATTACGCAGAGCACCGCAAGAACGCTCCTGGCGGCCTTGAGCGGGCCGGTCGTTCCGCAGTCGTGGCATCCGATGTTCGAGTTCGTCCAGCACTTCGGCGGTAACGCGATCGTGCGCGTGCACACGCGATTCGAACGCCGGCTCAAGACGATCTGGCTAGTCTTCGGCGACATGAAGGGCAGCGAGCAGCCCGACTCGATCGTGATGATCGGCAGCCATCGCGACGCGATGACCTTCGGTGCAATCGACCCCGGAAGCGGCACGACGGTGCTCCTCCAAGATGCCGACGCTTTCGCGGCGTTGGCGGCGCAGGGCTGGCGGCCAAAACGCACCATTGAGTTTGCCTCCTGGGACGGCCACGAGCTCGGCCTTTACGGTTCGGCGGCCTACATTTATGAGTACGGCGCGCAACTCCGCAAGAGCGTCTTTCAATACATCAATACGGATCAGCTCACCACCGGAGATCCGTTCGTCGTAAGCGCCTCGCCGGGACTCTACGCCTTCATGAAGCAGATCTGCGATGTGGTGCCGGCGGCCGACGGTAAGGGAATGCTCGGCGCACGCGATCAGCGCGTCGACCCACTGCTCAATCCGATCGGTGGCGGGTCGGACCATCAGAACTTCGCGTACATGCTCGGAGTCTTGAGCACGACGAACGGCTACTACGGTCCCTTCGGAGCCCACCACACGGCCGAAGATAATCTCGACGGCTTGCGCACCTACGATCCCGGCATGCGCGAGGCGGTCGTCACCGCGCAGGTTACCGGCATCCAAGCGATGCGTGCCGCAGGTGCAACCGTGCCGCCGCTGCGGATCGAAGAGATCCCCGCGCAGATGCTCAAGGATCTCACCAGCCTCCAGGTTGCTGCGGTGCAGCGCACCAACGGCGCGGTGACGCTCTCCGAGCTGCGCCCGGCGCTCGAAGCCTATCAAGCCGCGGGCCATAAAACCGATCTCGCGATGGAGCGCGCGGAGGCGCAAGGCGACGTGAGCACCATGCAGGCGATAGCGGCGCGCGAACAGGCCTCGCGGGATGCATTCTTCATTTCAAGCGGCTTGCTGCAAAACGCCTACTATCACACGCTCGACCGCGTCTTCACGAGCCTGCCCGAGATCGCGTATGCCGGCGGCAACCCCGAAACCGTGAACAAAGGCCTGCAGCGGGCGTTGGCGGCGATCCAAAACGCCACGAACGCGCTGTAGCGGGTGCGAGCGCTACTTTAGCGCGATATCAAGCGTGACGCCGACCGTCTCGCCGATGGTCGGGTCGAGGCGCGTTGTGGCCATGCCGAAAGCGTGGCGGTCGATCTGCGCTTGTGCGTGATAGGTGGGATTCGCGGGCGTCCCGCTCACCGTCACGTCTAGGCTCTCCGGCTGCGTCACGCCGTGCAGCGTAAGCTTGCCCTCCATCGCAAACGTGTGCGGGCCGGACGGCACGATCTGCGTGCTGGCGAATGTCCAGTGCGGGTACTTCGCGGCATCGAAAAAGTCGGCCGATTCCAACGAGCGATCGCGGTCGGGCTCGCCGGTCGCGATGCGCGTCGCGTCGAGTACGGCCGTCGCACTCACGGGTATCTCCGAATCGGGCTGCAGCGTCACAGTCCCGTCGACGATCGGCACCGTTCCGCTAACGCGATCGACCCAGATGTGGCTCACGCTAAAACGCGCGACCGATTTGGCGGTATCGATCTCGCGCGGCGCGGGCGTTGCCGCGCACAAGATGGTGGCGAGAATGAGAGCGATCTTTACGTTCATGGTGTCGATCAGTAGGCGATGCTGAACTGCGCGTTCATCGTGTTGCTCGTTTGCGGCTGATGCGTCGTGACGTCTTCGATCGTGAAGCGCGTGTTTTCCGTCGGGCCGTATCCGGCAAGAACAACGTTGTCGCGCTGCAGTCCGTTAGGCGGGTCTGTGGTCCCTTCATAGCGCGCCTCGACGAATAGGCGCCGGTTGAACTCATAGCGCAGCTGCTCGAAGCCGCCGCTCGATGCGCACGGACCGGCGTGCGGGATGACGCAGTTGGAGTCCGATCCGTCGACGAGCACGAGTTCGCTGGAGAAGCGCGTCCACTGTCCATAGGTGAACCCTACGCCGGTCCGCTCGAAGCGATCGAAGGGCCCGTTCGACGTTGGCCGCAGCCCATCGTAGCGGAAGAGGCTCAAAGTAAAAGGCCCCATCGCGTCCTGCAGATAGGTCTCCGTGTCCACGCCCGTCGGCGCCAGGCCGCTCTGGCGATCGTAGCCGGGCCCCGCGAAGAGCTGGAGGTTCAGGCCGTGCAACGGATCGCCGACACCCAGCCGCGCGCCCAGCTTCGGGTCGAAGAAGTCGAACGGATTCTCACCGACGGTCTGCACGTAGGGCGTGTAGTTTTGATAGGTATCGCGAAACGTCTCGGGATCGACGGGAAGCGGAAGCGTGAACGATCCACCTTGAAGATAGACGGGAATGCGCGCTTGCCACGGATTGACGCGGTCGCTGATCCACGCGTCGCGCAGAAGTCCCGGCTCACCGCCGTCGACGACGTACTGCTCTATGAAGTAGTTTGCGCGCGACCCGATGGTTGCCGTCGTAAACGCCTCGATCTCGTCGACAATCGCTTTGGGTAGGCCTTGCCCGTTGGGCCCGCTTCCCTGATACTCGCTCGAGTCGACCAGGTTGGCCTTCGCCGAGAGCGGGAAGGCCGGCCCGGACGAGATGCCCGGAAAGCGTTCCCCGTAGGCGAGGAAGGCCGCGCCGAACGGGTTCAGATGCGGAATCACCGAGTGGCATTTTTCGCACGTTACGCCGTACTGGTGCGCGAAAAGCGGAATCGCCCGCGCCGCGACCGGCGTTCCCGCGAGCAGAGCCGCGCCAAGTGCAGCGCCCATTTTAAGCATGCCTCACAAGCTACTTAGGCATACCTAATAATCCCTTTCCGAGGGCTTTGCAGTTTAAGCCCGGCCTGCACAATAAGCCGCCTGCCAACCTCGCGAATGGTGCCACCACGTGTGACACACTAAACACATAAGTTTTTCCTTATGCACAAACGGCACACAAGGCGTTCGCCCCGGGCCTTGAGTAATCGAACGTATGTTTTCAGCGGGCCCCGCCCCTGGATGGCGGAAAGCCGCGTTGGCCGACAAGCGAGAAGAACAAAGTCATGAGGAAGGTTAGGTAGACTTAGAATGGCCTCAGAACCCATCAGCAATCGCCCTGATCGCATTGATCTAATAGCGATTCAGCTTCATCACTTGGTAAAAGCTGTTGACCTATTGGTCCTAAGACTTCCCGGGTTAGACGACGCAACTCGGCACCGCGTTCGAGGTGTGCTTCAACTAGCAGAGCGTCGTGAAGCGCATCCAAAGACGTTGGCTGTGAAGGGTCAAACGGAGCCTCGCTCCGCAAGGCGTCCAGGCTAAACTCCCGGTCTTTGAAGCCGCTCATCCCGTTCAAGTCCAACAGCGTCCCCCATGGGAAGCACTTGGCTTCGCATGAGAACCGGATGCTTTGGCATCGGCTGTTTAACTTCTTCAGCTATCACCGCGAAGAATTCCTGAAGCAACTACCATAAGCGGTCTAATGTGGAAACGACGTTTTCCATGATTAACGCCAAGTTTGGCTCTCGCGTCCGTGCTAAGACGCCGACCGCTCAGGTCAACGAGGTCCTTGCCAAAGTGCTTTGTCATAACCTCTGCTGCTTAGTCTCCGCGTTCTTCGAGCTTGGGATTGACGCTAAGTTCTGGCATAAGGAAATCGTAGCCTAACTCGCGTAGAACATAGCGGTTTGAGCAAGGACAGTGGTGAGGGCCAAGAGCAACGCCGTGACGATGAGGCAAAGGGCGTATTTGGCACTCGATTCTACAAGAGGCCCTATACCGTAGAACAACCCAAAGGCGCTAAGAAAGCAGGATATCGCGCCCGCCCAAAGCCCGACCGCTTGCGCAAGTTTCAGGAGGCGTTCAGAGAGAACCCCGTCACGTTCGCAACTTGGGCTTTGGTCGCCGTTACATTCCTTGGGACTCTGGGACTGTTGCGGCAGCAGCATAGTGACGACGTTGCCACCCTGAGACCCTATATCGGTTTCACCGGCGCTACGATAACAATTGGCAACGGTACGTTCTTCGGAAAAGTGTACTGGCATAATTTCGGAAAGACTCCAGCTATTAAGATTCAACCCGCCGCTGAGTTGATAGCTAAGGACAATGGAACCGAACAAGACATACCCACGATGATTCAGACCGTGGTCAGGCAAATGAAAAATGATTACCCGGGACGGAGGGACTTCGACATTGCAGTAGCTCCCGGGCAATCGACCTATACGGCATCCAGGCTGTACCCCGCGACGCCAATAGAGATCGACGACCTCGCGCATGTTTACCGCTGGGTATTGGTAGGCAGAATAACCTACGAGGACGAGTTTGGCGGGAAATATGTTTCCGAAACCTGCTACTATCAGACCCCAGCCGACCAGTACCATTTCTGCCAGACTTATAACGGGATGCACTAGCTAGCGAGCTCCCGGTTTATGTGCAGCACAGGGGTTCCCGTGCAATCCCTTTCCGGGGTTCCGGGGTATGAACCACGGCATGCTGCCTCTACTTAGCCGCTACCCCATAACTTCGACCGTACTCTTGCTCGCTTGTTCGAATCTCTTTATGACGATCGCGTGGTACGGTCACCTGAAGAATACGAAGAGCCCACTGATCGCGGCAATCCTCGTCAGCTGGGCGATCGCATTTCTCGAATACTGTTTTCAGGTGCCGGCCAATCGCATCGGCTACTCGGCGATGACCTTGACGCAACTGAAGATCTTGCAAGAGGTGATAACGCTGATCGTTTTCACCGTCTTCGCCTTCGTGGTCTTCGGTCAGGTCCCGAAGTGGAACTACGCCGTCAGCTATCTCTTGATCGTCGGTGCGGTCTACTTTGCGTTCCGCGCGTAGCCGGTCAAATGCGCTTCAGAGCAACAGAGCGTCGCACTTAGCCGCGAAAACGAAGTCGCTTTCGGTCAATCCGCCGATTTTGTGGGTCCACACCTCGACTCCGAGGCGACCCCAAGCGACGAAAAGATCGGGATGATGCTGTTGCTCTTCGGCCATCTCGCCGATGCGAACGGCCGCGCTCAATGCCTGCGCGAAGTCCCGCAATGGATAGGAGCGCGACAGAATCTCGATCTCGCCCCGTTTGGGATCGGAGCGTTTGGCGACTTGCCAGCCGGCGCTGAGCTGGGCGAGCAACGGCGCGCTCTCGTCCGCGCGCAATGGCGGCACGCCGCCGCGGCATGGAACGCACGCGCGCGCTGCAAGCCCACTCATCGATCGCTCGTTCCAGTTACCTAGTTCAGGTGCGTAGGCACCGGAACCGGACGCCCTTCATCGAGATCGAGCAGGTCGAACCACGTCACGATCTCGGGGCGACCGGGCGCGACCTTCTCTCGCAGATCTTGAAAGTAGTGCTCGGAGTGCGAGCCGGGATCCGGATGCCAGTGCATGCGCCGGTCGTTGAACTGCGCGATTTCGGCGGCGCTCTTGCGGGCTAAGAACTGCGATTGCACCCAGGCGGCGATCGCCTCGTCTGTCTCAAGCTCCCTGACTTTACGCGCGAACTCTTCTCCCGTAGTACCGAGAAACTCGAAGAGCGGTTTGTCGTGCGGACAGTCGTAGTCGTACTCGCCGAGCGTTCCTTCGTTGTAGGCTTTGGCTTTATCGATGACGCGCTTGAGCGAAACGAGTCCGGCAAGCTCGTCCTTGGCGCTGCGCGGTGTGCTGGTCGTTAGATTCATAGATTCCTCTCAAAAAGTGACGTACCGTTTCAAGGCGCCGCGGCCTACCCGGGTTGCAGTTGCGGTCAACGGCCCCGGCTGCGATCCCGCGCCGCTTGTTGATCCTCGAGCTCCTCGAGGGTCTGCGGCCAGTCGTCTTTGAGTAAACGGGAGAGGCTGCGGTCGGCCAGCAACCTGCCGCCGGTTTGACAGACGGCGCAATAGTTCGTTTCGTTGCCGGCGTAGCGAATTCGCTGAACCGGCGCGCCGCAGCGCGGGCAGGGCTCGCCGAAGCGGCCGTGCACGGCCATCTCGTCTCGAAAGGCGGTTACACGCTCCGGGAAAGCGTCGGCGGCTTCGAGACGCAGTCTGTCGATCCAGAGCTGCAGCGTCGCGCGCGTCGCTGCGAACAGCCGCTCCCACTCCTGCGGCCTGAGCCGACTCGTCAACGCGATCGGCGAAAGCTGCGCGGCGTGAAGAATTTCATCCGAGTAGGCATTTCCGATTCCGCTAACGATGCGCGGATCGGTAAGCGCGCGCTTGAGCGTACGGTTTTCGGCGGTCAGCGCCGTGCGAAAGCCTTCGAGATCGGTTGAAAAGACGTCGATCCCGCCTGGATCGAGCCCGCCCAACGCTTCGTCGTTCGGAACGACGTGCAGCGAGGCGCGACGCCTGGTGCCGGCTTCGGTTAGCACCAGCGAGCCGTTGGGAAAGTCAAACGCGGCGAGATCGGTGCGTCGCGCGAGACGCGCCCCAGCCGGCCGCCAGTGCAGTCGCCCCGCGATCATCAAGTGAAGCACCAGCCATACGCCGCCCTCGAGGCGGATTGCGACGCGCTTACCGATGCGTCGCAGCTCTCGCACCGTCCGGCCTTCTACCTCCGCGAGCGGCGGTTCGGCCGTACGGAGAAGCGACACGCTCGATATGCGTACACGCTCGAGCGGCTGCCCGACGATTCGCTCCTCGAGCGCAGCGATGTAAGCGGTGACGTCCGGCAGCTCCGGCATTACGCGGAGCCTGCGCCCGAGCTAGAGGTTGAAGACGTCGCCGATACTGTTGGCACGCTCGTCGGTCGCGCCGAGGCTCCCGAGATTCCAGTTCTCTTCCAGGAACTTCAGTATGCTACCGAACTCGTACTGCGTATGTGAGACGTAGCCGCGCTTGGCATACGGCGAGGCGACGATCATCGGCACGCGGAAGCCGAGCCCCATCTCGTCGAGCTGCGGTGGCGCGACGTTGTCGTAGAAGTCGCCGTCACCCGAGTTGCTCCAAACGACGACGATCGCCATGTGCGGCCAGTAGCGGCTCGCCTTGGCGGCCTGGACGATCGCCTTTACCCAATGTGGGCCGCTCTCGCCGTTACCGGGAGCATCGGAGTCGTGGGGTGGGGAGATCACCCAGGAGATGGTCGCGAGTTTTCCGCTAGCTAAATCGGAGAGTACGTTCGTCGCCGGCGAGCTCAGATCGCTCTTGTCACGCCGTATAACATGTTGGATGGCCCGAAACGGGTTCGACAGCTCCTGATTTGAGGCGTCTGCATAGGCTCGCCAACCGATCTTCGCGCGATCCAGCAGGCTCGCTATCGTTGGGAACTGGTAGAAGCATGGATAGGGCCCCCCGGCAGGCAGGATATGCCCGCCCTGTAACACGGTCGTCTTCGTTCCGGGCGGCGCGTCGCAGTTCGGGGGCATCTGCGTCGGCATTCCGATGTCGTAAGTTTTTGCCGCGATCTTGGTCGTGCCGGCGATGAGGTACAACTGGTCTACCCAGTTGCCCCAATGAGTGGACTCAAACATCCGATCGGCGAGTGCGTACTGTTTCGCCAGACTCCAGTAAAAGCTCGTCTCGTCGCGCGCTACGCGCGTATACGGACAGAGAGGATCCTTACGATCGAGCAGATTCCATCCGTCCATCTTCCCATCGTCGTACGCGATGCGAAAGGCACGAGGACCGGCCTCGATCTCGCAAGCGCCTTGCTTTAGCGTAATGGTCGCAAGCCGGACGCGTTTGCCCGATTTGGTGTAGCCGTAGGCCGGAGCGTCGGCGCCGGGAAAGCCGGAGAAGAGATTATCGAAGCTGCGCGTCTGCTGGACGACGATGATGATGTTGCGAATCTGCCGCCCGGCATCGGCAAGGCGCTCGACCCGAGCGTTCGGCACGACCGCTGCGCCGGGGATTCCCGCGGGCGCCTGCGCCCCTCCGCCGCAACCTTCGAGAGCGACGACTGTCGCAAAGATGCCGAGTGCGTAGCCGCTAAAGTTGACAATTCTCATCATGTGCTCCAAAACGCGAAGTTCGCCAACGATCGCAAAAACTTCGCCGGGAAGCGGCGCGTTCCTCAGGTCACCAGTGAAATACACCCTCGGCATGGGGTTTCAGCCAGACGATGAGATCCCATTGTGTGGGAAACTCGAAAATGGTCGTGACGTAGTCGGCGCTCGGAACTTTCCCGAGCTTGACGAGCGTTGCCGCGGACGGCTTGGAGATGTCGCCGCCGGCGCCGGTAAAGTTGTTGTTCCAGACCCATTGGTCGTAGAGCGTTTTGCCGTCCGGTGTTTTCACGACGTAGTGCACGTGTCCGTTGAACTCGTACCAGCGTCCGGGATTGATGCCCCAGAGCTGCGGGCGCGGTTCGCCGTTCGGCCGGGGAACCGCAAAGTCGGCACCCATCAGATTTCCGCTGGTGTCGTACCAGAGTTGGCTCGGGTGCGTGGGATCCGAGTTCCACGACTGCGGATTCGCGTAGCTTATCGCTCCCGTGTCGTCGGGCTGCGTGTAACGCACGTAGCCCGCTTTTTCCGCATCGGTGACGTGGGGGAAGCGCGCCATCAGGTCGCGCTGCACCGACTGCACGAACTGCTGCTCGGCAGGGGAAAGGGTCCCCGTGTAGGTTTGATTCTCGTCCGCGCGGGCCGGGGCGGCCAGCGCGCAAAAAACCATGAGAAGGGCCATGGTTAGGGAACTCTTCATCGAACGTACTCCTCGCTGATCGGCGTCTCGTCGCTGAGAACGCAATGGGGTATGGGAGTGTGACAATCAAAAGACTTCATAATAGAACGTTTGGAAGCCTAGCATTCGTTGGGCTGATTCTCCTGGCCGCCTGCAGCGGAACGTCGATCACCTCACGGCAGGGCATGCCCCCCGGCCTTGCCGTTTCGAGCGCGCGCGGCGCGTCGTGGATGGATCCCTTGGCAAAGAGTGGAGATCTGCTCTACGTCTCCGATACCGAAACCAGCGACGTGTACGTCTTCTCGTATCCCAAAGGCGAGTTAAAGGGAACGTTGACGGGGCTTTTGGATCCGGCCGGCGAGTGCGTCGACAAAAAAGGCGACGTCTTCATAACGAATACGGGCGACAACGACATCCTCGAGTACGCGCATGGCGGGACCAGCCCCCTGGCGACGCTTGACGACGCGGGCTATTTTCCCACGGGGTGCTCCGTCGACCCGACAACGGGAAATCTCGCGGTCACGAACTTTACGACGACCGGCAGCGGTCAAGGTGACGTCGTTATCTACACGCATGCCAAAGGGAAGCCGAAGGGCAACTACACTGATCCCGATATCTTCGACATGTTTCTCTGCGGTTACGACGTCTACGGAAATCTCTTTCTCGACGGACTGAATCAGGGAAGCGCATTTCAGTTTGCCGAGCTTCGCAAAGGCGGCTCCGCGCTGACGAACCTTACGCTCGATCAAAGCATCGGGCTGCCCGGTGCCGTACAGTGGGACGGGAAGCACGTGGCGGTCGGCGATCAGTCCACGAACACGATCTATCAATTCTCCATCAGCGGCAAGAGCGGAAAGAAGACCGGATCGACCGCGCTCGGCGGCGCCGCCGAGGTCTTTCAGTTTTGGATCGCCGGTTCGCGCGTGATCGGGCCCGACTCGTCGGGCGCGGACGTTAAGGTGTGGCGCTACCCGGCTGGCGGTTCTGCGCTCAAGACGATCTCCGGCGTCTACGTCCCACTCGGAGCGACGGTCAGCGCGGCAACCTCCGGAACGTAAACCGTTATGCGCTACCTTGCCGCCTTCATCTCGCTCGCCGTTGCCGCCGCGCTTTGGACGGGGTGCAGCACGCCGGGGCGCGGGCGCCCAAGCGCGGTCGGATCTCCGGCGAGCGGCGTAGCGCCATCGCCTACGCCAAGCGGGATGAATCCCGAACGCATCGACGTCTACGTCACACCGTACTACGCAACCAAAGGTCCGATGGTGCAAGTGGGGCGGTATAGCGGCGGATTACGTTCGAACGACCCGAAGAAGTTTCTCGCGACGATCGGCAAGATGCGGGCACGGTGGCTGCAGCTGACGTTTCTCGAGCTGTACGTTGGGGCAATCCGTCTCTACAACCTCGGCTACCGCGATGACGCCGTTTATTGGTTCTATACTGCCCAGTACCGCGGCCGTCAGTTTACTGGATTCCTAAACCCTTCAAAGATCGGGGGCATCGGCTCGCCCGCATTCGAGCTGCAAGCGGCCAACGGCGCATTCATGGAGACCGCAGGCCCGTGGATCAACGGCTACGCGTTTCGCGATCCGGACAGACTGGTCGCGACCATCCGAAGAGTGCAGAGCGAAGGGCGCGCGACGATTCCGGATTTGCGGAGAATCTATCCCGCCGTCGCCTTCATCGATCCACGTCAATGGCCGGCGGTAAACGCGAAACTCGCCGGGAAAATGGATTCTTTGGTTGCGTTCATCAGTCAACACAAAGACGAGATCAAGCAACAGCGTATTGCAAACGGAAGCGAGTCAACGTTTTCGCGAGTAAGCAACAAGGAACTTCCGAAGCGAAGAGGTTAGTGGAGTATGGTAGACGCCTACTCGATCTGGCTTCATGCGCGCTCTGCCGTTAGCAGCGCGCAGTATCCGCGGCGCATCGCCTACACCATCGCCGTTACCGGACTCGACGGCGAGAAGCCGGCGGCCGACCACTACCGCGCGAGCTGCAATCCGCCGTCGGGCGAGATACGAATCTTTCCCATCAGCGACGAAGAGCTCGCTAAGCCCCCGCCGGTTCCGCACGGCATTAACTTCACCGCGGCGATCGAGTTGTGTGCCGGACGAGGCGGCGGCTGCACGAGCGCCTCAATCCCGGTCGGCCATCCGCCGCCGGCCGAAGATCTGCTCGGCGAACCGCTGCTGACGCCCACCTACATGTTCGGGCTTCGCTATCGGCCGGCCGGTACGGGATCGCAAGCGCAAGCGGAGAGCAGCCTGCCGGTGATCGCAATAGTATCGGCGCAATCTCCCGACTACCGGGTCGCGTTGATCGATACGCCGACGCTCGGCGACACGCGGACGTACCACCTCCGGCTCACTCCGCTGCGGCGCCCGAAAGAGAACCGTTTGCGCGAGCTTTGGGTTGGCGCCGGCGACTATTTGCCGCGAAGGGCCGTCGTATCGGGAAACTTTACGGTCGCGCCGCTCGTCGACGTTCCCTGGACGGTAGACTTTTCGACCATCGGCGGGATGCCGTATATAACGCAAGAGACGGCCGCCGCGACACTCTACCTGGCACATCGGCGCGTCGTTCGCGAAGCGACGATCGCATTTGAAGATATCCGCGAACCCGCTGGAACGATCTTCGATGTTCCGCTCGTAACGCCGGATTCGACCGATACCGCGCTGGTCGAACCGAGCCTCTTATAGGCGGAACCGCAGACGGATTTGAGCGGTGCGCGCCATAGGATAGCTCTGCGGAACGTAACCGTTCGCACCATACTGCCACGGCACGATCTGACTCTGACCGTCGTTGGTTGGAACGCCGTTTCCCAGTGTGTAAAGACACCCTTTGCAGTATTGTGCTCCGTAGGCTTTCTCGTAATAAAGGTCGCCTCCGGCATAACCCGGCGGCCCGATCAAATACGGGTTGCCTTGAAGCTGCGTCGGCGTGTCCGTTGCGAAGAGGTTGGCGACGTCGAGCATCGCCGTGAGACGAGGTGAGAGATCGGCCTCGACGTGTAGCGACGCGAGCGTTTGAGGCGGCGTGCGCAGCGTATTGGGATCGGCACCTTCATTCGTAGCTAGCGTTCCGATGTAGGGGTTGGAGAGCGCGTTGAACGGTAGCGCGGGATTGCGCAGAAAGTAATAGTTGTATCCCGGATTTACGTAGTTATCGTTGGGGACCAGCTCGGGCGCGCCGGTCTTCGAGTTTAAGATCCAAACTCTCGTTCCGTTGCCGTACGGGTACCCACTCTCGTACGAGAGCTGCGGCGTAATGCGCAGCCGCGGCGTCAGCACGAACTCGTAAGAGAGCGTCGCAGTGAAGTCCGGTACGTAGCCGGCCGGATAGAGGTGTCCCGCCAAAATAGCGGCCGGATTGAGGTCGTTGTATGCGAATTGATCTACGCTCGAGGTCAAGGTGTGATTGAGGTTTGCGGTCAGTGCGAAACCGCCGCGCTTCACGAAGAGCTCGACGCCGTGAGACTGCAAAAGGCCGGCATTTGTCGGTACGCCGACCGCGTCGGGATTCTGCGAGCTCGCACGAAAGTTGTAGGGCAGTACGTCGATCCGGTTTTTCTCGAAGTCCGCATAGAGCGTCAACCGAACTTGCGTTGGGCCGCCGTGCTCGTAGGAAAGGCTATAGTCATCGGCGCTTTCGGGTGCCAATATCACCGGCGGTGAGGGCGTTACCGAGTCGGTGCGTTGTACCTCCAACGGCAACGGTGCCACCGTCGTGTGATCGAAAGTCGCTCGCAGCGCGCTCGCGCCTGCGAGCGTGTAGGCTAACCCAAGATGAGGATCGAGCGCGCCGACGCCGTATGCTAAGCCGGTTCCGGTCAGAACGTCCTCACCCATCGCGCGCAGCGTGCCGGTTGCGGTGAGCCGGTCGTCGATGGACCACGTATCGCCCGCGTAGGCGAGATACTGATTTAAGCGCGGGTTCGAGGTGATCTTTTCATTTGCCGTCGGAATGATCTGATCGAGGTCGCTTACGTTGACCGAGTACTGAGCACCGGCACGAAAGTCGTGCTTCTCGCCTGCCTGATCGTCGAAGTCGTAGCCGACCCCATCCTGCGTTTGATTCTGCTGCGACCAGATCGAGATCACGCCGTCGGGAAACGAGAGGTCGTCCCAAAAGGGTCCGTTGGCGATCGCGCCGGTTTGCGAGCGGTAAACGTATGCTCTCCCGAGAGAATGACGCCAGTTGTGCAGCCATTGAAGCTTGCCGACGAAATAGGTTCCGCGGGCACGGGAAGGCGTCGTTACTTGGGCATCCGGATCGCCGGGCTCTCCCGGAAACGACGCGGCGCCGGAGTTGAAGGTCGCCCATCGTTCCCCGGCATACGGTGTGTTGTATTGATCGTAGGTGGCGACACCCGTGAGAAGAGTAGCGGAGAAGTCGTTGTGCGGGTCCGGCTGAAAATGCACGTTGCCCGACCACGAAGACTGCGCACGCGTCTGCAGCGCGAGGCCGTACGTCCCCATCTCCGACGGGTAGAACGTCGTGCCGTCGCCATACGGAAAATACGCGCTCGACTGCGTCGTGGCCAAGGCATAGCGCCAGCGGAGATCCGGCGTCGCTGCGCGCTCGCCGAACTCAATCTCGCCAAACTGCGTTCCGATGCCGTCGGCGATGTCCAACGTCGTCTGAGCGGGATACGTGCCGACCGCAGGGATCTCGTTGACGACGCCGCCGAGTGCGTTTTGGCTTTCATTGGTGAGATTTCCCAACGTAAGCGTCGTAGCTGCGACGCCGGTTGTGCCGAGCTGCGCTCCGACGATATTGCCTCCCGGCTCGGCAATCAACCCTTGCGGAACGGGAACCGAGTCGAAGTCGAAGACCGTGTCCTGCACCTTTCCGCCGCGAACGATGGCGTTGGCAAAAGAGTCGAGCTGTACGCCGGGCACGCTTGCAATCGCTCCCTGCACCGTTCCTTGAGTGTAGTTTGCCAAGCCCGACGACGACTCGCTGGTCGCCGATGCACGCGCCGCATCTCCTGCGACGGTGAAGGCATCGCTCGTACTGCCCACCGAGAACGCCTCGCCCTTCGCTTCGACCCTGACAATCTCGCGAAGCTGCGGGCGGAGCACGAAGGCGATGCGCTCGTGTTCGGTGGGCAGCACGACGACGACGTCGCTTGCCGGTTGATAGCCCCGTGCCGATGCCGTTACGGTGTACGTATCCGAAACCACGCCCATGATGACGAAGCGGCCCGACGAGTCGGCCGCGGCGCTATACCGCCCGGATGGCGACGTTGCCGTCACGCCGGCGCCGGAGACCGGCGAACCGGTAATGCTGCGCACGCTGCCAAGGATCGCGCCCGTCGTGAGCTCCGCCGCGATGCTCGACTGCGCGAACAGCACGATGAGGACGGCCGATGCGCAAAGCGCTCGGGCTACGAGTGCCTCGGAATCAGACGCATCTCCCCGTCGGCGTAGTCTAGCCCCACGATGAACTGTTGCAAGAAAGCAGCACCGAGATGGCCGGAAGCCGTCGCGCGCAGCGTCCAAGTCGTTCCGATACGTTGGGGACCGGTACGGTAGCCACCGATCGTCACGTCGCCGATTTGGCCGATCAACTCGACGCTGCTGCCCCCGATTCCGCCGACGAAGCGGCGAGTCGTAACGGCGAAGAGGCCCTGATGCTTGGAGTAATAGTCGTACGAAAGATTGATGTTCGACTCGTCTCCGGTGTCCACTGCGAGATCCGTCTCAAGCGCTCCGAGACCGACGCGAACTACCGGAATGAAATGCTCGAAGGAGAGCGGCACCGTGATAGAGGGCTGATCCAACGACCCAAAGCGAATGAGGTGTGAGGCGCCGTCTATGACGATCCCGGTCGTTCCGAAGATGTCGCAGCCCAAAACGACGTCGTAGCCGTAGCGGCGGAGATCGTTCAGTACGACGTAGTAGGCATCGGGGTAGGCGGCGTTTCCAAGGTGCAGCGGTCCGGCTCGCACGACCTGCGTCGTATAGCCTCCTAAGCCGCGAACTTGATACGTGCCGACCACCGGTGCGGCGAGCCGGCTGGCGAGCTCCGAGCTCATCGCTAGACCCGAGTTTCCGGTGTCGATCAAGCAGCGCAACGCGATGCCGCCGACCGTGCAGTCGACGATCGGCTCGACCGCGTTGCTATCGGTGGCGATCGCCGATGATGGCGCGTGGATCGTCGGCACGAGACCGTGGGGCGACTGGAAGGCCGACGATACGGCCGCCCGATCGTCGTAGCGCTCGAAGAGTTGGCCGTTGTGCAGGACTGCGAAGGGAAGGGTGAAGGCGCCAACGCGGCGGTAGTTGCGATACTCGAAGGTATCGCTAACGCCCAGCACACGAGCGTATCTGACGAGGCTGGTCTTTGGATCGACGAACAGCCGCACGGGAATCGAGTCGCCGTCGCCGACGACGATCGTTCGATACATGGCGCCGTTCATCGAGGCGGGCCCGGCATCGCCGACGCGGCCACCGTGCTCTAAGAACGTGGGGGCCAAGAACCCGAGGCTCGCAACCAGACGTAGCGAGCGCACAAAGGGCTGCGTCTGCGGCGAGCTCGGAACTGCAGTGCCGTTGATATTGACGCCGAAGAGCCGCTCGCCGTCGAAATAGGTGCCGTTGCAGAGTTCACCGGTACACTGCTTCACCCATACGCGCAGCCCTTCGCTCTCGCTCGAAACGACGGCCGGTTCGCCCTCGAACGTTTGACTCGACACCGAGACGAAGTGCGCGGTCCAGACCGGGCCGGTGGCATTCCGCATCGAGTCGAGCAGCCGCACGACGTCATTTTGATTCCGGTTAGCGCCCAGCGCCGTCAGAAGCAGCGCGAAGAGCATGCCGGTCCGTGCGGCGAACTCCATGAGCAGTGGACTTCGATTTACTCGACGGCTACCTTCTCGATGGGGTGCCACCGAAGGCGGAGGTCGTCCGGCAGTTGCTCGAGCGGCGGCCGGCAGCGGAGAGGGCGAGCGCCTTCTACGAAGGGCTGGAGCGATTGCAAGCGCGTACGCCGGAGCTTGCCTTAATCGCACTGCGGCTCGTGCTTGGCGGCGTGAAGGCCGACGACGCCGGCGTGGCACGAGCGCGCGAACTGGTCGCGCGAGCGCGGGCGGGCGATGCCGCCGCTCGAGACGAGTATCACGCTCTCGTCCGGCCGCCGCAGTAATGGGGCTTTCGACGCACGATCTCGTTGCGTGCTACCCGGGACAGAAGCGCCGCGCTCTCGAGAACGTCTCTCTCCAGGTCGTGGCCGGCACGACGCTGGCCATCGTCGGTCCCTCCGGAGCGGGAAAGACGACGCTGCTGCGCGTCATCGCGGGCTTGCTGCGACCCATCGGCGGCGACGTGCGGCTCGACGGCAGATCTATCGCCGCGCTGCCGCCGCAGGAGCGCCGCGCCGCGCTCGTCTTTCAAGACGATGCACTCTTTGCCAACATGACGGTACGCGAAAACCTTGGCTTCGCGCTACGGCGCGACGCTAGGTCGCGCGACGGAGAGGTTGTCGCCTTAGCTGCGGCGCTGCACGTCGACCAGCGATTGGACCGGCGTCCCGGGTCGCTTTCGGGTGGCGAACGGCAGCGCGCCTCCATTGCTCGCGCCTTACTATCGGAGCCAGCGGCGCTGCTACTCGACGAACCTCTTGCGCATCTCGACCCATCGTTGCGGCGCAGCGTGCGTGACGAGATCGTCGGCGTGCGGGAGCGATTTGGCGGCCCTGTCCTGTACGTAACTCACGATCACGTCGACGCCATGAGCGTCGGCGATCTGCTCGCCGTTCTAATTGATGGACGGCTCGAAGATGTCGGCGAACCGCAGCGCGTCTACGACGCTCCTCGCACGGTGGGCGTTGCTCGGTTTCTAGGAGAGCGACCAATGAATCTCTTCCATAGCGACGGCGTGCTCGTCGGCATTCGGCCCGAACGCGTCGTGCTCGCAGCCGGCGGCGTGCTCGCGGGCAGAGTCGTTCGGCGTGAGACGACGGGAGCCGACGTCTATCTCGAAATCCAAACCGAGCGCGGATTGCTCGTCGCGCGGGTACCGGCCGGCGAGGGAGCGATGCCGGGCGACTCGGTTGCGCTGGATCTGCCCGAACGATGGTTGCGCCGCTTCGATGAGGCAACGGGCGCGGCAGCGTGACGCGCGATCTCTCGCTCATGGCGCGCGGTATCATCCTAACCGGCCTCTCGGATATTCCGACGAGCCGCGAGCAGTTAGCTTTTGCGGGCTACGTCCTCTTCGCGCGAAACGGCGACTCCGTCGAGGAGGTCCGGTTCTTTACCGATATGTTGCGGGCGAAGAGCCTTGAAACGCCGCCCTTGATCGCGATCGATCAAGAGGGCGGTCCGGTCACCCGGTTGCGTCAAGGTGTGGAACCGATTCCTTCGATGATGGCCGTCGGTGCGACCGGCGATCTCGAGCTAGCTCGACGCGCCGGCGAGCAGACCGCCTTTGACCTGCGGCGAGCCGGCTGCACGATGGATTTCGCGCCTGTGCTCGATCTCGCCATCGACCCCCGCAATACGGTGATCGGCACGCGCTCGTTCGGGGCCGATCCGCAACGCGTTGCCGAACTTGGCCGCGCCTTCGCCAACGGTCTGTCCGGCGGCGGCATCGTGCCGTGCTTCAAACACTTTCCCGGGCATGGCGCGACCTCCGTGGATTCGCACGACGCCTTGCCGCTGCTCGCCAGCGACGAATCGACGCTGTTGGAGCGCGATCTCGTCCCGTTCTCGGCGGTCGCACGCGAGGCGAGCGCGATTATGACCGCGCATGTGATCGTTCCCGAACTCGACTCGCAATGGCCCGCGACGCTCTCGCCACGCATCGCAACCGAGCTGCTTCGCTCGAAACTTTGCTTTAACGGCGTGCTGATAACCGACTGTCTCGAGATGGACGCGCTCGCCGCCTTCGGCCCGGCGCAATCGGCCGTGGAGGCGCTGCGCGCCGGTGCGGATCTGCTCCTCTTCAGTCATCACGTGGAGCTTGCGCTTGAGGCGGCGTCCGCGATTGTGACGGCCGTGGAAGAGCAACGCGTGCCGTTACAGCGCCTCGAGGAGGCGCACGCGCGCGTCATGCGGCTGCGTAACGCGGCGAGTCCGCCAAGTGCGCTAGAGGGCTTTGCGCCGCATCCGAATATCGGGCGCGAGATCGGTCGCAGAGCAGTTACCCTATTGCGCGGCGTTCCGGAGGCGGATCCAGTCGCTTCGTTCGTGCTCTCGTTCGGCGGTGATGCGGCGGCGCTCCAGCGCGAGGCGCCGGCTCTCGAGGGCCTTTCGCTTCCGCTCGACCCGCAGCCGGCCGATCTCGATGCAATCTTTGCCTCGCTCGAGCGAGCGCGGCGCCGTCCCCTGGTACTCGTGCGTCGCGCGCACTTGCATCCCGCGCAGGCCGAGGCTGCGGTGACGATTCTGCAGCGATACCCCGATGGAGTCGTCGTCTCGATGCTGGAGCCGTTCGATCTGGAGCTCTTTGCGGCCGCGCGCCACCTGCTGGCCGCATATGGCGACGACCCCGCTTCCATAGGCGGCCTTGCCGACGTGCTCTTTGCTTCCAGCTTGCCGGCCGGCCGGCTTCCGATATGAGCCGCGATTTCCCGCGCGTGCAGGCAGCGCTCGAATCGGCTCGTGGCCGCGAGTTCACGGCGGCCGTTGCACGTATCGAGCATCGCGGCCGGCTCCTATTCGAGCGCGCCTATGGCGTGACGCGCGACGATGCGTTGGCGAGACCCGTCTATTGCGACACTCGCTTCGACCTCGCATCCTTGACCAAGCTCTTCATCGCGACGCTCGCACTGCAAATGGTTACCGAAGGGCGCCTCAACTTGGACGAATCGGTCTCGCGTGTTCTCCCGGAGTGGGCGAACGAGCGGCGCGCGGGCATTACTCTACGCATGCTCCTCGCGCATACCTCGGGAATGAACTCCGGTGCGGACTATCGCGCGATTCTCGACGAGAACGTGGAGCGCTTCGCGCTCGGTTTGGAGCTGATCGCGAAGCCCGGCGACCGCGTCGTTTACAGCGATCTCGGATTCATCGCTCTCGGCGTCGCGCTGGAGCGCCTGAGCGCGCGTTCGCTCGATACGCTGTGCCGCTCGAGCTTCGGTAACTCGCTGGGCTACCGGCCCGCGAAACGCGAGCGGGCAACGATTCCGGCAACCGAAGAAGACGCGTGGCGCGGGCGCGTCGCGGGCTTCGTCCACGACGAGAAAGCCTATTTGATGGGCGGTGTCGCGGGGCACGCCGGACTCTTCGGAACGGCGGCCGACGTTGCGGAAATGACCGAATGGTACCTGGGCTCGCTGCACGGACGCGCAACGACGCCGCTTTCGGCGCCGCTCGTGCGTGAGGCAACCACCGAGCAGGCCGACGATCCGGTTCTGCGGCGCGGGCTGGGCTGGGCACTCAAGACGAACAACGACAACTCGTGCGGACGTTTGATGACGCGCTCGTCGTTCGGCCATACTGGGTTTGTCGGAACCTGCGTGTGGGCAGACCCAGTTCGCGACCTGCAAGGCATCTTGCTCACGAACGCCGTCTACTTCGGACGCGATGCGGCTCCCGGCTCGGAGCCCGGATTGCGTCAGCGGTTCTACGAGGCAATGGTGGAGGACTTGCGCCTCTGATGCTTGCCGTCGGCTTGATGAGCGGAACCTCGCTCGATGGCGCCGATGCGGCGCTCGTACGCGTCGTTCCGAAGGGGCGAACGTACGCGCTCGAGCTGCTGCATTTCGAAACGCTCCCGTTCGAGCGAGAGCTCAAGGCGGAGCTGCTCGCGGTGCTCCCGCCGAACTCGGGCAGCGTCGCGGCGGTCGCGCGGCTCCATTACGCGCTCGGCAGTGCCTTCGCACGCGCCGCAAAAGCGGTGATTGGGTCGCAGTCCGTGGATTACGTTGCGTCGCACGGCCAGACGCTATGGCACGACGGCCCCGCGCACGTTACGCTGCAAGCCGGCGATGCCTTTACTATCCGCGAGGCCGTCGATGCGACCGTCTGTTACGATTTTCGCAGCGCGGATTGCGCCGCCGGCGGTCACGGCGCTCCGCTAATCGCGCGGGTGGACGCGCTGTTGCTGGGCGGGGCCGGCGAGGATCGCGTCGCGCTCAACGTCGGTGGAATCGCTAACGTTACGCTGCTGCGACGGGGCGCATCCCCGGAGAACGCGGCCGCCTTCGATACCGGGCCGGGCAATATGCTGCTCGACGCATTCGTGGCGGAACGAACCGGCGGCCGAGAGCGCTTCGACGACGCCGGCGATCGTGCTCGTCGCGGGCGCGTCGATGAGGTGCTGCTCGAGGCGATGCTGTCGCACGAGTTCTTCGGCGTTACGCCGCCGAAGACGACCGGACGCGAGCAGTTCGGCGAGCAGTTTCTCTCGCAGTTTGCGGCTCGGCTCGGCTCGCTTTCGCTCGAAGACGGCGCGGCGACGCTCACGGAGTTGACGGCGGCTTCGATTGCGCACGCAGTTCGCCGGGCGGGTTTCGGCACGGCAAGCGTTGTCGTGAGCGGCGGCGGCGCGCGCAATCAGAGGCTGATCGAGCGTCTCGCCACGCTTCTGCACCCCGCTCGCGTCGAACTCTCCGATGCGATGGGACTACCGGCGGAGGCGAAAGAGGCGATGGGCTTCGCCGTGCTCGGTTACGAGACATTGCGCGAACGTGCCGGCAACGTTCCGGCGGCGACCGGCGCCGGGCACGGTGCAGTGCTGGGAGCGATCGCGCCGCTGCGGCTGCGGGAGCTGCTCGCGCGCATCGAAGGCGAATGCCGGATATAGTCGTAGGCGTGGACGCCGGCGGAACGCGAACGATAGCGGCTCTCGCGCGGGGCGAACGCGTCGTGCGAACGAGCACATGCGAGGGCGCGAACGTCGCGACGCACGGGATCGAGGCCGCCGCGCAGACGATGGCGCGGTGCATCGAAGCGGTTCTCGAGGGCGAGGCTCCAGCGGCGATAGGCATCGGTGCGGCCGGTGCCGGTCACGCTTGCATACGGGAGCGATTGCACGAACGATTGAGCCTACGCTTTCCGGCCGCGCGCATCACGATCGATCACGACGCGCGGATGGCGCTGCGAGCGGTAGTGCCGAAAGGGGACGCAATGGTGATCGTCGCGGGGACCGGTTCGATTGCGTACGCGGAGATCGGCGAGCGCCGCTTTCGGGCGGGAGGCTTCGGGTATCTGTTCGGGGATGCAGGCTCGGGATATGCGATCGGCGCAGCCGCGCTGCGCCGCCTATTAACGTCGCAACAAACTGGTTCCGGCAAGAGCGCAATGCTCGACGAGCTGGCGTCGCGCGCCGGCGGACGCGATCGCGCCACACTCCTCGCGCGCTTCTACCAAAGCCCGACACCGGTTGCCGATATCGCGTCCTGCGCAACGGTCGTGCTCCGCCATGCAGCGACGGGTGATGAGATCGCCGGCCCGATCGTAGACGACGCGGCTGACGGGCTCCTCGAGATGATCCGTGTCGTCGTAACCCGAGGCGAGCGGCGTGCGCTGCCCTTGGCCTTTTCCGGAGGTCTGCTCCGGGAGCGCAACGCGTTGTGCGCGCGTCTCGAGGAGCGTATCGCGCGTAGCGCGCTCGACGTGCGCGTCGTCGAAACGAGAAGGGAACCCTACTTCGGCGCGCTCTCCGAAGGGCTTCGTTTGATCTCGTGAGCGAGCCTCTCCCGCCAACTGAAGGCGAACACCCGCGTAGCGCCGGGCTCGATCTGCTGCCGACGCTCGAGCTCGTCGAGCTGCTTGCCGGCGACCAGCGCGCGGCGGTAGATGCCGTGCTCGCGCAGAGTGTGCCGCTTGCCATTGCGATTGACGCGATCGCAGATCGGCTCGCACGCGGCGGCCGGCTGCACTACGTCGGTGCCGGCAGCAGCGGACGAATCGCGATGCTCGACGCATCGGAGATGCCGCCGACCTTCGGTACGCCGCCGGAGCTAGTCTGCGCGCACATCGCCGGAGGCCCCGCGGCGTTGCTCGCGGCTGTCGAAGGCGCCGAGGACGACGCCGCAGCGGGCGCTGCGACGGCGGAGGCGTACGTGCGGGCCGCCGATGCCGTGGTAGGGATCTCCGCTTCGGGCACCGCGGCATTCGTCGTCGCCGCGCTCCAGCGGGCACGTGCCGTCGGCGCGTATGCGATCGCGTTGACCGCCGACGCGCACTCACCGCTTGCGCGTGCGGCCGAGCGCGTAATCGTGATTCCAACCGGTGCCGAGGTTCTGGCCGGCTCGACGCGATTGAAGGCGGGCACGGCGCAGAAGATTGCGCTCAACGCAATCTCGACGGCCGTCATGGTGCGGCTCGGCAAGGTTTACGGCAATCTCATGGTCGATCTGGCTGGGAATAACCGCAAGTTGCGCGGGCGCGCGCTGCGTCTCGTGGAACGCCTTGCAAGTGTCGACGAGCGCCGAGCGCAAGAGCTGCTCGAGCGAGCCGGCGGCAGCGTCAAGGTTGCGATCGTAATGGAGCGCCATGGCGTGGACAATTCAGACGCGCGCGCTCTGTTAGAACGTGCCGGCGGTTCGCTGCGCGGGTTGCTGTGATGCACCTAGTTACGCTGTTGCTTGCCGCTATCGCGTTCGTGCCGATGGACGATCGTCCCGTGACGGCGCAGCTACCCGTGATGCTTGGGCGTATTGCGGGGGTAGCCGTTGAAGCTCCGCCGCGTGCGCTGATCGGCCGGTTTCTGGATGCCGGCCGCTCCGATGCGCTCATCGCGTGGTTGAATCGTCAAGCTCAAAAGTCGCGGACGCGCGCGTTCGTGATCTCGACCGATATGCTGGCCTACGGCGGCCTCACCGCGTCGCGCGTTCCCGGTGCATCCTATGCGGACGCGGAGTCTCGATTGAGGGAGCTCGCGCACCTGCGCTCGGAGTATCCCGGCGCCTGGATCGGCGCCTTCGGGACGATCATGCGCCTGGCGCCGACGGATATTCCGGCGGGAACGCCATTCTTCGCGCCCTATCCGATCTGGTCGTATCTGCAACAGTATGCCAATCTGCACGACCCGCCGCTGCCAAGCGAAACGGCGAGCGAGTCACACCTCCGCGAGCTGATCGGCGAACCGGCTCTCGACGCGTATCTCGCGACGCGAGGACGCAATCTCGCGGTCGACCGGCTTCTCCTGAAGTTGACCGCGAACGGAGTCATTGACCGGCTCGTGCTCGGCCAAGATGATGCGGGCCCGGTCGGGCTGCACGTGCGCGACGTCGCGACGCTGCAGGCCGACCTCGCTAACGACGACCTCGCCGGCCGCGCATCGATCGAGCCCGGTGCGGACGAACTGGGAATGGCGCTGGTCGCGCACGCCATCGCGCGGACGGCGAAATGGACGCCGCGTATTGCCGTTCGTTATTCGACGCCGGCCGGAGCTCTGTATCAAGATCCGATCGAGTACGCGCCGATCTCCACCGCGATCGATGCGTTGATCGGCGTCTCTGGCGGCGTACAGGACGACGGCTCCGCCGAGATCGCGCTCTACGTGCGCGTTCCTGGAACGACGCCGGCGCAGAACGAGGCGTTTGTCAACGAGATGCAACGCGACCTGTCGCGCGGGCTATCGGTTGCCGTCGCCGATCTCTCGTACTTAACGTCGAATCGCGATCAGGCGGCCTTCGCGGAGCTCTTGCTTTCGCTCGGCCTCGCCTCGCGCCTTGACGCGTATGCTTCGTGGAACACCAACGCGAATACCGTCGGCACCGCGCTCGCCGAGGCGATCGCGGCCGGTGCGGGCCGGCGGCTGCACACCTACGACGACTTGGCCCATCGCACGTTCACGTTTACGCGCTTCGTCGACGATTACTCGTTCGATGACGAGGTTCGACCCCGTCTCAACGCTACGCTCGCGGCGCAGGGGATCACCGATCATTCGCTGCTTACGCCGGAGGTCGCATCCTCGGTCGCGGAGCTCGACCGGTCCCTGCTTTGGAGCGACGCCGCGCGAATTCTCCCCCAACTCTATCCCGGCTACCATATCGCGGCACTTTCGATCGGCCTGCCGTGGAGCCGTACCTTCGAAACCTCGCTCGATCTCGCCATCGCCCCGAATCTTTAGTACCATTGGAGCACATGCCAAAGCTCACCACAGCATCAATCCTCGCCGCGGCCGCAATGGGACTCGCATCCCTATCGCTTGCGTCGGCGGCCGACACCCAAATCTTTCCCGGTCCGTACTCCTCTTGGAGCGCCGATCAAAAGGCGCAAGCCTCGCAGGTCCTCAATCAGGCCAGCATCGCTGCCTGCCAGACCTACGTGGAGAAGGCGACCACCAGCAAGGGCGCGCAGTTCGAAGCACTTGCCTGCGAGGCGGCCTATTTCGTAAATCACGTGCCGCCCGACTACCCGAGCTACGGCCTGATGAAAACGACCGCGGCGAATGCGTATAAGTCGGCACAGGGGGCCGGAGTCAACCCTCCAAACTTCCTGAACTCGCCGCCATAGGGCAAACCTCAGCGAGGGTACGTACCGCGTAGAGCGCAGCTCCGTACATTCTCCGTACAGCCCGGCCCCCGATTCCGTACATTCCCGGATACCGCCACGCGTTGCGTGGCGGTTACTCTTGGTGAATGACTGGAGGAATTCAAAGTATGAAGTCTTCGATCTCGGGAGCCGCCCTGTTTGCGGCGTGCGTACTGCTTGCCGGGTGCAGCGGCTCGCAGGTCCAGCCGGCGACGCCGTCGCCGAACGCCGGTCAAGCTCCGGTGCTGATGATGTTGCACCACTTACAGAGTCCGGTGCAGGTCGACCACGGCAAGTCGTGGATGCGGCCGGAGAAGAAGGGCCACAAATCGATCCTGCTCTACGGCGGAGACTTGCACAGCGACGACGTGCTGGTGCTGGACTATAAGAGCGGCGCGCAGGTGGGGACGCTGACCGGATTCGACCAGCCCTACGGCATGTGCGTCGATGCAAAAGGCGACGTATACATCACAAACTTCGGCAACGGAACGGTGCTGGAGTACGCGCACGGCGGCAAGACGCCGATTCAGACCTTCGATCCCGGCGGTGACCCCATCGGGTGTTCGGTGGATGCGAAGAAGGATCTCGCCGTAACCGATTTTGACCCCGGCAGCGCCACCGTCTATGCGGGCGGCAATCCCAAGAAGCCCACGACCTACAGCGACTCTTCCTGCAGCGTTATGTGGCCCATGGGTTACGACGGCAACGGTAATCTCATCGGCATGGGCGAGCAGAATTCCATCGCGGTCTGCGCCTTAATAGCCGGCTCCAAGACGATGACGACACTATCGACCAGCGGCATTACGATCGACTTTCCGGGCGGCACGATGTGGGACGGAAAGTACATTGCGCTCGCCGATCAGGAGGCCGGCGGGAAGTTCGAGACCGGCATGGATCAGGCGAGTCTTGCGGGGTCGGTCCTGACGTCGGAGGGTCAAACGGTTCTGGGCGATGCTTGCTACAACAACTATTCGGATATCGTCAGTCCGTTCATCGTCGGCAAGAAGAACACGCCGGTAAACCACGAGCAAGGCAGGGTCGCCGTCGGCGTCAATCTGTGGTGCGCGGACGCGGGCGCCGGCGGCGACATCAGCCTTTGGCACTACCCGCAAGGCGGAAGCCCCTTCAGGACCTACACTACGCCTGCGACAGACCTTTACTCAGCAGCGGTTAGCATCGGCAGGTAAAGGCGCGCCTCGCCACTCGGGGTGAGGCGGTCTGAGTCGAAGCGCTCGGTCCTTCGGTGGGCGGGGCGCTTCGACGACGTCTTGGTTCGGCTACCAACTGCCCGACGCGCCGCCCCCGCCAAAGTCGCCACCACCGGCGTCGAAATCGTCGTCGCTGGAGCTGGAATCATCGTCGCTGCTGCTTGATGAGAATGTTTCGTTCGAGCCTCCGCCGCCACCACCACGCCCAGAGGTTTTGCGCGCAAGGATTACGATCAGCACGAAGATTACGAAAAATCCAAAGATAAGGATTAGCGGGAGAAGCGCTGCGACCGTCGACATCACCGATTGCACGGATGCGCCGTTTTGCTCCTCGCCGTGCGGGCCGGTAGAGATCGTCGCCAGGATCGCATTCACGCCGTCGGTTGCCGCGCGGTTCGGATCGCCCGCGCGCATCGCCGGCACGATCTTCCCATCGATGATGCGCTTCGCGTCGGCGTCGGTGAGATCGCCCTCGAGCCCGTAACCGACCTCGATTCGAACGCGGTGGTCGCGCATGAAGAGAAAAAGGACGACGCCATCGTCGTAGGAGCGTCGTCCTATTCGCCACGTGTGTGCCGTTTCGGCCGTGAACGTTTCCAACGGAACGTCGCCGGTGCTCTCGCCGATCCAGACGATGACCTGATGTCCGGTTTTCGCCGAGTAGTCGTGCAGCTCGCTCTCGAGTGCGGCATGCGTCGAATCCGAGAGCGCGCCGGCGTTATCGGTGACGAAGCGATGCGGCACGGGCGGGACGTCGAACTCCGCGGCCCGCGCCGCATTCGCGCACGCAAGCGTCAGAGCCAGTAAGACGGCGAGATTCCGTAGAGATCGTGTCAAGCGAGGACCCCTCTCAGGCAATGTAGGAGCGATCGAGTTCGGCGACGCTTCGGCATCCGAGTAACCGCAACGTTCGAACGATCCCGGTGCGGAGAATTTCGATCGCTCGTGCGACGCCCGGCCCTCCGGCGGCTCCGAGTCCGTAGGCGTAGGCGCGTCCGACGAGCACGGCGCGCGCACCCAAGCACAGCGCCTTAACGACGTCGCTTCCGCGCCGAATGCCGCCGTCGAGATAAACCTCCGCGCGCCCGGCGACGGCCTCGACGACCTCGGGCAATGCGGCCAGCGTCGACGCGACGCAATCCAACTGCCGCCCGCCGTGATTAGAGACCACGATCGCGTCGGCACCGGCGTCGAGCGCGCGGCGCGCGTCATCGCCCGAGAGCACGCCTTTGATGACGATTGGACCCCGCCACAGCGCGCGAATCCAGCTCATATCCCCCCAGGTGACGGTCGAGCGCTCGAGCGCAGCGCCGACGTCTTCGTACGGCATCGCGCCCTCACCGGGAATCACCACGTTGGGAAACTTCATCATTCCGCCGTCGCGCAGACAATCGAAAAGCCAGATCGGACGCGCAAGCAGCTGCGAAACGTACGGAAGCATCGCTAAGAGGTCACCGCTGACTAGCTCCCGCCCGCCATTACGCAGATCGCGCTCCCGCTGGCCGGCCACCGCCGTGTCGACCGTCACGACCAGCGCACTGAATCCGGCGGCTCGCGCGCGTTCGATCGCTGCGGCGGCGACGTCTCGGCCGCCGATGAGGTAGAGCTGATACCAAACCGGTCCCCTCGTTGCGGCACGAACCTCTTCCATCCGGCAGCCCGAGAGCGTGGAGAGGACGTATGCCGTACCGGCTAGCCCCGCCTGCGCCGCCGCGACGCACTCGCCTCGCGGAAAGAACAATCGGCTGCTGCCGACCGGCGCCAGCAGAAAGGGAAGCTCGAGCACCGTTCCAAGCACCGTCGTGCGGAGGTCGCACGCGCCCATCGCCGCCGCATTGCGTGGGCGAAAGCGCACGCGATCGAAGATCTGGCAGTTCTCGCGCAGCGTGACCTCGCCATCGGCGCCGCCGTCGATGTAGTCGAAGAGAACGCGCGGAAGCCGGCGCTCTGCAAGGCGTCGCAAATCGTCGATGGTTACGGCTCGCTGCATGGGCCGTCGCGCGTCGAGAGCATCGAGCACTTGACGTTTGCCTCATGGAAACGATACCCTGTCGTCGCATTATGGACGTTCGCTTCGCCGCTACCGCATTTGCGACCGCATTTACGATCATCGACCCGATCGGCATGATCCCCATGACGCTCGGCGCGACGGTTCGCGATCTGCCGAAGCGGCGCAATCAGATCATCGACCAAGCCGTCATCGTGGGGGCGGTCGTGATTCTTTTCATGGGCGTCCTCGGCCGCCTGATACTCGACTATCTGGGAATCACGCTCCCGGCCTTCACGATCGCCGGAGGAATTCTGCTCTTCCTGATAGCGATCGATATGCTCTTCGCGCGCCCCACCGGCGCCAAACGCACCGAGGCCGAAGAACGCGAAGCCGCCTTAACCGAAAACCCGGCGGTCTTTCCGCTCGCCGTTCCGATGATTGCCGGCCCCGGTACGATCGCAACCGTGCTGCTGCTGGTCACTCTCGCGCATGGCGACCGGCTCGACCTCGCGATTGTCGCGCTCGCCTATGCCGTGGCCCTATTCGTTACGTGGCTCTGCATGCGGGGCTCGTCGATGTTGATGCGCGTCATCGGAACGACGGGAATACACGTGATCAGCCGCCTGTTGGGCATCATTCTCGCGGCGCTCGCCGTTCAGTTCGTGCTCAACGGGTTGATGTCAACGCCGCTGTTGCGGCACTGATTCGTCGTTCTTATTCTCGGCGGCCCACCGCTCGTACACGTCTTTTTCGATTGGCGGCAGGTCCGTGTCCGACGCCAATCGGAAACCGGTAAGCGGAAGCGGGAAGGGAATTTGATGGGGCGGCTCCTTGAACGGATCTGAGCCGGGATCGTAACAGAACGGCCAGACGATACTCCCGCTCTCCGTCGCACCGTCGGGATACGTGAACTCGTAGCGGCCGTAGTAGCAATCCTGTCCGTGGTCGCGCCAGCTCTTGGTGGGCGTGATAATGCCGTTGCCGTGCTCCTCGCCGCGCAACGACGACGGGATATCCATCGAATAACTCTTCGAGAACGATTCGCGCGCGCCGGGATCTATCGTCGGAATCGCGTGCGCGTCGTTCTGCGCGTTGAGTTGTGCCACTTCTTTGGCGAATCCGGATTGGTCGCGCTCGATCTGCGTCGGCACCGTCGGCCGGCGCGCGGGTTGCGGCGGCGCTTTGACTGCGACCTCCTTGACGAGTTCGTGCCGTTGCGTGCGCGCGGGCGCCGACTCACGCTGGCGCACGTGGCGTATGGCGCGAGCGGGTACCGGCCGGGGGGTCGCCGGCTGCGCAATTGAGATCGTGGTCGTCTGCGCGACGATCTCTTTCTTTTCACCGCGCGGCACGAGGAGCCGTGCGACGGCGTAGAAGATGAGGGTCAAGACGATGAGATGAATCGCTGCCGATGCAAGCGTAGACCACGCCAGCGCGCGGCGGCGCCGATCGAGTCTTCCCGATATCACGTGGTCGTTAGTTTACCCTACTTCAACGGATGTGGCTGACAGAGTTCGATGAGAACGCCGCCGGTGGCCTTTGGATGCAAGAAGGCGATCAAGCTCCCGTTGGCGCCCTTGCGCGCGTGCTCGTCAATCAATCGTACGCCCTTGGCTTTGAGGCCGCTGAGCGCGGCTTCGATATCGGCGACGCGATACGCGGTGTGATGGAGCTTGGTCGCAGCGTCCCCCCGGTAGCGGGCGATGGGGGAGTTTTCGTCTAGCGGAAGGAGCAGCTCTACCGAGGCCGCCCCGGCCTCCAATCCGACAGCCTCCACGCCTTGGTCGGCGATGATCTCCCGATAGATTTCCTTGAAGCCGAGCGTTTGCGTGTAGAGCCGCAGCGCGTCCTCGAGATCCTTCACCACGATGGCAACGTGATCCAGTTCCATTTATGCGACGACCTCTTTGGCACGGTACGTGCCGAAAACGTCCCGCAGGACGTTGCAGATCTCGCCGAGCGTCGCGCCGGCGTCGACCGCGTCCACGAAATAGGGCATGAGGTTCTCCGTCCCCGCTGCGGCGCTACCGACTTCTGAAAGTCTGCGTGCGATCAGCTTCGAGTCACGCCGCGCACGGAAAGCGCGCAACGCTTCGACCTGCTCGCGCTCGACGCGTCCGTCGACGCGCTGCAGCGAGACCGATTCCTCGATCTCCGGCTCTACAAAACGATTGACGCCGACGACGACTTGCTCGCCGCGCTCGACCTCTTGCTGGGCGACGTAGGCCGAGTCGGCGATGCGCGCCTGCATCCAGCCGCTCTCGATTGCCGCAATGCTGCCGCCCATCGCGTCGACCTCTCCGATGATCTTGGCCGCGCGCGCGATCAGCTCGTCGGTGAGCGTCTCGAGATAGTACGAGCCGGCCATTGGGTCTACGACGTCGGCAACGCCTGACTCGAACGCGATGATCTGTTGCGTGCGCAGCGCGACCTTCGCGCTCTGTGCCGTTGGAAGCGCGAGCGCCTCATCTTGGCCGTTGGTGTGCAGCGACTGCGTACCGCCAAGAACGGCGGCGAGCGCCTGCAGCGTTACGCGTACGACGTTGTTCTCGGGCTCTTGTGCGGTGAGCGTGGAACCACCCGTTTGCGTGTGGAAGCGCAGCATCTGCGAGCGAGGATCGCGACAACCGAACTCGTCGCGCGTGATGTGCGCCCATAGGTAGCGCGCCGCGCGGAACTTGGCGATCTCTTCAAAGAAATCGTTGTGCGCGTTCCAGAAGAAGGAGATACGCGGTGCGGCCTCATCGAGCGCGATTCCGGCGGCGCGCGCCGCGTGCAGGTACGCCTTTGCATTGGAGAGCGTGAATGCGATCTCTTCGACGGCCGTCGAGCCCGCCTCGCGAATATGGTACCCGGAGACAGAGATGGTGTTCCACTGCGGCACCTCGCGTGCGCAGTATGCCATCACGTCGGTTACCAGGCGCATCGAAGGCTTCGGCGGATAGATGTACGTACCGCGGGCCGCATACTCTTTGAGCACGTCGTTTTGCACGGTCCCACCGAGCTTCGAGAACGGAATACCGCGGCGCCGGGCGACGGCCAGCAGTAACGCCAGCAGAATCGCCGCCGGAGCATTGATCGTCATCGAAACGGTGACGCGATCGAGCGGCACGCCGTCGAGCAGCGTTTCCATGTCGGTAATTGAATCGATCGCTACGCCCACCTTACCCACCTCGCCGCGTGCTCGCGGTGCGTCCGAATCGTAACCAAGCTGCGTGGGGAGATCGAACGCTACCGAAAGGCCCGTCTGGCCACGCTCGAGGAGGTAACGGTAGCGCGCGTTCGATTCGGCCGCCGTTGCAAAACCCGCGTACTGCCGCATCGTCCAAAGGCGTCCACGGTACATATCTTTGCGAATGCCGCGGCCATAGGGGAAGGCGCCGGGCTCGCCGAGATCGCGCGGCGCGCCCTCTACGCAATTGTAGACGGGCTCGATAGGAATGCCGGAACCGTTGACGTCGCGAGCCATCGAGCGTAACTACGCCGTCGCCTGGCAGGCCGCCCGCCACCATATCGCTAAGGCGCGCGCATGGTTGCACTCCTTGGGGCGGTCGCCGCAGCCGTTTCGCTGCAGGCAGCGATCGAAGAACGCGCCGAAGCGGTGCCTGGAACCGGAATTGCCGTCGGCGTCATCGATCACGGTAAGCAAAGCGTTTACGTTGCGGGGAGTACCGGAAACGGCGGTCCGGTCGACGCGCGCACCCTCTTCGAGATCGGCTCCGTAACGAAGACCTTTACCGCAACCACGCTCGCATCGATGGTGCTCGCGCGCGAGGTGCGCCTGAGCGATCCCATCTCACCTTACCTCCCTGCGGGCGTTCGTGCTCCAAGCAAAGATGGGAAGCAAATTACCCTGCTCGATCTGGCCGAGCAGCGCTCCGGATTGCCGCGGCTGCCGGCGAACATGGATCCGAGCGCCGACGACCCCTACGCCCACTATGCGCTCTCGGACATGTACGCCTTCTTAAGCGGCTACGCGCTCACGCGCGATCCCGGAGCACAGTACGAGTACTCGAACTACGGTATCGCGCTGCTCGGTCAGCTTCTCGCGAATCGAGCTCGCACGACATATTCGCAACTCGTAGCGCACCACGTGCTCGATCCTCTGGGAATGACCGGCACGACCTTCGCGCGCACCGATGCGCCGGACCCCACCCTGCTGGCGGTCGGGCACGATATCGCTGGAAGCACCGTGACGACGTGGCACATGGAGTCGGCACTTCCAGCGGGGGGCATCATCTCAAATCTCGACGACATGCTGAAATATCTGCGCTGTAACATGGGTCAGGGGTCGTTGGCACCGGCCTGTACGTTTGCGCAGCGGCCGCGCGCGCAGGGCGAGCCCCGCCACGAGATCGGCCTCGTGTGGAATGTCAACGCCGGGAACGGCATTATCAGCCATGGCGGCGACACGGTTGGCTTTCATGCTTTCGTTGCAATCTCGCCGGACCGGCAACGGGGGGTGGTGGCTCTTAGCAACGGCCCGACGGTCACCGACATTGCGACGCACGTCATGCTGCCCGACTTCCCAATCGCTACCTGTCCTTCGTCGGTTCCCGCGTCCAAAGCCGATCCGGCCTCCTATACCGGCGTCTATTGTAACGTAAGCGGCGGGATCACGTTCACGGTCGAACCGTCGGGCCGCCCCAACGAGCTTTCAATTGCGCTCGTGCCGCAATCGCCTGCGAGCCCCCAACGCATCGATCCCGATACCTACTACGCCGCCCCCTTCGGTGCTGCGTTCCGGTTCGTTCGTAGGTGCGACAACGTCGTCGGACTCTGGTTGATTCAAAACGGCATCGTCGTGCCGGCGGTGAGAATCGATGCGAGTGGCCGAGCGTTCGTCGCGCAGCTTTCGCCGCTCTTTCCACCACCGGTTGCATTAACTTCATCCCAGCTGCGCGAGTACGTCGGCTCTTACACGATTGCCGGTGCGGCCTTTGCAGTTACGTTGCACGGCGACCAGCTCTTCGTCCAGCTCACGGGGCAGCCGGCATTTCCGATCTTCCCGTCGGCGAAGGACGAATTTTTTCTCAAGGTCGTGCTCGCACAGATTCACTTCGAACGCGACGCGTCCGGTGCCGTAACCGCGCTGACGCTCCATCAAAACGGAGAGAACACCACTGCGACGCGCGCGGCCGTAGCTAAGTAATACTTACTAGCGGCGACCCGCTCTCGACGGTCGCTCCGACGCCTGCGTGCAGGGCGCCGACGACGCCGGTGCGATGCGCGCGGATCTCGTTCATCATCTTCATGGCCTCGACGATCGCCACCACTTGACCTTCGCGAACCTCATCGCCCTTGGCGACAAGCAGTTCGACGACCAGTCCATGCATCGGCGACGTCACGTCGTTTCCGCCGCTCGCACGAGCCTGTTCTGACCGTGGTCGCAGAGATCCGAGACGTGGTGCCAACCGGCGCTGCGGCGGGGGCGGCGTCGATGCGGGCAACCGCAGACCGTTGCGCGCGGGCGGCGTAAAGGTTGCCGCGAATCGCTCGAGTGTCGCGGTGCCGTACGAGCCGTCGAGCACGGCCGGATGGTCGCAGAGGGCGCGCAGCAGCGGAAGAGTCGTCGGGACGCCCTCGACGACGTACTCGTCTATCGCGCGGCGCAGACGGGCGAGCGCCCGATCGCGGGTTGGCGCCCAGACGATGAGTTTGGCGACGAGAGAATCGTAATCAGGCGGGATCGTCCAGCCCGCGTACGCTGCCGAGTCGACGCGAACGCCCAAGCCCGCCGGCTCGCGGTATGCGGCGATTCTGCCCGGTGAAGGGCTAAAATCCGCCGCGGGATCCTCCGCGTTGACGCGGCCTTCGATCGAGAAGCCACGCAATGCAATCTCCTGTTGGGTAAAGCCGAGCCGCTCGCCCGCGGCGACGCGGATCTGTTCGCGCACGAGGTCGAGTCCCGAGATCATCTCGCTGACCGTATGCTCGACCTGAATCCGCGTGTTCATCTCGAGAAAGTAAAACTCGTCGCCCGCGACGAGACACTCGATGGTGCCGGCAGAGTCGTAGCCGATCGCTTTGACGGCGCGCATTCCCGCCTCGCGTATTCCCGCGCGCACGCGATCGGAGATCCCGGCCGGCGTCTCCTCCCACAGCTTCTGATGGCGCCGCTGGAGCGAACAGTCACGCTCGCCGACGTGAACGACGTTGCCGTGCTTATCGGCGAGCACCTGCAGCTCGACGTGCTTGGGGTTTTCCAAGTAGCGCTCCGCGTAGATGGCGTCATCTTTGAAATAGGCGCGCGCTTCGCGCCGCGCGCTTTCGAAAGCTGAAGCCAGCTCGGCCTCGGTCGTCGCAACGCGCAACCCTTTGCCGCCGCCGCCGGCGGCCGCCTTGAGCGCAAGCGGGAGGCCGTAGCGTCGCGCGGCCTCATGCGTCGCCGCAACGTTTAGGATCGGGTCGGAGCCACCCGGGACGACGGGAACATCGGCGTCGCGCATCGCCCGGCGCGCGCGCAGTTTATCTCCCATCGCGTGGATCGCGCCGGCGTGCGGTCCGATCCACGTCAGCCCCGCTTCGACGACGCTGCGCGCAAACGCCGCGTTCTCGGCCAGAAATCCGTAGCCTGGGTGGACGGCTTGCGCGCCCGACTTTTGCGCGACCGCGATCAGCTTCTCGCCGTCGAGATAGCTTTGGGCCGGCGCGGCCGGTCCGATATGATGGGCCTCGTCGGCGAGCGCGACGTGCAGCGCCTCGCGATCGGCATCGGAGTAGACGGCTACCGTCGCGATGCCCATCTCGCGCGCCGTTCTGATGACGCGAATCGCGATCTCTCCCCGATTCGCAATCAGTATCTTACGGAACACCGTCCGTCACTTGTCATCCTGAGCCTTCGACTCGCCGCGCTCGCTCAGGACGGGCCCGGCCGAAGGAGGGTACATCCCCATCGCATGATAGCCGGCATCCACGAAGTGCACGTCGGCCGTGACGGCCGACGACAGGTCGGAGGCGAGGAATACCGCCATGCTGCCGACGTCCTCCGCGGTGACGTTGCGTCGTAACGGAGCCACCTTTGGAACGACGTCGAGAATCTTTGAAAAGCCGCCGACCTGTCGGGAGCTGGCGGTTTTGATCGGTCCGGCCGAGATCGCATTGACGCGAATGTTTCGATCGCCCAGATCGAATGCGATGTAGCGGATCGTGGCCTCCAGCGCGGCCTTGGCGATGCCCATGAGATTGTAGTTTGGGACGATCTGCGTTGCGCCCAGATAGGTCAGAGCCATGATTGAGGCGCCCTCGTTGAACGAATTCCGCAGTGCGCTCACCAGCGCGATGAGTGAGTACGCAGAGACGTCTAGCGCCAGCGCAAAGCCGGGACGCGACGTATCGAAAACCTTGCCGGCCAAATCCTCTTTGTTGGCAAAGGCGATCGAGTGCACGAGCACGTCGAGCGGTCCGAACTCCTTGGCGAGCGCTTCGCGCATGGCCGCCAAAGAGGCGTCGCTCGAGACGTCGCACTCGACAATCGGAGCGCCGCCTAGCTCGGCAGCCAGCTTCTCGACCTCGTCTTTGACGCGCTCGCCTTGATACGTGAGCGCGATCGCGGCGCCATACTCGTGCAGCTTGCGCGCGACTCCGGTGGCGATCGACCAGCGGTTCGCCACGCCCGTCACCAACGCGCGCTTACCCTCCAATAGCTTCACCATGGGCTACATACCAGCGCAGGGACGCCCGTCCTGCCCCTTGATTCGGCGCCAGCGGGCTGCCGTTGAAACCTCGGGCGGCTTGCGGCGTATCTACAACCACGTAAGCTCTCCGCCGGAGGACCAGAGATGAAATCATTCCAGTTGCGAAGCTCGCTCGGAACGATCGGGTTGCTCGCAGCCTTTGCGAGTCAAGGTGCCTGGGCGTTTGCCGGCACGAGCGGGGGTATCGCCGGAGTCGTTACCGACGCGAACACGGGAACGCCGATTTCGGGCGTTCAGTTGAAGATAAGCTCGCCCTCGGAGACGGTGACGGCCACGACCGACGCGCACGGACACTATATCGTCTTCTCCCTGCAACCCGACGACTATACCGTTACGGCGGTAAAGGAAGGGTACGACCCGCGATCGGTTACGGGCGATACGGTCTACGCCGATCAGACGCAGCGCTACGACATGCAACTCACCCCCGCGTCGTCGACAAACCCCTGAGCTAAATCGGCGCTTGTTACACCGGGCGTCTATGAAAGCCGCAATTTAGCGTAGTTCTAGCCACAGAGTCGGAGGGTCGCACACCAGTACTGACGCGCGTCCCGGAAGTACCGGTGTGCGAGGCTGGGCCTCCGTCGCTATAACGGAATGTTGCCATGTTTGCGGTCAGGCCGCAGCACGTGCTTGTCGCGCAGCATCTCCAGGGCGTCGGCGATCGCGCCGCGCGTTGCGCGAGCTTCGATTACGTCGTCGACGTAGCCGCGTCCCGCGGCGATGTATGGATGGGAGAAGCGTTCTTCGTAGTCGGCGATAAGCTCGGCCATCTTCGCCTCCTTGTCGGCGGCGGCTTCGAGTTCGCGGCGGAAGATCGTTTTAACGGCGCTTTCGGCACCCATAACCGCGATCTCAGCCGTCGGCCACGCGAGGTTGACGTCGGCCCGGATGTGTTTGCTCGCCATGACGTCGTAGGCGCCCCCGTAGGCTTTGCGAGTGATCACGGTAATCTTCGGTACCGTCGCCTCGGCGAATGCGTAGAGCAGCTTGGCGCCGTGCAAGATGATTCCGCCGTACTCCTGATCGGTGCCGGGTAGAAACCCAGGCACGTCGACGAACGTGACCAGCGGGATGTTGAAGGCATCGCAAAAGCGGACGAAGCGCGCCGCCTTAACGGACGAGCGCGTGTCGAGCACGCCGGCTAAAACATTGGGCTGATTGCCCACGATGCCGACGCTGCGTCCGTTCACTCGGCCGAAGCCGCAGATGATGTTCTGCGCGTAGAGCGGCTGAATTTCGAGGAAGTCACCGTAGTCTACGACGCCCTCGACGACCTCGCGCATGTCGTAAGGCTTATTTGGCAGGTCGGGCACCAGCTCGTCGAGCGCCGTAACGCTGCGGTGGGGATCGTCGTCGCAAGCGAACTCGGGTGGCGCCTCCATATTGTTCTGCGGAAGAAACGAAAAGAGCTCGCGCGTGAGCCGGAAGAGATGCTCTTCATCTTCGGCGACAAGGTGCGCGACGCCGCTGCGCGTCGCGTGCGTCATCGCACCGCCGAGTTCCTCAAAAGTCACTTCCTCGCCGGTGACCGTCTTAATGACCTCGGGGCCGGTGATAAACATCTGCGAGATCTTTTCCGTCATGACGATGAAGTCGGTAATCGCAGGCGAGTAGACCGCGCCGCCGGCGCACGGACCTGCGATGAGGCTGATCTGCGGGATCACGCCGCTGGCCGCAACGTTGCGCCAGAAGATCTCGGCGTAGCCGCCTAAAGAGACGACTCCCTCCTGAATGCGCGCACCGCCCGAATCGTTGATGCCGATGAGCGGTGAACCGGTGCGCAGCGCTAGGTCCATGATCTTGCAAATCTTTTCGGCGAATGCCTCGCCGAGCGAACCGCCGAGCACCGAAAAATCCTGCGAGAAGAGAAAGACTTGACGCCCTTCGATGGTGGCGCGTCCGGTGATGACGCCGTCGCCCAAGAACTCCTTGCCGTCCAATCCAAACGCGCCGGCACGCGCGACGACGAACCGGTCGAACTCGACGAACGAGCCGTCGTCGACCAGGGCGTCGACGCGCTCGCGCGCAGAGCGTTTGCCGCGCGCGTGCTGCCGCGCGAGCGCCTCGGGACCGGCGGGTTTTTCGGATTCCGCGCGTTTTACCGCGAGGTCGTCGTATCTTTGCGCGCGACTCTTCACCGAGTTAGCTTTGCACGCGTCGGGCAAAGGTCCTCGACAGCGTTCGCCAAATACGCCTCGCTATGCGAGTCATCTGCGGCGCCCTCGCCCTGGCCGTCGTCGGCGCCGTGCCGTCCTCGTTCCCGCAACCACCGCCGCTGCCGCCCGAGAAGGCGGTCGCGGATACGATGTACGGGACCTCGGTTACGGATCCATACCGCTACTTCGAGAACATGGACGACCCGACCGTCAAGCAGTTCTTCAAAGACCAGAACGACTACACGCGCGCCGTTCTCGATCGCCTGGGCGCGCCGCGCGAGGCGCTCTTCGAACGCATCAAGACCTTAGACAACGCCGGCGCTTCGGTAACCGGCGTCACGCGCGACGGGCGGTATTACTTTTACGAAAAGCTCAACCCCGGCGACAACTCGCCCAAACTCTACGTTAGAAGCGTCGATGGCAGCGACGAGCGGGTGCTGATCGATCCGCAAGCGCTCGCCGGAGCTGGCCAGCACTACACGATCAACTATTTCCTGCCGTCGCCCGACGGCGGCCACGTCGCGTACGGAGTCTCGGAAGGCGGCTCGGAGTCCTCGGTTATCCACGTCGTCGAGACGGCGACCGGCCACGTCCTGCCCGATGCAATCTCGCGAGCGTATTTCTTCGGTCCAACGAGCTGGTTGCCGGACGGCAAATCATTCTATTACGTACGATTTCCGGAGCTCAAACCGGGACAGCCGCGGACCGACAAGGAGACCCGCGCCGTCAACTATCTTCACGTGCTGGGGAGCGATCCCGATCAGGACGTCGCCGTTTTCGGCTACGGCGTCAATCCGAAGGTGACGTTTGGGCTCACCGACTATCCGGTCGTCATCACCTCGGCTGTCTCGCCCTATACTCTCGGCATCATCGTGCACGGGGTAAGGCGCGAGCTTACGGTGTATTCCGTGCGCGGGCCGCTGACGTCGGGCGAAGTAGACTGGCAGCCGGTAACGTCCGTTGACGACGACATTACCGGCTACGACCTGCGCGGCGCGACGCTCTACATGGTCAGCCATAAGGATGCGCCGACATTCAAGGTGATCGAAACCTCGCTCGATTCACCCAACGTGGCGAACGCGCAGACAGTCGTCTCCGCCAGCCGCGCGATCGTTCAGGATATCGGCATGGCCTCCGACGGACTCTACGTGCAGTCGCGCGACGGCGGCTTCGGACAGATCAACCGCGTCGCGCTCAACGCCGATGGTGCACCGGGCACGCAGACGACGCTGACGCTTCCCTATCGCGGCACCATTAACGCAATCTCCGCCGATCCACGCGAGCCGGGCGTCGTCTTCGGTCTAGCTGGATGGACTCACTCACAGCTGATCTATGCGGCCGACGCAGACGGAACCGTAAGCGATACCCATATCAAAGCTCCGGCGAACGTGGACATGGCGCCGTACACGTCATCGGAGGTGCAGGCGCGCAGCGCGGACGGCACGATGGTGCCGCTGTCGATCGTCCATCGCAAGGGGCTCGCGCTCGACGGTTCGCACCCCACCTATCTGCAGGGCTACGGCTCGTACGGTATCACGCTCCAACCGGGTTTTACGGCGACGCGCGTCGCGTGGCTGGAGCGCGGCGGCGTTTTTGCGGTCTGCCACGTACGCGGCGGCGGCTGGTACGGTGAGGCCTGGCACCAAGCCGGATTCCAGGCAACCAAACCGCATACGTGGCAAGATTTCATCGCGTGCGGACGCTGGCTCGTCGCGCACAAGTACACGTCGCCCGCGCACCTCGCCGGCGAAGGAACCAGCGCCGGCGGCATCACGATCGGACGGGCGATTACCTCGCAGCCGCATCTCTTCGCGGCGGCGCTCGACGTCGTGGGCGCCAGCAATATGCTGCGCATGGAGTTCACGCCGAACGGTCCACCGAACATCCCGGAGTTCGGCACTGTAAAGAATGAAGCCGGGTTTCGCGCGCTGTACGCGATGGACGCCTACGAGCACGTCGTTCCCGGAACGCGCTATCCTGCGGTAATGCTTGTCACCGGCTACAACGACCCGCGGGTCGCCTCGTGGCAGCTTGCTAAGCTTACGGCGCGCCTCGCTGCCTCGACGACCAGCGGGCGCCCCATTCTCTTGCGCGTCGACTACGATGCGGGGCACGGCTTTATGGCTGCATCCCGGCAGCAGTCCGAGCAGCTGCTTACCGATGAGTATTCCTTTTTGCTCTGGCAGTGCGGTGACCCGAACTTCGCCTCCATCCCGACGCGCATCTACCCGCGGCAGGCGTCGTTATAAGGGGCGCTTTGAATCCAGGCCGTGACGACGCACGTTGATCGTGAGTGACGCAGTCCAGCTTATGGAGCGCGTGAGGCTCGGCGATGCCGGCGCCTTCGAGGTCCTCTATGACGAGTACCACCGCCTCGTCTACGGTATCGCTCTGCGCGTACTCTCCGATCGAGGGGTTGCCGAAGACGTGACCCAAGGCATCTTTTTGAAACTCTGGACTAATCCCGACTCTTTCGTTTCGGGAAACTTCGGAGCGTGGCTCGTCCGTGTCGCGCGCAACCGCGCCTTGGACGTGCTGCGCTCGCGCGCGGCGCATCCCGAGGGCGACGTGCCCGAGTCAATGCCTGCGGAGGACTCACTGGAAGATACTGCGCTGGCAAGAATCGACGCCGAATCGGTTCGTAACGCTATCGAGAAGCTGCCCGCAGAACAGCGCGAACTGATCGAGCTCGGCTTTTTCGGCGGCGCGACCCATCACGAAATCGCCCGCTCGACGGGTTTGCCGTTGGGCACGGTCAAGACGCGAATTCGGAGTGGATTACGGCGCCTGCGCGGTGCGCTCGACGGAGTGGTCGCCGTATGACCTCGCACGACGAGATGCTGGACAACGTCGCGGTATACGCGCTCGGCGTGCTGCCGCCCGCTGAGGCACAGGTGGTGGCCGAGCATCTACAGAGTTGCGAGGAGTGCCGGCGCGAATACGAGCTTCTGCGCCCCGCGGTGAGCGCTTTAGGCACGTCGGCCCAAAGCTTTAGCGATGAACTCTGCCCGGGGCCGCTACTCAAGGCGCGTATTATGCGCGAAGTTCGCAGCTCCCAACGCGCGCACGCGGCGCGGAAGAGCGGCTCACCCGCACTGACTTTCGGTGCGATCGCCGCGAGCCTCGTCTTCACCATCGGGGCGCTGCTGATCTACACGACGATGGACCACCGCATCGCTCGCCAGACGGCGATCATGACCGCCCAATCGGCGGCGCTTGCGGACCTGGCTGCGGCCGACGCACGGCGCTACCGTTTCGCCGACGGCGCGGTCTTCGTTCGCGGCACTCATCTCTACGTCGCGCTTCCCCGCTTGGCACAGCCTCCACCCGGCAAGGTCTATCAGGCCTGGACCCTCCCCAAGGGCTCAAAGCGGATGGCGCCTTCGATGACGTTCATGCCAAGCGATCGCGACGAAACTATCATCCGCCTTCCCGAGTCGGCCGAGACGGTTGCCGCCGTCGCCGTTAGCGTCGAGCCCGCCGGCGGGTCGAAGCAACCAACGACCAAGCCGATCGGCATCGCCACCCTTTAGCGCTAGCGCCCCCAATCCAAACCCGATGTGGCGCCGTTCCTTACGGCGAGAACCGTCTTCATCGTCGAGCTTCGCTCGAGAAAGGACCCTATGCGTACCTCCAATCCCGTTGCCATCCTGGCGCTGGCCACCGCCGTGGCGCTTCCCGCCGCCGCGTCGGCGAGCCTGATGCCCAACGTCGTCGATCAGCAGACACGCTTCTCCGGCTCGTGCTGCGTCTACACGGGCGCGCCTTCGCTAGCGCTAACACTTTCGATGGTCGAGGCCGGCGGCGGCCCGAGCAACTTTTCCACCGCAACGCTGCTCAAAGTGCTAACCGGCAGCCTCTTTGACGCGGAAGTTGCTAAGCTGACGAAGCAGTACGGCAAAGAGCAAGTCGGCCAGTTCCTCACAACGTTCGACTTCGTCGTGAACGATTCACTGAAGATCGTCACCGCGAAGAAGATCGCGCTCCCGAGCAAACCCGAGCCCGATCCGACGAACGGTCCGGCGCTCGCGAAGGCGCTGTGGAACGCGGGACAGAGCGGCGAAGGCTTTAACGTCGAGGTAATGCTCGACCGGCTCGTCTCGCATCCGATTCACCTGCAAGTGATGAAGGACATCGATGCTAAGTACGGTCTCGGCGTCGACGCGCAGTATCACGCGATCCTCACCACCGCCATGAAGGATCTCGCCGGAGCCTACAAACTCAGCATGTAGCCTGCGACGCTCGTTGGCCTCTTAGGGGCGGTTCGAGGACGTCCGTCGCTCCGCATCCATGCTTCGCTCCTACTCCCTAATTTTTCGCGACTGACATCCGTGTCGTCGCGAAAAACTTAGAGGCCTCTCACCGCCCCTAAGAAGGCCGACGAGCGTGTTATAATCCGCACGTGCACCTACCGAAAAACGACCCTTTTTTTGAGGAGCTAAAGGCCGACGTTCAGGAGGCGCTCGATGAGGTGCGGCGCGGCGAGACCGTGGACGAAGGCGAGGTCTGGATAACCGTCTATGCAACGATCGAACGCGTAAGGCGCCAGCACAAGGCCGAGCGGGCACGACGACACTAATGCCGAGAGTTCGATTCTCGTCGACGGCGCTGGCCCAGCTGAATACGCTGATTCAATACGTCGCTAATGACAGCCCGGGCGCGCCGCGACGCTCGCGTAAGATTCGAGACGCTGCGCTACTCTAAGACGTTGGCGCTACGGAGAGAAGTGGGCCTAGTCCTCTCTTTTCCGGTCGGTCCCATCGTCGTGTTTTACCAGTTGGTCGCTGACGGGCGTGAGGCGCAGATCCTTGGGATCATCGATGGCCTAGGGATCTAGGGACGGTCTACTTTCAGCCCGCTTGCCGACGCTGCATAGGGGATTTCGGTGCTAGTTCGAGCCACTTGGTTTTAAATCGCGTTGCCGCCGCGATTGTCGGCGCAGCTCTCATCGGTGTGGCAGCAGCATTCTTTTCATGGACAGCATCCGAGGTCAGCTGTCGAGGGGCGGTTTCGCGGTGTGGTGACCCTATTATGGGATTGGTCTTCGTGCTTATGTGGACGCCTTTATTCTCCGTAGTGCTGGGTACGTTGCCAGGCGTCGTCGCGCTGACACTAACGCCGGCGAAGGAACATCCGTGGAGGTCGCTAGCCGCCCTCGTGCCCGCATCTCTTCTTGGCTTCGCAATCTGGTGGTATACCTTTGGATTCGTCGGGTCCTGGCGACATCTCGATGACGGCCTCACCCTGTATGCAATGATGCTCGGCTTTCCGACGCTGACTGGACTGATCGTGGCATTTAACATCAACCGATTACCGATGCGATGGCTGCACCCGGCGCCTCGGTGAGCGAACCTACGAGGTGCCTACCAAATGCCCAGCATGGCTTTGACGTCGTCGGAGGCCATCGTGCGCGGATCCCACGGCGGATTGAAGGTGATCTCCACATTGGCGTTCTTGACGCCCTCGACCGCCAAAACGTGATCCTTCACCGACTGCATGAACATCGGACCGACCGGGCACATCGGTGAGGTCAGCGTCATCATCACGTTGACGTTCTCGCCGTTTTCGCCCTCGGTTGTGACATCGTAGACTAAGCCCAGCTCGAGGATGCCCAGATTGAGTTCGGGGTCCTTCACATCGATGAGTGCTTCGCGGACCTGTTCGACGGTTGGCATATCTGCGAGGTTCCGCGGCGCGTAAGTCTAACCTCTGGTTAGAGTTGGGCCTGCTAGGCGGGCGCCCGCCGACGCGCCGCGAAACCGCAGGGAGCCCAGGCGCGTTTAGAGGGTAGGAGGAAACAGCTAAGCGATGTCCATGTGGGAGCCTTTCACCGAGCGAGCGCGGCGCAGCATCGTTCTGGCTCAGGAAGAAGCTCAGCGTCTCGGTAACAACTACATCGGAACCGAGCATATTTTGCTTGGCATCATCTCCGAGGGCGAGAGTTTAGCCGCCAAGGTCCTCGAGTCACTCGGCGTCAATTTGGCCAAAGTTCGTCAAGAGGTCGAGGCTATCGTCGGACGCGGCGGACAGACCGTGCAGCAGGAGATGGTCTTTACCCCGCGAGCAAAGCGCGTGATCGAGCTTGCCTTCGAAGAGGCGCGTCAGCTCAACCACAACTACATCGGAACCGAACATCTGCTGCTCGGCTTGATCCGGGAGGGCGAGGGGGTCGCGGCCCGCGTGCTCACCAACTTAGGCGTTGACCCGGCGAAGGTGCGCGTTCAGACGACCTCGCTGTTGGGCGCCGAAGGTCAGCCTGCCGCCCCGAAGGGCAAGAGCAAGACGCCGACGCTCGACGCCTACGGACGCGATCTCACGCAACTGGCGCGCGACGGTAAGCTCGATCCCGTGATCGGCCGGAACAACGAGATCGAACGCGTCATCCAAATTCTCTCGCGCCGCACGAAGAACAATCCCGCCCTCATCGGCGAGCCCGGGGTCGGCAAGACCGCGATCGCCGAGGGGCTGGCGCAACGTGTAATCAAGGGCGACATCCCCGAGCCGTTGCGCGACCGGCGCGTGATCACGTTGGATCTAGCGGGACTCGTAGCCGGAACGAAATACCGCGGCGAGTTCGAAGAGCGCATGAAGCGCGTGATGGACGAGATCCGCGGCGCCGCCGGCGAGATCATCCTTTTTATCGACGAGCTCCACACATTGGTTGGCGCCGGCGCTGCCGAGGGCGCCATCGACGCGAGCAACATCATCAAGCCCGCGCTCGCGCGCGGCGAGTTGCAGTGCATCGGCGCTACAACCCTCAACGAGTTTCGTAAACACATCGAGAAAGATTCGGCACTCGAGCGGCGCTTCCAACCGGTTATGGTCGGCGAACCGTCGGTCGAAGAGACGATCGAGATTCTCAAGGGCTTGCGCGATCGCTACGAGGCGCATCACAAGGTGCAAATCACCGACGATGCGCTCAGCGCCGCGGCAAAGCTCGGCGACCGCTACATCACCGATCGTTTCTTGCCCGACAAGGCAGTCGATCTTATCGACGAAGCCAGCTCGCGCGTTCGGTTGCAGGCCACGCTGCCGCCGCCGGCGATTCGCGAGGCCGATGCCCAACTGCGCAAGCTGATTGCCGAAAAAGAGGCGGTCGTAAAGAATCAGGAGTTCGACAAAGCTGCGACGATCCGCGACCGCGAAGAGAAGCTGCGCTTGGAGAAGGCGAACCTCGAGCAAGAGTGGCGCGATCGCAAAGGCGCCGGCGAACGTGTCCTCAAAGTGACTGCGGATAATATTGCCGAGATCGTCGCATCGTGGACGAAGATTCCGGTTAGCCGTCTCGCCCAAGCCGAGACCGAAAAACTTCTCAATATGGGAGAGCTGCTCCACGAGCGCATCATCGGACAGGACGAAGCGGTCAACGTTCTGACGCGTGCGATTCGCCGCTCGCGCGCCGGGCTCAAGAGCCCGAACCGCCCCATCGGCTCGTTCATCTTCCTCGGTCCGACCGGCGTCGGCAAGACCGAAGTCGCGCGCAGCGTCGCGGCGTTCCTCTTCGACGATGAAGAGTCAATGATCCGCATCGACATGTCGGAGTATATGGAGAAGTACTCGGTGAGCCGGCTCGTCGGCGCGCCGCCGGGATACGTGGGTTACGAAGAGGGCGGCCAGCTGACCGAAGCGGTGCGGCGCCGGCCGTACTCGGTCGTCCTTCTCGACGAGATCGAGAAGGCACACCCCGACGTCTTCAACTTGCTGTTGCAGGTGCTCGAGGACGGGCACCTCACCGATTCTCAGGGCCGGCGCGTCGACTTCAAGAACACGGTCATCGTCATGACGAGCAACGTCGGCGCGACCGGAATGACGACGACGACGGACATCGGTTTCCGTCCGCAGAAACTTTCGGCCGAAGACGAAGTTAAGGCCTACGAGCGGATGAAGAACCGTGTGATGGAGGAGGTCAAGCAGACCTTCCGGCCCGAGTTTCTCAATCGCGTCGACGAAGTGCTCGTCTTCCATCAGCTCACCCGTGAGCAGATCGAAAAGATCGTCACGCTCGAGTTGAATAAGGTCGTTCGCGAAGTGCGCGCGCAGGAGATGGAGCTGAAGGTCACCGATGGGGCCAAGTCCGTGCTCGCCCGCAAAGGCTGGGATCCCGAGTTTGGTGCGCGTCCGCTTCGGCGCGCAATTCAGCGGATGGTTGAAGACGAGCTTGCCGAGGAGATGCTCAAAGGCACCTTCAGTTCGGGCGATCACATCCTCGGCGACGTCGATCCGGACGATCCGGAAAAACTTAAGTACGCTAAGATTCCCTCGGTCGATCCGCCCGCGCCGCCGCCAACCTCGGAGCCGGCAGTCACCTAACCCTTCTGCGAGCCTTTGGCCGAGCGGAGTCGAAGCGCTCGGGATGACGACACGGGGGCGGGCATGCCGCGTCGAAGGGTGACGTATGCACGCGCTGCTTCTCGCGATTGCCGTAGCGCAGACCACGCCGGCCCCCTCCGCCTCGCCTAGCGGAACACTGAGCCTCTCGTCAAGCAGCGTGAATCTAAATCCCGCGCAGCAGCAGATCGTTACCGTGACGGGAGCCACCGCGCCGCTGACGCTCTCGCTCGAACAAAAGCTGGTCACCGTGACCGCCGATCCAAATGGTGTCAGCGTCACGATTACCGCCACGCAGGCTACCGGAAATGACGTTCTGCATGTGACCGATGCAGCCGGCGCCACGGGCGACGTAGCGATTCGCGTTGCCTTCGATGCCGGCACGATCGTCCCGCAGACGACGCTGACCGTGACCGGCAATCCCGCGCAACCCGATTGGCTGGCGGAGCGGGTCACCGAGGAGGTGACGCGCCTCTCGCAAGCGCTGCCGGGCGCGCGTGTGACCCTCGGGACTGTAACGCCGCCCGCCGCGCCGCTAGCCCCCGGGGCGAGCATCCAGTTCGTCGTGCCGGTTCAGATTACGGGTAACGGTCAATACTTCGACCGAGCCGGTTCGACGACCGTGCTCGTTACGAACACGCCCGTTGCGCCCTTTGCGCCGGCGCTGCTCTTTTATGACGACGATCCCGAGCACGTCGCGCAGGACGGCGTTCTCTTTCGCGGGGCGGTCTCGGCAAGCGCGCCCGTGCGCCTCTACTACTACCACGATGACGGGACCGATCCGCGCAGGCTCGTCGTAGCGCTGCGCAACGTTTCTACGGCGGATGCCAGCGCCGTGCAGTTGATCGAAGCCTCCGCCGGGCCCAACATGGATGTCATGCAGGTAGGGCAGTCGGTGACGAAGCGCTTTTTGTTGGCAGAAGGCCAGCAGGAAGGAAGCATCGTTGCGCTTTCGGGCGATCAGCCTTATTGGTTGACCGATCTGCCGATGACCGCGCGCCAGCTGATTGCCGGAACGGCCGACCTTCGCGTGCTCTCCGGCGGCCCAGTCGACGTAACGGTGCTTGCCGTTTCGCCCGGCGTCGATCCGCGTGCGCTGTTGGATGGGCCGGTACTTGCCGGTGACGGACACCATCGCACCGGCGTCTTCTCGATCGCCGGCTTTGGCAGTGAGAGCCTGACGTTCTCTGCCGGGGGCGCTGACGCGACGACGGTGCTCGGCGACACCGATCCGACGCCGCCCAACGCCAATCCATCCGCGGACGGGCACGACTATGGCGATTACGGCGTGGTGCACACGCTCGACCTTACGCTTAGCAATCCGAGTGCCGCGCCTGCGCCGGCATATCTGTTCTTACAGCCGCTCGCGGGTCCGGTACGCGGAAGTTTTTTGATCGGAGGAAGCCTCGTCGACGTCGGGTGCGTGCGCGTTCCTTCACGCTATCAGATCACGGCCTTCGACCTTGCGCCGGGCCAGACCCAACGAACGACCATCCAGACGATGACGGATGGGGGTTCTTTCTATCCCGTGCGCGTCGGCGTAACGGCAACGGCACCGCTTCCGACCGCACCGCCGATTACCGCAGCCGACGGGTGCTTCCCCAAACCGCAACCGTCACCGAGTCAATGAGCGCCGACGGCGAGTCAAAGGTCATTCTTTTGGTGCGATTGCTCAACGCGATCGATCGAGGGTATCACTCCTTTGAGGACCTCAAGGACAAGATAGCCGAAAACGGACCGCGTCCTAGCACGCGCACCCTCCGTCGCTATCTTGCGGTTCTCGGTAACGCCGGTTTTCCAATCTACTTCGATCGCGCGGCGAACGTCTATCGCTTCGCGCAAGGGTACAGTCTCAAACGGCTCGATTTGAGCAGCGGCGAGCTCTTCGGCTTGGTGGCCCTGCGCGCGCTGGGCGCAAGTATCGGCGGTACGATCGGCGCCTCGATCGACGAGGTTGCCGAGAAGCTGGTCGGAAGCTCTGGCGGAACGCTCCGCGCGCGCGTCGACCGAGCGTCGCCCGTCGCATTTCGCCTCTCCGAGATCGCACTCGACAAGGATGGCGAACGTGCCTTCTCGCTGCTCTCTTCAGCCGAGCGCTCCTCGCGCAGCGTACGCTTCAGATATGAAGATAAGGAGGGGCGAACCAGCACGCGTACGGTGGATCCCTATGGCTTCATCATCAATGCCGGGCGGGTCTACTGCGTTGCCTACGACCACAAACGTCACGACAAACGAACCTTCGCGGTCGATAGCGTGAGTGCGCCGGTGGTGCTCGCCAAGACGTTCGTGCGGCCCAACGGATTCAACGTCGAGGCCTACGCCGCGGCCTCGATCAGCGGCGTTCTGCACAACGACCAGACGACCGAGGTGCGCGTTCGCTTTGCGCCGCGCGTTGCCAAAGCCGCAGTGGCGGCGCGGATCGTCGCCGACTTTGCGGCCGAAGCGAAGGCCGATGGTTCGGCCGAGATCGCCTATCGCGTCGCCGACGTCGACGAGCTGGTACGCTGGGTACTTGGGTGGGGCGGGCAGGCGGAGATCCTCGCGCCGGAGTTCGTACGCGCCCGCATCGCCGAGCTCACGCAAGCGATCGCTCGCAAGTATCTTCCGGCCCCGGACTGATCTCGAACGCCATGATGTACCTCGATGAGGAGCGCGTTCGCAGGTTGCTGCGCTGGGAGGAGCTCATTGCGGCGATGCGGGACGCGCTGGCCGAGTTCTCACGCGGCGCCGTCCACAATCCGGTGCGTAGCGTTCACACCGTCGAAGAGGGGCGGCGGTACTTTGGAATTATGCCGGCAATCGCGCCCGACGTCATGGGGCTCAAGGCGGTCAGCTTCTATCCCGGAAACGAAGGCAGCGACGTCCCCACGCACGACGCGATTGTCCTGCTCTTTAGCACCGATGACGGACGGCCGCTCGCCGCGATGGATGGCCGGCTGATTACCGAGATGCGCACGGCGGCGGTCTCCGCGGCGGTAACCCAGTACCTCATGCCGGCGGGCGCCCGCGTGTTGACTCTGCTGGGCAGCGGGGTCCAGGCGCGTTCGCATCTCGCCGCGCTGGCGCACGTTGGCGACTTCGAGGAGGTCCGTGTCTGGAGCCGCACCCCGGAGCATGCGCGGCGCTTTGCCCGCGCACACGGCGCCGTCGCCATGGAGGCGGAGCCGGCGGTGCGCGGCGCCGACGTAATCGTGGTTGCGACCAGCTCGCAGCACCCGGTCTTGGAGGGCGCGTGGCTGAAACCGGGCGCGCACGTGAACGCGGTCGGCGCCAACCGGCCGACTTGGCGCGAGCTCGACGACGAGGCCATGCGCAATATCGTCGTCGTGGATTCGCGCGAGGCGAGCCTCAACGAATCGGGCGACGTGATTCTCTCCAGCGCCACGATCTTCGCCGAGGCCGGCGAGATCTTCGCGGGCACCAAGCGCATCGACCGCACACGAACCACCGTTTTCAAGTCGCTAGGCCTGGCCGCAGAAGATATCGCGGCGGCGCGGCTTGTCTACGACGCCGCGCTCGCGGAGCGTGACGAGTAGTCAGTCGAACTGCTTGCGCATCAGGATCGCATCCCAGACCTCACCGCTCTTGCGCACGACGTCCCGCTCAAACCGTTCGATCTCTCGAAAGCCCGCTTTCAGGTAGAGGCTACGCGCCGCCTCGTTATGCGGAAAGACGTGCAGATGCAGCTCCTTAACGGCGTGCTCCCGAGCCCACGCGTCCACGCGGTCGATCAGAGCTCGGCCGATGCCGCGACGACGGTATTGTGCTCGGACGAGCATGCCGATGACGAGTCCGGCATACCGGTGCTCGAAGACGTTGAGCGCACCGACGAGCTTGTCGTCGGTACGCGCGACCCAGAACGGCGTCTCGATCGGCCGCGCGACTGCTTCGAGGAAGGCCGCGCGTTTGCGAGCGCGGTCGAAGCCCGGCTCCGTGCCGATCCATAGACGCTCGGCCGCAACCTCTTCGAAGAGGTCGAGCAGCTCGTCAACCTCTTCGGCTCTCGCGTACCGGATCTCGAGATCGTTCACTATCGTCTAAACCAATCGAATAAAATAACGGAACCCGTCAAAGCGAAGCCTCAACGGGTCCCGACGCATTCACGCACCCATCTCGCCTGTTTTGGCCACCTGGTCGGAGAGCCCCACTGACGCAGGACGGGCGGTTTGACCGTTGCCACGGAATCGCTGCTCATCACAACGTTTCACGTTATGCATTGGCCGCGAACGATGCGTTCGTCGCACTTCGGATTTAGAATCAGAAGCTCGTGCATCGTAGCACGCACAAGCGCCATGGACAAGCGCTCCGTTGGCGCAATTCACAACCTGTCCACAGGTTTTTTTCGTTATGCACACCGAAGGAACATTTAATGGCATTCACGCTGCTTCTTGTCTTGCTCGTGCAATCTGCGAGCCCTAGGTGGCTCGCGCAGAGCTTCTTTGGAAACCTCCCGATCGACGGCATCAGCTGCGATCGAGCGGAGGGCTCGGTCGAGCACATTCATACGCAGCTGCAGCTTTTCAATCTCGGACACGCGGCAGTCGTGCCGGCCCACATCGGAATGTCGGAGACGGGTAACTGCCTTTACTGGATCCACACGCATGACTCGGACGGCTTTATCCATATCGAGTCGCCCCGCAAGCGCGTCTTCACCCTCGGGCAGTTCTTCGATATCTGGGGCCCTGACTTGAGCTGGACGAAGGCGGGCATAGTGACGGCTCCGCACGGGGGCCGCCTTACCATTTGGGTGAACGGCAGTCCGTGGCATGGCCGCGATCCCCGCGATATCGTTCTGCGCGACCACGAAACGATCGTGATCCAGAGTGGTCCACCCTTCGCAAAACCGGCACGAGCAGATTGGTCGAAGTTCTAATTACGGGTCGCGAGCTCGCGCTCGAAGCGATCGAAGCGGTTGCGTACGGCGCCTCAATTCGGGTCGCGCCGGCCGCTCGCGAGCGTGTCGCGCAGGCGAGCGACTTTGTAGCGAGTCAGTTTTCCGCCGGTAAGCCCATCTACGGCGTCACGACCGGTTTTGGCCGCTTGGCAAATATCGTCGTCCCCCCGGCGGATGCCGCTCAGTTGCAAGTGAACCTCGTTCGCAGCCACGCGGCCGGCACCGGGGAGCCGCTCGCAGTTCCCTTGGTTCGGGCGGCGAGCGTGCTACGCGCCAACTCGCTCTCCGCCGGGCACTCCGGTGTCAAGCCGGAGACGCTCGATCTGATCGTCGCGATGCTTGACCGAGGCGTGACGCCGGTCGTCCCTTCGCAAGGCTCCGTCGGCGCCAGCGGCGATCTCGCGCCACTCGCCCACATGACGCTGACGCTAATCGGCGAAGGCGAGGCCTTCTATCGCGAGGAGCGGATGCCGAGTAAAGTCGCGCTGGAGCGAGCCGGGTTGACGCCCATCGAGCTAGGCCCGAAGGAAGGGCTCGCGCTGGTCAACGGAACGCAGGTGATGACCGGCATTGCGGCACTCGGAGTGTTGCGTGCGGAGCGTCTCGCCGCCGCAGCCGATCTCATCGCCGCGATGTCGCTCGAAGCGTACCTCGGCAGCGACCGGGTCTTCGATCGCCGTCTCAACGATCTGCGCCCCCATCCGGGACAAGCGCGAGTGGCGAACAACCTGCGCGCGCTCTTGGAGCACTCTGAGATCGTTTGGTCGCACGCCGAGTGCGAGCGCGTTCAGGATCCGTACTCGTTTCGCTGCATTCCAGTGGTCCACGGCGCCGTGCGCGACTCGATCGCCCACGTGCACCGCGTGACCGAGGTCGAGGCTAACTCGGTCACCGACAACCCGCTGGTCTTTCCGAAGGACGGCGACTTTCTCTCCGGCGGCAACTTCCACGGTGAGCCCGTGGCGCTTGCGACGGACTTCTTGAAGATGGCGGTCGCCGAGCTTGCCTCGATCGCGGAGCGCCGGCTCTACCTCTTGCTGAACGCGGAGGATCGCGGCTTGCCGCTTTTCCTCACACGGCGCTTGGGGCTGGAGTCGGGATTAATGATCGTGCAGTATACCGCGGCGGCGCTGGTCAACGAAAACAAAGGATACGCTTGGCCGTCGAGCGTTGATTCGATCCCGACCTCGGCGGGCCAGGAGGATCACGTGAGCATGGGCATGACCTCGGCAAACAATCTCTTGCGCGTGCTCGACAATGTGGAAAACGCGCTCGCCTGCGAAGTGCTCGGCGCGATGGCTGCCACGGATTTTCGGCGGCCGCTTCGTTCGGGCCGCGGAACGCAGGCCGCGTACGACCTCGCGCGCGAGTCGATCCCACCCTGGATAAACGATCGCCCTCCGGCGCCGGATATCGCTGCCGCGCGCGAGCTAATCCGCTCGCACCGTTTGGTAGAGGCCGCTGAGGCGGCGATCGGGCGGCGGCTTACAGGCTGAAGTTCACCGAAAGGTACGCGTTGAACGGGTTGGGGAGAACCAGCGAGTTCGTATCTGCGTAGGCCGGGATGTACGAGTTCGAAAAGGCCGGATTGAGCGGCACTCCATTCGCTACACGATCGTTGGGCGAGCTTCCGTTGTAGAAGTTCGAAACGTAGTAAAAGTTTGAAATGTATCCGCAGGTGTAGGTATTCGGGGGGTACTGCTTCGTCCAGGGCTCCGACGAGCCGCCGAAGCAGGCGTTCACGAGATTGGCCAGTAGCGCGTTCACTTTGATGCGCGGCGTGACCTGATAGCCCATCTGCAGGCTGAAGTTGAGTTGGTTGGGCTGCCGGAAGGCGCCGAAGCCGTCGAAGACGCCGGTTTGCGGATTGGGGATATTGAGTTCGCCGGGATCGGTGCCGTTCTGGGTGGCGGCTAGTCCGCAGGTCGTATAATCCGCCTGGTGCTTGGGAGCCGAGGAGATTCCGGAGGAGTCGCGTTTGCAGGTTCGCGGATCGATGCCGAGCACGTCCGCCGGATTGCCGTATGGCTGACCCTCGTTAAACGTCAAGGCCGGCGTTATGGTGAACCGGTTGTGCTTGTAGTTAACGATGGCGCTGAGTACGTTGGGCGATAGGTAGGCGAAATCGAGGCCGACGGGATACCACCCGTTGCGATCGAGCAGCGGCTGCGGGGACATCGAGTAGTACGGATTCATGATCGGTGGATGGTAGCCGGGTTTGAGCGATTTACAGCTCGGATCGGGATAGACATTCCCTTGGCGGTCGCTTTCGTAACACTGCGACCCGCCGCCGGCCTTCGTAAGGCCGTTGAAGTTGGCGATGTCCTGGTTGTACGGATCGATCGGGTTGATCGTCGTTCCCGGATAGTCGGCCCAGCGCTCCGCCGCGTTCGTGTAGGTGTAGGAGAGTAAGAACGAGAGGCCGTTCTTATCGAAATCGCCCTTCGTGAACTCCATCTCGAAGCCGTCGACGCGTTCGACGCCGGAGTTGAGACCGCCCGATAGCCCGAACGGCAACCCGATGCTGTAGACCTGATTGGTTGCGTAGCGATAGTAGGGCGTCACCTTGATCGACATGTCGGTGCCCTTGAAGCGCCGCTCGTACGAGGCGTCGTAGTTATCGGAGTATTGTACGAGCGGATCGTGCTTGGGCGTGGTGTAGCCATACTGCCAGAACGCTTGGAAGAGGTCGTAGGCGAGATTGTTGTCCTTGGCGTTGTACTGCACCTGATAGGTCTCGGGCTCTTGCGCGTAGCGGCCCGCAGAGAAGCGCAATACCGTATCCGGATTGAGCGTATACGTCGCGCCGACGCGCGGCGTGAAGGCGTAATCGGCGAGCGAAGGGCTGTAGTTGTTACTCAGCAGCAAGTGCCCGTCCTGACCGTTGGGGTGGACGGTCTGCACCGGGTGGGCCGGAATCGAGTTGTCGACCGGACAGTCGAAGCCGATGAATGGTATCGGCGGCTTGCCGCTCGCCGGCGGCTCCGGAATGAAATAGGGCGCCAGCGTTACGGGATTGTAGCAAAACTCGTTCTGTCCGGCTAGAAACCAAAAGCTCTGGCCGTCGTTGGACGTATTGGCAAGGTCGTACTCGTAGTCTTCGAAGCGCAGCCCCATATCGACGTTGAGCCGGTCGGTCGGATTCCAGAGATCCTGGAGCGAGAACGCCGTAAAGTTCGGCGTGACGTTGTTGAGAAATCCGGAGTTGCCGGTATAGGTTACCTGCCACGAGGCGCCCGGCGGCGGTGAGGCGATGCAGTGGTAGGAAGAATACGAACAGAGCAGTTTGTCGGTCGGGTCGCCGAAGCTGCCGCTCGTGAGCGAACTATTGCACGGTGCGGGTTGCCCCGCCTGATAGACCTGCCCGCCCGGATAGACGCTGCCGGTGTAGACCGCAAAGCATTGCGTACCGTTGGTGAGATTCGTCGCGTCGGTACCGACGGTGTTGTTGAAGTTGTTGTTGTTGTACCGGTTCGTCGATGCGGTGGTGTAGTTTGCGTCGAAGGTCACAAGGTTCGACGAGTTAATCTGATTAGCGTAGCTGAAGGCGAGTCCGCGGGTATGCGACTCCAGCTCGTAGTCGTAGCTGGTGACGCCGAAGCCGAAGAAGGGCGTGCCGTAGCTCAGCGGGCTGGTCTGAAGCCAGTCGGAGTAAAAGATGTAGCCGTAGATGCGGAAGTAGGCGGTCGAGCCGATGTTGTGCTGATACTGGAGCTTCATGATTGATGCGTTATTCCAGAAGGCGTCGCGCGCGGCGGCCGGGACCGTGGAGAACGTACCGGCCGCGCACTGACCTTGGACGGCCGGCTGCGAAAAGCCGTACGGGTTGATGTTCGCGCAGCGCCCCGTCGGCGAAGCCGGGTCAAAGTAGGGGATCGGGGCGATGTTTTCGGCGTTTTGCCCGAAGCGCGTGTTGCCGGGCCAGGTTACGAAATCTCCCCAGACTTCGGGCACGTTCTCGCCGTAGACGACTTCGCTCAGCTGGTTGATGACGTGCGGACCGAGATCGTTCTGCGAGCTGTAGAACTGGCTCTGCAACGCGGTGACGTTGTAGAGCAGTTGGATGTCATCGCGTCCGGCGTCGTGACGATGCGGAACGCCGATGTGAAGGTTCACGACGTTTTCGCGGTCGGCGATGTTCGAGTAGCTCGCGTAGGCCGGTGAGAGCGTTTGATAGCAGCCGGGATCTCTATGGACGCCGTTGGGCAGCGGTACGTAGCCGGGCTGCCCCGGGCTGAGCGTAAACGGATCGTAAACCGGTGAGCCGTTCGGTCCGTCGTAGTATCCGGAGCCCTCCGGCGCCGTGTAGCCGCACGTCGGAAAGACGCCGCCGAAGTAGGTGCCGATCGTGTTGAAGGCAATGGCGGGATAACCCCACACGTCCCCGAGATTCGAGCCGTTGAACTGATCGAGGTAGCGGTAATCCTGGTTGTAGCCGCCGATGCCGACGTAGTACGAGAACATCCGGTCCGGTGTCGCGCCGCCGACCTCAACCTGAAGGTTGTGATAGTAGGTCGTCGTGCCAAGCCCCGCCGCGACGTTTGCGGTGCCGGGGTACGTGCCGGTCTTGATGACTTGATTGATGAACCCGGCTAAGCCCGTCGCACTCTCGCCCGAAGTGCCGCCGCCGGCATAGACCTGCAGTTCTTGCTGGCCGAGCGTCCCCGCCGTGCCCCCGGGATAGTTGTCGAACGAACGGTTGACCGGCACGCCGTCGTACTCGTAGCCGACCTGATCGTAGTTGCCGCCGCGAATGTACACCGTTTGATCCCAGCCCTGTTGGTTGGGCGGGACGAAGACGCCGGGTACCGCGGCGATTGCCGAGTACGCATTGTTCAAGTTTCCACCGCCGCCGAGACCCGCCGCAGCTTGCGTCACGGTGGAGTTAACGGAGTAGATGTCGCTCGTGGTGCCCGGCTTAACCACATCCATAGCGGAGCGCGCGGTGACGTGAGCGATCGTTCGCAACGAAGGTGCGAGCGCGACGTGAATCGTCTGGACCTGGTCGGCAAAGACCGAGAGACCGGTGATGGTCGAGGTATCGAAACCATCTTTGGATACGGTCAGCGTGTACGTATCCGGCGCCAGCGAGAGCATCGAAAAACGCCCTGAAGCATCGGTTGTGACGGTGGCGGTCTGGGAGGGACTCGTTGCAACGACGCGTGCGCCGGCTATCGGCGTTCCGTTGCTCCGTGCGACGACTCCGGTGAGCGCACCGGTGGTTCCGGCCTCGGCGCGTAGGCCGGGAACGATGCAAGCGATGGCGAGTGCAAGGACGAAGAGCGACCACCGCGGCAGCCACGACCCGTACATGCGGTGCGATGCTTCGCCGCAGTGTGAGAGAGGTCTTGTTCCAAGCCGCAAGAATTCTTTGCAAATGAGCGTACTCGAGGGAGCGCGCGTGGTTCGGGCGCCGCGCGGCACGGAGATTTCGTGCTTGGCCTGGCCGCAAGAAGCGGCGCTGCGGATGCTGATGAACAACCTCGATCCCGAGATCGCGGAACGCCCCGACGATCTGGTCGTTTATGGCGGCAACGGCCGCGCCGCGCGCTCTTGGACGGACTTCGACGCCATCGTCCGCACGCTTCGCCGGCTCGAGAAGGACCAGACGATGCTCGTGCAGAGCGGCAAGCCCGTTGCGGTCTTTCGAACGCACCCACGGGCTCCGCGCGTCTTGATCGCCAATGCGAATCTCGTTCCGAAATGGGCAGACTGGAGCGTTTTTCGCCAACTCGAAGCCCAGGGACTCACCATGTACGGCCAGATGACTGCCGGCTCGTGGATCTACATCGGCTCACAAGGCATCGTTCAAGGAACGTACGAGACCTTTGCCGAGCTGGCGCGCAGGCACTATGGTGGCTCGCTTGCCGGGCGCCTGACATTGACCGCCGGCGTCGGTGGAATGGGGGGTGCCCAGCCGCTCGCAGTCACGATGAACGGCGGGATCTGCCTAATCGTCGACGTCGACCGCGCACGCCTGGAGCGTCGGAGAGAGCTGCGCTACCTCGACCGCGTGGCCGATTCACGCGAGTCGGCGTTGCGCCAAGTGGACGAGGCCCTCAAGTCCGCCCAAGCCGTGTCGATCGGATATGAGGGGAATGCGGCCGAAGAGTTCGTGCAGTTGTACGAACTTGGCGTGCGGCCCGATGCCGTCACGGATCAGACCTCGGCACACGACCTCCTTGACGGATACGTTCCCGCCGGCCTCTCACTCGCAGAAGCGGCCGAGCTTCGCAAGCGCGATCCCGAAGAATACCAGCGCCGCGCGTTGCAGAGCTGTGCCGATCAAGTGCGGGCAATGGTACGGTTCCTCGATGCTGGCGCCGTCGTCTTCGACTACGGCAACAACATTCGCGCGCAAGCGCAGCGCGCCGGATTCGAGCGCGCCTTCGACTTCCCGGGCTTCGTGCCGGCCTTCATTCGGCCGCTCTTCTGCCGCGGTTCGGGACCATTTCGCTTCGCCGCGCTCTCCGGCGAGCCGGCCGACATTGCGGCATGCGACGAGAAACTGCTCGAGCTTTTCGAAGACGATGCATCGCTGACGCGATGGATTGGGATGGCGCGGGAGCGGATCGCTTTTCAGGGACTACCGGCCCGCATCTGCTGGCTGCCGTACGGAAGCCGTGCTAAGGCGGGACTGGCGTTCAATGAGCTCGTGCGTTGCGGTAAGGTTAAGGCCCCGATCGTTATCGGCCGCGATCACCTCGACACGGGCAGCGTCGCCTCGCCGTATCGCGAGACCGAGGCGATGAAGGACGGCAGCGATGCGATTGCCGATTGGCCGATCCTCAACGCCTTGCTGAATACAGCAGCCGGCGCGCATTGGGTGAGCTTCCATCACGGCGGCGGCGTCGGCATCGGGTATAGCCTGCATGCCGGCATGGTCGTCGTAGCCGATGGCAGCGAGGACGCACGCGAGCGGCTTGCTTGCGTTCTCACCACGGATCCGGGGCTGGGCGTCGTGCGTCATGCCGATGCAGGCTACGAACTGGCCATCGAAACAGCAGACGCAGAAGGACTCGATTGGCGTCTCTGATCGTCCGCGCCAAGACGATCGTCACTTGTGATACGGACAATCCGCAATGCGGCATCGACTTCGATGCGCTCGGACGCATCGACGACGCCGCAATGCTCGTGGAAGATGGCGTAATCAAGGCGATCGGTGAATCCCGTGTCATCCTGAGCGGAGCGACACTGAGCCCGTCGAAGTGGAGCTCCGCCGAAGAGCGGCACGAAGTCAACTTTCCCAATCATCTAATCGTTCCTGGCTTTGTCGACGCGCACGCGCACCCGCTCTTCGCAGGCGATCGCGAGCCCGACTTCGCCGCGCGGTCGCGGGGCGAGCCGCCGAAACAAGGGATGCGCTATACGATCGAACGGACGCGCGAGGCGCTGCTCGATCCCGTGACGTTTTACGAGAACACGCTTCACCTGCGGCTGAGCACCATGCTTGCCCACGGCACGACCACCCTCGAAACGAAGACCGGCTATGCGCTGCACAGGCCGGGCGAGGCGGAACTGCTCGATATCATCGCGGCGCATCGCGACGATCCGGACGTGCCGCGCCTCGTGGCAACCTTTCTTGGCGCGCATGCGCTCCCGCCGGAGTTCGAGATCGAACGCGAGGACGGCTTCATCGACTATCTGATCGACCAAGTCGTTCCGGTTGCGGCCGCGCACGGCGCGGTCTACGCCGATGCCTTTTGCGAGCCGGGATTTTTCTCGCCAGAGCAGACGCGCAGGTATCTCGATGCGGCGCGACTGCACGGCATGCGCTTGCGCGTTCACTGCGACGAAATGGCCTATGGCGGTGCGGCCGCAATGGCGGCGCAGCTCGGAGTGGATGCGGTCGACCACTGTAACTTCATCAGCGATAGCGACGTGCGGGCGATCGCCGAATGCGGCATCGTCGCCGTCGCGTGTCCCGCGACGATCGAGTTTCTCGACTTGCCCCAACGCGCGCCGGTGCGTTCCCTCTTAGAGGCGGGGGCCGTGGTCGCGCTCGCCAGCGACTACAATCCCGGCACCTCACCCTGTTTCAATCTTCAAACCGTCGCCTACTACGGGCGCAAGCTCTTCGGGCTCTCGGCCGCGGAGGCGCTATACGCCGTCACGCGCGCGGCGGCGCACTCGCTGCGTGTCGAGGCCGGGTCGCTCCGCATCGGTGGTCCCGCAGATTTTGTCGCGTTGCAAATGGACTCGCCCCATGAGTTCGGCTGGCAGTTCGGCGGCAACCTCGCCGCCGCGGTGGTTAAGAACGGCGTTCGCGTGTGATAAGCGAGCTGGTGCGCTGCGCGCGGGCGCTCGTCGGCGGCAAGCTGCGCGAAGACTACGCCTTCGTCGTACGCGATGGACGGATCGCCGCCGCGGGCCAGTTCCTCGACGTGCGCGATGAGGCCCGCGATCTCGATGCTCGCTCTTTTCCCGCCGACCGGCTCATCGTTCCCGGCTTTGTCAACGGACACAGCCACGCGTATCAGATTCTATTGCGCGGCTGGGCCGACGACTGGCCGTTCGCGAAGTGGCGCAGCGAGGCGCTTTATCGCGTCGTTCCGCACCTGACGCCCGACGACGTCTATTGGACGTTCGTTCTTGCGTTCTCCGAAATGCTCGGCGCCGGGATCACGAGCGTTGCGGAGTTCTTCTATCTCAACGGCGCCGGTAACGACCACGCCGAGTCGGCGATTCGCGCGGCCCGCGATACCGGAATCCGGCTCGTCCTGGCGCGCACCTGGATGGACGCCCCCTACGCGCCGGCTGCGTTTCGCGAAAGCGTCGAACAGGCTGCCGCGCGAACTCGCGACCTGATGCAAGCCCACCCCGAGGCGAATGTCTGCGTCGCGCCGCACTCGCTGCATGCGGCCTCACCGGAGATGATCCAGGCCGCGGCCGCCTTCGCGCGCGACTGCGATTGCATGCTCCACATTCACGTCGCCGAGGCAGCCTACGAACGTGAGGAGACTATTGCACGCTTCGGCGCGCCGCCGGTCACGCTGCTGGAGCAGCTCGGGGCTTTGAACGAACGGACCGTCGCGATTCACGCGATCTATCTCTCCGAGGAGGAGAAGAGTATGCTTGCCGGCGCGGGTGCGCGCGTCGTGCACAATCCCATGACGAACCAGTATCTGGGCGACGGCATCTGCGACGTCGCGGGACTGCGCGCGCTCGGCGTTCCGATTGGGTTAGGCACGGATGCCGACGTCCAGCCTTCGCTAATCGAAGAGATGCGCGCCGCGGCGTTGCTGCAAAAACTTCGCCGGCTCGATGGTGGCGCATCAACGGCCTCCGAGTCCTTTGCGATGGCAACCTCCGAGGGTGCGCGTGCGCTGGCGCTCGATGCCGGCGATCTCGTCGACGGCGCGCCGGCCGACTACGTCGTGCTCGATGCCTCGCGCATCGATGCGTGGTCGCCGGCGCTCAACGCGGTGGTGTACCGCGGTCAAGATGCCTGGGTTCAAGCCGCCTTCGTTGACGGGCGGCGCGTCTACGTCGGCGAGCCGTCGCCGCTCGCGCGAAAAGCCCGGGACGAGAGCCTCAAAATCGCGAAAGCAAGGCTCCCTTAGGAGGTCGATAGCATGCGCAGAGTTGCCCTTCTTCCCATTTTCGCACTTATGCTCATTACGGTCGCCGGGTGCAGCGGCAATAAGGCGGGGAACGCCGCCAATGCCGCGGCCTCCGCCGCCGCAGGTGCCGTCAACGCAGCGGGATCCGCCGCTTCCAACGCTGGAAATACCATGAGCTCGGCCGCAAGCGGAATGAACGTTCCGAACTGCGGCGCGGTCAAAGCTGTCTGGGTCAATCTGAACACCAAGGTCTACCACGAGCCGGGCGACCCGGCATACGGAAAGACCAAACACGGCGAGTACCTCTGCCCGTCGCAAGCGGTAGCGCAGGGCTTCCATAAAGCCGGCAGCGGCAAGCACCACCATAAGGGCAGTTCGTCAATGTAGCGCCGGCAGGGCCGAAGGCTAGTGCGGGTGCTCGGTGCGGGTGCGTGCAAGCACTTGCACTAGTCTTCTTCCCATGGTAGCATTGGCGCATGCAAGTACGTACTTGCAGGCACTTGCTAGCGCAGAGGAGCGCCCCGCTGACCACTAACTCGCTTTTTCTCGCGCCGACCGTAACGGTCGCGGCGCTACTCCTGACCTTCGCTCCCGTTGCTGCCCAGAACGCAGCTGATGGGCCCGGACCGCTCGATGCCCGGTCCGTCATCAAGCGCATGGCCGACCGGAATCCGACCCTCCAGAGCTACAAAGCGCGCGTGCACGTCGACATTCGGATGCTGAGCTTTCCGTATCTGGCGCCCAAGCTCGACGGAACCTCCTACTATAAGCGGCCCGACCTTTACGTCGTCGTCTTCGACCGGATGCCAAGTTACGCGCGTGGCTTTGGGCGGCTCTTTAACGACGTCGGCAGCCCACTGGCCTGGGAGCGCGATCAAAACATCAGCCTAGACGGAACGGCGCTGGTCAACGACCGCCCGACGATCATCCTGCGGCTTACCAAGAAAATTCATAGCGATATCCTCGACCACACGCTAGCCTACGTTGATGCGGCGAGCTTCGTGCTCGTTCGGATGGAGTGGTACTACACGAGCGGCGGCAAGATCTCCATGACGCAGCAGTACCGTGCTGAAGGCGGGTATTACGTTGTCTCGCAGCAACATGCGAATATCCAGATTCCGCACGTGCGCGCCGTCGCGGATGCCGTCTACGGAACCTATCAAACCAACGTCCCGGTCGGCGACGCGAGGTTCGGACAATGATCGAAACGCGTAGGGTCGCCGATCCCGGCCGTTCCGCATCGCCCGAGGAGACGCGCGAGCGTATCTTGATCGCCGCGCGAGAAGTGATCGGACGCAAGGGCAAACGCGGAGCGACAACCCGCGAGATCGCCGACGTTGCGGGCGTAAACGAAGCGACGCTCTTTCGCCATTTCGGCACGAAGGAGGCGCTGCTGGTCGCCTGCGCGCAGCACTTTTGCGGACATCTGGAGCTTGCGGGCCTTGCGGCGCAGCGTGGCGGCGAGCTCCGCGAGGACCTGCTCGCGCTGGGCCGCTTGATGTTCGATCGCTTCGTCGCGCTCGGCGATATGATCCGCTGGTCGCTGGTGGAGCAGGACTACGAACAGGATATCTTTGCCGAGACGGCGTGGCGTCCGCAGCTCGCCATCTTAGCCGTTCTCACCGAGTTCATGCACCACCGGGTCGATGCCGGCGAGGTGCGAGGCGATCCGCAGCAGCTCGCGATGGTGTTTTTGGGGCTGGTTTTCATGCATGCGTTGGGGCGCAAGAAGTTTCCCAACTCGGCACTACACCGGGGCGATTCCGACGACGCGCTCCGCTTTTACATTGACGTTTTTCTCAACGGAGTAAGGAACACGTAGATGGAAACGCACGAGGCAGATCAGCAAGAGACGGCGGTCTCCGAGCGTAAAGGAAACGGGCCTAGCGCAAGCGCTTCAGGGAGCTTTCGCGACGACTCCGATTCATCTCGCGGGCGGCCGCGCAAGCGCGTGGTCTTCGCGATCGTTGCCGCGGTCGTTATCATCGCCGCGCTTATCTGGGGCATCCCGTGGGCGCGCTATCTGTTCTCCCATGAAGGGACCGACGATGCCCACGTTGGTGCCGACGAGGTTGCGGTAACCAGCAAGATCCCCGAGCGTATCAATCGGATTTTGGTCGACACGAACCAAGCCGTAAAACGCGGGCAACTCTTGATCGTGCTCGACAACAAAGACGAGCTGGCGAAGCTGAGACAGGCGCAGGCGCAGTACGATCTCGCCGTTGCCAACCAGCGCGCGACGACGCAGCAGGGGCAGGGCGGCGTTTCGCAGGCCAGCGGCGAGATCGGTAACGTGCAGGCGCAAGTGCCGGTGGCGCAAGATGCCGTCGCTCAGGCCATCGCGCAGCTTCACGCCGCGCAGTCGCAAGTTCCGGCGGCGCAGCAAGCCTACGACAAAGCGGCGGCCGACTTTGCGCGCGTCAATGCCTTGGTTCACACCGGCGATGTCGCGTCGCAAGAGCTCGATGCGGTGCGCGCGCAAAGCGCGGGCGCCGCCGCACAGCTGCGCGCGGCGGAGGATCAGGTGAGCGTGGCGCAGGCGAACGTCGCTGCCGCGCAGGGGCGGGTCACCGCCTCCAGCGCCGCCGTGTCGGCGGCGTCGGGCGCATTGACGACGGCACAAGGAAAGCTCGCGCAAGCCGCCGACCCCAGTCAGGTCGAAGCCGCCGCCGCACAGCTCTATCTTGCCAAGCAAAGCCTAAACTACACGCGGATCTACGCCGCGACCGACGGTTACGTGGGCGAGAAGAACGTGGAGGTCGGGCAGACAGTCGGAGCGGGGCTGACGCTGCTAACGATCGTCCCGCGCCACGTCTACATTACCGCGAACTACAAAGAGACGCAGATGGGGCGGATGCGCGTCGGCCAGCCCGTCGACATTCGGGTCGACGCCTATAAGGGCGTAACGTTCCACGGACACGTCGCGTCGATCAATCCCGCCTCGGAGAACACTTACGCGCTCGTGCCGGCTCAGAACGCAAGCGGCAACTTCGTCAAGGTGACGCAGCGGATCCCGGTGCGCATCGAGATCGACGACCAGCGTTCCGACCTGCCGTTACGGCCCGGGATGAGCGTCGAAACCTACGTCAACGTAAAGTAAGCGGTGTTCGGCGCGTACGAAAGCCCGGTCGTGGAACACGGCTGGCGCAGGGTCGTCATCAGCATTGCGGTGATCACCGCAACGCTGCTCGAGATCATCGACGTCACGATCGTCAACGTCTCGCTGCCGAACATTCAAGGCAACTTCGGCATCGGAGTCGATTTGGGGGCCTGGATCGTTACTGCGTACCTCATCGCCAACGTCGTCGTAATTCCCCTCAACCCGTGGTTTGCCGCGCGCTTCGGGCGCCGTCAGTACTTCTTTAGCTCGATCGTCATCTTTACCATCGCCTCGCTGCTGTGCGGCCTTTCAAATAGTTTTGGTCAGCTGGTATTCTGGCGCCTGATTCAGGGGCTCGGCGGGGGCGGTCTGATCGCGACCTCGCAAGCGATCCTGCGCGATACGTACGGCATCAAGGAGCAAGGCAAGGCGCAGGGCGTCTTCGCAATGGGCGTGATCGTCGGACCCGCGCTCGGTCCGGTGATCGGCGGATGGATTACGGATAACTGGAACTGGCACTGGATCTTTTTCATCAATATCCCCGTGGGCATCATCGCCGCCACCCTGATCTGGAACTTCTTGCGCAATCCCTCGGAGGGGCACTATCGCAAGCTCGACTGGATCGGCCTGATCCTCATGTGCATCGGTTTGGGCTCGATGCAGTTCGTGCTCGAGAACGGACAGCAGTACGACTGGTTCGACGACGCGCGAATCCGGTGGTTTACGTTTTTCTCGATCAGCGGCTTGGCGGCGTTCGTGTGGTGGACGCTGCGGTCCAAGATTCCGGTCGTCGATCTGCGGGTCTTGCGGCTGCGGCAGGTCGCCGCAGGCAGCGTGCTTGGCGCGGTTTTAGGCGTGAGCCTCTACGGATCGATCATCATATTGCCGCAGTACCTCATCAACTCGCTCGGTTTTACCGCGACGCTCTCGGGGGCGACGGTTATGATCCGCGCGGCTGCGGTCTTGTGCTTTACGCCGATCACCGCCATTTTAACGCAGCGCGGGCTCATCGATCCGCGCCTCGCGGCGGCGATCGGCTTCGTCTTGCTCGCACTCTCTAACTGGATGCTCGCGAACATAACGACGCCGCAATCGGATTTTCACGCGCTAGTTCTTCCGTTGATCATCAGCGGCATCGGGCTCTCGCAGATCTTCGTGCCGCTCTCCGTCGCCGTTATCGGAAGCGTCCCCGACAAAGAGGTTCCGTCGACGGCGGCCTTCTTCAATCTTTCGCGTCAGATCGGCGGCAGCGTCGCCGCCGCTATCTTGATCACCCTGCTCGTGCGAGGCTTCACGATTCACCAGACCGAGCTCGCGGGAACGCAGTCGCTGTCGCACCAGCCGACCGCGCAATACGTAAACGCGCAAGGCGGCGTGCAGAACCGCCCGGCGATGCAACGTTTGGCCGTACTCGTCGAGTCGCAATCGGCGGTGCAGTCGTACGCCGACACCTCGCGCTGGACGGCCATAATTACGCTCGGCCTGGCGCCGCTCGTGCTTTTACTGCGACGGCCGCGCATCGGCGTGGCCCTAGGAGAGTAACATGCTTCGAACCCGTGCATTATCCGCACTCGTTGCCGCCGCGGCATTGGCGACGGCCGTCGTTCCGCTGCAGCGAACCTCTGCGCAGCCCGGCGACACGCTTCCGAACCGCGTGATCGTTCCCACGGCGATACCCACTATGGTGCTGCCGGCCGTTCCGAGCGTCGCCCCCGGCTACGGCGCCCCGCAAGTCGAACCGAGTGGCGCGCAAATCGTGGGCGTGACGCAACAGCCGTTCGTCGGCATCGCCCTCCAAGACGCGATCGCAATGGCCTTGCTCAAGAATCCCAACCTCGCCGTCTCGGCATCGGACATCAAGGTCGCGCGCTATCAGATCGCGGAGGCCAAGGGCGCCTACGACGTGCAACTGCACCTCTCGCCCTCCTCGAGCTACTCGGTGCAACCGCCGGAGAATCTGTTCGAAGCTGGTCCCGGTCAGGTAGGAAAGTATGGGTCGGGGCCGTCTGCGGTCTACACGGCTGGCCCCGGCGATGTCATCCAGCATCAGTCCGCCTTTCAATACGGTGCCGGAGGGCAGACTGAGAACGGCACGACGTATCAAGCGGGTATCCAACAGCAACGCACCTACAACAACACGATTTTCAACGAATATAATCCGTATTACCTTGCAACTTTGAATCTCGGCGTGACGCAACCGCTGCTTCGCAATGCCGGGATGAACGCCAACAAGCGTCTATTAAAACTCTCGATGATCAACGCGGACGCGAGTTCGGCGCAAGCGCTTGTCGACACCTCAAATGAGATCGCCGAGGTCCAAGACGCATATTGGAATCTCGTCGCCGCCTGGCGAAACGTTGCCATTCAGGAGTCGGCGCTCGGTCAAGCGGTCGAACAGCAGCAATCAACAGCGCGATTAGCAAAGCGCGGCGTTGCCGCTCCGATCACGGTGATCGAGTCGGAAACCCAAGTAGCTACATTTCAGGATAACGTCTTTTCGGCCTTGCAGACGGTGTCGCTGCTGCAGAATCAACTCAAGTCGCTGATCATCGCCGATCCGTCCGATCCAATCTGGCAGGCGAACCTCGTGCCGTCGACCTCGCTCGAGGAGCTGCCTACTGCAAAAGATCTCGCGACGGTCGAAGCCGAGGCTCGAGCGAACCGGCCCGAATACCGGCAGGCGGAAGACCGCCGGCTGCAAGCCGACCTCGACCGTGCATATGCGAAAAACCAAGTGCTTCCTCAAGCCGACGTACAAGCCGCGTATCTCAGCAACGGCTTCGCAGGTTTGCTCGCCCCGACGCCGGCGTTTCTGCTCGGCTACTGCACTGCTAGCCTCGGCCTGACGGCGTGCCCCACGCCTCCGCCACAGACGCAGGGCAAGATGGCTTATGCCTACCACAACATGTGGGCCGGGTACTTCCCAACCTTTAACGTCGCGCTCGTGGTGAACTATCCGCTTCAGAACCATCTTGCTCGCGGTCTCCAAGGCGCGGCCGCTGAGGAGACAAAGCAGGCAGCGATCCTCCTTCAGGGAGTCGAGACGCGCATCGCCGTCGAGGCGCGAAATGCACTGCAGGGCTACCAATCCTCGCTTTCTCGGTTAAACGCAGCACGCAGATCGCGCGAGGCGGCAGAGGCGGTCTACGCAAGCGAGGTGCGTAAGTTCCATGCCGGCGAGTCCACGACGTTCCTAGTGCTGCAGCGCCAGGTGCAACTTGCGCAGGCGCGTGGGCTTGAGCTTCGGGCGCAGACCGACCTCAACCAATCAGTCGCAGAGCTGCAGCGTGTCGAGGGAACGACCTTCAAGATCAACGGCGTGAATCTGCAAACGCTTGGAACTCAGGCACTCGCGCATTAGGCAAGAACGTGCAGGTTAGAAATCGAGCGTTTTCGGCTCTAGTCGGCATCGCAGGCGTTCTTCTTGCGATCGTTCCGCCACACCGCATCGTTGCACAACCATCGGTTCCAACCGTTGCGCCTGGATATCGCGCACCAAGCGCCGCTCCTAGCCCGCCGGCGATTGTCGGCGTGACGGAGCGGCCCTTCGTAGGCATCTCACTGCAGGACGCCATAGGCATGGCACTCCTCCGCAATCCTAACCTCGCAGTGTCCGCGGGGAATGTTCGGATTGCGCGATTCAACGTCGTTGAGGCAAAAGCGCCATTTGACGTGCAACTGCATCTACAGCCTGCATCGAGCTTCTCGGTGACGCCTCCGCTGAATCTTTTTTTCTCCGGACCCGGGGTAACGGGCCACTATACTTGCTTCTTTGAAGGCAATTTCTTTCCGTGCACGGCTCAGGGACCGGGCTATATCTACCAGCACGTGTACTCGTTTCAGGGCGGAATTCAAGGGCAGTCGGTGGGTGGAACGGCGTATTCCGCCGGGATAAGTCGATCCAGGACCTATAACAACACGATCATTAATTTTTTCAACCCGTACTATCAATCGTCGCTCGATCTTTCGGTCACGCAGCCGCTGCTGCGTAATCTCGGGATGAATCCGGCTAAACGCGATCTGAAAGTTGCAGTCATCAACGCGGATGCCAGTGAGGCGCAGACCCTGCTCGACTCGTCCAACACGATTTCCCAGGTCGAGGATACTTACTGGGATCTCGTTGCGGCCTGGCGAAACGTAGCGATCCAGGAGGAGGCGTTAAAGGAAGCGATCGCGCAGCAGCACAGCAGCATTCGATTGGCGCAACATGGGGTAGCTCCCCCGATTGTTGCCGTCGAAACGCAGACGCAAGTGTCGAACTTTCAGGCCGAACTCTTCTCCGCGCTAGAGAGCGTTTCGAGGCTACAGAATCAGCTTAAGGACCTAATCGTTGCCGATCCGAATGACCCGGTCTGGTCAGCGAACTTGGTCCCATCCTCACCGGTCCAACAACTCCCCGGCGCCGGCGACCTAGTCACCGTTGTAATGCTCGCGCAGCAGAATCGCCCCGAGATGCGCATGGCACAGGATCAGCGGCGTCACGCCGACGTCGACCATGCGTATGCGAAGAATCAGGAGCTACCGGAGGCGGACGTTCAAGCAACGTTCCAAAGCAACGGCTTTGCCGGCGTCCTGGCGCCGGTTCCGGCAATTGAACTAGATCAATGCACGTTCATTCCCACCGGTTCGTGTCCTACGCCTCCGCCCGAAACGCAAGGCAAGATGGGCACGGCAACGGCAAACATGTGGGCGTGGCGCTACCCGACCTTCAACATCGCGCTGATTTTCAACATTCCGCTGCACAACGAGGTCGCGCGCTCGCTGGTCCGGCAATCCGCGCAGGAGCAAGAGCAGGCCGCTATTTCGATGCAGGGCGTGGAGATCCGCATAGGGGCCGAGGCGCGCAACGCGCTGCAGGTCTACCAGTCGTCGCTCTCTCGGCTGTATGCAGCGCGGCAATCGCGCGTCGCGGCTGAGGCCGTCTACGCGAGCGAGGTGCGAAAGTTCAACTCCGGAGGCTCGACGACGTTCTTAGTGCTGCAACGTCAAGTCGAGCTGGCACAGGCACGCGGACGCGAGCTACGGGCACAGACCGACTTGAACAAGGCCGTCGTCGAGCTGCAGCGCGTCGAGGGAACGATTCTCACGGCGAACGGCGTGAATCTGCAGACGCTCGGCTCCAAAGCTCTGACGCACTAGGGCGGCGTCACCGGCGCGTCGGGACATATCGCTTACCGCGCCAAGTGACGGCCCGTCCCACCAGGCTGACCGCCCAAACCGCAAGACTCAAGAAATCGCGCGCGGGAACCAGCGCAACATCGTCTTTTGTCGTAACGCGTAACGCTATGCGCGCGAGATGGTGCAGCGCGAGCCGCAGCGCGAGCACGAGCGCGAGCAGCGCACCGCCTACAAGCAGATTACGCGATACGGCCAGATAGAAGAGCGCGAGCGGAACCGCGTACATCAAGAAAGAGAAGCTGTATCCCACCGGCGCGAGCGCGAAGTTGATGCGGGCCCACCGCAGCTCGTGAGACCAGAGCGCGCCCAAAGCAGTCTCGGGAACCGTCGTGCTCACGACGTAGCGCGAGAGCTCGACGCGGTAACCCCACTGCGTAACCAGCTCGCCGAGGCGGTGGTCGTCGGCGATGGTATTGCCGAGCGCGGGGAGGCCGCCGATGCGATTGAGTAGACGGCGGCGCACGGCCATCGTGGCACCCAAGCAAAACCGCATCGGGCCCAACATTAACGCAACGAGGACCGAGGGAGCGAACCCGTCGTCGATACCCAATGCGCCAAGGCGCGAGATCGCTGAGACGTTCGCAGGCCTTCCCGAATAGAGACAGGTTGCGGCACCGACGCTCGCGCCCGCGAACGATGCGGCAAGCGCGCGAAGATACGAACGCCCGACGCGAATGTCGCTATCGGCGATGACGACGATCTCGCCCTTTGGCTCGACGCCGGCCTTCGCGATGTTGGCGATTTTGGGATTAGCCATGGCGGCGTTGCCGCCCAGCGCGATCGCGGTGCGGCACGTTGGAAATTGTCCGACAACTTCCTCGACAACCGCGAACGCCGAGTCGGCACGCTCCTGCAAGCAGAAGATTATATCGAAGGCGCCGTTGTAATCTTGGTCGCAGAACGAAGCGAGATTCTCGAACAGCTCAGGCTCGATGCCGGCGACCGGTTTGAGGATCGTAAAGCTCGGAAGAAACTCCTTTGACGCGTACTCGTAGGGCCGGCGCGCAAAGCCGGCGAGGCATACGCACGCAACGGTCAGATAGACCGCTGCTGCGGTTGCCGCTGCGAGCAAGACTGCGCCGAGAAGCATCATCGCGCGAGCTCGCCGTAGGTTACGCTTGCGATTCCACGTCGCCCGATGGCTGCGCGAACGTCGGGGCTCGTGAGCGCGGCGAGTTCACCCTGCCATTGGTAGCCTTCCGTACCGGCGTCGGCTCCCTCGAACGTCTTGGTCGCCGGGTGGAAAAAGATCTCGGTAATGCCGTCGGGCAGCTCGCCGAGGATCTGCAGTACGCGTCCCGTCGTCAGTGCGCCCGCCTCGTTTACGCCGAATGCGTAGTCGTTGCAGACGAGGCCGGCGGCGCTCGCCCGCGCGCGCATCAGTGCGAGCCAGGGCGCGATACTGCGCGTTCCGCCGAAGGGCTCTCGCGGAATCCGAATGGCGCGCAGACCAAACTCGCGTCCGATCCGCAGGATGAGCGCGAAGACGGTCGGGTGCACGTGCATGTGCGACTGCGCGTCGGCGTGATCGAGCGCAAGCCCGCTCGCCGCAAAACGCTCGAACTGCGCGCGGATCTCCGCCCCCAGCTGCGCGCGGACGCCGGGGCGGAAGAAGAAGCGCAATCCCGCGCGCACGAGGTCGGTGAGAAACTCACCGTTGCGGTCGACTAAATCGGGGATTCGCTCGGGTGCAAGAACGGGCCGCCCGTTGACGAGGACGACATGTAACCCAACGGCGAGCGAGGGCAGGGAACGCGCTCGAGCGATCGCGTCCGGTGCGGCCGACGCGCCGACCATGAGGCTTGCCGCGCGAAGCACCCCCTCGCGATGCGCGCGCTCGACGGCTTCGTTGACCTCGGGCGCGGTCCCGAAGTCATCCGCCGTGAGAATGATGCGCTTCAGCGCGTCGCTCGAAGCAGGCTCGTCGCGGCCCGGTCGACGAGCCAAGTCAGTTCACCCGAGAGCGGCTTCACGATCTGCGCCGGCCACGTGACCGGATCGTACGGACCCTCGAGCACCGCGGCGAGCGCGCGAGCCTTCGCCGCGCCCTCGACTGCAAAGACGACGCGTTGTCCCAGGTTGAGGACCTTGGGCGTCAAGGTTATACGCCACATCGCTTGAGAGTTTGCGTAAACGGACTCCACCAGCGAATCTGATTCAAGGCCGTAGACGGTACCTGGAAAGAGCGATGCGGTGTGCCCGTCTTCACCGAGGCCGAGCATGATCAAATCGAGTTGTGGTGCGTCGCCGAGGTCCGCGCGTAGCAGTGAGGCATACTCGTTTGCCGCGATTCCCGGCTCGGCCTCGCCGCGCATGCGCTTGACGTTTTCGCTGGGAATCGGCACCGCGTCGAGCAAGGTCTCGCGCGCCATCCGGTAGTTGGAGCGTTCGTCGTTCGGCGGCACGCAGCGTTCGTCGCCGAAATAGATGAAAACGCTCTTCCAGGCAAGGCTCGCGCGGAGTCCCTCGCTTGCGAGCAGCTCGTAGGTTGCGCGCGGCGTATTGCCGCCGGAGAGCGCAACGCGAAATGCTCCCGACTGTGCGATCGCGTCGCGACCCGTTGCAATGAAAAGCTCTGCTTGAGCCTGCGCAAGCTCGCCTCGGCCCGGATATGTCTGCAGCCCCCCGCGGTCGTTCACGGCGCAGATGCTCCGCACGCGAGAAGTTCGCTCGCCGCCGCCAGCGACGCTTGGAAGATTCGGTCGTAATGACCTATCAGAATTGCTCGTTCGAGCAGCGCGGCGACGCCGGGGTTGTTGATTGCGCGAAGCCGCGGCGGCTTCGTACGATCTCCCGTGACGCTTAGATCGATCGTACCGCCGCGCTCGTTTACGGCCGCGACGAACGTTGAGTGCGGCGAGCGCAAGGCGACGCGCCGAATGCGCCGGGGCTCTCCCTCGCCCCGCATCGCGAAACGAACCGTTTTGCCGGAGGGAGTCGCCAAGGTATCGGGCGAGCGCGGCGTCCAGCCCAGGCGGCTCGCGAGCCACCCGAGCAGATACAGCGATTCGGGTTCCGAGCCGCAGGCGATCTCGACGTCGAGGAGCTCGAGCAACTCCGCGGCCTCTTCGCCATCGAAGAGAAGTGCGACGCTCTCTTGCCACGGCCCCAGGCGCAGGTAGGCGATATCGGCGATCGGGAGATCGGGGTGGTGCTCTACGTATTGAACCAGTTCGCGCAGCGCGCTCTGCCCCACGTCTACCAGCGAGCTATTGTATACGACCGTTCGCGTGCCTTGCGAGAGCGCGCAGAAACGGTCGTCGTCGCCAATTCCGCGAGCGATCCACAGCAGCACGACCGGCGCCTCGGGAAGCCGTAACGCGTCGGCGGCCGAACGCAAGACCTCTGCAGCGCTACCTTTTGCGCCGAGCTCGATCCAGTCGCTCCGCTCCACCCGGTGCGTCGCCTCATCCTGCGTTCCGTCGAAGAGAATGACTCGCGACGGATGCTTTCCGGCCAGCGCGCGGATGCGTTCGCGAGCAAGCGCACCGATCGCCGCGTCCTCGAAGAAGACCAGGAGCGTCATCGTGGCGGCGCTGGCCTCGCTGCCGCGCTCGCGCGCGCGTTCGGTGAGCTCCTCGAGGACCGTCGTTAGTTGCACGACACTAGGTTCCTAGATTCGTCGCCAGTCGGGAAAGAGCTCCGCGGCGCTGTGCGGTCCCTGGCTTCCGGAGGCATAGTTCGGGAACGAGAAGTCTTTCGTATGCTGCCAAACCTCGAGAATCGGCGTCACGATCTCCCAGGCACGTTCGACCGCATCCCAGCGGGTGAAGAGCGTCTGATCGCCGTCGATCGCATCGCCGATAAGGCGTTCGTACGCGGGCGGCGATTGGACGCCGAAACCCGTTCCGTAGCTGAAATCCATATAGACGCTGCGAATGTGCTCTTCGGGCCCCGGAACCTTAGCCTCAAAGCGCAATGAAATGCCTTCGTCGGGTTCGATCTTGATCACCAGCACGTTCGGCTCGATCTTGTCGGTGGAATCACCGTAGAAACGATGCGGTATCGGCTTGAAGGTTACGGCAATCTCGGACACCTTGCGCGCCAGCCGCTTTCCGGAACGCAGGTAGAACGGAACGCCGGCCCAGCGCCAGCTCTCGACGAAGAGCTTGACGGCGGCAAAGGTCTCGGTATTCGAATCGGGCGCGACGTCGGGCTCCTGGCGGTAGCCCTTTACGGGTTCGCCGTTAATCGCTCCCGGACCGTACTGCCCGCGCGCGCAGAGCGACCAAACGGCCGCGTGCGACGGCGGTGTGATCGCGGAGAGAACTTTGTACTTTTCGTTTCGGATATCGTCGGCACGGGAGCTGATCGGAGCCTCCATAGCGACCAGCGCGAGTAGGTTGATCACGTGGTTTTGAATCATGTCGCGCAGCGCGCCGGCTCCGTCGTAGTAGCCGCCGCGGTCCTCGACGCCCAGCGACTCCGCGGACGTGATTTGAATGTTCTGGACGTAGTTGCGGTTCCAAATCGGCTCGAAGATCGTGTTGGCGAAGCGCAGCGCGATGATATCCTGCACCGGTTCTTTGCCGAGGTAGTGATCGATGCGGTAGATCTCATTCTCGGGAAAGACGGCTTCGATCGCCTGCTGCAGCTTTCGCGCCGATTCGAGGTCCGTTCCAAAGGGCTTCTCGACGACGATTCGGGTCCAGCCCTTGTCATTCTTATCGAGACCCGACTCCTTGAGCCGCTTGATGATCTCGGGAAAGACCGGCGGAGGCGTCGCGAGGTAGAAGAGGTGATTGCCGGCCGTCCCGAACTCGGCGTCGTTGCGCGCCAGACGTTCTTTGAGGGCGACGAAATGGCGTTCGTCCTTGAAGTCCGCGGTGAGGTAGCTTATACGCTTCGCGAAGTCGTCCCAGAGCGGCCCCTGCGGCTTCTCGTCATCCGGCATGAAGATGTCGAGTTGCGCTTTGCAATAGTCGCGGAACTGGTCGTCCGTGTAGGGACTGCGCGCGAATCCCACGAGCGCGAAATCCGTCGGAAGCGTGCCGCCTAAGCGCATGGCGTAGACGGCCGGCAGCAGCATGCGTTTGAAGAGGTCGCCGCTGGCGCCGAAAAAGACGGCGCTGCACGGGCTCTTTATGCGTTCCGCGGGCAAACCGGCGCGTAACGGGTTAGTGGCAGTCCCGTCGCCGGGAGGCGATGCGGTCGCGACTCCGGACTCAGCCATGCGTCTCGCTCTGGACGGCGTGGCCGCCGAACTGATTGCGCAGTGCTGCGACGACCTTCGCGCTGAACGACTCGCTCTGTCGTGAAGCCATCCGCGCGAGCAGCGAGAGCGTGATCACCGGGGCCGGCACGTTTTCGTCGATCGCCGCTTCCACCGTCCAACGCCCCTCTCCGGTGTCGTCCACGTAGCCGCGGATCGCGTCCAAATCGGGATCCTCACGAAATGCGAGCACGAGCAGCTCGAGAAGCCACGAACGAACCACGCTGCCGTGGCACCAAAGCTCGGCGAGCTGTCCGAGGTCGTATGGATACGGCGAATCTTTGAGAATCTCGAAACCCTCGCCGTAGGCCTGCAGCAGTCCGTACTCGATGCCGTTGTGGACCATCTTAGAGAAGTGCCCCGCTCCCGCCGGACCAACGTGCGCGTATCCCTTCGGAGGAGCCAGGGTGAGAAAAATCGGCTCGCAGTGACGCACCTGCTCGTCGTCGCCACCAACCATGAGGCAGTAGCCCTCTTTCAACCCCCAGACGCCGCCGCTCGTGCCGGCATCGATGAGCGAGACGCCCTTCGATTTGCAGACCTCGTAAAGATGCAGGCCATCTTTATAGTTCGTGTTTCCGCCGTCGATGATGATGCCGCCAGCACCCATCTCGTCGGCGAGTTCCGTAATCGTCTCGTCCGTGGGAGCACCGGCAGGCACCATCACCCAAGCGATCTTCGGCGCGGCGGTAAGCTTAGCAACCATATCCTGCAGGCTCGAGGCACCGGCTGCGCCGGCAGCCGTTGCCGCCGCTACCGCCTTCGGGTCGCGGTCGTAGGCGACTACCTGATGGCCGCCTGCAATCAAGCGTTGCGTCATAAAGTTGCCCATCTTGCCGAGCCCGACCATTCCCAGCTGCATTGTCTTCCTTTCGCTAAACGTGTGCCGTGAGCGCGTCGTTCGCGGCGGCGATGAGGGCCCTCAGCGCAGGCTCGACGGGGCCCTTGAGGTGAACGCGCACGCCACGACGATCGCGTTTGTCGAGCGACATCCAATCGCCGAGCGCTTGTGCGGCAAGCAGCGTTCGGAACCCGACGTTCATTCCGGGAATCATCATGTCGTCGGGGTCGTCCGCGGTTATTTGCAGGACGACGCACTCGTTGGGACCACCCTTGTGAAGCTGACCGGTCGAGTGGAGGAAGCGTGGTCCGAAACCAACGGTCGTCGCAATACGATGGGCGTCGCGGATCTTGATTCGAAGCTCTTGGAGCAGATCCGTGTGGGCCGGGTTCCTCGCGATGTACGCGGTGATGGCGTTGTAATCGCCCGGTCGCAGCTGCGCGAAGAGTCCAGCGAGTGCCTGTGCCGGAGTTTGTGCAGAGATGCTCTTACTTCCGGAGAGGTAAGTGATGCTGAAGTCTGATCCTTCAACGTTGGCCTCCGGCTCGTCGAACTTGCCGTTGCGGGCGTACTCCGCAAGCAGTGCGACGGTATTGTCCTTCGACTCTTGGACATTCGGCTGATCGAAGGCGTTGATGCCGAGGATGACGCCGGCCGCCGCCACGGCAATCTCCCACAGATAGAACTGTTCGCCGAGATCGTACGCGTCGTTCATCGCCAAGCGGATGACGGGATGACCCGCAGCCTCGAGCAACTTCAACTTATCGTCGATGCCGGGCTCGGCGTCGGGTAAGTTAGCGCCGACGTAAACGAAGACCCGATCGTCGGAGTAATCCGGCGGCGAACCGAGCGGCTCGCCCTCGATCGGAACGATGCCCTTGCCGAGCTTACCGGTGGATTCGGCGATGAGCTGTTCGGCCCACGCTCCGAACGCCTTCACTTGGGGATGCGTAACGATCGTGAGCTTGTCCCGACCGTCCACCGCCAGGCCGCCGATCGCGGCGCCAAAGCGCACGCCGGGCGCGGTTCGCGGATCGACCATGCTGGCATTGGCGTGCATCGCCCCGAGCGCGCGGTCGAGCAGTAGGTTGATATCGTAGCCGGCGATCGCCGAGGGAGCGATGCCGACGAACGAAAGCGCCGAATAACGGCCGCCGATGTTCGGGTCGTTGCGAAAGTCCTCGCGGAACGATGCCTCTTTGGCCTCCTTGTCGAGCGTCGTCCCCGGATCGGTGATCGCCGCGAAGTTGCGGCCCGCCACCGACGACCCCACCTTTTTGCTGACCTTCTCATGGAAGTATGCATAGAACGCGTTCGGTTCGGTCGTCGTACCGCTCTTGCTCGAGATGATGAAGAGCGTGTCACCGACATTGATCTTCTCTTCCAGTTCTTTGATCTGTTGCGGGCAGGTCGAATCGAGCACGTAGAGCTGCGGGTAGCCGGGCGTGCGTCCGAACGTGTCGGCGAGGATGTCGGGTGCTAACGAGCTGCCCCCCATGCCGCAGACGACCGAAAAATCGAAGTGCTCCTTCGCGTCGTTCGCGAACGAGCGCAGGCCCGGCACGTCCTCGAGCATGTGTTGCTGGATGTCCAGCCACCCCAGGGATTTCTTAATAACGGCGACGTCGTCGGGCTGCGTCGACCACAGCGTCGCATCGCGCGCCCAGATGCGCTTCAAGAAATCGGCGGAGACGAGCCGGTCGAGCGCGCCATCGTAGGCCGCCTTCCCTTCGCCCAGCGAGAGCACCACGCGCTGTGCTCCGCCGGACTCGAGAAGCTTCTGCTTATAGACGATGGCGCCGAGCAGCGCGGCGAAAGAGTCGGAGAAGAGCGCAACCCCCTCAACTTGAAGATCGTGCGTCACGTCGAAGAGCGAGATCTTGGCCTCCTGCAGCGCGCGCATTTGGTCCTGCGCCGCCTGCAGGTCGCTCTCAACGGTGTCGGCGACGATCTTTCCGTGATCGAGCAACGCGTCGAGCGTCGCGTTCGGCATAGTGTTGACCGTGTCGGGTCCGACGACGTTTTCGACGTACATCAAGTCGGGATAGTGCGGATTCTTCGTGGAGGTCGAGGCCCAAAGCGGGCGCTGCACCGCACCGCCCTTTGCACGGATCGGCGCGAACTCTTCGCCGCAGAAAATCTCCTTGAACTTTTGGTAGGTGAGCTTCAGGTTTGCGATGCCCGTCTTGCCCAGAAGCGGCTCGAGCCTTTCGCCTTTGGCGATGCGATCTTGCAGCAGCTTGTCGACCGCAGTGTCGATCCGGCTGACGAAGACCGAGTTGACCGAACGGATTCGGTCGATCGGCTTGCCCTCGGCGATGCGCCGTTCGAGTCCCTTCACGTAGGCTCGCGCGGCGCGCTCGTAGCCTTCGACGGAGAAGATCAACGTTACGTTGATGTTATATCCGCGATAGATCGACTCTTCGATCGCTGGAAGGCCCGCTTTCGTGCCGGGTATCTTGATCATCACGTTCGGACGCGAAACGCGGTGCCATAGCTCCTCGACCATTGCGGCGGTGCCCGCCGCGTCGTTAGCCAGTAGCGGCGAGACTTCGAGGCTGACGAATCCGTCGTTGCCGCCCGAAGACTCGTAAACCGGTGCGAAGGCGTCGCAGGCGCTCTGAATGTCTTGGATCGCGAGATCCCAGAACAGTGCGTCGGCGCTCTTCTCCGAGCCGACGAGCTGGGTAAGTTGCTCGTCGTAGTCGTCGCCCGCGCCGATGGCCTTTTCGAAGATCGTCGGGTTGCTCGTCATCCCGCGCAAGCCTTGGTCGATCAGCCGCTTGAGCTCGCCGGAGGCGAACATGCTGCGACGAAGGTTGTCGAGCCACACACTCTGCCCATCGTCGAGCAGCTGCTGGATCTGGTTTTTCATCGATTTCTCCTGTGTCGTGCCACTCTAGCGGGCGGCGAGTGCGAACTTTTCGAGGGCGAGGTTGGCGACGTTCTCCGGCGTGAACCCAAAGGATTTTGCGATGTCGGCCATGGGCGCCGATGCCCCGAAGTGGTCGATGCCGAATGCAAAGCCCCGATCGCCGACATATTTCGCCCACCCAAGCGTCGCACCAGCTTCCAGCGACATACGCGCTGGAATCGCGGGTGGTAGAATTTCATCCCGGTATGCCTGCGGTTGGGCGTCGAAGAGCTCCCAGCAAGGCATCGAGACCACGCGTGTCCGCACACCGCGCTCTTGCAGAATCTTTCTGGCGTCAACTGCGAGCGCGACCTCGGACCCGGTAGCGATGAGGATGAGATCGGGCGCACCGCCGTCGGCCTCGGAAAGAATGTAAGCACCCCGATTCACGGCGGCGTCGCGCGCGCCCAAGAAGGGAAGTTTCTGCCGCGTGAGTACGAGCGCCCACGGCGCATCTTTGCCGGCCAGCGCGAGTTTCCAAGCCTCGAGCGTTTCGAGCGAATCCGCCGGACGAACGACGTAGCAGTTGGGTGTTGCACGCAGCGTTGCCAGCTGCTCGATCGGCTGGTGCGTTGGCCCGTCTTCCCCGAGGAAGACCGAGTCGTGCGTGAAGACGTAGATCGAGTGAATGCGGGTTAAGCATGCCAACCGAAACGCCGGCTTGAGATAATCGAGGAAGTTGAAGAAGGTTGCGGCAAACGGCAGCAGGCCGCCATGCAACGCTATGCCGTTGCTGCAGGCAGCCATCACGTGCTCGCGGACGCCATAGTGGATGTTGCGCCCGGCGTAGTTTCCGGGTTCGAAATCTCCACAGTTCTTGAGGTAGGTTTTGGTCGAAGGATCGAGATCGGCCGAGCCCCCGACGAGTTCGGGAAGGCTCAGCGCGATCGCATTCATGACCGTTCCGCCCGCATCGCGCGTCGCTACGCTGCCGTTATCGGCGTTGAACGACGGCCAGGGAAGGTCCGCGGGAAGATCGCCGCGCAGCGCGCGCTCCAGGTTCGCTGCCAAGTCAGGATTAGCGCGCTTCCAGGCGTCATAGGTCTCGCGCCACGCAGCCTCGAGCTGCGCACCCTTCTCACCAAGTTGCCGATAGAACGCAAGCACGTCGTCGGGAACGTAGAAGTCGGGCTCGAGCGGCCAGCCCAGCTCCTCCTTCGACTTACGCACGTTTTCAGGTCCGAGCGCTTCGCCGTGCGCGAGGTAGTTGTCTTGGCGCGGCGAGCCGTAGCCGATATGCGTTCGTACCGCGATGAAGGAGGGGCGGTCGGTCACGTTCTTGGCGACCTCGATCGCTTGATCGATCGTCGCGACGTCGTTGCCCTTGTCGATTCGGATGAACTGCGTGTGCCAGCCGCTCGCGTCGAAGCGCGCGATTGGATCGTCGGTAAGCGTGACATCCGTTGGTCCCGCCAGCGAGACTTCGTTATCGTCGTAAAAGACGATAAGTTTGCCGAGCTTGAGGTGACCGGCCAGCGAAACGGCCTCTTGGCTGATGCCTTCCATTAGGTCGCCGTCGCCGCAGATGCAGTACGTGAAATGGTCGACGATGGATTGGTCGGTTCGATTGTTCACGGCGCCGAGGTGCGCCTCGGCGATGGCCATGCCCACCGCGTTGCCGATCCCCTGTCCCAGCGGTCCGGTGGTCGCCTCGACTCCGGGCGTGCGTCCGGCCTCGGGATGCCCTGGCGTCTTGCTGCCCAGCTGACGAAAGTGCTCGATGTCGTCGAGCGTCAAATCATATCCGGTGAGATAGAGCAGCGCATAGAGCAGCATCGAGCCGTGTCCGGCCGACAGCACGAACCGGTCCCGATTCAGCCAGTGCGGGTCCTTCGGGTTGAAGCGCAGATGACGGCTCCATAGCGCATAGGCCATCGCTGCGGCGCCCATCGGCATGCCGGGATGACCGGAGTTCGCCTTCTGGACCGCATCGACGGCGAGAAAGCGGATTGCATTGATTCGTTGCTCCTCGGCAGGCGAGTTCGGCACGAAATCTCCTCTCTCGTGGCGGGTTTATGATAATGCGCTTTGCCCCATGCGCGCCCCTGTACTCCCGCCAGTGTGGCGGGGGTGCGCTTCCCCGGCGCCGTACTCCGCTTCCCGTGACCGTAGAGGAACTTCAATCGCGGATCGTTGCGCTGACAGAAGGCACGGGGGACGTCCGCGGACACGCCGGACATGCCGTCGACCAGGCGATCGAGATGCTCGACAAGGGGGAGCTGCGCGTAGCGGAGCAACGTGACGGCGATTGGGTAACCAACGTATGGGTGAAGCAAGCGATTCTACTCTACTTTGCACGGCGCTCGGTCGATTGGATCGGCGATCGCGAGCGCGACGCACTGGTCTATTACGATAAACTACCCGTCAAGCGCAACTATAAACGGCTTGGCGTTCGTTGCGTGCCACCGGGGGTCGCGCGCTACGGAAGTTTTCTCGGACGCAACGTTATCCTGATGCCCGGGTTCGTCAACATCGGCGCCTACGTCGATGAGGGTAGCATGATCGACACCTGGGCGACCGTGGGGTCGTGCGCGCAGATCGGCAAGAACGTCCACCTGTCGGGAGGCGTCGGAATCGGTGGTGTCCTCGAGCCGCCGCAGAGCCTGCCCGTCATCGTTGAGGACGGTGCCTTCATCGGCTCGCGCTGCATCGTCGTCGAGGGTGTGCGCGTCGAGCGTGAGGCGGTTCTCGGCGCCGGCGTCGTTCTGACGGCCAGCACGCCGATAGTGGACGTGCGCGGGCCAGAGCCGGTTAGGGGCAAAGGACGCGTTCCGGCACGCGCGGTGGTGATTCCGGGAATGCTGCCCAAGCAGTTTCCCGCCGGCGAGTACGCGACGGCCTGCGCGCTGATCGTCGGGACGCGCAACGAGTCCACCGATCTCAAGACGTCGCTCAACGCTACGCTGCGCGAATACGACCTCTGAACGCATGAACCCACGCCTCTTGCAAATAGCGCCCTCCCTCATTCGGCAACTTGCCGCAAAGAAGCGTTCGACTTCGATCGATCTGGGGTTGGGCGAACCGAGCCTGCTCCCGCGCATCGAGTATTTCGAGGCCGCGCTCGAGCGCGTGCGAGCGAGCGGCGTGAAGTACACGCCGAATGCCGGCGACCCGGCTTTGCGGGAGGCGATTGCAAATCACTATGGCTATCCGAAGATGGATCGCGCGGAGAACGTATGCGTTACCATCGGCTCCCAAGAGGCGATGTATGTGACGCTCAAGACCCTGCTCGATCCGGCGCGTGACGAACTGCTCGTCGTTGAGCCGGCCTTCCCTTCGTACGTCAAGATGGCCGCGCTCGAAGGCGTTAACGTTCGACGCGTCGCGATGCGCGAAGGTGAGGAGTTTGCCTTTGACCCCGAGCTCATTGCCGGCGCCATCGGCGAACGAACGCGCGCCGTCGTCATCTGCTCCCCGTGTAATCCGACGGCACGAGTGCTCGGCGGCGAGGCGGCAAGATCGCTCGTTCGAGCGCTGGACCGGCGCAGCGGCGAACCCGTCTGGTTGATTCACGACGAGATCTATCGCGAGCAGATCTTCGTCAACGATGCCGCCGACTTGGCGCGGCTCTACGCCAACACGATCGTTACGAACTCGCTGAGCAAGAGCAACGCGCTGACGGGCCTGCGCCTCGGATGGATCCTCGGGCCGAGCGACGTCGTCGAGGAGGCGATCAAAGTGCATGCTTGGGCGACCTCCTGCGCCGACACGTTTTCGCAGTACGTGGCGCTGGAGGTCTTTCGTTCGACCGGCAACCTGCAGGAGCACGCCCCATGGTACCGCGAGCACCGCACGAGGCTGCTCGAGGCTTTGAGGACCAGCGGCCTACGATTCGTCGAGCCGGAGGGCGCCTTTTATTTCTGTGTGCGGTTGCCCGATGGCGTATCGTCACTTGCCGCGGCAAACGACCTCGTCGAACGTTTCGACGTCGTTGCGATTCCGGGCATCGCTTTCGGCGACTCGATGGAGGGCTGGTTGCGCTGCAGTTGGGTCGCACCGCCCGAGTTCGTACGCGAAGGCATCGCGCGGATCGCCGAATACTGCGCGCGGTTCTCCCAGTCCCAGTCCCCGATCAAGGTTTGATCGTCGGTATTGCGCGCGTCACGGTCCAATCCAAACGGTTTGGATGTTGGCGAATTCGTGAATACCGAAAGCGGAGAGCTCGCGTCCGTAGCCGCTCTTCTTGACGCCGCCGAAGGGCAACCGCGGGTCACTAGCTACCATTCCGTTGATGAAGACGTTGCCGGTTTCGATGCGTGCTGCCAGCCGCTCCGCAAGCGCGATGTCGCGCGTCCAGAGGTTGGCGCCGAGCCCGAAGCGGGAGTCGTTCGCGAGCGCCAGCGCGCGCTCTCGGCTCTCGGCGCGAACTAGCGCCGCCGCCGGACCGAAGACCTCTTCGTCGAACATCTCCATCCCCGGAAGCACGCCGGCGACGACGGTCGGCTCGTAGAAGTAACCGGGGCGTTCGACGAACTTGCCGCCGGTCACCAGCTGCGCCCCGCGCGCGAGCGTCTGCGAGACCTGCTCGTGCACGGTCGCGCGCAGATCGTCGCGCGCACACGGCCCGAGCTGCACGTGCTCGTCCATCGGATCGCCGACGATTTGCGCGGCCGCGAGATCTGCGAAATGCGCGAGGAACTCATCGTAGACCGCCGCCTCCACGATAAAGCGCTTCGCAGCAATGCAGCTCTCGCCGTTGTTTTGAAAGCGCGCCTTAACCGCGGTGCTCGCGGCCGCATCCAGATCCGCATCGGAGAGGACGATGAATGCGTCCGAACCGCCCAGCTCGAGCACGCATTTTTTTAACTGCTCGCCGGCAGTGCGTGCGACCGCAATCCCCGCGTTCTCGCTTCCCGTGAGCGTAATGGCGGCGATGCGCGGATCCTCGATGATCTTGCCGACTTCTTTTCCGGGAACCAGCAGCGTTCCAAAGCAGCCCTCCGGCGCCTCCGCCTCCCGGAAGAGCCGCTCGATTTCCAGCGCGCAGCGCGTCGTGTTGGTCGCGTGTTTGAGCAAGATGACATTGCCGGCCATGAGCGCGGGCGCCGCAGCGCGGATCACCTGCCAGAATGGGAAGTTCCACGGCATGATCGCCAGCACGACGCCGAGCGGGCGAAACGCGACGTAACTTCGGGGCGAGGTGGACGGTACCGGCTGCTCGGCAAGCATCGCCGCTCCGTTGTCGGCGAAGAAATCGAGCGCCCACGCACACTTCTCCACCTCGGCACGCGCTTGCACGAGCGGCTTGCCCATCTCGCGAACTGCCGTCGTCGCCAGCGCCTCACACTGCTCGCGAAAGCGGGCGGCTACCGAGCGCAAAAGGGCCGAGCGCCGGTCGGACGGTTCTCGACCCCAGGTTGCGGCCGCGCTCGACGCCGACTCCAGCTTGACTTCGATCTGCGCGGCGCTCATCGGTTCGATGCGCTCGAGCGTCTCGCCGGTCGCCGGATTGATGGTCTCGATCATAGCGTGTGGAAGGCCCATGGGCCCGATGGACCGGCGTAGACTTCGATCAGACTCTCCGGCCGCAAGTAGGCGCGTGCGACCCGCTGCACGTCGGCGGCGGTAATACGCGCAAATCGCTCGTTCAACGTGCGGTAGTAATCGAGCGGCAGACCATTGACCGCGATGTCGAGCAGCTGTTTAGCCTGTCCGGTAGAGGAAGCCTCGTCGAGCAGCGCGTTGCTGACGAGACGAACTTTGGCCTCTTGCAACTCGGTCTCCGAAACCGGCTCGTCTTGCAGGCGCCGCAGCTCTTGCCGGACGAGTGCCACCGATTCGACGACGCGCTGCGGCGAGGCGTTCAGTTCGACACGAAGATCGCCGCGATCCGCATCGGTATCGAGCGAGCTGTTCACACTATAAACGAGGCCGCGTTTTTGGCGCAGCTCTTGCCAGAGTCGCGACTCGAACGCACCGCCGGCGCCCAAGATCTGATTGAGCACCGCGAACGTGTCGTAGTCTTGACTCGCCCGCGAGATCGCCGGTTGTCCCAGCCGAATGTACACTTGATTTGCCGCCGTCCCGATGTAGTCGTGTCCGCTCGACGCGGGCGGCAGCGGCATTAGACGGGCATCGGGTTTGGGGCCGTTGCGCTCCCACGATCCGAAACTGGCCTCCAGCGCTGCGCGAACGCGTTCCGGCGACAGGTCCCCGACGACGGCGATCGTGGTAAGGTCGGGACGCCAATACTCGGCGGCATAGGCCAGCAGATCCTGGCGGCTGATTGAATCGACGCTTTGCGCGGTTGCTTGACGCAGCGCTGGATCTCCGCTAGCCATGAGCAGCCGGTCGTACGCGCGATCGACGATCACGCCGGAGATTTGGGATTCGGATTGCAGGCTATTGGCCAGCTGCGAGCGCTCGATGGTCAGCCACGGCTCGGCAAAGGCCGGGTGGGCCTCGCCGTCGGCGAGAATCTCCACGACCCGCTCGAAGTCGCGGCTCTCCGCCTGCGCCGAAAACTCTTGCCCGGTTAAGACGAAGGCGCCCATCTCGTCGGTTGCTTTTCGGCGCTGCTCGAAAGGATAGCGGCTGCTGCCGTAGTCGGATACCGACGATGCCAGCCGCCCGATGCCTTCGTTGCCTATCGGTTCGAACGCCGGTGAGCTTTCGATCGCGCCGTTGATCACGACGGTCGGGCGATCGCTCTTGCGTTGGAAGATGACGCGCAACCCATTGGCGAGCGTGAACTCGACCGGGGCGAGCGTGCTGCGTTCGCTCGTGGGTGTTTGGACCGCCTTGGCGATCCAACGCGGTTCGACGATCGGGCCGTTTGGAGCGCGTTTTGAGAAGTCGTCGCTCGCTTCAGCGCTGCTCTTTTGCGAACTGCCGCGTGGCGGGCTGTCGTTTGGACTCAAATGCCCGACGACCGTCGGGCGGCGCAGGTAGGTGCGCGTGACCGCGAGCAGATCGTCGGCCGTCAAGGTGGACAGGCGCGAGTCTTCGTCCGAGATCCTCTCGCGAACGATGCCGTAGGTGTAGCCGGCGAGATCGCCTATTCCGTCGATCGAATCGGCGGAGTAGATTCGCTCCGCAATCGTAAGGCGTTTTGCCGCTTCGACGAGTTCGGGATCGAAGCCGTCGCGCAGAACGGAGTCGAGGGCCGCGGTAAAGGCAGCCTGCGCTTCGGCGGCGTGATGACCGGGATTGAGGATGATAAAGATGTGAAGCAGACCGCCGCGCAGCTGCGTGTCGGCGTTTGCTTCAATCGCCAGCGCGATGTTGCTCTGGACGAGCGCGCGGTAGAAGGGCGAGCGTTGATTCTCCAGCAGCGTTGCCAGCGTGCTGATTGCCGGTTCCCCGCGTTGCGTATCGCCGGGAATCGCATAGGCGAGGTCGAGGATTTCGAAAGGAAACGGGAATTCTGCTTCGACAACCGCCGGCGTGCCGGGCTTCGGATTGGGCTCGGTCCAGGACGGCAGCTTCTTCGAAGGAATCGCGCCGAAGTAACGCTCCGCCTTGGCGAAGGCGGTGGCGTGATCGACGTCACCGGCGATCACGAGCGTTGCGTTGTTCGGCGCGTACCACTCGTGATAGTAGGTCGCGATGTTCGCGACCGTCGCGTTCGCAACGTCGTTGCGATTGCCAAGTGGGGTGCGGCCCGCCGGCTGACCCGGAAAGGCCGCGGCGCGCACGCGCGCCAGCAAGTTGAAAAACGGCGAGCTGTCATCGCCGTCGATCTCGTTGAGTACGGCGTTACGCTCGATCGCCCAGTCGGAAGCACGCAGAGCGGCATTATGCATACGGTCGGCTTCTATCGCGAGGGCGACGTCGAGCTTGTCGGCGGGCATCTCGAAGTAGAACTGGGTGTAGTCGTAGTTCGTCTCGCCGTTCATCTGGGCGCCGAGTCGCGCGACGATGTCGTCGAGGCCGCCGGACGATATAGCCGCCGTTCCGCGAAACATCATATGTTCGAGCGCATGGGCCAAGCCGGTTTTGCCCGGCGTCTCTTGCAGCGAGCCGAAGCCGTACCACATACCCGTCTGAATCACCGGGGCGGCGCGGTCCTCGACGACGACCACTCTCAGTCCGTTGTGCAGCGTCGTCGTGAAGATGCCGCTGTCGCCCGGTCCGCTTTGTGCGCGCGCCGGGCTCATCGTGCAAAGCGCGAGCGCCGGGCTCATCGTGCAAAGCGCGAGCGCTATTGCAACGATCTTCGTTTTCAAGCTATTCATTGAGCCCCCAAGTAATATGCGGCGGCCGCTTCGACCGCCGCGAGGGGAAGGCAGCCAATGAGCTCGCAACCGACTACCTCGGTTCCGCATTCGGCGGCGAGCTCCCGTACCAGCTCTACGACGCGATAGAGCGGAGTCGCGGTAAAGTCCGTTACGTTCAACGAGACTTGAACGCGATCGCCGCCGCGCGGCAGAGCAAGCGCGCGCAACGAGCGTAAGCCGCCGTTGCGTTCCCGAATCGCGCTCGCGATTGCGCGGGCCGGCGCCAGGTCGGCGGCTCCCAGTTCGATGTTGAACGCGATCAAGATTTCACGTGCGCCGATTGCAATAGCCCCGGCACTGGGGTGCCGCAGTGTTTCGCCCTCGTCCGGCATCCAATCGAGGTTGCGCCGAATCGCCGGCAGGAGCAGCCGCTCCGGCGTGCGTGCGGCCGCACCATAGTAAAAGGAAGGAATACGATATCGGCGCCAAATCTGGCCGCCCACGTGGTGCGCCAGCGCGGTTGCGTCCGCCAGCGTTGCGCCGCGGAGCGGTACGAAGGGAAGGACGTCCAGCGAACCGATGCGCGGATGCACGCCGGAATGGTATCGCAGGTCGATGCGCTCCAGGGCGACGCCTGCGAGTTCGACGGCCGCCTCGCCCACTTGGGTTCGATCGCCGACGATCGTGAGGACGCTGCGGTGATGGATGGGATCGCCGCTCCAGTTCAGAACGCGGGCGCCCGTGGCTTCGACGGCCGCGACCGCCGCCTCAATCGTGGCTACACTGCGCCCCTCCGAAAGATTCGGCACGATTTCAAACAACACGAGTGTCGCCCAAGCGTAACCGCACGAGTGTCACCCTAACGTAACCGCGATCGCCGCGTTGACGTCTCCGGCGTTCGCGGGCGAGACCACGTGCGTATAGCCGAGTTTGCGCGCCTCGGCCTCACGCCGGTCGGCGCTACCGACGGCGCGAACCTCGCCCGACAATCCTAACTCGCCGAATACGGCGATCTCGGGCGGGACGGCGACGTTCCGAAATGACGACGCGATGGCGAGCGCGATGCCGAGATCGGCGGCGGGTTCGCCGACGCGCAGGCCGCCCGCGACCGAAGCGTAGACATCGTGCGCGCCGAGCGAGAATCCCGCCCGGCGTTCGAGCACTGCGAGAATCATCGCGAGGCGCTGCTGATCGAGGTTATTGGCGAGCCGGCGCGGCGTACCATAGCTCGCCTCGCCAACGAGTGCCTGTACTTCGATGAGCACCGGACGCGAACCAACGATCGAAGCTACGACGCACGAGCCGCTCGGACGCTGCGAGCGCGCGCCGGCGAAGAGCTCGGACGGGTTGGCAACCTCTCGTAGACCGCAGTCATGCATGGAAAAGACGCAGATCTCGTCAATCGAGCCGAAGCGATTCTTGTAAGCGCGTAGGATGCGGTACTCGCCGTTCGTCTCGCCTTCGAAGTACAGAACCGTGTCCACCAGATGTTCGAGCAGACGAGGTCCGGCAATTGCGCCATCCTTAGTGACGTGCCCGACGATGAACGTCACGCAGCCCGTGCGCTTGGAATACTCCACCAGCGCTTGCGTGCAGTCGCGAATCTGAGTTACGCTTCCGGCGTACGCGTCGGAATCGGGAAGCCACGCAGTTTGGATGGAGTCCACAATGAGGGCGAGCGGCGTGGAGCGCTCAAGATGATCGAGGACGGCGCGAAGGTTCGTCTCAGAGTAGACGCGCAACGACGCCGGCGTCCCCGCCGGCAGCGTGCGATCCGCGCGGAGCTTCACTTGCGCCGCCGACTCTTCCCCACAGACGTAGATCACGTCGCCGCTTTGCGCGAGACGGGCAGCGATCTGCAAGAGCAATGTGGATTTGCCCGCCCCCGGCGGTCCGCCGACGAGCGTAAGGCTCCCCGGAACCGTGCCACCGCCGAGAACGGCATCGAACTCCGGCATGCCCATGCGCAGCCGCGCGACGCCGTGCGAACCGATCTCATGCAGTGCCAGTGGGGTCGCAGATTGCGTGGCGGCCGTTCGGTTCTCACGCGAGTTGCGCGCACCCGCCGTAAATGGCCGCTGCTCGAAGGAGTTCCACGCCTGACACTGCGGGCAACGCCCGAGCCACCGCGGCGACTCAAAACCGCAGGCCGAACAAAAATAAACGATTTGCGCCTTCGCCACGTGATCCCTAACCCGTTCTGCGGGGTCGACGCTTCGCCTAGGCGAATCGGGGCGCCGGTGAGCGTCGAGAAGCACCTGCAGATTGCCATTGACGGGCCGGTCGCATCTGGAAAGACGACGGTCGCGCGCGCCATCGCGCGAAGACTCGACGTACTCTATCTCGATACGGGGGCGATGTATCGTGCGTTGGCCTACCTCGCGCTGCGAACCGGCACCGACGTAGACAACGGTGCTGCGCTGGCTCGCCTTGCCGCTGCTTCGCCGATCGAAGTCGTCCTCGATCGAAGTGCGCCGCTTGGATTTCGCGTCAGCGTGGAGGATCAAGAGTTGGCGGAGCGCGCCCTGCAGAGTAGCGAAGTCACCGCCATCGTCTCGGCGGTAGCGGCCCACCCCGAAGTACGTGCGGCGATGGTTGAAGCGCAGCGGCGCATCGCCGCCGGCGCGCCGGTGGTCATGGCGGGACGGGATATCGGGACGGTCGTCTTGCGCGACGCCCCTGTGAAGATCTATCTAACGGCCTCACTTCCGGCCCGCGTCGCGCGCCGGCGCGCGCAGTTCGAGAGCTTCGGCGTCAGGGTCGACGTCGAGCGGCTCGCGCAGGAGATCGAGGAACGTGATCGGCTCGATCAAACCCGGGCAACCTCGCCGCTCGCGCCGGCGCCCGACGCTGTGGTCATCGATTCCAGTGAGATGGACGCACAGCAGGTTGTGGATGAGATCTGCGCGATCGCCTCACACCTGTCATGAACGACGCGTTTTACGATTTCGCAAAGGCCACCGTGCGCGGCATGGCGCGCCTGCTCTGGCGCGCGAGAGTCTTCGGGGCGAACAACGTTCCGGCGCACGGCGCGCTCATCGTGGCATGCAACCACGTTTCGTATCTCGACCCGCCGCTCATGGGTTGCTTCTGTCCGCGGCGTATCAGTTATATGGCAAAGAAAGAGCTCTTCGAGATACCGGTTCTGGGGAGCGTAATCCGCGGCTTGGGCGCCTACGCGGTCGATCGCCGGGGCAGCGCGACGGCGGCGATCAGGCGCTCGCTGCAGGTATTGCAGGCGGGAGGAGCGGTCGGGATCTTTCCCGAGGGTACCCGAAACCCTCATGGCGACATCCAGCCTCAGACAGGAGTCGCACTGCTGGCCGCGCTGGCGAAGGCACCCGTGGTTCCCGCGTGCATCGCCGGTAGTGACCGGGCACGGCAACTGAACCGAATTGAGGTTGCGTTCGGCACGCCGCTCGCACTAGCGACCGGGCGGAAAGCAACGCGCGAGGATTTGGCGAAGTTTACCGGCGAGATCATGACGGCGATTGAGGAGTTGGCGGGGAGTATCGGTGGAAATACGTAAGGCGTCCGTTCAGGGATTCTGCTTCGGGGTTGCCATTACCGTAAAAAAGGCGGAGGAGGCGATCGCCTCCCGCGGCGACGTGACGACGCTCGGACACGTCGTGCACAACCCGCAGATGGTCGAGTCGCTCTCGGCTCGCGGCTTGAAGAACGCGGGGACGGTTGACGACGTCGATAGCGGCGCGCTCTTCGTTCGCGCCCACGGACTGCCGGTGGACGTTTTCGAGAAGGCCGCCGAGAAAAAACTGGAGATCATCGACGCCACCTGTCCGATGGTTACGAAGATTCACGTGCAGGCCGAGAAGCTCAAAGCCGACGGCTATAAGATCGTCGTCATCGGCGATCCGAATCACCCTGAGGTCAAAGGAACGCTGAGCCACGTGCCCGGGGCCTGGTGTATCCAGGGCCCGGCAGACGTCGAACGGCTCCCGCGCTCGAGCCGCGTCGGCGTCGTAGTCCAGTCGACATGGTCCGGTGAGGGATTTACGGAGATCGTACGAGCGCTTTCGGCGAAGTACTACGAAGTTCGCGCCGTCAACACGATCTGCACCGATACGCACAATCGTCAGAACGAGGCGCTTCGGCTGGCAAAAGACGTCGAGGTGATGGTCGTCGTCGGTGGAAAGCACTCCGCGAACACCAAGCATCTCGCCGACCTCTCCGAGTCGCACGGCGCTCGCGCTTACCATATCGAAGGCCCCGACGAGCTGCAGGGGCGGTGGTTCGAGAACGTTACGGTCGCCGGCCTGATGTCCGGTGCGTCGACGCCGGGCTGGCTCGTCGATCAGGTCGAGGCGCGGATGGAGGAGCTAGCGGCCTCTGCGTAGTCCGGCCGAACTTGCCGAGCGATTCGAAGACGCTCTCGAAAGGCGGATTACCGGATATCGGGGATCGGAAGAGATCTCCGATATGCTTTTGCGCCACTTTGGCTACGGCAGGTATGGGCCGGCGCGCCGCGGCAAGCGGCTGCGCCCGCAGATGGTGATGCGCGTGGCGACCTGCGAGGGCGCGCCGCTCGCCAACGCGCTCGATGCGGCCGTAGCGGTCGAAATCTTTCATAACTACTCGCTGGTACACGACGACATCGAGGACCGTGACGAGTTTCGGCATGGCCGGCCGACGCTTTGGAGTCAGTACGGCGTTGCAGCCGCGATCAACGCGGGCGACGCGATGTGCGCGCTCAGCTTCTTGAGTTTGGAACACGCGGCCGCCCACCTCGACGCCGAACGGGTGTTACAGATGATCGCTCTCTTGCATGAGGCGCACGCGGTGATGTGCGAGGGACAGTCGCTGGACCTGCATTTTGAATCCGAGAGCGCCGTCGCTCTCCCTGGCTACTATCGCATGATCGAATGCAAGACGGCGCAGCTCTTCGATGCCTCCTGCCGCCTGGGCGCCTACGCTGCGGGCTGCGATCCAGCCACGGTCGCGGGGTACGGCGAAGTTGGCCGCGCCTACGGTATGGCCTTTCAAATACGCGACGACGTCGCCGGCATTTGGTCTACGCTCGATGAGACCGGCAAGACCGCCGGAAGCGATATTGCGCGCCGAAAATGGACCTTTCCCGTCGTCTGGGCCATCTCGCAGCCTCCGTCGCCCGCGCGCAGCGCGGTAGCGCAGGCGTATGCGAAGAGCGCGTCGCTCGATGACACGGCCGTACGCCGCGTCGTTGAGGCTCTCGACGAACTCGGAGCTCGCGAGGCTGCCACGGCGCGGGCTGCAGAGCACGTGGGAGTCATCGAACGCCATCCGAACCCCGAGTTTAGAGAGTACTTGGCGGGGACGCTCGGTCTGGCCGCTGCCGGTTAGAAGCGAAAGGTAGGCGTGGACGTTCAGACCTCGGTGAATGCGCCGGCCAGGGCAGGTGTGACGGCCTGGGTTCTTCCGGCGCTCGTGCTGCTCGGATTCTTCCTTCGCGTGATCTTCGTCGGCAACCAAGGTTTCAAGACCGACGTCAGCACGTACGTTGCTTGGGCGATCGCGCTCAGCCAGCACGGCTTGGCCGGTTTTTATTCGCGCGTGGGCTTTGCCGACTATCCGCCTGGCTATATCTACGTCTTGGCGGTGGTCGGGCGCCTATGGCGGGCGCTCTTCCCGAATGATCTGGCGGCGCTTCGGATGCTGGTCAAGCTCCCCGCGATTCTGGCCGATCTCGGCGTGGGGCTACTGCTCTACGCCCTCGTTCGGCGCTTCGCCGGCGTCGGCTCCGCGCTCGCTGCCGCGGCACTGTACTTGCTCAATCCAGCGATCATCTATATCTCCGCTTCGTGGGGTCAGGTCGACTCGATCTCGGGCGGATTGGCGCTCTTGGCTGTCTACGGGCTACTGCGCGCCCCTTCGACTCCGCTCGCGGCGGGCTCGCCCATCGACAAAGCCGCGGTTGGATGGATCGTTTTCGCGTGGCTCGCGTTTGGATGCTCGCTGCTGATTAAACCGCAGGCCGCGGTAGTGCTGCCCTTGCTCGTCGCTTTCGCCTTCGTCAGGCCGGATCGGCGGCGTGAGCGACTTGTCGCCACGGCTGCAGGCATTCTTGCGGCACTGTTGCTCGCACTGGTGCTGACGGAGCCCTTCCAACCGAGCAACCCGATTGCGGCTTTGAACTGGCTGCTGCAACGCTACGCTTTCGGTTCGAACGTCTATCCGTACAACACCGTCAACGCCTTTAATCTGTGGGCCCTTCGCGGCAGTCTCTGGATGCCGGACGCCCAAAGTATCTTGGGGCTGCCGCAATACGCGTGGGGTCTGCTGTTGGTCGTGGCTGCCCTCGCGTTGATCGTCTGGCGCTATCTCCAAGACCGCTCGGAATCCGCACTGGTCGAAGCATGCGCGATCGCTACGCTGGCCTTTTTCGTGTTGGCGACTCGTATGCACGAGCGGTACCTTTTCAACGGCCTGCTCTTCACGATCGCCTGCATTCCTTTCGCCCGCCGGTACCTCTGGGGCGCAATAGCGCTCTCGGTGGTGCTCTTTGCGAACCTGCAATATAGCCTGCAATATCTGCAGGCGGTAACCGGCGGCGAGCCCGGAGTCAACTCGCAGAATCTCTGGGGTTTTTGGACCACCGTCCTTTCGCTGCTCGCGGTCGGAACGTTCTTCTGGCTGGGCTACCAGTTTTTGGGCGGCGAGGCGAGCGCTGAGAAGCCCGCCCGGAAACCGCGCGCTGCCGCCGAGCAGGCGGTCGACGAACCCGAGGGTTTTGCGCATTGGTTCGATCCCCGCGCGGGCTTGGCGGCGATGCGCGCACCGCTCGACTACGTCATCATGGGCGCGCTCGGTCTCGGCAACTTCGTGCTTTCGTTCGCCGGCTATTGGTGGCCGCCGTCGAAGGTCTTCGACGAGATCTATTTCGCGCGAGCGGGCGAAGAGTATCTCCAGAATCTGCGCATCTACGAGAATACGCATCCGCCGCTGAGCAAGCTCTTGATTACGCTCTCCATCATGCTCTTCGGCGGCATGCCCCACGGCCACGGGCTGGGCGGATGGACGTTCCTCAACGCCTTCGTCGGGTATTTGCCCAACGGCGACAACTCCTACGGCTGGCGCTTTCTGGACGTGGTTTTCGGGGCGCTCGTCGTGATGCTGCTCTACGCTTTTGCGAAACGCGTCACGGGCTCAACGCTCTTCGCGACGGTGACCGCACTGCTCTTGACTTTCGACGGCATGCATTTCGTGCAGTCGCGCATTGCGACGCCCGAGGGCTTCGTCGTCTTTTTCGCAACCCTCGCCGTGTACGCGTTCTATCGCTTCTGGATCAGCTCGCAGGTCGGCGAGCGCGCGCACGTCAACGTGCCGCTCTGGGGGTATTTCGCCGGTGCGGGCGGGGCGGTCGTAGCCGGCCTGTGCGTTGCTTTGATTTGGCACTTCGTTTGGGGTCTGGACAAGGCGGCGACAGTCATCGTAACGCTCTACGTCGCGGCGGGAGCCTACCTTCTCGTGCGTTACGTGCTCTTTGCGCGCTGGTTCGGCGACGCGCAGCGCGAGCTCTCCTTTGGAGAGGGCTCGTACGCGCTGCGCAATGCGCAAACAACGACGCTATTTTCCGCCGACGGCGGAACGATCGATTCGCGCGGCAAGATTACGCGCGGCGCGGTCTCGCAAGCAAAAGGCGGCTCCTTGGTCTATGAGGACGATCCCTTAGAGATCGACTACCGGCGTGACGGCAGCGTTAACTACGAAACGCCCGTAGGCGGCGTAACCTACGCCGACGACGAGATCCGCGATTTGCGCACGCCCGCCGTCGAGAACGGGCACGCCTCGCGTTTATGGCTCGTGCTCTTTACCGTGGCCCTGGGTCTGCTGGTCAGCACGAAGTGGTACGGCGTCATGGGCTTCGGTGTCAGCTTCGTAATCCTAATCGCCGTCTGGCTGCAGCGGCTCTTCGTCAAGGGTCCGACGCTGTGGGGGAATCCCCGCGGCTTTCGCTTGGACGGAGCGTTGGCGACGATTCTATTCGTGAGCGCGACGGTCTACGCGCTGGTTTGGGTACCGGACTTGCTGCGGCAGGCTCCGGATCCGGGCGAAGTCCACAACCTTAACGACGTAGTCTATCGTCAATACACGATGTACGAATACCACCACAATCTAAGAGCGACGCATCCCTACTCGTCGCAATGGTGGGAGTGGCCGCTGGACTACGTACCGATCGCGTACTTCTATCAAGACCGCCGCAAAGACAGCAGCGACTCGAACGCCTGCTGCGTCTACGAAATCACCTCTATGCCCAACCCCATCATTCTTTGGTTCGGAGTTTTTTCCATAATCTTCGTTGGGGTGTTGGCGGTGCGCGAACGGAACAAAGGGTACTTGTTGATCCTCGTTACGTACCTCATGCAGTGGCTGCCGTGGATTCTCTCGCCGCGCCTGATCTTCGCGTATCACTTTTACGACAACATTCCATTGATCTGTCTTTGCAACGCGATCGTCTTGCAGCGTTGCATGCAGTGGTGCAATCGCACCGAGAACCTTCGTTGGCTCGGCGGACTTGCCGTGGCGACCTACGTCGCGGCAGCGGCCGTGAGTTTCATCTACTTCTATCCGATTCTCGCGGATGTGCCGATCACATGGGCAGCCTGGCACGCGCGGATGTGGCTCCCGACCTGGATAATCGGGCCGGGCTAAAGAAGGACGCACGAGAATGTCCGGACATTCCAAGTGGCATAACATCAAGCTGAAGAAGGGGAAGGTCGACGCGCAGCGCGGCGCCCTCTTCACGAAGCTTACCAAAGAGATCATCCTCGCCGCCAAAGGCGGCTCGACGGATCCCGAGGCGAACTACCAGTTAAAGATTGCGGTCGAAAAGGCTCGCGAGTTCAACATGCCGCAAGAGAACGTCAAGCGCGCCATCGCGCGTGCGGCGGGACAGGGCGGAGAGCGCGAGATCGAGGAGATTCGGTACGAAGGATACGGTCCGAGCGGATTGGCCGTCGTCGTCGATGCGGCGACCGACAACCGCAACCGCGCCGCGGGAGAGTTGCGCTTCCTTTTTAGCAGACACGGCGGCAGCCTGGCGGAGAGCGGTGCGGTCGCGTGGATGTTCGACCCCGTCGGGTTCGTCGAACTCGACCCCGCCGGAAAATCCGAAGAGGCGGTGATGGAGGAAGCGCTGGTCGACGGCGTCGAGGATATCGAGTACGAGAACGATCTCGCCGTAGTCTATACGCAGCCGACAATGCTGGCGGGCGTGCGAGATGCGCTGCGCAGCGCGGGGCTGCGCATCTCCGACGCGTACCTAGGCGTACGTCCGAAGACGAAGCTGGTACTGGCCGGCAAGGAGCTTAGCGCGGCTCTCGGGTTTCTCGACGCACTCGAAGATCAGGAGGACGCGCAACGCGTCTTTAGCAACCTCGACCTGAGCCAGGTGCCGCTGGAGGCGCTTACCTGAAGTCGCCCTATAACATCTACGTCCGGCGTGACTGGATCTTTCCGGCCGTTCTCGTCGTCTTCGTGGCGATAGTCGTCTGGTTCGGCCGGCAGATTTACGATTTCTTGATTCCCTCATCGGCGACCGTAACTTTACCATCGTTCGTCGGTCAGACGTTGCCCGACGCCAATGCCGAGGTAGACCGGCTGAAGCTCAGCTCGGCCGTCGTAGATCATGCGACGAGCGACCGGTATCCCAAAGACGTCGTCATTCAGCAACGTCCCGACGCGGGCGACCAAGTCCGAGAAGGGCGCCAGATCTCCTTCGTGATTAGCGACGGAATCGTCGCCCGATTAATGCCGGACCTGCGCTACCAGTCCATGCGCGAAGTTCAGCTCGATCTTTCTCGCGCGCGGCTGGTCCTCGGTAAGGTCACGTACGCGAAGAGCGACGTGATTCCGGAGGGACACGTTATCGCGCAGTCGCCGGCGCCGCTGGTGAGCATGCACGAAGGCGATGCCGTCGCTCTGGTGGTCAGTCAGGGCGGTCAGCCAAACCTGCGCGTGCCCGAGTTCGTCGGGTTGACGGTCGATCGAGCGCGAGCGCTGGCGGCCGGGTCGGGGATCAAACTTGGACAGATCATTTGGACGCCCTTAGGTCCAGGTGCCCCGGCACACGGTGAGGTCGTGCGACAGCTTCCGGCTCCGGATACCAAGATCGCTTCGTACGATCCGGTCTCGCTGCAGGTTAGCGCCGGCCCCAACGAGTCGGGCTATATCCTGCACCAGGTTCACGTATTGGTTGCCGTTCCGGACGCGCAGGATGCGAACGGCTCGCAGCTCGACGTGCGGCTTTCCCTGACCGATGCGACAGGCCAGTACGATCTCTACCACGCCTTCGCCGAGCCCGGTCAAAAGCTCGACTTCACCGTGACGGCGGTCGGAACGTCCGTGCTCGACATGTTCGTAAACGACCAACTCGTCGGCGAAACGCGCCTGGGTACCGAACCGCCGGCCGTCTACAATGAGAAAGCCTCTCCGTCGCCCCCACCCTGAGATTTCCTTAAAGATGACATACCTAGCGAGCCGATGAAGGCGTGACGGCATGACCATCCTCGCGCCTTCCTTGCTGTCGGCCGACTTCGCGCGGATCGCCGAGCAGATCGCTTGCGTAGAGGAGGGCGGCGCCGAGTATCTTCATCTCGACGTAATGGACGGCCGCTTCGTTCCGAACATTACCTGGGGCCCGAAGATTATCGGGGACCTTCGTAGACTCTCGCCGCTGGTATTCGACGCGCACCTCATGATCGTCGAACCGGAACGTTACGTTGACGAGTTCCGCGCGGCCGGCTGCGATCGCATCACCTTTCATCTCGAGACGACGCCGCACGCGCAGCGTCTGCTTTCGCACCTGCGCGCGATTGGCGCTAAGGCCGGGATTGCGATCTGCCCCCAAACCCCGGTCGAGATGCTGCAAGATATCATCGAGGACTGCGATACGGTGCTGTTGATGAGCGTCAATCCCGGCTTCTCCGGTCAAAAGCTTATCGCCCGGTCCTTTGAGAAGGTGCGCGAGGCGCGCGCGCTTATCGACGGCCGCAATCCAAGCTGCCTCATCGAGGTGGATGGCGGCGTCGGCGAAGAGAATGCGCGCGCGCTCGTCGATGCGGGCGCCGACGCGCTCGTAATGGGCGCGGCAGTCTTCGGGGCGGCGGATCCGGCGCAGGCGTTGCGTCGCGTTCGCGCGCTTCTCGCGTGACCGAAGACGAGATCGTCTCGGCGGTTGCGTCGCTGCTCGATCAGGATGGGCTGCGGCGCGGCGCAAGAGTGCTTCTCGGGATCGGCGACGATGCCGCGCTCTGGCAGCCTTCGCGCGCGCGTCGCAGCGTTATCTCAACCGACATGCTCGTCGAAGGCGTGCATTTCCGCCGCGACGCGATGTCGCTCGGAGATATGGGATGGCGTGCCATGGCCGCCAACCTTAGCGATCTGGCCGCGATGGGCGCGCGGGCGGTTCTCGCGACCGTTGGACTGGCCTTACCGGCCTCCAGCGCAGGCGCTGAGGCGTTGGAGATTTATCGAGGCATTGCCGATGCGGCGCGACGCTTCGAGGTTGAGATCGCTGGAGGCGACCTTTCGCGTTCGGACCGTTTGACGATCTCGATTACCGTAGTTGGCGAGGTGAGCGCCGCCCGCGTAAAGACGCGCGCCGGCGGACGGCCGGGCGACATATTGGCGGTGACCGGCGAACTGGGCGCCGCAAGAGCGGGTTTGGCGCTCGCAAATCAACCTGCTTTGATCGACGGTTCGGATGCCGACGCGGCGCTGCGAGCATTTCGCCGGCCGCAGCCTCCGATGGCGGAAGGCTGGTTCCTAGCGGCAAGTGCCAACGTGACGGCAATGATGGACTGCTCCGATGGCGTGGCCACCGACGTGCCGCGCCTCTGTAGCGCGAGCGGCTGCGGAGCGCAGATCCTAGCGGTTCCGGTCGCCGCTACCGCGGAGGCCGTTGCGAGACGTTTGGGTGAGGACGCCGAGCGTTTTGCGCTCGCCGGGGGAGAAGACTTCGAGTTACTAGTGGCGGTGCGGCCTCGCGCCTTTCGTCATCTCGCCGCTCGTTACGAGGGGCGGTTCAAGAAGAGGCTCTTCCGGATCGGCGCTTTACGGCGCGAACCAGGCGTGGAGTGGCGCGGGGCGCCGCTCGATCGCTTGGGATGGGATCACTTTGGAGAGGGCGCTTAGGCGCGCCGCGTAACGCGCTTGGAGCGGAGGCAACTCGTGCAGACGCGCGCGGTCCGGTGCACGCCGTGGTCGTCGATCCGAACGGCTTGGAGGTTGGGAAGCCAGCGTCGCTTGGTCTTATTCATCGCGTGACTGACGTTGTTTCCCGCCTTGGGACCTTTTCCGCAAACTTCGCACCGCTTGGCCATAGCCGGCAGATAGTATCATGGGGCGCACTACAAGGCAAGGACGGAGATATCGACCAGCTCGCCCGGTTAGCCCCGGTCTAAGGAAACCCAGGTCATTGGGCAAGGATTCCCGAGGTGGCTCCCAAAGACGGGTCCCGTGAGTCGAGCGCGCATCGCCGTCGACGCTATGGGAGGCGACCATGCGCCAGAAGAGATCGTCGCCGGCGCAATGCTTGCCGCCGAGGAGTTCGATCTCGACGTCGTACTGGTCGGCGATCAAACACGCGTCCGATCCCTGTTAAGCAAGCCCGCGTCCGACGGGATTTCAATCGTTCATGCGCCGGAGGCCATCGCGATGGACCAGCCGCTGTCCGCGGCGGTGCGCTCCTGCGAGCGCACGTCGCTGGGCACAGCCGTTCGCCTCGTCAAGGAGGGCGAGGCGGACGCGGTCGTCTCTGCCGGTAATAGCAGTGCCTTCGTTGCGATTGCTTTCATCAAACTGCGCACCATCGAAGGGATCTCACGACCGGCGATCGCAACGGTCTGGCCCGCGCTCAACGCCCCAAAGCCGTGGATCCTGCTCGATTCGGGCGCGACCGTCGATTGCCGGCCCGAATGGCTCGAACAGTTCGGCGTCATGGGCTCGGCCTATGCGAAGGCCGTGCTCAACATCCTGGAGCCTCGCGTCGCGGTACTCTCAAACGGTGAGGAGCGCAGCAAGGGGAATCAGCTCGTCTTCGAAGCGGCGCGGCTGCTCGAGGCCGCTCCGATCAACTTCGTGGGCAACGTCGAAGGACGCGATCTTTTTCATAACGCCGCCGACGTGATCGTCACCGACGGATTCGTCGGCAACGTCGTGCTCAAGACGGGCGAAGGGATGATCGCCGACCTCGCGCACGTAATGCGCGACGCGCTGCTCGGCGGCAGTCTGCTTACGAAGGCCGGAACCTATATGCTCGCGCCGGCCTTACGTCGCCTGCGCAAGAGGTTCGACTATGAAACGTACGGCGGCGCGCCGCTGCTGGGCCTCCGCGGAAACTGCATCGTAACGCATGGGCGCGCGAGCCGAAATGCGATCAAACACGCTATCAAGGCGGCCGCCGACGAAGTTCAGCACGACGTTGTCGGCAAAATCAGCGAGCTTACCGCACCGCATTTCGCGGCTACCTAACCACAGGTCGCCGTGCTCGGCGTCTACGTTCACCTGCCGTTTTGCGCGTATCTCTGCCCGTACTGCGATTTTGCCAAGTGGCCGCTCCGCGGCTCGGCTGCGCGACGCTACGTGGAGGCGCTTGGCGCCGAGATCGAGCGCGAGCCACCCGCCAAAGCCGCGACGATATACTTCGGCGGCGGCACACCGAACGCGTACGATGCCGAAACGATCGCCCGGCTGACCGCAAGCCTCGAAGCGCGCTTCGAAGCGCCGGCGGAGCGCTCGGTCGAGATCAATCCCGAATTAGTGCGCGACGGTGACCTGCGCCGCTATCGCCGCGCCGGGATAAACCGGCTTTCGCTCGGCGTGCAATCCTTCGAGCCCGACGAACTTCGTACGCTTGGGCGAAAGCACACCGCCGAGCAGGTCGTATCGGTCGTCGCATCGGCACGTGCCGCCGGCATGGATTCGATCTCGCTCGATCTGATCTTCGGCGTCCCGGGGCAGAGCCCGGAGAGTTGGGAGCGCTCGCTGCTGCGCGCAATAGCGCTCGAGGTTGACCACATCTCGGCCTATGGGCTCACGGTCGAAGAGAATACGCCCTACGCGGCGTGGCGCTCCCGCGAACCCGAACTCTTCTTCGATGACAGGCGCGAGGCCGAGCTCTATGCCATTGCAATCGACGCGCTGCAGGGCGCCGGCTACGAGCAGTACGAGGTCAGCAACTTTGCGCGGCCGGGGCACGAGTGCGCGCACAACCTCAACTACTGGGCCAACGGCGAGTACTACGGATTCGGGGTCGGTGCGGCGTCGTACCGCGGCGGCGTACGCTCCTTGCACACGCGCTCGCTGGAGGAGTACGTCGCGGCGGCGCTGGAGGGGCGGCCGATTCCTTCGGAGACCGAGCGCTTAGAGGGGCGCCGCCGCGTGGGGGAGGCGATGATGCTAGCCCTGCGCACGGTGCAAGGGGTTCGCCTGAGCGAGTTCAAAGAGCGGTACGGAATCGACGTGATCGAAGACTACGATGCCGTCGTAACCCAACTCGCGCGGACGGGATTGCTAGAGCGAACTTCGGACGCACTGCGCTTGACGCGACGGGGCCGCTTTCTTGCAAACGACGTCTGCGGGGCTTTCATAACATTCGAGTAGCCGGAAACAACGTATCCGAAACGGTCCTGCGGGTCGGCTTCATCATCGTGTTCGGCGTGACGGGTTTCCTATTAGGTCGGGAGGCCTACTTCAGCCTCTTCTCGCCCCATTTTGCCAGTGAGGCGCTGCAACTTACCTTTTTGATTCTCGCTCCCGTTGCCGGCGCGTTCATCGGAGCGCTGCTGGCGCCCCCCGCGCAGGCGCTCTTCGAAGGTCAACTCCGGGTCGCCGAAGGGGCTATCGAACGGCTCACTCCGGCGGAGATCGCGGGAGGCGCGGTCGGACTGATCGTCGGCCTGTTGATCGCCTTCTTGATCAAGGGTATCGTCTTCGAGTTGATCTCCGATGTCGGCCGGGCCGGCACGTACATCGCGATCGTGCTTTACCTCATCCTGGCGATCTTCTGCGCCTATCTCGGCGCGCGGATCGGAGCCAAGACTCGGATCGTTCCCGTGCCGCGCGGCGTCGCGGGGACCGCGCTGGGCAGTGCGGTTAAGGTAGTCGACACCTCTGCAATCGTGGACGGACGAATCGTAGACATTGTGGAGAGCGGCTTTCTCGACGGTCCGCTGATCGTTCCGCGCTTCGTGCTCCGCGAGCTGCAAACCATCGCGGACTCCGTCGATCCGCTCAAACGAACGCGCGGCCGCCGTGGCTTCGACGTGCTCAGCCGCCTGCAGGAGCTGGCGGGCTTCGAGATTAGCGAATGGGATTATGGCGACATGGCGCTTGGCGAGGTGGATGCACGACTCGTTCGGTTTGCGCAAGAGCTTGGCGCAAAACTCGTTACCAACGACTACAATCTCAATCGCATCGCGCACGTCGAGGGGGTCGCGGTGCTAAACGTCAACGAGCTGGCCAATGCCGTCAAGCCGGTTGTCCTGCCGGGCGAAGAGCTGCACGTCGCGGTGATTCGCGAGGGAAAAGAAGGACATCAGGGCATCGGCTATTTGGAGGACGGCACGATGATCGTCGTCGAGCACGGGCGGCGCTTGATCGGTGAGGAGATCGACGTCGTCGTGACGAGCGTGTTGCAGACGGTTGCAGGCCGCATGATCTTCGCGCGCCCCAAACGAGAGGGGTTGGCAACGTGAAGTGGGCGGCAATCATCCTTGCTGCCGGACGCGGGATGCGCTTGGGGCGACCCAAACAGTTTATCGAAATAGCGGGCCTGCCGATGGTAGGATGGTCGATTCAAACATTTGCGGCGATGTCCGAAGTGGCGGAGCTCGTCATCGCGACGGAGCCCGAGTCCGTCGAAGCGATGCGCGCGCTTGCCGAACGTCTCGCACCGCACGTGCCACGGTCTGTCGTGCGTGGAGGAGCACGGCGACAAGACAGCGCGCGTGAGGGCATCAATGCGCTGAGCGAGCGCTGTGAAGCCGCGTTGATCCACGACGGAGCGCGTCCGCTCGTAACCGCCGCCGACGTGCGCGCTGGAATGCGCGAGGTCCGCGCCGGCCGTGGTGCGCTACTGGCCGAGCCGTGTGTCGATACGATCAAGCTCGTCGATCCGCGATCGCGGGTCGTCGAAGCGACGCTCGAGCGAGCCAGACTCTGGGCGGCGCAGACGCCGCAGTTTGCATTGATTGCGGATCTGCGGGCGGCACAGGCGCTCGGCGAGCGTGACGCAGCGGCCGTTACCGACGACGCGGCCCTACTCGAGCGTGCCGGAATCGCTGTCGTTGCCGTCGCATCGACGAACGAAAACTTTAAGGTGACCCTGCCGGCGGACGTTGCACGAGCAGAGGCGATCTTGAGCGCGCGTCTACACGCGATCGCCGGCTGATGCGCGTCGGTCATGGCTTCGACGTCCATCCCCTCGTCGAGGGACGGCGCCTCGTCTTGGGCGGCGTTCACATTCCCTTCGATCGCGGCGGACTCGGGCACTCCGACGCCGACGTTCTCGCGCACGCGCTCGCCGACGCGCTGCTCGGCGCTGCCGGACTGAGCGATCTAGGGTCGCGATTTCCGGCGAGCGATCCGCAGTGGAAGGATGCCGACTCGATGGAGCTGCTCGCGCGGTGCGCCGCCGCGGTGCGCGAAGCCGGATTTGCCATCGCCAACGTCGACGCTACGATCGCCGTAGATCGTCCCAAACTCGCACCGTTCATCGAAGCGATGCGCGGGAACGTTGCGCTTCGTTTGGGAATTGAAACGAGCTGCGCCGGCGTGAAGGCTAAGAGCAGCGAAGGTCTAGGTTACACCGGCGACGGCACCGGTATTGCCGCTTATGCCGTGGCATTGCTCGACGAGCCGTCACCGGCAGATAGCCGCTAGACTCGGCTGCATGCCACCCCGGCCGCAGGGGACGGGTTACACTGTTGACATGGACGAGCCGCTTGAAGCGCTTCTCGCCGATTTGCGCGCGCCGCTGGAGCGTGACCCCGCCGCGCGCGGCTGGCTCGACGTCGTGCTCTCGTATCCGGGCTTTCACGCGCTGGTCGCGCACCGGCTGATCCGGCCGCTGCATCTCGCCGGCATCCCCATCTTGCCACGCTTCCTGGCGAACGTTGCGCGCTTTCTCACCGGAATCGAGATTCATCCCGGCGCGCAGATCGGTAAAGGCGTCTTCATCGATCATGGGTCGGGCGTCGTCATCGGCGAGACCGCGAAGATCGGTGACGGCTGCACGATCTATCAAGGCGTAACGTTGGGCGGAACGAGTCTTTCGCATGGAAAGCGTCATCCGACGCTCGGTCGAAACGTCACGGTAGGCGTCAATGCGAGCGTACTCGGGGCGATCGTGCTCGGCGATAATGCGAAGGTCGGCGGCGGCTCCGTGGTCGTCAAGGACGTCCCCCCAAACGCTACCGTCGTCGGGGTACCGGCGCGCGTCGTCGCTCAGGACGGCAAGCCGGTGCGCGTGGTCTCCGACCGGCCGCGGGTCGAGATGCCGGATCCGACCGCCGATGCGATCGTACGACTGCAACGCCAGCTTGAACAGCTCGAGAAGCGGTTGATGGAACTCGAGCAAGGGGAGTCGTCCGGCGACGAGTCCTGGAGCTGGGTCATTTAGGTTCCCTAGATTATAGTGGCTCTGAAACTCTATAACACTCGCACCCGCTCGGTCGAGGCGTTCGAGCCGTTGCGCGACGGTGAGGTTCGCATCTATGTCTGCGGCCTCACCCCGTCGGCCCAGGCCCATCTCGGGCACGCGCGCTCGTTTCTTTTCTTTGACGTGCTGCGGCGCTATCTCAGCCACCTCGGCTACCGCGTCGTCTACGTGCAGAACGTCACCGATATCGACGACCGCAGCATCAACGCCGCAAAGGAGACCGGCGAAGATTATCACGCGATCGTGGACCGGTACTATGCCGAGTTCAAAGGCTCGATGCGCGAGTTGGGCATCCTCGAGTACGACCACGAGCCGTACGCGACGCAGTTCATCGAACCAATTCAGCAGATGATTCGCGAGCTCGTGGAGGGAGGGCACGCATACGCCGCGCGCGACGGGATATACTATCGTGTCGCTGCCTTCCCGAACTATGGCAAGCTTGCCAACCGTAACATCGCGGAGCTTGAGGCCGGCGCGCGCGTCGAAGTGGACGAACAGAAAGCGGATCCGCTGGACTTCGCACTTTGGAAGTTTGCCAAGCCCGGCGAGCCGCGCTGGCCCTTCGAGCCCTTCGGCGACGGACGTCCCGGCTGGCACATCGAGTGCTCGGCGATGGCTCGCGCACTGCTCGATCCCTCGGGAACGGGCTTCGATATCCACGGCGGCGGCGCGGATCTTATCTTTCCGCACCACGAGAATGAGATCGCGCAGAGCGAGCCGCTGATGGCGCAGCCTCCAATGGCCAACTTTTGGGTACACGGCGGCCTGCTGCTCTTCGACAATCGCAAGATGGCGAAGTCGCTCGGGAACTTCGAACCGCTCTCCGAGTTGGTGGCGCGCCACGACCCGCAGGCGATTCGCTGGCTTTTCTTACAGACCGGCTATCGCAAGGTGATGAACTTCACCGAAGACTCGATCGCTGCCGCGGCACTTGGGCTCGCGCGGATCAAGGCGGCCTACCGTTCTTTGCAAATCAACGGCAACGCAGCGCCGGCGCGACCGCCGGGGCTCGACGCCCAGATGGAGTCGGCGCTCGACGACGACATGAACACCGCGGCGGCACTTGCGGTGCTCTACGACTTTGCCGGTAATCTGCCCAATCCCAAGACGGATCCCGACGCCGCAGCGCAAGCGTTAGCGGGCCTGCACTATTGGCTGACGATCCTCGGCATCGAGCCGAAGGCGTCGTGGCTCGACGAACCCGTCGCGGAGTTGCCCTCCGACCTCATCGAACGCCTGCAAACGGTGTTGCCCGACCTCGCGGGGCTCGCGCCGCCCGAAGCAATAGAACGCATCATTGCGTTGCGCGCCGATGCTCGTCGCGCGAAGGATTGGGCGGCCTCCGACCGGCTACGCGACGCGCTCGCGCAATGCGGCGTCGAGCTGCACGATACGAAAGAGGGTACGAGCTGGAGCGTCGTTCGCGCCACTCCCGCGCCGGAGCCGAAGAGCGCCTCTTGAATCGCCGTATCGACTTCGACGACGTCGTCTATGGAGTCCATGCGGTAGAAGAGGCTCTCCGCGCGAATGAGGGGTTGCGCTCGATTCACGTTGCCGGCGATCGAAAAAAGGACGCGCCGCTGCGCTCGCTTCTCGCGCAGGCGAAAGACCGTAATGTCCCAGTGCGTTTTGAATCTCGCGCTTTCTTCGAGCGGATTCCATTCAAGGCGCATCAGGGCGTCGTTGCGATTGCGCCCCCCTTTCCGTACGTATCCCTCAGCGAGATTCTCGCGCGCCGTCCATCAGGCGACGCGCCGCGCTTGCTGATCCTGCTCGACCACCTGACCGATCCGCACAACGTCGGTGCGATCGTTCGCACCGCCGAGGCTGCCGGGGCCGATGGGCTCATCTTACCGGAGCGCCGCTCGGCCGGCGTCAACGCAACGGTTCGCAAGGCGGCGGCCGGCGCCGCCGCCTATCTGCCGATCGCTCAGGTCGCCAATATTGCCGACGCCATTCGGAGCCTGAAGAAGGCTGGGATCTGGGTCGCGGGGGCGGACGCTTCTCCGGGCGCCATCGAGCTTGCGAAAGCTGACCTCGACCGGAATCTCGCACTGGTCATCGGCAGCGAGGGAACCGGTCTCTCGCAGCTGACCAAACGGGAGTGCGATTTCCTCGTGAGGATCCCGCTGCGTGGCCGGGTTCCCTCGCTCAACGCCTCGGTTGCGGCCGGGATCCTGCTCTTTGAGGCCCTCCGGCAACGCGACTGCTCGCTTCGTCCTTGACGAGGGAGGGGGACCCTCCTATATACTAGGCCTCGACGTGCCGCGCCCGACGGGCTGCGGCCTGCGTATGCGGCACGCCTACTCACGAGGCAGACAAAAAATATGGCAATGACCCATCCCGTCTCGGACGGAGTGGAGTACCAGCAGCGAGTCGACGAGGACCTGGTGGCCATCGCGAAGACCGGAGACAATCTCGCGATGGAATACCTCCTCAACAAATATAAAAACTTCGTTCGAATTAAAGCGAAGAGCTACTTTTTAATTGGTGCGGACCGCGAAGACATCATCCAAGAAGGGATGATCGGCCTCTACAAGGCCGTGCGCGACTTCAAAGCCGATAAACTTTCGAGTTTTCGCGCGTTCGCCGAGCTTTGCATCACGCGTCAGATCATCACCGCGATCAAGACGGCGACGCGCCAGAAGCACATTCCGCTCAACCAGTACATCTCGCTGAACAAGCCCATCTACGATGAGGACAGCGAGCGCACGCTGCTCGACGTGATGGCATCGCAGAAGACCTCCGATCCGGAGGAGCTGGTCGTCACGCAAGAGGTCTCCGACGATATCCGCCAGCGGATTCGCCAGAATCTTTCCGAGCTCGAGTCGCAAGTGCTGGAGTCGTACCTAGAAGGCAAGAGCTACCAGGAGATGGCGCGCGACCTCGGCCGCCACGTCAAGTCGATCGACAATGCGCTGCAGCGTGTCAAGCGGAAGATCGAAAAGAACCTCGCCGAGTTCGAGTTTCAGTAACGCCGCATCAGCCAGGCTCTGTCGAAGCGAGACAGAGGCGCTCGATGATCTCGCGATAGAGGTCTTCTCGGTCCGCTACGGGATCGACCATCATCACGGTGCGCTCACCTGCCGCCGGCTCGATGCAGAGCGTGACGCGACCGCGTGCGCAGACGTCCATGCAGCTCGTGCTGATCGCGCGAACCGCGCCCCAATAGCCGTCTTGCTTGAGCCGTTCCTTGAGCCAATCGCGAAGGTGAAAGTCGCCGATGCGCACCGCGATCTCGGGATCTTCCTGAGGGATGCGCTCTTTGAAACAGCGCTCGCAGACTAGCACGAGGCCGGATTGGAGCCATTTAGGTCTAACGATCTGCATGGTTTGAAAATGGAGCCGACGGTGGGAGTCGAACCCACGACATTCACATTACAAGTGTGACGCTCTAGCCACCTGAGCTACGTCGGCATTTGCGTCCTGTAAGTTGGTTCGCCGCCGCCCGGCTCCCTTCACATTCCGGATCGCCACTGCTACGAGAAAGAAAAAACGCGCCGCGTTTCCTGCGGCACGTACCTTTGCGGAGAAGAGGCTAGGTCCCGGTAACGATCCAGCCGGCGACGCGATACTGCGCCCCGGTGCTCGTTATGGTGAGGGTACCGTTCCCGAGCGTATCGGTTCGAAGCTCTCCCAACTGGGTGCCGTCTTTCGCGATGAAGCCCGTAAACGAGGGCTGACGGTCGGAAGAGCTTGCAACGTCGAGGCTCTCGCCGCCGGAGAACATCGCGTTGGTTACGCCGAGGTTCCACAGGGTGCCATGACGATACGTAAGGGTAATAGGAATGGAGAATGCATCGTAGGCGGTCGCGCCGCTTACCGAATACGTGGGAGCCATCATCGGACAGCTCGTGCCCCCGTTGCGGACGACCGCGAGCCCGCCTATCGGAGCTCGGACGGACTCGCCGCTCGCATTTGCCGACCACGTCGAGAATCCACGTCCCTCGATCACGCGAGTCCCGCCCGAGTAGGCACCGCTCTGCCAGCCGAAGGTCTCGTCGAGCGAGGGGATTCCTTTGATGGCGTACCCCGCCGAACTCTCGCAATACGCGAAGACGTTGCCGAATCGCGGCCGCATCACGAGCTGCGACCTCGAGAGCACCCCCGCGTCGTTGTGTGCGCGGCGCCCGGCGGAGAGCACGCGTTCGTCGCGGCTAACTTCGCGGACGACCGAACCAAGGGCGTTGACGACCCCGATGGCGGCTCGTGCATCCTCGGTCGCAGAACTGCGGTGGGCATCGAGCGAATCGGCCACGTCGCTAACGGTTTGCGTCTCGTCGCCTGCAAACGGCAGCGAAAAGCCGGGCTGACCGAACATTCCGGCGCAGGCCGTAAGCGAGAGCCCGGTGAGAGCGACGATCGCGAAAACCGCTGAGCGGGCCATCCGATGCAGAGACTCCAAAGAGAAGCGGTGAGCGAGTTTGCTGTGGCTTCCATGGTAAGGTACCCGGGTAGGGGCCACATGAGAAGCTCATGAGGAGCTTTAAGTAAGCGACCGGCAACACCTTGCCGAGGAGCACGTAGCCCCCGCATCGTACCCACCTCAGCTGCGTTTTAGGCGCATCTGCGCGGGTAGGTGGCCGAGTGGTTAATGGCACCAGACTGTAAATCTGGCGCGCGAGAGCGCTACGCTGGTTCGAATCCAGCCCTGCCCAGAGTGCGGGCGTTGCATAGTGGTAATGCCCTTGCCTTCCAAGCAAGAGTCGCGGGTCCGATTCCCGCCGCCCGCTCCAGTTTCGCTCACGCCCTGCTAACGGGTTGACAGGGAGACCTCGCCTACCGGCGAACCAGGCGCCCCTTACCCCAGGCACGCCTTCCGAGAGGGCGGAGCCTCGTTTATTTCTCGTTCAACGAAGAATAGGAGACCTCGACGACATGCGATTTTCGTTCATTACGGCGAGTTGTGCTGTTGTCATTTCCGCACTTCTCGCGGGGTGTTCCAACGCACCCCAAATGTCTCAATCTCTCCCGCTTAGCTCCACGGGCGCGACGCAGGCGGCACACGTTTTCACGCCGGGCACCACGCTTCCCAGAGGCTCGATGGCGCTGTTGAAGGCGCAGGCCGACGGCAAGATGGCCGGCCCCGTTCCGACGAGGGTTTTGCGCCAGCAAGTCGCGCAGCTGCAGAAGCAGCCGCACATGCACTTCAACATCCGGCATGGGAGCGGCGCGGTCCCGCTGTGGAGCTCGATGCCCGACTACAATATCATTCTCGGGCTCAACAAAAGAGGCTCGAAGGTCACTACCGCAATCAACACCGAGTCGAATAACTGCGAGGACCCGATCGGTCTCAAAGTCGACAGCTCGCAGAACCTCTGGGTTGGATGCGAGGAAAACCCGGACAACGATTATCTAGGTATGCTTCAGGAGTACTCCAGTTCGGGCGCACTGGAAGCTTCCTACAACGTCGCGTGCCCTTCGGGTGATACCTGCCAGTATACTTATGGCTACGGATTCGATGGCGCTCAAAACGCGAGCAACGTATTCTACTCGCTAACCTTCTATGAATTCGAAATCGACTCCGCATACACGTACGGCGGCGGCTTCGAGTACTGGCCGAACGGCGACTCGTCGGCGGCTCCGGTGCTCGTGCCGGCCTCGCCCTACGGGGAACCCGTCTACGACGTCTACTACATGGACCTCGACAGCTCGGGCAACATCTGGTTCACGTACTACGGTTGCGAGTCGAGCTGCGGCTACGGCCTCGGCGAGATAACGAATCCGACGAGTTCGCCGAACTTCGTCGACATCGAGCCGCCGCCGTTCCTCCAGTTCGCGGGCGGCGTGTACGCCAGCAATGGCGGAAACACGATCAACGTGATCGACCAAGATACGCACATGGTGTACCAGTTCAACACCAGCGGGTCGGAGACGGGAACGCTCGGTCCGACGGCGTTCGGCATCGGCGACCCAGTTACGGGCGGCTACAACTCGGCCGACACCAAGTTCGCGATCGGCGATGCGGAAGACTGGCTCGACGTCGGTACCGTTGCGACGAACACGTGGAAGGTCAGCAAAGCGACTCTGATGATCTCCTCGATGGAAGGCGCGGCATACTCGCCTTCGGACAAGTAGATCCTTCGGCCGTTTTTCTAGGAAACCAAAACAAGGCGGGATCCTCTCGAACGAGAGGGTCCCGTTTTCGAGCGTACCGAAGCTCCGCGTACGCTACCGCATCGCACGGGCAGGCCGTCGTAGCTCAGTGGTAGAGCACGTCCTTGGTAAGGACGAGGCCACGGGTTCAATCCCCGTCGACGGCTCCACTCCCATCGCAGCCGTTCATCGCCGTTTTGATGAAAGCGTCCGCCGCATCGCTCCACGGACGCTTGAAATCGCCTGGCCAATGCGTGCGATCCGACCAAAGACGATTCAACCCGCGCGAGATCTCCGGATCGCCCATCGTGAACTGGCCGATGAGGGAGCGCCAGTACGTCGCCAGCGATTGCGCCTCTTCGCTGCTGGGATCGACGCCGCGCGCAGCGGCGTCCTCGACGTGCGCGATGAGCTCGCTCCAGTCGTGCTGACCCTGCTCGATAACCTGCGGTGACATGCGGCGGCGGCGCTCTTCGATCGTCTGCTGCGCTTCCTGCGAATAGCATTGTTTGGTCCAAGACCAATCGTCGGGCATCCTTATCACCTCCATGACGGTACGAAGAATCGTCCAGCGATCTGCCGACTCGTCGGCGGCAAGCGCGCTCTGCGCCTGCTCGATCGCCTCGAGCGCCGACTCGAGGCGCCGCTTCTGTCGCGCGATTACCGCGCGCTGCGTGCGCAAGGCGGCTTCGAGCGGCTGGGCCGGTTCTCCAAGCAGTTCTTTGATTTGCTCGAGGCGCAAGCCGACGAAGCGCAGCGCCAGAATGTGCTCGAGCCGTTCGAGCTCGGCCTCGCCGTAGAGGCGATAACCCGATTCGCTCACTGCCGCAGGCTTGAGCAGGTCGAGCCGGTCGTAGACGTGCAGCGTCCGAACGCTTACGCCCGCCTCGGCGGCGAACACCTTGACCCGCCGCAGCTCCGTCCCCTGAGATTGCATCGTCGGTCTCCGCTGAGAGCCTACACCGTGACCTAACGTCAGGGTCAAGGAGTCCGCAGCCGCATTCCTGGCCGCTTGCCTCGTCGAGCGAGAGAGGCCCAATTTGCGCATTTTCTAACCCCGCCTCCGGCACGCAGCAGTATAATGTGTAGGCATATGCAGACTTCAAGACTCCTCTCTCGCTCGCTACTCGTGACCGTATCCGGCGCGATGCTCTCGCTTCTCTTAGCCGGTCCGGCCGGCGCCCAGCAGTCGGCTCCGAGTTACGGCCAACAAGGTTACCCCCAGCAGCAGGTTCCGAGCTATGGAACTCCCGTCGCACGCATGGACTCCGTCAAAGGCACGCTCACCGGGTTTGACGGTACGTACATCGTCTACATGCGAGACGACAAAGGCTACGACGATCACATTACGATGCATCAGGGCACCCAGATCAACCCGACGGGCCTGAAGCTTACCGAGGGAATGCGCGTCACCATCTACGGTTACGCTAACGGCTCGACGTTCGAAGCCTACCGCATCGACGTTGCCGGGCCGGATCAGGGCTCCGACGGCGGCGGTTACTATCCCGGCTACGGCGGCGGCTATAGCTACGGTGGTGGTTATGGCTACGGCGGTGGCTACGGCTATCCGGCCTACTACGGCGGCTATCCGTGGGGCTGGGGCCTGAGCCTCGGACTCGGATGGGGCTGGGGCTGGGGCGGCTATGGCTACGGGTACCCGTATTACGGCTACGGCGGCTACTATGGCGGTTATCCCTACGGCTACTACGGCGGTTATCGCGGTCCGTATGGATGGGGTTATCGGGGTCCATGGGGCTACCGCGGTCCGGGCACGGTTCATGGCGGCACGATTCACGGCACCGGAGGCGCTCCGGTTAGCCACGGCTCCGTGCACGGCGGCATGAGCGGCGGCCGGCCTCCGCGATGATCACTTAAGACTAGATCGGATCAGCAGGAAAGCGCCGAGGCGAGTTGCATCGCTTCGGCGCTTTCGCTCGTTATAGTAGGCGATGAAACACGACGTCACGCCCGAGATCCAAAAGAGCGAAGAAGAGTGGCGAACCCAACTAGGACCCGAGCGCTATCACGTTCTGCGCGAGGCCGGCACCGAGGCTCCTTTCACCGGTCCGCTGCTCGAGCTCAAAGACGACGGCAGCTATATCTGCGGCGCCTGCGGGCAGCCGCTCTTCACTTCGAATGAAAAGTTCGATTCGCATTGCGGCTGGCCGAGTTTCACACATCCCGACGAACAGAAGAACGTGCGGCTTCTCGAAGACTACACTCACGGTATGCACCGCACCGAGGTGCGCTGTGCCCGCTGCGACTCACATCTCGGCCACGTCTTCGACGACGGTCCGGGCCCGAGAGGTACTCGGTATTGCATAAACTCGCGTTCGCTCGACTTTACGCCCTCGCGCTCGTCGTAGCTCTCGCAAGCTCCATCGCAGCCGTACGGGTGCAAGCGGCAATGGGAACTGTAACGGTCTGTTATGCGGGCTCGCTCGTGACGCCGATGGAAGGCCCGATCAAAGCGGCGCTGCGCGAGCGCGGCATAGACTTTGCGGGCGAGCCCGGCGGAAGTAAAGAGCTCGCTAATCTCATCATTGCCGGCGTTCGTTTCCCGGACGTTTTTATTAGCGTCAATCCGGCGCTGGTTACCAAACTGGGCGATCGGGTCGAGCACGCCACGACCTTTGCCGGTACGAGTCTCGGCGTCGCGTGGGCGCCGAACTCGAAGTATGCGGTGCTCTTCGACGGCGTCGCGAACGGTACGACTACGCTGGAACAGGCGCTCGCAACCCCCGGCCTGCGAATCGGCCGTACCGACCCGCAGCTCGATCCGAAAGGCCAATACACGATCGAAGGCATGACGATGTGGCTCGGACGCGCCGGCGCGCAGCGCATCCTCGGCGACGACGAAAATCCATCTCAGATCTTTCCGGAAGAAGATCTCCTCGCGCGCGTCGATACCGGCCAAGCCGATGTCGGATTCTTCTACCGCACCGAGGCCATCGCGCGCAACTATCGCTTCGTCCCGCTTCCCGGCAACGCCGCGCTTACCGATCGCATCACCTACACGCTGGCGATCATGAAAAACGCGCCGCATCCACAAGAAGCAAAAACTTTTGCCGATTTCATTCTGACCGGTCCCGGCCACGCAATCCTGGAACGGGCTGGCCTTACCTATCTGCCGCCGCACCCGCCGAACCAGTAAAGCGCAATGACCGTCAAGGCACAGTTTCCGGACGAACAAGCCGCCGACGGAAATTTCGAACGCCAAGAGGACGCATTTCGCGACTGGGTGAGCGCCGACGGCAGCTCCGGCTATCCTGCAGCCGCCGGCCGCTATCACCTCTACGTCTCCTTGGCCTGTCCTTGGGCGTGCCGAACGATCATCGTGCGCAAGCTCAAAGGGCTCGAGGATGCGATCGGATTGACGATCGTCGATCCCATTCGCGACGAGCGCGGCTGGCGTTTTGCGGAGGCGCAACCCGATCCGATCAACGGTTGGCGCTTCTTGAGCGAAGCCTATATCGCCACCGATCCCGCCTACTGGGCTCGCATCACCGTTCCCGTGCTGTGGGATAAGCGGCGCGGACGAATCGTCAGCAACTCCGACGACGACATCATGCGCATGTTCGAGAGCGAGTTCGATTCCTTCGCCGCCGATCCAAAACTCGATCTTTATCCGCGCGAGCTGCGCGCGCAGATCGACGATCTCAACGGGTTACTCTACGAGACGTTCAACGACGGCGTCTATCGTGCCGGCTTCGCCACGACGCAAGCCGCCTACGAGCGAGCCGCCTATCGAGTCTTCGAAACCCTCGATCTCATGGAAGAGCGTCTCGCAACCCGGCGCTATCTTTTCGGAGCGAAACCGCTCGAAACCGATTGGCGTTTTTTCGTAACGCTGGTCCGCTTCGATCCGGTCTACCACGGGCATTTTAAATGCAACCTGCGCCGGATCGCGGATTATCCGAATCTGTACGGCTATCTGCGCGATCTCTATCAACTCCCCGGCATCGCCGAAACGGTCGATTTCGATCACATCAAGCGCCACTATTACGTTACGCACGACGATATCAACCCGACCCGGATCGTCCCGATCGGACCGCTGCAGAACTTAGACGCTCCGCACGGCCGCGACCGGCTTTAGAAGTCCGTTTCCGGCTGTTCCCGTGTGGCTCGGTTTGATTTCGGGTGAAGCCTTGACAATCGAACATATGTTCGATTAGCATGAATCTCCCATGGCTGCGCAGGCGCTTTCCGAGGCAGACGATCGGCGGACGGCCTTCGCGGCTCTCAAGGCCGAGCTCAACCTCCGCTCGAACCCCGCGCCTCCTTTACAAGAGATCGTGGCCACGGCCATCCCCGAGCTGGACCGGCTACTCGAGGGCGGCCTTCCCTCAGGGGCCGTCGCAACGCTCGAAGGGACGACCGGACGATGGAGCCTGGCAGCCGGGCTCGTCGCAGCAACGACGCGCAGAGGCTTGGTAGCGATCCTCAACGACGGAACGCTCTATCCGCCGAGCCTGGCCGAGGCGGGAGCTCGGCTCGAGCGAGTGCTCGTCGTCCCTGCCCGCAAAGCGCTGCAGATCGCTCGCGCGGTCGATATTCTCTTGCGTTCGCGGATCTGCAGGCTCGTCGTGATGCCGGCCGTTGCGTTGCGCGATGCGGTTTGGACGCGCTTGGCAAATCTCGCGCACCGCGGCGGGGTACTCCTGCTCGTGATGGCGGCACGTGCCGGCACCGCACTGAGTGCTGCGGCGGAGCTGCGCTTGCACTGCGCGCTCGAGCGAATCATCATGCGCGGCAAGCACGGCCTCTGGGGAAGTTTTTCCGGCTTCGTTCTCTGCATCGACTTGCGCAAACACCGCCGCGCGCTTTTCGGACGGGCTCGCCTGCGTGCTACTTTGCGTTGACGCCGGCGTTGCTAACGGCGAGATGCCGTCACCCGCGCAATGGGAGGAGATGCTCGACCGGCTCGATGCGATCTCGCCGCTGGTCGACGATACGCGAGCCGGCTTAGCCTTTCTCGATATGCACGGTATCGGCGGCGATGTACGCGATTGGATGATGCAGACGCGTAGCTGCTTAGCCGATTTCGGTCATGCATTGCAGCTCGGCGCCGGAACGAACAAAATTACCGCGCGCGCTGCGGCGTACGTTGCCGACGGCTGCATCTGCCCGTTGGGTTCGGAGAGCGAGCTGCTCGCACCGCTTCCCTTGACGTTGCTCGAGATCGAACCCGAGATTATCGAACGGCTGGCGCTGCTCGGCATCGAGCGGCTCGGCGATCTGGCGGCGTTGCCGCACGGACCCTTCGTGCGGCGCTTCGGAACGGCCGCGGCGCAGTGGCACGAACTCGCGCGCGGCCTCGATCGCCGCCCTTTTCTACCGCGCGGCCACGCCGTCGCGATCGAGGCCTCGATCTTCGGTGAAGGACGCGCCACCGACGAGGCGCAGGTCTTCTTCGCGCTGCGCCTGCTGTTGACGCGCGTCTGCGCCGATCTCGAACGCTGCGGCCGGCGCGCCGGTGCGTTGCATCTCGCGCTCGAACTCGAAGATTCCACGATTCGGACGTTTGACGCGCCGCTCTCGCTACCGACGGCGCAGGAGCGCGCGATGTTCGACCTGCTGCGCGCCAAACTCGAGGGCGCAACCTTCGAAGCGGCTATCGTCGGATTGCGAGTGCAGGCGCGCCAACTTGAGGAAGGAGGAGAGGTGCAGGCGCTGTTCGGCGCAGGCGATTTCGACCCACAGCGCGTGGCCGTGACGATCGCGCGCCTCGAAGCGGTGCTCGGCGAAGGTATCGCGCGAGCAACGACGCGCGAGGCGCACCTGCTCGAAGAGCGCTTCGACTATCAGCCCTTCAAACTCCCTGCGAGAGCGATCTTCGGTAAAGCGGAGCCGGAGCACCGGCTCGTTCCTCAGTTTCGTTTACTGGAAGTGCGGGAGGTTGCGGTGGAGCTGCGAGCCGGGGAGCCGTCAACGGTCGATCGGCAAGCCGTAATGCAATGCGTCGGTCCGTGGCGCATTGCCGAGCGCGCCTTCATGCCGGCACCGGTGAGCCGGGACGAATACGACGTCGTGCTGGAGGATGGCACGTTCGCTCGCATCTACCGCCAAGGCTCGCACTGGTATCTCCGAGGCATATATGAGTGAGGCTCGCAGGTCCAGGTATGGGCGACGAGAAGCGTCGCGACTTTTCGCGCCAGCCATGGATGGCTTCAGGCGCGGAAAGCGCGCGAGCAGGAGTGCCGCATGGACGCGGCGCGACGAGCGTCTTCGAATCGCCCATACCTGGACCTGCGATTAAGGAATGTATGCCGAACTCCATGTATGGTCCAATTTTAGCTTTTTGCAGGGAGGATCGCACCCTGAAGATCTAGTCGAGCGCGCGGCGCAACTTGGATTGGCAGCAATTGCGCTCACCGATCGTGACGGGCTTTATGGAACCGTGCGCTTCGCGGCGCACGCGCGCCGGCGAGGCGTCGCTGCCATTGTCGGCAGCGAGCTGACCTTTGAAGACGGTTCGCGAGTCACGCTGCTCGTCGAGAACGAACGCGGCTACGCGAATCTTTGCCGGCTCATCTCAACCGCCGCAATGCGCGGGAGCAAGGGCGATGCGCGTTTGCGATTGGAGGATCTCGAAGAGCACAACGATGGCCTAATCGCGCTCTCCGGGGGCCCCTGCGGCCGGGTCGAACGCGCGCTTTCACTACACGGGTTGCGCGCCGCGGCACGGGAGGCGACGCGCCTCGCCGCGATCTTCGAACGGCGTTTCTATCTGGAGTTTCAACAGCACCTTACCTCCGAGGAGACGCAGCGCAACTTACAGCTCGCGAAGATCGCGCAGCGCTGCCGCCTGCCATACGTTGCAACCAACGCGGTCGTCTACGCGACCGGAGAAGACGCATTGGTGGCCGACGTGCTCGCCTGCATCCGTGAAGGCACGACGCTGCAGGCAGCGCGGGCCGCCAACCGGCTGCGCCCCAATGCCGAGTTTCATCTCAAGACGCCGGCGGCGATGCGCCGGCTCTTTACCGAGTATCCCGAGGCGGTCGAATGCAGCGTCGCCATCGCGCAACGCTGTGCGTTCCGGCTCGAGCGTTTGACGGGACAGTTTCCGCTCTTTCCGGTGCCGGAGGGAAGTACGCCGCAGAGTCATCTTCGCAAGCTCGTCTACGAAGGCGCGGCGCGGCGTTACGCGATGCCGCTCGAAAGCCGGGTCGAGCGGCAACTCGAGTACGAGCTGGGCCTGATCGCCAAGATGGACTTAGCCGGCTATTTTTTGATCGTTTGGGATATCGTGCGGGAAGCGGCGCAACGCGGGGTCCTCTGCCAGGGTCGCGGCTCGGCAGCGAACTCGGCGGTCTGCTACGCGCTGGGAATTACCGCGGTCGATCCCATCGAGATGGATCTCCTCTTCGAGCGCTTCATGTCGGAAGAGCGGCGCGAGATCCCCGACATCGACATCGACTTCGCCCATCAAGACCGCGAACGCGTCATTCAATACGTCTACGAACGCTACGGCCGTCCGAACGCGGCGATGGTCGCGGAAGTCATCACCTATCGCACGCGCTCGGCCATTCGCGACGTCGGCAAGGTGTTGGGCTTGAGCCTCGAGCAGTGCAGCGCGATCGCCCGCGAGTTCGACGTGCGGGAGAAGCTGCCGGATGAGGCGGGGCCCGAGCTCCTCTTTACGCTCTGCCGGCGAATCGCGAACTTTCCACGCCATCTGGGAATTCATTCAGGGGGAATGCTGATCACGCGCGATCCGCTGGTATGCGTGGCGCCCGTCGAGTGGGCGACGATGCGAGATCGGACCGTCGTGCAATGGGATAAGGACGACCTGCAGCAACTGGGACTGATTAAGATCGATCTGCTCGGTTTGGGTATGCTCTCGCTCTTACGGGAGGCGTTCGCGCTCTACCGGCGATCTCTCGCTCGCAACGATTCGTGGTTACCGCCGGAGGTACCGCGCGATCTCGCGCTTCACACGATTCCCGCCGGCGACGAGCCGACTTACGCCATGATGCAGCGGGCCGACACGATCGGCGTCTTTCAGATCGAGTCTCGAGCCCAGCAATCGATGCTGCCGAGGCTGCGGCCCACCTGTTTCTACGATATCGTCATGCAGGTTGCGATCATCCGTCCGGGGCCGATTCAAGGGCAGATGATTCATCCGTTCCTGCGCCGGCGCTCGGGGGCCGAAGCGGTGACCTATCCGCATCCAAAGCTGAAACCGGTTCTGGAGCGGACTCTCGGCGTGCCGCTCTTTCAAGAGCAAGGCATGCGCCTAGCAATCGAAGCGGCCGGCTTCTCCGGAGGTGAAGCCGACGAGCTGCGCCGCGCGATGGGACACAAGCGTTCTCGCGAGCGCATGCAGGCGATGCGCGCGAGGCTGGTTGACGGCATGATGCGCAACGATATCGATCGTGCCGCTGCCGAGCAGCTCTTCCACATGCTGGAGGGATTCGCCGATTATGGGTTCCCCGAATCGCACGCCGCCAGCTTTGCGCTCTTGGCCTACGCATCGGCCTATGTCAAATGCCGGCTGCCTGCGATCTTCGCTGCGGCAATTCTCAACGTGCAGCCGATGGGTTTTTACTCCACCGAGGTGCTGGTCAACGATGCGCGGCGCCACGGCGTGACGATTCGCCCCGTCGAAGTCAATGCCAGCGAGTATTACTCGCACGTTGAGAGCGACGGCGCGCTGCGCTTGGGCTTTCACCTCACGCGAGGACTGGGAGAGGCGCAACGACTGCGCTTGGAGGGAGCCATCGTTCGAGGAGCGTTTGCCGGCGTACTCGACTTCGCGCAGCGAACTCGGCTCGAGCGCGAAGCGTTGGAGAACCTTGCGATCGCCGGAGCCTTCGCACCGTGGTATGCATCCCGCCGCGAAGCGATGTGGGCCTTACGCGGCCTCGACGAACGGGAAGCCCGCGGCGAGCTCGGAGCGCTGATGGACGTCGACGAGCCGCCGGTTCGCTTTACGGCGCTGGCGCCCAAGCGGCTCGCGGCCTTCGACCTCTGGTCTACGGGCGTTACGGCCGCCGGCCAAGTGATGGAGCATTTCCGCGAGTTTCTAGCGGCGCAGCAGGTCATCACGGCGGCGCAGTTGCCGGCGCTGCGCCCTCACGCGCGCTGCCGGGTCGGCGGCCTCGTCATCACCCGCCAGCGTCCCGGTACCGCCAAGGGCTTCGTTTTTCTCACGCTCGAAGACGAGACGGGGGTGGTCAACGTTATCGTGCGTCCAAAGATCTACGATGCGTTCCGCCGTCCGATTCGCACCTCGTCGACGCTCATCGTCGAAGGAACGCTGCAAAAGGAGAGCGGCTGCATCGACGTGCTGGCGCACAAAGTCTGGAGCTTCGACGACGACGGAATTACCCAACCCCTCTCCGTTCACAGCTTTCAGTAGAAGCTTTCAATAGAAGGAGCAACATGCGCAAAGTCAACACCAACGATCTCGAGCCGCTGAAATGGTCCTCCCCAAAGGGAAAGTATGCCGGCGAAGGCGTTCAAGTGAGCGAGGCTCTCGGGCGCAAACGCGATTCGACCGATCTTCTCCAGCGTCACCCGTTCGATGTCGAGATCATGCGGATACCTGCCGGTAACGTGCCGTTTCCGTACCATGCGCACAGCGCACAGTGGGAGTTCTACCACGTCATCTCCGGGAGCGGCACCGTACGACATAAGGACGGAATCACGGCAATCGTCCCCGGAGACGCTTGCCTTTTCCTCCCGAACGAGCCGCACCAGTTCTTTAGCGATGCCTCTGAGGATCTCGTGATGTATCTCATCGCCGACAATCCGCTCGGCGAGTCGGTTTACTACCCCGACAGCAATAAGTGCGGTGTAGTGCTACCCGAGAGGCGCTTTATGCGTGCGAACGCACTAGATTATTTCGACGGTGAAGAGTGAGACGGATCGGCGGTCCTCGTTCCTGCTACAAGCGCAACGGTGCGCCGAAGGCCGCCTTCAAAACGAAGAAGGAAGCAGAAGGAGCAATTCCTCGAACGACGCGCGGTCTGACGCCATATCGGTGCGAGAAGCACGGTTGGCATCTCGGTCATTGACCGAAGATCGAGCAAACGCGAAAAAGTTGACGCACGTCATCGTCCAAAGACTGTGAAACCCTGGGAGTTTTGTCGCAAGCGTCGTAATCTATTCCTCCATTAGTGTTGCGGGAGGAGAACGCGCTGCGTTATGTTCCGGCGGCGGTCCGAATATTGCCGGTCGCCATTATCGCGGTCTTATTTTCGGCATGCAACGCTGCAGGCGGGCCGCCGTCCCTGCCACAAAGCTTGCAACCTCTGGCCGGCGGCATCGAGCCGAGCGTTTCGCATGCGAAGATCCGGCACATCGTCATCATCGTTCAAGAGAACCGGAGCTTCAACAATCTCTTCTACGGCTTTCCCCGCGCTCACACGGCAACGTTCGGGTACGATACTAACGGAACCAAGATCATGCTCAAGCCGGTCGGCTTGGAGACGACATGGGATCTCGACCACAGCTCGTACTCGTTCTTTGCGGCCTGTAACGGAACCGGGCACTACCCCGGCACGAACTGCCAGATGAACGGCTTCAATAAGGAAGCATGGTACTGCGGCAAGCGCTACGAGCCGCCGTGTCCCAACCGCAGGCCTCCCTACAGCTACGTTCCGCAGTCCGAGACCAAGCCGTACTTCTTCATGGGCGAGCACTACGTGCTTTCCGACGAAATGTACGCATCGAACTTCGATGCCAGCAGCTTCGTCTCGCACCAGTACATCATCGCCGGCCAGGCCCACTCCGCCGTCGATTATCCGTGGACCTACTGGGGCTGCAACGGTGGGGGCGGCGACAAGGTCGGTACCGTCACGAAGCGGCGCACGTACGGCAGGAACATCTTGCTCTGCTGGAACGACGACACGCTGGGTGACGAGATGGACAAGGCAGGCCTCTCGTGGGCCTTCTACACGTCGCAGATCAATTCGAACAGCGGCATTTGGAGCGCCTACCAGAACATCAATCACATCTACAATGGTCCCGATTGGAAGAAAGACGTTATCACGCCGCAGACCAAGTTCTTCGGCGACGTTTTGAAGGGTAAGCTTCGCGACCTGAGTTGGATCACGCCGACATGCGCGAACTCCGATCACGCGGGCTGCGGCTCCAAAACCGGTCCGGCGTGGGTCGCCTCGCTCGTCAACGCAATCGGCAAATCGAAGTACTGGGACTCAACCGCGATCTTCATCTTTTGGGACGACTACGGCGGCTGGTACGATCCGAAACCGCCGGCCATGGTCGACTACGACGGTCTCGGAATACGGATTCCGATGCTGATCGTCTCGCCGTATGCGAGGCGGGGCTACATCGATCACACCCTCTTCGAGCACGGCAGCATCTTGAAGTTCGTGGAGGATACTTTTGGCCTTCCGCGATTGGCGGCGAGCGATACCCGCGCGAACTCACCCGACGACGCGTTTGACTTCAACAAGCCTCCAAGGAAGTTTGACGTCGTTCCCTCGGAGCACGACGTAAACTTCTTCGTGCGCCAACCGCTCGACCGCCGAATACCCGATAGCGAGTAAAAGGAGACTAACTCATGCGTCGCAACTCGACTAGCCTCAAACTCTTGCCTCTGGGGGCCGCGCTCCTCCTCTCGGCATGCAACGGCAGCGGCGCGCCAACCGTCCCGCCGGGCGTACAAAACGCGCAAAGAATGATTGCCGCCGTTGCGCGGCACTCCTCGAGCAGCAAGATCCAGCATATCGTCATCATCGTCCAAGAGAACCGCAGCTTCAACAATCTGTTTTACGGATTCAGAGGCGCCCACACCGCGAAGTTCGGGTATAACACGAGCAATCAGAAGATCGAGCTCCAACCGGTGGGTTTGGAGACGCGCTGGGATATCGAGCACGATCTGGGCGGCTTCTTGGCGGCCTGCAACGGCACCGGCAGCTATCCCGGTACCGACTGTCAGAACAACGGCTTCGACAACGAGTCCTGGGGCTGCGGGAACAACTGCCCGAATCAAAACCCGCCGTACAGCTACGTCCCGCACACCGAGACGAAGCCGTACATCTATTTGGGCAAGCACTACGTGTTGGCCGATGAGATGTACGCGTCTAACCTCGATGCCAGCAGCTTCATCTCGCACCAGTACATCATCGCCGGCCAGGCCAGCTCGGCGGTGAACTTCCCGAACGGCTGGTGGGGCTGCGAGGGCGTTGACAGCGGCGATAACATCTACACGCTCACCCAAGAGCGCACGTACGGCGGCACGATTCCCATGTGCTGGAGTAACGACACGATCGGCGAGGAGATGGACAACGCGAAACTCTCGTGGGCCTTCTACGCATGCGCGACCTATACCGACACTGGTTCCATCTGGAGCGCTTACCAGAACATCAACCAGATCTATAACGGGCCCGACTGGAAGAACGACGTCATCTCGCCACCGACCAACTTCTTCAACGACGTTTCCAGCGGAAAACTCCGCGACGTAAGCTGGATCACGCCGACCTTCGCAAACTCCGACCATGCGGGTTCAGGCTCCAATACCGGCCCGGCGTGGGTCGCCTCGCTGGTCAACGCGATCGGCCAATCGAAGTACTGGGACTCCACCGCAATCTTCATCTTTTGGGACGACTACGGCGGCTGGTACGATCCGAAACCGCCGGCCATGGTCGACTACGACGGCCTCGGTATGCGAATCCCGATGCTGATCGTCTCGCCGTATGCGAGGCGGGGATACATCGACCACACCCCCTTCGAACACGGCACTATCTTGAAGTTCGTGGAGGATACCTTTGGCCTTCCGCGGCTGGCGGCAAGCGATACCCGCGCGAACTCGCCCAACGATGCATTCAACTTCAACAAGCCTCCGCGGAAGTTCGAGGTCGTTCCCTCGGAGCACGACGTGAAGTTCTTCATGCACCAACCGCCCGACTATCGTCCTCCGGATAACGGATAGAAGAGCCTAGTCATGCGTCGCATTTCGACCAAGTGCGCTCTCTGGGCGATCGCGGCCGTCGCCTATCCCTCTCCGCCTGCAACGGTGGCGGCGCCCCAACCGTCCCGCTAGGCATGCAAAATGCGCAAAGAATGATTGCCGCCGTTGCGCGGCACTCGTCGAGCAGCAAGATCCAGCATATCGTCATCATCGTTCAAGAGAACCGCAGCTTCAACAATCTGTTCTATGGATTCAGAGGTGCCCACACGGCGAAGTTCGGCTACGATACGCACGGGAACAAGATCGAGCTTCAGCCGGTTGGCCTAGAGACGACGTGGGACATCGAGCACGACTTCGATCAGTTTTTGGCGGCCTGCAACGGCACAGGCAGCTATCCCGGTACCGACTGTCAGATGAACGGCTTCGACAACGAGTATTGGGGCTGCGGTCATTCCACCCAGCAGCCACAATGCCCGAATCAGAACCCGCCGTATAGCTACGTCCCGCACACCGAAACGAAACCGTACATCTTCATGGGCAAGGAGTACGTGCTGGCCGACGAGATGTACGCATCGAACGTCGATGCGAGCAGCTTCATCTCGCACCAATACATCGTTGCCGGTCAGGCGAGCTCCGCCGTGAACTACCCGTCGGGCTGGGCCTGGGGCTGTCCAGACAGCAGCAGCAACTACGTCGCGACGCTTTCGCAGGAGCGTCAATACGGCAGCGATATTGCGATGTGCTTCAATAACGATACAATCGGCGAGGAGATGGACAAGGCGGGGCTCTCGTGGGCCTACTATGCCTCGACGTGGTACGGAGATGGCGGCATCTGGAGCGCCTACCAGAACATCAACTATGTCTACAACGGTCCCGATTGGGCGAACGACGTCATCTCGCCGCAGACCAACTTCTTTAACGACGTCTCGGACGGCAAGCTCCGCGACCTGAGCTGGATCACGCCGACCTGCGAAAACTCCGACCACGCCGGCTGTGGCTCCAATACCGGCCCGGCGTGGGTCGCCTCGCTGGTCAACGCGATCGGCCAATCGAAGTACTGGGACTCAACCGCAATCTTCATCTTTTGGGACGACTACGGCGGCTGGTACGATCCGAAACCGCCGGCCATGGTCGACTACGACGGCCTCGGTATGCGAATCCCGATGCTGATCGTCTCGCCGTATGCGAGGCGGGGATACATCGACCACACCCCCTTCGAACACGGCACTATCTTGAAGTTCGTGGAGGATACCTTTGGCCTTCCGCGGCTGGCGGCAAGCGATACCCGCGCGAACTCACCCGACGGTGCATTCAACTTCAACAAGCCTCCGAGGAAGTTCGAGGTCGTTCCCTCGGAGCACGACGTGAACTTCTTTATGCATCAGGCGCCGGATCACCGCGTTCCGGATGCCGAGTAACGGAACTCGGCGTATGCGTCTCAGTTCGAAGACGCGAAATCTTGGGCCGATCGCGGCCGCCGGGCTCCTTCTCTCGGCCTGTAACGGCGGCGGTGTTGCGAGCGTTCCACCGGCCATACGGAGCGCCCAAGGCATGATCGGCGCCGTCCACCATTACCCATCGGGCAGCAAGATCCAGCATGTCGTCATCATCGTTCAAGAGAACCGGAGCTTCAACAATCTATTCTACGGCTTTCCCGGCGCCAAGACGGCAACGTACGGCTACGACACGCATGGGAACAAGATCGAGCTTCAACCGGTGGGTTTGGAGACCTATTGGGACATCGAGCACGATCTGGGCGGTTTTTTGGCGGCCTGCAACGGCACCGGCAGCTATCCCGGCACCGATTGCCAGAACAACGGCTTCGATAACGAGTACTCGGGCTGCGGGAGCTACTGCCCCAACAAGAATCCGCCGTACAGCTACGTCCCGCACACAGAGACGAGACCGTATTTCTTCATGGGCAAGCACTACGTGTTAGCCGACGAGATGTACGCATCGAACCTCGATGCCAGCAGCTTCATCTCGCATCAATACATCATCGCCGGGCAAGCCAGCTCGGCGGTCAACTTCCCCTCGAGCTGGTGGGGCTGCCCGGGCGTTTCCAGCGGCGATTACATCTACACGCTCACCCAAGAGCGCACGATCGGCGGCACCATCCCTATGTGCTGGAACAACGAGACGCTCGGCGACGAGATGGACAAGGCCGGCCTTTCGTGGGCTTTCTACGCCTCGCAGTACGATGGCGACGGCGGCATCTGGAGCGCGTACCAGAATATCAGTTACGTTTATAACGGTCCCGACTGGGACAATGACGTTATCTCGCCGCAGACCAACTTCTTCAACGACGTCTCGAACGGCAAGCTCCGCGACCTGAGCTGGATTACGCCGACTTGCGCAAACTCCGACCATGCCGGCTGCGGCTCCAAAACGGGCCCGGCGTGGGTTGCCTCGCTGGTCGACGCGATCGGCCAATCGAAGTACTGGGACTCCACTGCAATCTTCATCTTTTGGGACGATTACGGCGGCTGGTACGATCCCCAGCCGCCCGCCTTGGTGGACTACGACGGCTTGGGTATGCGGCTTCCCATGCTTATCGTTTCGCCCTATGCGAAGCGCGGCTTCATCGACCACACGCACTTCGAGCACGGCAGCATCTTGAAGTTCGTCGAGGACACGTTCGGGCTGGCGAGAATGACTGCCAGCGACAAACGCGCAAAATCGCCCGACGATGCATTCGACTTCAACAAACCTCCGCGAAAGTTTGAGGTCGTTCCGTCGGAGCACGGCAAGGACTTCTTCATGCATCAAGCCCCGGACAATCGGATACCCGATGCTCAGTAAGCCCCTCGGGCTGGCGGCCGCCGCCGCGTTCTTCCTCTCCGCCTGCAACGGGGGCCTTTCGACGATTCCGCCCGGCATGCGGAATGCCCAAACCATGATGCTTGCGGTTGTGCGCCACGCGTCGAGCAGCAAGATTCAACACATCGTCATCATCGTTCAAGAGAACCGCAGCTTCAACAACCTCTTTTACGGCTTCCCGAACGCGCGCACGGCGACGTACGGTTACGATACGCATGGGACGAAGATCGTGCTTCAGCCGGTCGGCTTGGAGACGACGTGGGATCTCGAGCACGATCTCGCAGGTTTCGTGGCGGCGTGCAACGGCAGGGGAAGCTTACCGGGTACCGACTGCCGGAACAACGGCTTCGACAACGAGACTTGGGGCTGCAACGCGTTATGCCCAAACAAGAACCCGCCGTACAGCTACGTCCCGCATTCGGAGACGAAACCGTACTTCTTCATGGGCAGCCACTACGTGCTGGCCGACGAGATGTTCGCATCGAATCTCGATGCCAGCAGCTTCATCTCGCACCAGTACATCATCGCCGGTCAAGCCAGCTCGGCGGTAAACTATCCCTACGGCTGGTGGGGGTGTCCGGGCCTTTATAGCGGCGCCGACATTCCCACGATTACCCAGGCGCGCTCGTATGGCCCGACCATCCCGATGTGCTGGGACAACAATACGCTGGGTGACGAGATGGACAAGGCTGGACTCTCGTGGGCCTTCTACACCTCGACATACAACGGCGACGGCGGCATCTGGAGCGCCTACCAGAACATCAAGCACATCTACAATGGTCCCGATTGGAAGAAAGACGTTATTACGCCGCAGACTGACTTCTTCAAGGACGTTTCCAAGGGCAAACTACGCGACCTGACCTGGATCACGCCGACCTGCGAAAACTCCGACCACGCCGGCTGCAACTCTAAGACCGGACCGGCGTGGGTTGCCTCGCTGGTCAACGCGATCGGCAAATCGAAATACTGGAAGTCGACCGCGATCTTCATCTTTTGGGACGACTACGGCGGCTGGTACGATCCGAAACCGCCCGCTATGGTCGACTACGACGGCCTCGGGATGAGGATTCCGATGCTAATCGTCTCGCCGTACGCGAGGCGGGGCTACGTCGATCACAGGCACTTCGAGCATGGCAGCATCTTGAAGTTCGTAGAGGACACCTTTGGCCTTGCGCGACTGGCGGCGACCGATACCCGCGCGAACTCACCCGACGACGCGTTCGACTTCAAACAGCCTCCGCGGCGGTTTGAAATCGTCCCGTCGGAGCACGACATAAACTTCTTCGAACACCAAGCACCCGACTATCGGATTCCTGACGCTGAATAAAGGAAGCTACGCCAGTGTGGAAACTAACCTCTTTATCGTGCGCACTCGCCCTCACGGCTGCGGTCTCCGTCGCCGGCTGCGGAACGCAACCGCTTGCGCCGGTCGCCTCCTCCGGTGGCGTGCCGGCGGCGGCGGTTTTGCGGGACGCAAAGAGCGGCGGCACATTTGTATATACGTGTCAGAATGAGACGAGCATCGACTGTTTAGTCTACAGCGGTCAGAATGTCGTGCGAACGATCAAGAAAGACGTGGTCAAGCCTGGCGGAGGCGCGGCCGGTAAGGACGGTCTCTTTTACGTAGCTGACGAGTCAGGCGACGACGTTGCGGTCTTTTCTGCCGGCGGAAAGAAGCTGCTTTCGAAGCTCAGCAATGGGGGTAACGCGCCCGACGACGTCGCGGTCTACAACGACGAGGTTGCCGTTTCCAATCAGAAGAGCATGACCTACTTTGCAAAAGGGGCCAAGAAGCCGACGCGTACGCTGAAGGACTCGAACGCCCAGCAAGGGCGCGGTGCGGCGTTCGACTCGAAGGGCAACTGCTACTGGAGCTTCGAGAACAAGTCGTCGACCGCGCAGCTCGACGAGTTCAAAGGCTGCACCGGCAAGCCGCAGGATCTCAAGATCAGCGGAGGGTCGCCATACGGCATCGCGTTTGACGCTAAGGGAAATCTCTATTTTACGGGCTATTCATCGCCCTCGAGGGGAGTCTATCGTTGCAGCGGGATTAAGTCGTGCAAGCTGACGTGGAGCTCGTTTGTGAACCCCCAGTACCTCAACTTCTCAGAGGATTTCTCCGACCTTTGGGTCTGCGACCCAGCCAACTATCAATCGACTGCGGCGCTCTACGAAATCGACATATCGTCCGGGAAGGTAATCGATGAGATTACCTACGGGATCTCTGGTCTGAACCCACCGATCGGAATTGCGTCAGGTCCCGGCCCGCTGTAAAGGACTTACTTAATCCCGGCAGTCGTCTCCGTGGCCGTGAAGCCGTCGATGTCTTTTTTTGCGTCTTTGTAGTATCCCACCATAACGTGGTGGTTGTTGATGCCTGTGACGACGGTCATACCATCCGCGAGCGGCTCGTCGACCTCTTGCCAACTCTGACTGGTCAGGGGATTGGTAAGGAGGAAGCCGTGTTTTTCTCCGCCCCGCCCCTCGAAGAAGCCGACGATATCGTCGGCCCAGTTCACACTGGTTGCCTCCGTCACGGTGGCTTTAGGGTAGGCGAACTCTGTGAACTGTCCGCCTTTGAGCAGCCAGCTCTGGGTGGTCCCATTGGAGAGTGTAAGCCATCCGACGACATCGCCCTTGCCGTTAATGCCGGTCGCGGCGGATGCAGTGGCATCCGGCGGCGAAATAGCATGAAATTGCGCGGTCAGAGTGTTCATCTCGAAAGCGTGATCGACGTTGCTCTTGTCTTGATAGAAGCCGACGGCTAACCCGCCGTCTTCGAGGCCGAGCAGCTCGGTGTAAGCCTTGCCGGTCAGGAGCAGCTTGGGATCCTGATACGATTGCCAGATACCCTTCGCGTAAGTCAATCCGAAAATCCGGCCCTTGCTGTCTTTGTACCAGCCGGCCGTCAACCCGTCGTTGTTGACTGCGGTTATAACGGTATCCGCGGCGGAGGGGTAATCGAGCTTCTGGAAATGTTCGTATGGCGTACGCGCGGAAAACCCGGTATTAGGAGTCCCGTAGAACCCGCAAATCTTTGCGAGGTTGTTGATGCCGAGAATTTCGGTGGTTGCGTCATCCGGGTCGTTGAGCGTACGATAGGTAAACTCCAAATAGGCCCTGTGAGCCGCCGGACCGGGGAGCGAGGCTTGCGAGGGTAGTGCGGAGAGCGTCGGTGAGGGACCGCTACACGCCGCAAGAGCCGGCAGGCCGATAATCATAACGGCGGCACCAAGCCGTCTCAGCGCCCGCCGGTTCACGTAAAACATGGAAAAACCCCCTTTGATAAAGGTATCGACAAATTGTTCCGCCCGACCCCAGAAACGGAGATCGGCGGCTGCGTTAAACGGCTTGCCGCCCCTCTGGCGTGACTTGCGGGTCCCTTTCCGGCTCGGCTCATCCCCAAATTCCAGACTTTTACCCAGACAAAGCTATCTTTGGGCAGATTTTCGTACTAGTATATTCGTACTAGTTGGTAGGCTTCCTAGCGCCCTGCTGGCGCCGAAAGGAGAACAGAGATGCGGGTTATGGTATTGGGTTTTACATTAACGGCTGCGGGTCTAATCTTGGGCGGTTGCGCCTCGGGCAATCTACCAGGGGGCTCCTTCATGCCGGCCACGAGCCAGGCCAGCCATGTCCGGTCGCTCGATTCGGCCGGCGGTCGTGTGCCGATAGGGGCTAACGCGAGGCGGCATGGTAAGGGCTCGGAAGTGCTGGGAGGCATACCGTAGGGCGGAGGCGCGTCCGCCTTCAAGAGGCGAGACTCGATCGGCAAGAGCGTTTCGGCCGGCGGATCTCGTGCGGCCTAAAAAACTGACTCAGGTCAAAGGCTGGTACGAATGTACCATAGAACTGGCAAGCAGAGTGGGGTGGATCGTGCGCCCAAGGACCAGGCTTTTTTGCTTTTCTCTAGTCGATAGGTCGGGACGATGCTGACAACTGTTAGTAAGAGCCTTAGCTTCAACGCGGGCGAGTTCAGCAGAGCGCTCAAGGCGGCAGACTTCGACCGTTGCCACCTGCTCGTGGACGGCAGCAAGACGGTTGAAGCGACCATTGCTGCAGCGCGCCTCGCGGTACGTGAGCGGCGCTATCTGGCCGCTATTGGCCTGCTCTCGGAGTTCCCTAAGGATTCGGAGTCTCATAGCGCGCGCGACGTCATTCTCGGCGCCGCGCTCGGGTACACGCGCGACTACGTCATGGGGCGAAAACTGCTCGATCGGGCCCTTGCGGATCTGCTGCCTGGCGATCCTCTACACGACGAAGCGTCTTACTATAAGGCGGCGATCGCTTGGATGCAGCACGATCACCGGCAAGCCGAAGAGATTGCGACCGGACAGTTATGGTCGCACAACCCCAACAGTCGTGCGTGCGCCCACATCCTGCTTTCATGGGTCGCGCTGCGCCGCAGCGATATCCTTGCCCAGGTTGACGAGTTGCAGAAGGCGCTCGACGAACTTGATTCCGCGGAACAGCCGGACGAGTATCTGCGCGGAAACGCGCTGTTCACGCTTGCGATACTCTGTCGCGAGTTGCCCTTGCCCGACATTGCCCAGCGCGTTCGGCGGACGTACGAGTCGGTGCCGTGGACGAGTGGACTGCAACTCGAGCACTTTCAGGTTACGCGCCTCCTGGCCGGGATCGACGAACTGCAAGGCAACGAACTGGCGGCCTTTGGCGCCTTCAAAAAAGCCGCGCATTTGGCGCCCTCCGAGCACTGGAGCGTACTCTGCTTCTTGGACCGTGCGCTACTCGCCAGGAACACCGGCGAATCGGCTTTTGCCGCCGAGCAGCTGCAAGAGGCTCACGAGATCGCGCAGCGCGTCTCTTGGAATGAGGTAGCGGGTGAGGAGCGTTGCGCCCTGCTGATTCTCGCCGAGCTCTTCGCCTACGAGATCCCGGCAGTCGCCGAACAGTACTTGGCGCGTTTCCGTTCGATCGCTTCGTCGGTCCTGCCAATGCTGTCGTACGGCACCGACCCGCGCGCTCGCGGCTTCGAAAAATACTCTCAAGGCGTGGCGTGGCTGCGGCTCGGAGATATGGAAGCGGCGGAGGCGGCGCTGAGCGAGGCCTGGTCGATTTTTGAGGACTTCAACTACGGTTGGCGCGCGGCGCTCTGCGCGTTGGGTCTCTACGAGGCGACGCGCGACCGGCGGTGGACGGAGCGCGCGGCGCGTAAGATCGCACCCTGGCCGCGCAGCTGGATCGCCCGTCGCGTTACCGACTCGAGAGCGTCGACGATAGTGCCGCTCGACCGGATTCCCCCCGCACAGCGCGACGTGCTCGAACTGTTACGTGCCGGACGCCGCAACTCGGAGATTGCGGATACGCTCGGCCGCAGCCCGCATACCGTCCGCAATCAGTTGGCGCAGCTATTCCGGATCTTCGACGTCAAGAGCCGCGGGGAGTTGGTCGCGCTCGTGTCTAAACCGGCCTCTCCGGTAACGTGGCTGCCGAAGCATCGGCGAAACGAAAACTGAGTAAAAGTCGCGCCCGGCCGTCGGGCGCGATTGCCTTTCTCTTTTCAGATATCGAGGGAAGCACGCGCCGCTGGGACGCCTACGGCGATGCGATGCGTGATGCGCTTCGGCGACACGACGAGATTCTGCGTGCGGAGATCGAACGTGAAGGCGGATACGTCTTCAAGACGATCGGTGATGCGTTTTGCGCCGCGTTTTGGAGCGTCCCCGAGGCGCTCGCGGCCGCAGTCGAGGCGCAGCGATCCCTGGCCCGAGAGGACTTCAGCGCGGTCGATGGTCTGCGCGTGCGGGTAGCGATCAGCGCCGGCGAGGCCGACGAGCGCGGTGGGGATTACTTCGGCACCGCGGTCAACCGCGCGGCGCGGCTGCTCTCTGCCGGACACGGCGGCCAAGTTCTCCTCGCGGGCGACGCTGCCGACCTCTTAGCGGATAACCTCCCCGAGGGCATCACCTTGCGCCACCTCGGCAGCATCGAGCTGCGCGACCTCAAAGGGCCCGAGCGCGTCTATCAGCCCGTTGCCGCTGAACTGCGCGCCGAATTCAAACCGCTGCGTGCGCTCGAGACCCCGGCGAATAACCTGCCGCTGCAGACAACCACCTTCGTGGGACGCGGTGAGGACGTACTGCGCATCGAGCGGCTTTTGGAAACGGAGCGATTGCTCACGCTGGTCGGAGTCGGCGGTATGGGCAAGACGCGCTTGGCGCTCGAGGCCGCAACGGCGGTGCTCAATGACCGAAAAGACGGTACGTGGTTCGTAGATTTTGCGGCGCTAGCTGACGAAGCGCTCGTCGTCAGCACGCTGCTTTCCGTTCTCGGCGCGGATCAAACCAAAGATGCGACCGTCGAAAGCCTCATCGATACTCTCAAAGACCGGGAAATGCTGCTCGTCTTCGACAACTGCGAGCATCTGATCGGCGAGGTTGCTCGCGTCGCCGCCGCGGTGATTGGCCGATGCCGCTACGTGACGATCCTCGCGACCAGCCGCGAAGCGCTCGACGTCGGAAGTGAGTGCCTCTATCGCCTCTCGACCCTGGAGCTCGACGTCGCGATGCGGCTCTTCAACGACCGCGCGCGCGCGGTCGACCGTAACTTCTCACCCGAGAACGACGCGCGCTGGGTCGAGGAGATCTGCCGGCGCCTCGACGGCATTGCGCTAGCGATCGAGCTGGCCGCGGCGCGCGTGCGAACGATTCCCGTACGCAAACTCTCCGAACATTTGGAGTTGCGCATCCTGGCCGGCGGACGCGACCGCCAGCCGCGCCAGCAGACGATGCGGGCGCTCATCGACTGGAGTTACGAGCTGCTTTCATCGGAAGAGCGTGATTTCTTTCGGCGCTGCGCCGCCTGCGTTGGCGGTTTTACATTCGAAAGTGCGGTTGCGCTCGGCGATGCGGGCAACGTTGGCACGCTCGAGCTCCTCTCGTCACTCGTCGACAAATCGTTGGCGGTCGTCGACGCTCGGGAGACGGGGCCACGGTATCGGCTGCTCGAGCCGATCCGGCAGTATGCGCGCGAGAAGCTGGAAGAGTACGACGAGACGTACGATGCGCTCCACAAACATGCTCGTGCCTACGCCGCACTCGCCCATGCGGGTTATGAGGAGTGGGATACGAATCCGCAGCCCGATTGGCTCGCGCGATTCGAGCAAGAGCTGCCGAATCTCCGCGCGGCGCTGACCTGGGCGGTGGAGGAGAAGCACGATCTGGAGCTGGGCGCTTCAATTGCGGGCGACGTCGCGCCGGTCTTCTTGCGGCTAACCCTTCTGAACGAAGGCATCGAGTGGTGCGAAGCGGCGCTCGTCGCGGAATCTGAACTGCCGGTTGCCGTCGAGGCCCGCCTCCGATACGTCCTGTCGATGCTCTATCAAAATAAAGGCGCGAGCGGTAGAGCTTTCGACGAGGCTATGGCCGCGGTTTCCCTCTACCGCAAGAGCGAGAACGCGCGCGGTTTGGCGCGCGCCCTATCGCAGCTTTCACTTCGTTACATTGGCCGGGGCCGTAAGGACGGCGCGCGGCTCCCCGCCGAGGAGGCTCTGCAGCTGGCGCGTGAGCTCAACGACCGTCGGCTCCTTGCCGACGCGCTGCGCCGTTGCGCGCAAGCCTTTGAATCCGAAGGGATCGCTCGCGTGCGAGATATGTATGCAGAGAGCGTGAGCTTGTTCCGCTCGCTCGGTCACGACGACGACACCGCCCGAGCGCTGCATTGGTGGGGGCTGTGGGAGGCTGCAAACGCCTGCTACGATCGTGCGGCGGAACGCTTTGTCGAGGCGAGAGGCCTTGCAGGCGAGGAGCTAGCGCTACCCTTAGCGGGGGATATCGCTGCTTGCTACTTGATAACAGGCGATCGCACCAACGCAGAGCCCGTCGTCCGCGAGGCGCTCCAGCTTGCCGTTAAGCTTGCGCACCCCATCGACGTACCATGCACCGTCGCGTATGTCGCAGCGGTCGCTCACGAATGCGACGCGACCGAAGCTGCAAGGCTGATCGGCTACGCGGAAGAACGGCTTCGCGAGGTGGAGTTTCAGCGTGCTCCTTACGACCGCGAGATCTTCGAGAACGTTCGGAATTCGCTGCGAACCGTGCTGTCGGAGACGGAGTTATCGAAACTCTTCGCGGCGGGAGCGGCGCTAAGTGATGGCGAGGCGATCGCTTGCGCGACCGCCCTTATCCGGCCGCTCTAACTAGCAGCGTCCCAAACCGTTGTCGCGTCGCAAGCCCTGCCGCTGTTCGTCATAGTAGCACTGCTGCGTTAACGAAAAAGTGCCGTTCTCGCCGGAGCAGCCGTTGACTGCTTTGTACTTTCCGGTCAGCGCGGAGCTTGACTGATTGTAGCTTGCCTCGAAAGCAAAAGTGCAGGCGCTGCTGGCAATCGTTGCCACGAAGGCTCCGCCGACGCCGCTCCAGGTGGCATAGCTCGATGCGGGATTGGCGTAGGTCGAGCTGCCGAAGGTAAAGGCGAAGTAGCCGCCGAGGGTTCCGGGTAGCCCGGCGAAGTTAGCGGCCGCGGTTCCCGTTCCAAGGACGCTGTCGGTGACCGAACCCGTGTACTGTCCCGTGAGGTTTTGGCTGCCGTGGCCGTGCCACATCGGTTGCTGCACGGCCGGCGCCGGGCTCGCGCTCAAAGCGATGAGGCCGAGCGCGAAAAGGGTCGCGCCGCAGCGAGGTAAGTATTTCATAAAACGCTCCTTATAAAGGCACGCCCGTCAAGATAACGCGCGGGTTTCGTTACGTAAGAGATACGCCTCGGCTCGCCGGCCAACCTTTAAGCAACCTACTTGTAGCCTTGGACGCAAGACTCAGTAGCGTTGCTGAGCATGGGCTGCGCCGTATACGATTTCTTTCCAAACCGGTCGTTCGCGATATTGTGCCACGCGCAATAGTCGCCGATCTCACCCGAGACTCCGTTCCACCCGGTGTAGGGCTCCGGGTCGGTGATGCCCTCGCCGTATTCGTGACCCGCCATGATCGTCACACCCTCATCGATGCCGCTCTCGTCGGATGGCGGTTTGATCTCGTTCTTGCCGCAGTCGCTTACGTCGGGCATATACGGAAAGTTGTCGTACGCCAAGAGCTTCTTGCTCTTATAGAATGTGTAGCTGTGATAAGCACACCAGTTCGTGCCGAAGCCTTCCGTGCTGTGACCGTGCGGCGTCGCTACGAGGTAAAGGCCGTTGGGATCGTAACCAAAATGGGCGATCGACTCGAGCGCTTCGGCCGAGACGTCTTGATCGGTCGGGCTCTTCGGAACCGCCGAATCGTCACTCCACACGCCACCAAGCTGACCTTTCGGATTCGTAATATAGATCGTGCTGCCCGAGACGACCTCATAGTATTGCGTCTCAATATTGTTGTGGGAGCTGCCGCCCATGTTCTTGGCATATTGCTCGAGTAGAGGTTTGACGTTGTCCGGGTCGCCGTATTGCTTGTAACCCCAAAAAATTAAGTATATCTTTGGATCGACGAGCACCGGCCCGCCGTCGTACCTAACCGACGCGAGCGCCGGGACGGCGAACTCGCGCGAGAGTCGCGTGGTCGGGGCGTAGTGAATGCGTCCGCTTAAGAGTGGTGCATCCCCAGTCGTCGGCGGCGAGCTCGCAGGCGCCGCGCAACCGGCCGCGAGGAGGGCCGCACAACACGTCAGTGTGGTGCCGGATCTTGAAAGCTGGTGCATTCGACTCGTCTCTTCGCGCCAATTCGCACCTTGCAGCAATCGGCCTGCCGGCAAGGCGAGGCTTTCCAATAATTTGCGACGAACGGTGCATTCTATCTCGCGCGATCTCAGTAAGGGATTCTTATGCTTTTATCACGCCTCCGCGTTTCGCTTTTACTAGGAGCGTCGTTCGGTGTCGCGGGTTGTGCGGGCACGGCGTGGCCGGGCGCATCGGCGCTAAGCGCTCCGGCGGCGCGCGTGGCTGGGCCTCGGGCCCCGGCCGGCGAGACGTATCCGACCAATAAGTCGCTGATGTTCGAAGCCGACTCGGAGCTTGAGGCCGTGAATGTCTACCTCCTCAATGCCCTGCCGAGAAACGGCGCCCCGATTGCGTCGATCAAAGTCCAGGTCTCGTGTCCCTACGGCTTGGCGATGGACAAGGAAGGCACGCTCTACGTCGCGGACCTCTGCGACGGCGGCGACGTAGAAGAGTTTCCGAAGGGATCGACTTCGGAGAGCCGTTCGATCACGGATGGAATAACCGATCCGCTCGGACTGGCGATCGATACGAAGCAAACGCTGTACGTAAGTTCCGGCAAGTCGATAGTGGAGTACGCTTACGGGCGCACCAAACCGTCCCGGACGGTCAGCGCCCAAGGATTATACGAGCCATTCGGGCTCGCGATCGATAAGAGCAACAATCTCTACATCGCGGATCCGAGCGTGGGTGCGGTCTTCGAGATGAAACACGGTACGACGAAAATCAGCAACCTCGGCCTCCGAGGCATTTACGGTCCATACGGTGTCGCCGTTGACCAAAAAACCGGCTATCTGTGGGTGGCCGACGGCGGCAGCAATGGGATCGACATCTTCAAGCCTGGAACGAAAACGCCGATCCACCAGATCCGGGGCGGCGGTTTCCCTTACGCGATCAGCATTGACAACAACGGCAAGCAAGACGGACCGGTGGTCGTGTCGGATACGCGCCTCGACGTCGTCTATGCATTCCGGGCGCGAACGTACGGTACGTATGCCATCGAAACGAACGGGATCGAGGAGCCGACCGGACTGCTGGTCACAAAGCCATAAGGATAGAGAACCATACTCGCCGCAACGCTGCTTGGTTTCCTCGCCGGCTTCCGCACATTCACGGCGCCGGCCGTTCTCATCCTCATGCGACGGAGTTCCCCCTTCGCTTATCTACTAGGCGTGCTGGCGCTTGCCGAATATGCCGGCGACCTTCATCCTAACGCTCCTGCACGAACTGGGGCTGTGGGTCTCATCGCCCGCGCCTGCAGCGGCGCATTCTGCGGGTGGCAGGCATCGCTCTTAACGGGCGGGTCGCCCGCGCTTGGCGCGCTCGCCGGTACTGCGGCGGCGGTCGCCGGCGCGTACCTTAGTTTGGCGGTTCGTCTACGAGCTATTAGGCTGATTGGCCGCGTGCCGGCGGCGCTGGTCGAAGATGCCTTCACGATTGCGTCGTCCGTAGCAGTCGTCGCGTTCGTCTAGCTCCGACCAGGCCTCCGTATCGGAAAATAGAAGCCACGACAAAGATTCTGCTCGACACCGTTTCTCGCTAGGAAAGGGCTGCGAATGCCGCGTGCCGGTCTGCTTTTCCGGGGGTCGCTCCTCGTTGTACTGCTCGCCGCGTGCTCTGCCGGCAGCGCGACCGGCATTCCGCCGGCTGCTTCGCTCGCGGGACCCGGCGCGCCAAGTGATGGCCTTGCCGCTCCCCCAACGACCGGTACGGTGTATGTCGCGAACTACTACGAGAGTAACGTCGCGGTCTTTTCTGCTGGGCGGAAATCGCCGAGCCGCACGATTACGAGCGGCATCGCGTACCCTAATTCGTTGACGCTCGACAATAGCGGGAATCTCTACGTCGGCAACTACGGCGCCGCGAGCGGTAGCTTCAGTAGCAGCGTCTCGGTTTACGGTCCGAACAGCAGTCAGCCTTCGCGGACGATCACCAACGGGATATTCGGTCCGTTCGCGATGACGACGGACCGGACCAAGCTTTACGTCGCGAACAACGGCGGCGACACCGTTGCGATCTACGCGCGCGGGGCGACGAAGCCGCTGCGAACGATCTCGAAAGGAGTCCGCGGTCCCGAGGCGCTCGCCTTCGACAGCGAGGGCGAGCTTTACGTCGCCAACTGGGTCACCAATGACGTGACCGCTTATCTGCCCAAGAAGAGCTCGCCGGCGACCAAGATCACGGACGGCATCTCCGGGCCTTCGTCTCTGGCGTTCGATGCAGCCGACAAGTTATACGTGGCCAACCAGCGCGCCAGTTCCGTAACGGTCTATAAACCTGGGCAGAGGAAGAATCCGCGAAAGATCACCGACGGCATCGCCCGGCCGATCGTCGTCGTCTCCGGTTCAACCGAACTATACGTACTCAACTACGCCCGTAACACCGTGACGGCGTACGACGAAACCACGCTCGCGCGCGTTGCAACTACGACCGCTGGGGTAGCTTGTCCGAGCGCGATGACGCTGAGTCCATCGGGCTCGCTGTACGTTGCGAACAACTGTCCGAGCAGCGTTTCGGTCTTCACGCCAAGCCTAAACCTACAGAGCTCGTTGACCAAGGGGATCACCTCGCCGGTCGCCATCGTCGTTCGATAGCCGGCTCGCTCGCCGCGCGGCGGACTCTTGTCTATTCCATGACTTTGTGATACAAAGTATTTGATGGAACTGCAGCGGGCGCTCTCCGACCTTGCCGAGGTCCGCGAGCGCCTCGCTCAACTCCAACGCTTCGAAGGGTACTCGGGACCGGCAGCAGCGGCCAGCGGCCTTGCGGCGATAGTTGCCGCGCTCGTTCAACAGCGTATAGCCGCGTTGCCGGCTGCGCCGGACGCCTTCCACGCCTACCTCACGATCTGGCTTTCGTGCTTGGCGGTGGGGCTGGCTTTGAACTACGGGGCGGTCGCGACCTGGCTGCTGCATCATCGCGCACCCGGCGCGCGAAGCCGCTTTCGGACGGCCGCGCTCTCAATTGCGCCGAGCATCGTTTTGGGCGGCGCGCTCACCTTCGCGCTAGTGGGCCATTCGGAGTACGTTTTGCTGCCGGGTACGTGGTTCGCATTTTACGCGATCGGCCTGCTGGCCTCGCGCGGTGCTCTGCCGGCTTCAACGCTTGGAATCACCATCGGATTCGCATTGCTCGCCGTGGCATTCTTAGTCACTCCGCTGAGCGGGATCGCACTCGCCTGGTGGGTTATGCCGATCGGATTCGGCGCCGGCCAGCTCGCGCTGGGCTATCTCATTTGGCTCGACCACATCTCATGAGCGAAGCGCAACAGGCTCCCTTTTCCTATCCCGGTCTCGAGCGAATCTTTCACGAGCGAGGCCGGCTGGCGATCTGCACCTGTCTGATCGCGCACCCCGACGGCTTGAGCTTCACCGAGCTGCAGGGCGCTTGCGATTTGACCGATGGCAATTTAAACCGTCATTTGCACGCGCTCGCCGAAGTAGGTATCGTGGCGACGGATAAGCAGCGCGACTCCGGGCGGTCGCTTACGATCTATCGTATTACCAAGCGCGGTCGCCAGCGTTTTCTCGCCTACGTTGACGAGCTCGAAGCAGTCGTTCGCGACGTCAACCAGCGAGCGCCGGGGCGGGTGACGCGATCGAAGTTGGCAACGACGTGATTCCACGTCACGTAGCCGTCATCATGGACGGCAATCGCCGCTGGGCGCAGGAGCGAAACTTGCCGATCGTGGCCGGGTACGAACGCGGCGTCGCGGCACTGCGCCGAACCGTCGCGGCTGCGCGCGAAGCGCGCATTGGCATCATCACGGCATTCGCGTTCTCGGAAGAGAACTGGAAAAGGCCCTCCGCGCAGATCGAGCTGTTGATGGCGCTCTGCGTTCAAGCTGCAAGCGGAGAACTGGCGGCGCTCGCCCGCGAAGGCGTGCGCGTGCAAATCTGCGGCCGCGGCGATCGGCTTCCGGCGGCGGCTCGCCGCGCGCTCGCAGAGCTTGTCAAGCGCACCGCGGGAAACGAAGCGATCACGCTCAATCTCGCCGTCGATTACGGCGCGCGCCGCGAGATCGGCGACGCCGTTCGCGCGCTGGTTCGTGAGGTAAAGGCGGGATTGCGCGACGAAGACTCGATCGACGAGAACGCCGTCGGGAGCCGGCTTTACACTGCGGGACTCCCCGATCCCGATCTCATCATTCGTACCGGCGGCGAGCTGCGGCTTTCGAACTTTCTGCTCTTTCAGGCGGCGTATGCCGAGTTTTGGGCGACCGAGACCTATTGGCCCGATTTCGGCGCCGGCGAGTTGCAGGCGGCGCTGGACGATTTCGCCGTACGCCAACGGCGTTACGGCACTTAGGCCTGTAGCCTCACAACGATCTCGCCCCGCGCTTCAAGCCGCGCGAGCAAGAGGTGGTAGTAGAGCATTCCCTGTTGTGGTGCGAGCGTTGTAAGCACGCTCTCGAGCTCGCGCGCCGAGCCGCCCGCAAAGGATAAACTCGCGGCGACGCCCGAGTCGTTGCGCGGAAAGACGTCGAGCCGGCCGAGGCCACGCAGGAGAACTACGGTCGCAGTCCACGGTCCGATGCCTTTGAACGAACGCAATGCCGCGGCTGCGTCCGCGCTCGGAAGCTCTTCCAGGCTTGTTTCGCGAAGCGCTCCGGAGACAAGCGCATCCCCGACGCGACGTAACGTTGCGATCTTGTTCGCGCTGAGGCCCGCGGCGCGCAGTTCGCTATCGTCCGCACGAAGCGTCCGCTGCGCACTCGGGAAAGCATGCATTTCGACTCCCCCACGAAACGCAATCGGCGAACCGAGCGAGACGATCAACCGCCGCAAGATCGCGCTCGCAGCATGGATGCTCACCTGCTGAAAGAGGATGGCATTGACGCAGGCCTCCCAGAGCGTGGGGTAGCGTGGTGGCTTGACACCGCGCATTCGCAACGCCAGCGGTCGCAACCATCGGATGCGCCGCGCGCCGGCGTCGAAGGACCGCAGTGTCCGGTCGGTGCCGAGGATTCGGCGCACGGCATCGAGGGCATCCCGGTGTCCGCTGCGGGGGCCTTCAAAGCTTACGGAGAGCGCGCCGGCCCGCGCTTTTGTAACGCGCACGAGTACCGGCTGCTCGAGGTGACTGAGGACGCGAAGATAGGTACCGTCGGGGGTGACGACGTCCACGATGTTCGTCGATAGCCGGCGAAGGACGCTTGTGGTGAGATCTAGCCGGAACGGTTCGGAGACCGGCAGCTCGTAGCGCGCTACGGGGTTCATGGCATGCCTTGGAACGCGGCGTAGGGTAGAATAGCGAGAATGAACGAGCGACGATATTGGTTCCGGCGCGGCAAGTTAGGGATCGGATGGGCTCCCGGCACCTGGGAGGCCTGGGTTGCCAGCGCCGGATTCGTCCTCGTGCAGGCCGCCTTGCCCACCCTCCTAGATCGCCTCGTCGATTGCGATGCGGAGACGATCCGCAAAGTGCGATTTGCGGGAGGGGCGGCCTTTGCGGTGTTGATGCTGTTAACGGGTGAGCCGCTCTGGTGACGCGCTAGCGTCCTAGAAACGCATCGACACGATGCGGAGTTGCGGGGTGACGATCGCGACCGGTCTTGCGCGGGCGCTATCGAGATAGATGTAGTCGCGGTCGTCGGGTCCGAGCCCGTCGAACTCCCATTCCTTAACACGCGCATCGGGATAGTTCGACTTCGCGATCGCCTCGCGCGCAGTCTGCGTGAGACGGGCGAAGGCGATGGCATCGGGACTAAAGGCGCGCTGATCTACCGTGGCGGCGGTGATGGGAGCGCCGCCCAACGACATCAGCTTCACCGGCGTGGGACCCGTTAGCGTTCCGTCCGGCGCGACGACGTAGTGATCTACATTGATATGGTGCTTGGGCTCCTGGACGTCTACCATCAACCCGTTCATCTCGTTGGCGCTGATCGAGGTGATCCGCAACGGTCTTCCCGAGCGCTCCGAAATGGCGTCGAGCGCGCGAAGAACGGCCTGACCGTTGGTCAGGAACGGGTCGATCGGACCGCCGCCCGGGTTGGGCGCTGCGAGATTCGGATCGCCCGAGCCATAGTCTGCGTTTGACGAATGACCAGCGCAGGCTGCTACCAGCATCAAGAGTGTGACGACGATTTTTTTCATGCGAGATACGTGCGTTTCCGCAAGCAATAAACAACCCCCCGCTCGACCACGTACCCCAAATGTACGAGATGCAAGCCGTTGTGGCGGAGCAGATCAAAGGATTCGAGAAGTTCCCGCCACGGCAGAAGCCGGCCTCGTTCAACCTCGACGCCGTGCTGGCTTCGGCAAAGACGCCGCACGGCTAAGGCGCCTAGCCGCGCTTTACCAAGGCTTTCCATACCGTGCTAGAAGCAGCGCGGTATGGAAGGCTGGTTGAGTTGGAGCGCGAGCTGGGGTTGGGGCGTCGCGCTCATTGCGACCACGGTTGCGCTGCACGGCAGCTGCATCGTGCTCATCGCCCTTGGCTTGCGGCGACTCAGGGGGGAAGAGAAACGCGAGCGGCGGCGCTTTCTCGAGACAACGGCGGGCTCGATCAGCGTCATAGTTGTAGTTGCGTGGCTGCTTGCAGCGTTGCACGGCCTCGCAAGCGGGATATGGGCGGTCATCTACCTGCACCTCGGCGCAATTCAGACTCCGGCTGAGGCGATGCTCTACTCGGTCGATTCGCTCACCACGCGCGGCGCACCATCCGACTTGACGCTGCAAGGCCAATGGGAGATGTTAGGCGCGATCGAGTCAATCAATGGCCTCATGCTCTTCGGCATCAGCACCGCTTTCCTGTTCCATGTCATGCGAAGCTGGCTGCCGGATCTGCGGCCCCGGACCTGACTTGCAGATCGACCTCGCCTCGCAGGTAAGCGAGTTTTACGAGCGCCATCCCTATCCGCCGCCTAGAGGAAGAGATGCTCGCCGCCGTCGATGGGGAGCGCACCATCGGCGAGATATGCCGTGAGGGGAGCGAGAGGATTCTCGCGCGCGACTTCTTTCAGACGCTCTGGCGGTGGGACCAGGTCGTGCTCGATACTTCGCTAAGCTCCGCCAAAGAGATACCGTAAGAGGATGGAGAAGCCGCCCAGATGAGTCCGGAAAAACTCGTTGCCTCGATCATGCTGATCTCGATAATGCTCAGCGCCGGGCTAGAGATCGACCGCGAACATTTGGTGTCTGCCCTGCGGAACTACGGCTTGCTGGGCCGCGCGTTCCTCGCGAACTTCGTTATCGTTCCGCTCGTTGGCGTGCTGCTTGTCCGGGCTTTCCGGCTGGAGACGGATATCGCGATCGGCTTTCTCCTGATGGCGATCGCTCCGGGCGTTCCATTTTTGGTCCGTGCGGCGGGCCGGAAACCGGGTGGCAGCCTCGGCTTCGCTGCCGAGCTGGCATTTATCATGCCGGCGCTCTCAATCGTTACGATCCCGTTGACCGCTCGCCTGATCTTTTCGACCGGCGTAATCGTGCGACCGGATACAGCGGCACCGATACCGTACGCGCAGATCGCGCTAACCCTCGTCGTTTTCCAGTTGCTGCCGCTGCTGGTCGGGCTTCTCATATCCGATCGCGCGCCGGCGGTTGCGGCTAAGCTGCGCCGCCCGCTCTTTTTCGTCTTCGTCATTGCCGTCGTCGCACTGTTCGTATTTATCGGTCCCACGCTGGTCAAGGCCGTCGCAGCGGTGTACGGATCGCGCGGCATGTTGGCGATGCTCGTTCTCGTGCTGCTCTCGATCGGCGTTGGCTGGTTGCTCGGCGGCCCCGAGGCTCAGTACCGGCGGACGCTGAGCATTGCGACCGCACTTCGGAATATCGGGACGTGCGCCGTGGTCGCGACCGCCGCCTTTCCAAAAACGCTCGTCGCTCCCACGGTGCTGACCTACTTCATCATCCAGTTCCTCATCAGCATGATTTTCCGCGTCTACTTCCACCGTAGCGCAGCGGCAGGGGGCTCGGGCTAGAATGCTGAGCATGATAACGCCGGCGATCTCGCAGTTTGGTATCTGGTCGTTGGGCACGCTCGATGTTATTTCGCTAATCGCTGCGACGACAAACGCGTTTAACGGCGCGCTGCTGGCGCGGCGGCCAGACCACTACAGGCATTTCACCGTTGCCGGCGTCATCATCCTGGCATATATCGGCGGCATCGGCGGCGGCATCGTGCGCGACGTCCTCGTCAATAAGATTCCAGCCCCGCTCGTTAACCCGTGGTATCTAATCCTTTGCTTCCTGGCGGCTGCGATCGCGCTGATTATGGAGTACTACAGCGGGCAGCGATTCAAGAGTGGCCTATTCTCGTTCATGACGGCGTTCTCACTGCCGTGGTACGCAATCGTAGGAGCGCAAGCGGCGCTCGGGGCACATTTGGGCTATCTGGCAGCCGTGATTATCGGAATAATCGCAACGACCGCGGGACGCTGGATCATCGACGTCGCTTGTAACGTGATACCCAAACAACTCGTCCGTGGTGAGTTCTTCGTTACTGCGGCCGGCCTGACCGGAATAGCGTACGTCATCTGCAATCCGCTGCTCGGACTATCGGTCTGGACCTCGACCGCGATCGCGTTTTTCGTGGGCTTTGGCTTTCGGTTGCTCTCGCAGTTTGCCGGCTGGGAAGAGTGGGAGCCGTGGGAACCGGAGGAGTGCGAAACGCCGGAGGGGTCGCGAGATACGCTCGGCGCGGGACTCCGCGCCGAGTTCGAGAGCGGCTCCTCGCCGGAGACCAAGAGCTAACGAATCGGCAGTTCGATCAGCCGGATTAAGCCAAAGAAAAGCGCACCGAAGCCGACGACGACGATCACGATGTGGCTGGGGAACCGGAACTTCGTGCTGATGCCGGCCATAAAGGAAACCGCGGCAAAGATTACCGTCAACCGCACGTAGTCGTCCCCGACCTCGTTGGCAGCGGTAGCCGCTTTGAAGCTCTCGGCCGCGCGTGCACTCAACCGTGCCGCCTCGCCCGCGCTCCGCAGTCGATACTGCGGCATGACGAAGGGCGATGACGGCGCAGCCGGGTTGGTGCGCGGCTTGGTCGCAAGCCACGCGTCGACCGCGCGCTTCATCTCAGGGCGAAAGCGGTGGTAAATGAACGATTGCTCGCCCGCACGTCCCGCGCCGGTCGCCTCGACATACTGAAGGAACATCGTAACGTCGATGACTTCGAATGTCTCCGAACGGCCCGAACTTATCGCCGCTTCTACCCGATGCGCCGATGCTTCGTTGTACGACATCGTTTGGAGTGCCGTCCATCGGGCAGATTCGTAGCCGCACCACGCCGTCAGCACGGCCGCCGCCGAGATCAGAATGACCGATGCGAAATCCACGCCAATGTCGAACCTCGATTCGCGTTTGCTATCAGCCATGTGAGGCGTTTCGCGATTCGCGGCCGGATTGACTTCCGCGTTGATCCTTCTCGGCTTTAGTAGAAGTGAAGCGCGCCGGCCAGGAAGGCAACGCACGAGAGGGTCACGATTGCGCTAATCGTCCAACCGGCGTACGCGAGCCAGCCTTTGATGCGACGCTCGCCCATGATGGCCGCACTCTGGGCGATGGCCATGAGAAAGCAGAGGGTTAATGGCGTCGCTAACCCTCCCGCCACCGATGCCCAGTAGAGTAGTGCAATGGGGGAGATGCCGGCCAGCGCAAATATCGCCGAAGCAGCGAGCGATCCCAGCAGCACCGCGTAGAATCCGCGTGCCTGCGCGATCGGCGCGTCGAGGCTCCCCGGCCAGCCGAAGGTCTGCGTTACGACGTACGCGCTGGTTCCCGCGAGAACCGGCACGGCGATGACGGCCGAAGCGAGCAGCCCGATTGCAAAGAGTGCCGTTGCACCGGAGCCCGCCAGCGGCGCGAGCGCAGTAGCCGCATCCGTTGCCGTCTCAACCGGTCTGTGACTCGCGCCGAGTGTCGCTGCCGTTGCGACGAGAATGAAGAGGAAGCAGATCCCGGGCGCCAGCGCTCCCAACGCGGCATCGACCTTTGCGGGCCGGAGCTCCGACGGCGATGGCCGGCGTTCCGACACTCCGATCGCCTCCCAGTAGTAGACGTAGCTCGTCAGCGTTGTTCCCAGCAGCGCGAGCGCCCCGGTTGCAACTGGAGCCGTAAAATCAAAGTGCGGAAAAGCAAGTGAATGTGCGAGTGCTCCCCAATCCGGCTTTGCCAGTATCGCGCTGATCCCATAGCAAACGAAGATGAGCGGAAGAAATGAGAGAAAGCGCTCGACATGCGAATAGGATCTCGATACGAGAAGCCACGCGACGATACCGGCAAACGGAAGAATGAAGTACGCGCGCGAGACGCCCGTGAGCAGCTTCAGCGATTCGGCTCCTGCCTCAAGATCGGCGGTCAGCGTCATCACGTTGACTGCCAGCACGGCAGCCAGCGCCAGCAATGCCCACGTTAAGCCGTAATGACGCCGAATTGCACTCTGGATGCTCGTCGGACATATCACTCCGATCGTCGCCGCGATGCTCTGAACGATCGCGATCATCGGCAGCAGAAGTACGACGAGCCACGAAAGAGTGAACCCCGTTGCGGCGCCGACGACCGCGAGGCTCGCAACCGTGGTCGGGTCGGCATCGGATGCCCCCGCAACCAGGCCCGGTCCGAAGCCGAACGGGCGCGCTAGGCGTCTTTTACGCAGCGGAAACCGAGGTGGGCCATCCCCGTGTCGATCATTTGCGGCGAGCGGGCGGCTGGGCGAAAGCGCAAGCAGTAGTTCGGCGCGCAAAGAAACGAGCCGCCCTTAAGCACTTTGCGCGGAATGCGGAACTGAGGCTGGTTCGGGTCGTAACTACGTTCCATATCTTCTGCTCGACTGCGCCCTGCGCAGCACGGCGAAGGCGCCGCGTCACGGCGCGCGACGTACCAGTCGTCGGTCCACTCCCAAACATTGCCGGCCATGTCGTACAAGCCGTAGCCGTTGGGCAGGAAACTGCCAACCGGGGCGGTGCGCTCGTATCCGTCCGTAACGAGATTCTGCCACGGAAACTGACCTTGCCACGTATTTGCCGCCGGCTTTCCCATTGGCTCCATTTCGTCGCCCCAGACGAAGTCGGCACGGTCGAGGCCGCCGCGCGACGCGTACTCCCACTCCGCTTCAGTCGGCAGGCGTTTTCCCGCCCAGGCTGCATAGGCTGCGGCGTCCTCGTACGCAACGTGAACGACCGGATGGTCGGGGCGCGCTTCGACCGAGCTGCCTGGGCCTTCCGGATGCTTCCAGCAGGCTCCGTGGACGTATTCCCACCACTGGCTCCAATCGCGAAGATCGACGGGTCCGCGCGTCGGGCGAAAGACGAGTGCGCCTGGTACGAGCTGGTCGGGCAGCGCGCCCGGATAATCGTCGGGATTCAGCGGTCGCTCCGCAACCGTCGCGTATCCCGTCTTACGCACGAAGCGTGAAAACTCGCGGTTTGTCACCGTGAAGGTGTCGATAAAAAAGCTTTCGACCTCCACTTCGTGCACCGGCGCCTCTTCGGGATAGAAGCGATCCGAGCCCATGAGGAAGCGACCCGCAGGGATCAGTCTCATGGTTTCCGGCGTAGCCGGAGCTGAGTGCTCGGTGGTCATGTGATTTCTCCAGATAGGTGGGAGCGCCGTCACAGCGTAACACCTGGCCCATGGCAAGCGCAATTACGGCACGCGAGTTCAAACTTCTCCTCAAGCCGGAGGGATTCCTGACGAAACGATCCGTGCTCGACTTCAACAACCGGTTGGCGAAGATGGCAGACGATCTTGGTGTCGAGTACGAAGGCTTCGATCGGGTCGACTCCGAGCTTCGCGAAGTACGGTTCTTCGATACGAGCGATGCGGTCTTCCGCGAGAACCACGTCATTCTGCGGCTTCGGCGCGATCGATCTAGCGGTTGGCCGGATGAGACGTGGGAGGTGACGTTCAAACGGCGCTCTCCCGAGTATCGCGAATCGGCCGATTTCGACGTGAATTCGTCGATGAAGGATATCCCGGTCAAGACGAAGTTCAAGGAGGAGATCATTCGCGGCGACGCTCCGCGCACGATCAAAAGCATCTTCTCAAATAATTATATTGCCTACTACCCCGTCCAGAACTTTGAGGCTCCGATGTCGCGGATTATCGAAGTCTTTCCGGGCCTCAAAGTCCTTAGCCTCGATCCGGCCAAAAGCGTTAAATGCGTGAATAACGCGCAAGTGTTGGAGATTGGCGCGCGCCTTGGAGTCTTTACGTTCGGGAAGAATGCGGTTGCGCATGCCGATCTTGCCGTCTGGACCCGCCCCGCTACCGACAAATTCAACGTGCTTGTGGCGGAGTTTGGCTGGTCCTACCATATGCGCGGCGAGGCGGCTAAGGAGCAGAAGACTCACGAGGCCGCGGACAAGTTTTTCAAAGAAATTCAAGCCCCTTTGGAAAACGAACTCTTCGACGGCACGACCAAAACGGCGCTAATCTACGGATTCCCTGAGGGGTAACGCGCGGAACAAAGAGCGAGCGTCCGTAACGGACGCTCGCTCTTCCGAGTGATCCGCCGTTAGGAGCCGGCGGCGTGCGCGGCGGCAGCTTTTTCGATCTGGGCCTTAACCGCTTCCAGGTTGAACGACGCACCCTTCTGCATGGGCGGGAAGTCGATCGCGGTCTCCGCGAGTTTTCCCACGACCTGCTGCACGAGCACGAACCGCCAGAACTGGTACACGAAGAAATGGTAGTAGTTCAGGGAACCGGTCATGCCGGTTCGTTCAAACGGGTCGAGCCGAATGTTTGTGAGAATCGGCCAATCGACTTTTACCGTACCGCCCAGCCATCCATTCGGCTGGTCCACAAAGCGATATTTGTAGTCGTTGACGCGAACGGCGCCGAGCGTCCCCTCGGCAAAATAGAAGATCTCGTGCCGGTTCGATGGCCCTTTCCCGGTAATGAGATCCAGCTGATTGTAACCATCGAGATGTACTTTGTACGTGCGGTCACCCAACTGCTTTCCCTGTTGTAACTCGGCGACGATATTCGGGTTTCCCGCTGCGGCGACGAACGTTGGGAACCAATCGAGACCTGAGAATATCCCGTTCTCAACTTTGCCGGCGGGAACTTTGCCAGGCCAGCGCACGAGGCATGGGGAGCGAAAACCGCCTTCGAGCACCGTGCCTTTGCCGCCGGCAAACGGCGTCTGCCCGCCATCCGGCCAGGTGAAGTTCTCGGTGCCGTTATCGGTCGTGAACATGACGATGGTGTTCTCGTCCAGACCGTCATCTTTTAGCTTCTGCATGACGGACCCGACGATGTCGTCGAGTTGGGCCATCCCGGCTTCTGATTCGGACCAGCCGTTCTCCGGCGTACGCATCCCTTGGTACTTATCGGACAGGTGCGTGACGACGTGCATTCGCGTCGGATTGAGCCAAACGAAGAAAGGCTTATTGGCAGCCTTTGCTTTGTCGATGAACTTGAGCGCGTTATCCAAAATCTCGTCGTCGACCGTCTTCATGCGGTCGGGGTAGAGCGTGCCCGCGTCTTCGATTTTCTGCTTCCCGACTTTCCCCCAGCGCGGGTCGACGGTCGGATCGTCGCTGTCGGTAGCCCAGCAATGCAGCATGTTGCGCGGCCCGATCTTGTCTTTGAGGGCCTGGGGATAGTTGGGATGCGCGGGGTCTTCCATCGCATCGAGGTGATAGAGGTAGCCAAAAAACTCATCGAAGCCGTGAAGCGTCGGCAAGTACTGATTCAAATCGCCGAGGTGGTTCTTGCCGAACTGCCCGGTAGCATAGCCCATCGCCCGAAGCGCCGTCGCGATCGTCGGCGCCTCGTCGGGCATACCAACCTTCGCGCCCGCCTGACCGACGGTCGTCAGGCCGGTTCGAATCGGCAGTTCTCCGGTGATGAAGTTCGCGCGGCCGGCCGTGCAACTCGCCTCGGCATAGTAGTCGGTAAATCGCATTCCCTCGGAGGCAAGCCGGTCGAGATTCGGCGTCCGGCTCGCCATAATTCCTTGGTGATAGCAACCAAGATTAAACCATCCGATATCGTCGGCCATGATGGCGACGATATTCGGAGCGCTCTGGCTAGGCATACGTATGTTCCTCTTTTCGGAAGCGTCGCAAAACTGGGGGTGCCTGGGCTTAGGCGACGCGACGAAGCAATCCTAGTCTTGGCTCGCCGGATACTTAGCTGAGAACCCCTCGGTTTTGAGTTAACTTGAGTTAAGGCGTCGTTGGGTATTTGGCGGGGGCGGCTTTCGGGCGCCGGGAACCAACGCCGGCATGTGCCGTAATATCAAGACGCTGTATAATTTCGAGCCGCGGGCGACGGACGCGGAGGTCCGGGCTTCGGCGATTCAGTTCGTCCGAAAACTAAGCGGCTTCGCCCATCCGTCGAAGGCGAATGAGGTCGCCTTCGATCGTGCGGTCGATGGGGTCACCAGCGTGGCGCGCGAGCTGCTCGACTCATTGGTCACCCACGCTCCACCGCGCGACCGTGAAGTCGAGGCTGCAAAGGCTCGCTCTCGCGCCCGGCTGCGATTCAACTAATAGACGATTCCCAAGAAGTGGTGGCGCTTCTTTGCCGCCACCTTGGAAGCGTGCGTTTCGCGCTCGGCGGCGACCGTATAGCGGTCCCTTGGGAAATGCACGCGCATGAAGCTGCGGCAGAGCGCCGCTTCGGCGTCGCCGCCACGGGAATGAAGCCGCGCGAAAAGGTGTGAGATGCGGTACTCGCGTTGCGGAATCCATGGGTCGTCGGGGTACTTTCGGGTCCAATCCTCGATCGCCGATTGGGTGCTCATGAGTCCACCATAGGTTGAGCCGCGGCGCTCCGCATCGCCGATGCGATTGGTGATCTCCAGCGGGCTCATGTGCGTCCGGCCGAAGTATTCGTCGGCGGGAGCCAGCCGCGACCGGCACGCCGCGCCCGACCCGCATACGAGAGCGAGCCCGGTCCAGAGGCTGACGGCGAGCGCGGCGCGACGACCCAAGCCAGTACTCCAAACCCCCAAGGCTGAGCCGCCTGGGGTTCCCCCATTTTACTCCGTCCGAAGGCGCCGGACAATTCGCCGGTTAGTTGTGCCAGCTAGCTGTGCGGGTGTGCGTGGTTCGGGACGGCACGCGTTGCGATGATGTAGGCGAGGTGATTGACCTCGATCTTTACCCAGATAGGAGAAATCAATGACTCGTCAGCTCATTATCGGTTCTGCCCTCATCGCCGCCGTTGCCGCTCCAGCCCTGGCCGGCACCGCGACCAACATGGTGGCAGGCTCGACTCGGGCTACTAATCCCGCCGCGATGGCGGTGCCCGCGACCAACCTTGCCCGTCTGCACACGGCATCGAACCCGGCCGAGTTGCTCAAAATTCACATTCCCGTCGACTACGTTGTGCGGAAGAGCAACCCCACGGAAATGTTCAAGGCTCTGCCTGACATCTCGATCAAGGCCAGCGATGCCGCCGGTCTCTTCAGGGCGAGCAATCCGGCCGTCCTCTTCAAGAAGCACGACTCGACTGACTGGCTTCGGTACGTCAACCCGGTCGTGAATCGCGTCCGGCCTCTTTTCGTAGACGACAGCCTCCGCCGCCGCATCTGTACGGCCTGCATCCCGTTCGTATTGCGCGATCCAAACTTGGTCTCGCACCACATCTCGGGGCAGAATCGAGTTGATCTCGGCGGTCACACACTGCTCCTGCGCCGCATCCCGGCCCCGGGTCACGCCATCGGCGTCGAGCTCCACATTGGTGACACGACGTCGGTGAACGGAAAGATCGACAACCAGTAACGCAACGGTTGCCCCTCGCTCCAAACAAAGGCGCGCGACGAGCGGAGGATTCCGATCCTCCGCTCGCCACTTTTCCGCCGCGCCAATCCGCTCTAGCGCGGGGCTCCGAGGTGCGTGAGTGCCTCGCGTAACGGCGCGCTCGATAGTTGGACGAGCCCTTCGAAGGGCGAGTACATCGCCAGCAACACGTAGATCGCGCCCGAGACGGCGAGTGCCGCGAGGAACAGCGCCAAGCTCGCGGTGGCGTTCGGCGGCGCGAAAAGGCCGAAGCCGACGAACGTAATCGTGAACCAGAAGATCAGCAGAACCAACAGCGGCCAGGAGACGCCCGATCCCGACTGCTCGAACATCAGCCAGCGTACCTGCGCGATGCCGATTGCTTGATTTAGGGCCTCTTGTTTAATCGCGCGCTGAGTGTCGGTAGTGGCTGAAAGGTCTTCGATCCCGTCCAGAACGGCTTCGCCTCGAACGACGTCAGGATCGATTTGCGGGCCGCGGCCCTCTTGCGGCCACATCCGATTGAGCGTCCCCACGACCGCTAACCGGAGCGTATGCCGGGCGTCCTGCGCCTTCGGTCCGTAGTGCGCCAATAGACGATCGAGCAGGACGGTTTTCGAAGCCGCGTCCAAGAGCTCGTTTCGCTCTCCGTTGTACGAGGCGGTTGCAGATCCGATCAAGAGGCCGAGTACGAGGCCGGCCATCGTTCCGACGATCCCCAGCCCGACCTCAATAAGATGACGCGAATCGTCGCTTAAGTGATGCCCCGGCAGCACGCCGCGCAGGCGCATCCCTAACAACGCTCCGCCAAAGAGACATACGAACGCGGACACGCCGACTGCGATCGAGCTCATTTTGCTTGTCAGCCTGTTCGAATGACCCCTTGGGTTACCTGCCTTTTTTGGTTACGCGGAATACGCGGCTCATGCTGCAAAACGTTCGCTCCATCGAATGCGACCGGTAAGCTGCATGACGACGAAGAGCGTCACGATGGCTCCGATGGTGATCGTCAATCCGCTCCAACCTTCGTTGAACAGTGCGTAGGAGAAGAGAATGAGGTAGACGAGCTGTGCGAGCCCGCTCTCCACGGCGGCGAACCGCAGGCCGACGACCAATCGAAGGTAGGAGATCGTCAAGAAGAGCGTGACCGCCGAACAGATCGCGAAGGCCGCCTCGATCGGAATACGATCGACCAGATACGCAAAGAGAAGATGGAACGCGAAGAACGAGGCGGCAAGAAAGAAGTAGTTGATCGGGTGCAGATCGATCCCGCGCAGCGTCGTGATTACGAGCATCACAAAGAAGTAGAAGAAGAGCGCAACCGGCGCCCAAAAGGTAATCCGCTGCGCGAGGGGACCTGGCTGGAGTGGATAGGGGAAGGCCATGCCGATGCCGTTGCCGGTTACGAGCGTCGCGTAGTGCCATTGGAGGCGCCAGCTTTCCGGAAGGCGGTTCTCGCTGACGGGCAGCAGCGTCTGCGGGGGAAAGTCGATCGCGTCGAAGTTCGTCGTCATGGTCAGCGCGAAATCGCGAACCGCCTCAACGCGGGGCCCTAGTTGGTAGGTCCACGTGCCCATGCCGCGCGAGAGGTAGCCGAGATCGATCGAGGTTTCTTCACCGGGGGGCAGATCGAACGCAACGTAGCCTTGGTCGAGCGCGCTTGCATCGCCGACGCGACGGCCGCCGATCGTGCAGAAAAAATCCGCATACGTGCCGTCCGTGGCCGGAAACGGGAAGTGCACCGACAGTTGGCGGCTGTTGGTCTCGTTGCGAACGCGATAGTGGGCAAGGAAACGCACTTGGTAGAGGTTGTACCATAGCAATCCGTCGCGGCGCTGTTCGAGGTCGAGCCTGACCCCGATTCGGCTGCTGCGCAGCGGCACGGAGACGTTCTCGTACCCGTGCTCGATAACGTGCTTATCCTTATTATAGGTGTCGACGGCGATTCGCGCGTTCACCTGCGGCGCGAGCTGCGTCTGCGGACTGCCCCATTGCGCGGTCAGCCTCTCGCGCTGGCTCGAATCGGAGTCGCTCGTACGGGAAACGAGCGTCCCTCCCAAGATCATCCAGGCAACGCTCGCCGAGCAGAAGATGAACGTAATGGCAGTCAAGCGCTTGAGCATGTGAATCCCTCGAACGCGAACCCACGCGTACTTTGTAATGCAAAGTCTTATACTTTGTATCACAAAGTGTAGCCGTGCGCAAGCGGGCAGGGAGTTTTCGTGCCGATAGGAAGATTAAGGTACGGCTGAAGCGGAGGCTCTCATGCGACGCGCGTTGATGGCAATTCTAACGGCTTCGATATTCGCATCGTGCGGGCGCCCGAACGTTCCGTTCGCGCCGGCGGCGTCGCTAAGCGGTGGGCGGGCGCAAATCGTTCCGGCAAGCGCGCCGGTCGTGGCCGGCTGTCAAATCTTTCCGCGCTCGAATCCCTGGAATACCGACATCTCCGAGTATCCCGTCGATCCGCGTTCGGCCGAGTACATCGCCGCACTGCCGGGGAACCTCCACCCCGATTTCGGTCAGAATCCAAAATGGGGGTTTCCGATCAATATCGTGCCGAGCACGCAGCAGAGGGTGCCGGTCCACTTTCGGTACCGTACGCAGAGCAATCGCGGACCCTATCCCATACCGCCGGATGCCCAGATCGAAGGCGGCCGCCACTCTACCGGCGACCGGCATGTGCTGGTGCTCCAGCGTGAAAGCTGCAAGCTCTATGAGATGTTCGACTCGTTTCCCGTCGATCGCGGCAAAAGCTGGCGAGCCGGCTCCGGCGCAATCTTTCCGCTCGATACGAACAAGCTTCGACCGAACGGTTGGACCTCGGCCGATGCGGCTGGCCTTCCAATTCTCCCCGCGTTGGTAAAATGCGCGGAGGTGAAGGAAGGCGCGATCGATCACGCGTTGCAAGTCACCTTCAACGAGACGCAGGAAGGCTACATCCATCCGGCCACGCACTACGCGAGCGACAGCCGCGCGAAAGATCTTCCGCCGATGGGTCTGCGCTTTCGCCTAAAGGCCTCGTACGACATCTCGCACATCACGGGACAAGCCCGCGTGATCGCCGTTGCAATGAAGAAGTACGGCATGTTCGTCGCGCAGAACGGCTCGAACTGGTACTTTGCGGGCGAGGGCGGTCGCGCGTCGTCGTGCTGGAACGATAATGATCTCGATCAGCTCAAAAGTATTGCGGGAAGCGCCTTTGAGGTCGTCAAGACTGGACGAATTCTTCGGATCTCCGGACCCTAAGTGCTCGCGTTAACGGGCGCGACGCTCTACGCGAGCCCCGGCGAGGATGCGATCGAGGACAGCGTCGTGCTCGTCGAACGAGGAAAGATTGAATACGCTGGGGAGCGCGCACGGGTCTTCGTATCGCCAGAGACACGCACGCTGGACTGTACGGGGTTGACGGTCACCGCTGGATTCTGGAATAGCCACGTACACTTTTTCGAGCGGAAATGGTCCGAGGCTGCGAGCATTCCGGCCGTCGAGCTGCAGAGCCAACTCGCGCAGATGCTCACGCGCTACGGCTTCACGAGCGTCTTCGATATTGGGTCGCCGTGGGAGAATACGCGGCGGCTCCGCGAGCGCATCGAGTCGGGCGAAGTGTCCGGGCCACGGGTCCGCTCTACCGGTCCCGGGCTGTTACCGCCGGGAGGGCTTCCTCCGCCGCACGTCACCGCGATGATGGGCATCATGCCGTTCGATGCTCCCGAGATTGCCGGCGCCGCAGATGGACGCGATGCCGTGAACGACCTGGTGAGTCGAGGCGTCGACGGCATCAAGGTCTTCGCATCTTCGCCGCGCGGCGGAGCACTCGCCGAGAGCGTGATAGAGGCGGTTGCGAGTGAGGCGCATCGCTGTGGTAGGCCGGTATTCGTTCATCCGAACGGCACCGAAGACGTACTTGCGAGCCTGAACGCCGGAGTCGACGTGATTGCGCACACGACGCCGCGCTCCGGCACCTGGGACGAAGCGCTTCTGAGCGGGTTGCGCGGAAGTCGTGTCGCGCTCACACCGACGCTCTCGCTTTGGAAGCACTTCTTACGTCACGAACGAATATCCGAGCAGGAACGCATCGTGGAAGCCGCGTTAGCGCAGCTGCGCGCGTGGCGCGATTTCGGAGGAACGGTCTGCTATGGAAGCGATCTCGGCGCGGTCGACTACGATCCTAGTGAAGAGTATATGTTGATGAGTGCTGCGGGGATGAGCTTTCGCGATCTGCTGGCGTCGCTGACGACCGCGCCCGCGACGCACTTCGGTCAGTCCCATCCGCTGGGCCGAGTTGCCGCCGGGTTCGATGCGGATCTGGTCGCGTTTCGCGGCGATCCGCAGCGCGACGTGCGTGCGTTGTCGCGCGTGCGATATACGATTCGCTCCGGCGAGATCGTCTTCACAGGGCAATGATCGCCGGCCTCGCGCTCTGCGGGTCGTTGCTGTCATCCGGCGCAGTCGATGCGCGAGTCGAGCAGCTCGTCGCCGCGCTCACGCCTGCAGAGCGTTTGCAACTGGTGCGCGGAGAGCTCGGTCAACCGGTTGGCAACGGCGTGCGGACGGGCGCGATCGGCTCGGCCGGCTACGTGCCCGGCATTGCGCGCCTCGGCGTGCCTTCGTTGCAGGAGACTGACGGGGGCCTCGGCATTGCCAACCCCGACAACGTTCGGCGGCGCGATGTTGCGACGGCGCTTCCGTCGGGGCTCGCACTGGCGTCGACGTGGAGCCCGCAGCTCGCCTATCAGGCTGGGGCGACGATCGGCGACGAAGCCTGGCGCAAAGGCTTCAACGTGCTCTTAGGGCCCGGTTTGAATCTTACACGCGATCCGCGCGGCGGGCGCGACTTCGAGTACTTCGGAGAGGATCCGCTGCTTACGGGAACGCTGGCGGGCGCGATGATCTGCGGTATTCAGGAACGGCACGTGATCGCAGTCATGAAACACTTCGCCCTCAACGATCAAGAGACGGGACGATTCGTCTACTCGGCGGATATCGGTGAGGCGGCGATGCGCGAGAGCGATCTGCTTGCCTTTCAGCTCGCGCTCGAGCGCGGGAATCCGGGCGCGGTTATGTGCGCGTACAACCGCGTTAACGGCACCTATGCGTGCGAGAATCAGCATCTGCTCGACGGCATTCTCAAGGGCGACTGGGCATTTCGCGGCTGGGTGATGTCCGATTGGGGAGCGGGTGGCGCCCGCGATGCGGCGACCAATGGGCTCGACCAAGACTCGGCGGTCGAGCTGGACCGCACCGCCTTCGAGGCGAGCGCGATTCCACAAGCGCGCCTGCGCGACATGGACGCTCGCATCCTACGCTCGATGCTTGCCGCCGGCCTGTTCGACAATCCGCCGCAGCGCTCGCCGATCGACTACGCGGCTCACGCGAGCGTCGCGCTAGATGCGGCGCAACGCGGCATCGTGCTGCTCAAGAACGACGGCGTCTTGCCGTTGGCTTCGTCGATCCGGCGCATCGCCGTGATCGGCGGATTTGCCGATGCGGGCGTTCTCTCTGGCGGTGGCTCGTCGCAAGTGATCCCGGTCGGCCACGGATTGCTCGTTCCGATCGGCGGCGACGAGGCGCCGAGCGCATTCTACGTGCGGTCCTCGCCGCTGGCGGCGATTCGGGCGATCGCGCCGCGCGCGGCCGTGAGCTACGTCGACGGGCGCTACCCAGGCGAGGCGGTTGCGCTCGCGCGGCGGGCAGACGTCTCCATCGTTTTTGCGACGAAGTGGAGCGTCGAGGGCGCGGATGTGCCCGACCTCAGCCTGCCCGATGGAGAAGACGCGCTCGTTGATGCGGTTGCGTCCGCGAATCCGCATACGGTCGTCGTGCTAGAGACCGGCAATCCGGTAACGATGCCATGGCTCGACCGTGTGAGCGCGGTCGTGGAGGCGTGGTATCCGGGTCAACGCGGTGGCGATGCAATCGCGAACGTCCTCTTCGGGCGGGTCGATGCCGCCGGACGTCTGCCGATCACGTTCCCATCCTCCGTCGAACAGCTCGTGCATCCCGAGCTGCCCGGGCTCGACGCGCTGCTTGCGCTGACGGCGGCCGGCGCGCGCGGATACCGCCTGGCCCTCGATCTGCCTGCGTTTTCGGTGACCTATCCCGATGGTGCCGACGCGGGTTATCGCCGCTTCGCAAAACGCGGGCTGACGCCGCTCTTCGCCTTCGGTCACGGGCTCTCGTACACGACCTTTCGTTACAGCGACTTCCAATTAAGCGGCGGTAAAACGCTGACCGCGAGTTTTAGGGTGACGAATACTGGTGTGAGCCGCGGTACGGATACCCCGCAAATCTACCTCACGCGGCGACTCGGAGCGCCGGAGACGCGGCTGCTGGGATGGGGACAGGTCGTAGCCCTCGATCCCGGCCGTTCGGTCGGCATGCGGGTGATCGCGGATCCGCGCCTGCTCGCCGACTTCGATCCAATGCAAGGGCGTTGGATCATCCGAGAGGGTCTGTACGAAGCGTCGTTGGGTTCCGCCTCGGATTCGCTTACCGCGCACGCCACAGCGCCGATCGCCAGTGCGGTTCTCAAGCCGTGACGTGCCGTCGTTAGCCTCGAAGCCGCTTGCGATCCGATCCCTCGACACTGTAGGATAGATCGCGATGAGAACCGCAACGTTCGCTTTCGGCATCGCGCTCGTTTTGCAAACATCGGCAATGGCGCAGAACGCCTCGCTGAATCTCCTTCGGCGCGCAGTTAACCCTAACCCGACACTGACGTCGTATACTGCGTCGGCCCAGCTCTCGGCAACACTGCACGTCGTAATCCCCGTTCACAAGAACTATGACGGAACGGTCTATTACCTTAGGCCAAGGCGCAAGATCGAGTTCCAAAACGTATCCGGGGAGCTGAGCCGTTTCAAGGATCTCGCCTCGACAACGCCGACCTACGACGAAGCGATGGCCGAGTACGCGATCACGCCGCTGACCGATAACGGTGGCGTTTCGACGTATTCGATGGTTCCGAAAAAGCCGGGTAGCAGAGTCAAGAGCATCGCGCTGGCCGTCAACGACGCTACCGCTCTTGTGAGTCGCGCGACCTGGGCGTATACGAACGGCGGTACGTTAAGTTTCAGTCAGACGTATCTAAACGTCGGCACGTTCCGCCTGCCCGCCAAGGCCGACATCAGCGCGCGGTTCCCAGGCTATAGCGTCGACGGAACGATCACGTTTGGCAACTATCAGCCGAACGCGAGCGTCTCGCCATCGGTCTTCGCGTCGCAATAAACTGGGAGCGCTTACGCGGGACTGAGAGCGCTTACGCGGGGACGGAGAGCTGCACCAGGGCAAGCGCCCAACCGGCGGCCGTGCGGGTGCGCACGAGGTAGCCCGTGGGAGTGCGGTCGTAGATTTCGAAGCCGGCGCGGAGGGCCTCGGAGACTGATCTGAAGACAATGAGTCCGGTCATGGCTATTCCTTTCTTACCTTTGCGGTTTGGATTTGGGCTCAATCTCACCGTACCAGCGCGCGAACGGGCGTAACACGCACAGTCGCACGGGCGACTCGCACAAGGGAGGGTCGTGCTGGATGCGGGCGCCCGCCGTGGCCCCAGGAGGTAACCGAGCGGGCGAGAGGCGATAGCCTAGGATGCCCGGACCGAGCGCAATCCTTCAGCAATGAATAACGAGCTTGACGACGAGCTCGCCGAGTATCTGGAGAACGAGCCGCCGCCCCTGCCGCCGAGGGACCCGCTTGGACCCCCGGACGTGCAGCCGGGCGAAGCGCCGATAAAGCCGGACGAGTAAAGTCCGAAGCCAGGAGGGCGAGCGCCTGTCGGGAATCGGGTGCCGAGCCGAAAGGAGGCTTAGGATGAAATCTTATTTTTCGTTTTTATTGATCGCACTTTTTGCGTTGGTGCCCTGCGCGGCGCAGTCCGCGTCAGCGATGTCCCCCGCGACAATCGGCGTCGGGGCGCACGGCTATGATTTTCTGATCGGGTCCTGGACGTGCAAGAACAGCATGCCCTCGCCGATGGGCGGTCCAGCAACCACGACGGCCGACATTTCACGCGCGGCAAACGGTGCGCTTTCGTTCCACGCCACGGGGACAGGCTTCGATGGCATGGGTTACGTCGTTTATGCAGCTAAGACGAAAACGTGGTGGAACCCGTCGTCGGCATCGAACGGGAGTTACGGAACCGAATCGACGCAGCAGACCGGCAAGAAAACCACCTGGACTGGCCCGGTGGTCGACGCGTCGTCGGGTAAGACCATGCAGCAGCGCGACACTTACACGTTTGAGAATGCCACAACCTATACCGATCTCTATCAAATCCAGCAAGGCGGTGCCTGGAAGACCGAAGGCAACAGCACCTGCACGAAATCATAAGACAACTTACATAAGACAACTTATTTGAGAAAACGGGCTCGGCTACACCACAGGGCCCGTTTCTTAATCGTGCTATCCCCATTTTGAGGCCTCTTCGGATGCCAAAACCGGGTTCCGAGTCAAGGCGGGAGGGGGTACGGGCCGCCGCGAAGCAAGCAACCCCTCCAACGGAAAGGAGACGATCGATATGCGCTCCCCAATAAGCACGGCTGCCCGCATTCTTATGGTTGCACTTTTCGCGGGTTGCGGCTCACCCGGCGTAAACCAGGTGCCTCAAGCCTTCTCGGCCGCCGTACCGCACTCTCCCTTGGCGTTGCTCCGGCTTCAGGCCGAGGGCAAAGTGCCGGGACCGGCTCCGATTGGAGTTCTGCGCGCGCAACTGAGGCAACTGGAAACGCAACCGCGGCCGCACTTCGGCCTTCGGCGCGACGCCCGCGGCGTCGAGATTTGGTCGGCGCTGACCGGCGCCGATTACGTTCTCGGGTCGCCTGGCAGCGGTAAGAAAGTCAGTGCCACCATCGATACCGAGACGCAGACAACGCCCGGTTACTACCCCGGCGGCCTCAAGGTCGATCACTCGCGTAATCTTTGGGTTGCTAACGAAGTCGGGGGGTTCGGCTCCACGTCGTTCGCAGGTGTCGTGCAGGAGTACACCAACGGCAAACTCGCGAACGCCTACAGCGTCCAATGCCCCGCGAGCGGCGGCTCCAGCTGCACGTACATGTATAGCACTTCGTTCGACGTCGCGGTCAACGCAAAGAACGTTTTCGCCGCACTGGAGTTTTTGGATTACGAAGTCTGCAACCCGTCTTGCAAAGAATACGACGTTTCCGGTTTCGAATACTGGCCAAACGGCAGCCCATCGGCGACACCGACGCTTATCGCACTGAACTACCGCAGTCCGGTTGTCGCTCTCGGTTGGGCGGACGTCGACAGCTCGGGCAATCTCTGGTTCTCGGACTCTGGATACTACGACGGTTCGCACTACGGGTACGGACTCGGCGAGATCACCAGTCCAACGACCAAGCCGAAGTTCACGCAGGTTGAGCCGTTTGGTACATATTCCTTCTGGGGTGGTGTCTACGCGAGCAACGGTGGGAAGACGCTCAACGTCGTCGACGAAGGCGTCCAAAAGGTCTACCAATATGCTTTGCCGTTGTCACCCAGCGGAACGCCATTCAACACGCTCGCGCCCTGCCAATCAGGCTGTATGCCCACCTCCGGCGGCTTCAATAAAGGCGATACGAAGATGGTCATTGGCGATTCGAACGGGTGGCTCGACATCGGCAAGATCAAGACAGACCACTGGAAGCAGGCCCAAGCTCCTGAGATGAACTCTGGCCTCGAGGGGGCTGCCTACACGCCATCCGATAAGTAGAAAAGTCGTGTAAGTAGGAGAGGCGTGACTGCCCAGTTTCCAGATGATGAAAGAGACGGCCGTGCCCGCACGGTCTATCATATTCTGTCGGCCAAGCTCGGTCCGCAGCAAAGTTCAGAGTTCGCGGATCGAGCCACGGCCTTACTGGAAGACGTCGTTGCTGGACTCGAAGGTTTCGTCGAAGGCCGAGTCTTCGAGGCGGACGATCGAAAGGCCGTAATCGTGATAACGGCCTGGAAGACGCGACATTTGTGGGCCGAGGCGGACTGGAATCGGCAGGTCCAGGCTCTTCTAGCTGACTACGCGCAAGCGGGGGCAGCCTACGTCGATGCTATGTGCTATGGGCGGCCGAAAATCGTAACACGCCGGATCAGCGATTGAACGGGTGTTCGCTGATCCAGTGAAATCCACGGTGTAAGAGCAGGAACTTCGATTCATCGACGCGATGCAGCGTCGCGACGATTCGCCGGCCTCCAAGATATCCCCAAAGCCGCAACTGTTTCGGCGGCTGGGCCCGTCGCTCAAAACGGCTGCGATCGAGCGTTACGTGGGCGGCGCGAGTGTTCCGTCAGACCAATGAGCAACGGGGACCATAAAGATCGTCTCCGGCTCAGGTACGATGCGATGGGAGGTATCGAGGACGACGGGTGATGCCGGCAAGTCCGCGCCCCAGCTTGCCCCATCCTTCGCACCGTCGCTTTTAGGAGCGTAGAACATGAGGTGCGACAGCCATGGTCCGACGCCGTCGCCGAGATCGCCGTGCTTCGACATCATATACGACATGGAGCCGGGTTCGGGCGGAGGCAGTTGGCTAGCGGCAACTGCGGCCTTCATCCGATCGAGCATTTGTGATTTGGTCAGCCCCGAGAGCGCCAACTCCGTCCGTTGCAGCGTGTAGAGGAGGACGGTGCGCGAGGCCGCCGGATTGTAGCAGATAGGCCCGCGCATTTTCCAATTCCAGAACTGGGCGGAATCGAACGGCGACATCCACGATCGCTCCACGAGACAGGTAAAGCCGTTTGTCCCTTTTTCCGCGGTTTCGTAACCGTGATGGCCGAGCACGAGGAAAGTCGCGTGCCGCGATATCGCCGGGGGTGCGGCGCTGCGCGCAAGATTGATTTCCCCTTGACGATCGCTCATGAGGTACTGGCTGAGTGGTGCCATTCGTTCGTACGGGACATTGCTGCTCCAGCCGGGGATAGGCCAGGCGACGGCCGTTACAAGGCCCATCGTCAGTGCAAAGACGACGTGGCGCCGAATTGACTTCATCAGAGCATACCTCCGGCGAATGTTACCCGCTTCCGACGTTCCCAGCTTCAAACGAGGGAAGGCAGGCGATTGTGACGGTGGCTGTGTCGCGCGTTATTCGGCGATACGAACCTTGGCCGTAAACTGTCTCCACACGATCGAGCTGTAGACAATCACCGCAAGCAGGCCCACGATGTTCACAGCGAGCGCGGTTGCCAGCGCCCCTGGTGACGGTGAGGCGTCGAAGATCGAGAGGCCCCCACGACCGGGCGGGTAGGCGGGAATCAAATAGGGGTAGAGCGTTCCAGCCGCATTCACCAGCAGCGTGAGGATGAACGCGCAAGAGCCGACAAACGCTTGCGCCGGACGGCCACGCGCGACCGCTACGCGAGACCACACCAGGGAAACCAGCGAAAGAATCCCCACTCCGGCGGTCCAAGGCATCTTTAGTAGGCCCGCATGGACGAAAAACGTCGCGCCTGTGACGGCGAGCAATAAGACGAGCGCGGCAATCCATAGCCAACGGTGGAGCGCTCGCGCGCGATCCGACGGTGCGCCTTCAATCCTGATCATGACGAAGGTGGCGCCGTGCAGCGCGAGCACGGCGAGCGCAAAGATGCCTACGAGCAATGCATACGGATTGAGCAAATACGCGAATGTGCCGGTGAAATATCCGTTCGCATCTAGCGGAAGACCTCGCAGCAGGTTGCCGAGCGCAACCCCGAAAAGCAAGATCAAGAGCGCGCTCGATCCGGCGAAACATGCGTCCCAGAACTGGTGCCAGATTTCGCTTGGAAAATGCGAACGCAATTCCATCGCGACGCCGCGGAATATCAAGAGCCACAGTACCACGATGAACGGCAAGTAGAAGCCGGAAAAGGCCGAGGCATAGGCCGGCGGAAAGAGCGCAAAGAGCGCGCCGCCCGCGGCGATCAGCCACACCTCGTTGCCGTTCCAAAACGGTCCGATGCCGCGCATCGATGCTTCGCGCTGGGCGTCGCTGCGCGCGATCAGCGGCGTGATGGCTCCGACGCCCAGATCGTATCCGTCGAGTAGTACGTACATCGCGAGCATGAACGCAATCAAGACGAAAGCCGCGATGTTCATGCGGGCGCCTCCGTGGCGTCGAGGGTGTCGCGCCGGCTCGGGCCGATCGCAATCTCGCGCAGCGTCAAGTACAGGAAGAGAACGCCGAGCATGAAGTACATGCCGGCAAAGCCGATCAGGGTAAAGACGACCTCCCCGCTCACAACCGTTGGCGAGCTGCCTTGTGCGGTCTTCATGATGCCGTAGATGATCCACGGCTGTCGCCCAACTTCGGTCGTTACCCAACCGGCCTCGTTAGCGATGTATGGAAAGGGCATCGTCAACATCAGGAGCCACAGCAGCGCAGGCGTTTTGTATAAACGCTTGCGCCAGAGCAATAATGCCGCCAGCACTGCAACGCCGCAGAAGATCGTACCGAGTCCTACCATCACATGATAGGCGTAGTAGGTGACGTCGACCGGCGGCCATAGTGGCCGCGCGTAGGCACCAAGCCCGGCGACGTTTGCTCTGAAGCTGCCGTAGGCGAGAAAACTCAACATATCGGGTACGAAGAGCGGGTCTATCAGCTTGCGATTTTGGACGTCGGGCATCCCGATAATTGCCAGCGGCGCACCCCTGGTGGACTTGAAGAACCCCTCCATCGCCGCGAGCTTCACAGGTTGGTACCTGGCCACGTTTTCGCCGTTCCGATCGCCGGTCGGGTAGACCGCGAGCAGCGAGAAAATCACGGCGATTATCGTCCCATTTCGTACGAAGCGCCTTCCCAGCTCGAACTCGCGCTGCGAGAGCAGGTAATACGCACCGATCCCCGCCACGACGAAGCCGCCGGTAACCAGCGCGCCGCAAAGCACGTGGACGTATTGAAACCATGCAAACGGTGAAAGGAGGACCGCGATTAAGCTGGTGAGTTCGATGTGGCTGCCGAGGATCCGATAGCCGACCGGGTGCTGCATCCACGCATCCGTTGCCACGATGAAGAATCCTGAAAGCCACGAGCCCATGCACACCGCGACCGTGGACCCGGTGTAGAGCGACGTGGGCACCTTACCTCTTCCATAAAGCAGGACCCCGAGGAAGACCGACTCCAGGAAAAACGCGTACACGCCCTCCATCGCGAGCGGCTGGCCGATCACCGCACCGCTGGCAGCAGAAAATGCGGCCCAATTCATGCCGAACTGAAACTCCAGTGGAATGCCGGTTACGGCGCCAATCGCAAAACTGATCGCGAAGATCTTGGTCCAAAACGCGGCAGCCGTTGCGGCCTCGACGTCCCCTCGCGTTGCCTTGATCGCATAAAACGCGACGAACGGAGCGAGGCCCATCGTCGTAATGGGGAAGAGGTAATGGAACATGACGGTGAAGGCAAACTGCAGGCGATCGATAGTAACAGCATCCATGGACTATCCTCCGGCTGGGTTCCACAGGCCGCGTGCGCCGTTTGAAAATATTACGATACGCAGGAGGTTCATCCCCGGTCCTGCGCGTTACATTTTTGACGAAGATGGGACCGAGACGGGGCGCCCCTCTTAAGAAAGGCGTGTCCCGCTGCTCGTAGCCTAAAACCTACCGCGGAGGCTTCTGCGACTGTGCCGCTGCCTGTTCGTGATGCGTTTGCTGCGCCGAAGGCGCGTGTTGATGCGGCGCTATCTCGCCCGTTGCCGGCTGCGCGTGAATGCCGCCCTTGCCGCCGTTGTAGCTTACGTGATTGTATGCGTTGCGGTAGACGACCGTTTTGTCGACGTAGGTATTGTGGATCGTTGTCCGGTTGACGTTGGTCACGGCAGTGTTGTAGCGGAAGGCATCTCCGTACCATCTACCGCCGACGTAGCCCGTTCCGAAGTATCCGTGCCCGTAGTTGATGCCGCCGTAGAATCCTACCGATCGGCCCCAATAGCCGCCGTGCCAATAGTATGCGTTCGATCTATAGCCCCAGTAGCCGGGTGTCCAGAGTTGTCCTGCTGCAGGCGCAACAATCCACGCTCCCGATACCCAGTGATAGCCGCGCGGTCCCCACGCCCAATAAGCCGGAGTCCATATCGAGTTTGGTGTGTAACTAGGAGGTTGCGCGTAAACCGGCATCGCCGGAGGCGCGAGTGCGACGCCGATACCTACGGTCACCTGTGCCGGCGACGGTATGGGAGCGGCGATAAACGCGACAAAGACGAAGGCTGCAACCGCAGTTCGTATTAAATGTGATTTTTCCATACTCTATCTATTCGCCATCGGCCGAAAAAAGCCGGTCACGACCTCATGCAGCATTCGTTCGGTAAAAACGGGTCCAGAGGTTATTTGTTGGCCTTTTTGCCAAAAGAGCGTCGCTTTACGAGTGCGATGCCGCACCGCTAAAGATTTCAGATCACCTGCATTCTCTTCAATAAAACAAAAACGGCAACCTTATTCAGGTTCTAGCGTTTAGGCAAAGTAGGAAAAGAAATCCAATTGAAAGTTGACATTTAGTGAAGGACCTAACCAAAACCACACCGCGCAGCTCCAGCGAAATGCTGCTGGGTATCGTGCAGCTCGCCCGTGCGATCGACAAGGCAAAAGCCGTAACGCATGGTATCGTTGGCGAATATAAGTACGATTGCCCGATGGATCGGAGCCTCTTCGAATACCTCGGTATTGACCCGAAGGCGTTCCTCGAGATCGTGAACAACGCGAAGAGCGATTACGAGATCGAAGCGTATGCGAAGACGTTCGTTGCACGGAAAGATCCGCGTAATATCGAGGCGTTCAACAAGAAGTTCCTCTCGGAGGTTCCGACCGGCGAGTCATTGACGCATTTCGAAGAGCTGCGTAGCAAAATCGCTCCGAGCCGGACCGACGTGGTCTCGTGGTCGGACCTACTCGACCTCGAAGAAGGCCGCACGGTTCCCCATCGGGAGTTGGCTCACGCCTAAACCGTAGAAGCCTCAGCAAGCTTCAGGGAGGAGCGCGGTGCAGATCGCGCTCCTCTTTTATTCCGACAGCGCGATGGGCGCGCAGGCCACATACCTATTTATATCGGCGCTGCTCTCGTGGACGTCAATGACGTACTTGCCCTTGAGCAGCTCGCCGAGTGTGATGCCCGGTAGAGTCGTCGTGCTGCTCCCGTGAACCATGTTGGTCAACGCGTACGTCGGTACCGGGTTCAGGTTTGCGCACGTACCCGTGTGGATATGAATGGGCTGCGTCCCATTCTGACCGCCGGCCATTGTCACGACGATCTTGACACCGGCGGGAACCTGTTCGAGCGTTACCGTGCCGGTATCACCGGGCCGGTTTTGAGCGTACAGTCTCAAGTTCAGTGCGGTTGGATAGGCACCCGCCACTGTGCAAGTGATCGCGCCGACCGTGGCGGCGGCGATTGCCGCGCGGAGAATATGCATGGTTGATGTTTCCTAACGGGCTTTTCTTAGTGACCGCTATGCGGCGAAACGTGGGTCGGTAAAGCACCCGGTCCGAAATGCGCGGCGTAAGCCGACCGTAAGTTGTGGCTCGCGTGAGTCTTTGGAAAGCACGCAGGTCGCGCCCGCAAGATGACATGCGCGACCCCAAGACGCCGCTATGCCTGCGGTGTAGACAACGATGACGCACTCTGGCAGGACGAACCGAAGCTGACGCAAGGCCTCGAGCGGGTCGACTTCCAAGTGGTCGATATCGGCAACGAGAACGTCGGGGGCGAGCCTGCCTAGAGCGGCTACGTCAAGACGGGCGGCGATCGTATATCCCGACTCGCCGGCGCCTTTCAGCGCGCCGCCGAGCAGCTGGATATCCGCGGGATCGACGGCGGCCAAACAACATACGCGGGCCATTATAATTACTCTTTCAGGGCGACCGGCGCAGAGCCCGACCGCAAGAAGGGCAGCATTCTTTTCCTCGAAATCGAAGTAATAGAATGATCGAATCGGAGAAGCAGCCTCTCCGAGCGTAGCATGACGACGAGAAAGCAACTACCCTGAAAAAGCGCGATATCGCCGATCTGCTGCCGGAATCGGATCCGGCGTACCCGATCATTGCGGCGATCCTTCGCGTCGTGCCGGCTTCACGTTGGGCGTTTGCACGCCTCGGGGCCGACGGTGAGTTGGCGGGCCTTCTTCTCGACTCACAGAGGAGCGGGGGTGAGCTCGCGCGACTCAAAAACGAGTTCGAGCGTCAGCGTGTGAAGGTCAGAACCGGCGCCCGGATCGCCGCAACCCTCGGTCCGCTCGGCGAGTTCGAAAGCGGCATCACCATCTTGTTTGCCGACGCCCGCGCCAGTTTCGGTATCCTTACACTCCTGCGTACAAGCGAGTTAGGCCCCTTTACCTCAAGCGAAATCAGCGTCCTAGCGCTCTCGCTTGACGCGACGTCCGAACGCCTCTCGGCGTTACGCCTCAACCCGTCTGATGCGGGAGGATACGCTCCTCGCGATGCTGACGAGCGTACCGATGATTCCGAAGCTGCGGGAGAATCGTTTTACGTGCTGGACAAGGATTTGCAAATCGTGCTCGCATGGTCGGCGGAGGACCAACGGCGCGTCGCGTTAACGGGGTTGCGTACTAGGTTAGCGGATCGTTTGCCCGCCGTGCTCGAAGAAACCGTTCGAGACCTGGTCGCCGACTGGCGCAGCGACTCCGACACGCAGGAGGCGGGCATCGCCCATCCGGTGCCGTTCTTAGTCGTCCGGACCCGGCCTATGTCGGGCCCGGCTGGCCTCTTCATCGGGGTACGGATCGACCGCTTTCAGCCACCGCACTCGCTGACCGGCCCTGCGGCCCGCTTCCATATCTCGCCACGCGAACTGCAGGTTCTAGCGCTGCTGCTCGACGGCGCGAAGCTCGAGGAGATCGGCCGAAAGCTCCACATCACCGCCTCGACCATTCAGGACCACATCAAGAGCATGGTCGACAAGACCGCGAGCCGGAACCGCACTGAGCTAATCGCACGCGTCCTAGGCTGGGAGAACACGTCGGAGGAGCGGCCGGCCTAGCCCTAACCGGCCTCCCTGCCGGCCGAGAGTCGGGCTTTTCACTATCCCCACAGAGTCTTGGTTCGCGCTACACTAATAGTTCAAAACACGGGCGGAGCCGGAAGCGGCAATGCCGGCTCCTATCTCTTCGAACAGGAAAGCTTCGACCTTTGCGAACCGCCCTAACCGTCTTTTCCGGAGAGTACGACGTTACTTGCAAGCGGGAGTGGTCTGAGGAACTCGAGGGCCTGTGCGACGAGCCTAGAGTAGTCATTGACTTTAGTGACGTAACCTCTCTCGATGCGACCTGCGTGACCGAGGTATTGCGAATGCACGCGCGCCGCCACGATAAGGGGTTCGATCGTGAAACCGTGATACTAGGCCGGATGCCCGTCCGAAGGCTCTTTGAGTTACACAAGCTGCAAGACGTCCTTCGGGTTGTCGATTCTCTGGATGATGCAATAGAGCAGCCGACGTCCGCTCTCGTAGCGCATCATGCGTTTCTCGGAACTGCAGGCGATTTGAACGGGAATGCGCGTGGATCGAGTTTATCGCCACATTAAAGGTTTCGGACTGCTGGGAATCCACGTCGCGGCGCTTGCTGCGCTCTGGCCGGCGCTGTTTGCGTGGCCGGCTCTGGCGGCCGCCGCCGTCGTATCTTATGCCACCGTGGCATTAGGAATTTCGCTGTGCTTCCATCGCACGTTAACGCATCGCAGCCTGCGCCTCTTTAAACCGGTCGAATACCTGCTGGCGATTTTCGGAACGCTCGCGCTGCAGGGCGATCCAATCCGATGGGTAGCGGTGCACCGAAAGCACCACGCCCATGCCGACCGCGAGGGCGACCCGCACAGCATTCATCGCGGCTTCACCTGGGCACACGTGGCGTGGCTCTACCGGAACAACATCGCGTTGCCATCGGACGAGGAAATGCTGCACTTCGCACCCGACCTCTATGCCGAGCCGTTCTATCGCGCGCTGCAATACTTCAATATTCCGCTTCAGGTGGGGCTAGGAATCGGGCTCTTTGCGTTGGGCGGATGGTCGTGGGTAATTTGGGGCATTTTCGTCAGACTCGTGCTCAGTTATCATTCGACGTGGCTGGTCAACAGCGCGTCGCATACCATGGGCTACCGGAGCTACGGGACTACCGACCGGTCGACGAATTGTTGGTGGGTAGCTCTCATCTCGTGGGGTGAAGGCTGGCATAACAACCATCACGCCTTTCCGTTCTCGGCCCGCCACGGATTGCGCTGGTTTGAGATCGACGTTACGTGGTGGCACGTACGGCTGCTCGCATTTCTTCGCCTAGCGGACCGCATCAGAGTTCCGAGTAGGGCAATGCAAGATCGGCTCCACTTAACGTGAGAACGAATGGAATGCCGGAGCACCCCGAATATCGCTGCCCGGATGGTCATGTATTCTGGGGCGCCGACAAGCTCCATCCGCAACCGGAAACTCTCCCGTGCCCGCATCTCCTTGAACCGAGTCAAGATGCATGTCGCAAGGAAGGTAGACGGTTCCACGGACGCGGCGCCTAGGTAATGAAACGCCTAACGTGTGTACCGCATGAGGAAAGCCTCGGTATTGGCCAGCGTATCGGCCATCGTCGCGCGAGGCCCTTCGATATGACCACGATTCGCGGCGACGTAGAGGAGTATCGGCTTTGGGGAAGCCTGAGCCCACTGTAGTGTCGCGGCGAACTTGTACGAGTGTGCCGGAGAGACTCGGTCGTCGTTTTCGGACGTCATGATCAGCGTCGCCGGGTAGTCGGTACCTTTGCGTATCGCGACGAGCGGTGCGTAGTCGTAGAGCCATTTGAACGCTTGAGGACTTGCGATCGGCGATCCGACCTCGTCCGTCCACGCCGATTCGCTGCCATACGTGTATCCCCGCAGGACGTCGACCGGCCCCGCCTCTTCTGCGACCGCGGCGAAGAGGTCGGGATGCTGTACCTCCGTTGCGCCGACGAGCAGGCCGCCGCCCGAGTAGCCATACGCTGCGAGCGTTGCATGCGAGGCAAAGCCACGGTCGATCAGCAAACTTGCCGCAGCTGCGAAATCGTCGAACGCATTTTGCTTGTTGCCGAGCATTCCGGCATGGTGCCAGTCCTCGCCGTACTCACCGCCTCCTCGGACGCAGGCGATGGCGAAAACGCCTCCACTGGCGAGCCACGCCGCGCTGAGGTTTTGCCACACGGGATGGTAGGCATCGCCAAAGCCTCCATAACCCGTCAGCATCGTCGGCGTAGTATGGTCTAGCTTCAAACCGCGCCGATGCGCGACGAAAACCGGGACACGCGCGCCGCCGCTAGAGCTAGCGAAGAATTCCTCCGTAACGTACTGCGCTGGATCTAAGGGGGAACTGCGCTGGGAATAGACGGTGCTCTTGTTCGTACGCACGTCGTAGTGGAATACTGTAGAAGGATGGGTCGGACTCGAGAACGTGTAGTACGCAAGCGGATCACTCGGCTTGCCGACGAGATCGCCCGATGTTCCGAGACCGGGCAGATCTATGTCGTGGAGCAGCTTGCCGGACCGGTCGAACACTTTGAGCGCAGTCGCCACATCGTGAAGATAGCGCACGACGAATCTGCCGCCGATCGCGGTCACATTCTCCATCACGTCTGGGCGTTCGGGAATTACGTCCCGCTCTAACGACGGGTTACGAAGATCGATCGCAACGAGTTTACCCCTCGGTGCATTGTCAGTGGTCAAGAAATAGAGCAGCGTACCGGCGTTGTCGACGTAGCTATATTGAGCGTCGCCGAGCGGCCGCAACATTACCGTTCGATCGGAGTTCGTATGCAGGTCGCGAATGGCGACGAGGTTCCCGCCGCTGCCGGAGCCCTCAACGGCGCCCAGGATTAAGTAATGGCCGTCCCAGCTTTCACTAGCATAGGCTAGCCAGTCGGGATGACTTGGGAAGTCGTAGACGAGCTTATCCTGCGATTGCGGCGTCCCGATACGATGGAAGAAGGCCGCGAAGCCTTTGCCAACCGGAGTACCCGGCCGACGGTCACGCTCTGACCCATATCCCCCATAGTAAAAGCCGCTGCTGTCCCGAGCCCACGCTATCGGCGCCCAATCGGGGGTTCCGACTACGGTGCCAGGGAGATCGGCGGCACTCTCCGTGCCCAACGTGTGCCAGCGCAGCCAACCGCTGCCGGAAACGTTGGTCGCGTACGCCACGGTCCGCCCGTCGGGTGCAATGTACCATTGCGCAAGCAACGTTGAAGAGGCGCGCCAGCGGGCGTTAGGATCGAGCAGCATCGATGTCCGGCCGTTGCGGATTACCATCAGGAGAGGCTGCGACTCTCCCGTGACGGTGCGAGAGAAGATTGTCGCGTACTTCCCTTGGTCAGGGACGCCGTCGAAAGGCGCGGATATCAAGCCAAGAATCGTCGAGCGAAATGCTTGCCGGTCGGGAAGACCCGCCAGACTCTCGGATGTCAGCTGCGCTTCAAGCGAAAGCCAATGCTTGACCTGAGCCGATCGTGTTTGCTCCAACCACTGGTACGGATCGGGCACGGCTTTCCCGAAATAGCCGTCGACCGCATCGCTTCGAGGCGTTGGCGGATAGACGAGGGACAGTGAGCTTGCCTTGACAGCAGGCGGCTCCGCGAGAGAAACGGCGCACCCGGCCGCTAGGATGAAGAGGAAAGCGCCTTTAGATCCCATGGAAGGCAGTTGACGCAAGGTCCAGATGCTTCCTTGCAAGCGGTCATTGCCGTGCCGGACTTCTAAGTTCCGGGGCCGTGTGAGTAGCAATCTGCCAATTGTTACCGCACGGATCCGTGACCATTCCGCGCCGATCTCCGTACGGCATATCGGCCGGCGCCTCGAGGCACACCGCGCCCGCTTCTAACGCGCGCCGGTACGTCGCATCGACGTCGTCGACGTATAGGTAGAGAAACGCGCGAATCGGATCGCGAGGTCCGGCGCCGCTTACCATGACGTTCGAGTCGCCGATTCTCATGACGGACGGCGAGTCCGCCGTGAAGTCGCCGCTAGCGCCAAACGCTCTCTTGAGGAAGTCGACGAGCTTAGTCGGATCGTGAACTACTAGGCGAGGCGTGATGCTATGCCAGCCTTCCGGAATCGCTTTTGCCATTGCTCAAGTGTAAAGCGAAGCCGACGAGCAACCCTGTCGTTCGTAAGTTCATAGTACGAACGTACTAGCCATTTGGTCAGTGCGCGCGGTGTTTGTTTCGATGCGTTGCGCTGCGGGTACTTAGAGTGTTGTAATCAGTGTCGTTGCGCTGAAAAATCGTTGCAACTCATAACAGAACGGAGAAGAAAAGTTAAATGAAAGCCTCGAGGGCAGCTGCGTACACACTGAGTGGTTTTGCGGCTGCCGCACTACTCGCCGCATGTAGCGGCGCCGGCGGCTCACAATCTTCAAGTTTCGCGCCGACCGCAAGCGGCGCTTCCGCGAGCTCCAACCTTTCACTCAATCACGACTACCTAAGCTTGACCGGCCTTCCGGCGCCGACCGTTCATCGCGACCTTCACAAGTCAGGGGTCTCGCCGGATGTAAAGCGGGCGCGAAGATTGCTCTTCGTCTCCGACGCCGACTCGTACGACGTTTATATTTTTTCGATGCCCGGCTTGAAACTCAAAGGAACGCTTACGGGCTTCGACAAGCCGTCGGGACTCTGTAGCGACCAACACAAGAATATCTGGGTGGTCAACAACGGAAACTCGCAGATTTCCTTGTACTCGCGTACGGGCATGTTGCTCAAGACGATCGACGACAGTGGATACTGGCCCGTCGGGTGTTCCGTGAACAATAAGAATGGTGATCTGGCGGTCGCGAACATCAGGAGTACGAGCGACGGTCCGGGTAACGTAACGATCTACCCGAGCGGGACAGACCCCGGAACGGTGCTCGCGAATCCGACCCAGACCGAATATTATTATCCGGCGTACGACAGCGATGGAAACCTCTACGTCGACGGCCGGGGCGGCCAGTCAAACGACGTCATGATTTCGGTCTGTCCGGCGGGCGACTCGTGTTCTACGCTCAACGTCTCGGGCGCGACGCTCAATGTTCCCGGCGGACTCAACTGGGACAAAGCCGCGAACGCGCTGGTCGTCGATGATCCGGAGTGCGGTGGCGAGTGGGGCTCGTGCCTGTATTCGATGTCCGTATCCGGATCGGGCGCGACGGTCACCGGCACGACCTCGCTCACCGACCGTAACGGAGGCGCATGCGTTATGAATCAGTGGGCGATCTCGCCGAGCGACAAACACTTCGCCGGCGGATGCATCGCCAAGGGCTCGTCTCCAGCCGCTGTCGGGCGCTGGAAGTTTCCGGCCGGAGGAAGCCCGCGGAAATCTAACACGTCGGTAGAGTATCCGGTCGGCGCCGCAATCAGCAAATAGTCCTCAAACGTATCGAAGATTAGCAGAGACGGGCCCGCTTCGGCGGGCCTGTCTTCATAGCACACGATGCCGCCCGCCTGGGGGCTAACCGGTCCAGGCAGGCCGCGGTGTCGAGGCGTCGCATTTCATTGCGAAGCGGCTATTTTACGAGGTTTTTGCGGAATAACAAAGCGTTTTGCAGTGAGATGCCGTTCTCGTGCAGCAAGCGGTATCGCGATGCTCGCCAGCTAGTGGGATACTGACGCTGACGATCGCCGGCCCCGCCAATCTCTGCCACGCTCGTCTTACTTACGGAGGCCCCATGAGGACCGTCTTTGCTTGCCTGGCCACTACGCTATCACTTGCGTGTTCCACCGCAGCGTTCGGACAAGTCCCCTCGCCAAACCCCTACCCGACGATGGCGCCGATCGCGAAGTACCTGATGCCCAGCGCTGCCGCCGAAATCGCCTTGGCTCGCTCGGCAGGGCCGTCATCGATCTCCGCTCATGCCGAAGTGCTCGTCCTCACGAAGCAAGGTTACGTCATCGGGGCCAAGGGCACCAACGGTTGGGTCTGCCTTGTCGGACGCTCGTGGACGGCGGGCTTCGATGATCCCGAGTTCTGGAACTGGCGGGGTCTCGGGCCAGCATGCCTCAATCCGCCGGCCGTGCGAAGTGTGCTCCCGTTTTACGTTGCACTGACGAAGTGGGCGATCGCCGGCGATACACGTGAAGAGATGGCGGCGAAAGCGAAAGCTGGGTATGCCGACCACCAATTCACCGACCCGGCTCCCTCCTCGTTTGCGTTCATGCTATCGAAAAACGGCTACCTGCTCGGCGCCGATGGACCATGGCGCCCGCATGTCATGCCTTTCGTCGCATACGACCAGCTGGCAACCTGGGCCGCGAGCTTCAAGGGGTCGCCGATCTTAGCGCCTCCTCCATCGGCGGGTTTTCGTTCTTACCAGCCGGTGACACTCGCTATTCCGGTGTCGCACTGGTCCGACGGTTCGCCCGCTCCTAAGTGACACAAAATATACCGTTCCTCGTGATGTGGTCAGTTTGACCGCCTCGCTGAAGCTTTCCGCTTAGGGAGTTCTCGCGCTCATGCGCGCCTGGAAGTCCCGGCGGAAGTTGCGGCTGAGCCGATGCGTGCTGCCGTCGTCGAGGCGAACTTCGTAGTCGCCGTTTTCGCCAGGTGTCATTTCGCACACCCGCGCAAGGTTTACGATGGTGGACCTGTGGATGCGGCAAAAATCGCAGCCTTCGAGGTCTCGTTCGAGATCGGCCATGCTCCGCCGTAGCAAATGGGTCCTCCCGGCGACACGGAGGCGTGAGTAGTAATCGGCCGCCTCAATCCAATCGATACGGTCAACGCGAATGAACGTCACGGCTCCGTTGCTCTTGATGGCCAAGTTACCCGGCACTTTTGGGCGCGTATTGGCGGCCTGAATGCGTTCCTTGGCGCGGGTCAATGCCAATTCGAATCGCAGATCGTCAAAAGGTTTTAGCACGTAGTCGAGGGCACCGGCATCAAACGCTGCGAGAGCGTACTTGTCATAGGCAGTCACGAAGATGATCACCGGAGCCGCTTTTGAGCCGAGCATCTCGAGCACGTCGAATCCGTCGCACTCAGGCATTTCTACATCCAGGAAAACCAAATCCGGTGAGAGGCGCCGGATGTCGGCCAATGCATCGGCGCCTCCTTCTGATTGGCCGACAATTTCGATCTGCGAATCTCGTTCGAGAAGCGCAACTACGTTGCCGCGAGCGAGAGGCTCGTCGTCGACGACGAGCGTTCGGATGGCCATCAACTCGTAGCGGCGCGCAGCGGTACAGTGATTGCGACCTCGACGCCGCCGAGGCTTCGCGCGTTCATCACGAATGATGCGGCATCGCCGTAGAGCGCCCTCAGGCGAGCACGCACGTTGGTTACGCCAACGCCCGTTGATGCGGTCTCCCAGCCCGGGGCCAACGAGGGTCCATCGTTCGATACGCTGATGTGCAAATGGTTGCCTTGCGATGAGGCCGCGATGCGCACGGAGCCGCCCTCCTTGCGCTTGGCGATTCCGTGCTTGATCGCGTTCTCTACCAGCGGTTGGAGAATGAGGTTGGGGATCGCCGCATCTTGCAGTTCCGTTGGCACATCGACGCTCAGTTGTAAACGTTCGGCGAAGCGCACTTTTTGCATGGCCAAGTACTGCTTCACGAAGTCCAACTCTTCGGAGAGTGCTACTTCTTGACTATTCGATTCCGAGAGCGTTCGGCGCAAGAAATCGCTTAGGCTCACGAGCATGGCAATTGCTTCAGTGGGTCGCCTCTCGCGAATAAGTCCGGCGATCGAGTTCAATGCGTTGAAGAGAAAGTGCGGTTCGATCTGACGCCGTAGCGCGCTCAATTGAGCTTGGGCGAGCTGTTCGTTGAGCTGCGCGAGTTCCAGATTCTGCTTCACGAGGCGCTCGCGTGACTCGAAGAAGTTATTCATTGTGAGGATGAGCGCGTAGAAGGCGATCGTCATTAGAAGATCATCGGTGAAGCCGCTGATAAAATGCGGGAACGTGCGGTCGGGGAAATCCGGACCGAATGGTCGGAACGTTACGACCAGAAACGTTGTCCACGCGGCGAAGACCGCGTTCACGCAGAGAGCAGTAACGACGTGAACGCTCCAGGCCACGATGCGTGGTGCAGATCGAAGGCGCTGCGCGAGCGCAATGATGAGCCAAGTTGCAACCGCCCAGGGCAGCCAGCCCAAAGCCTCGATCACAAAAAGCACGAGCCAATTGTGATGCATCCCTTCCGCTCTCATCACCCTAACGGTCTTTGTTGCGTCGAACAACGCGAGGCCGAGCCACCAAAGGGGAATCCAGAGTCGCTTCATGTGCGGCCATTCTACGAGGTTTTTGGGGAATAGCAAAGCGTCTTGCAGTGAGATGCCGTTCCCATGCAGGGAGCGGTGTCGCGCGTTGCTCGGTCTCCGCGACACTCACCCACGTCTGTGTGCGCAAGCGGGCGTCCCCGTCAACGTCGTCAGTCTGCGCCTCGGCCATGCGTCAATCGGAGTTCCTTCGACTCTTTCGCCGCCCCCGGAGCCGAACGCCGACCATATGCGCGACCCAAAATCGTCTGACCTCAAGGGTATTGACGCTGCCGATTGCTGGCACTACAAGCGAACGAGCTCGCCTTATGAGCTGCTGGAGGAGGCAGTCCGGGTACAGTGAGAATAGGCGCTCCAGTTTCCGTTTTGTGCTCTCTGAGAGACCCCGCATTGGAGGGAATAAAACAATGAGATCAACTGACAGCGAGCACGCTGCGCCTACAGCGCCCAGCGTTTTTGTCATCCAGCTCGAAGGCGAGTTTGACTTCGCGGAGAGAGAGCGTCTCACCGATGCTTTCTCGATCGCAAGCGAGACGCCAGTCGTTGTCGTGAACCTTAAGCGAACGACCTATATGGACTCGTCAATCTTGCAGTGCCTAGCGGCCCTGCATGTCGCGACTGAGCGTCGCGGGGCACGGTTGACGGTCACAGGTGTTCATGGCTCGGTGCGTCACCTGCTTCAGATTACCGGGCTGCACGGGCTCTTCGACGTTCGAAACGAGTTTAGCGAGGTGGCAGGCTCGAACGGACAGATGCGACGGCTCACAATCGAGGCACGGCTGCCAAGGGGAGAGTCGAATGGATTGCCCTCTCGCGACGTAGCGACGGATTAAGTCTCTTGGGTCAAGATTCAACCGGCTACTGCCGCTGCAGGGCGTCTTTGAGCGCGGCACGCTGTTTGCGCTCGAGGAAGCGGATGTAGAGGTTGTTCGGCTCCAACTTTAAGGCCGGGCCGAGTACCGAGCGGGCGGTGGTCGTGTCTCCGTGTGCGGTTGCTTCGTGCTCTTCCCAAATGGCATCGGCCACAGTCCGGGCCGTGTCCAACCGGGCGTCTTCGGAAGAAGAGTTATCGGTGAGATAGCGTTCAATAGGTTCGCGGAGTCGCTCCAGTTCCGCCACGCTGATCGGCTCAATCGGATACCAGTTGTAATATTCAATTCGCGGCCTGTTATCCGTGAGACTTGGGACATCGCGAACGTAGGCCGCGAGCCTTTCATCCGCGGCGACGAACGTCGCCAGAAGGTCGTCGGGCGAGCGTAGCCCGATCGCGGTGAGATCGTCGGCTACCCCGGGTGCCGACATGCGTGCGCTTAGGATGTGGCGGTCAATTTGCAACGGCTCGTCGGAGGCGATGGCCACGCCTTCCATTCGGGAAGGCAGCCATAAGGATACGTGCTTAAATTGCGACAGCATGGCCTTGAGCATCATTTTTGGCAGAGCACCGCGTCCTATATCCATGGGCACCCATTGAGCGAGGACCCCGCGTGGGCGCAGCCTCTGCTTCGCCAGTGCATAAAACTCCTCGGTGTAGAGATTGACGACGCCGGCATCATGAGGAGGCGGCGGCTCGAGGGTGATCACGTCGAAGGTATCCCGAGTGCTGAGCAGGTAGTGGCGGCCATCCGCTGCGATCTCATGTACCTTAGGGTTCTGATAGAAGTGCTTGTTGATAGGTACAAAGTACCGGGCAAAGTCGAACACCGCCGGCGCTAGATCAACCGCGTAGATGGATTTCAACTCGTTGTGGGTGCTTACCGCACCGACCGTGGTTCCGGTCCCGATGCAAATGACGGCCGCGGTCTGGGAAGGGCCGATATGCAGGAGGAGGGGATAGTGCCCCATCGCCGCCATATAGCGTCGCCCCTCTGGGCGATTGCTGGCATAACTCTTCGAGTTCACCACTAATTGTTGATACGTTCCCGATGCTGCATCGTCATATTCGAGCACTACGAAGGTCGCCTCTTTTGTCTCCCGCAGTTCTAGAACTTTGGCGCCCTCAAACGCGGTTAATTGCCGCTCCAGATAATGCGGGCCAAACACTAGAAACGACACAACAATGAAACTTAGTGCCACCACCCCTTGCCGCCACAGAATCCGGTCTGTCAGAAGGCTGTGCTGCGACACGACGATCGCGAAGAACAAAAGCATATTCATCAAGATCAGCACCGTCAGCGTCCACTGACTTCCAAGATAGGGGATTAGGAGAAATCCCGTTGCTAGGGACCCCAGGACGCCACCAATTGTATTGCGGGCGTAGAGCGTGCCGATCCCGCGCCCGACGGCGCTCATCTGGATCACCGTCAGCTCGCTGGCGAGTGGAAAACTGATACCAATAAGGGTGGTGGGCAACAGAATGGCTAGAACGCAGGTGAAGAAGAACGAAACATCCTCTCCCAACAGCATCTGTGCTCGGACCGGCAGAAGCTGTGAAACGATCGGGGACAAGAATGAGTGAAACGTACCGGCCTTGCCGAGTATCCCCAGGCTGAGCACGGCGGCGACCGCGATGAGGAGCTGAACGACGGCGAAGTAACGAAGCAATTGATCCTTACGGGACGCCAGAAACTTAGCGCAGACAAAGGCGCCTGTTACCAACCCGAAAAGATATGTGCTGAGCATACCAGAAAATGCGTAAACGCTAGAGCTGCTGACGTTAATCAGGAAACGGAACCAGACAACCTCATAGGCGATGGAGACAAAGCCGGAGCAGGCGAAAACCCAAATCAGGAAATTTGTCTTTCTAACCTCGGGCTTTGTCCAGTGTACCTGCCCTTGTTCTCTTTTATTTACTAGTAAAGGCTGTTCGTGGCGTGCGGCAATCAGAGTGAAACCGCCGATACAAGCGTATATTGTCGATGCAAACAGGCTCGATCCCGTCACCCCGACTAATCCGATGAGGACGAAGCCCACACCCAGGGTGCCGATGGCGGCTCCCAGGGTGTTGAAGCCATACAGATGACCCGTCTGATTGGCCAGCTCCGTCCGCGAACGCGTTAGGAATCTCACAAGGAAGGGCAGCGTCGCGCCCATCAACGTCGTCGGCAGCGACAGTGTCGCGAGCGACAGCAAGACGATAAGAGGCAGCCGTGCCGGAGAGTCCAGGCTCAGCATCGGCGAAATCCAGCCTACCCAGGTGGACCAGTGTGTTAGAAACGTTGTAACGGCAAATGATACGGGCGCCAGGGCGAGTTCCAGAAATCCGTAAACCCTAAGGGGGCGATGAACCGCATCGGCGCCCCGGCCTCCGAGAATGCTGCCAATGGAGAGTCCGAAAAAGAAGCTGGCGACCGTAACGCTTACTGAGAATGTTGCGCTTCCCAGCACAAACTGTAATTGCTTGAACCAAACGACTTGGAGGGTAAGGGACGCCGCACCTGACGCGAAAAAGATTGCAGTAACCAGCGCCCTAAGCATGGGGCTAACTGCACCTGGAACACCATCAGCTACACTCGCCGACGGAGGATGCGTACCGAGTTCCGTCCTCATTTTTCAGTTGTCACTTCGGGTTTTTCCATTGCGGGGTTTTTATGCCCCCTTAGGACGGCGGCGCGGGTAAGCGTGCTTTGACTGAGAGTATCGCATCGCATCGGCTTCTATCCGTCGCCATCGAAAAAGCAGGGGAAGTCCGTGCAGTAAATCCGCTGACCGCACGAGCTTCCAGAATCGAGAAACCCTACTACGCCCGGAGGCGTTGCGACAAGGACGGAGGCCCGGCATAACCGGGTGGTGACTTAGTTTGACTGCGACGGGCTGGGAGGCATTGGCGGCTTCGGTCCACGCTTGAGAGGGCGCGCGCCAGGCGCCACCAGCCTTTCCCGTGAACGTCCCCAGCCATGGCGCTGAGAGCCCGGTTTCTAACGGGGCAGTGACGTTGCTTTTCACCGATATCGAAGGCAGCACGCAGACGCCGGCTGGAGTAACACGGTGACATGCTGATCGCCGATTGGATCGACCTATCGCCTGGCGTAGCCAAATCACTACTGATTACCTACATTCTCATCCAGGCGTTTTGGCCCTTAACAATCGGCGCCCTCATCGCGCTTGGATTTTGGTTCCGCCACCGGTCGGCGATTGCTGCGCGTATCATTGCCGGCGTCGCCGTTAGTCTTTGGGCGATCTCGGCCGTTCCATATTGTTATTATTTCGGCGGCGAAAGCCTATTCCGCGCGCAGCTGCGATCGCGACAAGAAACGTTGCGGGCGGCGACGACGATCGCCGGTATCCAACTACCAGCGGGAACGCTCGTCACGTACGCGTCAAACGCGCGCGACGTGATCGAATCGCTCGAGCTTCAACAGGAGGCTTCGATCTACGGAGTGCCGCTGACGGGACTCGTGAACTTTGACGCCGGCCGGCCCGACGGATACGTAACGTTAGCGCGAGACGCAGAGATTGATGAGGTCCCTTGTGCGGCGCAAGAAAACGCTCAACTGAAGCGCGGTACGCTCGATACCTGCACGCTTTCACGTCCGGCGCGCATTCACGGAATCCCTTGCCGCGGTGAAGTCTCTTTGAGCAACGACCGAGTGGGATGCATCTTGGCCTCGGACAATCAGCGTTTCGGCGTTACCTGGCGAGCGGGCACCGGCGTAACCATCGCAAAGAACGAAGGAACGTTTGACGTCATGTCCCGCGCGCCAAACCTTTACGTTTTAGGGTCGCCTCTTCCCAGTCGTGCCATCGTCACGTTCGACGAGCATCGTCTCTCCGAGGTAAACTTCTCGATCAACCCGTGGCATTTCCGCGGCTGTTCGCTCATGTCTATTGAGGTGCGTTACGGTGCCATACGCGAAACGCGAGATTCATGCGGTCTTCCGAGAGACCGCTTCGGCAACGTCGTCCTACCCGCTACGGCGTTTACGGTGCACTGAGCCGGCGGTCCCGTCCATTTCCGGCCTCCCTCAACCCCTCCGTTAGATTCTGTGTGCGACGTCAAGCGTTTAGTGTCGGCGAGATGGCTGCTTGGGATGTCCGTGACGTCGCCCACACCCGATGCTCGGGGTCAAACGGGCGCTCGGACTTAAGGACGCCGTAAGCCAAAACCAAGAGGCGACGCATAACTGCTGCCACGACCTGCTTGCCGTGCTTGCCCGAAGAACGCAGACGATTAGCAAAATCCCTGAGGATGGGATTGCAGCGGATCGCTGCGACGGCCGGCATATAAAGCATGCGCCGGAGATGGACGTTGCCAGTCTTTGACAGCCACGAAGCCGATACCGACTTTCCCGAACGAAACTCACGCGGGCAAAGGCCAGTGAACGCGGCCACCGCCTTGGCGCTCCGAAACTCGCTGAGGTTCGGCAGTTCACCGAGAATCGTGACGGCAAGCCGCTCCCCTATACCCGGGATCGACGTCAATAGCTCCCGCTTGCCTCGTAGGGTCGGGTCATCGTCGATGAGCGCGCGGATTTGTGAGTCGATCTCATCGATCTGGCGATCAAGAAAAGACAGGGTCGCTTCGATCGACGAGCGCACGTCACCCGAGCCGGGTGCGCCGAGTCGATTTGACTCCTGAACCCGCATTTCATCGAGCGCTACGCGTCGGCGCGCTAGCCGTTTCAAGCGCTGCTGCACTGGGCTAGGCGGTTCCCACGGCGCCGGGTGCATCGTTACGCAGTATCGTGCGATCAGCGCTGCGTCAGCCTTGTCGGTCTTCGTTCGAGAGAGTTCGCTTTGGCCGAAGGACTTGATCGCCAGCGCGTTCACGATGCTCACCACATGACCGTGCGCATGCAGATCCGTAGCGAGCTCCTCGCTCCAACCACCAGTCGCTTCCATACACGCGTGTACCCGATTGACATGGCGGTTCGAAAGCCAGCGATGCAATCTTTCGAAACCCACCGCAGAATGAGGGAAATGATTCGTATGAACCTGGTCCTTAACGCGCAGTGCACAATGGAAATCGAACTTCCCAACGTCGATGCCAAGAACGGCCAAATCCACGGCAACCTCCTTACCACGGTAGCGTCGACCAGTCTGACAGATACGAGCTGTTGCCTTCGCGGCACGCCCTGGATTCCGTCCGGTCATCACCTACCGCACGAGCTGCTCGGGCACCAATCTAACGGGCAGGCTCTCGGGCCCAAGAAAATGCCGGTGTCACCGAGCACGAGTGGGAACGTTCGATCCCACCACCGGATGAACCGGCCGGACGAACATATCAGAAAATGTTAGACGGGGCGACGCCGAATCAGCAGGGGATGACCGCTGGTTCAGACGGCAAGCAGAAGGCGACGGGCGCACAACGGGGCCGCGAGGTAACGTTTGCCTTGACGGATATCGGGCCAGTACAATAGCGCGCATTCACAATCTCTTCGATTTCGATCGTTCGCCATCTGCGCAGACGACGGGCGCCGGCGGCCGACCCGTCGCGACGTGGAAAGCGGCGAGACCTGTGGGCGAGTCATGAGTGTATATCGCGATGAGTTGTTAGACGCCGAGCGGAATGGACTAGCGGCATACGAGGCGATGGAGCAGTGGGTAAGCCGGCCGGCGGAGGCGCGCGACGACGTGCCCGGCACGGTGCTGGAAGGCTACGCGCGGGCCTTGCGCGAGAGTCGCGAACGATTGCTAAAGCTCGTGGCCGGTCACGGTAACCGCGACGACATCGTGGAGGCGCTCGCGAAGAACGAACGATATTACCGCAGCCTAGGATTATCGATTCGAGATAAGCCGGAACCAATTGAGCCGGAATGAAAAAAGAGCCGCGCGTGTCTACGGCTCTGGCCGAACCTGCCTATTACCGAAATCGTCTGGATGCTGTAAGGCTTTTTCCGGTAGCCTCGCTCCTGACCCATACGACGCCGAGGTATCCGCAGCTCCACTCCGACAGACTGACGCAGCGGACACCTTTGGCTGCCTGGTCCTCCGATTCTTAAATGAAGCGAGCCTCCGTGTTTGATGCACAGATTCAGGTGCCGCAAAAAATTCTCATGCCTGTGAAGTTTTGATAGCCCCAGCGGGATTCAAATAAAAAAGCTCTCTAGCGAGCGGGTCGGGCGCCTGGGGGACCCTGCTTAAGTGTGTTGTGGAACGAAGCAATGCGCCAACCAGAAGGTTCGCGACACAGCACGGCCGTCGCAATCGCATCGTTATCTCCCGCCATGGGTCCCTGCGGGCAATGCAAATGAGCCTCCATCAGAGCAACCACAACGTCACCGGGAGCTTCCCGGATCTTCGATACCGCAAAAACGTTCCGACTATCGCGATAGATGCTGTCAAAGATCCTCTGGTGTCCTTCTGCGATCGTATCGCGACCCACAAAGTGATCGCCACGGATATTGACAAAATCCGCGTCCTCGGTGAACATTTCTGCGAAGGCCACGCCGTCTGCAGCATTCCACGCCGCAGTTAGCGCCTCAGCGAGACCATCGATCTCTACGCGATCTTTTTGATTCATGTTTGCTCTCCGTCACACGCGCGTCTAGTCCACGGCGTTTGGTCTGTTCGGCGCGTACCTCTAGGGTGTTCGAGTCTGGAACTCCTAATCCTCAAGCGAGTGGCAAATCGGCGTCGCATAATCCCTTGAGTAGAACGGGATCTCCGATGTCGTTGGATAGGGAGAATGTTGGGCGCTCGTCGGCTCCGAGCGCGGCTAGGTATCGGTTGCCTTGCTGCAGCCGCTCGGCCACGTAGGGTCGTCGCATCGCAGCGCGAGCTCGTCGGACGTTGTACCGGTCAACTCGGCAACGAAAGCGCGAGCGGCGCCTGCTCGGCCGAAAAGGCGCCCTCCTTCGAGCGCGACTCGCATGGCGGCGCGAAGGGTTCCTTGGAGATCGCCTGACACATCGGCGCCGGCGAGGATCGCTGCATTCGCGTGCCATGTGGTCGACTGCTGGCGCCGTCAAGGATCGCCTCAACCGTTTCGTGGTCGTAGCGCATCCGGTCCGGGAAGCGCATCAGAATCCATCGGCTGGACGGGGCAATCAAACAATCCGCTGTGATCTTAGATCACGGACGTGGCACCAGGAAAGAGCCAAAAACCTACCAATGGATAGGACCACATGCGGGTCAAGGGCATCGTGCTTAATCGCTCGTCGTCGATCCCGCTGCATCGTCAGTTGCAGTCGGCGTTCCGCGACGCGATTCTCACCGGGAAATTGAAGGCCGGCGAGCGTATCCTTGCGAGTCGTGAGTTGCAGACTTACCTCGGCTTGTCGCGAAATACCATTGTAACAGCGATTTCGCAATTGCAGTCCGAGGGATACCTGATCACCGTTCCCGGCTCCGGGACGTACGTCGCCGAGGTACTCCAGGGGCGCTCTAGGGCATTGGCAAATGGCGCAGATGAAGAAATAGTGCCGAGCGCGCAAGCGCAGAACATGCTCGACGTTGCTTCCCTGGCGGCAAACCTCCAACGTTCCGCGCCGTTTCGGCCGGGAATTCCGGCACTAGATTTGTTCCCGTCGCTACTCTTTAGACGAAGTATGTCGGGCATTGACTGGAGTGCCGGGACATACGATTATCCCAGGGCCTTCGGCGATATACGACTTCGCGAAGTCATCGGGACACGACTCCAGCAGACGCGAGGGATCGCCTGCTCCCCGGAGCAGATAGCCGTCGTGGGCGGAGCGCAAGCCGCGTTTACGCTGATCGCGCGCGTTATTCTCTGCGCCGGGGACCGGGTCGTTGTCGAAGAGCCTGGATATCAAAATGTTCGTGCGGTCTTTGCTGCGCAACGAGCGCGCATTGTTTCGGTGCCGGTAGATGAAGCGGGGCTGAACGTCCGGTTTCTTGCAAAAAGACGAGCGCGCGCGCTACATGTTACACCCTCGCATCAATATCCAACGGGCGCCGTTCTGCCCCTCGAGCGGCGCTTGGCGCTCCTGGATTGGGCCGATAAGCACGGCGCCTGGATCATCGAAGATGACTATGACAGTGAATTCAATTACACCGGGCGAGTGCAGCCGGCATTGCATAGCCTAGACGGTGGACGGCGCACGCTCTATGTGGGAACGTTTAGCAAGGTCCTCGCGCCTGGGCTGCGGGTCGCATTCATCGTTGTGCCCCCAACTCTTGCGCGGTCGTTCGAAAGCGCGCTTACCGTTATGGGCGCGCCGCCCTCTACGATAATGCAGGCGGCGCTTGCGGTGTTTATCGAACGCGGCCATCTTGGTCGACACGTCGCGAAGATGCGCAGGATCTACGATGAGCGACGGCGCTTCTTGAGTAAAGAGCTCGCGCGAGCCATCGATTGTACTATTACAGATACCGCTGCGGGGCTGCACTTCGTCGCCCACCTTCCGCGAGGTGTCTCCGACAAAGCCGTAGCCGCCCGCGCGGCGGAGGAAGCGTTGATCCTTCCACCGCTCTCCAGCTTCTTTTCTGGAAGCCCGACGGGAAATGGGTTGGTCATCGGTTTTGCCGCAACGTCTATTCCTGCAGCAAAGGTCGCGGTTGATAAACTTGCACATTTTGTGTAAATCCGCGCGTTGCGCATGTCGCGGCGATCCCCTATGGGTAACGCAGCGTTTGCCACGAGAATCACCGCAGCATTTGCAGCCCAATTATGAACGAAGACTGGCATTGCAAAACATGCGGCGGAAACAGTTAGCGCAACTGGTAACGGACGCAATGCCGGCGTGACAATGGCTGCTATGAATGCCCGGAGCACGACTTCGTACACGCTGCGCCAAGAGCTTAGGCTGATGACAAAAGGGAGCGGATCGATGCGGAGCGTCCACAAACCAACGCTCGCGCACGCGTCAGAAACGGGGGCACCGGCGATCGCTACGTACGCAAACGGCTCCACAACGCGAAATGACGCCGATCGGCGCATGGTCGATCAATATGAGGAGCAGAGCGGTCACTTCAGCATCGGGCCTACGCGCGCGCCGCAGCGCAATAATGATGCCACAAATCCCGCAGACGATTGCGGCGGCAAGCCGCGAGAACATTGGTTACAGCTTCCAAAACGTGGCGTCGTCCCACACGCTGCTCGGCACGACCACGACGTCACGAGGATTGCCCTGACGCTCAACCGTGAGGGCCTTCGCCATCCCGCCCAGCGGCTGGTAAACCATTGCGGTTCGTAAATCCAGTCTTTGCGCTCGAAGGTTGACGATATCGTCTTCCTTCAGTCCGCTACGCTGCGAGGCTCCACCTGAGCGCGGATGTACCGCGACGCCATATTGCGCTCAAATGGTAATATTTGCGTCCCACCAACCAAACCATGGCGTTGCGCCCAACCCGAAACTCATCCGCGCCGACGAAAAAGGAGATGAGGAGCGCCGCGATTCCGAGCGCGCCTAGGGTTCGCGTTCGAAGGTTGAGTCCCAATCGACGATCCATGTTGCGCCTCCGTCGTCGGAATACGACTGTTGGAATCGAAACGACTTCGGCCTGATGTCGGAGAAGACGAAGCGAACGTTCACGGGTTTGCCATTGAGTGCCTCAGTGTCATAAAAAATGCCCTTACCATTACTGAAACCGCCAACGGCGGGTACCCCAAGTTTACCGTCTTTGCTGTTTGAAAAGCGCAAGTACCACTGGCGCGAGTCCGGCTGATAAAGCCGTAAGGTGAGGCCTTGTAAATGCCTGTTTCCATGGTGCAGGTCGAGAATTCCGTAGTTCGCGAGTCCACCCCAAATTGGCGTGACGGTTGATGTGCCTGTAAACTGCGTCCAGTTATCGCTAGTGGAAAGCGGTGCGCGGAGGCGCAATACGGCCTTCCAATTGCCGAACTCAAAGTCGAAGTCGTGTGGTCCGCCGTGTACGTTCTGGACGGTACCAAGCATGACCGTAGCAAGCAGCGCAGCATACCATCGCCCCATCACACGCACTATAACTTCACATGCGGCGTTCTTAAAGAGCCGGATTCGCCCGGTACTATGGGGCCACAGCATTTCGGCGCCTGGTTGGATGCAACAGTGGACCATCGGGGCCTAAACGTCCGCGCACGTAATCACGCATGCCCTTCACCCTCGTGCGCGAGTAGCTCGGCCACGACCAAGGCCGTTCCCGCGATTCCAAGCGTCTCCAGGCTTTCCGTCCAGTTCGAAAACGCACGAGGATCGGCAACGAGCGCTGGCGCCCAGACCAGTAACGCGAAACCGACGAGCATCGCCGTAGTCAATTGAGACGCGAGCCGCGCCATAAAGCCCGTAAGGAGAGCGATCGCGGCAAGGGCAAACGCGAGCGTCGTTGCGACCGCCCAGAACATTTGGCCCGGCGGAATCCATTTCGGAACGGCACTCGCAGTATTGTAAAGACTGAACAGCTGCTCCAGCGCGAACGAGGCAACGCAAATTCCGAACGCACAGTACCCGATCTGAGCAACCCTTTGCGGACGCGCCGAAGCGACGGAATCGGAGCACGCGTAGAGGATCGCCGCCCCCGCGACGAATGCGATATTTGGTTCGAAGAAGTTGCCCCAGTTATTGTAGATGAGCGGATGCCGAACGATGAACGGTATGTCTAGCAACGCGAACACGAAGTAGAGTGCAGCAAGCGCGAGCGCACCGAGTCGCGCGGTTCTGGGCCAGAGAACGGCGACGCCACCAAGGATATTGATGATGGCTACGATGTAACTGAAAATCTCGTGGTTAGACCCACCGCCAAGGGCCTGAACCTCCCCCGAATTATCGAAGTCTTGCCACACCACGCCACAAATACCGAAACCAATCGCCGCCAGACCATAGACATAACGCCCGAGCGAATATTTCATCATTTTTTGCACATCGTGCGCGATCGTTCCGTCGGGTGCCCCCCTTAACGGCTTGCTGGAAATCGAAACAATTTGCCGCTGCCTAGAGTGGTGATGGCCTGCCCGCCGTCGGCCGGATAGCCGTCTACCCATCGTGACCCGTTGAAATCGGGCGACGAACCATACCGCGTGTAGCACGAGCCGCCATCGTTGACCACGGCGATGTTCCAGCGTTTTGCGTCGGGGTCGAAACCAACAAACGTCACCGCCATCTGCGCCCGTTGTCCGTTTTCGGCGGGGAAACGACGCATCGAGCACGTTCATCGCGGAGTTGCGGGAAATACATCTTGGCAAACTGCGCCGCGGCTCGAAACAAGCGGTCGCACAAAAGCTTTAGAAGGCTTGTGATGCTGTCGCATGCAAGCGTGCAACGTCGCGCTAACCTGCTACAAGTGCGGCTGACGTTTGCGCTAGCGGAGGGCGACGTGTCGATGGAGCGTACTCCATAAAGTAGGCTGTCTGCGCGGCGCTTTCAGGTCCCAGATAGCGCTCTACCGCGCGCAGCGCAAGTTCCATTCCTGAAGTTTCTCCTCCCGCGGCACAGATTCGGCCTCCGTCGTTTTCGACAAAACGCACTCCGCGTTCTCCCGTCACGTTCGGGAACGCTTTCTGAAACGCGTCGTAGAAATCGTGATGCGGCGTCGCCTTTGAACCGTGGTTCTCAGGTTAGAGCCCACGACGGGTGCTACTTCGCAAAACGTAACGGTAACACGTACGACGTCTTCGTCAACAGCTACCACCCCATTTAGTTGAGAGTCGCTTAGCCCGATTATCGATCTGCATGCCGATGTGTTGAAAGTCGGCCATCACAGCACCTCGATCAGCGAACTCGTGTGATGTCCTGCACCCAGTTTGTCTCCCAAGTCTTACCCCCGTCTGGCGAGTCCGCTTGCTCCCAGCGGCCTGATGTCGGAGTGATTTTGGACCAGAGGAAGCGCGCCCGAACCCGCTTTCCCTTGACCGTATCATCCCCATAGAAAGTACCCACGCCATTGTGGAAGCCCCCGATCATCGGCGGATCCAATGGTTCGGATGGCGTCCTGCTGTCGAGCCACCAGATTGACCACTGCTGGGTCTTCGAGTCGAAGGACCGCAGAGCGACACCGCGATAGGGAGCACCGGGAACGTTTAGCACTGTATCGTCCTCATTGCTGTAGCCCCCCATAAGCGGCTGATTAGACAACGTGCCTTCGAATTCAATCCACTCGTGATTATTGGCGAGTCGCTGCTTCAACTTTCGGTGATGGACATGCCATTGACCAACCAGGAAGTCGAAGTCGTGAAGACCCGGGACTGCGTTCTCTGACTGACTCATCCCGGCGCTCGAATTCTGGCGTGATTGCGCGGCCAACTGTCCAGGCGCTGCCAGGCACAGACATAGCAGCGCGACCGCGACTGAACGATGACGAATACTCATACGGTTCATTCTACCAGGGAATTGGACCCTCGTATTGGACCAATTCTGGGTATTACGAAGGTACCAATCGACCTCGAGCCGCTCTTTCCTGACCGTGCCTCAGGCGAACCCCTGCGCGGCCAGCGCGTTCGACGCCTACGCAACGCAATCGAGGGCGGATTGCTTCCCGCGGCCTCGCGTCTCTTTCCAAGTCGCGAGCTGGCTGGCCATTCTCGGGGTTTCCCGAAATACGGTCGCCTCGGCGCTCGACCAACTGATCGCCGAGGGCTACCTTGAAGCCCGAATCGGTTGGGGCACGTTTGTCGCCAAGACGCTTTATGAAGCGCGCGTCCGTTCGGTTGCGACGCAGCGCCCGCTACCCCGAATCCCTCGGAACGTCGTCGAAGTCAAAGCGAAACTCGACGAAGTCGGATCGTCGTTTGGGGCGCTGCGCGTTGGCGAGCCCGACCTCTCGGTGTTTCCGATAGGGTGTGGCGCCGAATCGAACGCGAAAATCTTGCGCTTGTTGATACGCATCTCGACTACGGCGAGTCTGCCGGTTTGCTCGCGCTGCGCGAAGCGATTTCGCGGCACATCGGGCAGTTCCGTGGCGTGGTCGCCGACCCGCAGCAAATTATCGTCGTTGAAGGAGCGCAAGGCGCGCTGCATTTAGCGGCGTTTGTTTTGCTCGGGTGCGGGGATCGCGTGGCGATTGAAGACCCTACTATCAGCTTGCTCGCGCCATTTTTACATCACACGGCTGCACTCTGCGGGGAATCCGCTTCGATGATAACGGCATCCGCACCGGCGAACTGCCGCCAGAAATCGCGCTCGCATACGTAACCCCAACCCATCAATTCGGCTAAAGGCCAAGGAAAAGAGCCCCTGAGTTTGATGCATTTTTGATGCACCGGAGCCTCGAGTGTTCGCGAAAACCCTTATAGTAATAAGGACGAAATTTATAGCCCCAGCGGGATTCGAACCCGCGTTACTGCCGTGAGAGGGCAGCATCCTAGGCCACTAGATGATGGGGCCGTGACGCTCCCGGGGATGGACTCGAACCACCGACATGCAGATTCAGAGTCTGCCGTTCTTCCAGCTGAACTACCCGGGACTGCAGCGACCGTTATACTACACGACTGGTCCCATTTCTTGCAAACGCCGCAGCTTGGCGTTTCGACCGCCGTAGGTCGGCGTCTGGCTGTGGCAGTTTGGACAAAGCATCCGTAAGTTCTCCAGGCGATTGTCGTTCCGTACGCCATTAATGTGGTCGAGGTGCATACTGAGCGGCCGCCCCCGCCAGTCCCTAAGGCCGCAAGCGAAACAGGCATTTTCTAAGAGCCCGGATCTTACGAGCCTCGTCTTGACATGCTTGCGGTTCCTGCTTGGACCAGAGAGCAGTTCTGAGATCGACATGCCAAAGACGCGTGGCCGGATTTCGCCTCGGCGCACCGCATTGGTCCAAGAGGCCGCGCAGAAGTTAAATCGCTCTTTGCACTGTCGGTAGCTGTGAGCATCATCATAATACGCCTGAATATCCGCCCAGTCATGTTTCTGGCGCCGATCTGGAAATAGCGATGGAGGAACCCGCAACTTTCCCCGTTGTATGGCCTTTATCCATGCGGTGTGGCAGAAGCCGAACCGCTGCGAGCACGCAACGAAACCATGCCCTAAGTCGTGATACGCCTGCACCGCCTTCCAATCGTGAATCATTCGTGCCATAGCGTAACGATAGCGGGCCGCCGTGCCAACTGGGTGGCATTAACGCGCTATTTCCGGAAAGAAGCAGCGAATAAGATGAAGAATCAACGGTTGATGCAAGCGATCGTGTTGGTCGGCGGTGAGGGCACTCGGTTACGTCCGCTTACCTACCGGACCCCAAAACCGATGGTGCCCATCATGAACGTGCCGTTCTTGGCGCGAACGATGGAGCGGCTCTACGCGGCCGAGATTCGCGACGTAATATTTGCAGCCGGGTACATGCCGCAATCGATCGTGGATTACTTCGGGGACGGTTCGCGGCTTGGGATGAAGGTTACCTACGCGATCGAGGAGACGCCGCTGGGCACGGCCGGCGCCCTCAAGAACGTCGAGCAGCACATCACGGGCCCATTCTTCGTGCTTAACGGCGACATCTTTACGAGTCTCGATCTCAACGCGATGCGCGAGTACCATCAGCGCCAAGGTGGTATCGGAACCATCCACTTGATTCGCGTCGACGATCCGTCGGCATTTGGCTGCGTCGTGCACGATGGCAGCGGCAGAATCACTGCCTTCGTCGAGAAGCCGGCGAAAGGCCACGAGCCGACCGATGAGATCAACGCGGGCACGTATCTGCTCGAGCGCGAGGTGCTCGAGTTGATTCCCGGGGGTCGCAACGTTTCGATCGAGCGCGAAACCTTTCCGCAGATAATCGCTGCGGGCAAGGCGCTTTACGCCTATACGACCAGCGATTATTGGATCGACGTCGGGCGCCCCGAGCAGTATCTTGCCGCGCATCGCGACGTTTTGAGCGGAGCGATGCCGCTGGTCATCGAGCCCGGAATTAGCGGCGACGGACGGCAGCCGTTGCTGGGTCACCCCGGGATCGTTCCACCCGTTCATGCGGATGCCGACGTCGTCGTGGATGCCGGCGCCACAATCGGGCCCAATGTGGTTCTCGGAAAGGGCTGCAGCATCGGCGCCGATGCCGTCGTGCGCGAATCGGTCCTTTGGGATGGGGTTAGCGTGGGCTCGGGCGCGGTTATAGAAGAAGCGATCCTTGCAAGCCGAGTGACCGTCGGGGCAAAGGCTCGTATTGGCCGGGGCAGCGTGATCGGGCACGACGTAACGATCGAACCCGGTGCGGCCGTGGAACCGGGGGGGAGAATCGGATCGCCCCGGTAGGTCGCGCTTACCAAGCGAACGTTCGTTCGGTTTATGCTGCATCCGCGACGGGGTAAATTAGGGTCCACTAGTTCGAGGAGACGCGCGCATGCTTCCGCCCCAGGCCCTATTTTTGGGCTCGTATCCGCCGCGCGAGTGCGGAATTGCGACCTTTACGAAAGATATGGTCGACGCTTACGATCGGGCCTTCGGTTTTTCGAGCCCGGTTATTGCTATTGACGAGCCGGGTGCGGAACTGCGTCGCTACTCGCCCGAAGTGATCGCGCGCATCCGCGAGCAAAGTCGCGATAGCTATGCGTCGGCCGCGGAGTTGGTCGACGTCTACCCCGTCGATCTCATCAATATTCAACACGAATACGGACTCTTTGGTGGCGACCGCGGCGACTGGCTCGTGGATTTCATGCGAGTGCTCGACAAGCCGGTCGTTCTGACGATGCACACGATCCTGCCCGAACCCGACGAGGCGTATCTGCGCGTCACGCGCGCGCTTTGCCGGCAATCGTCGAAAGTCGTGGCGCTCTCGGAGACCGGACGCGGACTGCTCGAGGGAGTCTACGGCATCGATCCCCGTTTGCTCGAGGTAATTCATCACGGCGTACCCGACGTGCCGTTTCAAGATACCGCCTCGGCCAAGGCTTCGTTCGGCATCGGTCAGCGCACGGTCATCTCGACCTTTGGTTTGATCAGCCGCGGCAAGGGTTTGGAGTATGCGATCCAAGCGATGCGCGACGTTGTCAAGCGGCATCCCGAAGCGCTCTACCTCATCCTTGGCGAGACTCACCCGGTCGTGCGCCGGCAAGAGGGCGAGTCCTATCGCGAATCGCTGCACGCCATGGTGCGCGACTACGGCCTCAACTACAACGTTCAGCTCATCGACAAGTATCTGGACTTCGACGAAGTCGTTAGCTATCTCGCAGCCACCGATATCTATCTAACGCCTTATCTCAACCCCGCGCAGATCGTTAGCGGAACGCTCGCCTATGCCGTCGGTTGCGGCAAAGCCATCGTTTCGACGCCCTATCTCTACGCGCAGGAGGTTTTGGCGCACAATCGCGGCTTTCTCTGCGAGTTTCGGGATGCGGCTTCGATCGCGAGCCGGCTGAACATGCTGCTCGACGATCCGGCGCTGCGTCGTGCCACCGAGCGGCGCGCGTACCGTTTCGGCCGCCAGATGACGTGGCCGCACGTCGCCGCGCAGTATGGCCAACTCTTTAGCGACCTCTGTCCGCGTGGACCGCTGGAGCTCGTAACCTCTGCCTAGGACGCGGGTCGCGCGCACGGTCCCGCCGCTGGATTATTTGGCGTCGCTTTCAGACGACGTCGGCGTCATTCAACACGCCATGTGGTCGGTGCCCAATCGTAAGACCGGATACTGCACCGACGACGTTTCGCGGGCCTTCATCGTCGCGTTGGAGTATCTGCGCGTCAATCCGAACGATCGCCTCAGTGCGCGCCTTGCCTCGACTTATCTCGCCTTTCTCCAGCACGCGCAGATGGATGACGGGCGCTTTCACAACTTTATGGATTACGATCGGCGCTGGAGCGACGAGGTCGGCACTCCCGACAGCTGCGGCCGCGCGATATGGGCGCTCGGCTTCGGCATTGCAAATGCTCCGACGAAGCCGTGGCGCAGCGTCTGCGCTGCGCTGCTGAATCGCGCGTTGGCGTCACTGGGACGACTGGAGTTCGCCAGGTCGCGCGCCTACGCGGCGATCGGTTTGGCGCATGCGTGCGCCGCTACGAACGCGCCAGCTTATGCGGATGGGTTGCGCGTGATGGCGGGCGAGCTTTTCGACGCGTATGAAGCGGTCGCGTCGCCGCAGTGGCGGTGGTTCGAGAACGCGATGTTTTACGACAACGCGAGGCTTCCGGAAGCGATGATTCGCGCGGCCGGGGTGCTCGCGGAGCCGCGCTTTCGGGAGGCGGGACTTACCTCGCTGGCTTTCTGCGAGCGGGTGACCATCGAGGACGGCATTTACGTGCCGATCGGCAACGACGGCTGGTACCACCGCGACGGGAGACGGGCCCGGTACGCGCAGCAGCCCCTCGAGGCCTCCGCGATGGTCGACGCGGAGCTCGCGGCCTTCGACCTCACCGGCGATGCGGTCCACCATGCAAATGCGGAACTCGCTATGGAGTGGTACCACGGCAAGAACTCCAGAGGTATCGAGATGGCGCAGGGCGGCGGCTGTTACGACGGCTTGGAGGAAGGCGCCGTCAACTACAATATGGGCGCCGAATCGACGCTTGCGTTCCTCGCCGCGGCGGCTGCGCTGGCCGCCCGGCGCGGTCGCGTGCTTCGCGCAATACGCTAATCCTGCTGCAAACGTAGCAGCTCCGTGAACAAGGCGTCAACGCGCCTTGCGGCGAATTGCCATAAATGCTCCTCGAAACGGAAATTCTCAACGACGTGCAATCTGCCGCCGTTCGGCAGACCGATGGCCCGGTTCTGATCTTCGCTGGGGCCGGCAGCGGAAAGACGCGCGTTTTGACTCACCGTATTGCCTACCTGCTTAGAGAACTGCGCGTCGCTCCGGACCGCATTCTCGCGGTAACCTTCACGAACAAGGCCGCCGGCGAGATGAAGTCGCGTCTGCAAAACATGGTAGGTCCGGCGGCGCGCGACATTTGGGTCGGAACGTTTCATGCGATGTGCGTGCGCATCTTGCGCCGGGACGGCTCGCGCATCGGTATCGCGGCGACGTTCGCCGTCATCGATGATAGCGACCAGCGCCAGCTGATTCGCGAGATTCTCGACGATCTCGACTACGACGAGCGGCAGCTTTCGGCCGGCGCGTGTCTTGCCGAGATCGACAAGGCGAAGAACGCGCTCGTCTGGCCAGACGAGTTCGCGCAGATGCAGACCTCCTTTATGGGCGAGCGAATCGCGAACGTTTATGCGGAGTATCAGCGCCGTCTCAACGAGTCCAACTCGCTGGATTTCGACGACCTTATCGTGCGCACTATCGACCTGCTGGAGCGCGATAAGAGCGTCCGTGAGAAGTATCAGCGCAAGTTTGAGTACGTTTTAGTCGATGAATACCAAGACGTCAACGCGGCGCAATACCGCTTGGTCGCGCTTTTGGCGGGCTACCACGGCAACATCACGGTCGTAGGGGACGACGACCAATCCATTTACTCGTGGCGCGGCAGCGATTATCGCATGATCCTGCGCTTCGAGGAAGACTTCCACGGCGCCAAGGTCTTTACGCTCGAGGAGAACTATCGCAGCACGGGACGTATTCTCGAGGCCGCCAACGCGCTGGTCGCCAACAACCGCTCGCGAGCCGCGAAAAAGCTCTTCACTACGCGTGCGCAAGGCGAGCCGATCACGGTCTATCCAGCGGTAACCGAACGCGACGAAGCACGGTTCGTCGTCGAGAAGGTCAAAGGCCTCGTGCGCGAGGGATCGGCTTATCGCGACTTCGTCGTGCTCTATCGCACCAACGCGCAGTCGCGCGTGTTCGAAGAGGCGCTGCTGGCCGAAGGCATTCCGTACCGAGTCGTCGGCGGCGTCGGATTCTACGCGCGCACCGAGATCAAAGATATCGTCGCGTACCTGCGCTATATCATGAACTCGGCGGATGCGCTGGCCTTTAAGCGAATCGTCAACGTGCCGCGGCGCGGCATTGGGCAGCAGACGCTCTCGGCTCTGGTGCAAGCGGCCAACGCGTCGCGCATCTCGGTCGGCGCGGCGATCTTTAACGGCGAACTGCTGCGCAATGCGGTTCCGAAGAAGCTAAAGGAGCTGGAGCGCTTCGCGGAACTGGTCGGCGATCTACGCAGGCGCGCGCAGGGCATGGGCGTGGCAGATCTGCTCGTTGCGGTCATGGAGGATTCAGGATACGTTCGCGAGTTGCAGAGCGAGGATACGCACGATGCGCGCGCCCGGTTAGAGAATCTGCAAGAGCTGGTCGGCGTCGCGCGCGAGTACGAGGCGAACGATGAGGACCCGTCGCTGGTCGGATTCCTGGCGAACATCGCACTCGTTAGCGATCTGGACGCGCTCGAGGAGGACGCATCCTACGTCACTCTGATGACTCTGCACAGCGCAAAGGGCTTGGAGTTTCCCAGCGTCTTTTTGACGGGCCTCGAGGAGGGAGTCTTTCCGCACACCCGCGCCCTTACGGAGGCTGCCGAGCTCGAAGAGGAGCGGCGCCTCGCCTACGTAGGGATCACGCGAGCTGTCGATCGGCTCTTCCTAACCTACGCTTCGCGGCGCGCGCTCTTCGGTAATACCTATGCGTACCCGAAATCGCGCTTCATCGAGGAGCTACCCGCGCTCGAGATTCTCGAGAGCGACAGCGTCCCGCTTGCGCGTCCTGCCGGTGGACGCTGGCGCGAAGTCGCTATTCACGAATCGGCTGGAGCCGGAGTACATCTGGGTCTCGAGGCGGGCGATCGCGTTCGCCATCCCAAGTGGGGCGAGGGCCGCATCGAAAACATCGTTGGCGCCGGCGGCGACGGTCTGGTGACGATTGACTTCCCCAACGTCGGTCAAAAGATGTTGATGCTCAAGTACGCGCCCCTAGAGAAAATTTAACTAATTGCCGTCGCAGACGGTTCGGGTTGCGGTGGCAGGCACGATGGGACGGATGGGTACGATCGCGCGCGAGGCGCTGCAACGCAGCGGCGAGTATTGCTGCGGCTTGGCGCGGAGCGCGGATCCACAGCACGCCGTATTCGATTCTCTCGACCGAGTCATCGAGCAGAAGCCCGATGTTCTGCTCGATCTGACCACGCAACCGGGCAGTTACGAGATCGCCTGTGCGGCCGTCTCGCGCGGCTTGCCGACAGTCGTCGGCGCAAGTGGATGGAGCGAAGAGCAGCGTGCCGTGCTGGCAGCCTTGGCGGACGAGCGCGGTATCGGTGCGCTCGTCGTTCCGAACTTTTCGCTGGGCGCTACGCTGCTGATGCGCTTCGCACGGGAAGCGGCGCGCTACTTTCCCGATGCCGAGATCGTCGAACTGCATCATGCCGGAAAGAAAGATAAGCCATCGGGTACGGCGCGGGAGACGGCGGCGAGGATCGAACGCGCGGGTGGCCGGGCGCCCGCCATTCATAGCGTTCGCCTACCGGGACTGCTCGCGCACCAAGAGGTGCTCTTCGGTGGGAGCGGAGAGCTGCTCACGATTCGGCACGACTCTTTCGAGCGAGGATCGTTCGTGGCGGGAATGCTGGCCGCAGTTCGAGCGGTCGTGCATCGCCGCGGGTTGGCGGTTGGGCTCGACGCCATTCTCGACGATCCTGCGACCGGTTTTGGAGGGACTGCGTGAACGTCGCGGTCGTTGGCGCAACCGGCGCCGTCGGCGAGACGATCGTGCAGGTTCTCGAAGAGCGCAACCTCCCGATCGGTCAGCTGCGCCCGTTTGCCTCGCGCGACCGGCGCGAGACGATCCGTTTTCGAGGCGACCGGCTCGCGGTCTGCGCCGCCTCTCACGACGCGCTGCGCGGGTTCGACGTCGTGTTCTTCGCGAGCGGCGAAGACGCCAGCGAAGAGTATGCTCCGGGACTGCTGGAACGCGGCTCCATCGTGATCGACAATAGCGCGACATTTCGCATGCGAAGCGGGGTTCCGCTGATCGTTCCGGAGGTCAACGCCGAGAGCGTGCGTCCCGAGCATCGGCTTTTTCCTGTTGCCAACTGCACGGCGATCCTGCTCTGTACCGCCCTGCGACCAATTCGCGACGCGGCCGGTTTGTGCAGCGTGAAAGTCGCGACGTATCAAGCAGCCAGCGGTGCGGGACGCGCGGGTCTCGAGGAACTCGCCGCCGACGAGCGCGCCGTCGTTGCGGGCGAACCCGAGCCGGCGGCGGCGGTCTTCGGCCGGCCGCTCGCGCGTAACGTCATTCCGCAGGTCGGAGCGTTGGACGACGAGGGCTGGAGCGGCGAGGAGCGCAAGGTGCGTGATGAGAGTAGAAAGATGCTCGAACTTCCGACGTTGGCGCTGAGCGTCACCGCGGTGCGCGTACCGGTTCGCGCAGCGCATAGCGAGGCGATCTTCTTCGAAACGCAGCGTGAAACGAGCTGCGCCGAACTCGGCGAGGCCTTCGAGCGAGCGCCCGGCATCGTCTTTCATCGCGCGGGCATCGTGACCCCGCGCGAGGTCGAAGGCACCGACGATGTGCACGTCGCGCGTCTCCGTGCTCCGAATGACGCCGGCCGCAGAGAGTTTGCGATGTGGTGTGTCGGCGATCAGCTGCGCAAAGGCGCCGCGACAAACGCCGTTCAGATCCTCGAGCTTTTGCTCGAAAAGGGCTACGTCGGCGCATGAGTGCTACCCCTGAGGCGTATCGGAGGGTTGCGGTGCTCAAGTTCGGCGGAACCTCGGTCGGCACGCGCGAGCAGCGCGAGGTTGCCTTTGCGCGCGTGCGCGACGCCCGCGAAAGTGGCTATGCAACCGTTGCGGTGGTCTCTGCGATGGGTCGCCCTCCCGACCCTTACGCGACCGATACCCTGCTCGCGCTCATTGAGGGTCGCTGCGGCAGCGCGAATGCCGATCTGCTGCTCTCCGCCGGCGAATTGATCTCGGCAGCCGTCTTCGCCGACGAGCTTGCTGCCGCGGGCGTGCCGGCGCAGGCACTCTCCGGCGCGCAAGCCGGGATCGTCACGGACATTCGCCATGGCGACGCGACGATTCTGCGGGTAGACGTCGCGGCGATCGACGCTCTGCTCGAATACGGCATCGTTCCCGTGATCGCCGGCTTTCAAGGGGTCGCCGAAGATGGCGCGGTGACGACGCTGGGCCGTGGGGGAACGGATCTCTCCGCGATTGCGATCGGACACGCGCTCGAAGCGCAGCGGGTGGACATTTACACCGATGTAAGCGGCGCGATGACCGCCGATCCTCGTCGCACGCCGACCGCGCGGACGATCGAGCGCGCCTCGCTTGCCGAGATGACGGAGCTTGCGAATCACGGCGCTAAGGTGATGCACTCGAAGGCCGCGCAGTACGCGAACCGCACCGCAACGCATTACTCCGTCAAAGGTTTGCACACCAATCGCGGGACGGTAGTAGACGAGAGCGTCGACCATCACCGTCCCGTGACCGGCGTTACCTCCTCCGGCCGAGTGACGTGGGTTCGCATCATCCGCGGCGACATCGAGTCGCCCCAACGCCGCATGGAGACGGAGCTAGAGATGTTCCGGCGCGTCGCTGAGGCCGAGATCTCGATCGATCAGGTAACGATCAATCAGGCGGGCGTGGCATTCGTCGTCGAAGGCGATCGAGGCACCGAGCTTCGTCATCTGCTCGGCGACCTAAATCTTGCGGTGCGCGTACGCGAAGGCTGCTCGAAGCTCTCGGTCGTCGGAACCGGGATGCGAGACGCCCCGGGCGTCGTGCACCGGGTAGTGGAGGCGCTCTCGCGAGCGAACGTCGAGATCATTCACTGCACCGACAGCAACGTGACGATCTCGGTTCTCGTCCCTGCGCCGGAGGCGCAGCGCGCCGAAAACGCCGTTCACGATCAATTCTGTCTCGAGCGAGGAGATCCGGTCGAATGAATGCACAGCTTGGTGTGATTCTTACCGCGATGGTGACGCCGTTCGATGAGCGGGGAGAGCTGGATATCCGCGAGGCCGGCCGGCTGGCGCGGTGGCTCGTCGAGCGCGGGAATGACGGTCTGATCGTCGCCGGCTCGACGGGCGAGGGGCAGACGCTCGATGCCGGCGAACGCGTCGCGCTTTTCAAGGCGGTAAAAGAGGCGGTTGGTCACGACGCTTTCGTGATTGCGAACGCCGGAACCAATGCCACGCGCGAGTCGGTCGACGCGGCCCAAGAGGCTACGGCGGCGGGCGTCGATGCGATTTTGGCGGTCGTGCCGTACTACAACAAGCCGACGCAGAGCGGAATGCTGGCGCATTTCGGAGCGATTGCGCAAGCAACGCATCTCCCGATCGTTATCTACAACATTCCCGGACGCACGGCGGCTAATCTGCAACCGGAGACGTTGTTGGAGCTTGCGCGGCGGCATCCCAACATCGCCGGTGTCAAGGAGTCGAGCGGCGACCTCAAACAGGTCGGCATGATTTTGCGCAACCGCGACGCCGGCTTCATCGTGTGGGCCGGCGACGATCATCTTTTTCTTCCATGCCTCGTCATGGGCGCCGACGGCGTGGTAGGAGTCGCCTCGCACCTCTGCTCGCGCGAGTACCGAGCGATGGTGGATGCTCATCTCAACGGGCGCCAAGATGAGGCGGCGCAGATTCATCTATCGCTCTTGCCGCTCATCGATGCGCTCTTTGCAACGACCAGCCCGATTCCAGTGAAATGGGCGATGGGGCAAATCGGTTTTCGCGTCGGCGCCTGTCGTCTGCCGCTTGACGAAATCCCGGCGAACGTCGCCGAGCGTTTGCGGCCGCTGCTTGCAGCGTACGCGTCTCCCGCCGTCGAGTCGCGGTGACCTCGCTGGAGATTCTCGGTTGCCGGCTCGATACGATGGATGCCGGCGAAGCGACGCGTCGCATTCTCACTCTTGCGCGCGAGGGAAGCGGCGCGCAGGCCGTTACGCTCGGCACCGAGATGGTCGTCTACGCACAGAAAGATGCGCGCTTTCGCGACATCGTCAATGGCGCCGCGCTCTCGCTGTGCGACACCGTTGGGCTGCTTGCCGTGGCCCGCCGGCGCGGCGCCCCGCTGCGCGAGCGAGTGACGGGCGTCGACCTACTCGAACGTCTGTGCTCGGGCGCGGCGACGCTTGAAATTCCGGTCTACCTCTTGGGCGGTGCCGCGGGCGTCGCCGCCGACGCGGCCGCGATCCTGGAAGTGCGCTTTCCCGGATTACAGATTGCCGGTGCGCGAGGCGGCTTCTTTACCGGCGCGGAGACTCCGGAGGTCGTGCACGCAATCGCGGCGAGCGGCGCGCGTCTGCTTTTTGTAGGTATGGGCTCGCCGCGCCAAGAGCTTTGGCTCGCTGAGAACCTCGCGCGGACGGGCTGCGGCGTTGGAATCGGCGTCGGTGGATCCTTCGACGTGATCTCGGGTCGCGTTCGACGTGCGCCGGCTCTCGCCCGACGCTTTGGCCTCGAGTGGCTCTATCGTTTGATCAAAGAGCCGCGACGCTGGCGGCGGCAGCTCGCGCTGCCGTACTTCGCTTGGCTGATCCTGCTCGACGAACTCGGCGTGCGGCCGCCCCGTAGGAACGCCGTCGGTTCGTGAAGGCGATGGTTCTGGCGGGGGGCCTTTCGACGAGGCTCTACCCGCTGACCAAATCGGTTCCCAAACCGCTCGTGCCGGTCGCCGGTATTCCGAATGCGGCGCATTTGATGCGTTACCTGAAAGCCTACGGCTTCGATGAGATTGCGATCAACGTGCACTACCTCGCCGAGGCGATCGTCGAGACGCTCGGCGACGGTTCCCGTTACGGCGTAAAGCTCCACTACTCTTACGAGCCCGAGCTTCTCGGCAGCGCGGGCGGGTTGAAAAAAGTGCAATCCTTCTTCGACCACGAGCCCTTCGTCGTCATCGGCTGCGACGAAGTCACCGATATGCGGCTCGACGATCTGCTCGCGTTCCACCGCGACCGCGCGGCGATCGCCACGATCGGCCTAGTGGAGCGCGACGACGTCGATCAATACGGCGTCGTCGTGCTCGACGACCGCGCGAAGATCGTCGGCTTCCAAGAGAAGCCGGCAAGAGGAACGGAGCGCAGCAAGCTGGCCAATACCGGCGTCTACGTCTTTTCGCCGGAGATCTTCGAGCATATTCCAGCCGGTGAGTTCTACGACTTCGGCAAACAGGTCTTCCCCTCGCTGCAGAGCGCAGGTGAGCGATTCTACGGTTTCCGCGCGCCCGGTGCGTACTGGGCCGATATCGGTACGCCCGGCGAATACCGGCGCGCGAGCTACGACGTCGTCCGCGGCGTCGTGCGGATTCCGCAGACTGCGCCAAACGGAATCGACGCGTCGGCGCGATTCGGCAGCGACGTCCGAATCGAAGGAGCGGTGCGAGTCGGCGCGGGCGCTACGATTGGTGACGGCGTTTCGATCGTCGGGCCGAGCGTCATCGGCGACGGCGTTCGCGTCGATTCGGCGGCGAAGCTCGAGCGCAGCATCCTTTGGGAAGGCGCCGAGATCGGAGCCCGCGCGACGTTGCACGACACCGTTGTAGGAATCGGCTATGTCGTGCCGCCGGAGAGCGTTCTAAATGGCGCGCTCGTCGCACTGGACGGTACGAGCTAGACGTTTCGGCCTGCCGGCGTGATCGAGCGGTATGGACCTTCGGCCGCTGCTCGATCTCATTTTCCCGCCCCAGTGCGCGAACTGTAACTTCCTAGGCTCGGGGTTGTGCATGGCCTGCCGGCCGCGCGAGCAGCGCATTACGGTGCGCTTTCCCTCATTGCGCGTAAGCGCGGTAGCGACGTACGAAGGTAGCCTGCGCGCGGCCGTGCTCGCGCTCAAGGATGGACGCCGCGACGTTGCAGAGGCGCTGGGAGCCATTGCGGCGCCGCTGATCGCAGCGGGTTCGATCCTCGTGCCCGTTCCGACGACGCTACGGCGGCGGCGACTTCGCGGACTCGACGGCGTCGCCTTGACGGCGCGCTGCGCGGCGGCAATCGCCGGCGCACGCGTCGTTCTCGCGCTCGATCAACGCTCGGGCGACGCGCAACGCGGACGCTCGCGCGCCCAACGTCTAGCCGCCCGTGGGCGATTTACCTGCAACCAAAGGGCATCGCGGGACGGCATGTGACGCTTTTTGACGACGTATGCACGACTGGTTCGACGCTGCGGGACTGCGCCGACGTGGTTCGCGAGGCGGGCGGAGTCGTTGACGAAGCGATAGTGATTGCGGTGGCGAACAGCCACCAACCGTGGAGCAGACCCATAGCCGGCTGACGCCGCTCGACGAGCTCTATCTAGAACGCGCCCTCGAACTGGCGGCGCGCGGGCTTGGTGACACTTCGCCGAATCCTCCGGTTGGCGCGATCGTCGTTCGCGATAATCAGATCGTCGGCGAAGGCTACCATCGTCGCGCGGGCGAGGCGCATGCGGAAACGATTGCGCTAGGCCAAGCTGCCGTCCACGCGCGCGGCGCGACGCTTTACGTTTCGCTCGAGCCCTGCCGGCACGTCGGGCGCACGCCGCCCTGCGCGCGCGCGGTGCTCGAGGCGGGCATCGCACGCGTGGTCGCCGGCACGCTGGATCCGACGCGACACGGCGGCGCCGCCGAGTTGCGCCAGAACGGCGTGGAGGTCCTCGTCGCCGAGAATCCGCTTGCGCGAGAACTCGTCGAAATGTTCGCACGGAGCGCGGAGCTGGCACGGCCATACGTCGCGCTTAAGATGGCGATGTCGCTCGACGGCGCGATCGCAAGCCGCCCGGGGGCTAGAGAACGGTTGAGCTCCGAGGGAGAGCAACGTTACGTGCGCGAGTTGCGGATCGGTTACGATGCCGTGATGGTCGGCGCCGGAACGGTTCGCGTCGACGATCCACAGTTGACGGTTCGCCCGCCGCATCGACGCACACGCCCCTTCGTGCGCGTCGTTGCCTGTGAGACCGAAGGCATTTCCACGCGCAGCCGGATCTTCGCAGCAGAAGAAGGATATGCAAAAACCGTCGTGCTCGCGCCGGGGGCACTGGCGTCACGCTTGCGCGAGCTGCCCGAGGTCTCCGAGGTCATCGCCGTTGGGACGCCGGAGACGCTCCGGCTCGATCTGAAGGCTGCGCTGGAAGCGCTTCGCGCGCGTGGAATCTATAGCGTTTTGTGCGAGGGCGGACCGAGGCTGGCAGCGCAGCTAATCGCGCAACGGCAGGTCGACCGCTTCTATTGGGCGGTTGCACCACTCTTGCTGCGCGCCGAAGGGGCGGTACCGGTGCTCTCGAGCATAGAGCCGCCGGCAGGTGTCCGGTTGCGCTTTGACCGCATCGAACGCGCGGGCGACGACGTGATCCTCAGCGGAACCTTTGCCGATGTTTAGCGGAATCATTCGTTATCGCGGCGTCGTGACTTCGAAGACGGATCTGCCCGGCGGCGGCGCGACGCTGAAGGTGCGTTGCGAGGGGGTTGAGTTGGAACGGGTGCAGTCCGGCGACTCGATCGCCATCGACGGCGTCTGTCTGACCGCAACCGCATTCGAGGCGGACGTTGTTGCGTTCGACGTGGTTCCAGAGACGTTGCGACGCAGTACGCTAGGCGAGCGCGCGGCCGGCGAAAGCGTCAACGTCGAGTATGCGTTGCGCGTGGGCGACCGTCTGGGCGGCCAACTCGTCTACGGACACGTCGATAGCGCCGCGCGCGTGCTCGCGCGAACCGCAGAGGGTCAAGGCGAGCGGATACGCATCGAGACGCCGCCGGCTATGGCGCCGATGATCGCGCCCAAGACCTTTATCGCGGTCGACGGCATCAGCCTTACGGTCGCCGCGACCGGCGATGGCTGGTTCGAGATCGCGCTGATTCCCGAGACTCTTGCACGCACGACGCTTGGAGACCGGCCGGCGGAAAGCCGCGTAAATCTCGAGGCCGACCCCATCGCCCGGTACGCCGGTCATCCAGGCTCCGTCGAAGGATGACGCGCTTTCGGGACGACCTGCCGGATGGGACGCGCACGTTCGAGGCGAGGCTACAGGTGCAATGGGCCGACGTGGACGTTGCCGGCATCATGTACTTTGCAGCATATTCGCGCTTTGCGGAATACGCGGAAATGCAACTCTTTGCCGAGCTGGGCTTTCCGTATGAGTCGGTCTTTGCCGAATATAACTTTTGGCTGCCGCGGGTTCGCGTCGAGGCCGAGTACCATGCGCCGGCGTTGATGAGCGACTGGCTGCGAATGCGGACGCATTTCCAGCGTGTCGGCTCGTCGAGCGTGCGCTGGAAGACGGTCGTCTTCAACGAGCGCACCGGCGAGGCCGGCGCTGCGATGACCTTCATCGTTGCCGCCATCGACGGCACAACGAAGAAGAGTCGACCGTTACCCGAGCCGATTCGCGCGGCTTTGCTAGCATGCGTGTAGCGATGCTCGTCGCGCCAAAGCAGATCGAGCTGTACGACGAGAGCTTGCCGGTAGCACCGCCGGGCGGTATCGTCGTACGCGTGCGTGCGGCGTTGACCGACGGTACGGACTTGAAAACCTATCGCCGCGGTCACCCCAAGATGCCGATGCCGACGCGCTTTGGGCACGAGTTCTCGGGCGATGTGGTCGCCGTCGCATCGGGCGTCACGGCCTTTGCCGCCGGCGATGCCGTGATGTGCGTGCACACGGCGCCCTGCGGCACGTGCTACTGGTGCCGCAACGCGCAAGAGGAACTCTGCGACTCCCTGATTCCGACGATGATCTTGGGAGCATACTCCGACACGATTGCGATTCCGCAGCGCGTCGTCGAGCGTAACTGCTTTCCGAAGCCGGCCGATGTAAGTTACGCGCAGGCCGCATTTCTGGAGCCGCTCTCGTGCGTGGTTCACTCGATCGAGCAACTCGCGCCGGCGCCCGGCTCGGTCGTCGCCGTCATCGGCAACGGCGGCTTCGGGATTCTGCACGCCCTGCTGCTCCAGCGGCGCGGCATCGAGGTGCTGCTCTTTGGGCGGCGACCGCAGCGCGTGGCGCTCGCGCGCGACCTCGGTCTCGAGAGCATCGCCATCAACGAGTTGCCGATTTCGCGGCTCATCGGCGAGCGAACCGGCGGCCGCGGAGCCGACGCCGTCATTGAATGTACCGGAACGGCGGAGATTTGGGAGCAGGCGCCGTCGCTCGCGCGGCGCGGCGGGCGCGTGTCATTCTTTGCGGGCCTGCCTGCGGGGACGCGCGTTACGTTCGACGCAGCGCGGATTCACTACGACGAGGTGCAGTTACTGGCGCCCTTTCACTTTAGGCCCGCGGACGTGCGCGCGGCCTACGAGCTGATCGCCGGCGGCGCGTTGCCGCTGACGCGCTTGATCTCGGATGCCTACCCCCTCGCTCGCATCGCGGATGCCTTCGAACGGCTCGATACCGGCGATGCCGTGAAGCTGTTGATCGAGCCATGACGCCGCAAACGATGCGCGCCGCAGTGTTCTACGATATAGATGATGTCCGCATCGAAGAGCGCGCCGTGCCCGAGCTGCGCGACGGCGAAGTGCTGGTGCGTACGGCCGCGAGCGGCATCTGCAGCGGGGATGTGATGGCGTGGTACATTCGCCGTAAGGCGCCGCTCGTGCTCGGGCACGAACCGGCCGGCATCGTGGCTGCCACCAGCGGCGACACCGCGTTTTCCGTGGGCGATCGTGTCTTCGTACATCACCACGCGCCGTGCTTCGAGTGTCGGGCCTGCCGGCGCGGCGAGCACGTACAATGCACGACCTGGCGCGCGACAAAGATCGAGCCGGGCGGCATCGCCGAATACTTTCGCGTCTCGCGTGAGAATCAGCGCGACACGCTGACGCTGCCCGCGAGCGTGCCGTTTCGCGACGCGGCACTCGTCGAGCCGCTCGCCTGCGTGGTCAAGTCGCTGCGGCGCGGCGGCGTTAGAAAGGGCGACCGGCTCTACGTGATCGGACTCGGCGTTATGGGGTTGCTGCACGTCCTGGTGGGCGCGGCTCTCGGCGCCGAGGTCTTTGGAAGCGACTTCATCGAGCGCCGGCGCGCACTCGCGCGCGGCTACGGAGCGACCGTTTTTCATCCCGATGATGTCGGGCGCGCCCTACCCGACGGTGCTGACGTCGTGATCTGCGGTCCCGGCACGATGCCCGCGATGCAGGCTGCGGTCGCCGCAGCGGCGGGCGGAGGAACCGTCGTGATGTTCACGCCGTTTTCGCCCGACGTTGCGATAACTATCGAGCCGGAGCGCTTCTACTTCGGCGATCTGCGCCTCGTCGCGAGCTATTCGTGCGGGCCGGAGGACACGCGCGAGTCGTTGCGGTTAATCGAGCGAGGCGTCGTCACGGCCGAGAAGGTCGGCGCCGATCTGATCGCCCTCGACGACGTGCCGCGCGCCTACCGTGAGCTTGCGGCGGCACGCATCGTGAAGCCGATCGTCTGCTTCGATTAGGTCTCGAAGCTCTCCGCGTACTGCGGCGGGACGGGTTCGATCGGGAGCACGACGTCGTCGGCGCGCGAGGTAACGCGCCATGCGATGAAGAGGGAGACCGTGTAAAGCGCGGCCGCGAGCAGCCAGGGTGCGCCTATGAGCCCGAGCGAGCGCCACGGGCCCGCGAACTGCGCGAAGGTCAGCGTAAAGATTGCCGGACCTATCAGCATCGAGATCCCGCGCACCGAGCCGAGCGCTCCCTGCAGCTCGCCTTGCTCCGATGAGTTCACGCGCCGGGTCATCAATGCTTGCGACGACGCCTGATACATTGGCAGCGCGATGATCGCGGCAGCAACGAGAAAGACATAACCGTTATTTGTGCCGAGCAGCGTGAGCCCAATCACTGCGACCACGAGGCTCGCGAGCAGCGTGCGCCGTTCGCCGAGCCGCGTGACGACACGCCCGACCATCGTCGCCTGATTGATCGCAGCAACGATGCCGACGAGCGCAAGCGTCAGTCCGATGCTGCCGGTGCTCCAGCCGAAGGCGGCGATGCAATAAATGACCCAGATATTTGGAAAGACCTCGTGCGCCGTGTAGGTGATGAGATTCACCCAGGTCAGGCCCCAGAGTTCGTGATGGGAGCGTAATAGGCGCAACGAGCCGAGGGGATTCGCGCGTTTCCATTCGAGGTGCGCCGTGCGGCGCTCCCGCGGCAGCGATTCCGGCAGCACGAGGAGCCCGTAGAGCGTGTTGAGCAGCGCAAATCCGGCGGCTGCCCAAAACGTCAAGCGTGGGTCGATCGTCCCGACGGCGCCGCCGATCGCCGGCCCCAGTACGAAGCCCAGGCCGAATGCGCTGCCGATCATGCCGAAGGCGGCCGCGCGCTTCTCGGGCGGCGTTACGTCGGCGATATAGGCGCTGGCGGTCGCTATGTTCGAGGTCGCGATCCCGGAGAGCACGCGGCCCGCAAAGAGCCACCAGAGATTGGGCGCGAGCGCCATAATCCCGTAATCGACGACGGTGACGGCATTGGAGATCAAGATGACGGGTCGGCGGCCGATCCGATCGGAGATCATGCCCAGCAGGGGCGAGCAGAAGAACTGCATTGCCGCCCACGCCGTTGCGAAGAGACCGATGATCTCCGCCGCATGGGCATAATCGTTGCCGACGAAGCCGGCGATGAGCTTGGGCAGCACGGGCCCGATCATGCCGAAGGTCAGCATGTCGATCAGGACGGTGACGAAGATGAAGACGGTAGCGCCGGCGCGCCCCGCGTTAGGGAGCCGCATAGATCAACCTCAGCCAGCTATCCACGGCCCGATCGATGCGCGCCCGGTCGTGCGTCGCTAAAAGGTCGAGTAAGAAGCCGCGAAAGCCGGCTATTAGCAGCGTTCCAAACGTATGGGCGTCCTTGCGGTTCCCGCCGGGCACGTCCGCGCATCGTTCGAGCGCCCGCAGCCATTCGTTCACCGAGCTGTCGAGAAAGCCGGGAAAGCGCGAACGATTCTGGAGCGCCAGTACGTAGATCTCGAACGAGAGCCGCGTCAACGGTTCCCACTCGGGCTTACTCCACTCGCGCCAAAGGCGTTTTGCCAGATCGTGCGGCGCGAGGTCGGCGAGTCTCAAGGCCGCCATCATCGCCTGCTGGCGGGCGCGGCCGTTGCGCACGATCTCGACAACCAGGCTCTCCTTTGAGTCGAAGTAGTGGAGCAGAACGCGGGGGCTCGAGCCGATCGCCTTGGCAAGCGGCCGCAGCGAGAGATCGGCTAAGCCGTGAGCGCACACGTAGTCGACGGCTGCGTCGAGGAGTTCCGCGCGCCGGGCCTCGTCCGGAGTTCTCGGCACGCGCCATCCTAGCATATTTGAAACGATCGTTTCAAGCATTGTTTTGCGCCCGGTCGCCTCAGATTCTCGGGTATAGTAACTTGACATTTGTAAAGTTAGCCCTACGCTAGGAGCGTGGGGCGATTTGCGACTCTCTTGAACTCGGCGATGGACGAGGCGGGACTGACGGCTGCAGAAGTGGCCGAGGGCTCGGGCTTGACGGAGTCTGCGATCTCGCTGCTGCGAGCAGGGCGACGGGAGCCCTCCTATCGCACGCTTCAGCGCCTGGCGAGCCTTTTCCCGACCTTGAACGAGGTGGGAGAGCGCACCGGTCCATTCGATTCCATTGAAGAGGCGATCGCTGACGTCCGAGCCGGGCGAATGGTCGTCGTGCTCGACGACGAGGACCGCGAGAACGAGGGCGACCTCGTGATGGCCGCGCAGATGGTGACGCCCGCCGCGATCAACTTCATGCGCAAGCACGCGGGCGGGCTGATCTGCGTTCCAATGGTCGGCGCGCGGCTCGACGAGCTGCACATTCCGCAGATGGTCCGTGACAACACCGCGGTTCACGAGACCGCCTTCACGGTCTCGGTCGAGGCGCGCGGCATGACGACGACCGGCATCTCCGCACACGATCGCGCTGCCACGATCAAACGACTGCTCGACCCGGATGCAAAGCCGTCCGACTTCCTGCGGCCCGGGCACACCTTTCCGTTGCGAGCCCGCGAGGGCGGCGTGCTCGTACGGGCCGGCCAAACCGAGGCCGCGGTAGATCTCGCGCGGCTGGCGGGGCTTTATCCGGGTGGCGTTATCTGCGAGATCATGGCCGACGACGGAACCATGGAGCGTTTGGCGGGATTGCGTGCTTACGCCGACCGCCACGAACTCAAACTGATCACCGTCAAAGACCTCATTGCCTACCGCATGCGCACGGAGAAACTCGTCAACAAGATCGCAGAGTTCGATCTGCCGACGACGTTCGGCGATTTCAAAGGCGTCGCGTACGGTACCAGCATAGACGAGAATACCCACGTGGCGCTCGTCATGGGCGAGATCGGCGATGGCAAGGAGATTCTCGTTCGCGTTCACTCGGAGTGCATGACGGGCGACGCGCTGCACTCGATTCGCTGCGATTGCGCGGCGCAGCGCGATGCGGCGATGCAACTCATCGCACGTGAAGGCCGGGGCGTGCTCCTCTATCTCCGCCAAGAAGGGCGCGGAATCGGTCTCGCCAACAAGCTGCGCGCCTACGAACTTCAGGACCGCGGTGCCGACACGGTGGAGGCGAATCTCGCGCTTGGTCTTCCGGCGGACAAACGCGACTACGGCATCGGCTCGCAGATTCTGGCCGACCTCGGGGTCAAAGAGATGCGTTTAATCACCAACAACCCCAAGAAGATCTTCGGGCTGGAAGGCTACGGTTTGCGAATCGTTGGACGCATGCCGTTACAGACGCCGCCCACGCCGCAGAACAAGCACTACATTGAGACGAAGCGCTCGAAGCTCGGGCATATGCTCGACGAAGTGGCAGCCTCGTGAAGCCGAACGGAGCGCGTGGCGCCGTCAAGCTCGATTGCAAAGGACGCCGCTTCGCGATCGTGGCAGCGCGCTTCTACGACGAGCTTGCCGAAAAGCTGGTCGATGGTGCCCGGCGCGCGCTGCGCGACTGTAACGTTAGCGACGACCGCATCAGCCTCTTCAACGTCCCCGGTTGCTTCGAGCTTCCGCTCGCGTGCCGAAACCTCATCGACACGGAGCGCTTCGACGCGCTCGTCGCGTTGGGCGTCGTCATTCGTGGCGAGACGCCTCACTTCGGCTTTGTCGCCGGTGAATGTGCGCGGGGCATCATGGACGTCACGCTCTCGACCGGAGTGCCGATCGGCTTCGGCGTCCTCACCACTGAGAATCTAGCGCAAGCGCAAGAGCGCGCCGATCCCCAAGGCGGCGATAAAGGGTACACGGCCGCCTTGGCCGCCGCATCGCTGCTGAACTTGACGGCGGGCATGCCTCGCGCCGGCTTTCGCGAGGTCTAGCGAAACTTTGGAAAACTTCACCATCGTCGCGTGGGATGGCGATGCGGTGCGCTATCTCGATCAGCGTCTGCTTCCCCACGAGATACGCTACGAGCGCGCCCGGACGGCCGCGGAGGTAGAGGCCGCGATCAAGAGTCTTGCGATCCGCGGTGCGCCGTGCATTGGCGTCTTCGCCGCCTACGGCGTCGCGTTGCTGCGGCGGACTATCGGCGACGACGCGCTCTTCTTAAAGGAGGCGCAACGAGTGCGCGAGTCGCGCCCGACAGCAGTCAACCTTCGCTGGGCGGTAGACCGGGTGCTCGTCGCCGCCGATCCGCTAGAAGAGGCACAGACGATCCACGCCGAGCAGATCGCGATCGACGAGGCGATCGCAACCAACGGCTTGGACTTGATTCCAAAGGGTGCCCGTGTCCTAACGATCTGCAACACCGGGCCGCTCGCGACCGCCGGCGGCGGCACCGCACTCGGCGTCATCATCGCGGCGCAGCGCGGGGGGAAGAAGCCGCGTGTTTTTGCCTGCGAGACGCGCCCGCTCTTGCAGGGCGCTCGGCTAAACTATCTTGAGTTGCGGCAGGCCGGCGTGGATGCGGTGTTGATCGTCGATTCGGCGGCCGCGATCGCGATGCAACGCCAGCGGATCGATCTGGTTATCGTGGGAGCCGATCGCATCGCGACCAACGGCGACACCGCCAATAAAATCGGCACGTACGCGCTTGCGATCCTGGCGGCGCACCACGGCATTCCATTTTACGTTGCAGCGCCGCGCTCGACGTTCGATTTCTCCATTCGCAGCGGCGAGGCCATACCAATCGAAGAGCGTGCGGCGGAAGAGGTCGCGTCGTTTGGCGGAAAGCAGGTTGCCGTCGAAGGCGCGGCCGTCTACAATCCAGCCTTCGACGTAACGCCGGGTCATCTCGTCACCGCCTTCGTTACGGAGAGCGGCATCGTTCGGCCGCCGTACGTCGAGTCGATTCCCGATCTCGATCTTCGGCCACGCGTGCCGATCGCTGCTTCCACGCGCTCTTGAAGGTCTACGACTTCTTCGACAAGGAGCCGGCGATCGGCCGGCTGGTCGTGATCGAGGGGACGCAACGCGTACTCGCCGATCGCGCGCTCGAAGTGGTACTCGATAGGCTCCTTCCGGACGAGGTGCGTCAGTTGAACCTCTCGCGCTTTGCACCGGAGGACCTCGGCGATATGGCTGGCCTGCGCGAGGCGGTGCAGGCGATGCCATTTCTTGCCGACCGTCGCGTCGTTGCCGTGAGCGACGTGCAGACGATGCGGGCCGATCCGCGGCGCGCGCTGCTGGCTGTCGCACAAGAAGTACCGGAAGGCAACACGCTGATACTGCTCGATCTGCTCGGACCGCGCACGAAAGCTCCGCAGCCCTTTGGCGTTGCGCTCGGGCGCGCGGCGTTGCGAATCGACACCAGCGCCGACGAAGGGGCCCGCGCCCGTTTCATTGCCGAGACGCTCGAACGGCTCGGCGCCAAGGCCGAACCGCGAGCGGTGTCGGCGCTCGCAAGCCGCGACGCGGATCTGTCGGCCATTCGCAACGACCTCGAGAAGCTCGCGCTCGCGGGCAAGACGATCACGCTGCGGGCGCTGCAACAGGAAGCGCTCGCGATCGAAGATCCCAAACCATACCTGTACGCGGGCGCTTTGGTGGAGGGAAAGACGCTTGCCGGGCTCGCTATCGCGCACGAGTTTCTGGCCGATAACCCGCGGGGCGCCGTTCCACTGCTCGGGGCTCTCGCGACGGAGTGCGGTTACGTTTACGAACTGGCGCGTGCGAACGGCCGTCTTCCGGAGCGGCTCGGTTGGCGCGAGCGATTCCTGCGCCCGGTCGCGCGCCGACTCGGCGAGCGGCGCGCTCAACGCGCCTTCGCGCATGCGCTGCGCGGTGTCGAGAGCGTCGTCACCGGCCGAACCGGTGGGGACCCGGAGGATCATCTCGGCCTCGTCGATCGCATCAGCCTCGAACTCGCCCAGCTTTTCGAACATTAACCGATGACCGGCCCGACCAAAGCGCCGAGCGTCTTCGCGTCGCGGCAGTTTCGGCGGTATTTTGCCGGTCAGTCGCTGAGCTTCATCGGCGACGGCCTGCGACTGCTCGCCGTTCCGCTGCTCGCCTACCACCTCACGCATTCGGCGCTCTCGACAGGAACGGCGCTCATCTGCGAGATCGCGCCGTTCTCGCTCTTCGCGCTGATCGGCGGTTCGCTCGCCGACCGTCTCGATCGTCGCAAACTAATGATCGGCTGCGACGCGATTCGCTTTATCGTGATGAGCTTCTTTGCGGTTGCGTACTTTTTCCACTTTTTGACGCTTCCGATGATCTACGGCGGCCTCGTGATCATCTCGATCTGCGCGGCCGGCTTTCTCGGCGGACAGTCGTCCAGCATTCCTTATCTGCTTGGGCGCGAGCAATCGACGAAAGCGATTGCGATGCTTCTGGCTGCCGAGAATACCTCAAATCTCGTTACCCCGGCCCTCGGCGGTGCAGTCTTTGCATACTTCGGTCCGTTGCCGGCGCTCACGATCAACGCGCTCACCTATTTGGCGTCGCAACTCTCGCTCGCGCTGATTCCCACGCTCGGGCCGGAGAAGCCCACCGGACTGCCGACGCTGCGACACTTGGCCGGTGACGTCGCACTAGGCTACCGCGCACTCTGGGCAGATCTTGGAATGCGAGGCCTAGCCTTCGTGTCATTCAGCATCAATATTTTTGGCTTCGGAGGCTACGCGATACTGATTCCCTTTCTCAAGAAGGGCTTCGATGCATCCGATCAGCAAGTCGGCATCTTTTTTGCGATCTCGGCGGTCGGAGCGCTCGTTGGAGCGTCGCTGGCGGCGCGCTATCCGGATCGTTGGCCATTCGGCCACGCTCTCGTCATTGCATATCTGCTCGATGCACTGTTCTTCATTCCCGTCGTGATCGTCTCGAATGTCTGGCTGGCTGCCTTTTTTTGGGCAAGCTCCAACCTGTTCGCTAACTTCGAGATTGCGCAGATCATCGGTTTCCGGATGCGCGTAACCCCGGAACACATGATCGGGCGCGTGATGGGCGCAGCGCGCCTGCTCGTGCTTGCTGGAATGGCGCCGGCCGTTCTACTCTTCGGTTGGGTCGCAGACCATCGCTCGCCGCACGCCGCGATGTCGATCGCCGTCATCGGCGCGGCCGGCGTTGCGCTCGGGGCGCTTCTAACGCCGGCGATACGAAACGAGACTCGATAAAGCCTAGATACTCCATTTCCATGCGTTCCATGATTCTACGACCGGGTTGGGGTCGAAGCCGTGGAAGTCGACGGATAACGCCTCTTGTTGGCGCTGCCACCAGAAGTAGACGATCGGATTGTCTTGGGAAAGGAGCTTCTCGATTCTCGAGTAGGCGGCTTTGCGCGTGGGACGATCGTAGTGCGAGAGGGCGATCCCCTGGGCGGCGTCCATGGCGGCGCTGCAATAGCGTGGATCGTTGTAGCCGTGCGGCGGAAAGTTGTTGCAAGTGAGCTGCGAAGAGTTGTCCGGATCGGTGCCGGCGTACCAGGTGTAGACGAGCATGTCGAACCTGCCGCCGTGCTGGATGCCCCCCATGCCTTCCGGGGCATAGAGGATGTCGAGCGGATAGTATTTGACGCTGACCGCTATACCGATTTGGCGCAGCGCCGCCTGCAGCAGTTCGCTCTCGGAACGATGGGTTGCCGTTGCGACGTCGGTTACGAGCAGCAGCTCGAGCGGACGCCCGTTTTTTTGCACGATTCCGTCAGGGCCAGGAGCCCAACCCGCCTGTCTGAGCGACCGCTTCGCCTGGGCAAGATCGTACGGCACCGATTTGACGGCCGGATCAAATGCCCAGATCCAGTTGGGCAGATCTTCGGTCGCGGTCGTCGCCTGCCCGTGGGTCAGTTGCTGCGTCAAGGCGACCTTATCGATTGCCGCGGCAATCGCTCCCCGGACGCGTGGATCGGAGACCGCAGGATGGGCCGTATTGAACTCGACTCCCTCGAAGCCATTCATGTTCACCCAGACGATCCGAGCGTCGGGAAGCGTACGCAGCGTAAGAAACGTTTGGACCGACGGCTGATAGATATAGTCGATCGCGTGGGTGGCCAGTAGATTGACGGCCGAGTTTTCGTTGCCAACAAAGTGAATCTCGATACGCCGCAGGCCAGGACGCCCAGCAAAGAACGATGGGTTCGCATCGAGGAGCAGACGATCTCCTCTGCGCCAGGTTACGAAGCGGAAAGGCCCGTCTCCGACGAGCGGCTCTGCGTCGAACGGGACGCGGTTGACGTCGGGATAACGTGCCAGCACGTGCTCCGGGACGATCTCGTATGCCTGATCGCTCTCGGCAAAGAACGTGTTTACGAATGGCGAGAAGGGCTTCTTCAGATGCACCACCGCCGTGTAGGGATCGGGGGTAGCGATAGCGCGGATGTCGTCGTAACCATGGCGCGAGACAACGTCGTTGTTTGAGTTTTCGATCGCCTGCCACGACCACGCGACGTCGCGCGACGTTACGGGCACGCCATCGCTCCAGCGGACGCCTCGTCGCAGGTGATAAACGATCGTGAGGCCGTCGTCACTGATGCCGCCGTTGGCCTGCGTCGGCACCACCGCGGCGAGCATCGGCACCGGATTACCTCGCCGGTCGGCGGAGAGCAGCGGTTCGAACATCAGCCGGTCGATGAAGATCTCGATGGTCGTGCCGGCGAGCAGGGGATTGAGGTTCTTGGGCTCTTCGGGGACCGCGACGCGCAACACGCCGGGCTGCGTCCACGAATGGCGCCCGCTCGTCCAGTCGCCGCTTTTGACGCAGCCGGAAAGCGCGAAGGCGAGAGCGAGCAGAAACGCGGCCGCTTTCATCCGCACGTCAGTACGGTGACGAGGCCGCAGCTTCCCGTAAGGCGAAGGGCGTTTCAAACCAATGGATTACCGAACGTACGCCTCGCCGTTCTCCTGGCGGTATGGCCGCGCGGAGCTTCGCTCGCTTTTTTCGGAGCAGACGCGCCGGCGGCTCTGGCGCGCAGTATGGGTCGCGCTGGCCGAAGCGCAAGCGGCACAAGGCCTCATTGCGCAAGACGAGCTCGACGATCTGCGCGCGCACGCGGGCGAGGTGGATATCGAAGCGGCGCTGGCGATCGAGCGCGAGATTCATCACGACTTGATGGCGGAGATCCGTCTCTTCCTGTCGCAGGCGCCGCGCGGCGGCGGAAAGTTGCATCTCGGCGCAACGTCCATGGACGTCGAGGATACCGTCGAGACGTACCGCTTGCGGCTAGCGCTTAGTTACGTAGGCTCGAACCTGGGCGATCTGCTGGTGACGCTTGCCGAGAAGATTCGCGCCTACGCCGATCTCGTCTGTTTGGCGTACACGCACCTGCAACCGGCCGAGCCGACGACGCTGGGCTACCGGCTGGCGAGCTACGCACAAGACTTGCTCGTGGACGATGCAAACCTGCGCTTCGTCTTCGAGAACTTGACGACGAAGGGATTGCGAGGAGCCGTCGGTACCGCGGCGACCTACGAACGCCTTTCCGGGAACGACGGCCGCTCCGCCGAGGTAGAGGCGTACGTTCTCGACCGTTTTGGTTTGACGGCGCTTGAAATTAGCACGCAGACCTATCCTCGCAAGCTCGACTACCTCTTGCTGTCGGGATTGGCCGGGCTCGGCGCGTCGCTCTCGAAGTTCGCGGCCGACATCCGGATTCTCGCAAGCCCGGGTTTCGGCGAGGTCGCCGAGCCCTTCGGCCCCTCACAGGTCGGGAGTTCCGCAATGCCTTTCAAGCAGAACCCCGTCCTCTGCGAAAGAATCGACTCGCTCGCGCGCCTTCTTCCGGCCTACGCGGAGGTGACCTGGCAAAACGCCGCGACGAACTTGCTGGAGCGAACGCTCGACGACAGTGCGAATCGCCGCATCGTGCTGCCGGAGGCGCTGCTCTGCGCTGACGAGCTCGTGACGCTCGCTCGCACCGTGGTCGCCGGACTTCGAGTCGAAGAGTCGCGCATCGCGCAAAACGTGCGGGCGTACGCGCCGTTCTCGGGAACGCAGGCGGTTATGATAGAGGCGGTCCGCTCCGGCGGAGACCGCCAACGCCTGCACGAAACGCTGCGCCATGCGTCGATGGAGGCCTGGGAAGCGGTGAGGCGCGGAAAGGAGAACCCGCTTTCGCGGCTCCTCACCGAGGAAAGCTCGTTAACCGTGCTTCTGGATCCCGCCGAGATTCGCAGGCTGCTCGACCCCAGCCATCACGTGGGTACCGCGCCGCAGCGTGCGCGTCTCCTAGCCGATCGAATCGCGCGTTTGGAGCCCTTCCCTCGTCAAATCGAGGTACGCACGACGTGAACAAAGGCATCGAGATTGCGCGCGGCAAGACGAAGGTGCTCTACGAAAACCCCGGGCAGCCACATCAGCTAGTCGTCGCGCAGACAGACCAGATCTCGTCGGGCGACGGTGCGCGGCGCAACGAGATCGCCGGGAAAGGACGCCTGGCGGCACAGACGACGGCGCGCGTCTTTCGCTTGCTCAATCTTTGCGGTCTGCCTACGCACTATCTCAACGGCGGCGAAGACGACGACAACAACGAGATGGTCGTGCGGCGCGCAAACATGATTCCGCTCGAGGTAGTCACACGCGGCGTGGCGGCGGGTTCGTTTGCCAAGCGTAACCCTGGGGTCGCGCGCGGAACCCTGCTCGTCCCGCACGTGATCGAGTTCTTTTTCAAGGACGACGCGGCGCACGATCCGATGATCTCGCCCGATCAAATCGTCGCGCAAGGCATCGCCGCGCCGCAAGAGGTCGGCGCGATGTCGGAGTTGGCTCGGCTCACCTTCGATATTCTTTCACATGCATGGCGCAAGCGCGACGTACTGCTGGTCGATCTTAAGGTCGAGTTTGGGCGCTTGGCGGGCGGCGAGAATCAAGGGCAGCTCGTAATTGCCGATGTCATCGATAACGACTCCTGGCGTATCTGGCCGCAGGGCCGCGAAGAGCTGATGCTCGATAAACAGATGTACCGCAACTTCGAAACGGTTGACGAGGCCGGCTTGGAGGAAGTGAAGCACGCCTACGAGCGCGTGGCGGATCTTGTGGGTACCTTCCCCGTCATGAAGCCCGGCATGGTTGCGGTCATCGCCGATTCCGCGGCACAGGTGGAGCGCGCGAGCGAGTTCGTCAGAGCCGCCGGTCAGTTGGGCGTCCCGGCGGTCCGGCACGTCGCTAATGCGGCGACGACCCCGAGTTTCGTTCTTCAGCTGATGCAGCAGCTCGAAGCGAGCTTCGCGCGTCTGGTCGTAATCGCGGTCGGCGAGAACGACCTGCTGCGCGCCATGCTCGATGCATCGTCTTCGGCCCCGGTTCTCGATGGAAACGACGACGTCAACCGCGTGGTCGTGCAGTGCGCGAAACTCTTCGGCTTGGAAGACACGGTGCTTTTCGGGCGTACGCTACTGATGCAGGCCAACGCAAGGTCGGCCGTGCTGCACGCCGATGCCGCGCTGCAGCAGCAGACCCCGCCCGCGCCGCAAAAGAGCGCGCTTGGTTAAAGCCCCGCTCATCAACCTTCGTAAAGACGAGCTGCAGCGCATCGCCCAGCGGCTCGGCCGAGATCCATCGGAGGTAGAGTTGCATGCCTTCGATGCTGCGTGGAGCGAGCATTGCAGCTATAAATCGAGCCGAAAGTATCTGCGCGACCTTCCGGCGAGCGGCAGCCGAGTGGTGCTCGGGCCCGGCGAGGATGCCGGCATTCTGCATCTCGGCACGCACAACGGCGAACGCTACTCCGTAGTCGTCGCGCACGAATCGCACAACCATCCTTCACAGGTCGTGCCGTTCGAGGGCGCGGCGACCGGTATCGGCGGTATCGTTCGAGACGTACTCTGTATGGGGGCCGAGGTCATTGCGGTCGCGGACGCGCTGCGCTTCGGCCGCTGCGACGACGTTGCAACGCATCAGGCGCAGGTCGCGCGCGGTGTCGTCGACGGCATCGGCGACTACGGAAACGCGATCGGCGTTCCGAATCTCGCCGGCGACGTCTACTTCGACCGGGGATTCGATGAGAACGCTCTCGTCAACGTCGTGGCGCTGGGAATCCTCAAAGAAAGCGACGTCATTCACTCCCGCGTTCCCAAAGGTGCGGAAGGCTGGGAGATCGTGCTCGTCGGAAAAGCGACCGATCCCAGCGGGTTTGGTGGCGCCTCTTTTTCATCGGTGACGCTCGACGCGCAGGACGCGCAGACCAACAAAGGTGCCGTGCAAGTCCCCGATCCGTTTCTCAAAAACGTGTTGATGCGCGCGAGCTATCGCGTCTTTGCGATGCTCCGCGAGCGCGAGATTGCGGGCGCTTTCAAAGACCTGGGCGCAGGCGGAATCATGGGATGCTCGGCGGAGATCACCGGGCACGGCGGCTACGGCGCGCACATCGACCTCGACCGGGTCAACGTTGCCGTCGACGGGATGCCTCCGGAAGTGATCGCCGTGGGTGAGACGCAGGAACGGCTGCTTTGGGTCGTACCGCCGGCCATCGTACCGGAGCTGCTGCGCATCTATAACGAGGAGTTCTCGTTGCCTGAGGTTGCCTACAATGCCCGAGCCGTAGTCATCGGCAGGGTCACCGGCGATGGGCGCTACGTTATGTGCTATCACGATCGCGTCGTCATGGACGTCGAGAGCGAGTTTCTCACCGGCTCGATTCACGATGATGTTCGATATACGCAGACGGTCGCGCATGGGGGGGTTGCCGACGAGCTTCCGGCGGTCGACGTTGCGGAGATTCTTCCACGCGTATTGGCGCACCGCGACGTCTGCTCGCGAGAGCCGCTCTACCGTCGCTACGACGCGGTCGTGCGTGGCTGTACGGTCTTGCCACGCGGGGCGGCCGATGCGGGCGTCTTGGCTCCGGTTCCCGGCTCTTTGCTGGGCGTCGCGCTGGCCGTTGCAGGGAATCCGCGTTTCGGTCGCATCGATCCCGCATACGCCGCCGCCCGCGCGGTTCTGGAAGCGACGCGCCGCGTAGTGGCCGTTGGGGCCCAACCCATCGGGTTGACCGATTGCCTCAACTTCGGCAATCCCCGGAAGCCCGCCCAGTTTGGAGAGTTCGTCACGGCCGTCTGCGGATTAACGCAGGCAGCGACGGAGCTCGGCCTGCCGTTTGTCTCCGGGAACGTGAGTCTCTATAACGAGGCGGCCGATGGGAAGGCGGTTCCCGCCTCGGCAATCGTGGCGTGCGTTGGAGCGATCGACGATCTTGCAAGCGTCGTAACGCCGGGTCTGAAGGCGCCGGGGTCGGCGCTACTTTGGATAGGGAGCCGCGAACTCGCCGTGGGCGGCTCGATCTTGTCCGAGCTGCTTGGACTCGAAGGCACGCTCCCTCAGATCGACTACGAGGCCGAGCGCGCCGCGGTCGCGATCGTACAAGACGCCATAGCCCGCGGCGTGATGCGAGCGTGCCGCGTCGTTGCAGAGGGCGGGATGCTGACCGCCGTCGCGCGTCTGGCCTTCGATGCGCTGGGTGAGGGGCGAAGGATCGGCGCCGAGATCGACTTTGGCAATCCGTTCTGCGAAGCCGGTGGCTTCGTTTGCGAAGTTGCTTCCGATAGCGCGATCGACGTAACCGGCGTGCTGCAAGTGGGCGCGACGATCGATGCGCCCGAGCTCGTCGTTAACGGAACGCGCTTCGAAGTTGCGCGACTCTACGATACGTGGTCGAAGCCGCTGGAGCGCCTTTTTCCGTGAGCGGCAAGATCGCGGTCACCGTCTTTCCCGGAACGAACTCCGAGGACGAAACGCTGCGGTTACTGCACGATTGCGGCGGTGATGCCGAACTCGTTCACTGGTCGCAGGCGAGCAGTTTGGCCGCCTACGACGCGTATTTGATTCCCGGCGGCTTCGCGTATGAGGACCGCATTCGCGCCGGCGCGATTGCGGCCCACGACCGCATGATGGACGCCGTTATCGAGGCTGCGCGCAGCGGCAAACCGGTCTTCGGCGTCTGTAATGGCGCCCAAATTCTGCTCGAAGCGGGCCTCGTGCCGGGGACAGGGCCTATTCGCCGGCCGACGGCGGCCTTCACGCGCAACGTACCGGCGCCGCACTTTCTCTGCCGGCACGTCTACATGAAGCTTGCGATCGAACCGGCGCGGTGTGCGATTACCTCCGCGCTCCTCGACAATGCGCTCGTGCCGGCCTGGGCCGCTCACGCCGAGGGCCGTCTTGCCGCGACACCCGAGCACTTAGACGAGATCGTGACGGGCGGTCACCTTGCGTTTGTCTACGCTCGCGCAGACGGCTCCCTGGACGACGCCGCAATCCCCAATGGATCGGCGCTCGGCTGCGCGGGGTTGGTGAACCGCGAAGGCAACGTGCTTGCGATTATGCCGCATCCGGAACGCGACGCCTGGAACTTCAACCATCTCGAGCGGCGCGAAGGCGACGACGTGCTCGCGCCGTCCGGCGGCTCGGTGCTCTTTCGCAGCTTCGTCAAAGCGGTGTCATCGGTTGATTAGGGCGGTAGCGATTGGTCTGAAGATACCCGACAATACTGCGTACACCGCGGGCGTTGCCTTACGGCGGCTCGGCATCGGGGTCGAGCACGTGGAGCGTACCGAGATCCGGTTCTTCGATGACGACGGCAACGTGGCCGCACTCGTTGGTCGCATAAAAGCCGACGAGACGGTCTTCAACCCTAACAAACACCGCGTGACCGTACTCGACGAGGCGCACCCACGCCCCGGCGAAGTGTGGATCGCACCCCTCGAAAGCGGTTCCGTCGCGACCGCATGGCAACTGCTCGACACGCGCGGCGAGCCGCTGGAAAGCGACGCGCTCCACGCCGCGGCCGAGCGCCTTTTGTGCAATCCCGCGATCGAGCGAGCCATATATTGAGACTCGTGGGTTCTTTCAGGGTCCTGCGATGACGACGGGACATTTTGTGCGCGAGCGAGTAGTTTAAGGCTCGCATGGACCGGCCATACACGATCGCGACGTTGGGCTCGCATTCGGCGCTGCAGATTCTCAAGGGCGCTCACGATGAAGGCTTTCGCACGCTTGCCATATCGAATCGTCAAACCGAGCGGTTGTACCGCTCGTTCGCTTTTATCGATGAAGTGATCGCGCTGGAAAACTACTCTGAGTTCATGACGTTAATGGACGAACTCGAGCGACGCAAGGTGATCATCGTCCCGCACGGTTCCTTCGTAGCGTATCTTTCGCTCGAAGAGCACAAGAAGATGACGATCCCATACTTTGGAAATAAGGCGGTTCTCGATTGGGAAGCAAGCCGCGAGCTGCAGCGCGAGTGGCTCTCGCGAGCCGGCCTCGAGCTGCCGCGGCAGTTTCGCAGCGGCGCGGAGATCGACCGGCCGGTTATCGTTAAACTCTACGGAGCGGCCGGCGGCAAGGGCTATATGTTCATTCAAGATGCGCACGATTTCGAGGCACGCGCGGCGCATCTCAAGGAAGCCTACATCATCCAAGAATACATCATCGGCGTACCGCTCTACATCCATTATTTTTATTCACCGCTCTCGAAGAAGCTCGAGATCATGTCGATGGACCGCCGGTACGAGACCAACGTCGACTCGCTGGGCCGCATTCCAGCAGCGGCGCAGGAAGGCATGGACGTTAGTCCTTCCTACGTGGTCGTCGGCAACCAGCCGGTCTCCCTGCGCGAGTCGATGCTTGCTGAGGCACTGCGAATGGGCGACGACGTCGTGCGCGTCAGCAAGGAAATCTGCGGGCCAAAGGGCCTTTTCGGCGCGTTTTGCATCGAGACGATCATCACGCCGGATATTCAGTTTTACGTCATGGAGATCTCGGCGCGTATCGTCGCGGGAACGAATCTATTCATCGATGGCTCGCCGTACTCGTATCTGAACTACTCCGAACCGATGTCGACCGGACGCAGGATCGCGCGCGAGCTGAAGAACGCGCTCTTAACCAATAATCTGCACTTGGTTCTGGATGATTCGAGCCGCGTTTAAGGCGGCAGCAGTCGCCGTCGTTGTCGCGCTGGCGTGGCCGCGTGCCGCGCAGGCGACGATGGTGGCAGACCCGGCGGTGCTCTATCAAGAGATGAAGGATGCCTTCGCGAAAGGAGCGACCGAAGGCTGGAGCTTTCGGGCCCAGGAGATCTACCTTGCGACGATCTTCAACGCAGGCCGCGCGTACTCGCTGCAGTATCCCACCGATCCGAACTACGGAGAGCTGGCGATGCTCACGGTGCGTATCGGCGAAGGCCTGCACTACAACCCACTCACCAATCACGATGCAGCGGTGTGGTGGGTGCGTGAAGCGGCCGACTGGGTGAGTAAGCGCTCCGACGATCCTACGACGCTCTCGCAAGCGGTGATGCTGCTGGCTCGCGTCAACTCCGAGGACGATCCCGAAGCGCTCGCGCGCTATGCCGACGAGGATGCCTCGGCCAACGTTCGCGCCTATCCGGGCGACGTCGACGCGCTGCTCGCGCAGGTCGAAGCCAACTGGCGCGGCTGGCTGCTGACGGGCGATCCGGCTTGGCGATCGCTCGCGTTTGCACGCTCCGCGGCCCCCAACTTCCCGGTAGCGCACCTCCCCACCACGTGGGGCACCGAGTTGGTCGCCGCCGAACAGTCGGCCACCGTGGGTCGTGACGCCTATACCGCGCAGGATGTCGCAAACGCGCAGACGTTTATTGCGCGATTGAAGGCCGTCGATCCAATTCGCATCATCACGACCGTCACCGCGGTGCCCCACGAGGCCTATCTCACTACGCTCGCGCCGGCCGACGAGTACTTCGGCCCGATGGGCATGTCGATTTTGGGAATTGAGAACGAGCTCAAGCACATCAACTTCATGCTGGACTACAACTACGGCAACCAAGAGAGTGGGTCGGCCTACGAAGTTGCCAAGTCTATCGTAGCAATGCAGGAGGTCTATCCGCGCGACCGCGATCTGCCGATGCTGTTGTATTGGTGCTACAACACGCTACAGCGAATGACCGACGATCAGTCGCGACGCACCGCCGGCCAGCTCAAGGCGATCCTGACCGTGGAGTATCAGGATAGCCCGCAGGCGCGCAAACTGCTCGGCAGTTCGTGAACGATTCCCTAGCCGGGGTGCTGGCCACCTACGATTCTTCCCAGCTGACGCTCTGCTCGATCGGAAGCCACTCCGCGCTGGAGATCGCTTACGGGGCGTGCGCGCAGGGGCTGCGCAACCTCATCGTAACGGCGGCGGGCCGCGAGCAAACCTACGCCCGCCATTTCCTCCGGCTCCAGCGCCCCGTAGCTCGCGGCTGCGTTGACGACGTTCTCGAGGTCGAAAAGTTTCCCGATATTTTGCAAGAGGACGTGCAGCGGCGGCTGCTCGAACGCAACGTCGTCTTCGTTCCTAACCGTTCGTTCGAGGTGTACCTTCACCAGCAGTTCGACTACGACGAGATCGAACGCCGCATGCTCGTACCGTTCTTCGGAAGTCGCACGCTGCTGCGCGCCGAGGAACGAAGCGAGACCGGCGGCGCAGACCAATACGCGTTACTGGCGAAAGCCTCGATTCGCCATCCACGCCGGTACGCGTCGGCCGACGAGATCGATCGTTTGGTCATGGTCAAAGCGCCGCACGCACGCGTCTCCTTCGAGCGCGCCTTCTTTCTTGCGTCGTCGCCTGAAGAGTTCTACGCCACAGCCGACCGCTTGATGGCGGAAGGGTCGTTGAATCCGCGCGGTTTGGCCTCCGCGCGTATCGAGGAGTACGCGCTCGGCCCGTCGGTCAATCTCAACTTTTTCTACTCACCGATCTTGGGCGAGCTCGAGCTTTCCGGGACGGACACGCGGCGTCAGACGAACCTTGAGGGTTTTCGGAACGTGCCGCCCTCGGCATTCGACGCGGTCCGCAGCATCTCGATGAGTTTGGAGGAGGCCGGTCACATTGCCACAACGCTCATCGAGTCGATGCTGGAGCCGGCGTTTGCAATGGGGGAGCGTTTTGTCGCCGCTGCTAAGGAACTCCAGCCGCCGGGAATCATCGGACCCTTCGCGCTGCAGTGCGTGATCGTCCCCGGGCCGCCAAAAGAGTTCGTGTGCTACGATCTATCGCTTCGTATCCCGGGCTCGCCGGGCACCCGATACACGCCCTATTCGGCCTATCGCTGGGGCCGGGACGTCTCGGTAGGCGAACGGATTGCGATGGAGCTCGTCATGGCGCGCGACACCAATCGTCTTGGAGACGTGTTGACATAGAGACCTTCGATTTTAACTTACGAGGTAGCATATGACCGTTGACAATGTTGGGGAACGTGCCGGCGCGGTAACGTTCAAGGGACAACCGATGACGCTGCTGGGGCCGCAGCTGCGCGTCGGCGATCCGGCGCCAAGTTTTTCGCTTACCGCATCCGATCTCGCGACCGTCACACCGGAGACCCTTATAGACGAAGGCAAGCGTGCCGCCATGCTCATCGTCGTTCCCTCGCTCGATACCAGCGTCTGTTCGGTGGAGTCGCGAAAGTTCAACCAGCGTTTAGGCGAGCTTCCGGCGGGCGTGTCGGCCATCGTGGTGAGCATGGACCTCCCCTTCGCGCAGAGCCGCTGGTGCGCTGCGGAGGGCGACATAAAGCTGGAGATGCTTTCCGATTACCGCGACCATAGCTTCGGTACGAACTACGGATTGCTGATCGCCGAGCTGGGCCTCTTGGCGCGCGCGATCGTCGTAATCGACAAAAAGCGAACTATCTCATACGTGCAGATCGTTCCCGAGGTTGCCGGCGAGCCGGACTACGACGCAGCGCTGCAGGCGGCCGCGGCGGCCGCGTAGCGGAGGGCGATGCCGCAAACCGTTCTGATCCTCGACTTCGGCGCGCAATACAGTCAGTTGATTGCGCGCCGGACGCGGGAACTGGGCGTCTACTGCGAGATCGTCCCATACGACGCATCGTGGAATACGCTATCGCTGCGCCGGCCCGACGCGCTCATTCTCTCCGGAGGACCCGAGAGCACGCTGGCCGACGGCGCGCCTAAGATGGACCCTGCGATTGCGACCTCCGGCGTTCCTATTCTCGGCATTTGTTACGGGATGCAGCTGCTCGCGCGCGACGTCGGCGCCGAGCTCGTTCAGCTCGACCACGCGGAGTATGGGCCGGCGACATTATTGGTCTCCAACCGCGAGACGCCGCTTTTCGACGGCATTCCGGAAGAGTCGCGCGTTTGGATGTCTCATGGGGATTCCGTCGTAACCCTCCCCCACGGGTATCACGCCTTGGCCTCGACGCCGCGCTGCCACGTCGCCGCTTTCGGGAACCCGAAGACGAAGATCTACGGGGTTCAGTTCCACCCCGAAGTCGTTCATAGCGAATACGGCCGGGCGCTGCTCGACAACTTCCTTCACGAGATTGCCGGGTTAGGACGCGATTGGGCGATGGAGTCGTTCCTCGATACTGCAGTGCGCGAGATCCGCGGGCGCGTCGGGAGCGACAAAGCAATCTGCGCGCTCTCCGGTGGCGTCGACTCCGCGGTCGCGGCAACGCTGGTCGCGCGCGCGATCGGCGAACAGCTAACCTGCGTCTTCGTCGATCACGGGCTGCTGCGCAAGGGCGAGGCCGACGATGTGGTTGCGGCGTTTCGTGACGTGCTCCACCTCAACGTCATCGCAGTGGACGCTCGCAACCGCTTCTTGCAGAAGCTTGCCGGTATCGAGGACCCCGAACGCAAGCGGGTTGCGATCGGGCACGAGTTCATCGCGGTCTTTGAGGCTGAGGCCGCGAAGATCGCGGGCGTAAAGTACCTCGTTCAAGGGACGCTCTATCCCGACGTCATCGAATCGAAGACGCCGCAGAGTAAGGCGGGTCAGAAGATCAAATCGCACCACAACGTCGGCGGCCTTCCGGAAGAGATGAATCTTGTGCTGATCGAGCCTTTGCGCGCGCTCTTTAAGGATGAGGTTCGGGAGCTTGGCCGCGCGCTGGGATTGCCCGCAGCCATCGTTGCACGCCAGCCGTTCCCCGGTCCTGGTTTAGCGGTGCGCGTCATCGGCGACGTGACGGAAGAGCGCTTGGCGATTCTACGCGATGCCGATGCAATCGTTCGGCAAGAGATCGACGCTGCGAAGCTGGAGCCGCATCCGTGGCAGTACTTTGCCGTACTGACTCCGGTCAAGAGCGTCGGCGTGATGGGCGATGGCCGGACCTATGCGAATCTCGTCGCGATCCGGGCGATCACCAGCGAGGACGGCATGACCGCCGACTGGGCGCGGCTGCCGCACGAGCTCTTAGAGCGCATGTCGGCGCGGATCGTCAACGAAGTTCGCGGCGTCAATCGCGTGGCTTACGACATCACGACCAAGCCGCCCGCCACCGTCGAGTGGGAGTGATGCGTGCGAATTCTCGTCGTCGGTAACGGTGCGCGCGAGGACGCGCTCTCGTGGCGCCTCGCGCAATCGCCGTCGTGCAGCAAGATCTTCGCGGCACCTGGAAATGCGGGCACGGGGTCGCGCGGCCAGAACTGGAAGATTGCCGCAACAGACGGCAAGGCGCTGACCGAACGCTGCCTCTCCGAGCGCATAGACCTCGTTGTACTGGGTCCGGAGACTGCCATCGCTGCGGGCGTCGGTGACCGATTACGGGAGGCGCGAATCGCGGTTTTCGGACCAAACCGTTCCGCGGGACGCTTGGAGTCCAGCAAGATCTTTGCCAAACGCTTCATGGAACGGCACCACGTTCCGACGGCTAAAGCGGCGATCGTGCATTCGCTCGACGGCGCGCGCAACGCGCTCGAGGAGTGGAGAGGCGGTGTCGTCGTTAAAGCCGACGGTTTGGCCGCCGGAAAGGGCGTCGTCGTTACGCCGGGCCCCGACGCGGCGCGCGAACTGATAACCGGCTGGTACGAGCGCGGAGCGATTCCCGGCGGAGGATTAGACCTGCTGCTCGAGGAGAGGCTCACCGGCCGCGAGGTGAGCGTCTTTGCGATCTGCGACGGACGCGCAATGGTTCCAGTCGGCGGCGCGTGCGACTACAAGCGCGCCGGTGATGGCGACACGGGGCCGAACACCGGGGGCATGGGCGCGTACTCGCCGCCGGCGGGGTTCCCAGACGACCTCTACGATTGCGTGCGGGAGCGGATTCTCGCGCCAGTGCTGCGCGGACTGCTCGCTGAAGGAGAAGAGTATATCGGCGTGCTGTACTGCGGCCTGATGTGGAACGAGGAGGGACCGCACGTGATCGAGTTCAACGCGCGCTTCGGCGATCCGGAGACGCAGGTACTCATGCCGCGCGTCGCCGGCGATCTCGCCCTGCTGCTGCACTCCGTTGCAACCGGCGCGATGGACCTTTCGCACGCAACGATGCTGCCGGCGCACTGCGTCGGCGTCGTGCTCGCAACCGGTGACTACCCGCGCAGCAGTACGCCGCTGCAAGGCCTTAATCCCGACGTGCAGCTGGAGCCGGGATGTCAGGCGTTCTGGGGCAGCTCGACGCGCAAGAATGGAACCATCGGTAGCGGCGGCGGCCGAGTCCTCACCGTCACCGCGCTTGGGGATCGCCTCGACGAGGCCCGCTCGCGAGCCTACGAGAGCGTTAAGACGCTGGCCAAGCGTCTCGGCACGCACGAGCTTACCTACCGAACCGACATCGGTGTAACCCCGCGCTGCGACGGAGGTTATTAAGAGACGTCATGGCTTATCGCTCTCAACCGCAGGGCCCGTATGGGCAGGCGCCGCTAGCCCCTGCCGTTCCAACGCAGTCCCTGCTTGCGCAGGTGCTCGGAATCACCGCGATCGGGATGTGCGTGACCGCGCTCGCCGCGTGGGTCTTCCAAGGCCTGCCCCCAGGAATAGGCGTCGCCGCGATGCTCGTCGGCTTTATTTTGTTGCTGGCCATTAATGTAACGCGCAAAAACGAGGCACTTTCTCTCCTGCTCTTCTACGCCTTCACATTCTGTGAGGGCGTCGGCATCGCACCGGTTATCGGTCAGTACGTTCGCGCCTTGGGACCCGACGTCGTCGTAAATGCCGCTCTGACGACGGGTCTGGGAATGTTCGCGCTCGGCGCCGTCGTCTACGGAACGGGTCTCGATCTGCGTCGCTTCCAGGGCATCTTGATGGTCGCGCTGTTAGGGCTAGTGGTACTCGGCATCGTAGGCATCTTCATCCGGGTCATCCATCCAGAGACCTATGCGTGGCTGACGCTGGCGATCTTCACGGGCTTAGTGCTCGTCGATTTCGCTCGCCTTCGCGCCGGAGGCGACGGCCTGACTGCAGTCCAGATGGCGACCAGCATCTACCTCGATTCGATCAACATCTTCCTTGCTTTGCTACAGATCTTTGGAGGCAGACGCTCCTCCGACTGAGGAAGCCTCATAGAACCTGGTATAATGATATAGGATGTGCGGGATAACGGGGGTCTTCGCACCGGGGCGCGATGCCGCTCGGCTCGCGTTTTTCGCGCTATACGCCTTGCAGCACCGTGGTCAGGAGTCGGCCGGCATCGCGGCAGCCGACGGAGGCACGATCCGCTCCCACCGCGAGATGGGGTTGCTGGGCGCCATCTTCGACGAAGACATCCTAAGCGAGCTCAGCGGCCATATCGCAATCGGCCATACCCGGTACTCGACGAGCGGTTCTTCGATCGTCGTGAACGCGCAGCCGCTGCTCGAGCGCACCGAGCTAGGCGACTTTGCCTTCGCTCATAACGGAAATCTCACCAACACGGACGAGCTGCGCGAGCAACTGGCACCGACGACCGTACTGCAGGCCAGCTCGGATTCCGAGGTGATGGCGAAGCTGATCGTCGAGTCGAAAGGCTCGATGGTCGATCGAATTCGATCGGTACTGGCCAAGGCGCGCGGCGCCTACTCGATCGTGCTCTGCACGCATGAGGAGCTCTACGCATTTCGCGATCCGTGGGGCGTGCGACCGCTCTGTTTGGGGCAGCTCGCCGAGGGCGGTTTCGTGGTCGCATCGGAATCCTGTGCGCTCGGAACGGTCGGCGCGCAGTACGTACGCGAGATTGGGCGTGGCGAGATCGTTCGCATCGGCCCCAGTGGTCTCGAGAGTTACCAGACGGCGACGGACGACGCGCAACCCGCGCTGTGCATGTTCGAATATATCTATTTTGCGCGTCCCGACTCGAAGCTCAACGATCGCTCGGTTTATATGGCGCGTTACGAGATGGGGCGTCAACTCGCCCGAGAGCACCCTGTCGACGCGGACGTTGTGATGGCGGTGCCCGACTCGGCAGTCGCCGGCGGCATCGGATATGCGACCGAGAGCGGGCTGCCCTACATCGAAGGCCTCATCAAGAACCGCTACATCGGGCGCACGTTCATCAGCCCCGATCAGCGGATGCGCTCGCGTGGCGTCCATCTGAAGTTCAATCCGGTTGTCGAGAATCTCAGCGGTCAGCGCGTCGTCGTGGTCGACGACTCGATCGTGCGGGGAACGACGACGCCGCGCATCGTCGCGCTCCTGCGCGAAGCCGGCGCGCGAGAAGTGCACCTGCGAATCACCTCGCCGCCTATCAAGCACCCGTGTTATCTGGGCGTCGATATGGCGACCTACGAGGAGCTGATAGCCGCTAACTATACGGTCGAAGAGATCCGGCAAAAGACCGGCGCCGATTCGCTGGGGTATCTTAGCCTCGACGGATTGATTTCTGCGGTCGGGCGCAAGCGCGACGAGATGTGCTTAGGCTGCTTCGTAGGCGAATATCCGAACGTGCCTGCCACTCATGCTTCGGCAAGGTCGGCACAAGCCAAGGTTCACGCGACGCCCGCTTAAGGCGAAGCTCCCGGACTAAATCGGAGGTCCCCTAACTCTGCTTGACCGATCGCCAAGACCGATCGGTTCAAGGGCCGCGGCGCTCCGGCGCTACAGTCCAGATGCGTGACGCTGGGAAAGAGGATCGCCGCGCGGCGCCGTGCTTTAGGATGGTCGCAGAACGAGCTGGCTCGCCGCGCTGAGGTCAATCATCCGACGCTCTTTAAGATCGAGGCCGATCAACGCCCCAACCCATCGATCAGCGTCGTCGTTCGCATCGCGCGCGCCCTTGGGACGACCGCGGAGGCGCTCTTCGGTCTCGAACGCGAGGACGCACAGCTCCTAGTCGAAGCCAACAAATGGGCGATGTTTGTGGAAGTGCGGCCGGTCGGACGAAAATCCGGTGAAGCCGCCCGAGCGCGCGCACAAAGCTTCGTGACTAACGCCCTGGAGCGTGCGGGCGCCCGGGTGCGCGAGGCACCGGCTACGGCCGAGGACGCAGAGGAATCACCGTTGCCGGCGGGGGCGAGTCACTTGGCAACGGGAGGTCTCGCGCTGGTCGAGGAGCTGAGAGCCATTCGACGCAGGCTCGACGCGCTCGAGGGCTTTCGTCGCACGCAAGGAGGACGCGCTCGAAAGCGTGCATCGCGATAATCAAAGGATCGGACCAATCGTCGGTTTCTAACATTTGCACACGATAGCAGCGCAGAGTGCCACCGGGTGGGCATTACCGATTTATGACGGGAAGATTCCCTCGCGCACCTCTTGTGCAAAGCTCTCCAGCGCTTCGGTTGCAAGTTGTCCGACTTCCGCGTAGCGCTTGGCAAAGCTGGGCGAATGCGGGTACATGCCGAGGATATCGTGCAGTACCAAGACCTGCGAGTCGCAGTGCGGCCCTGAGCCGATACCGATCGTCGGAATCGAGAGCGTAGCCGTAATCTCGCGCGATATCTCGAAGTCGACGACCTCGAGCACGATGGCATACGCGCCGGCCGCTTCAACCGAACGCGCGTCGTCGATGAGCCGGTCCCGATGCGTGCGCATTTTGAATCCGGGGCCAAGCCCCGCGGTCTGCGGCGTTACACCGATGTGACCGACGACCGGAATGCCGGAGCCCGTAATCGCGCGGATGCGGTCGGCCTGATCGCGGCCGCCTTCGAGTTTGACCGAACAGGCCCCGCCCTCTTTGACCAGGTGAATGGCGGAGCGGAGTGCCTCCTCATCGCTGATTTGGTACGACCCGAAGGGCATATCGGCCATAATGTGCGCGCGCGTCGTTCCGCGCGCTACCGCCTGCGTATGGTAGACCATGCTCTCCAACGTAACCGGCGTCGTTTCGTCGAATCCGAGAACCACGTTGCCGACGCTGTCGCCGACGAGAATCACGTCGATTCCGGCTCGCTCGACGAATTGGGCGAACGGCGCGTCGTACGCGGTCGCGATCGGAAAAAGCGTTTTTCCCTTGCGGCGTTTGATGGCTCCCGCCGTCAACCGCCGGATCGCCGGATTCTTCTCCGGCTCGTACGGACGCGCGCTCTCACGCCCGTTCTGCGTTTTCACACGTTTACTTGCGCGGACCTCGCGCCATTCGGAGAAGCGGTCCCTTTGACACCCGGGGTATCGAAGGGGAAGGGCGCGAGCGATTCGACCAACGAGAGAAAGGCACGTACCGGCGTTCCGGTCGGACCCTTCGCCTGCCATGGGAACTCAGTATCGAGGTACGCCGTTCCGGCGACATCCAGATGCACCCAAGGCGTTCGTTCTGCGAACTCGCGCAAAAACGCAGCCGCGGTCAGCGTACCTGCCGGACGCCCTCCTATGTTCTTTAAATCGGCGATATCGCTCTTGAGCTGCTGGGTGTAGTCCTCGTAGTACGGCATCTGCCAATAGCGTTCGCCGGTCGGCTTAGCGGCCGCGAGGAATGCATTGGCAAACGCGTCGTCGTTGGTGACTGCCGCCGACGAGGCGTGCCCCAGTGCGATGACGCAGGCGCCGGTAAGCGTCGCCGCGTCGACGATCTTGGTGGCACCGATCTTGTTCGCGTACGAGAGCGCGTCGGCCAAAATAAGCCGGCCTTCCGCGTCGGTGTTGATTATCTCGATCGTCTTGCCGTTCATCGCCTTCACGATATCGCCCGGTTTGGTTGCCTTGCCACCCGGCATGTTCTCGGTCGCGGGGACGATGCCGACCACGTTGAGCTTTGGCTTCAGTCTTCCGATCGCCGACATCGCAGCGATCACTGCGGCACCGCCGGACATGTCATATTTCATCTCTTCCATGCGCTCGGAGGGTTTTATCGAGATGCCGCCGGTGTCGAAGGTGATGCCCTTACCGACCAGCGCGAGCAGCTCTTTGCTCGATGGATCGCCGGTATAACGCATGACGATGAACTTCGGCGGCTGCATGCTGCCCTGCGCGACCGAGAGAAAGGATCCCATCCCCTCCCGCCGCGCGCGCTCCTCATCGAAAACCTCGATCTCCAGGCCACTCTGCGCTGCGGCGGTCTCCGCTTCCTCGGCAAGCCGCGTCGGCGTCATGTCGTTAGCGGGCGTCACGGCCAAGCGCCTCGCGAAGTTCACCGCTTCGCCAATGGCCGTACCGCGTGCGATCCCGCGCGCAAGCTCGGTCGAATCGAGACCGCCACCGAGGATCGAGACCTCGGTTATCGCGATGCCGCGCTCGGGTTTGCGTTGGTAGAGCGTCGTTTCAAAGGCGCCGGTGATGGCGCCCTCGCTTACAAACGAGGCGTATTCCGCTTCGTGTTCCGCAGTTTCGGGCGGAAGGGCAATAGCGATCGCTTCGATGCTGCGGCGTCCGAGATAGCGCACGGCGCTCCCCGCATAGCGCGCGAGCATATATGGTTCGAAGCGTGCGCGTTCGCCGAGCGAAACCGCGAGCACGCGGCGGTACGGCTGGTCTTTCGCGTAGACCAGCACGTTCTCGGCGAGCCGTCCTTGAATCTCTTTGGAGGCCAGCGCCTCGGCGATCGGGCCGCCGAGGGCCGCATCGATCTCCTTGGCCGTTCCTTCGAGCGGGGCGTCGGAGAAGAAGGGTACGACGAGTGCTCCGGCACGCACCTGACCGGGCGCATCGCTAGAAAGACGAACTTGCATGGTGGACCTTTCGAACGGTGAACTACTGCCAGCCTATGGCGAAAAGCTTGGAGAATCCTCGTATACAGGAAAAAGCCCTTGGCGGATAGCTATGCCCGCGCCGGGGTGGACGTGGCCGCCGGGAACGAAGCGGTTTCGCGTTACGCCGAGATACTCGGGCAATGGCGTCACTCCGACCAGCTCGACCTCTTCGGTGGTTTTGCCGGACTATTTCGCCTTCCCGGCGACGCAAAACGCGCGCTCGCTGCCTCGACCGACGGCGTCGGCACGAAGGTCGTCATCGCTGCGGAGCTCGGACGCTACGCGAGCGTCGGCGCCGATTTGGTCAACCACTGCGTCAACGACATTCTCGTCTGCAGCGCGACCCCACTCTTCTTTCTCGACTATCTGGCCGTCGGAAAACTCGACCCGGCGATAGCCGCCGAGATCGTACGCGGGTGTGCGGAGGCGTGCCGCCGGCACGACTGCGCGCTGCTTGGCGGAGAGACGGCGGAGATGCCGGGACTCTATCAGGGCGCGCACTTCGACCTCGCCGGAACGATCGTAGGTATCGTCGAGCTCGAAGCGCTCGAACGGCTTGGGGGCGTCGAGCCGGGAGATGCGATCGTCGGGCTGCCGGCGGTCGGTCTTCACACCAATGGTTACTCGTTGGCGCGAGCGCTCATTCCACCCGAAGAGTGGAAGGATCCATTCGACGGCATGAGCTACGCCGACGCGCTCCTAGCCGAGCACCCGTCGTACTACGAATCCGTGCGCGCGATACAACGCGCCGCGCGCGTGAAGGCGATGGCGCACATCACCGGCGGCGGTTTGCTAGAGAACGTTGCGCGCACGCTGCCGGAGAACGTTAAGGCAGTCTTCGAACAGCAGCGATGGAGCGTCCCGCCGGTTCTGCAAGAGTTGGTGCGCCGCGGCGAGTTGGGCGAGGAACGCTACCGCGTCTTCAATATGGGGGTCGGATACACGCTCGTCGTTCCGGTGACCGACGCCGCAGCGGCGATTGCGGCGGCGCCGGGCGCGAAGGTCGTTGGGTGGATCGAATCGCGCGCGGGCAGCGAGCCGCGCGTGGTCATCCATTCGTGACGTGGCGAGGCTGCGCAATCTTCTCGTCGATCTCGCTTCGCTACCCGCTTTATCGCACGAAACGGTTCATGAGGCCGCGCGGGCTCTAGACGTCGAGATAGCGCTACCCCTTACAGTCGACGATCGCACGACCGCGTGGATTGACGAGAACTTTGGCGGTACGTGGAGTTCGGAGGCCGCCGTGGCCGACAACGCGATCGCCCGGCGCGTCGGCGCTCCCGTTGGCTTCGCAGCATTCGACGCGCGCGGCTTGAAGTATCGTTGGCTGCGCGGGCTCGCGCGCGAGCGCGACGTTGGCATCTTTGGTCCCTTCGGCGTTGCAACCGATGAACGAAAAACTGAGCTGGCGCCGCTGCTGCTTCGAATCGCCTTGCAGGAACTACGCGCGCGCGGTTACGCTCGCGCGTTGATTCCGGCTGTCGGCAGCGAGCCGCTCGTTCGATACTACGTCGGTACGGTCGGCGCAATAGTGGCCGAAGAGTTCGATCGGGACGCGTTGCTCGCGCCGGCGCCGCGCACGCTGATCATGGCCTCGGGCAGTGGCAGCAACTTTCAAGCCGTGTACGATCAAACGCAGGCTGGTACGCTTCCACTCGAGATTACCGGACTGGTTTGCAACGATCCGCGCGCCTACGCGATCGAACGCGCGCGTGCGGCCGGAATCGCCTCGATCGACGTGCTCCATTGGCATCGCGCGGAGGTGACGCGGAAGGATTACGACGCCCGACTCCTCGCGCTCGTGCGCGCGCAGAGACCCGAACTCGTAGTGCTTCTCGGATGGATGCATCTGCTATCCAAAGAGTTCGTTGCGGCGTTTCCCGAGATGCTCAACCTTCACCCGGCATTTCTGCCGCTCGATCCGCAGCAGAACGATGTTGGCATGTCCGACGGCACACGCATTCCGGCGTTTCGCGGCCCGCGCGCCGTCGAAGACGCGCTGGCGGCAGGCGCCGCTTGGGTTGGTGCGACCGTCCATCGGGTGACGCCGGACACAGATCGCGGACCGGTGCTGGCCCGCAAGCCCCTTCGTGTCGATACTAGGGAAGAGAAGGCTGATTTGATGAGGCGCCTACACCCGGTAGAGCAGCATCTTGTCAGCGTTGCGTTAACGCGTTGGCTTTTGGAACGACCGTAGTCCCCAGGTTAGACTTCGGTGTAGGGGTCGATGAATTGTTAATACAGTGGTAATATTACTATTCAGGCCTCTAAATTTTTAGGCTAGGGAGCTCTAGAGCATGTTCAACTCTTCAAAGTCGCCATTGCGGTCGTTCGCAGCGGCCTTTGGCTTTGGGGGCATGCAAAACGACGACCAGGACGAGGCGGAACGCGAAGACTCGCGGGAGCCCGATCCTAAGGTATCGCGCCTACGGAGGGTGCTTGCCGACCTGAAGGCCGGCGAACCCCAGGGCGAGGTACCGCAAGATCAGGCCCCTGCTCCGCAACCGCCGCTAGCCTCCCCTGCGACCACCGAGGCCCCGCGCGCAGAATCGGCGACGGTACAAGCCGCGCCAACTACTCAGCCGGTGGCGGCGCAAGCCCCGCCACCTACTACAGATACTGCCAGGGCGGTCAGCGCTGCGAAGGCAGATACCGCAGCCTTGCCTGCTCAAACCGGGGAAACGAAGGTGGAGACCGCAATGCCGAAAGACATTCCAAAGCCTGCGCAGTCGGCGCAGGCAGCTCAGCCTGCGCAGTCGGCTCAGCCTGCGCAGGCGATCCAGCCTGCGCAGGCGGCCCAGCCCGCGCTTAACGGCGAATCGCTAACCGCGGCGCAGAGCCTAGTGGCAGAGCAGCGCAGGGTCGTGGAGTCACTGCTTGTGGAGGTGCGCGCGCTCGAAGATCGCCTCAGCGACGAAGTATTGGCAGCGACGGCTGCCGACGAGTATGCAGCGGCCAAAGAGAAGGTCGCTCGTGCAGCTGAGCTGGAGAAGCAAGCCAACGAAGTGCTCGAAACCGCCGCCGCGCGTCACGCGACGGCCTTGGCGGAACGAAAGGAGAATGAGAAGCAGGCTATTGCGGCGCGGAGCGATTCGGACGCGGCGCAAGCACGTGTTGCCGCGCTCGAGCAGCAAGTGAAGGATGCGCAGCTCGCGGCCGCGCAGGCGCTCTCGCTGGCAACCCAACGTGAAGCGCAGGCAAAGGAGAGCGCCGCAAAAGAGACCGCCGTGCAACGCGAGTTGGTTGACGCCACCGACCGCGCGACGGCATGTCGCGCGGACTCGGCAAGCGCTGCGAAAGAGGCCGCGGAAGCGCAAGCGCAGGCCGAGGCGCTGAAAAACCAGTTGCCGGCAAACATGCAGAACTTAGCCGGAGTCGGCGACGTTCAAGCTCTTGCTTCTCGTATCGCCGAGCACGCGTCGGCCTTAGCGCGTAACGGTAGTAACGGTAACGGTAGCGCAAATGGCAGTGCTAACGGCTCTGCCACTTCGCCCGCGTCGTCTTCCCCCGCCCCTGCGGCAAGGGTGACGATCGGAGGGGCTTGATCTCCGCGATCCCGACCCGTACTTAAAGAAAACGCCCGCAAACCGCGGGCGTTTTTTCGTTGGCGCAAAGCCGGTTACCGCTGCTTTCGTTGCAAGCGCGGCTGCATCGAAAATTTTTGGTGGAGGCAAGGAGACTCGAACTCCTGACCCTTACGCTGCCAGCGTAATGCTCTACCAGCTGAGCTATGCCCCCGCAGGCTACCACCGCTGCGACCCGCCCCTCTTCATGCCTCACACTGCTACTCCTTCGTCCTTCCGCTGCGGACAGGCTACGTCGAGAGACGATGGAATATGGGCTCGAGTATATGGGGATGTAGCTCAGCTGGTAGAGCACCTGCTTTGCAAGCAGGGGGTCAGGGGTTCGAGCCCCCTCATCTCCACGTGAAAACGCGCCGAAGGTGTGCGCAGTGTGAACTCCCAACGAGAGTGACACAATGATTACCGGCATGCACGTGATTCTCTTCAGTCGCTACGCAGAAATGGTTCAAGCGTTCTTGCGCGAGGTTCTGGAGTTGCGGTCGGTCGATGCCGGCGAAGGCTGGCCGGTCTTCGCGGCGCCCCCGGCCGAGCTTGCCGTGCATCCGACCGATGGCGAGCCGGAGCATGAAGTCTACCTCATGTGTAAGGGTATCGATGCATTCGTGGAACGGCTGGCAGCTCGCGGAATCCGTACCGATGGACCCATCGCCGATCGCGGCTGGGGCCTGGTGACGACGTTGGTTCTTCCCGGAGGCGAGCGGATCGGACTCTACGAGCCGCGTCACCCGTCGCCGATCGTGAGCAGTGCCGTGACCAACGAGAGTGCGCGATGAGTTCGGTACGAGTTCTCGTCGGTACGCGCAAGGGCGCATTCGTCATGACCTCCGATGCAAAACGCGAACAATGGAAGATCGACGGTCCGTATTTTGCAGGCTGGGAGATCTACCACGTCAAGGGCTCGCCGGCCGATCCGAATCGTCTCTATGCTTCGCAATCGTCGGGTTGGTTCGGACAGCTGATCCAGCGTTCCGATGATGGCGGCAAGACATGGGAGCCCGTTGGAAACGAGTTTGTTTACGAAGGCGAGGCGGGGACGCATGCCTGGTACGACGGCACCCCGCATCCGTGGGAGTTTGCGCGCGTCTGGCATCTCGAGCCGTCGTTGCACGACCCCGATCTCGTCTTCGCAGGAGTGGAGGACGCGGCGATCTTTCGCTCGAGCGATGGCGGGAAGAACTGGGGGGAGCTGCCCGGGCTGCGTCGTCATCCTTCGGGCCCGTCGTGGCAGCCCGGCGCCGGCGGAATGTGCTTGCACACGATACTGCTCGATCCGCGCGATCCTGCACGCATGTACGCGGCCATCTCCGCGGCGGGCGTCTTTCGCAGCGAGGACGCGGGCGCGAGCTGGCGGCCCATCAATCGCGGGTTGCGGTCGAACGCCATTCCCGACCAGGATGCGGAGGTCGGCCATTGCGTGCATCGCATTGCGATGCATCCGCAGCATCCCGATCGGCTCTACATGCAGAAGCATTGGGACGTCATGCGCAGCGACGATCGCGGCGAGAACTGGACGGAAGTCAGCGGAAACCTGCCCAGCGACTTCGGCTTTCCAATCGGGGTTCATGCCCACGAGCCGGAGACGATCTACGTCGTTCCCATCAAGAGCGATTCGGAGCACTTTCCACCCGACGGCCGGCTGCGCGTCTACCGCAGCCGAACCGGCGGCAACGAGTGGGAGCCTCTCACTAAGGGCCTTCCGCAGGAGCACTGCTACGTAAACGTGCTGCGCGATGCGATGGCGATCGACGAGCTGGATTCGTGCGGTATCTACTTCGGAACCACCGGCGGCCAAGTGTACGCCTCTTCGGATTCGGGCGCTAGTTGGAACGCGATCGCGCGCGACTTTCCGGCTGTTCTCTCCGTCGAGGTGCAGACGCTGCCGTGATTCGGGTGGTTCTTCCGGCTCATCTACGCACGCTCGCGCGCGTCAACGACGAGGTTCGCCTCGAGCTCGATGGCGAGGTTACGCAGCGCAGGCTGCTCGACGCGCTCGAGTCGCAGTACCCGATGCTGCGCGGCACAATGCGCGACCACGTGACGCAGCGGCGCCGCCCGTACGTCCGCTTCTTTGCGTGCGAGGAGGATCTCTCACACGAACGGCCCGATGCGCCGCTTCCACAAGCCGTCGCAGAGGGTACCGAGCCGTTTCTCGTCGTCGGTGCGATGGCAGGAGGCTAGACGATGAAGCACGCCCTTTGTATCTGCGCTTTCCTTGCGATCGCGCTGTCAGCCGCAGGCGCGTCGTCCGCAGCCGCGCCGACGATGCGCGATGTGTTGCGCGCCACCTACGGCGTGCACGATCTCTCGGCGGTAAACCTTTCGCCCAATGGCGGCGCCGTCGCTTGGCAAGAGATATTTCACGACCTTCGTCACCTGCTCGATTCGCCGCGCTCGTTCGCGCTCTACCTGCGGCGACTCGCCGGCGGTCCGCGCGTTCGCATCACGGCGGGAAATCCGGCGGGATACTACGACGAAGAGGACCCCGTCTGGTCACCCGACGGCGCTGCCATCGCCTTTCTCTCCGACGCCCGGTCCAAGGGAAGGCTGCAGGTATTCGTCGCGCGCGCCGACGGCACGCACGCGCGGCAGATCGGGGCGCTGAGCGGCAACGTCCAGCGACTCACGTGGTCACCCGACGGCAAAGCGCTGGCATTTCTTTACATTCCGTCGGCGCACCGGCAGACGGGAGCGCTCGCGCCGGGAGCGCGTGACGTCGGCGTCATCGGCACAGTTGTGGACGAGCAGCGGCTTACTACGCTCGATGTCACGACCGGCTCGGTGCACCTGCTTACTCCGGCCGACACGTACGTTTACGAGTACGGCTGGTCACCCGACGGGCGCGCGATCGCCGTTACGTACGCGAAGGGTAACGGCGACAACAACTGGTGGATCGCGCGTTTGGCACGCGTCGAAGTTGCGACCGGCGCGATGCGCGATCTCTTCGCCCCCACGTTTCAGCTGGACGATCCACAGTGGTCGCCCGACGGGACGCAAATCGCGGTGATCGGCGGGGTTATGAGCGACTTTGGATCGACCGGCGGCGACCTGTATCTCGTCGATGCAGGCTCGGGACAAGCGCGGGACCTAACGCCGGATGCGCCGATCTCCGTGCAATCGCTGCGCTGGAACGACGCGACGAGCATCGATCTCGTCGCCCACGTGACCGGCTCGATGCATTTGATGCGGCTCGACGTAACGACCGGAAGCCTCACCGCACTTACCGAGGAAGAAGAGTCGCTCTCGAGCTGGTCGAGCGCGCGAGGGGGTTCGACTGTAGCCGTGGTGCGCGCCTCATTCGACGCTGCGCCCGAGGTTTGGGCCGGTCCGCCCTCCGCGTTGCGCCAGATCTCGAACAGCAACGCCGGTGCAGTTCGGCTCTACGGCAAGGCCGTTTCGCTGCGGTGGAAGAGCGACGGTTTATCGGTTCAAGGTTGGCTTATCTATCCGCTGACATTCGACCCAAACAAGACGTATCCGATGGTAACGATGATCCACGGCGGTCCATCCGCGCAGACGGTGCCGGGTTTCGGAAATCGCAACCTCAGCGCGCTCTCATCCCAGGGCTACTTCGTCCTCATGCCCAATCCGCGCGGCAGTTTCGGTCAAGGCGAAGCATTTACGAAGGCCAACATCAAGGATTTCGGCTACGGCGACTGGCGCGACGACCTCTCGGGCGTCGACGCGGCGTTGCATGCCGCTCCGATCGATCCGAATCGCCTAGGGCTCATGGGCTGGAGTTACGGCGGGTATATGGCGATGTGGGCCGAGACGCAAACGACGCGCTTTAAGGCGCTCGTCGCCGGGGCGGGCATCGTGAACTGGCAGTCATATTACGGTCAGAATAAAATCGATCAATGGATGATTCCGTTCTTTGGCGCCTCCGTCTATCAGGATCCGTCGGTGTACGCCAAAAGCTCGCCGATCACGTTCGTCGGGCAGTCAAAGACGCCGGTTTTGATCCTGCAGGGCGAGCGCGATGAAGAGGTTCCCGCGCCGCAGGCGTTCGAGTTTTGGCATGCGATGGAGACGCTCGGCGTGCCGACGAAGCTCATCGTTTACGCCGACGAAGGGCACGGCCCCCAAAAGATACCAAACCAGATCGATATCTTGACGCAAACCGTCGACTGGTTCAACCGCTATCTTACTGTTGGTGGGGCTTAGGCCGGTATTCTAAGTCTTCGGGCGCGAAGCGATGCTCGACGAGCTCGCCGTCGGCCTTCTTATAGCGAACGACGATTGAGCGCGTATCTGCCTCGATGACCTCACCTTCGATGCCGAGGTTGTTGATCGTAACCCGATCGCCGAAACGTAGTCGCATGATCTCCCGTAGTTTCCGAGTGGGCGAGTGACTTGGGCCGTCCTGGGATCGAACCAGGGACCTCATGCTTATCAATCGTTCATGGGCCCTCCTCCGGGATCGGGCTTTGGCGAACCGGTTGGTGAGTGCGCCGCGCACGGTATGAAAATCCGTCCCAGTCAGTACGGTCTCGAAGAAGGAGGAGCAGTCTTTTGGCGGAACGCCGCGCGACTCTGCGTTTGCAGCGCATTTCTCACGGAAAGGTTCCGAGCAAATGAAACAAGGACCTGACGCGAAACGACAGCCGGGTCAGGAAGAGGCAAGCGAGATATCCGAAAAGGTGCTCGACGAGTTAGCTGCGGGTACCGGCGGCAACGGACCTGCGCAGCCCCCTGCGAACGGTGCTATTAGCAACTGGGCGGCTTTTAATAACTCGTAAGATGGGCCCCGCTAGCGGGTTGCGCGTGCGTGTGCAGCGCTTTTCTCACGGAAAGGTCGGAGCAATGAAACAAGAGCCTGATGCAAAACAACAGCCGGGTCAGGAAGAGGCAAGCGAGATATCCGAAAACGTGCTCGATGAGTTAGCTGCAGGTACCGGCAGCAACGGACCTGTTCAGCCGCTCTCGGGCAATATCTTTAACAACGAGTTAGGATAAAGCCCCCGTCGCGGGCCCTCTCGATCGCCGGGGGACCGCTAAGCAGGGTGGCCTAGCCCAAAGTTAGCTAAAACCGCAAACGATACGCCATGAAGGACGTTCGTGCAAGAATCGTGTCGTTGCCCGCTTTACTGCTGGTGGGCCGTCCTGGGATCGAACCAGGGACCTCATGCTTATCAAGCATGCGCTCTAACCAGCTGAGCTAACGGCCCGCGTAAGGCACAAGTATAGCACGCGGTTCGAAGCGATCCTCCCCGATTCCGGTCGTAGCCCGTGGCTCCGAATGGCGGCTATGCGGCTAGATGAGCGCGATCCACTTCTTCGTGATCTCGTCCTCATTTTTGAGGTGTGCCATGAGCAACGCTTCGAGAACCTCGTGCTCGCGCAGGATCTCGGCGCGCTCGGCGGCATCGTAGTCGAAGGCTTGGCGCTGCGCGGCGATTTGGTTCTGTTGATCCGAGCTGAGATCGGAGGGACTCGACGCGCTCGCGCTGCCGCGGGGCGCGGCGGGAGTACCGCGCGCCGCGACAGCACGTTCGTTGCGCAGGGGCGCAAGCGGGCCGCTCGTCATTCGGTGATGGACTGGATGAACTTCTTCGTAATAGAGTCATCCATCTTGCGCTGAGCCATGTCCACGTTGCGAAGCGTGTCGACCTCGCGCATGTTTTCGCTTCGCTCGTCCATCATTTGATCGAAAGCCTCGGATTGCATCTGCAGTTGCTCTTGATTCTGAATCTCGGAGGCATACATGCCGAGCTGAAAGTTCTCGTCTTGCGTATTGAGCGCATTCATGGCGGCGTTTTGCGCGTTGCCCGCGACGCCGCTTCCGAGCGTGCCGCCGATCGCGCTGCCCAAGAGTCCCGAGCCGATACCCTCGAGAGCTGGAAGAAGGAAGGCCATGTCGTTGCTCCTTTAGCAAACTTGCGTTTTAGTCGTCACCGTAGGAATAGTCGATCGCCTGCGGTTGATAAGCCGTCCCTTGCGGCAGGCCCGGCAGGGTTGGCGGCGAGAGCGGCATACTTTGGGCCTGCCCGGAAAGCGAACCGAGCGATGCAATCAGGCTGCTGATCTCAGATAGAGCGGCATCCTCGACCGATTCTTGCTCGTTGCCGCTAAGCGAGCCGCCGTACGTTCCGTTCGAACCTTGGAGTTTGCCGCTTTTGCCGTTTTCGCACGTGCCGCTGATGCGGCCATGCTGCTCGCACCCGCCGACGCGATGCTCGTTCGAACCGCTCACGCGGCCGTGCTCGTTTGAACCGCTGATGCGGCCGTGCTCGTTCGAACCGCTGACGCGGCCTCCGTTTGTATGTTCGAAGGGCCTGCCCGAAATATGCCCGTGATGGACGGAAGAGAGTGAGTTCATAGTTTCTCCTTTGCTACGAGTCAGTATCGTCGTTGTCGTCGCTAAAGAACGACAGATAGTCGGTTGATTGACGGTGATAGGTTTGCGGGTGCGAAGTGTTTGGCAACGTAGGCGGCGGCATCGGCAGGCCTTGCGCCGCGGTTTGCAGCGCGCCGACCGACGAGACGGTCGCGCTCGATTCGGCGACCGCGCTGGACTGCGCCGCCTCGAACGGCTCCGAGCCGCCGGTTAGCTGTTGGTAGTGACGCATTACCGAGTCGGCATAACCGAGTGTCGAGCCGTCTGACCAGGTGGTTTTCGTACCGGTCGCGGTTGGCGAGCCGCTGTTGTAGGCTGAGAGTGCTTCGTGGATATTGCCGCCGTAGCGCTTGAGCAGGCCGGCGATCATGGAGGCGGCGTAATCGGCGTTTTGCCCGGGATCCATCGCACCCGGCGTAGAGGCGAAGGGATGCCACCGGTCGTCAATCTGAAAGATCCCATGGCCGTGGCCGCCGTCGCCGACCTCGTTCCGGCCGGAGTTGCTGCCCGGGCCACCGGTCTCTTGCGCGGCGACCGCAGCAAGCAGCTCGGGATCGACCCCATAGCGGTGGGCTGCGGCTGCGATTTGCGAGGCAAACGCGACGCCCGTCGCGGCGAGTCGGGAAGCGGCCGGATCGATGCTCATGACACGCCTCTATCCCCGCGCCGATTGCGTTTGACAAGGAGCGGGAGGGGTTCTAGAATGGCAAAGTCGTGGCGGCCCCGCCTGCTTGGCGGGGCTTCGTGCTGCGAGGGCTTGCATTATGGATCGTTCGCATAAGGTCGACATCAGCGGGCTCCTCGCCGGCGGCCGCCAGTTGATGGTGATCGCCGATGAGGTGCGGATCGAGCAGTTCGAGGGGATTGCGTTCCCGGAGCCGGCACGGGTTGCTCTGGAGCTGCGCAAAGCGGACGGAATGCTGGCGGTCGCCGGAACCGTGGATGCCCGCGTTGCGGGGCCGTGCGATGCCTGCCTCGAGGACGTGCATGGGGAGGTCCACGTGGACGTGGACGAGCGGATCGAGCCAGGGCGCGGGCGCGACGAGGATCCCTACGGTGAGGGAAACATCCTGACTGGTCAGCGGCTCGACGTAGCGGATCTGGCGCAGCAGACCGTGCTCAGCGCGCTGCCGATGGGGTTGCGCTGCAAGGAAGACTGTCTCGGTCTTTGCGGCAAATGCGGGGCGAACAGAAATATGGGCGAATGCTCGTGCGACCGTGCCTAGCCTTTTGAACGGAGAATTATGGCCAACTTAAAATGGAAGACGCCGCGCAGCAAGACTCGAAGCCGGCGCGCGGCGAACTGGAAGCTTGGCGCGGTGACCACGGTGCTCTGTCCGCAGTGCCATCAGCCAAAGCGGCCGCATTTTGCTTGCCAGAACTGCGGCACCTACAAAGGCCGGCAGGCAATTAAGGTGCAAGACGAGCCGGCCGGTTAAGTACAGGTGTCGTTGTGCGGCGTGAGGATTGTCGGCGTCGGCCACTACGCGCCGGCGCGGGTCGTCACAAATCACGACCTCGAGGCGTGGCTGGATACGACGGACGAATGGATCACGACCCGCACCGGAATGAAACGCCGGCATTGGACCTCCGATAACGAGGCCACCAGCGATCTCGCGTCGGCCGCCGCGGAGGCGGCGCTGGTGCATGCCGATCTGCAAGCGAGCGACGTCGACTGCTTCATCGTCGCTACGGTAACCCCCGACTACTATTTTCCGGCGACGGCTTGTCTGGTCGCGACACGGCTCGGCGTTAACGAGAAGCCGGCCTTCGACATTGCGATCGCTTGTAGCGGTTTCATCTACGGCCTGACGATCGCATCGGGGCTCATTCGCTCCGGCGTCTACCGGCGCGTGATGCTCATCGGTGCGGAATCGCTTTCGAAGATTCTCGACAAAGAGGATCGCTCGACCGCCATTCTTTTCGGCGATGGTGCCGGCGCGGTGATTTTGGAGCGCTCGGACGAAGATTGCTTTCTGGCCTCGGATCTTGGCGCCGACGGCAGCCGTCCCGAACTCCTCTACGCGCATGGCAGCGGCTCGCGTGAACCGATCGACCACGCCGCATTGGACGCCAAGCTGCATCTCATCCATATGCAAGGACGCGAAACGTTCAAACTGGCCGTCAATAAGATGGTCGAGTCCACCGACTCTGTCTTGAGCAAGGCGGGACTCAGCAAAGCCGACGTCTCCTTCCTCATTCCTCATCAGGCGAATAAGCGCATCATCGATGCAACCGCACGTTACTTGAACCTGCCCGACGATAAGGTCGTGATCAACATTGCCGAGTACGGCAATACGTCGGCGGCATCGATACCAATGGCGCTCTCCGAAACGGTACGGGCCGGGCGAGTGCGTCCGGGCGACCTGATCATCTTCGTCGCCTTCGGCGGCGGCTTATCGTGGGGTGCCGTTGCATGGAGGTGGGTCGCGTAGATGCGTTTTGCCGCGATCTTTCCTGGTCAAGGGTCGCAGTGCGTTGGGATGGGCTGCGATGTCGCGTCCAACTCGGCAGCGGCGCGAGCAATTTTCGACCGCGCCGCTGCCGTGCTCGGGTACGACCTGCTCGAACTGCAACGGGTAGGTCCACAAGAGCGGCTGCGCGAGACGGAGTACAGCCAGCCGGCCATCTTCACGACGAATCTCGCATTGTACGAAAGCACACGCGGCGTGATCGAGCCCGTCGTTACCGCGGGGCACTCGTTCGGGGAGCTTTGCAGCCTGGTAGCGGCGCGCTCGCTTGAGTTTGAAGAGGCGCTGCAAATCGTGGACGAACGCGCCAAAGCGATGCAGGATGCGGCGCAACGCGCGCACGGTAGTATGTCGGCCGTGCTCGGTCTGGAGCTGAACCAAGTGCGCGAGGTGTTAGAACAACTGCGCGACGCGAACGTCGGGCGCGTCGCGGCGGCGAACCTGAACTCGCCGACGCAGATCGTGATTAGCGGAGACCTCGAGGCCGTGCGCGCGGCGACCGAACCGATGCTGGCCGCCGGAGCGAAGCGCGTCGTGCCGCTCAACGTATCGGGTGCCTGGCACAGCATTTTAATGGAACCTGCGGTGAGACGACTTGCAGCTGCGGTCGAGAAGAGTCACTTTGAGATGCCGCGTTTCGACGTGATCTCTAACGTCGATGGCAAGCCCTATCGTGACGTCGCAACGATCAAAGTAAATCTCGTGCGCTCGGTCGTGGAGGAAGTTCGCTGGCACGACACCGCGCAAGCAATGCTTTCGTACCGCCTGGACCGCGTCGTCGAGTTCGGCGCAAGCAACGTCCTGGGCGCCTTGATGAGACGTATGCCGGACGCCGTTGCGGTGAGCGTCGTCAGCGATTTTGCCGCCGCCCAAAAACTCCGGGACGAGCTGGAGCACGCGACGAGGGCGACGGTATGATGCTCGCGGGAAAGGTAGCGCTCATCACCGGCGCCAGCCGCGGAATCGGCCGCGCGATCGCCGTCGAGTTCGCCAAGCGCGGTTCCGACGTCGCGCTCGTCGGACGCGACGTCGTCGCGCTCGAAGCGACGGCCGCAGCCTGCGCGAACGCGCGCGCGGGTGCGACGGCGGAGATCTATCTCGCCGACGTCACCAATCGGGCCGAGGTGGAGCGTGTGGTCTCCGAGACGGTCGACCGCTTCGGCCGCCTCGATTGCGCGATCGCCAACGCCGGTCAATCCGTGGACGCGCTGATTGTGCGGCTGAAATCCGAGACTATCGATCGACTGCTCGACGTAAACTTGAAAGCCGCGTTCTATCTCTGCGCTGCTGCCGCGAAGCCGATGATGAAGCAGCGCGGCGGCTCGATGGTGTTGGTGACGAGCATCGTCGGGATCACCGGCAACGCCGGCCAAGCGGCGTACGCCGCCTCAAAGGCGGGACTCCTCGGTCTGTGCAAATCGCTGGCAAAGGAGTTGGGTTCGAGGAATATAAGAGTCAACGCCGTCGCACCGGGCCTCATCGAAACCGCTATGGTCGAAAAAATGCCCGATGCCGCGAAGGAGTTCTTGATCAAACAAGCCGCTCTCGGCCGGGCCGGGAAGCCGGAGGACGTCAGCGGAGTGGTAGCCTTCCTCTGCTCTGATGCCGCCGGATATATCACGGGACAGACGCTCGTAGTCGACGGCGGGGTCCTAATGTGACCCCATCAGTGACACGCTTTGAAAGGAGACGAGATGTCAACCAGCACCACCTTCGATAAAGTGAAGAAGATCATCGTCGAGCAACTCGGTGTCGACGAGTCGGAAGTGACGCCTGAGGCGTCCATTACCGACGATCTCGGTGCCGATTCACTCGACCAGGTCGAGCTGGTGATGGCGTTCGAGACGGAGTTCAATATCGACATACCCGACGAAGAGGCGGAAAAAATCAAGACCGTCGGCGATGCGGTCAAGCGCATCGACGAGACGACACCCTCTTCGGCTACGTAGCCTGCGACTGGCTTAGGGCAGGCTGTTGTTCGATCAACTCAGTGACCGCTTAGGGGCGATATTCGAACGCCTTAGCGGACGCGGAAAGGTCACCGAAAGCGAGGTCAACGAGGCGCTGCGCGAGGTTCGCGTCGCCCTGCTGGAGGCCGACGTCTCGCTTGCAATCGCCAAGGACTTTGCGGCGCGCATAAAAGAACGCGCCGTCGGCGCAAACGTGCTCGAATCGCTCACGCCCGCACAAACTATTCTGCGCATCGTACACGCCGAACTCGTCGAGTTGCTAGGGCCGGCGAGCAGCTCGGGTCGCGCACGTCTGCAGTTCGCGGATGCGCCTCCCTCAATCATCATGCTCGTTGGCCTGCAAGGCTCGGGAAAGACGACACAGGCCGGAAAGCTCGCCCTGCGTCTCAAGGAGCAAGGGCGCCGGTCGCTCTTGATCGCGGCCGACGTCTATCGCCCCGCGGCAATCGAGCAGCTCCAGACTCTCGGCAAGCAGATCGATCTACCGGTTTTCGAACGCGGTGCCGGCGATCCCGTTCGGATCGTGCGCGACGGCATCGCCGAGGCCAGACGCTTAGCGCTCTCCACCGTAATCGTCGATACGGCGGGGCGGCTGCAGATCGACGAAGCGCTCATGGACGAGCTCGCGCACCTCAAACGCGTCGCCCAGCCACAGGAGATTCTGCTCGTTGCCGACGCTATGACGGGTCAAGAGGCGACCAACGTAGCCAAGGGTTTCCACGATCGGTTGGGCATCACCGGCGTCATCCTCACGAAGATGGACGGCGATACGCGCGGCGGCGCGGCGCTCTCGATCCACCGCGTTACCGGTGCGCCGATCAAGTTCGTTGGCGTCGGCGAGAAGCTCGCGGCGCTCGAGCCCTTCTATCCCGAGCGGCTCGCGTCGCGCATCCTCGGGATGGGCGATGCCTTGACGTTGATCGAGAAGACCCAAAGCATTTATTCGGAAGAGCAGGCACGAAAGCTCGAGGAGAAGCTGCTCAAACATAGCTTTACACTCGAAGATTTTCTCGAACAGATGCGCCAAGTGCGCAAACTCGGCTCGATGACCGATCTGTTGAAGATGGTCCCCGGTCTGTCGCGCGCACTGCCTAAGGACTTTGAAATTCCCGAGCGCGAGGTCGCGAAGGTCGAAGCGATCATCTGTTCGATGACGCGTAACGAGCGTCGCAATCCCAGCCTTCTCGACGGATCCCGCCGCAAGCGCATCGCACGCGGCTCGGGCACGCAAGTTTCCGACGTAAACCGGCTCGTCAAACAGTTCGAGCAGGCGCGTCAGATGGCCAAACAACTCGGCGGAAAGAAGCGGCGGCCACTCCTGCCGCTTCGAACGCCTTAACCCGTAACGAAAGTACAGCGAGAGAATGGTACGTATTCGATTGCGCCGGATGGGCGCCAAAAAACAACCGACCTATCGTTTTGTGGTCGCCGACGCGCGGGCGCCGCGCGATGGGCGATTCATCGAAATTCTCGGACACTATAATCCGCGGACCGAGCCGCGAACCGTCGTCGTCGATGAGGCGAAGGCAAAGGCTTGGCTGGACAAGGGTGCGCAGCCCTCGGAGACGGTGCGCCGTCTCTTTGCCGAGAAAGGCCTCGTGGAGCGCGGTCCGATTCCCGAACGGAAGCGCGAACCGAAGAAAGCGAAGGGCGACGCCGCGTGAGCGCATATGATGACGAGTTCGGTCTTTTCAGCGAAGCGGTTGTCGAAGAGGTAGAGCGAGAGCCCACGCGGCGGCCGCCGCCGGTTACGCCGGCCCCGCCGTCGGCCGCGCGGCCGGCGCGCAGGCCTCCTCGTCGCGAGCGCAAGCCTAGCCTGCCGCCGAGCGACCCGTGGGCCGGCCACCGGCGCGCGACCGATCTTCTGACCTTTCTCGCCCGTAAGCTGGTTCAAAAACCGGAGAGCGTAGCGGTCGAACTCTTCGTTGACGAGAGCGCGCAGCCGGTCATCGAGTTGATCGTAGATCCCGAGGATCTCGGCCGAGTGATCGGACGTAGCGGCCGCGTCGCGCACGCGCTGCGCACGATCGTGCGCGCAACCGCAGAGGGTCGCGTCGCTGTGGACATCCTGGATAGCAACGAAGCAGCTCAAGGAGTCGACGACGATCCTTCGTCCTGAGCGATGCTGAGCGAACGCAGCGAGTCATGCAGAGTCGAGGTTCGAGGCAGGCTTGGCTCAGGATGACTTAGCCGTCGGGCAAATAGCCGGGCCCTTCGGTATTCGAGGAGAGCTGAAATGCGACCCGACTAGCGCGGGTCGCATCGTCTTTTCTACGGGAGCGACGCTGCGTTGCCAACGCGGCGGAGTCTCTTCGCTCGTACGGCTTACCGATATTCGCGCGCATAAAGGACGCTTGCTGATTCGTATCGAGGGCGTCGACGATGCGGAGGCTGCGCAAGAGTACGCCGGCGCCGTCCTCTATGCGCCGCGTGAAGCGATCTTGTTAGGCGAAGGCGAGTACCTCGATGCGGATCTCGTCGGCTGCGCGGTGCATGGAACGGACGGCGCGGCATACGGGGCGGTGGAGGGCGTCGAGCATTATCCCGCGAGCGACATGCTCGTGGTTGCCGGACGTCTCGTTCCAATGGTTGCGGCGATCGTTCGCGAGATCGATCTTGCGCGGCGAAGGATCGTCATCGATCCGCCGGCCGGATTATTCGAGTAACCTTTCGCGGCGCTGAAGGTTCGCTAGCTGTTATCGGGATGCGCGGTCGCGTAAGCCGCCACTGCCGCATCGACCGCCGCTTTAATCGAGCCGCCTTTGCCGACGCGACTATCGAGCGGTGCGCCGAAACAGGTGTACACGACGAGCGTAAACGTGACCTGCCCTCGGTGGCCGGCCGTCACCTCTTGCAACGTCCCCGACGCAATCGTGTTGTCGCGATCGGTACCGCAGATCGCGTCGGCCGAGGTTGCCGGCGACGAGGTCGCCGCCGTCATTGTCGTGTTGAAGCGGCGATTGAGCGCAAAGTACAGTTCGTGCGTCGCGTTGGCAAGGTCCCCGGCCGCGACCGCGCCGGAAGCAGTCGCGGATGCGACGATGACGCCGCGCGTGGGTTTGACGACCGGGCCGGGAGTAGGCGTATGCGCCGCCCCTTTATGCTTGAAGACCGAGTCAACGATGTTGCCGATGCCCGAGATGGGCACGTTCGCGCCGTTTGTCGAGGACGGTGCCGGAGTGTTCGAGGATTGCGTCGCGACCTGCTCGGTGCCGCGTCCGACGAACACTAGGATCTGCGAACGGGCAAGAAGCGACTGCGAAGCAACATCGGCGACCGTCGAGACTTGCGCCGTCTGCGAAAAGAGAATGACGCCGCTTTCGACGCTTACCACCTGCTCGACGACCGCCGCGCTATCGCCGACCGGCGTGACGTAGCCGCTGATATAGAAGTCGGCGTTAGTGGCGCGTGCGTTTTCGAGAAAGTCGGCCCGTTTGACGCCCTGTGGAATAGGACGCACGGTGATGCCGCCGGCGGCGGCCATCTCCTGCCCGAGAATCTGTGCGATCGCGGTACCGATTCTCGGATCCGCGCCGGTCTGAACATCGAAAGGATAAACGATCACGATCGGCGTCTGCCCGGCTCCGGGAGCCTCCGGCGACGGTTGCGGGGAGGACGGGACGAACGGCGCGGGCGTTGGCGGCGGCGTCGCAGGCGGGGCCGCCGCGACGAATGCCAGCGACGAAGATAAGAACGCGATGGCTACGATGCGGCGCAGGAAGACTCGGTCAAACATTAGTTCCCAGCCCTTCGCGCGCGGGGTCACGATATCCGGTCGAGAGCGATATGCCGTACTCGGCGCCGAAGAGAAAGATCGAGCCGATACAGTAGAACCAGAGCAGCAAGACGAGCGGCGCCGAGAGCGCTCCGTAGATGCGCGTGAAGTCCACGTGCGTCACGTATGCCGCAAAAGCGTATTGAACCGCAGGCCATGCGGCGGCGACGACGGCAGCCCCCCGCAGGGCGAAGGCCCACGAGACCGGGCGATTCGGCAGCCAGCGATAGAGCACGACCGCAACGATGAAAACCAGCGCGATAGAGAGCAGGTAGGCGAGGATGTGCGTGACTCGTCGCGGATCGTGAATTGCGGCGACGTGAAACGTTACCGACAGTACGATCGGCAAAGCTACGGCGATCACCAAGAGAACTGCGGTTACCGGAAGCATTACGAAGGAGAGCAGCAGGTTATGCATGAGCGGCCGGCCCTCGGGAACCGCAAGCGCGCGGTCAAGCGCATAGGCGAGACCCATGAAGAGATTCTTACCCGACCAGATGAGGAATGCGAGTGCGATGAGGCTTGAGATGCCTCGACCGTAGATATACGTGCGCAGGTTCTCGGCGATATAGTCGTGGAGGGTTGGCGCCAGCGTATCGACCATCGCCAACGTGCGGCGCTCGGCGTCGGGGAGTACCAGCGTCGCGGCGCTCAGCACGAGAACGGTAAGGGGAAAGAGTGCGAAGAGTGCGTTGAACGCAATCGACTGCGCGTGAAAGGCGCAGCCGTCGCGCCCAAAGCGAACCAGGGCCTCGCGAAAGGCGGAGATGAGTCGCGGCATCGCAGGCGGTATATCGGTGCAACGTGCCGATATTCCCACCAGATCCGGTAACCATTCTGGTTAACGGACGTCCGCTCGAAGGCTACTCGCGTGCGTATGTGGCGCAGGATCGCGTCTTCGTGCCGGTCGAGCCCTTGATGACGCGCGTCGCCGACCGCATTTGGTACGAGGGCGATTCCTTGGTTATCCAGCGAGGAGCGCGAAGCGTTCGGGTTCGCCTCGGGGAAGCGCCGGCCGAACTCGATAGTACGTTCGTACCCGCCGGAGCGGTCCTGCGCGCGCTCGGTGTATCGGTATGGTTTGAGCCGAGAGAGCATCGTCTCGTCGTGCGCCTTCCTTCACACGCCGTCGGGACGCCCACGCCGTTCGATCCCGGCGCTCCGTCGGTGCCTCCCGCTGCGGTCTTTACGCCGGTGCCGCCACAAACGCCGCGTCCGGTTTGGACCGGCTCGCCGCTTCCGCGGCGGACGCCGCTGCCTATCCCGCCCGCGCGCCCGGAATGAGAACGACCTTGCCGGAGACGCCGGCTCCCACGCGCTCGTAAGCCTCGCGGGCACGTGCCAGCGGTAGGCGCGCGGCGATCGCCGGCGGCGCGAGGGCGCCGGATTCAAAGAGGGGACCGAACTTTGCGAAGAGCTGCGCGATCTGCGCGAGCCCCATCGCGGCCGTGTCCAAGCCGAAAAGCTGGAGCCTGCGACGGTAGAAGGAGAAGAGATCGAGCCGAACCTCGCTGCCCCCGCGCGCCGAGAAGACTACCATGCGGCCTCCTTTTGCCAGCGAATCCGAGAGCGTTGAAAAGACGGGCGCACCGATCGCGTTGAGTGCGATGTCGGCGCCGCGGCCTCCGGTCAGCTCCACAACCGCTTTCGGTACGTCGTCACCGTCGGAATGAAGTACTGCATCGGTGCCGATAGCATCGAGCGGTGTGCGATCGGTACGCGAACGCACTAGCGCGATAGTGTGGCCACCCAACGCCTTCGCAAGCGCCACCGCTGCCAACCCGACGGCCCCCGCAGCGCCGGAGATAATGGTCCACTGACCGGCCTTAAAACCTCCCAGCTCGACCAGCGCGCTCCACGCGGTAACGAAGGGCACGCCGACGGCCGCCGCTTCTTCAGCCGTTAAGCCCGATGGACGGGCGATAACGGCATCTTGCGGCAGAATCATATGCTCGGCATGCGAGCCGTCGCGCGTCATGCCCAAAATACCGCCGCCCGAACCCCAGACGCGCAGTCCGTTGAGGTCCGGCGGTCCCTCGACTATCGTTCCTGCGAAGTCGCGGCCGAGTATGCGCGGCAGCGTCGCGTGCGAAAAGCGTCCCAGCGCGACGCCGGTGTCGCTTGGATTCACGGCGGCCGCCTCGACGGCGATCCGCACGGAACGGGATGGAAGCGGGGGATCGGCAATCTCGCGAACCTGCAAATCCTCGAGCGGCCCAAACCGGTCGATCTGCAGCGCCTTCATCGTTTGCCGATTGGTACCCGCGCGCTGGCAACGGGCACCATCCATACCGCATATCCCTGGGGGTCGCGAATGTTGGCGACCATCCGGTCGAAATAGCCCAGCGCCGCCTCTCGGCTGATCGGCGTGAACTCGCCGATCGGAGCCGCGTAACCATCGCGCCAGGCTTCGATGATTGCTGCAAACGTCTCGCGGGGTACGCGCAGCGTATCGACGACGATATAGTCAACTGCGATCTCTTCAAGACCGAGCGCTGCGAAAATCCGAAACGTGTGCCGTCCGATGAATAGATCCGTATTCGTCGCCTCTGCGAATCGAGCGGGCGCTTCATGCCAAAAATCGCGTGGATCAGGGAGGGCGCGCTCGAAATGCAACATTCCGTAGTCCTCGACGATCAGGTGCAAGTATCCACCGGGGCGCGTCACCCGCACGAGCTCGGCGATCGCACGATCCGCCTGAGGAACTGAGTGCAGGACGTGGCGGCAAACGGTCAGATCGAAGGTTCCCGCCGCAGCGTCGAGCGTGAAGATGCTTTGGTGCTCGAAGCGTAACCGCGGAGCGAACCGCGTGTAGCGCGAGCGCGCGCGCTCGAGGTGATCCTCGAGAACGTCGACGGCCAATACACGCGCGCGAGGAAAAAGCTCCGCAATGCGTGAGGCTCCCTCTCCCGTACCGCAACCTGCATCGAGAATGTACGGCTCCGGCGGCAGTGCGTAACGTTGCAGCAGCGCGGCCTCCTGTGGCCAAATCGCGCGCGCCTGCGCTGCTAGGTTGCGCACCATGGACTCGTCGGCCATCTGACGCTCGTGCGGATTGAGGTCCACGGCGCTATCGCATGGCGGCTGCAGCGAGGTCGCGGTCCCCCATTCCTCGATCCGAAACGTTGCGCAGCAAGGCCTCCATCGCGTCGATGACCGGCAGCCGTTCGTGGTGAGCCGCCGCCTGCATCAGCACGGCATCCTTATGCGCCATCGCGATGCTCCAAACCGGGTCGTAGTCGCCCTCGGCCATGCGCTTTCCACGACCGCGAACCTGTCCGTCCGGATCGAAGAAGTCGAAGAGTCGATATGCCTGTTCGCGCGTTAGGTCTTGTTGTTCGCCGATGCGTAGCATATCGCTGATGCCGCCGACTACGGCCAAGATCATTGCGTTGCCCATCAGCTTGTATACGGCCGCGAGATCGGGCCGCTCGCCTAAGTAACGCAGGTCACTGCACATCGCGCGCAGCGGCGCCTCCAGCCGCGCGAAGAGCGCCGCTCCACCCGACGCCATCATCACGCCCTTGGATTGCAGTGCCATCGGCGGTCCCATGAAGACCGGTGCGTGCAGGAATGAGTGCCCCGACTCCGCGAGCTTGCGCGTGCGTTCGACAACTCGCTGCGGCGCGACGGTCGTGTGATCGACGATCGGAGATTCGGCCGCAATGCCGGGAGTTGCGGCATCCAGCACGGCATCGACGCTCGCGTCGTCGCTTAGGCAGAGATGTACGCGATCTGCGCCTTCTGCAGTCTCGGCGAGGTTGCCGAAGGCGCACGCGCCTGCCTCTTCCAAGGCCTTTGCCTTCGCCGGCGTGCGATTCCAGACGCGTACCGCGAGCCCGCGGCCCAGCATCGCGCGGATCATTGCCGAGCCCAGCATTCCGGCTCCGTAAAACGCGATCGTCTCCATAGCGATGCCCTTAGCTGCTCTTTGGAGCGGGACGGCGAGCGAGCAGGTTGAGTCCCGCGACGACGACTGCGGCCGCCAGCGCGTACGAAACTTGAAGTGGATCGGTAAGGAACTGTAGGTTCAGCGTAGTGTCGAGCGCGTAGTCACCGTTGCCGCAGAACGAGACGGCGAGCGCCACGGCGATATTGGCTGCGTTGAGCTCCCAACCGCCGTTGGTAACGAAGTAGCCCTTCTTGTAATGCACCGCGCCGATGGCGACGAGCATGACGAGCACGATGAGTACCGGACCGAGCGCTCCGCCCAACCCCAGCACCGTTAAGAGGCCGCCAACCGTCTCTCCAAGGCCCGCCATGAGCGCGAAGAGTTTACCTGGCCGAAAGCCCAGGCTTTCGAAGCCGTTCCCGGTGCCCTCGAGACCGCCGCCGCCAAGCCAGCCGAACAACTTTTGAACGCCGTGGGCGACGAAACCGAGACCGAGGATCAGTCGCACGATTAACAGGGCGATGCTCATGGATTACTCACTCCTTACCGACGAGATCTTGCGCGAGAACGAAGCGTATACCCATGGCCTGCAGTTTAGGGATCATCGCTTTGACGGCAATCAAAGTCGTAGCGCGCGGGTGGCCGATCGCGATCGCGCTTCCGTTGCGGGCCGCGATCGCGGCCGCCGCCGAGAGCTGCGCTTCCGTATAGGCGACGTCGGCGCGGTTGTCGAGAAAGACGTCGCGAGCCGCGGTCGGCACGCCTAGGTTCCGTGCAGTCTGTTCGCCGACGGAGGCCGAGTTCGTGCGCGAGTCGATGAAGAAGAGATTGTCTTTCGCAAGCACGCCGATGACGGCGCGCATGACTCGCGGATCGGCCGACGCCTTGCTGCCTTCGTGGTTATTGACGCCGCGCGCGAGGGGAACTTCTGCAAGATCGTCTCGAACCGCAGCGGCGATCTGCGAATCGCTCATCTCCGTCGTCACTTTTCCAGGTCCAGGGTTTAGTCCGGATAGCGTCTCCATCGGAAGGTGTAGCATGACTCCTTTCCCGGCGTCCGACGCCTCCGTGGCGATCAGGCTTGTGTAAGGAACGTCCGGCAGGACCGAGAGCGTCACTGGAACTCCTAAGGCGACGAATCCGCGCTCGGTTGCAATCCATTGGCCGCAGTCATCAACGATCAAGGCAAGCTCGGGCCCGTGTGCATTTTCGGTCGCGCCCGGACTCGGTGAGACCGATGGGGACGCAGGCGCGGTCTCGACGGGCATCGCCGTTTGAGGCGCAGTGGCGCTTGGCGCGGTGACCGGCGTCGACGGTGCTGCGGGCGAGCGAATAGCCGCAACGTAGCGGTGCGCGAGCGAATGCTGCGGACGCGGACGCAGCAGCGACCACCCCGCGAAACCCGCGAAAATGATGAGAAGTACGAGCGCGAAGGATCTCCTGGGCACCGGCCTTGTGATTCGTCAATCCAGGATATCGCCCTCGCCGCACTGTAGCTTTGCGGCCTATGCAAATTGACGGACGGACCCTCATCATCTCCGGCGGCGCCTCCGGCTTAGGGGCCGCGTGTGCGCGCGAGTTCTCGCGCGCCGGCGCCAACGTCGTTATTTGCGACGTCAGCGAACGCGGCGGCGAACTTGCGGGGGAACTCGGCGCCAAGGCATGCTTCGCGCGCACCGATGTCACCGACTCGGAGCAGGTTCAAGCGGCGGTCGATCTTGCAGTCGAGCGGTTCGGCGCGCTGCACGGCGCGATCAACTGCGCCGGCATCGCTACTGCGGAACGCGTTATCGGACGAGAAGGGCCGCTTCCGCTGGAACGCTTTGCGAAGGTCATCGCGGTAAACTTGATCGGTACCTTCAACGTCATTCGCCTGGCGGCAGCGAAGATGATCGCACGGCCGGTCGAGCCGGGCGAAGATCGCGGCGTCATCATCTGCACTGCGTCGGTCGCGGCCTATGACGGCCAAATCGGTCAGGCGGCGTATTCGGCATCCAAGGGTGGTGTCGTAGGCCTTACGCTGCCGATTGCGCGCGAGTTCGCGCAGCATCAGATTCGCGTCTGCAGCATCGCGCCTGGAATCTTTGATACGCCCATGCTGGCGGGTCTGCCGGAGGCCGCGCGCGAGTCCCTCGGTAAGCAGGTTCCTTTCCCTTCGCGCCTTGGACGGCCGGCAGAGTATGCCGCCCTGGCGCGTCACATCGTCGAGAACCAGATGCTTAACGGTGAAGTGATTCGTCTTGACGGCGCTATTCGAATGGCGCCTCGCTAAAGGGAGTAACGTGAAACAGAGTCTCGCCGCCGGGCTGCTGGTACTCGGCCTTTTTCTCGCGGCCGCGCAGCCGCACGCCGGCGCTGCCACGCCGAAGGCCACCGCGACCCCCATTCCTTTGCCCTCGCCCGACCGGCTGCTCTATTTGATTCGGCGGCAGTTTCGCTCGCATCGGCCGCCGCCGCCGTATATTACCTACACGCTGATCCGTAAGCAGACCCTCGACGACGGCTATCCCGACCTGCTCAACAGCTACACCTATCACATTTGGTGCCGCACGGTCGACCGGGCGGCTTTGGGGCGCCGCGTCTATCGCGGCTCGTCGCGAGGCACGCTTGAGTTTTTGCGCCCGTCCTTCAACGAGCCGTGGGATCCGGGACCGCCGACCGCCGATCTCTTCGAACCCGCTCCGGTGCATCCGCATACGAGTCCGCGCGAGTTCGTACCGACGCCCGAACCGACGGGTAGCCTTCCGCCCAAAACCATTGCGAGCGTCACTGCGCTTGGCGAGTTCGATTACCGGGTCACGCGGATCGAAAACGAGGGCGGCCAGATTCACGTGAGTCTGACGCCTCGACGCGATCCAGACCGAAATCGCCTGCGCGAGCTCTACGTCGATGCAAAGACGCTCGAGCTGCAAGAGGTCGTCGCGACCGACAAGCTCTACGATGAGGATAGCGATCACAAGGTCTATCCAATGCTCTTTACGGTTACGTTGGAATGGATGCACGAGATGCCCATCGTAACGCACATACACGGGACGCCGACCTACCAGGCCGATTCGGACTATCTCGGCCGCGATGCGACCGTAGACTACGATTTCACGGACATCACATTTCCGGATTCCCTACCGGAATGGTACTTCGACCCGCGCTCGTACGCGCAGCACGTGGCGGACGCACCGCTCTAGGGAAAAGTTAGCTCAGAACAGCCTCGCGCTCACATCGAGAGCGCGGTCATGGGTGCGTTCGGCTTGATCAGTTCGGGAAAATCCCGGCGTAGCACTTTGAGCTTGGGGAGATCGTTGATCGCGATATACGCGTCGTGCGGATTGTGAAGCGCGAAATCTTGATGATAGGACTCGGCCGGATAGAAGCCGTGTAACGGTGCCACGGTCGTTACGATCCTCGCGGGAAAGGCGTGCGCCTGTTCGAGATGCGCAATCGTGCCGAGCGCCTGCGTGCGCTGCGCGTCGGTGGTGTAGAAGATCTCCGAGCGGTATTGGGAGCCTTCGTCGGGTCCTTGTCGGTTTAGCTGCGTTGGATCGTGCGCGACCTTGAAATACACGTCGAGCAGATCCTCGAACGAAATCTTGGCCGGCTCGTAGGTGATCTCGACCGACTCGGCGTGCCCCGTCGCGCCGGTGCTGACGGTTTCGTACTGCGCCGTTGAGGCACTCCCGCCGGCGTAACCCGCCACGACCCGATCGACGCCCTTGAGCTGTTCGAAGACGAGCTGCATCCCCCAGAAGCAGCCGCCCGCAAGCACAACCCGTTCGGTGGGCGAAGCGGCAGCCGGCGACGGTGCCGCGGCAGCAAGCAAGGTAGCCAGCGAGAGAACGAGCGCGCTAAATATCCTCATGTCTCAATATAACGCTGGAGAAGCGAAATCGGATGAGACCCTTACCTCATGTGCTCGTCGAGCCAGTCGAGCCAGAGGCGCGTCAGCGCTGCGGTCTGGCCCGGGCCGTCGGGTCCGTGCGTCGAGGCGGCAAAGACGGCAAACCGAACCGGGACGTGGTTGTCCTGCAGCGCGTGGAAGAGGGCGTAGGACTGCACGATCGGCACCACCGGATCGAGCGTCGTTCCCCAGATTAACGTCGGCGTCGTTATCTGTGCGTAGTAGGTGATCGGCGAGTTCTCACGATAGATGCGTTCGCCGTCGCCGACGTACGGCGAGGTTCCCAGCGGATAGCGGTCCTGCACGTTCGACGTCGAGAGATTGTATTCGTCGAACTCGCTGTTGACCGCGGCGCCCGAGACGGCCGTCCGCCAGTTGTGATAGTGGCCGATCAGCCACGAGGTAAGTTCGCCGCCGTACGACCAGCCCGAGACGGCAACGCGCGACGCGTCAACGTTAGGGAGGCGTTCCAGCGCGTCGAGCCCGGCCATGATGTCGCTGCCCGGACCGGCGACGGTGTCGCGCACGATGGCGGTCATGTAGGCGTTACCGAGGTTGTCGCTGCCGCGGTAGTTGGGCTGCAAGACGATGTAGCCGCGCGCGGCGATCAACTGCGCCAGCGGCCACTGCTCGTAGACGAAATCGCGCGTGCTCGAGAGTCCAGGTCCACCGTGAATGAGCAGTACGACCGGGTACTTTCCATTATCCCCTGGCCGAAGCACAGGCGGAGTCGTCACGACTCCGTCCTCTTCGAAGCCGCCGGGACCGGTCCAGCGCAGCTCGCTCATCGCGCCGAGCTCGCGGTGTGAGAGAAAATCGTTGAAGTGCGTAAGGCGCTGCGGGTTCGTCGCGCCGGCTCGCAAAAGGTAGAGCTCGCGGGCGCTCGTCGCGCTGGTCGCAACGAAAGCGACCGTGCCATCGGCGGCGATGCTCGCCGCACTTCCGGAGTCGAAGGTCGAGCTCGAATACGGATCGCAGACGGGGTGAAGCTCGCCTAGCTCCAGCGGCCGGACGTCACCGTTGAGATCGGCCGTCCAGAAGAGGGTGCGGGTAGCGTCCGTTCCGCAGAGCAGGAGGCGGCCGTCGGGTAACCACAGCGATGCGGCGACGTTGCGATCGAGCGCCGGGGCCAGCGCCGCATCGTGCCCTGCATCCAAGACGCGTACCGTGTTTTGCGAGTTGAAGTCGCCGCCCAGTGGATACCAATACGCCAAGCGCGAGCCGTCGGGCGAATACAACGGGCTCAGTTCGAGCTCAGGATGACCGGTGAGCTTCGTAAGCGTACCGCTTACCGGATCGACCTGCCATAGCGTCGAGCGTTCGTCATCGCCGCTAAACGTGTTCTCGACGCGTGTAAATGTGATAGCGCGGCCGTCGCGCGTCCACGCGATTTGCGGCGAGAAGATGCCGCCGGGATCGGTCGGCGCGATCGTCCAAGAGCCGCCCGTCAGCCTGCGGGCCTTGCCTCCTCGTTCGTGCACCGTCCAGAGGTGGTCCGGCGGGGTTAGCGCGGTTGCCGTATAGTCGTTGTCGCCGGCAAAGAAGAAGGGCGCGTGCACCGGGGGGTCGGCGGCAACGAAGGCGATCTCGCGGCCGTTGGGACTCCAGGCAAAGTCGATTACCGCGCCATCGGCGTTGCTAAGCTGTGTTACGGTGCCGCTAGGTGCGCGGATGAAGAGCTGGAGGTTTGCGCCTTCCACCGGCGCCGCGAGGTAGGCGAGCTCTCTGCCGTCGGGCGACCAGCGCGGGACTGCGACCTCCCGTCCCTCCAGCAAGGTTTGCCTGTGCCGGCTCGCTACGTCGATGACGTCGAGCGCATTCACGTACGCATCGTGCGACGAATCCGCGGTGATGACGATCAGCGCGACGCGCGCTGCATCGGGGGAGATCGCCGGCTCCTCCAGGTCGGCAATGCGAGCAACGTCGCCGATGCCGAGCACCGGCTGCGCCGTTTGAGGCAGCGCAGCCAGTAGGATCGAGATTAGGACTTGGTGCACGTCTCCTTCACGTTAACGACTCGTCCGTTGGTCTCCGTGAACGAGGTGGTCATCGTCTTCTTCGTGTCGCTCACCTTCGTGTAGACTTCCGGTGCATACGAGCCGATATCTGTGGCCTTGGTCTGGATCACGTACGTATAGGTTTTCGTCATGCCGACCGGCATCGGCGCCGTGGCTACCGCATATCCGCCCCGGTCGCCGGTCGTGATGCGAACCCAACGCTTTGCGACCGAATCGTACGTATATTTCGTCTGACTTTGAAACTCGCGAGGGATCCAGGATGCTTTATGTATTGTGTCGTTGCGGACGATCCAATACCCACCCGGATCCTTGGAGTACACCTCGGTTATGGTAAAGGGGCCGGGGCGTCGCGAGCTCAGATCCGAGCAGGTCCACGTGCCGATCAGGAAGTTCATCGTGGAGAGATCGGGTTTGGGCTGCATCGGCACGGGCGTTCCTTCGACGGCTGGCCCGGCGGCCAAAACGGTCCCGCCGGTCGCCAGGACCAGCAACGTCAGCGCACCCAGGAAATGATGAAAACGGTTCATGCAGATATCTCCTTGACAGCAGCAACCACCCGGCAAGCGCGTCGTTCGAACGCAGGCGGGTGCCTCCTTTCCCGGCGCGGAGAGCCCCGGCGCCGGGTGGAATAACCGCAAAATGCGCGACGATTTCCATCCGCTGCTGCGCGAATGGTTCGGCTCGAGTTTTGGCACGCCGACCGAGCCGCAGGTGCACGGGTGGCCGGCCATCCGCGCCGGCAAGGACGTGCTTATCTCCGCTCCAACGGGCTCGGGCAAGACGCTCGCAGCGTTTACCCTCTGCCTGGACGACCTCGTCGTGCGAGCGACGGAGGGAACGCTGCCCGATCTCACCCTCGTCGTCTACGTATCGCCGCTCAAAGCTCTGACCAACGACGTGCGCGAAAACTTGGAGAAGCCGCTGAGTGCGCTCAACGGGCTCGCGATCGAGCGAGGCGTCGCGATGATGCCGATTCGCACGGCCGTACGCACCGGCGACACGACTCCCGCCCAGCGTCAGAGCATGTTGCGCAGGCCGCCGCACGTGCTGGTGACGACTCCTGAGTCGCTCTTCATTCTCTTGACGGCTGAGAAGTCGCGCGCCCTTTTCGCCGGCGTTACAACGGTGATCGTGGATGAGATCCATGCGATGGCCGCCGACAAACGCGGCTCGCATTTGGCGCTTACGCTCGCGCGTCTCGATCATCTCGTCGCGGGCGCGGGCGCGCGCAAGCCCCAACGCATCGGCCTCTCGGCGACCGTACGTCCCGTCGAGCGCGTCGCGCAGTTTCTGAGCAACGGCGCGACAATCGTCGACGTGGGACATCGGCGCGAGATGGAGCTTACCGTGGAAGTGCCCGCCGACGAGCTGGGACCCGTTGCGAGCAAAGAGATGTGGGGCGAGATCTACGATCGGGTGGCCGAGCAGATTCTCCGCCATCAGACGACGCTGGTCTTCGTAGGAACGCGACGCATGAGCGAGCGCGTCGCCTTTGCGCTCAACGAACGCTTGGGCGAAGGGTTCGTGATGCCGCACCACGGCAGTCTCTCGCGCGAGCTGCGTTTCGACGTCGAACGGCGCTTGCGCGGCGGCGAGCTGCGCGCGGTGGCGGCGACGGCTTCGCTCGAACTCGGCATCGATATCGGCTCCGTGGACCTCGTCGTGCAGCTAGGCTCGCCGCGGGCCATCGCCGTAGCGCTGCAACGCATCGGTCGTTCGGGACACTGGATCGGAGCAAAGCCTCGGGGCATCTTCTACGTAACGACGCGAGACGAGCTGATCGAGTGCGCGGCCCTGGTACGCGCGATTCGCGGTGGTGGGCTCGATGCGCTTGAGATTCCCAGCGCGCCGCTCGATATTCTCGCGCAGCAGCTGGTCGCAGCCTGCGCTCAGCACGAGTGGGAGGTCGATGGGCTCTACGCGACCGTTCGGACCGCCTATCCGTATCGCGAACTCGAACGCCGCGACTTCGATGCCGTCGTCTCGATGCTCGCCGACGGCATCGCCACCTCGCGCGGCCGCAGCGGAACCTTCCTACACTACGACCGCGTCAACGGCCGCCTGCGTGCGCGACGCGGCGCGCGATTGGCCGCCATCACGAGTGGCGGCGCCATTCCGGACACCGCGAACTACAGCGTGATCCTGGAGCCCGACGGCCACGTCATCGGTTCGCTCGATGAAGATTTTGCAGTTGAAAGCATGGCCGGCGATATCTTCTTGCTCGGAACGAACTCATGGAAGATCCGGCGCGTCGAGGCGGGCGTGGTTCGCGTCGAGGACGCGCACGGCGCTCCGCCGTCCGTGCCCTTCTGGAACGGCGAAGGCCGGGGCCGAACGCTCGAGTTGTCGCGCGAGGTCTGTGCGGTGCGCAGCGCTATCGACAAGCGCGACGACGCCGATGCCATCGCGTGGCTCGAAGAGCAGTGCGCGCTCGATCGCGCCGGGGCGGAGCAAGCGGTGGCATACATCCGCTGCGGCAAGAAGATCCTAGGCGTCGTTCCAACCGACAAGACGCTAGTTGCCGAACGATTCTTCGATGAGGGCGGCGGGATGCAGCTGATCCTGCATACCCCCTTCGGTGCGCGCATCAACCGCGCGTGGGGCCTAGCGCTGCGCAAGCGCTTCTGCCGTTCGTTCAACCTCGAGTTGCAGGCTGCAGCCACGGATAATGGCATCGTCCTCTCCCTGACCGATCAGCACGCCTTCCCGTTGGATATTGTCTTTGAGTTCGTGAAGTCGGCAAGCGCCGAACGAACGCTGACGCAGGCACTGTTGCCCGCGCCGATGTTCGCCGCTCGCTGGCGGTGGAACGCGACGCGGGCACTAGCGATCCTGCGTTTTAGCGGAGGGCGCAAGGTGCCGCCGCAGCTGATCCGAATGCGCGCCGACGACCTCATCGCGGCGGTCTTCCCCGACCAAGCGGCCTGCCCCGAGAATCTTACCGGACCGATTCGAATTCCCGATCACGTCTTGGTGCGCGAGACGCTGGCAAACTGTCTGCACGAGGCGATGGACCTCGATGGATTTCTCGGGGTGCTGCGCGATGTGGAGAACGGCACGCTGCGGACGGTGGCGATCGACACTCCCGAGCCGTCGGTCTTCTCTCACGAGATTCTCAACGCGAACCCCTTCGCCTATCTCGATGACGCTCCGTTGGAAGAGCGGCGAGCGCGAGCGGTGCAGTTGCGCCGGACGATGCGCGACGACGTGGACGGCGCCGGCATCTTGGATCCCGCTGCAATCGCCGAGGTCGCAGCCGAATCGTGGCCGGTGGTGCGCGATGCCGACGAACTACACGATGCGCTCTCGACGCTGATCGTGCTGCCGCCGGTCGCGCAGTGGTCTTCCTGGTTCGACGAGCTCTCCGCGCAACGGCGAGCTATGCACGTTGAGGGCTTCTGGACGTGTGCGGAGCGAGCGGAGCTCGCGCGCGCGGCCTACGACGCGGCCTCGCCCAACCGCGCCGAAGCCGTAACCGAGATTCTGCGCGGCTGGCTCGAGTGCAGTGGCCCGATGAACGTCGCCGAGATGGCAAACCGGCTTGCGCTCGATGAGGAGAGCATCGTGCAGGCGCTCCTGCAGTTGGAGACGCAAGGTCAGCTCCTGCGCGGCCGCTTTACGCCGTCGGCGCCGGCCGAGCAGTGGTGCAACCGCCGCGTGCTCGCGCGCATCCATCGCTTAACGGTCGGACGACTACGCCGCGAGATCGAGCCGGTCACCGCCGCGCAGTTCATGACCTTCTTACGGCGTTGGCAACACGTTTCGCCGGCTTCGCGCCTGCACGGAATCGATGGAACGCTGCAAATCGTGCGGCAGCTCGAGGGCTACGAGATTCCGACGGTCGCGTGGGAGGGACAGGTTCTCCCGGCGCGCGTCGCCGGCTATCGGCCCGAGTATCTCGATCGCTTGTGCTACGCGGGCGATGTCATGTGGGGACGCCTCTCGCCGCATCCTGCGCTCGCGCCGAGCGACTCCTCCGAGCGCACGCGCGTGCGGCCGACGCGCCTCGCCCCAATCGCGCTCTTTGCGCGCGCAAACGCCGGCGAGCTCATCGTACGCCGGCACAGTAAGGTCGAAGCGCTTTCGCACGTGGCGCAAGAGGTGCTCCGGGCGATCGAACAGTTGCGCGCCCCGTTCTTTGCCGAGATTGTCGCTGCGGTCAAACGGCTGCCCAGTGAGGTAGAAGAGGCCCTTTGGCAGCTGGTAGCGGCGGGTTTGGTGACCGCCGACGGGTTCGACGCATTGCGCTCGCTGAGCGACGCTAAACGAAGGCTTGGCGAGAAGGGCCTGCGCGCGCGGCCGCGATCGTCGAGCGGGCGCTGGACGCTGCTGCCGGCAACGAACGAGCGCATCGCCGCGGAGAGTTTTGCGAAGCGACTGCTCGCGCGCTGGGGCGTCGTCTTCCGGGATGTGATTGCGCGCGAGGCTCTCGCGCCGCGGTGGCGCGAGCTCCTAATCGTGCTGCGCCGCATGGAGGCGCGCGGCGAGCTGCGGGGCGGCCGGTTCGTCGCGGGATTCGTCGGCGAGCAGTTTGCACTGCCCGAAGCGCTCGACGCCCTGCGCGCGGTGCGCCGAATGGGCGAGGACACGGTTGTCCTCGGTGTCGGCGCTTACGACCCGCTAAACCTCGCGGGAATCATCACGCCGGCGCAGGAGCAAAGCTCAGCACTGCGTTCCCGTTTGCCGGCCTGAGTAGATCTCGATCACGCCGGTGGCGGCGGCCGGGATGTCCTGGCCTTTTACAAGACTGCCCAGGCTGCCGATTTGGCCCCCGTATTTGCCCTTGGTGGCCGTCGTGTAACACGGTCCAAGCTCGAAGTTCTCATGATAGATCGTCACCTGGCCTACCGCCGTGTACTGTTGACCTGCGACGATCTTCGCGCCCGTCAAGCCGCCGCGCGACTTTACTTTGGAGCCGAACTGCGTGCCGCCGGAGATTGCGAACTGCAGATAGACAAGAGGTTTTCCGGAGCCGAGCTTCGGCAGATGGTCGTAGTCTTTGAGGCTGGTCGTTAAGGTTAGCGAGACCGAAGGGTTCGCGCTCGGATACTTGACGCTGCCGCCAAAACCGCCGAAAGCCGGGATGCAGAACGAACCGCCGCTCGTCGAGAGCGGCGCGGTCAGCGTGGCATAACGCTTCTTCGTTTGCTGCCCCTTGCAATCGGGCGGAGAAAGATCGGGAAGCGCGATCGCTTGGGGTGCGGCGGGAAGGAGCGACGTGCTCTGGTGCGCGCAAGCGGTTAGCAGCGTCGCGGCCGCAAGCGCGAACGCTCCCGCGAATCGTTTATGACTCAACATTCCTCCGATGCTTGCATGCCTGAGTAAATTTCAATGACGCCGAATCCCTTTCCGGTGATGGCTTGGCCGCTGAAGAGTTCGCCAAGGTTTGGGAAGACGCCGCCGTATGGACCGCTCGTCGCCGTGGCATAGCATGGGCCGAGTCGAAGGTCGAGATGACCGACCTGTACGATGCCGACTGCCGTATAGGTTTGTCCGGCCACGATTTTAGCGCCGGTCAATCCGCCACCCGATTTGAGCGTGGAGTCGAAGTGAGTGTTCGTCGAAAAGCGCAGATTGAGATAGACCAATGAGGTTCCCGAGCCAAGCTCCGGCTCGTGGTAGATGTTTTTCGTGCTGGTTCGCATCGTCAGTACGACCGATCGGTCGACCCCGGGGTAATCCATCGTGCCGCCGAAACCGCCGAACGCCGGGATGCAAAGCGAACCGCCCTTCGACCCCAGCCGGATCCTGATCTGCGCGTATCGCTTTTTGGTTCGCTGATGCGCGCACTGCGGCGGCGCGGTGACGGGACGCGCCATCGTCGCGGCCGGCGGTAGATTGCCGCCACTCAATTGGCCGCACGCCGCGAGCAGAAAGAGGAGCGCTAATGCGCCGGCGACCTTCACTGTGTTAGTCCCTTCAGTCGAGCCTCGCCGGCGACAGCCAGCGCGTTGAGATCCTCGTACGTCGAGTACTCCGCGGCGGTCGGCCGCTGATAAGCGCCTTCGAGCGAGTTGAGCAGGAAGCCGAGTTGCTCGCGTACCTTAGTCTCGTGAAGCAGGTCCGCTTCGCTCGAATGGAGATCGAGCTGCACCAAGTTGCCGATCTCGTCATTGACCGCCGTAACCTGCGATGGTGCCAGCGTTTTACGTGCGATCATCGCCGCAAAGATCGCCCGGTCCAGCGTATCGATGCTGCTGCGGATCTGCATCTCGAGCGCCAGCCGGGCTTGCAGATCCGCGGCCGTCGAGTGGATTCGCGGGTCGAGTCGGACCTCGAACGGCGCTCGCAACGTCTGCGAGCCGTACTGCAGCACGACGGTGTACGCGCCCGGAACGATCGTCGGTCCATCGCTGCTGTCGGGGAAGTCGTCCGTCTGGAGCACCTTGATACCCGGCACGTCAAAGGCCGGCTCGTAGTGCATATCCCACTCGAAGAGGCTGGGGCCGGCCTTTACGCCGGTGAGTTTCTCGAGGTCGCGCGCGCGCTGCGCGGTGGTGTCGAGGTCATCCTCTTGCTCCGGGGTGAGCTTGCGTTCTTTTGTCTTCGGGTGCAGCGTGAAGCTGCGCACCGTCGCGCCGGTCGAATCCAAGAAGCTCAACGTCAACGGAGTCTTTCCGTCGTAGCCCGACGGCACGTTGAAGAAGACCGCCGTGCCGTATTTTGGATTATCGCCAAAGTTCGGGATCGAGAAGTCCGGTCCGCCATACGCATTGGAGAGCCACGCCGTCTGCGGCGCGTACAGCTGCAGGTTCGCGACGGAGAGCGCCGGCTGGCGTGCCAACTGCTCGAGATAGGCGAGGTTGTCGATAATCCAGAAGGCGCGACCGTGCGTCGCGGCGACGAGTTCGCCTTCGCGCACGTCGATCGCGAGGTCGCGAACCTGGACGCCGGGCAGGTTCAGCGTAAGCGGCTGCCACACCCCGCCACCGTCGAGGCTAACGTATGCCGTGCTGCGCGTGCCCGCAAAGAGCAGACGCGGCTCGCTCGGATCCTGACGAACCACGAAGACGTACTGATCGCCGGGGATTCCGTTTGTCAGCGCCGTCCAGTGCGCCCCATAGTCGGTCGTCTGGTAGATGTAGGGCGCGTAATCGTCCCACATGTACCGCGAGGCTGTCAGATAGGCCGTGCCCTTCTCGGTATGCGAGGGTTCGATCGAGCTGATCTGCGCCCACTGGGGGAGTTGCGGAGGCGTAACCAGCTTCCAGTTCGCGCCGTGGTCCGTCGTTACGTGGACCAAACCGTCGGCCGAACCGGCCCAGAGAATGTTGGCATCGAGCGGCGAGACCGCAAGCGACGAAATATCGGGAAACGTCTCGGCGCCGGTCTCATCGTTATCGATCGGTCCGCCGGTAAGGCCTTCGGTGGAAGGATCGTTGCGCGTTAGATCGGGGCTGAGAATCTTCCACGTTTGGCCGCGATCCATGCTCGAAAACACCACTTGCGACGCGACGAGCAGCTCGTTGGGGTCGGCCGGCGAGAAGAAGATCGGATGCGTCCAGCCGAAGCGATACTTCGTTTCGCCCGACGACGCGCCGGACATATACCGCGGCCATGGGCTGACGTTCTTAGCGTCGCCGGTGATACGATTGAGCCGCACGAAACTGCTGTAGTAGCCGCTTCCATACGTCACGAACGGCTCGCCCGGCTCGGGTGCGACGAACGTGCTCTCGCCTAACGCGACGGAGAACCACTCGCCAGGCCCAATGCCCGGACCTACGGCCGCGCTCGGTCCTTCGAAGGCGCCTTCGTCTTGCGACGCGCCGAAGACGTGAAATGGAAACTGGTTGTCGATCGCGACGTGATAGAACTGTCCGGTCGGCTGATTGCGCTCGCTGCTCCAGTTCTTACCGCCGTCTACCGAAACGGTCCCGCCGCCGTCGTTGCCGACGAGCAAAAGCTTCGGGTCGTTCGGATTGACCCAGACGATGTGATTGTCGCCGTGCGGCGGCGAGAGCAGCGACCAGGTTTTGCCTCCGTTACTCGTTTTGTAAACGCCGTCGACCTCGGGCGCGTAGACGACCTGCGGATTGCTGGGATCCACGGTCAGGGCCATATAGTAGAAGGCGCGCTGGCGCAACTTCCATTCGGCATTAACACGCTTCCACGTGGCGCCGCCGTCGTTGGAGCGAAAGACGCCGCCTTCGTGTGCCTGAACGATCGCGTAGACGATACGCGGATTGCTGGCCGCGACCGCAACGCCCATCTTTCCGAGCGGTCCGGCCGCGAAGCCGGCGTTCGCGGAGATCTTCGTCCAATGCGCGCCGGCGTCGGTCGTCTTGTAAAGACCGCTCCCCGGTCCGCCGCTGGTCAGTTTCCACGGGACGCGCTGGGCCTGCCACATCGAGGCGTAAACGACGTTAGCATTGCGCGAATCCATCGCGAGGTCTATGCCGCCGGTCTTGTCGTCGACGAAGAGCACTTTCGTCCAGGACTTGCCGCCGTCGGTGGTCTTAAAGACCCCGCGCTCGGGGTTCGGCCGAAAGACATGCCCCATCGAGGCGGCGTAGGCTACGTCGGCGTTGCGCGGGTCGACGACGATCTTGGCGATCATATGCGTGTCGCGCAGGCCGGCGTACGACCACGTCTTGCCGGCGTCGGTCGTCTTGTACATCCCGTCGCCGGTGTCGAAGTCGCTGCGGATGTCGGCCTCCCCGGTGCCGGCGTAGATGACCTTGGAGTTGGACGTCGCCACCGCGAGCGCGCCGATGGGATCGGCGATGCCGGGAATCTTCCCGTCGCTGATGTTCTCCCAAGTGAGGCCGTAGTCGGTGCTCTTCCAAATGCCGCCTTCGACGCCGCCCATGTAGAAGAGATCCCGAGTGCCCGGCACGCCCGCAACCGCGACCGAACGGCCGCCGATGTACGGACCGATGCTGCGCCATTGCAGCTTTCCGATCAGCTGCTGCGATGGCGTCGCCGGGGTCGCCGCTCCCGCGCCGATCGGCATGACCAGCGCGAGCAGCGCGCCAAGGAAAATCCACGTACGTTCCATCTTGCGATATCGTGCCAAAATGTTGGGAAAACCCTGCCGCCGTTTAAGCGCCACTAAGGCTCCCCCGTATATCCCGGTTTGTAAGGAGGCCCGATGCCGCCGGGCAGAAGCAGCGGCGGCCGCGGCGCTTGCGTGAAGTCGAAATCGTTGCGCAGATCGCCAAGCTGCGGCGCGTTTTCCGGTACGCTTTCGCGCGGGTCGGGGCGCCCGTCGGTCTTTGGATCGAGCCGTTCTGAGTAGAGGAAATCGTCCTCGATGAACTTCACGTAGGCGTCGTGACTGAGCACCTGGTGATCGATGTAGCCCTTGCGGGCGTAGGCGCTGATGACGAGGCCTGGCACGCGCAGGCCGTAGCCAAAATAGTCTACGTTGGGAGGCGCGACGTGGTCGTAAAAGCCTCCCCAATCGTCCCAGCTCAGGAATATTGCGGTGGAGTCCCAATACGGGCTGCGCATCACCGCGTTGATGATGCCGGTGACGTAGGCTTGTCCCGCGTCAAGTCTTCCCGGCGGATGTTCGCTATACCGGTTTCCCGGTGTGAGCCACGCTACGGCCGGTAGCGTGCCGTCGCGAAGGTCGCTAAAGAAGAGCGACGTGTCTTTGACGTTTGAGAGCTGACCGTCTTGCTTGACGTCGTCGAACGATGGAAGCGGATTCCAGATGCCCGGCGTTCGCGCGCTCAGCGGATGCAGGTTGCAGCTGCTTTGGTCGTTCTCGCAGTCCGGCTCGAAGCCGTCCATCACATAGTAGGCCCACGGGACGTGGTTCGCGTGAAGCAGATACGTTAAGTCGGTCCAGGGATAGTCGGGCCGGTCGGCGATCTGCGGCGAGCCCTTTGAAAAGAGATCGCGCGGGAGGTCGGCATCCTCGAAGTAGGCGCGCTCGGGCTTACAGCTCGAGGGGTCGCCTATCGTTTTGCAGCTCGCCGCCCATTCCGACACCATGTAGAGGTGCGTCGGGAGACTCCAAGAGCGCACCGGTTGGAACATGCGATCCTGCAGGACGAAGTTGCGCGCGTACGCCCAGTAGTTCGGCAACTCTTGCTCGGAGTGGTAACCCATCACCGTCCTCTCGTGGCCTTTGACGATGCAGGTTGGGATGTCAGTCGGACAGCCGCCCGTGCGCTGCACGCCTTGCATCGCCTCGATGAAGCCGTCCATCTTTCCGCCGTCGATGTCGAGATCGGCGGCCTTCGCCCCATGCGGGCCGCCGGTGTTCTCATTGTTCGTGTCGTGGTAGGGGCGCACGCACGTCTTGCTCTCCTCGTCAGGAACGCAGACTTGCGGGACGCCGTCGCGCATCGGGATCCCGTCGGCACCGGGAAACGTGCCGAAGTAACTGTCGAAGGAGCGGTTCTCCTGCATGATGATGATCACGTGCTTGATCTTGTGAATGCCGTCCGACGGAGCCACCGCGCGAGCCGGGGGAAACGCGACGAGCGCGAGGGTTAGTTGCGATGCGATTATCCCACGGTATGCCGTTCCCAACCTCATCTTGCGGCTCTTCCCTCAGACTGAAACGAGGCCTCCGCCGACTGCTCGAATAAGATCGGCTCGGGAGGTGCGCGTTGCATGTTCCATCTCGCTGCGCTAACTGATTACGGCCTGCTCTTCCTGCGGATAATGGCCGGCGCTATTTTCATGGATAGCGGCTACAACGACGTGAAGAACCCCGACGCGCGTGGAAAGAGCATTGGCGCGCCCAAGAGCTTTACGATCTTTCTGGGCGTTGCCGAGCTGGCCGGCGGCGCTGCAATCATCTTCGGCGTACTCCAGCAGCTTGCCGCGATCGGCCTGATCCTCATCATGCTCGGGGCCGTTCAGAAGAAGGTCTTCGTCTGGAAGACCGGGTTCTGGGGCAAGGACGGCTTCGGCTGGAACTACGAGCTGACGCTCATCTCGATGCTGGTCGTAATCCTTTTTACCGACGGCGGGAGATTCGTGATCCGACCGTGAGCAAAGTATTGCTCGTCAACGCGTAGGTTTAGGCTGAATGAAACCGCCCGCGGCCTGTCCGGTGTCGGCTTTCATCTCATCGATAAACACGCGACAGATTTCGGTCAGCGTGGTGGCCCTCGGGTAACCGAATCCTTGATGAAGCATATCCGCTGCGTGCCGGGCGATGTCGGCGAGCACCATGCCGTACGCAGCGGAACCGGCCGGAAAATCGATGGACTGCAAAGAGACGACAAGTTGGTCGTTGCTGAGCCAAGCTCGCACCAGCTCGACCGACTTAGGATCAGAAAGTACTTCCTCCGGTAGGACCAGTTCTTCCATCTGTTCAGCTACAGCCGCTCGTCGCTCCGCAGGAGTCGCACTTTTCACATGCCCCGTTGCGCACCATCGTAAGCTGACCGCACTCCGAGCACGCGTTGCCGGTGTAGCCCTTGGCCTTCGAAGCGTTGACCGCTTCGGTTCGAGCTAACACCGCAACCGAGGTTCCTGAGCCGTTGGCGCCGTTGCTGCCGTTAGTGACGGACGGCACAATCGGCGTGACGGGCGGCGGCGCCGGCGGAGCCGCCGCCGAACCTTGCGGGGTCTGCTGGCCGGGGTGCAGATGCGTGCTTACCGGGTGCAGCATTTCCGCGACACCGACGGGGCGCACGCTCACGTCGCCCTCCTCCTCGGCGATGTAATCGTCGCGCTCTTCAGGTCCCATCGCATCCATCTGCATAGACGGCTGGACGTGCGCGAGATCGTAGCGGCCGAGATAGCTTACTGCGAGCTCGCGGAAGATGTAGTCGAGAATCGAGGTCGCCATCTTGATGTGATCGTGGCCCACGACCGGACCATTGGGCTCGAACCGCGTGAAAGTAAAGGCCTCAACGAACTCCTCGAGCGGCACGCCGTGCTGTAACCCCAGCGAGATCGCGATAGCGAAGTTGTTCATCAACGAGCGGAAGGCAGCACCCTCCTTGTGCATGTCGATGAATATCTCGCCGAGCTGGCCGCCCTCGTATTCGCCGGTGCGAAGATAGACTTTGTGACCGGAGATCGTTGCCTTCTGCGTATAGCCGCTGCGTCGTTGCGGCATGGGACGGCGCTTGGCGATGTAGCGGTAGACGATCTTCTCCGCAATTTGCAGCGGCGTCGTGAAGGGTTGGGCTACAACGGGCGCCTCCTCGCCGGCTGAGTCGCCGCCGAAGTCGTAGCTCGCGGCCAGCGGCTGTGAAAGCTTCGAGCCGTCCCGATAGAGCGCTAGCGCTTTAATCATGCGCTCGTGTGAATAGCGATAAGTCTCCTTCACGTCTTCGATCGTGGCGGTTTGCGGAAAGTTCACGGTTTTTGAGATCGCACCCGACACAAAAGGCTGCGCGGCGGCCATCATATCCACGTGCGCGAGCGGGCGAATGTAACGCGAGCCGTACTTACCGCAGGGGGTGGCACAATCGAAGACGCCGAGGTGCTCGTCGTTCAGATACGGCGCACCCTCGACGGTCATGCGCCCGCAGATGTGGGCGGAGGCCTCCTCGATCTGTTGCGTCGAAAAGCCCAGGCCATCGCGCAGCAGCGAGAAGTTCCAATCGTTGAGCTGCTCGTCGGTCAAGCCTAGCCGCTCTTTGCAAAACTCTTCGCCGAGCACGAACTTGTTGAAGACGAACGGCAGCTCGAAGGCGCTCGGAAGCGCCGCCTCGAGACGCCCAATCGCCGCTTCGTCGAATGCCTTCGCCTTCAGGGTGGCGCGATTGATATGCGGCGCCTCCTCGAGGGTGCCCGTTCCCTTCGCGTAGGTCTCGATCGCGTCGATCTGCTCTTGTGAGTAGCCGAGCTTATGCAGCGCGGCGTCGACCGATTGGTTGACGATCTTGAAGTAGCCGCCACCGGCGAGCTTCTTGAACTTGACTAGGGCAAAGTCGGGCTCGATCCCGGTGGTGTCGCAGTCCATGACCAGGCCGATCGTATTGTGCGAGATGAACCCATTGGCAAAGTACGTCACGTTCGCCGGCACCGAAAGATCGTACGTGAGCTGCTCGCCGCCATCTTCGTTAGCGGCAACGTCGTCGTAGAAGAAGGTCAGCGCCGACTCCAGCTCGATGCTGCCCGTCCGCTCGAGCAGCTCGGTCGCCGCCGAGCGGCTGATGGCACCGGCATGGCGGTAGCCGTACAGCGCGGTGCGCGGATAGAGCTCGCTCGAATGCGGAAGCAGCGTGCGCAGGACCTCTTTGCGCACGAAGACACGGTCGCCCTTAGTTCCCTGCCAGGTCTCGCACGGGCGCACTGCGTTGCTCTTGCGATCTCCGAGGAATCCTATGCGTCGCAGGAAGTTCTGCGTGTAGCCGGCGTTGCGCACCCGTAGCACGTAGAGGTCGGCGCCGCTCCAGCCCGACTTGTCGACCCGGGTGTTCGTCGGAATCCCGAGCGTGAGGAGCACCGTGCGAATGTCCTCGGCAAGGCTCGCGTTCGCCGTCGTAAGATGCACGGAACCGTTGACGACCGTGGCATCGGCTTCGAAGAGCCCGCGTAGGAAGGCAGCGTAGATCGTGGGGTCGTTCGACGCTAGAATCACGTCGGGGACGTGTGCGACGTAGCTCTTACTTCGGGCATCGGTCGACGGATGACGCTTGGCGAAGCCGCAGGCCTGCCACCACATCGCAAGCGCGACCGAGTGAACCGCGATCTCGGTGCGGTCGCCCTTGGTCGAAAACGCCGGTTCGATGTTGAAGAGCCGTCGCGCCAGAGCCGCGAGACGCTCGCGTACGTCGGTGTCCTCACCGTGCACGCCGAGCCGCAGGCCCTTAGCATGCAGCACGCCGTTACCCATGAAATAGCCGACGAGCTCCGCGAGATCTCCGGTAAGCGTGCTGGGGGCCGTCGTCGTGAACTCCGCGGTCCAATGCTCTTCGCCCAACGGGGGTAGATTGACGACGTGCGGCGTTCCGGCGAAGCCGCCCATCGAGAGCGCGACCGTATCGCCCGGTGCGACTTCGGCGAAGCGCTTCCATACCAGCTCGCCGGAGTGACGGTCGACCAGCTTCACGCGATGCTCCGGCGTTCCCGTGATCGTGTAACCGCTGTTCGTCTTGATACGACGCGTCGGCGAGATGCCGTTGATGTAAAACTTGCTGGCGCGCTGCTCGCCGTCGTCGGTTAGCACGCGAATGTCGAGATCCTGCCACCGTTCGCCGTCGACGTTGCCCAAGCGGCGTAACCGCGTGAGTCCCCGGTCCGTCGAGATCAGCGCATCGCCGGTAAGGCAACCGGTCGGCGCAATAACGACGGTCTGAGCGTTGCGGAAGCCGGCGACCTCGCCGATCGAAAGCGCCTCGTCCCACACCTTGCGCGCGAGTGCCCACGTAGCTTGGGTAAAGAGCGTCGGTGCGTGCGTGACCGGCGTCACGGTCAAGGCTTCGTACGCCTCGGGATCCGCAGCGTACGCGGCGTTGCGATGATTGCGAATCACGCGGAGCATCGGCTCGCGATTGGCTTCAAAGCGAGCGAACGGTCCGAGTTGCTGTGCCATCTCGGCGGAGGTGCGGTAGGCGGCGCCCGTCATCAACGACGTGATGGCGCCGCACCAGCCGAATCCTTCCTCTGAGTCGTAGGGTAGGCCCATTCGCATCAGAAGCGTGCCGAGATTCGCGTATCCGAGGCCCAGCGTTCGATAGCCGTGATTCTTTTCGGCGATTCGCCGCGACGGCATCTGGCCCATCGTCACGGAGATCTCGAGCGTGGTCGTCCAGATGCGAGCGGCTTCGGCAAAGCGTTTGGCGTCGAAATTCCCGTCGTCGTTTAGGAATTTGACCAAATTCAGGCTACTTAAATTACATGCCGTGTCATCAATAAAGACATATTCCGAACAGTTGTGTACGCGCATGCCGTTGGCGATGAAGTGCGCCGTCTCGGGCTCGGTAAGATCGAAGACCGGTTCGGTGCCCAGCGGCTCGAGCGAACAAAACTCGTCGTCGAAAACAGCATCCCCAACGGCCTCGCTCAAGTTGCGAAGCGCGAGAGCCTTCAGTGAGGTGCCGTGGAAGCCGATCGAACGCTCGAAGGCGCGCCCCGAAAAATCTGCGATCCGCAGCGAGTGCATTTGGACGACTTGAAACGGCGCCTGCCCAGCCTTGCTGTTCGGGGCGTTGGTTACGAACTCTTTACGGCCGTCCGAATCGAGCGTCGCCTTGATTCCGAAGGAGAGAAGAAGGTGCTGCACTTGTTTGAGTAGCGCCAGCGCGCTCGAGTCGAGCGAAACGTGCTGCGACCGCTCACCGTCACTTGCAACCGTTCCAGCGGCGGTAAAGAGGCCGCGAAGCAGCGCAGCGGTCGAATCTTCATCGAGTTCGTACACTGCGTCGGTCAGTCGCCTTCCCGTGCTCCCGGCGTCGAGGATGGCGTAGCGAGAGAACAGCTCCACAATACTGCGGTCGCTGGTCGAAAGGCGCGATCCCGTGCCTTTGCGCTGTGCGATCACCGCGGTCGGGCGACGGCCACGGCCACCGCCAGAGAGATCCGCCTTTGCATTATTGATGCCGTCGGTGACGTATGCCAAGACCGGCGCGTCATCGTCGAGCATCGTGATGACGAGATTCCGCGATCCGCCGAAGCCCGACGTCACGCTCCCACCGGCGATCGCCGCGCCGATGCCGAAGGCTATCCGCTGGTCGAGCGAGACCCGGCCAAAGCCGGAGCCGTTAAGCGCGATGCGGTCGCCGGTTTGAAGCTCGAGCGCGGGGACGTCGCCGCGGTTCTCCGTGCAAAGCTTATGATCGCCCGTGAGCTTCAGTTCGTAACCGCTCTGCGTGCGAAGACGATAGACGGGTTTGGTTCCGGTAGGAAAGATCTGGCTCACGAAATGTGGGCGCCCATCGCCGCCGATGACGAATGCCGCTTTGCCGACGAGTTCTTGGATGCGCGAAGGGCCGTCCGCGCACGCGACGAGAGTGTCGCCCGTTACGCAGGGATTCGTCGCGTTGATCCGATCGTCGTTCGAACAGGTGTGCCATTCCTGAATCGTATCGTCGAACTGCAAGCCCGGATCGGCGCACTGCCAAGCCGCGACGGCGATCTGCTCCCAGAGATCGCGGGCCTTTATGCGTTTGACGACGTCGCCGGTCGTTCGCGCAGTGAGCAGCCACTCGTCGTCGCGGTCGAGCGCGTCGAAGAAACCATTGGTCAGCCGAACGGAGTTGTTGGAGTTTTGTCCGGAGACCGTAACGTACGCTTCGGAATCCCAAGCGGTATCGTACCGCTCCACCTCGAGGCGCGTGTAGCCCTGGCGTGCGTAGTCGAGCGCGTTTTGCGCCGCGCCGGACGGGACGCCGGCATCGACCGCGTCGCGGATTGCGTTGCGCAGCGATGCGTTTAGGGCGGGGTCGAGGCGCGCCTGATCAGGAACGCGCGTATCGTGCGCGGCGGATATAATCGCGTTGAGCTGTTTTTCGAAGAGGCGCGAGCCGATCACGAGGTCGGCAACCTTCCGCTCCTCGCGGACCTTCCAGTTAACGAACTCTTCGATGTCGGGGTGATCGGCGTTGAGCACAACCATCTTGGCCGCCCGGCGCGTCGTACCGCCCGATTTGATCGCGCCCGCGGCACGGTCGAAGACCTTGAGGAAGGACATCAGTCCGCTCGAGGTGCCGCCGCCGGTCAGCTTCTCTCCCGCAGCGCGAAGTTTCGAAAAGTTTGCGCCGCTGCCGGAGCCGCCCTTAAAGATGCGCGCCTCTCGTACGACGCCGTCAAAGATGCCGCCCTCGTTGACTAGGTCGTCTTCAATTCCCAAAATATAGCAAGCGCTCACCTGGGGATGCGTAAACGTATCGGGCGAGGCTTGCGACGTTCCATCCGCGGGATCTACGAACCAGTGTCCTTGCGCGGGTCCCGAGATGCCGTACGCCCAATGCAGTCCGGTATTGAACCACTGCGGTGAGTTCGGCGCGCCAACCTGGCGCGCGAGCATCGCGCACATTTCGTCGTGGTAGACGCGGGCATCGTCCTCCGAATCGAAATAGCCGTACCGCCAGCCCCAGTACGTCCAGCATCCCGCCATCCGGTTGAAGACCTGGCGCGCATCGCGTTCCGGGCCGAACTGCTCGTCCCGCGACAGGGCTTCGAGCGCGACGCCATCGGCAACCGAGCGCTGTAGCCACTCCGGCACGCCCTCTTCGGCAAACCGTATGGTGTGCTTCGGGACGCCGGCTTTGCGGCAGTACTTTTGCGCGAGCACGTCGACCGCGACCTGACTCCATGAGGCCGGGACCATGACGTCCTTGGCCTCGAAAATCACGGAGCCGTCGGGGTTGACGATCCGGGAAGTCCGTGGCTCGAAGGCCACGCCGGCGTAGGGATCGCCCGGGACCGAGTAGGTACGCGAGAACTTCATGCAGCTTCCTCCACCATATCGAACAAGCGTTCGAGCGCGATGGCTTCACGCAACCGCGGATAGGATACCTATTGTGTCATATTAGACCCAATACCACAAGATATTGGGGTCGGCCAGGAAATCCTTGTGGGCCCCCTGTGGTTAGCGGGGCAAATATGTGGAGCCTTGGGCAAGCGAGCCGACGAGCGAGTGGAGGGCATGTGGAGAGTCCCGAGGATACCGGGGATAACCTCTGCAAAGGCAGCCAGTATGCTCGGCCCGGATCGCTTCGCTCCCCGCCTGCACGACGTGCCTCACGAGGAGTTGGAGGCGGCGGGCATTCGGGGCCTGATCGTCGACTTGGACAACACTCTCTTGGGCTTTGCGGAGACCGAACTCGGGCACGAGCACATCTCGTGGGTGGCCCGGGCCCACGACCGCGGCTTTCGCATCGTCATGCTCTCCAACAACCAGTCCGAACGCGTCAACGGCGTTGCAGCTCAGCTGAAGGTCGAGTGCATTCCCAACGCACTCAAACCGCTGCCCTTCGGCTTTTTGCGGGCAAAACGCCGGCTGCAGATGCGCCGGCGCGAGATTGCGGTCGTCGGAGATCAGCTTTTCACCGACGTTCTGGGCGGTAAGCTCTGCGGGCTCTACACGATCCTGACCGAGCCGATCGAGTTGAAAGATTTCGCCGTCACGCGCGTCTTTCGGTTCTTCGAACATCTGATGTTGCGAGGCCGCCGATGATGCGATTGGCGCTTATCGGCGACCCGGTCGCGCACAGCGCAAGTCCCGCCCTGCATCGCGACTTCCTCGACGAGAGCGGGATCGACGGCGATTACGTCGCGCTCAAGGTCCCTCGCGGCGAGGGCGCTCGCGCGATTCGCCGGCTCGCCGCCGAGGGGTTTACCGGATGCAACGTTACGTACCCGCTCAAAGAGGAGGCGTTTGAAGTCTGCGAGGCGTTAACCGATGAAGCCCGTCGCGCGGGGGCGGTCAACACCGTCTTCTTCGGACGCGAGATCCTGGGAACGACGACCGACGGCGCCGGCGCGCGCACCGCCATCGAGACGCTGCTGGACGAACCGGTCGCACTCAAACGAATCGGCGTGCTGGGTTACGGTGCGACCGCGCGCGCGATTCTCGCCGCACTGCAAGAGAACGACGCGTATGCGTTTGTCTGGGGGCGCGACGCCGAGCGCGTGGCCGACGCCTGTCGCCGCTTTGAAGCGAGGGCGTGGCCGCAGGCGAATCCGCCGGAGATCGTCGTAAGCACGCTGCCGCCGGATGCACGCTTGCCGAGCGAGCTCGTCGCGCAACTGCAAAGCGCTGACGTCGTAATGGATGCGAACTATGGCGAGCGCTCGACGCTAGCGCAGCGTCTCAACCGCGAGGTGATCCCGGGCGACGCGCTGCTCGAGGAGCAAGCGCGCGCTAGCTTCGACTTCTGGCTCGCCCACGTCGATCGCGTCTCTAACTATTAGAAATATAGTTGACAAGCCGCCCCTACCGCGCTAGGATGCTATTATGAATCTAATAGTTGGAAGCGCCGCGAGCGATGCCGCGTAAGAAGTCTCCCGTTTTGACCGACCACGAACTTCGCCTGATGGAAGTCCTCTGGCGCGACGAGCATGCGACCGTTGCCGACGTCGTCGCGGGACTTGGTCCGCCGGCGCTGGCCTATAGCACCGTCCTGACGACGCTGCGAACCCTGGAACAAAAAGGCTATATCGCGCATGAGGAGGATGGGCGGGCCTTTCGTTATCACGCCCTTATCGAACGGCGGCAGGCGGCCAGTTCGGCGGTGGGCCATCTGCTCAGACGCTTCTTTGGGGATTCACCGGGTGCCTTAGCCGTCGCATTGCTCGACGACGAGCGCCTCGATGAGGCCGATCTCGCTGAGATTCGCAAGACGCTCGCCCGCCAGCGGAGGAAGCCGTGATCCTCGGCATTCTCTTCGACGGCCTTTGGGAGGGTGCGGCGATCGTCGCGCTCGCGTACGCCATCACCCGCGCGCTCTCGCGCGACGCGACGACACGCTACGCCATCTGGTTTGCGGCTCTCGTAGCGCTAGCAGTCGTGCCGGTCCTGACGAGGCTTCCAAACGCCGGTCCGCGCCTGCTGGCGGCGGTGCAGCCGCACGCGGTGCCGGCAAGATGGACGATTACGTTGTTGCCCGCGCCTATGCATGAACTGGGTGGATTCTGGAATCAGGCTGCACCCTGGGTCCTCGCTGCGTGGTGCCTGGGCGCCGGTATCTGTCTGCTGCGTCTCATTTCGAGCATGACGCGCATCGCGCGGATTCGAAAGGATGCCACGACGCTCTCGCCGGCGCGCGACGACGTCTTAGTATCGCCCAACGTTGTAATTCCGGTCGCGATCGGCGTGTTCGCTCCCGCGATCGTGCTTCCGAAAACTCTCGTGGATGCGCTGGCGCCGGCCGACCTGGAGCGCATAATTGCCCACGAGCGAGCACACCTGCGGCGGCACGATGTGGCCGGAAATTTCGTCCAGCGTGTCGTCGAGGCAATATTGTTCTTCAATCCCTGGGTGCATCTCGTCGGAGGCGCGTTGCTGCTCGAACGCGAGGCGGCGTGCGACGACTGGGCCATCGCGAAGATGGGGAACGCCGACGAATATGCAGCGCTGCTGGCGTCGTTGGCCGTGCGTCTTCACCAGCTGCGCGCACCCTTGGCGACGCCGAGCGCGCTCGGTTCGCGTCGCGCCGTCGTCTCACGTATCAGGCGGCTCGCCGGCGGCGCACGGCGCCCGCTTACGTTGAACTATTACGTTGTTGGAGGAACCGTCATGCTGTTCGTCATCCTGGTCCTGGTCCTCGAAGCGATTTCACCGGCGTTGGCGTTTGCTCCACCGCAATCCAGCGGGGCTCCCGAGACTGCAGGTGCGAATCTATTGGCCGCGGCCTGCGCGACGCCGCATGTCAATGCGACGGTCACTTCGCCCGCCGAGCCGAAAATGCCGCAGGGTCTGAACGTAAAAACATCGGCTATCGCGCTCGTGACGATCTCGCCGAACGGAAGCGTCATGAAGGCGGTCATCTCCAAGTCGAGCGGAAACGCAGCGGTGGACAAATCCTTACTCGATGCAGCTCGGCAAAGTAAATACTCGCCTGAACTCGTCAACTGCCAGCCCGTTGAGGGCCAATATCTCTTCCGCGCCGACTTCGCTCCGGGTCTGTAATAAGCCGCACCTGACTGGCGGAGAGGGAGGGATTTGAACCCTCGAGAGGCTCATCACCTCTGCTCGCTTTCCAAGCGAGTGCATTCAGCCGCTCTGCCACCTCTCCCGATTGCCCCCGCTGGATTGGGGCGCCGAGCGGCGAACTCCTCGCTCGCGCATGAAGCTTACGCTGATTCGCCACGGACCGACGGAGTGGAACGCGACGCGGCGTTTCCAAGGAAGAACGGACGTGCCGCTCTCGCCGCGTGGCAGCGCGCAAGCGCTGGCAATCGCGAACCGGCTGCGCGACGAATCCTGGCAGCGCATCTATTCGAGCGATCTCTCGCGCGCGCTCGCGACGGCGAGAATCGTCGGGGCGGCGCGGGCCATGGAGATAGTAACCGACGAGCGCTTGCGCGAGTTCGATTTCGGGCGCTGGGAAGGCTTGACGTGGGGCGAGATTGTCGCGCGATACCCGCACCTTGCCGACCTGGGATTCGCAGCGGCGAAGCAGTACGCGCCGGAGGGCGGTGAATCGTTCGCGCAGGTGCGCGACCGTCTCGCTTCGTTCGTCGGCGATCTCGCTAAGGAGCCGTTCGATGCCGTCGCCGTGGTCACACATGCCGGGCCGCTGCACGCAATCTTCTCGGCGCTCGGTCTTGAGGAGCCGGCCTTGCACTTTACGCCGGGCGGGATAACGCGGATCGAAATGGAGCGAGGTAAAGCCGTACTCATCTCGCTCGACGAGCGAGGGCATCTCGACGGTGAGGAATGAGGGTTCGGCGTCCCGCTCCGCGAAGAAAGAACCATGCAGTCGCGCAAGATGCTGTGGATCGGTTTGGGAGTCGGCGCAACGGGCTTGACTCTGGGATTGGCATACGTGCTCTTCCGGCTCGCGACGCGCACGACCCGCGATGATCCCACGACGCAGCGCATCCAGGACCTGATCAACGAAGCAAACCATCTGCTGAAGGCGCTTGACGAGCAGCGACACAGCGCCTGAACGCGGCGCGAGCCTGCGGGCCGGCGCCGAACTCGAAATCGAATTTACGGATCTGCTGGCCAACGGGCAAGGCGTCGGTCGCGCCCTCGGCATTGTCGTTTTTTGCTTCGGCCCGCTTCCGGGCGAGCGCGCGCGCGTCCGCATAGAGAGCGTCAAGCCGCGCTACGCGGTTGGCGAAATGGTGGATCTGGTAACGCTGTCCCCAAAGCGCGTGCAGCCGTTCTGTCCGGTCTTCGGCGACTGCGGCGGATGCCAGTTGCAGCACCTCGCCTACGATGCTCAGTTGAAGTGGAAGCGCGACGTCGTACGAAACGCGCTCGCGCGCATCGGAGGCCTTACCGAACTGGACGTGCGCGAGACGATCGGCATGAGCGACCCGCGCGCTTACCGCAACAAGATGGCCCTCGTCGTCGATCACCACGTGCGGCCCCCACAGCTCGGGTTTTACCGGCAACGCTCCCATGACGTGGTGCCGATCGATGCGTGTCCGGTCGTGATGCCCGAACTCAACGCAGTGATCGCTGCGCTGCTCGAGCTACGCACGAAAGCATCGGGCGGCGGAATGCCTAGCGGCGTCCGTCACGTCGTCGCGCGCGCCGCGCGCGACGGCCGCGCGGTGTTGACGTTTACCACCGGCGCGGCGCTGGAGGTTGAGCCGGGTGCGGCGACCGCGATGTTGCGCGGGCTCCCCGGCGTTGCTGGTATCGGAAACTCGTACGACCCCAGCGGCGCCAACGCGATCTTGGGCCGGAAGTATCGGATGCTGGCCGGCGAGAGCGAGATCGAAGAGACCGCCGGCGGCGTGAGCTACCGTATCTCGGGAGGCTCGTTCTTCCAAGTGAACGTCGAGATGCTCGAACGGATCTTTGATTATATGGAGCCTGCCCTAGAGAGCCCCGGCCGCGTTGTCGATCTCTATTGCGGTTCGGGAACCTTCGCGCTTTTTTTCGCCCGTCACGGCTGGAGCGCGTACGGCACCGAGGAGAATCACCGCGCGGTTGCAGAGGCGGAGGCGAACGCGGCACTCAACGGCTTGACGGAACGGGCCCGCTTTGAAACGGGCCGCGTCGAATCGCTGGTTGCCCTGCCGCGCGTGCGGCGCATTCTCCGGGAGGCCGATGCGGTTTTCTTGGACCCCCCTCGTAAGGGCTGCGAGGCGGACGTCCTCGATGCAATCGTGCAAGCGCGTGTGCGACGGCTTTGGTACCTCTCTTGCGATGCCGCGACGCTGGCACGGGATTTGAAGTTCCTGGCATCCAAAGGCTATCGCCCCGGTGTGGTGCAGCCCTTCGACATGTTTCCACAGACCGGGCACGTCGAGACGCTAGCCCAGCTGGAGCACTTGGGACACTAAAGAGTTGACGCCCGATACCATCGATATCCGCTATGTCGCGCAGTTGGCGCGCATCGCGTTGACGGACGACGAAATCGAACGCTTTTCGCAGGAGCTTGGTGAGTTGCTTGGACACGTCCGCGCGCTCGAAGAGTTAGATACCGCTAGCGTTCCGGCCACGGCGCAGGTCGTCGAGTCCCGCAACGTTACCCGCGACGACGTCGAGCGGCCGTGCCTCGAGCGCGAGGTCGTCTTAGGTGCGGCGCCACAGCGGCAAGGCGGATTCTTCCGCGTGCCTCGGATCATCGCGGAATGACAGCCGCCGAAATCGCGCGTGAGGTCAACGCGGGACGTGTCAGCGCCGCGGAGATTACCTCCGCTACGTTGGAACAGGTTGGCGCGGTCGATGGCGAAGTCGGGGCCTACCTAACCGTACTTCACGAGCTTGCGGCGCAGCGGGCAGCGCGCGTCGACGAACGCGTTCGCAGCGGCGAACGGCCATCGTTGGCAGGCGTGCCGATTGCGATCAAAGACAACATGTGCCTGGAAGGTACGCGCACGACCTGCGGCAGCAAAATCCTCGAGCATTGGATTGCACCCTACACCGCGACCGCGGTGGCGCGAATGCTCGAGGCGGGCGCGATTCCGATCGGTAAGACGAACTGCGACGAGTTTGCGATGGGTAGCTCGTGCGAGAACTCGGCGCTGGGCGTAACGCGCAACCCCTACGATCTGCAGCGCGTCCCCGGCGGGTCGAGCGGCGGCTCCGCGGCGGCCGTCGCGGCGAACGAGGCGGCGATCGGACTGGGGAGCGATACCGGCGGCTCGATTCGCGAGCCGGGCGCTTTCTGCGACCTGGTCGGATTCAAGCCAACGTACGGGCGTATCTCTCGCTACGGTTTGATCGCCTTTGCGTCTAGCCTCGATCAGATCGGGCCGTTGACGCGTACGGTCGAAGACGCCGCGATGGCCTACGACGTGATGGCGGGTTACGATCCAATGGACGCGACTTCGCTCGATCGTCCGGTGGAGCGCACCGCGCACGCGTTACGTAGCGATCTTGGCGGGCTGCGAATCGGTATCGTCCGCGAGTTCGATACCAAGGCTTTGGGCGAGGACTCCGATACGCTCTATCGCAACGCGTACCGCGACCTCGAGCGCATCGGCGCGGAGCTGGTAGAGGTATCGCTGCCGACCGCCGATTACGGCTTGGCCACCTACTATCTGATCGCGCCTGCGGAGTGTTCTTCGAATCTAGCGCGTTTCGATGGGGTGCGGTTTGGGCTGCGCGTCGAGGCCGGCGACGTGCGCGCGATGTACGATAAGACCCGCGCCGCCGGCTTCGGACCCGAGGTAAAACGGCGCATCCTCATCGGAACGCACGCGCTCTCGAGCGGTTACTACGATGCGTACTACGTGCGAGCACAGAAAGCACGGACCTTGATCGCGCGCGACTTCGAGGAGGCGTTTAAGACGTGCGACCTCATCGCCGCGCCGGCCGCGAGCTGCCCGGCCTTTCCCTTCGCCGCGAAGAGCGATCCTTACAGTATGTACCTGATGGACTACTACACGATTCCGATGTCGCTGGCCGGCCTGCCCGCGCTCTCCGTTCCGTGCGGCTGGACTACGCCGGAGGGTGGGCGGCTGCCGCTGCCGATGGGACTGCAGCTCTGCGCGCCCCATTTCGCGGAAAAGCTCCTGCTTGGTGCGGCTTCGGCCTACGAGCGCGCCACGGATCATGCGCAGGCCTATCCACCCGAAGTTGCCGGAGTGCGCGCATGAGCGGCGCGTACGAGCCCGTTATCGGCATCGAGTGTCACGTCGAGTTGAAGACGGCGACCAAAATGTTCTGCGGATGCCGCAACGAGTTTGGCGGCGAACCGAACACGAAGACCTGTCCCGTCTGCTTGGGCCTGCCCGGTGCGTTGCCCGTACCCAACGCCCTAGCGATCGAGCATCTCGTGCGAACCGGCCTGGCACTTGGCGCCGAGATTCCCGCCTTTTCGAAGTTCGACCGGAAGAACTACTTCTATCCGGACATGCCCAAGGATTACCAGATATCGCAGTACGACATGCCGCTTACCGTTGGTGGCTCGGTTAAGTACTGGCTGGAGGACGGCACGATGAAAGAGTGCCGCCTCACGCGGATCCATCTCGAGGAGGACACGGGAAAGTCCACGCACGCCGGTTCGGGTGACGGACGCATCGCCGGGAGTTCGCACTCGCTGCTCGATTTCAACCGCGCCGGGGTTCCCCTAATGGAATGTGTCTCCGAGCCCGAGCTGCACAGTCCGCAGGAAGCCGTCTCGTATCTCGAATCGCTGCGCCGAACGCTGCTGGCCCTCGGCGTCAGCGACGTGAAGATGGAGGAAGGCTCGCTGCGCTGCGATGCTAACGTATCGGTCCGTCCCGCAGGCTCCAGCGTGCTCGGCACCAAGACCGAGATCAAGAACATGAACTCGTTCCGTTCGGTCGAGCGCGCGATCGCCAGCGAGATCGAGCGTCAGGTCGCGCTCTTGAACGCAGGCGAGCGCATCGTGCAGGAGACGCGCGGCTGGGACGAGCTCAAAGGCGTGACCCATTCGATGCGCAGCAAAGAGGAGGCGCACGATTACCGGTATTTCCCCGATCCCGACCTCGTGCCGCTCGAGATCGATCGCCGCGACGTTGCCCGCCTCACCGGGGAACTTCCGTCACTGCCGTGGCGGCGCTTCGAGCGCTATACCGTCGAGTACGAACTGGGCGCTAAGCAGGCAACGCAGCTCGTCGACAACCCCGAACTCGCGCAGTATTTTGACGAAGTCGTTGCGCGCAGCGGCAATCCGCAGCAGTCGAGTAACTTCGTTCTCGGCGAGCTTTCGCGCCTGGCCAATGAGAGCGGCGTCGCCGTGAGCGAGTCTAACGTAACCATCGGGCATCTTGCCGAACTCATCGCCCTGGTCGAAAGCAAACGCATTAACTCCAAAATCGCAAAGGAGCTGTTAAGCCGGATGTGGTCAGGCGACGGATCGCCCAACGCGATCGTCGAACGCGAGGGCCTCGCGCAGACGAGCGACCCCGCCGCCGTCGAGCGATTCGTCGACGAAGTGCTGGCCGCCAACGAGAAAATCGTTGCGGACTACAAGGCCGGCAAGACCAACGTGCTCGGGTTCCTCGTCGGTCAAGTGATGAAAGCCTCGCGAGGAAAGGCGGATCCGGCACTGGCCAACGAGCTGGTGAAGAGCAAGCTCGCCTCCTAGGCGTGATACGCGACACGAGCGCGATGAGTATCGCCGATTTACGGACCCTGGAAGCCCTCGACTTTGCGACTGTGCGTGACCGGGTTGCCGGTGCTACACGTACGGAGCGCGGCCGTGCCTATGCCGGCGAACTGCTCCCGGAGCCGGACTTCGAGATCGTGCGCCGCGAACAGCTTCGCACCGAGGCGGTGCGCGCGCTCGCCGCCGGCGCGGACTTCACGATCATGCGTGCGGTCGAAACGGGGGCGCTTACCGAGGCCGCGCATATCGGGCGAACGCTGGCGCCGAGCGAGCTGCGCTCGATCGGCGATGCATTGGCGGCCGCCGCCGCCGCAGTCCGCGGTGCTCGCGAAAGTTCGGACCTTGCGACGGTTGTTACGCCCTACACGCCTCTACGCGAACTGCAGCACGCGATCGTCGATGCTATCGACGAGCGTGGTGCGGTGCTCGATCGCGCTTCGCCGGCGCTCGGACGCATTCGCCGCTCGCTCGCGCAGGCGCACGGGGAGGCACGCGATCGTATCGGCTCGATTCTCAACGGCGCGAAGTACGCCAAAGCGATCCAAGATCGCGTCGTCACGATCCGTAACGGACGCTTTGTCATTCCGATCAAGGCGGAGTTTGCCGGCACGCTCCCGGGAATCGTCCACGATACGAGCTCGAGCGGAGCGACGCTTTTTATCGAGCCGCTGGCGGCGCTCGAAAGCAACAACCGCGTGCGAACCCTGCAAATTGAGGAAGAGCGGGAGGTGCAACGCGTTCTCCAGCGGCTCTCCCAACGGGTTGGGGAGTCGGCCGCCGAGATCGAGGCCAACGTCGAGGTGCTGGCCATCCTCGATCTTCTCGCCGCCAAGGCCGAGGTCGCGCGCGCGACCCGCGGGCTGATGCCGGAACTGAGCGACGCGCCTGAGATCGCGATCGTCAACGGGCGCCATCCGCTGCTCGAAGAGCGCGCGGTTCCGCAGTCGTTGACGCTCGACGACCAAACGCGGCTGCTCGTCATCAGCGGTCCTAATATGGGCGGCAAGACGGTCGCCTTGAAGATGACCGGGCTCTTCGTCGTCATGGTCTACTGCGGCATGCAGGTGCCGGCCGCATCGGGTACGCGCATCGGATCCTTCCGGCGCGTCGTTGCCGATATCGGCGACGAGCAATCGGTGGTTGCGAATACTTCAACCTTTTCGGCGCATCTGCAGCGCATGCGCGAAGTTTTGGATGGCGCCGACGCGCGGACGCTGGCAATCGTAGACGAAATCGGTGGGGGCACCGAACCGAGCGCCGGCGCCGCCCTGGCCATCGCGATGCTCGAGCGTCTGCTGGCTGCCGGAGCGCGTGCGGTCGTCTCGACGCATTCCACCGAACTGAAGCTCTTCGGGCATGCTACGCCCGGCGTCGCGAATGCCAGCGTGCGCTTCGATCCGGCGAGCTTCGAGCCGACCTTTGCGCTCGATCTCGGCGCGCCCGGTCAGTCGCTGGCCTTTCCCCTTGCCGCGCGGCTCGGGATTGCGGACGAGATCGTTGAGCGCGCGATCGCGTTGCTCGAAGACCGCGAGCGCGATTACGAAGCCGCACTCGCCGAGCTGGCCGTGCGCAATAGCGAGCTGCGCGACGAACGGTTGCGCGTCGAGCAGGAGCGTAGCGGTGTCATCGAGGAGCGCGCGCTCTTGCGGCACGAGCGCGACGAATTAGACGCGCAACGCCGCCGCCTCGCCGCGAGTGCGGAGGAGCGTCTGCAACAGGGTCTGCGTGAGTTCGTGCGCGAGCTGGAGCGGCGTGCTGCGGAGTCGGGCTCGGAGCGCTCGCGGCGCGCGCGGGTGACCCCCTCGCAAGCCGTGCTGCTCGCGCAGACCATCGAGGCGATTCACCGGGACCTCGGCATCCGCCCGAAAGCGGAGCAGCCCGAGAACGAGCAAACATTCGCGCCCGGCGATCGCGTGCGTATTCTCTCGTTAAATCAGGACGGCGTCGTGGTGGAGAACTGGGAGGAAAGGTTGCTCGTCGCCGTCGGTTCAATGAAGATGACGGTGGAGAGGAGCGACCTGCGTTTCGAAAGCGGCGAAACAAAACGCCCCCGAGCGGGCGCGAGCGCTGCGGACGCACGCTTAACGGCCGCCGGGCGCACCGCCGCTGCGTTGGACGTTCGCGGAAAGCGCTTCACCGAGGCCGAACCACTCGTCGAGCGGTGGATCGACGACGCGCTCCTCGCGGGCAGCTCACCGTTGCGCCTGATTCACGGGAAAGGGACCGGCATGCTCGGACGCGGGCTACACGAGTACTTGCGCGCCCATCCCGCCGTAACGAGCTTTCGCTTTGGAACGGAAGAGGAAGGCTCTACAGGCGTTACGATCGTCGAGCTGCGATCGTGAACGCTGCCGTCGCGGATCTGCTCGACGGCTTCGACCACGTCGAAACGACCGGTGAACTCGAGCGGCGGCTCGCACTAAAACGGCCCTTGCGCGTCAAGCTTGGTATCGATCCGACTAGCCCCGATCTTCATCTAGGCTTCATGGTCGTGCTGCATCGCTTACAGCGCTTCGCCGAGGCCGGACACCGCGTGACGCTGATCATCGGCGACTTTACGGCGCGCATTGGCGACCCGAGCGGCCGCAACGTAACGCGGCCGCAGCTCTCACGGGACGAGATCGAGGCCAACATGCAGACCTATCGAGAGCAGGCCGGAAAAGTGCTCGATCTCGACCGTATGGAGGTTCGCTACAACTCCGAATGGCTGGATCGACTAAGCTTCACCGATCTGGTCAAGCTGCTCGCAAAAACGACGGTCGCACAGATGCTCGAGCGCAACGATTTTCACGACCGGTACGAGGCGGGCGCACCGATCTCGCTGCACGAGCTGCTCTACCCGGTCGCCCAAGCCTACGACTCGGTCGCTATCGAGGCGGACGTCGAGCTCGGCGGGAGCGATCAGCTTTTCAATCTGCTGCTCGGGCGGCAGTTTCAGCGCGAGTTCGGCCAGCTACCGCAAATTTGCGCGACGGTCCCGCTGCTCGTCGGCCTCGATGGCGAGAAAAAGATGAGCAAGTCGTTAGGCAACTACGTCGGGGTCGACGAGCCCGCCGGCGAGCAGTTCGGAAAGTTAATGAAGATCTCCGACGAGCTGCTCCCAGTGTACGCGCGTCTTGCGGCATTTCGTTCGCAGGCAGAATGCGCAGAGCTTTCGGTTGGCCTAAAAACCCGACGCCTCAATCCGATGGATGAGAAAAAGCGCCTCGCCGCCGATATCGTCGCGCGCTATCACGGCGCGCCGGCCGCCACGGCCGCTCGTGAGTTTTTCGAGCGCACCGTTCAGCGCAAAGAGATTCCGACCGAAGACCTTCCCGAGATCGAGCTCGGCGACTCCAAACGCGTCGCAGACCTGTTGGTCAAGGCAGGTTTTGCGCAGAGTCGGCGCGAGGCGGAGCGACTCATCGCGGGAAACGCCGTTAAAGTCGACGGAACTCTCGTGCAGGACCAAAACGCGGCCTGGAGCGCGAGCGGAACTGCGGTTCTCTCCGTCGGCTCGCGTCGCTTCGTGCGCGTCTTACCCCGCTAGGCGCCCAGGCGCTCTGAGAGTTCGCGAATCTCCTCTGATGTAAAGACGTAGCGCGTCTTGCAGTATTCGCAGGTCGCTTCGGTGCGATCGCGCTCACTCGTCAGCGCGAGAAGCTCGTCTGCGCCCAGTCCGAGCAGTACCGACTCGACCTTGTCGCGATTGCAGCGGCAGGCAAACTGCACGCTGATGGCACGGCGCGCGCGCAGCTGCGTCTCGCCGACCAGCGCGCGCACCAGCGCTGCGGCATCGGCGCCCTCGGCGATGAGCTGCGTTACCGGAGGCATCGCTCGCGCGTGCTCCTCGAGATTCGCGAGTGCTCGTTCGTCCGCGCCGGGTAACACCTGAGCGAGAACGCCCCCGGCAGCGATGACGCCGTCCGGATTCGCCAGGACCCCGAGGGCGACGATGCTGGGAATCTGTTCGGAGCGTCCCAGGTATGCGGCGAGATCTTCAGCGATCTCGCCCGATTCGAGCGGCACGATGCCGACGTAAGGCTGACCGCCGTCGCTGGAGCGCGTCACCTGTAGCGATCCCGCACCAACGGCGGCGGCAACGTTGAACTTCCCGCGCTCGTCGATCGGCAGGTCCACACGCCCATTGCGAGCGTACCCGCGCGCCCCGATGACGTTTTCGCCGAGGAGCCACGAATCTGCAGCCAGCGTACCCAGCGGACCGTCGCCTGCGATCTGCAACGAGATGCGCTCGTTGCCTTGCAAGTTTGCGGCAAAGAGCGCCGCGCCGGTGGTCAGCCGGCCGACTGCTGCCGTCGCGGTTGGCCATAAGTCGTGGCGGTCGCGAATTTCACCGATGAGTTCGGTGGTGATCGCGGCTGCCACCGCGATGGCGCCATCAATAGCCGTTGCCGCCACAATCGTACCGGGCATGAGCGCCTCTGACTCAAAGGCTCGCGCTTTTCCTCCAAAGAAGGCTACACAATGCGCGTTTTGGTGCTGCACGGACCAAACCTCAACTTGCTCGGCGAGCGGGATCCGGATATCTACGGTAAGGAGAGGCTCGACGAGATCAACGCGGCGATTGCACGCGATGCCGCTGACGCCGGCATCGACGTACACTGCGAGCAATACAACGGCGAAGGGCAGATCATCGATGCGTTACACGCGGCGCGAAATGCGTATGCCGGCGTGATTATCAATCCGGGTGCCTTCGCCCACTACTCGTACGCGATCGCCGATGCGATTGCCGCGATCCGCATACCGGTCATCGAGGTGCATCTGTCCAACGTAGCGGCGCGCGAAGCTTTTCGCCGTACGAGCGTAACGGCGGCCGCTTGCCGTGCCGTAGTTAGCGGTTTCGGATCTGCAGGATATAGCCTTGCGCTCCGCGCGCTCGCCGAAGTCCTGGGCGCGTAGTGCCTTGCGTTTGGCGGAAGGAGCGGCCTTCAGCGCTGCGTATATCCCCGAGACGGCCATCCCGTTAAGCGATCCGGCAGTCGTGGCCGTAGGAGATGCGACGTTGACGAAAACCGATGTCATCGATGCCGTCGCCGTGCAAGCCGAACTCTCCAGGCGTCAGGCAAGTGAGATAGTCGATCTAATCCTGAACCAAATTCAAGGAGCGCTGAAAAAAGGCGACCGAGTCGCACTCCACCCGTTCGGCAGCTTCGTCGTCCGGGCGCGCCAGGCTCGCGAGGGACGCAATCCGAAGACGGGCGAGAAGATAACGATTGCCGCGCGCAAGGTTCCTGCGTTCGTTGCCGGAAAGTCGCTCAAAGACGCGATCGACGGCGGCCGGTCGCGCGCGAGGAAACCGAAACGATCGAGCGGGCTGTAGCGAAGCTTGGTTATCGCGCTAGTCTGGGGGACTAGAGATCGCTGGTTCGAATCCAGTCAGCCCGACCACTCTCTTTTGGATGTCTGGCTATGAAGATCGGAACGCTCGAGATGAAGATCGCGCGCGTCGAGGGGTTCCAAGTACGCATCCGCACCTCGGATGGGCGCGACATCCGGTCAGACCGCGAAGGCATGCCGACATGGCCGTACGAGAAGGCGGCACGGGATCGTTGGTCCGTGGCGCGCTGGAAACAAGATCGCTTCGTAAGCCTGTATCCGGGTTTTGGCGTCGACGTTCTCGACGGCGACGGAACCGTGATCGAGTTCGGGCAGACATTGCTCGAGACGGTGCGCGAGAGTTACGATTGATCGCTCCGTTGACTCAGGTCATCGGCGCTGCGCAACGTTAGCCATGTAAACTCGTTGACCACATAGAATGCCACGAGCCAGCATGGGGACGAGACAGTACCTAAGCAGGGTATTTATTGAGCGCCGTACGGGCGCTTGGTTCGCTCTCCTGGCCACGGCTGCAACGATCGTTGCATGCAACGGTGCGTCGGGCGGAAACTTGCCGGGCCTGCCGTCCGCGCTCCAACGGCCACAGCCTTCATCGGGCACGAAAATCCAGCACGTGATCGTCGTGATTCAAGAGAACCGCAGCTTCGACAACCTCTTCGCAACCTTCCCCGGCGCGGACGGAACCTCGACGGGGAAGGCAGCGCCGATGCCGTCGCCGGTCGCAAGCGCGTGCGCCTCCGAAGGCATGAAGCCCATCACGCAAGCGACGACCGTTCCGCTCGCCGAGGTCCCGCTGGAACCGAAGTTTCAGGGCGAACCAACCGATATCAATCACGACTACAACGCGTTCTCCCCGTCGTACGACCATGGAAACATGGACGGCTTCGATCTGATTCATCTCGGTGCGAGCGGCAAAGGTCCGCCGGCGTGCACGTACGTCTACCAATACGTCAATCCGAAGGACGTCGCGCCGTACTGGGACATGGCCAAGCAGTACGTGCTCGCCGACCACGCGTTTCAGGTTCAGGGCAGCGGAAGCTTTACGGCGCATCAGGACTTGATCGCAGGCGGCACGGACCTCAACTCGAGCGAAGCGCTGATCGATAATCCCTCGTACTTCCCATGGGGCTGTGACGCGCGCACGCCCAATCCGACGGCGAGTCCGCCCATCGCAGGCGTAGTGACGGCGGTTATCAAGCGCGATGGCAAGGTCTACGAGTACGGCGGCCCCTTCCCATGCCTCACATATACGACGATGCGCGACCTGCTTGACGCTAAGAAAGTCTCGTGGAAGTTCTACGCGATGAAGGTGAACAAGTGGTTTCAGAACGATCCCAATTCCTCGGGAATCTGGAGCGCCTTCGACGCGATTAAGGCCGTTCGGTATAGCAAAGAATGGAATACGAACGTCACCCGCAGCAGCACCGATATTCTGAAAGATATCGCGAAGAAGCAGTTGCCCTCCGTCGCGTGGGTAACGCCCGACTCGCAGAACTCCGACCACCCCGGCATGTCGAAAGACACCGGGCCGTCCTGGGTGGCTTCGATCGTGAACGCGGTTGGCCAGAGCTCGTACTGGAATTCGACGGCAATCGTCGTCGTGTGGGACGACTGGGGCGGACTCTACGACCACGTCGCGCCGCCGACGCCGCGCGACTGGGAGGGTGGCCCTGGCTTTCGCATACCGATGCTGATCGTTTCGCCCTACGTAAAGCCGCACGTCGACTCGACCGTCTACCAGTTCGGCAGCATACTGCGCTTCATCGAAGAGAACTGGAACTTGCAGTCGCTCGGGCGCAACGACGCGCACGCCAAGAGCATCGGCAACGCGTTCGACTTCAAGATGTCGCCGCGACCGTTTAAAGTAATTCCCGCCAAATACTCTCGAGGGTTTTTCTTGCACCAGAAGCCGTCGGGCTTGCCGCCCGATACCGAGTGACGCATATGCACCGCAAACTCTTCGTATTGGCCGCCCTGCTGCTCGCCGCCGCTTGCAGCGGCGGATCGACTGCCATCCCGTCGTCGCCGATAACCGTGCCGCACCAGAGCTCCTCCGGCTCGCCAATTCAGCACGTCATTCTGATCGTTCAGGAGAACCGCAGCTTCGACAACTTTTTCGACTGCTTCTCGGGCACCGATTGCGTGAAGACCGCCAAAGAGAAGGTGAAAGAGGGCCGTAAGTACGTCGATAAGACAATTACGTTGAAAGCGCAAGATCTGGTACCGCCGAAAAGCGAGCGAACCGACATCGGCCACTGCTACTACTCATTCTCATTGGCGTACGACGGCGGGAAAATGGACGGCTTCGATCTCGAGCCGAAGGGCGTCTGCCCGCGCAAGTTCGGCGAGAAAGTGGAAGGCATCGGCGCCCTCTCGTATCAGTACGTGAAACACTCGCAGATCGCGCCCTACTGGGACATGGCCGAACAGTACGTGCTCGCCGATCGTATGTTCCAAACGCAAGGCAGTGGAAGTTTTACCGCGCACCAGGATTTGATTCGCGGGGGGAGCGCGCTCGCCGGCGCCTACGGCTCGAGCTCGAGTATGATCGACACGCCCGACGGCATGCCGTGGGGCTGTGACGCGCCGAAAAACGTCGTGACGAACCTCATTACGACCCACTTGAAGTGGGAAGGCAATGACGGCCCGTACCCTTGCACGACGAGCTTCCCGTCATCGGGTGCCTCGTATACGACGCTCGCCGATCTGCTCGACGCCGCCGGCATAAGTTGGAAGTACTACACACCGTGTTTTCTCACGAGCGGCGATTGTAAGTCCGGCCAGAAGCAAAACAACGGCGAGCTGCTCAACGCCTTCGACGTGATTGCGAAGGTGCGCTACGGTTCGGAATGGGGCACGAATGTTTCGATGCCGCAGACGAACATTTTCAACGACATCGATAACGGCCAGCTCCCCTCCGTCGCGTGGGTGATTCCGTCGGACGACGATTCGGATCACCCCGGAAGCTCGACGGACGACGGTCCCGCCTGGGTCGCCAGCGTCGTGAATGCAGTCGGGAAGAGCCAGTATTGGGATAGCAGTGCGATCGTCGTCCTATGGGACGATTGGGGCGGCCTCTACGATCACGTCAGCCCTTCTTTCCTCCGCGACGATCAAGGCGGACTCGGCTTCCGGGTTCCGATGATCGTCATCTCGCCGTACGTGCCCAAAGGCGGCGTTTCGCACACGCAGTACGAGTTTGGCAGCCTTTTAAAGTACATCGAAAACAACTGGAGCCTCGGCTCGCTGAACACAACCGACGCGCGCGCCACCAGCATCGTCGACGTGTTCGACTATAAACAGAAGCCGCGCACCTTTACCGCGATTCCCTCGGACCGCTCGATTCAGCACTTTATGAACGAGCCGCCTTCGAGCGCAGAAGACCCCGAGTAAGAATGACGACGAAGAGAACGCTCGCGGTGCTCGCCGCGCTGACGGGGCTCGCGGGCTGTTCGACGAGCAGCTCGCTTCCGTACATGCGCAGCGACGTCGCGCTTCGCGCACTCTCGAAGACCGGCGCCGGCAAGATCACGCACGTCGTTTACATCGTGCAAGAGAATCGCAGCTTCGACAACCTGTTTCAGGGATACCCCGGCGCGAACACGGTTTCGTCGGGCAAGAACTCCTACGGACAGACGATAACCTTGCAGCCGTCGAAGCTGGGCGCGTTCTACCGGATCGACCACTCCGCCGATGCGATGTTCGCGGCGTGCGACGCTCCCGCGGGCGACCTGCCGGGAACGCACTGCCGCATGGACGGCTTTAACCTTGAATCGGGGTCGGGCGGTCCGTCGAATCGCGAGTACGTTTACGTTCCGCACGACCAGTCGAAGCCGTACTTCGACATGGCCGCCGAAGGCGCGCTGGCCGACGATATGTTTCAGTCGCAGCTCGACGAGAGCTTCGTCGCGCATCAGTACATCATCGCGGCGCAGGCGGACTGGAGCGTCGATTTACCGCCGTACTGGGGCTGCGGCGGCGGCAAGGACAACCGAATTTACACCGTCACCAAAGAGCGCAACGCGTACGGTCCGGAGATCAAGCCATGTTACGACTACACGACGCTCGGCGACGAGCTGGATGCCGCGCACCTCAGCTGGAACTTTTACGCCGCCCATTACGGTACCAGCGATAGCGGTGGCGGCGGCGAGTGGTCCGGCTACCAGGCCGTTCGCCACATTCGCTTCGGCCCCGACTGGAAGAAGGTGATCGGGCCGAACTGGAAGTTCATCACCGACGTTCGCGCGGGAAAGCTCGCCAACTTCACGTGGGTTACGCCGGTCTGCGACGACTCCGACCACGTCAACTGCCCCGACGACTACGGCCCGTCGTGGGTTTCCGCGCTGGTGAACACGGTCGGCCGCAGTAAGTTCTGGAATTCTACGGCGATCTTCATCCAGTGGGACGACTGGGGCGGCCTTTACGACCACGTGGCGCCGCCGTATGAAGATCGCGACAGCCTCGGCTTCCGCGTTCCGCTGCTGATGCTCTCACCCTACGTCCGGCGCGGAACGGTCTGCCACCACCAGTACGAAACTGCCAGCGTTCTGAGGTTTGCCGAGAATCTCTACGGGCTCGCTCAGATGGCGCCGGCCGACAAGCGCGCAAACTCGCCCGCCGACGAGTGCTTCGACTTCTCGCAGAAACCGCTCAAGTTCATCCCGATCTCGGCCCCGAAGCCGCCGAAGTTCTTCATGAAGCAGTTCAAAGACGACTACTTAGCGCCCGACTACGAATGAAAACGAGGGTCGCGACGCTCGCGGCGCTCGCCGCGCTGACGGGGCTCGCGGGCTGTTCTGCCGGCGGCGCGATCCCGTACATGCGTAGCGACGTGCAGCTGCGCTCGCTGGCGGAGACCGGCGCGGGGAAGATCACGCACGTCGTGTACATCGTGCAAGAGAACCGCAGCTTCGACAACATGTTCCAGGGGTATCCCGGCGCGAACACCGTTTCGGAGGGGAAGAACTCCGAAGGAAAGACGATAAAGCTGCACCCCGTAACGCTCGGCGCCGACTACGTGATCGATCACTCCGCCGATGCGATGTTCGCCGCTTGCCACGCGCCCAAAGGCGACCTGCCCGGCACGCACTGCCGGATGGACGGCTTTAACAACGAACGCTCGTACAACGGGCCGGCCAATCCGCAGTACACCTATGTTCCGCACGACGAGTCGAGGCCGTACTGGGACATGGCGCACGAAGGAGCGCTCGCCGACAATATGTTCCAGTCGCAGCTCGACGAAAGCTTCGTCGCGCATCAGTACATCATCGCGGCGCAGGCGGCTTGGAGCGTGGATCTGCCGCCCTTCGTCTGGGGTTGCGGCGGCGGCAAGTACAATGTCATCGCCACGATCACGCCGGATCGCAATCCATACGGGCCGATCCGTCAGCCCTGTTACGACTATCAAACCCTTGGCGACGAGCTCGACCACGCCCATCTCACTTGGCGCTTCTACGCCAGCAAGTACGGCAGCGACAGCAGCGGCAGTGGTGCCGAGTGGTCGGCCTATCAAGCGGTCCGCCACATCCGCTATGGCAAGGACTGGGCGAACGTCATCTCGCCGAACTGGCGTTTCATCGTTGACGTCGGTCAAGGCAAGCTCGCCAACTTCACGTGGATCACTCCCGTCTGCGACGACTCCGACCACGTGAACTGCGTCGGAAAATACGGCCCGTCCTGGGTCGCCGCGCTCGTCAACGCCGTCGGCGAGAGCAAGTTCTGGGATTCGACCGCGATCTTCATTCAGTGGGACGACTGGGGCGGCAACTACGATCACGTCCCGCCGCCCTACGAAGATCGAGATAGCCTCGGCTTCCGCGTTCCGCTCATCATGATGTCACCTTACGTGCGACACGATTACATCTCGCACGAGCAGTACGAAACCGCCAGCGTGCTGAAGTTCGCCGAAAACCTCTTCGGTCTCGGTCAGCTCGCCGCCGCCGACAAGCGCGCGAACTCGCCGGCCGGCCATTGCTTCGACTTCAACCAGAAACCCAGGCCGTTCGTGAAGATTGCGGCGCCCAAGCCGCCGTCGTTCTTCATACATCACCTTCCCGACGATTACTTTGCACCGGATTACGAATGAAGAAGCGTCTAACGAAACTCGTCTCGCTCGCCGGCTTCGTTACGATCGCCGCCTGCTCGATGGGCGGGGCGATTCCGTACATGCAGAACGAAGCGCCGCTGCGCTCGGTTTCGGGGACCGGCGCGGGCAAGATCACGCACGTCGTCTACATCGTTCAGGAGAACCGCAGCTTCGACAATATGTTCCAAGGGTATCCCGGTGCGAATACCGTCTCGGAGGGTAAAGACTCCCACGGAAAGACGATAAAACTGCAACCGGTCAGCCTGGGCGCCTACTACGACATCGATCACTCGATGACCGCGATGTTCGAAGCCTGCAACGCGCCCAAGGGCGACCTGCCCGGCACGCACTGCCGGATGGACGGCTTCAACCGCGAGTTTGCGGATGGGCGCATCGAGCACTCGCAGTACGCGTACGTGCCGCATCGCGAATCGAAGCCGTACTTCGACATGGCGCATTATGGGGCGCTCGCCGATAATATGTTCCAGTCGCAGCTCGACGAAAGTTTCGTCGCGCATCAATACATCATCGCCGCGCAGGCGGCATGGAGCGTGGATCTTCCAGACACGCTCTGGGGTTGCAACGGCGGAAAGCGCGACCTCGTGCGCACGGTCGTCCACGGTCGCAAGTACGGTCCCGGCCAGCAGGCCTGTTTCGACTACACGACGCTCGGCGACGAGCTCGATGCCGCGAACCTCACCTGGCGCTTCTATGCCAGCAAGTACGGCAGCGCCGACAGCGGTACTGGCGGCACGTGGTCGAGTTATCAGGCGGTGCGGCACATATACTACGGTCCCGACTGGAAGAAAGACGTCATCTCGCCGAACTGGAAGTTCATCGTCGACGTTCGCCACGGTCAGCTCGCAAACTTCACCTGGATTACGCCCGTCTGCGACGACTCCGACCACACCAACTGCCCGAATGGCTACGGTCCGTCATGGGTCTCGGCGCTCGTCAATACCGTCGGCGAGAGCAAGTTCTGGAACTCGACGGTGATCTTCATCCAATGGGACGACTGGGGAGGCCTCTACGATCACGTGCCGCCGCCCTACTTAGGCCTCGATAGTCTCGGCTTCCGCGTTCCGCTGGTCATGCTCTCGCCCTACGTGCGGCGCGATCACGTTTCGCACGTACAATACGAAACGGCCAGCGTGCTGAGGTTCGCCGAGAATCTCTTCGGTCTGCCGCAGATGGCCGCGGCCGACAAACGCGCGACGTCGCCGGCCGACGACAACTTCGACTTCAACCAGAAGCCGCGCGCCTTCACACCATTCAAAGCGCCGCTCCCGCCAAAGTTCTTCATGCACCAGTTCCACGACGACTACTTCGCCCCCGACTACGAATAGCCGTGTCATCCTGAGCGAGGCGCGCAGCGCCGAAGTCGAAGGACTCCCACTCGCGTCACCCTGAGCGAATACTGAGCGAGCGCAGCGAGTCGAAGTAGCCGCGTCGAAGGGGTTGTGTCGAAGGGCACCAGTCGTGTCCCCCTCAGCGATCCGGCAACGTTAGTTCGTCAAATACACACAGAGACGGTGACGCAAAGCCCGGCCTTGACAGGAATAATTCCGCCCCCGTGCTTCACTGCCTTTTCACAGTGGTGAGTGAAGAGATCCAAAACACTGTCATCAGAACCCAGACGGCGATCGCTAGTCCCAGTGAGTTGTGACCGAGAAGAACCGCGATAAAGGTTCCCGTTGAAGCGATCACCGCTGAAATAAACAGCTTCATCGGAATGCGAGGCCTGTCTCTCACCTTGGTCCTATCTCTGGTTGCAATCGAGGCCCTCCATTCCAAATAGGTGAGCGAACGAGAAGTATCCCCCTCCAGAAGCCCCTAGTTCACCGGCAGTACGGCTGTTGAAATCCGAGACCAGCAACAAAACCGAAGAAGCCACCGGACAAGGTCGCTAAGGCGCTTGCACCACTCGCTATACTCGTATAAAGTCCAGTTACAGTGCTAGCCCCTGTCCCTAAAATTTGGTTTGTAACATCGGCTTGTGATGCAGGAGGCCCTTGGCATGTGGTTTTCAGTCCGGGCGGCGTAGGGACTCCAAATGGAACTGCGCTCGCCACGGGAGGTAACGGCCCGGAAGGCGTGGGCCTGCAGGCAAGGCAGCCCGGATATTGATCGGGCCCCCCAATAGCGTTCAACATATTCCCTACGCCAGGGGCCTGACATGCGACGTCGCAACCGCCACCGGAAGCGGATACGCAGGGTCCGTCACATATAAAAGGCGGAGGTGTGGGGTCCGGCGCCGGCGTCGCGCTCCCCCCCGCGGTGAGGCAGATCGAGACACTGTCGTCACAATCTTCGATCCCAACTGGATTCGCGCCGGAACCACCATCACCGTCGTCGTAGCCACTGGGGTCGGTGTTGTTGATCGGGTTGTTATCGTTCCACAGGTAGCTGTTAAGCGATGCGGGACTAAAAAGCGATCCTGCGTAAGTATCCGGCGTCGTCCAAACGCCCGCGGTCGGGTCGAAGGAGCGCACGCCCTGGATGATGTCAAACCCATCCGCGAAACCGTCCGGGCGGGGGAGCCCCAGAGTGCCTCCATCGCCAACCGAAACGTAACCGCTGTACGGATTACCACCCCAGAGCAGCGACGTCGGCATCGGCGGCCCGCTGGGCGGCGCATTGCACGGATTCCCTATTGCGATTCCTAAGAAACTATCCGCGACGCCTACGAACGTCGTTCCGTTGACGTTGTGGCAGCCCAAACCCGTCCCGCCGGGCCCGCGGTCGTAGAACGTCAAACCGTTATATCCCTGGGCCTGCAGCGTCCCCGGCAAAATATCGCCCTGAGTATCCACCTTTACATCGTCGAGCGTCTCGCCGCCCGTTTGGTAGCTGTCCGTGGTGAAGAGCAGTTGAGCGGCATTCCAGTGCGTACGCTCGTGGTAGAGCGAACCTCCGCTGCCTTTAGGTGCTCCGGTGATCGTGATTGGGTGGCCATCGGGGCCCCAATCCACTTGTACGTAGGGCTGGGCGGACGTACTGAAACCCGCTTGCAGCGTTGTGGTGCGCAAATGGTTCTCGGCATCGTAGGTTCGAGAGACCTTCGTTTCCACGGCATTCTTGCTGAACGGCGGATACGGCGCCGTCTGCGTCGTCATGCGGCCGGCTGCGTCGTAACCCCATCCGGAGGAACAAGCATTACTCATGCAGCTAAGGCTGAGCGACCCAGTTAGCACCGCCATCAGGTCGTTCCAAGTATACTGCGTTTCGCTGCTGCCGAAGAAGCCGCTTGCCCCGCGAAGCGCGACGCCGTTGGCGTACAGCGACGGGATGTTTACGTAATTCGGGCACCCCGGCGACGCGGCCACCTCGCCCCGCAAACTATAGGAATAGGTGAAGGGGCCGGTGCAGTTCGGAACGCTCGCCGACGAAGTGATGCCAGTGATTTCATTTTCCGCCGTATACGAAAGCTGTGACAACTTCGTAACCGGCGTGACTTCCTTCGCCACGAGACCGAGCGGCGCGCCGCTGGGAGAACCAGTTTGGTAGGTGATCGTCGTTTGCGGCGTCGGCGAAGGGTACGCTCCGGCGCCCGTCTCCCCGCGACTGGCGAGCCGGCCTGCATCGGTGTAGGCATAGGTTAGCGTCGTCTTGCCGCCATCCGCCACGTGGGCAATGTTGTTGGAGTTGATTACCTCCGTTTGCAGCGGTCCGTCGTTGCGGTAGGAGTAGCTAAACAGCCCCGTCTGATTCAAGGTGCCCGATGCAATATCTCGGCTTTCCAGGCTGCCGTCCGGGTAACGATTGTAGGTGGTCGTGGCCTGCGAACCAGTGCCAAGTCCCTGGCTGCTCGCATCGGTTGCCGTCTTGAGATTCCCGCCTACCCCGTAGGTATAGGTCTGCGGGTACGTATGCGTGGCCGACGTGATTTGGGTTACGCGGCCGTCAGGATCGTAGCTATAGCCCCGCTCTGGCGCGGAGTTATCGCTCGATTCGAAAGTCTTCTCCTGGCCGTCGGGGTAATAGTCGAACCCCTGACATTGCTGTGGCGACGCGCTGTTGCAGTCGCTGCCCAGGAAGCCATCGATATCGTCGCTGTTGACGAATGACGCATCCCACGTGAGCGTCTCCGTCGTATAGCTGGAGTTGCCCGTCGCGGAGTATTTCACGACCGGCCGATCGAGTGCGTCGTAACCGAATCCCTTTAAGGCCGTATAGGTCGAGTTGGTGCGCGAATCGGGCGCCGGTGTTTCCGTGACCGTCGCGTTCGCGGGCAACAGCTCTTCGGTTTCGAAAAGATTCCCGTGCCCATAGAATGCGGCGCTACTCTTTTGGAACTCGTACGAATTGCCCGTGATATCGTAGAGATAGCGCGTAATCCAAGGATTCGTATAGATGTCGACGTTGCTGTCGTAAGGCAGCTTCACTTCAACGAGCCGGTCGAGCCCATCGTAGAAGTTGCAGGTCATGCCCGCGGCTACCGTCACGCTATTACACGTCGTTAAGGCGTTGTTGTTGGCGGGGCAGTTTCCGTTGGAGTTGGGGCAGTTGTGATGGTTCGTCACCGTCACGGAGTCGCCGTCGGCATCAAAACCGTACGCCGTTGCAAACTTCGGGGGTGCCACGCCGTTTTCGAGCTGGGACACGGAAGGACAGCTGGGGCTACTGTCGAGCGAGTGTTGATAAGCGCTCTCGTTATAAAATGTGCTGCCGTCGAGATTATAGCAGGAGTAGGAAATGACGCCGTCCGGATCGTCCATCGAGCGGATGCGATTCATTCCGTTCGACGTATAGTTGATCTGCCATACCGCGCCGTCCGGATCGCCGGCATTGTATGAAGCGATCGTCCCGTTGGTATTATAGGTGAAGGTTTGGGTAGGCTTTCGGTTCGTACCGTCGTCTTCGCTATAGCCGTCCCCGACAATCTGATAGACCAGCCCAGTGCCGCAGTAGCTATTGCTGTAGCTGAACGAGTGATGGTAGCCGTTAGTCGAACCGTTGGGCGTCCAGGCATCGGTCAGACAGCCGTATGGTTCGTTCGTATCGTTGCTATAATATTTAAGTTTTGTGAAATAAGTACTGCCGCTCGCCGCGCACGGAGTCGGCCCAGGGTTTGGGTTCCAGCCGTTAGCGGCGTTGTTGGCGGGGTCACAATACTTGGTGAGGTTGTTGTAGCTATCGTGGTCGAAGAAAAACGTCGGCTGAACCGATTCCTGCTTCGGGAGTGCTGCTTCCACTAGATTGCCGCTGGAGTCGTACGCCAGGTTCATTACTAAACCGCGCGGATTGGTCGTACTCGTCAAATTGTTGTTGCTATCCCACGTCTGCGACACCGTCTGCCAGGTCGACGCCGAAACCAGCGATGAGGTCGACGTGACCCGGCTGCTGGAATCGTAGCACCACTCGGTGGCGTGCCCGTACGCATCGCTCATCTCGGAAAAGGCGCCGCAGTCGCCATTAATCTGGTTATTGAAATATGTAGTGTCGTCCCACTGCGCGAAACCAGTTTTCGGCCCGTTTTGAATTGGCGAGGATATGACTCCGTCGTCGGGCGTTGGATTGAGTACGCCGCGCGTATACCAATCGGTTAGCTCGTTGCTATTCTTGTTGTAATCGAAATCTACGCAGGCGCCATCGGTGGGACTTCCGTTGGTATCGATAATCGAGATCGCGGCCCGCGGCCCGCAGGCTTCCAGCGTGCCCGGCTGTGTGATGTCGTAGGTTTCGGGCACATTTCCGGTAGCGATTGGGTTGCCGTCGAGAAACTTCTGCGGCAGACTTTCGCCTTTGGGCAAGACGGCCATGTTTCCCGGCTTGTCGACGTCCGCGAGGAAGCCGGCGCTCGTATAGTGGTAGTTTATTGTCTCACCGTCAGGGCGTGTGACCGAACTAAGTTCGGTCGGGCCCGAGCCGGCGAGTTGACCGAACGTCAGAATGAGCTGCGCGCCGTCGGGTTCGTGGGTTACCGTGATCTTAGCGATGTTTTCGGGGTTCTTATCGTTGGGACTCCAGTGGTATGTCAAGGCGAGGGAGAACTGCAGGTTGCGACCATATATCGCCAACAGGCGTCCGTAGTATCCGGCATCGTTACTCGTGCAATCGGAGTAGGGCGCGTCGAAGACGTAGCTCACGCCGGACTTCTGGGTCCATTGCAGTTGGCAGGCGATGCCGCTAGTTACCTGCGTAGTCGCCAGCATATCGTAGATGCCCGGCGTTTCGGACGTGCACACTGCTTGCTCGGTGATGTTGCACAAATAGTCATCGCGTGCGCCGTCAACGGTGTAGAGACTGATCGTTCGCGTGCTTCCGGTGCCGGACGATGCCAAGTGAATGTCTAGGTTGTTCGTCCAGCGGTTGCCATAAACGGAAGGCGTAGATCCGTCGTCGTTGTTTGCGTCGTGCTCGGATTGCGAGTTATACACACGGCGGAAACTCAGGTCCAGCTCGCCTTCGAGAACGTCCACGTCGGTTTCGGCCGTCAGAAAGTTTTCATTGACGACATTGACGGCCGCGACGCCCATTCCGGGAATGCGTCCTCGACTGGTACGTCCACCACGGCCAGAGCCCGGTCGTCGGCGCCACTAGGGTCGCACGGCGCAACCCGAACGGGGTTCTACCGGCCGCTTGTTGGGAGCGCCGCGTCGCGAGCGAATTCATCAGTGGCCGCGTCTGTAGTTTCCGAGCGCACGGGCACGTGGATGCGAGGCAACTTCGTCAGGTCGAGCGGTCGGCCGGCGCGTACGTCTTTTGCAATTGCATTCAGCTTAAGGATGAAGGGTGAAAAGCGCTTGCGATCCGCGTAGTCGCCCAGCGGCCGCTCCGGCAGTGGCGTGTGGCGAATGATTGGACCGGGCGGCCCTGATCTGCCGGCCACAGCCACCGCCGAACTCAACGATGTCGTTGCCCTTGAGGTCGCGAGCGGCAGACTCGCCTGAACCATGCCGGACGACTGAGTCACGAAAAGCGTAAGAAGTGCACCGGTCAGATAGCGCCGCATAGGCCCTCCTAGTTAGGCAACGTGTGCTCGCTATTGTTGCGCACGCGCGCCTGGATGGGCTACCGAATTTTACCAGTCGATTTTGCTAATCGGTTTCGATGGCTAGTTTTGATTAGCAGTTTCGCTAGCATATAGCGTTAGTTGTTTTTGCTAACAAATCGGCTAGGGAACGACGCCAGTTGCAAAAAACGCCGTAGTGCTGTGGTTCCGCGAAAGCCTTCTGCACGCTCAAGTAAGGCGCGCGTGCCGGCATTCACCCTAGGTGCGCTTCTGCTCTGCAGCGCGCTCACGGCGGGCATCTTCCCTGTCTCGGTTGGAGCGTCGGGGCATACCCACGCGACTCCAACATCCTCACCGACTCCGAACGCTCCCGTCGTCATCAACTTTCAGACGATCCCCGCTCAGCGCGCTGCAGCGATCTTGCGCAGCGTCTATCCCGACGCCCACATCACGATCGATACGCATGCCAACGCCGTCATCGTCATTGCCCCCGGCTACGAAGAGCAAGGAATGCGCACGATTGCCGGTGGGATCGACATCAAGAACCCGACGGCCACCGCAATCGACACCTACCAGTTAAAGGTGCTCTCGCCCGCAACGGTCGCCCAGCGGCTCGGCAGCGTCTTCCCGCAAGCGCGCGTCCTCGTCGCTCCCAATCGGACAGTCATTATCATGGCCTCACCGATCGATATGGCACAAATCAAGGCGGTCGTCACGGCAATCGATACGGCGCCGCCCACACCGACGCCCAAGCCGCGCTATCCGGCTGAGGCGGTGCGCGTCACGCAGCGCAACGTCAAACAAGTCGCGCGCGCCGTAGCGGCCGAGGCTCCCACCGTCAGAGTCGCCATCTCCGGCAGCGAGATCCTGCTGTCGGGCCCGCCCGACGACGTCGAGCATGCAAAGCAACTCGTCGCCGAACTCGACGTGCCGCAGATGGGCACGCAGTACACGCAGGTCTACCGGCTCAAATACATCGACGCCGGCTCGGTCGCCGAACTCTTCCAACGATCGTTTACGAATCTGCCGGTTGCCGTCGACACGGATCTCAACGCCATTACCGTCACGTCAAACCTGACCGTTCAACGCCGGATCGCCGATGCGATCGGCCAACTCGACGTTCCGCCGCCGGGCGCGCCCGGGAGGCCAGGAGGGCGGCGGCCCGGGAGCCTCCGGCGTTGAGGTCGTTGAGCTGCGGGCGGCGATTCCCGGACCGCAAGGCGGCCCGTCGACAACCGCGACGGACATCGCCAACACGGTCACGCAAGCGCTGCAAGGCTCCGCCTCCGACCTGCACATCGTCGTACCGCCCAACTCGACGGAGCTGGTGCTCACCGGCAGTCCCTACAGCATTAAACTCGCCAAGGAACTCATCGAAAAGCTCGATCGTCCGCAGACGATGATTGCCATGGACACCGAAGTGCTCGAGGTCGACGAAGGAACATCGAAGCAACTCGGGCTCTCGCTCTCGCCGGCGGTGATCAGTTCGACCTTCACGGAAGTGCCGCCGCTCTATCCGCCCGGGAACACGGTCCCCGGCGCCGGGCAGCAGATACCCGTATCTGAACTTCTTTCCGCTGATCCGTAGCCCGATCAGCTTCACGGCCGTGCTGAACTTTCTCATCGAGAACAACAAGGCGCGGATTCTCGAGGACCCGCGCATCACGACGATCTCCGGGCGCACGGCGTCGCTGCGCGCCGGCGAAACGGTCAACATCCTCACCACCACCGGCGGCGGTACGGGCACCGTCGCTACGACCCAAGTCCAGAGCTTTCAAACGGGCGTCACGCTCGACATCACGCCGGTCGTCAACGACGGCGACTATATCACCGTCACTCTCCATCCAACCGTCAACTCCATTGCCGGGATCAGCGCAGCGGGCGTTCCGAACATTCAAACGCGCGACACGACGACGACCGTCGGTCTGCACGATGGCCAGACGATCGTTATTGCAGGCCTGATCGAAGACATCGACTCACGCACGGTTCAGAAGATCCCGTTTCTGGGCGACTTGCCGCTGATCGGTCGCGCGCTCTTTACCTATCAGAACGTGCAGCAAAATCGAAACGAACTGATCGTCACGGTCACGCCGCATATCGTGCGCCCCGGCGATAGTGGCGGCATCGGGGAAACCAAACTTGGTATTCCGCATCCCGACGGGCTCCCGACGCTCCCGCCCAACGCGCAGTTGCCGCCGCCGCGGCGTGTCGCTCCAAGCCCCGCCCAACCGGAGACGACGCCGTCACCGCCGGCGCGGCGGGTGCCGCAGCCGATTACCGTTCCAACGCCTGCCGGTCGCTCCCCAATCCAATACGCCGCCACCCGGCGGCGTGGCCACCGCGCGCCCATCGCCAGCTCCACCCGGCACGCCAACCCCGCTACCGCTGCCGTCGGCGTTCTCGCAAACCAACGTCTACACGTTTGGCCAAGCGCCCCAAAACAACTACGCCGCTCCGAACGCCGCGCCACAGATATTTTACGTCCAAGTCTCGCCGTCGGTCGTCAAGAACGGCCAGACGATCACCATTGCCGCCATCACCTCGACCAACGTGGCGCAACTCACCTTCGGTCCGAACTCGCTGCTGCCGATGGGGTCGCTGCAAAGCATCGGGCCGGGCCAATGGCAAGGAAGTTTCCCGTTCTCCGCTGCCGGGCTACCCATCGGCCAAGCCTCCGTCACGCTGACCCTCACTGCTACCACGGGCATGGGCACCACCGTTGCCTTGCCCGTTCCGTTATCGCTGATCGGACCATAATGCACAAGCACCTAACCTTTCTTGGATCGCGCTCATGCTCTTAGGGGGCCTTGTTGCCTGCACGAGCCTCGACCTCGGCGGCAGCGGCCCACCGGGGCCAACACCGACTTCGTCTGCAACGACCTCGCCCACCCCGAGCGTGTGCGGCACACCTACCGTCAACGCCAACCTCGTCGTCGTCGCGATGGGCAATAACATCGGAGCCACCTATACGTCGAAGTATGGCGTGATCAACGGCTACGGCGTCGTGGAGAACGGGGACTTCCCCGCTCAAGCGATGCTCATCGATCAGTGGCTCAACCCAAGCGGCGACACCGCGCCGATCACGTCGAAGAACGTGCTGCAGTTCACCAACGTCGATACCGGCTTCGTTCTCCATTCAGCGGTCGGGTTCAAAGGCGATTCGTTCCCAGCCGTACCGTACACGTTTCCCAGTGCCGCGGCATCGCCGGTCGCCACGGCCGTAAGCACGAGCAGCCTGTGGTCTACTGGGCGTATTGAAGCGCCGATCAGCGCGCAATGCTACTCCCAAACGTTTACGCTGAAGGCGGGTACGTATTATTTTGGCGATCTCGACTACTACAATCTCTCGAACTTCCGCGACGTGCTCGTCGTCGCAACGCCGCCGGCGCCTATGTCGGGCCGTGCTGTGCGACTGAAGCGCCACGATGCCGCGCCGTAATCGCGAACCGTAGCTGCGGGGTCCGTCGGCGGCGCGATGGCCGCTACGTCCAGCCCGGATTTGCTTGCCAGAATAATCTGCTATCGCATATAATATCACGGGAATATATGCTAAAGCAGATTAATGGAGGCGCCGGATCCCTTATTCGGGAGCTTCGGAAGCGACAGGGTCTCAGCCAGGTCGCGCTAGCGGAGCGCGTCGGTATGCCCCAGAGTCACCTACAGAAGATCGAGGCGGGGCGGACGGATCCGCGAATTTCGAGCTTGGTCGCTCTGCTGCAAGCATTAGGCCACGACCTCGCCGTCAGCGACGCCAACACTATTCGCACTGTGGAGGCGTGGGAGCGTTCGGGTGAACGCCGGCCACGTTTTGAATGAGGACGCTCTCCGTCTATCTGGGGAACGCGCGGGTCGGTACGCTCCTCGAACGCGCGTTGGGATCCGTTTTCATCTATGAGCGCGATTTTACCGATCGACAGGAGCGTCCGATACTATCGCAATCACTGCTTGACGATCTCGGGCGCCCGCTCGATGGCCAATCTGAATCCGGGTTGGTGCCTTTCTTTGCTAACCTCATTCCGGAAGAAGGCCGCTTCCGGCGCTATTTGGCCGCGAGAAATGGTGTAAACGAGCGCGATGACTGGGCGCTGCTCTCAGTCCTCGGTGAGAATCTTCCTGGAGCAATCTGCGTCAAAGAAGTACTCGACGACGGCAGGGTCGGCGAAGCGCGGGACCCAAGCACGCCGCGCGATCCGAACTGGCGCTTTTCGCTTGCCGGCGTTCAAATGAAGTTCAGCGCCAATCGTCTGGATTATGACCGGTGGAATCTCGCATCGCCCGAGCACGACGGCCAATGGATTGTGAAGCTCCCTACTACGGAACTGCCGGGTATTGTCGAACAAGAATATTTCATCATGAACTTGGCTCGCCGCTGCGGTCTAAATGTTCCGCAAATAGAGTTCGTCGATCTGACCGGCATTCCAGATCTAGACCCCGGCTTTCTCAAGGCCGGTACGACCGCATACGCAATTCGCAGGTTCGATCGCAGCACCCACGGTCGCATCCACCAAGAAGACTTCTGTCAGATTCTCAATCGACCGCCTTCGCAGAAGTACGGCACAGAGGCCGGCGTGGGTGCTGAGCGGATACTCCAAGTAGTCAAGACCCTCTGCGGGCCGGACGACGTCGTCGAGTGGCTGCACCGCCTGGCATTCACGATAGCGGTTGGAAACGGCGACGCGCACCTTAAGAATCATGCGATTCTCTATCCCGACGGGGTCGGCGCTCGTCTAAGCCCGCTCTATGACGTCGTGTGTACGCTGGCCTATCGAGAGTACGCACAGGAGCTCGCATTATCGCTAGCCGGCGTCTACCGTTTCAGTGCGATCTCAGCTGATACGCTCCACGCGTTTGCGAGGCAGGCCGGCACGTCGCCGCGACTCGTTCGTCAGTGCTTTAGCGAGATGACCAGCCGCCTAAAGGAAGCGTGGCCGGCGTCCCAGGATCACCTCGAGGCTGAAACGACGCGTGAGATTCTCAATCACCGGATTGAAAACGTAATGCCGGCGCTCTTGGGGAAGGCATGGCGTCATTAGCCGTTCCTGCGCGTTACTCTGTATCGACAGGCTTAAACGAGTAGGGCTGCCGCTCGAAGTATGCGCGCGAATACTTCGAAGGAATTGCGGTGAACGGGCGCGGCTGTTGGGTAAAGTCGAAGCAGTCGACGATGCTGGTCGCGCGCTTGTCGGTCGTTCCCAGAGAGCCCAGGTTCCAGTTTTCCTCGACGAACTTGAGGATGCTGCCGAACTCATACTGGGTGTGCGAGATGTAACCGGGCTGGCTCGATGAGGTTTCGCGCGCGTAGGGTGAGATCAGGAGCATCGGAACGCGAAGGCCCAAGCCGCCCCACTTATCGAAAAACGGCGGCGGCTCGTGATCGTAGAAGCCGCCCGAGTCGTCCCACACGACGACGATCGCCGTCGAATCCCAGTACTGGCTCTCACCCACCGCGTTGACGATCGACGCCACCCACGACGGACCGTTATCGGAACTGCCCGTCGGATGATCGGAGTTCGCCGCGTCGGGAATCACCCACGACATCGCCGGTAGTTTGCCGCCGGAGACGTCGGTGAAGAAGACGTTCGGATTGACGACGTTCGTGCTCCACTCCGGACCATAGCGCACGGCCGCGATCGCGTCGAAAGCGTTCCAATAACTCCCCGAAGCGCCCCCGACCGGCGGTGTGTAGTACTTCCAGCTAACGCCGGCGGCATCGAGCAAGTCGCGTAGCGTCTCGTAACTATACGAACCGAAATCGGAGGTGCACGGAAAAGGCCCGCGGTCGCCCTTGCGCTGCAGTCCGCCGCCCCGCTTTACGACGAGATACGACGTCTTCGTACCCGCAGGCGCGTCGCAGCCCCACGGAGTGTTCGACGGAGCATCCACCAGCGACTCGACCGGCGCGTCGTCGAACGTCGTGCCGCCGCGAATGAGATCCTGATGCGCCGTGAAGCTCCCGCTGCCCTGAGTCTGAAACATGTGATCGCCCAGCACGTACGTCTTGGCGATATCCCAGTACGGCGCGATATCGTTGGGATCGACGTACTGGTAAGGTTTACGTCCCGCTTTGCCGGGACACTTGGGGCTGCCGCCCTCCTCGCCGAAGCCGTCCATCTTCTCCGCCGTCGTAGTCGCGGACGAAGTCGAGATAGGAGTGTCCGAAGTCGCATGGCTCGAGCAGCGGCGCCTCGTGCAGCCGAATCTTCTTCCCTCCCTCTTTACCGAATCGCGTTCCGTCTGCGCCGGGAAACTTCGCGAAGAAGTCGTCGAAGGTGCGATTCTCTTGCACGACCAGCACCACGTGCTGGATATATGGCGAGCTGCTCGTTTGCGCACGTGCAGTGAAGCCCGATGCCGCAGCCGGCGGTCCCGCGGCCGGCGAACCGGAGCACGCAGCCAGCGCACACAGCGCCAGGCCGCCGCTAATGGTCCGAATCAAGGTGATCGCGAAAGATAGCGCCGGCGAGGCTCAGAGCGATGATCGCCACGAAAAACGCACCGAACAAAATCTGCGTATGCGAGAACTGCCATCGCGACGTGTTCGGCCACTGCCAAGTAAATGCACCTAAGTAGACCACTGCCTTAGAGCGCAGGTGAGAACCGGCACAACCTGCCCATATTTCGAAGGATTTCCGCTTCCGCTCCTGTACCCTGCCGCCGGGCGGGCGCCGAACCGGCGCGTCGAAGTGAAGGGCATGCGGCGCTTCCTCGCAGCGGCACTGATGGTTCAAATCGGTGCCTGTAGCGGCTCGGGCAACTCGGCTAATAACGGCGCAACCTCCGCGCCCACCGTGAGCGCGCAGGCGTCCTCGCAGCCCTCCGCAGCGCTGGCTGCTGCGGCGCAGAATGTCGGGAAAGATCCCGCAACTGCGCTGGCGTTTGTCAGCGGGATGCGGTACGAAGTCTATCCCGGAGTCTTTCGCGGTGCCGATGCGACCCTCGCCGACAACGCGGGGAACGATTACGACCGCGCCCTCTTGCTGCACGACCTTATCGTAACGGCCGATCCCTCCACGCCGGTGCGCTACGCCTCGTGCACGCTTTCACCCGACCAAGCCGGCGCGGCGCGCGCGGCGGCACGCGCGGCCTACGTCGCGCCGGCGGTTGTCGACAACGCGCAGATGCTTGCAGAGAAGGCATCGAGCACGAAACTGCGCGACGGCTTTACGCAGCTCGCGAACTTTTGGGAGGCGGCGAGCGCGCAAGAGCAGACGCAAGGCACGCAAATTGCGGGCGACTTTCAAAAGGCGGGCGCGCAGCGGATCGCGCAGAGCACGGGCGACCTCTCCGCTATCGCGGCCGATCACGTCTGGGTGCAGGTGCAGCAACAAGGCAGTTGGCTCGATCTCGATCCAACGCGCCCTAATGCGAAACTTGGAGCGGCGCTCTGCGGAGCGTCGGCAGTCGGCGACGCGCTGCCCGATGCGACGTACGACACCATCACCGCTTCATTGCATTATGAGACGCGCGACGGCGCCGCGCTGAGCGAGACGACGGTCGCCTCGGGCGCGTGGCGTACTGCGGATCTCGCGAATCAATCGCTCACCTTTGCGTTCGCCGAGCCGTCGGGACTGCAGTCGCCTGCGCCGCAGCCCACCGGAATGGCTGCGTACACGCCGTTGCTCGTTGCGGGCGCGCAGACCATGGCTGCGCCGCCGATCGTCGTGCCGAGCGCATCGAGCGGACCGCAACCGGTTGCGCTGCGGCTCGACGTCACGGTGAATGCGCCGAGCGAACCGAGCCTTACCGTTTCGCGTCCGATCTTCGACCGCATTGCCGTCGCCGACCGCGCGGCAGGCAACGCCGCGACGGCGGCGCTCGCGCCTTTTGACTTCATGCCGTTTGGCACCGTTTGGAACGTGGCGGTGAACTTCGGCACGGGAGTCGTGGGCGCGGGCGACGGCAAACCCGTCGATGCGAGCGCGCAGGATCCGCAGTCCATCGTACGCGCGCTCGGCACGATGCAGCGCGCGTACTATGTAACCCGCCGCGCCGTCTTCGCCGACGCGCTTGGGCGCTCGGCGCCGCCGGTAATCGCTGCGAATCCGAGCATCACGTTCGTTGGCTTGGCACCCTACACCGCAGGTCCGGTCAAGTTCGGGCTCGCGATCGATCGCGCAAACGAAGGCGCCGCGCCCGACGGCGGACCGGCGGAGGCGAGCCTGGCATGGGGCGTCGCCTCAGTCTATGCGGAGCGGCTCGCGGTAGCGGCGCAGCCGATGATGCAGAAGATGAACAACCTCGACCAACTCCCGTTCGCCGACGTGCTCGGGATCTTTAACCTCGCCCGCAACGCGAACGTCGCGCCGGCGCTCGTGCGCGCGAGCACCGATGTGAGCGCACTGCCGGCTTCAGACGAAGCGAAGACGCGATTAAGCGCGAGCATCGCCGGTGGCAAGAGCGCGGTCGTGCCGTCGAAGCCGGTGAACTACGGCGGCGACAAGGTTCTCGGCTGGTTCGTTCTCGGAACCGACGGCTCCGTGAGCGACGAGATGCAGAACGGCATGCATCAGTCGATAAGACAAGTGCCGACCTATCGCACAGTCGGCCTCGCCGTGCGCTGCGCAGGTGTCGCCGCCGGCGCGCTCGCGAGCATCGCAACCATTGTGACTCCGGACAACGAAGGCACCAAGGACACCGCGGAGATGGCAGTCGAGCAGATGAATGCCCTCAAATGCGCCGATTGACTCATGAACGAACTCGAAGTTGCCCTTGGTCGATGGATGAATTTCTACATGCTCGTGGGTGCGGCAGCGGCGACCTTGATCGGCCTTTTGTTTGTTGTAATCTCGCTTGTCACGGGGGGAGCCGCGAAACCTACCGCGATAGACGCGGCGAAAGGAAGGGCGATGATTCGCACGTACCTTACGCCCACGGTACTCTATTTCGCTACCGTGCTCTGTCTTGCCGCGCTTCTAACGTTCCCGGACCATACGCGGTTTTCGGCTGCTCTTTGCATCTGCGTCGTGGGTGTCCTGGGCTTACTTTACTCGAGCTCCACTCTACTCAATGACGGGACGAGAGGTTATTACAAACGGCTCGATCTCATAAACTATCAGGGCCTCCCATTCTTGGCGTACGGGCTCCTTATATTGAGCGGAATCCTGTTGCTCCACGACGCCCGATACAGTCTTACGCTTGCAGCGAGTGACATGCTGCTGTTGCTTGCACTCGGTATCCGAAACTCGTGGGCCATCGCCATAACCATGGTTATAGGCGCCCGCGAATGATGCGGACCGCGCTCATGACCCTCTTGCTGCTGGCATCCGGTCCGCAGGCCTCTCCCGCACCGCTAAAAGAGGCGCCGTGCCGGATCGGCCAAACCGGCACGGCGGCAATCTGCGGAACGCTCACCGTCTTCGAAAATCGCTCGGCCGGCACCGGACGTACGATCGACATTCATTTCGTCGTCATCGAGGCGCGGCACCGAACCCATCACGCGATCGCCTTTAATCCCGGTGGTCCCGGTGCCTCTGCGACGGCCTCGGCCGCCGATTTTGCGGATGCGACCGATGGAGCAATTGCAACGCTTCGAGACAGCTACGACCTGCTGCTCGTCGACAATCGCGGTACCGGAGAGTCGGCTCCACAAGAATGCAACCTTGCGCCTGCGGCTCACCCCGAACTCTATTTCGCTCAGCTGTGGCCCGACACAGTCGTTCAGGCTTGTCGCGACCGCCTCGCCGCGCACGCCGACCTGAGTCTCTACTCTACTAGCGTCGCAGCCGACGACTTGGATGACGTGCGGGCCGCTCTCGGCTATCCGAAGCTCGTGCTCTTCGGCGGATCGTACGGTACGCGATTCTACCTGGACTACGCCCGCCGCCACCCCGACAGCGTCGAAAGCGTTGTCCTCGAAGGCGTGGCGCCGCCGCACTTCTATATCATTCCGCTGGCGATGGCCCGCGGCGCGCAAACGGCGATCGAGGGCCTCGAACGGGCTTGCCGCAACGATCCAACCTGTTCGGCGCACTTTCCCCACTTCGCGGAGCATTTCGCGGCCGTGCTGCAGCGTTTCGATTCGGGCCCCGTCACGCTGACCGTGCAAAACTCCGTTACGCATCGCTCGCAGAGCGTGCAGCTCAGCAAAGAAGTCTTTGCGGAAACGATCCGCCACGAGCTCTACTTCCCGACTGGCGCCGCCTATATACCCGTGACGATCGAGCGGGCGTATCGTGGGAACTACACGCCGCTCGCGGAGATGGTCGGTCAGATGGCGCTTTTCTTTTCAAGCATTCAGGATAACGGGCTTAATCTTTCCGTGACCTGCGCAGAGGACATTCCATTCATTACCGAAGCCGACGTTACGCAATACAGCGCAGGCACGTTCGAGGGCGACGTCCGAGTGCGCGCGCAGCAGCGTGCGTGCAAAATTTGGAACGTCGACCCCGTGCCGGCTGCCTTCCTGGATCCGGTACGCAGCGACGCGCCGATCCTGATGATTTCGGGGAGCGACGATCCTGCGACGCCGCCCGAGTACGCGCGTGAAGCGCTGCCGTACTTGCCGCACGCGCGGATAATGCTCGTGCAAGGCGCATCGCACGACAGCGATTACCCGCCCTGTGCGGATTCGACGATGGTGGCGTTTGTCCGAGCCGGCTCCGCCGCGGGTCTCGATCTGAGCCGCTGCGCGGCGAAGTACCGGAGACCCTCGTTTGTTACGCTGGCGTACGACGAACCCGTTGCCGGCGAAAACCAAACGCAGACCGAACGATTTACAAAGATACTCGACGAAGTGCTGCAGGGCCGAATCGACCGATCGCAGTTGACCGCCGCGTTTTCAAAACAATTCCCGGATGCGGCCCTCAAAGGGCTGGCCGTGGATCTTCAAAACTTCGGTGGCCTGCAGGCCATCATTTTCAAAGGGGAGAGCGGACCGCGCAAGGCCCGGGTCTACAAGTATCTGATGCGCTTTGCGCAAGGCAACGTACTCGCAACGTTTGTGCTCGACGCGTCAGGCCGCATTAGCGGTCTCGATCTTTCAGGCTAGCTGTGGGTGGGAACCACTTGACCGGCCTTCGAACAAGATACCAAGCGGCATAGGCCGTTAGGAGGAAGCCCTGATGATTTCCGATCGCGTTCGCAATTCTCTCGTAGCGGCCATCGTCGCAGGCCTCGTCTCCGGTTGCGCATCGCAACCAAACGTAATGGTACTCCCGCAAAACGCCGCGAGTTTGGTGGCCTTCCCGCCGGCCGGTCCTCCTGCGTGTAAAGGCCAGAAAACAACGAAGAGCAACTCGACGGCAGTGGAGACGCTCTCGGGCAAAGGCGGATCGCTCTGTATTCCGGCTTTCCACGGCTTCGGCGGGGCGCTTGGCTACCCGGGCGCGAGCCCATCGGGTAAAGTTACCGTGACGTCGACGACGATCGACGACAACTTTCCCTACCCAGGATCCGGCTCGCCAATATTTTATCTCGAGATCGCGTTGCCGGCCGCCACGACGTTCGGAGCGACGCTGCGGGCCGCCTCGGGACTGACCGCTAAAACGATCAAAGCAAAGGCCGACTACACGGTCTTCCTCTCGTACAAGAAGTACGGATTCTGGTATTCGGGATCGACGTGCTACGCGGTCGCGAAGTCTGGAAAGTTCGGCGGCGTCCTTGTCGGTCTCGGCGAGGTGCTGAAATCGGCGAGTTTCGGTGGACCGTATACGATTCTCTTAGAGATCTACCCGAATAAACAATCCGGAACGGCGTGCTAACCGCAACGTTGTTCACCTTGGGTATCTTCGTCGCACGTCGAGTCGGCGTTAACCTGCTTCTGCGCTAGCTGCCGGCGCTGCAGTCGCTCTCAAAATTGTGTGCCGGCGGATGCAGCGGCTTTAGGCCCACCCGTCCGTGCACCGCGTCGAAGCTGATCTCATTGCGATTGTAAAAGGTGATGCCCGTGTTGACTTGAGGCGTTGCGCTCGGCTTGGGCGTCGCGACGCGCACCTCGTCCCAGTTCTGCGTTGCGCCTGCGGCAAACTTCGTCAGCAAAGCGCCGCCTTTACCGGGCGCGTTCGCGGCAAACGATTTACCCGGCTTGAGAATGGAACCGCACTTCGTGCTCTCGGTCGGAAAGTTACTAGGATCGCCCGTTTCAAAGGTCACGCCTTCGGCGCCCGTATCGAAGAGCGTCGTCGTGCAGCCGCTGAAGATTACCCCTTTAGCGATCGAGTAACAGACGCGAACGTCGCGCTTCCAGCTCTTGGCGCCGTTGGGCAGCGGCTGATTCGTCTTCGGCCCGGGCAGCATGTCGAGCATCGTGAAGCCGGTCTCCCGCGGCGACGCCAGCACCGCTTGCGGCGTCACCGCAAAACTCGTCCAGACGTTCCCCAGCGCAAAGAGCAGGTTGTACAGGTCGCTCTTGTTCGCGCCTTGCGCGACGGGCACCGGCTGGAGATCGGCGCCCATCGTACCCCAAAGGCCGCGCTCTTTCTCCAATCGCGAAATCACGTCGCCGGTCCCGTACTGCTTCGTGCAGCCGGTCGTCACGCAATAGGCCTTCTCGACGCGCACGAGCGGGAGCGTTGCCGACAATCCATTTCCGAAATCGGCCGTCGTTTCGACGACCTCGCCGTCGTAGTGCAATCCGCTGCCGTAGGTAATGTGCGTTGCGATGTGAAGATCGCGCACGGGCTTCTTGGGTTTGGCGATCGTATTTGCGTAGACCCACAAGCCGGGCGAGCCCGTGTCGAAGAGGAAGCTCTTAGCGGGCGTCCCGGCAATCGAGAGCTGCACGTGGAAGCCCGGCTTGTTGCCCGAGTTGGCAGTTAGCGGAATGCTCGTCGGCTCCGCATTGGTTACCAGCGCCGGCCCGGCGCCGCCGGCGTTCGGCAGGCCAAAACCGCCGTGTGCCGTGCACGCCGCGACGACAAGCGCGCCAAAGACGAAGACGAAAAGCCTATTGAGTCTCACGAACGCACGCTTCTCCCTGACTCAGGTCGAGCCTTCGGACCTAAACAAAGATGTCGGCCGATACGTGAAACGCCTGCGCAAGCTTCCGAATATGGCTCTTGCTCAATGCGCGTTTGCCGGACAATACCTCGGAAGCGATTCCGCTCGAACCAAAAAGCTTGCTCAGATCCGCTTGAGAGACGCCTTTCGCCAGCATGAGCTCCTTTAGGGCCGCTATCGGATTGGGGGCCTTAATCGTTTCGTGCTCATCCTCGTACCGTTCAACTAAGATTGAGAGGAGCTCGAGAAGCCGGTCTTCAGCCGCGGAACGCTTTTTTCGATCGAGAAGCGCCTCTATCCGGACGAGATACTTTCGATGCTCTCTATCGTTGTGAATCCCGCGAGGAAGCTCGTCGGCTAGGAGTTCTCGATACGCGATGTCGGTAGCCGTCATTTCCATCTGTCCCTGTCGTACTCTGCGTGGGTGAGCACCGCTTTGATAAAGATAATTCGCAGACTGTATTCAATCCTCACGATAAGGCGGTACGTATTGCCCTTGACGTTGAAGACCGTGTAGCGCCCGACCGCCTCCGCGCCTGAATAAGTCTGCTGGACCTCGACGAGATTGCCCCAGAACGCTCCCTTGGCCACGGCGTACCATGCCTTGAGGGCGTTTTCGGCGTCGGCATGGCGAGCCCAAAACTCACGTAGCCGCCTCCTGCTGACTACCCTCACCGTGCGGCTCTCATTTTGCGAGCATTATCTCAACCAGGCGTGCTGGTGTCAAGACCTGGCCTTCTTACCGCGCGGGCGCCGCTCCAACCGAGACAGGGCCAACTAGCGATATACACTAGCAAAACTGCTAAGCAAAACCGGCTATCGAAATCGATTAGCAAAATCGACTAGTAAAATCCGGTAGCCCATCCGGACGCGCGTGCGCAACAATAGCGAGCACACGTTGCCTGACTAGGAGGGCCTATGCGGCGCTACGGTTTCGCGGGGATAGCTTTTGGAGCATTGGTTCTCGTCGCGTGCGAGAATACGGGGCTCGGGACAGTTCCATCGGCCCTCAGCGTTCTAACCAATAGTGTGTTGCATCCGGCGAGCGTGACGGCGCCTAGCTACAGCTGGCAGCCATATACTGCCGCTCCCGACGTCAATACCATCGTTACCGATATCTCCAATAATAAGCACAGTCTCCACCTCGTCGGCGTTAGCTACCCCAATACGGGTTCTTCGTATAGTAGCTTTACTGCACTCTTGCCGTCTTCGACATCCTCAGACCCCACGCCAAGCGCGGGTCCGCCGATGGACGACCCACCTGGTAATAAGCCACCGGACGTTTACTTTTCTGCGGTAAATGACACGCTCAACGGCGCCAATGTCTATTCGGCAGGGTACTTGACCTCGGGGAAATCTAATAATTGCGACTCGACTGGTGTCGTCACTTGCGGGTTCATCTATGATCCGAGCAAGAAAACGTCCGAGGCAGAAACCCGACTAGTCGATCGAAACGAAGGGAAAGGACAGTGCGCCCAAACCTATTTGTTCGGAACCATGGACGCGAATATTCAAGTAGGCTATTACACTACGGGCCCCGCAAGTGGACCGTGCGTAAAGCACGCCGTTGAGGAATACACGTATTCGACCGGCAACAATCCGAGCGGCCCTCAATGGATCGACTTTCAATTTCCATCCTACATTACGAATGAATTCGGTTCTATTACCGGTTCATGGGCGTACGGCATCAACAACTACGGACATGTCGTAGGAGGCTTTACGGCGGGAACCTCAAGCCTCGTGATCGGCTGGGAATTTAAGGACTTTAAATACATTCCACTACAATACGGAGTCACAAGCGGGCACGCGTACGCGACGCAGCCGCAAGACGTAGGCTGGGATGGCTCGGTCGTCGGTTGGTACCTGGACGGTAGTAACAAGTCGCATGGGTTCCTCCTATTCAAAGGAACGGCCTGGACCCCAGAAAACTATAACAACAATTCGAGCACCCAAACCGCTGTGTACGGCTTCGACGACTGCGATTACATGGTCGGAACGTATAAATCCGGCAGCTATTGGAATGGATTTATTGCGACGCGTGACGCCCCGTGCATCACAAACCTAACAACGACGCAACGCAAAATCGGCTCCCCCATTCAACCGCGGCGGTAACGGGAGAGTGATTACCCACACGCGCGCAAAGTGAAGGAGCGGTTATGAATTACTTATTCCTTGGTTCAACCCGCCGGAAGCTCGCCGTGATCGCCCTTATAGCGGGGGCAGTCGCAGTCGGCGCGTGCTCGACGAGTACGACTTCGAGCATGTCACCACCGTCCGGTCACGCGGCAATAAAGCCGTCCACGTATTCGTGGGCTTCGTGGATCACGGTCACGCCCGTGCCGGAGGTTCCAACCGAAGTCACCGGCATCAACAACCTAATGGGGTCTAATGGCCCCGAGATCGTTGGATTTTATACCGAGAACGCTACCACTGCTAAAGCGCAGTCATACAGCTTCACTTCGCAAGGAACAGCGTACTCCACGTACGTCACTGCTAGTTACCCCCTAGTGGACAACGGTACGCAACCTTCGCCCAGCGCGGGCACGCAAATGAACGCGATCGCGACACAGGCCAGCCAAAAGGACTTGCCTGTTCTTGCCGGCTGGGTTAGTGAACCCGGCGACCAGGCGGGGACTTGGCCAGTGGTTGACAATCAGGGCCTTTGGAGTTTGGAAAGTAACGGGACAGGTTTTGGCGCGGGCATGAAGCACGGCGCAATTGCCAAGCTATTTGGAATCAATGACAACGACATCGCGGTAGGCTACACCGCTGCCTTGTCTGCGCCAACGGCAACAAAAGCGAGCTATTTCTTGACGGGAGGGACCCCTACGGCTCTTTCGCTCAACCAGTTAGGGACGGTGTCGGCTTCCGTAGCGTATGGCATCGATGACGCCGGCGATATGGTCGGAACTGCGAGCCTCAACAGCGGCAAATATGCATCTGAGAGCTGGTACGCATTATGCACCGGTAGTTGCCCGGCAGGCTCGACCTTTGGCGGTGGTTCGTACTGCTATGCGCCGCTAGAGAACCCGCCGTACACAGCACAAACGACCGCGTATGCCATAAGCGCCACGAGCGCGATTTTAGGTGGCTCTAAGACCAGGCTAATCGCGGGTTCTTATACCGACAGTAGCGGCGTTACGCATGGCTTCCTGGTTCAGGTAACGACTACATTGACCGGCGCATGCCAGACTGGAACCTTCCAAACGATCGACGAGCCCAATACCAAAACGCTGACCGTCGTGCGCGACGTTAACAGCGATGGCTACATCGTCGGATACTATAAGGATACAAGCAATAAGCATTACCAGGACGGCTTCGTGGGGATCCCTGCGACTTCAGCCGACCGGAAACGCCTGCGCAATCACATCTGACATATCCACGCCAGAGGGCAAGGATCATTCGCTCCCGTAAAAACGTGAGTGCGATCGCTCGAGAGTACGAACTAGCCCCGCCTAACGATCACCAACTGCTTGAAGCAGGACCGATTCGCATTACTACCACGTAAAGACTACGAGACCGTTGCCGGTGGCGTTTTTCCAATCACTCCAAAAACGAACTTGCGCGGCTTTGCGCTCCGCAAATCCAGACCCTCCGCCTCCGCCGCCACCACCACCGTAACCGGTGGTCGATCCGTTCTCACCGCTTCCGCCGCCACCGCCGCCGTAATATCCGCCGCCGCCGCCGCCACCGCCGGAACCGTAGCCGTTGGCACTTTCTGGGCTTTGGCCGCCCGCCCCGCCGACGCCGAGCAGGCCGTTTTTCCCGGCGTAACCGTGGTAGTGGGAGTTCGGTGCTCCGCCTTGGCCGCCGGTACCACCGGCGCTCTGCGAAGCGCCGTCGCCACCGCCCCCTCCGGCACCGTAGTAGTCTTCTCCCGGTTTGCCGTTGCCGCCGACGAGTCCGCCGCCATAGCCGGGGCAGCCCCAATCGGAAAACGAGGTGTTGCCAGGCGGAGGTCCGTCTCCACCACCGCCGCCTGCAACCAGAATGCGGTCGACGCGCCGTCCGGGCGCGACACGCACGTCGGAAGCGCCACCTCCGCCCGTGGCCCTGGAGGGGTCGCCGCCGTTACCACCGCCGTTGAAACCGCCCGAGGACTCGTCGCCGTGGCCGCCGACGTAAACCCATAACTTCTGATGAGGCGTCACTGGAATCACGGCAGAGACTCGGCCTCCGTGGCCTCCTTGCCCCCCGCTCGAGTAAAGACAGCCAGCGGACGACGCACCAAGCATGTCGATGGTGATGCTGTGCACGTTTGCCGGTACTTGGAAAACCTGAGGTTTGCCGGTATAGACGAACGTTTTTCGATCGGTGACCGAATGCGTTCTTGGAGCACTGCTTGGAGTCGTGGGTATGCCGATTCCGGGGCTGGCTCTGCAGCCCGCCAAGAGCACGGTCACCAAGGAAACGGCTAAGGCGTGTCGGTTTCGCATTACTACCAGGTAAAGACCACAACACCGTTGCCGGTGGCGTTTTTCCAATTACTCCAAAAACGAACTTGCGTGGCTTTGCGCTCCGCAAATCCAGAACCGCCGCCTCCGCCGCCGCCACTACCGTTGTCGGAGCTGGACTCATCTATACCGCCTCCCCCGCCACCGCCGCCGTAGTATCCGCCTCCCCCGCCACCGCCTCCGGTGGGGAAGCTGCCGTTGCTAACCGCTTGCCCGCCCGCCCCGCCGATGCCGAGCCGGCCGTTTTCTCCAGCATTACCGTGGTGTGAGGAGTTAGGTGCTCCGCCGTGCCCGCCGGTACCACCGGCGCTTTGCGAACCGCCACCGCCGCCGCCGCCGCCCCCACCGTAGTAGTCTATTCCCGCAATCCCGTCGCCCCCGGCGAGTCCGCCGCCATAGCCGGGGCAGCCGTTATCGCAATACGAGTAGTCGCAAAATTCTCCGCCGTCTCCGCCAGCGCCGCCGGCCACCAAAATGCGGTCGCTGCGCCGTCCGGGCGCGACACGCACGTCGGAAGCGCCAGCACCGCCCGAGTTAGCGTAGGTGCCGCCGCTCTTACCGCCGCCATTGAAACCACCCGACGAGCCGTTTCCCGGGCCGCCGACGTAGACCCATAGCTTTTGATGGGGCATCACCGGAATCACGGCAAAAACTCGGCCTCCATTGCCCCGGTACCCCTCACTTGAGTGAAAACAGGACGCCCGCGCGGACGACGCACCGAGCATGTCGACGGTGATGCTGTGCACGTTTGCCGGTACTTGGAAAACCTGGGGCTTGCCGGTATAGACGAACTTCTTTCGATCGGTGACCGAATGCGTCGTGGGACCACTGCCCGGAGTCGCGGGTGTAGCGATTCCGGGATTGGCGCTACAACCTGCCAAAAGCACGGTCGCCAAAGAAATAGAAAGTGCGTAAAAAACGATCGACGGAAACCTCATAGGAACCCTCCTAGCCCTGCGACACACTTGAATGTTTCGCGAGCGCTTCAAGCCTGTCCCGGCCGAGGCAGCGGTCCAGGAGACTCACATGCGAAAGAGCCAGTTCAGAATGTCGTAAAGTCACTGCGTGCATCGTTGGGGAGGGACTCCCATGTCAAGAATCGAGCTCAATCGCCGTCGCTTTTGCGGTGCCGGCGCGCTCGCGGCCGGCGGCCGCCCGGCGTTTTTACGTTGACGCCGTAATGGTGCCCCTGCACAACTTTCGCGGCGCTCTCGGGCTGTTGGGCGCTGCAGTACTCGTCGGTGCGTTCTCAGCGTGCGGTGGCTCCGGTAACCTGTCCGCTGCCGGCCCGCAGTTGCTTCCGGCACTTCCCTCGGCGCAGGCCGGGCTGCCGCACGCGCGCCTGCACCGGCACACAGTCGGCCTTGGACCGGTCGTGCAATCCGCGTTTGGAGGCGAGATCTACGGCTGGGACATCGACCAGACCGGCACCGACGGCGTCCTCAGCGAAACGGTGTTTGAGAGCAGCGGCCTGCTGAACGCAATCGAGACCTTTGACGAGTCGAGTGGGAAGATCACGAAGATCGTTCAGAAGACGAAGACGAACGACGACGGCCCTTCGCCCGTGGTCGAGGCGATCGCTGGGGACGACGTTGGGCTCATCGACGATCAGCACAACTTCGTGAAGAGCGGCAGCTCGTACGCGACGACAAATACCTAGCGATGAATCCTGTCGCGCATAACAAAATCACGGGTAAATGGACGCCGCCGCGCGCCCTCGGTCTCTCTCCAAACTTTGTTACCGATAATCAGGGGTCTTCCAGCCAAGCGATGATAGCGTATAGAGAGAACAGTTCGGGCACCGTTCAATCGTTTCTGTACGCGTACGACGTTGCTACGAACACGTGGCAAAAACCATACTTGTTCCCACCCAATCACGTTCTAAGCGAAAATACGGAGTACGTCGCGATCGACACGAAGAGCAATGTAGCTGTGGCTAGCTACCAGCAATATCGCTACCCTTTCAATCCTAGCGAAGTGCCTCCGACATTCGTTGTTTTCGACGCGAGTACCGGCAAGCTACTGCGCAAGTTCCCAGGACTAGGCCAAGGGTATATAAACGGCATGGCGATCGACTCGACGACCGGCACGATGTGCACGACGACGTTTGGCGACCACTACGTGGAGTTCTATAAGGTGTCGACCGGCAAAGGCTTCAAGGTACAGATTCCGATCCTTTATAGTGGAGGACCGCTTAACGGCGGCGCAGCGGTAGCCCTCGACCAAGTGCATCACTTGTTTATCATCGCACAACTGACCTCCACGTTCTCTTCCTCGGGAAGCACGGTCATCGTGTACAACGAAAAAGGTCATCTCGTCGAGTACATCAACGGTTTCGAGTTTCTCAACCAGTTCTCAGCAGTCATCCCACACATCGCGGTCAACGGAGCGAAACGTCTGGGATACGTGAATGGCCCCAACCAAAACGAACTCCAGGAATTTACGTACTGAAAACCTAGCGCGCGGAATAGCGCACCGTAAAACGCGGAAGATCGTGGAGTATCAAATTTCATGCTGAATCACGTATTGATTAACCTCCTGATCGAAGTTGATGAGTCCTGGAACAGTCCGGTAACGCTTAACGAACCGAAAGCCGAGTTTTGCTAGGGCTCGATTAGGGGCTGGATTTTCAGCGTAAGGTTCGCAGTACAGACTCTTCAATGCAAACTTTCTTATAAACGCGTTTGCCGACTTTCGTAGGAATTCGGTACCCATGCCCGCTTTGCGAAACTCCGGCACCCAAATGTGGAGGTGTATGTAGGCCTCCTCGCCGTACTCGATGTTAGCAACGTTTGAGTGCCCTATGGCGACCTCATTATAAAGCCAATTCAAGAAATAGGTTTGCTTTTCGAATTCCGAACGCTCCAGGTCCGGCAATAATCGATCAAGCCAGTCCTTCCTGCTGGGCAGCTTTTCCTGATCGACGCCCATGCCGATGAGAAATTGCTTGTCGGCTTGGAGAAAATAGTCAAATCTGGAGCTGACCCGCTCTCGCGGACGGTTTGAGATTATACATCAGGCGGCTTGACTCCGCCGTTCATATTCTACGGGTGAGATGTTTCCGATCGAGGTGTGGCGCCGATGCGGATTGTACCATCCTTCGATGAAGTCGAAGACCGCGAGCGCGGCATCAGGTTGCGTTTTGAACCGATGCCGATCGAGCAGCTCGCACTCTAAAGTCGCGTTGAAGCTCTCGCACATCGCGTTATCATAACAATCGCCGACCGATCCCATCGACGGCCGGACGCCGGCTCCTTGGCAGCGCCGCCCAAATGCAATCGAGGTGTATTGGCAGCCCTGATCGGAATGATGAATCACGTCTTTGGGCTTTCGTTGATAGATCGCCATGTCGAGCGCGTCGAGCACGAGCGAGGTACGTAAGTGCGTGGCCATTGCCCAACCAACGACGCGGCGGCTGAAGACATCAAGCACGACGGCTAAGAACAAGAAACTACTCCAAGTCGGCACGTACGTGATGTCGGCCACCCACAACTTGTCCGGTGCATCGGCGGAGAAGTTGCGATCGACCAGATCGGGTGCCGGTCGAGCGTCGAGGCTGCGAACCGTGGTCTTGAAGCCTTGGCGACGACTTGCCCCATGAATATGGCGCTCTCGCATCAGGCGGGCTAAGCGCTTTCCGCTTGTCCGGATCCCTGAATCACGCACGTCGTCGATGAGGCGCGGTCGACCGTACGTGCGAGCGCGAACGCTCGAAATACACTTCCAGTGCATCGCCAAGCGCGGCGTCTGCTTGCGTGTGCTCGCACGGCGGCCGCTTGAGCCACGCGTAGTACCCGCTGACCGAGACGTTCAGCACGCGGCACTGCGTAGCAACGGGCCAGATGGCATGGTGCGCCCTCACGAATTCGAAGACTTTCCGGGGACCGAAATCGGTCTCGCGAGCGAACCACGCCGCGGCTTTTTTTAAAATATCTCGCTCGATCTCGAGCTCGCGGACTCTCTTGCGCAGCTTGGTGACTTCAAGGCTTTCCGCGGTTGTCAAACCATCGGAACGCCGGCCGGCATCGAGATCGTCTTGCTTCAACCAGTTGGTGATCGTTAGGCGGGCTAGCTCATACTCTCGAGCGATCGCACTCACGTTTTTACCGGAGCGAACGAGCTCTAGGATCTTAGCCCGAAACTCCGGGGGATAGACTCGCATTCTGGCCATGGTCCTTCTCCGCAAAGCGGAAAGACTCCACGAAACCGGATCAGCTCCAATCCATGCGCACGTAGTCTGCTCTGCAGCTAAACGGCGTGATATCGACAGAGGGGTGCATCACTAATCGGTCCTACATCCACCACATGCCTCCTGCCGGACGCTCGGCCTTACGTCCAGACGATCCCCTGTGACTCGCGCTATCGCAAAGCCGCCCATCTCGATGAAGGCGCAGTAGTTCCTCGTAACAAGTAAGCGGTTTGGCAGCGACGCAAGGCGCGGTTGGACGGAGATCTCGGAAAATTTGGCGCAGCACCGTTGATTCATGGGCGAGGCTGCGGGGCGATCAGTCGAACGGCAAAAGAGTCGACGCCAGATTTTCCCAAGGCGGGTAGAGCCGCCGGCTAACGCCCCGAATGTCTTTATGATTCTCACCGACGACGTGCCGCATCGTCGAAGAGCTGACCTGAGGCGCCGGGGCCGCGCAGCTGCGATGCGGCTAGACGCTACACCGTAACGCGACCTGGCCTCGCGAGCGCGGCGGGGTCGGGTGAAGTGACTATGGTGCGATACTAACCGCTTCACCGCCGAACGCTTCGATTTGGAGTTCTTTGAACGGATCCCCACCACCGGGATAGCGCCACAAACCGAAGACCGCGCCGCAGGTGAGGTTCGTTGCTGCGACGACGACCGTACCCTGCTCGGTATTCACTGGCGTATTCTTCTTGCCAACGATGAACGGCTGATTATCCTCGGGGTAATAACCGCAGTTATCAGAGAGGAGTGTCGCGCCGACCTCGGTTAGCGTTGAGCCTTAAAGCGTTGCTTGATAGATCGCAGCCTGGTATTGGCCGCCGTAGTCTTGGTCGGTAAGCGTAATGTAACAAGGCCACCTCAGTTCGAGCGATCGGACCCTGCGGTGGTCAAGCAGCTCTTAAAGCAGCGCACGCCGGGGATTGTGCCCGCCTGACGGCGTGGCTACTGCTGTACTTTGACGATCGGGGCGATCCCTTGACGCCGCCGGATCGGTGCGCCGAGAAGAGCTCGCCTCGATCGTCATAGAAGAGCAACAGCCACGCAACGTGTCGCGCCCGTCGGCTGGCTGCAGCCGCTTGAGGCTCTCCTTCTTTAAACCGCTCCAGGCAGCTTGCCACTTAGTCTGAGTTCTTATGACTTAGACACGATGTCTCTTGGCCGAGAGTAGTGATGGTCTGAGCCTCGCGATAGTAGTTGCCGATTTGGTAAAAGTAAACCAGAGCGCAGACGTGCTTTGGCTTTTCAGCAGTTCCGAACGGCGATGGCCCCCCCCGCGCCCACCGCGTCACGGGCTGGTGGTCAACCGTTGCTAGTTTCATGTCTATCTGGAAGTGAATCAGCTTTCCCCGAACGTCGAGATCGAACGACCCGGCGGTGCTTCCCTCGTGCCAATTCACGACGTATCCTATCATGTTGTATATGCCCGTCGAAGCGGCTTCAATCGGGCACGCAAATGACAGCGTTACGAGAAGGACCAAAACTCTAAGGATCACGTTGCCTCCAGATGTTGGCTTGTTGCGCCAGTCGTGTCGGCGTTCTATCGTCTCACTTCCATGGAGCCGTTACGTTTGCCGGTCGGCGGTATAGGCGCCCTCCCAGGATCACCACGAATTGACACCAGGCTTTAACTCCGAGGTATGCGCGTGGGTTCGCTCAAGGTCGTAGCGGGTCGTGATCTCTTACCGCGTATCTTAAGTTCGGTATCTGGGCATTCGCTGGCGCCGCTGTAGAGAAGTGCATTCGGCCATCCGACGAAATTTGAGCTTGGCTTGCCGTATAAGGTTCCTCCGGTCGTTCCTCCCGGGCTGATTGGGTCAGTGTAGGCCCAGGAATTGCCCCCCGAACTCGCAGCCAGGCCACCCCAGTCCCACGAAAGTTGGCTGATCACTACCCATATGCTCGGGACGCTAACGGCTGGTCTGAAGATAAAGCTATCGATGAACTTATCGTCGGCGTAGAGCGACTGGAGCGTTAGGTTCCATTCTGTATCTGATAGCTGCTCGTCCGGCGCATCTAATGTGGGGCCGAATTGCACAGTGCCTTGGTTTGCGTTGCCGTAGGTGGGATCGACCTCCTTCCAGCCGTTAGAGACCCATTCCACGCCGTAGATTGCACACCCGTCGGCCCAGTAAGTTGCCGGAGGAAATGGCGAGGTCGTCGCCCACGGGTATGGACTCGGGGCGGTCGGCATTGGAGAGGGATTATTTGAAACGACTTGGCTTTCTGCATACCAGCCGGGGTAATGCGTCGGAGCCGTGGCGGTGTAGGTCGAGGTAAGGCCGACGGAAGATGGGGGGTTCCCTGTGTTTCCAAGCTCCATGATCCAAAACGGCGGGGGCGAGGCTATGCTGGGGGCAAGGAAAGTCGCAGCGAGACTTTGAGACGTCAGAGCTGGGCTTTCGACGTTGTATGGCGCGATCGCGATCATGGGTATAGCGGTGCCGTTGTAGTTGACATTCGCCTTAACCCAGACGACGTTTGAGCCTCCCGAGAGCCAGTAATAGGTTATCGGGTTCAGACTTGGGTTGGGCGAAGGCGACTCAGTTCCCAGCGGGTTCGTGAAGGTCTGGCCGGTCGTTGTGGGCACCTGACCCAAGCCTGTCGAGCCTAAGCTAGTCCAATCCACGTTTGAGACAGGCGCTGGTGGGCTCGCGGTGGCGGTGAGGACCATTTGTTCACCGATCACCGCCGAAGGGAATGGCGACACACCAGTGCTGACTACTTTCCGTAGATGGTTGTCGAAGATCTCTAGCTGAACCGGTGGTGAAGTCGGGGGATAGGGGGAGCCCGTAGATGTCGGTACACCTGTAGGGGATGCGGTTGGAGCAACCTGCGGGTAGATCCATAACCCCAAGAGAGTACGGTAATTGGGATAACCGCAATTAATCGTCGTGCAATTAGCAAATCTCCCCGTTATGTTCCCAGTAAGGCCGGACTTATACACGGTGGTGGGCCAAGTTCCCACCATCATCTTGACATCTGCGACGTCAGTCCGGCCGACGGGGTAACAGGAAGACCAGGCGCCGGTGGGGTTTGGCGTAATGGTAAATGTGAGAATGTTCCCCTGTGTTAGCCCGGAGTCTGGCGTCCATCCGGTTGGGCCGCACTCTTGATTGCCAATCCCTGTCCCTTCGCCGATCCACGCCTGGAGATCGCCGAAGTCGATTGTGCTATTGCTAGCCACATAGCAGACATAGAACGGGGACCAACCCGGTTGGACGGGATTGTTGTTCGTCTGGTAGCAATAGTCGGGTCCCTGAGAAAACTGCGATGGCGGGGGCCAGCCGCTTGTAGCGCATCTGACTCGCCGACCCGTGTGCCTTGCCCGTTCCGCGCTACAAGCGGGAGCTCGAGTTCTGCTAGCCACCATCGGGCTAAACACTGGCCTGTAGGCCGGCGCTAAGGCACTCTGGTTGCCAGAGCACGCACTGGCAATCGCGGCGACGACTAGGAGTACCGCGAACAGGACCGAGAGGTGGGCGAGGCGCTTCGGAGGCTTCATGGTCCCTGCACCTTTCTCGACAAGAGCGGGTCGGCGAGTAAAGATGGCCAGCTTGTACTGGATACTATAGCGGGCTGCCGAACGGCTGACAAGCTCCGGCCGCTCGAGGATTGGCCGAAGATGTTTGGCAACACGCCGGCCGTCGCCGCATTTCTCGATCGCTTGATGCACCGCAGCCATCTCATCGAGATTCGCGGCAAGAGCTACCGCCTTCATGAATCAAGCCTCCAAGCGCGGCAGCGCAAGGTTCGGGCACAGGCATAGCAAAAGAAGGAGTACCACACAACCCTTCTGAGATAGACGGCGGCTTTTGGCCGCATTTCAAAGTGGCCATGCGCGGCCGGGCTTCAAGTGGCCACCGCGGCGCGCGGCGCAGTACGTTCGCCGTGGCTTCGCCCCACCCCAGCAAACGTCAGGTTAGGCAAGCCTACCAGTGCGTCAGATGCGGAACCTTGCACCCGCCCGAGCGCGCGGGTTATCACGCCAGTCGATACGTATCGCTCAGTTGTGAGAGCCGTTGCTGCTGGTGTAGGCTTATTCGTTTTGGCATTCGGGCTTCGGATCGTAGCTGGAGCAGAGAGCCCCTACACCGTCGCGATTCACCTTCAGACAGACCGGCCGGTATATGTTGTCGGCCAGACGGTGGGTGTGTGTTTTCATCATCGCTACAGAAACGCCGGCATACTATGAACCCTGGTATAGGCCAAATCTCGAAATCTTCGACGGCAAAGGGAAACCGGTGCTGGCGAACAGCGTGCCGCCAAGCGCGGAAGATACTCTCCAAAACTCGTGGACTGCCAGCCTGTTGGAGGCTCGTATTTGTTTCGACCTGATTCTGCACCATACGGAAGCACTTCGGGTCCGGCCGTGGGCGGCTTCGTAATGTCCCTAACAGCGGTGTGGCCGGCCGCCCATCTGCTCGGCCCCATTCCCGTCATGGTCGAGGTCAAGAACATTTCCGGCAAGCCACATACGGGATGGATAGGACCCCGATCAGAGTACCAGTTTAGAGTCGTGCAAATTGCCAACGGCGCCGTTGTGCGTCCAAAGCCCCATTCTACGCTTAACCCCAAAACAGACGTGAGCCAGTCGGTCGGAACAGCACCAAACGAGTTCGTGTTCGGCGTGTTTGAGCTGGATGAGATATATTCGTTTGCGGTTCCGGGGACATATTCCGTAGAGGTTGTTAGATCAGGTGCCAAGATAGATGATGCGATCCCTCCGTTGAAATCCAACACCATAAAGATCACGGTTCTACCTTAAGCGCGAATCAAGTACTAATGCGTTTGAGCACCTTTGCGCAGCTGCTCGAGAAGAAGCCCAAGATAGTCGGGATCGCCCGCTGCTTCATGTCGCTTGTAGGCCGCATCGTCGAAGAGCCAATCGGGAAGGAATGTTGGTAGGCCGATCTCGTTGTACGTTAAGTCGAACGTGAAGGCCATCGGCGCATCGTCGTAGGTCCAGATCGCGTGCGTTACCACCCAGCAGCCGACGACCTCGCGAAAGGAGACGGTGGCGTCGGTCGGACTGAGCGGCGCGTCGGGAACGGGTCGGTACGTTCCGATGAAGTGCGCCTTCACCAGATCGTAGGTCTGCGTATCGACCCACAGATCGCGCAGGTTGTGCTTTTGCGGATCGTCGCGCGGACGCAGTATCAGATGGTAGGCCTCGCGTCCATCAACCAGCTCGACCGGCGGTACGCCCGGCGCGCCGTTATCGACGACGTACGACGGCGTCGCAACCGCGACGACCGTCGCGATCGTTTTGAGCCCCTCGACGTCGGGCTGCATGGACGGCGCTTGAGCGCTGCCGGGCGGCGGCACGTGCACCAACGCGCGCAGCCGCCACGCGAACGGGCCGAGAAACTGCGGCTCGATGATCGCCGGCGGAAGCTTGCCGTTGATGCTTGGGTCGCTGATGTTCTCCATGCCGTCGGCGAGACGCACCGCGTACCGGTGCACTTCAACGGTGTTGCTCTCGCCCGTGTAATAGCCCATCGGCCGCGCGCGAATGTGCCAGGTCGCCGTCCACACCGCGTAGGGTGGCACCGGATAGGATTGCATCCGGCGAAAACTCTCGTCGAAGATCTGCTGGGTGCTCGTCACACCGCAGCTCAGCAAAAGCGTAAACGCGGCGACGACCCATCTCACCATAGCCTCATGTACGAAGGTGAGGGCTGGCCGCCCTTCGGCGCGAAGCTCATAGACCTATGATGCAGATCGTTGCGGCGGTTGCGCTGGTCGTCGCGCAAGCTACCGCTCCCGCGCCGCCGGCCGACGTTACGGCGGCCTTCACGACCTTTCTCACCGACGTGCTCGCCGGCCGCGTTCCTGCGAACATCTCCGAGACGATGAAGTCGCAATCGTCGACGATGATCGCTCAGGCGAAGAGCACCTTCGGAGCGTACGGCGCCTTCCGGCGACTGCAGTACGAGCGCGAAGACACCGACCAAGGCTACCATCGCTACCACTACATGGCGATCTTCGCGAAGGGCTCCCCTTACGTCGCCTTCGTTACCGGCTCCGACGGCACGATCGTCGGCTTTTTCGAAGACGAACCCCCGGCAAAACCCGCCGGCGCACCTTCGGCCGCGCTGACCATCACCTTTACGCGATTCCTCGCCGAGCTGCTCGCCGGCCAGACGCCCTCTGAACGCATGACGACGGCGATGAAAAGCGGGTTGACCCCCACGCTGCTCTCCCAGATCCGCAACTCATTCTCGAGCTACGGCGAGTTTCAACGCTTGCACTTCGTCAGCCACGACACGATGCAAAGCTACCAGCGCTACCACTATACGGCGCTCTTCGAGAACGGTAAAGAAGCGCTGCTCTTCGTCACCGACTCCAGCGGCGCCATCGCCGGCTTCTCCCGCGACGAAACCGAGAGCGGCACAACCCAACCGTAGGTGGAGCATTGTCATCCGGACCTTGCTTTACGAGAACCGAGCCAGGAACTCGCGGCGTCATTCATCGCGATGCGCGATGCCTTTGTCGCTGCCGGAGAAGATGGGTGGCGCGAGCCGCGCCACGCTCAAGCCCATACTGACGTGAACGCCTGGATCGTGGCGCTAAACCGGCGCGCGCGAGGCGAAGAGATTTCGGAAGGCTGGGTGCCGGAGACCAACTACTGGGTCGTGATGGATGGCGAGGTTGTCGGCGATCTCGAGCTGCGGCACCCGCTCAACGCGTGGCTGCGGCAAGTCGGCGGGAATATCGGCTTCGCGACGCACCCGCGCCATCGTAACAAGGGCATCGCAAGCTTCGCCCTACGCGAGGGACTGAAGATTCTGCGCGGTTGGGGCCTGACCGAAGCGCTAGCCACCTGCCGCGACGATAATGCGCCCTCGATTGCCACGATCGAGCGAGCCGGCGGCATTCGCATCGCCGATGCAGTCTACGACGGCCCCAAACGCCGCCGCTACCGCCTTAGTACAGTCCGGGAATAAGCCTCCAGGTCTTCGCCCGATACGCTTCGTACGAATCGCCGAAGTGGGACTGCAGTAGCGCCTCTTCGGAGTTCATCCGCCCGACGATCGGAATAACGAACGCGAGCGCCAGCAACACACCGATAACCGAGCGAAAAGCCAAGCCCCAGCCGAGCGCACTGAGCAGCAGTCCGAGATAGCTCGGATGACGGATTGTGCCGTAAAGCCCGCTCGTCACGAGCGCGTGCCCCGGCTGAATCGCGGCCAGCCCGCTAAACCGGTTGCCCAAGACGAAGACCGGCGCGATTCGCAGCGTTGCGCCGATCGCAACGATCAGCACGCCGGCCCAGCGCACCGCGTCGCCGTCGAGCACCCAAACCCCGTGACTATCGCACCACGCCGGAACGTAACCGCCGGCGAGCCCCAGCACGCTGATTACCCAAAGCACCCAGCGATTGCTGCGATCCTCGCGAACCCCCGAACTCAGGTTGCCGCCCGCAAAGAGCGCGACGAGCGCGAACCCAAAAAGCAAGACCGTCAACGCGATCAGCGGCGGATGCGAGAAGAAGGCGGTGAACCCGCCCATCCCCGCTACCGCGAGGCCCAGATATAAGGCCGTTCCGAGAACGACCAGGACGCATCGCAGCAGCACGCGCTAAAAGTCTGTGTCGGGCGCTTTGTACGACGGCTTTTCGTGCAGGAAGTAGTCTTTGCTCAGACTCGCATGAATTGGGCTGAACGGAATCGGGTACTGCGAGTAATCGAAGGAGTCGAGGATGCTTGTCGCACGCGCGTCGCTGGTTCCCAGCGTTCCCAGATTCCAGTTCTGTTCGATGTACTTCAGAATGCTGCCGAACTCGTAGTTCGTCGTGGAGATGTAGCCGGGGCGCGCGTAAGGCGAGACGATGATGCACGGCACGCGAAACCCCAGCCCGCCGTAGCCCACTTGCTGCGGTGGGTCGTTGTCGTAGAAGCCGCCCCAGTCGTCCCAGACGATGACGATCGCCGTGGAGTTCCAGTACTGGCTCTCGCCGATTGCATTGACCACGCTGGCGACCCACTGCGGACCGTGGTCCGCCTGAACGCCCGGATGATCGGAGTCGGGCTGATTGGGGATGACCCACGACATCTGCGCCAGCTGGCCGTCGGCCGCGTCGTTAAGGATCTGCGTCTGAGGACTAATGACGTTCGTGGCCCACTCCGGACCGTAACGCACCGACGCAATCATATCGAAGGCGCTCAGGAGGCGGCCGTTGGTCGTATTGAAGGGCGGAACGTAGTACTTCCAGCTGACACCGTTGACGTCGAGCAGATCGCGCAGCGTCGGATAGCTATGCTGGTTGGTGATAAATTGGTTCGTGCACGGAAACGGCCCGTGTTTGTGGAGATAGAAACCGCCTTGCGTGATGAGGTGCGTGAACGTGCCGGCGGGCGCATCGCAGCCCCAGTGGCACGTCGACCCCGAACAGCCCGGAAGGTCGATGAGCGCCGTATTGGGGCCGACCACCACGCCGCCGGCGATTAAGTCCTGATGCGCCGTAAAGCTATCGCTGCCTTGCGTGGTGAACATGTGCTCGGCCAGCGTGTATTGCATGGCCATATCCCAGTACGGCGTGATCTGGTAGGGATTGGTATATTGATACGGGTAGGCGCATTCCGGCGTACCGCTTGCGAAGTGGATCCGGTCGAAACCGTCCATCGCGCCCTTGTCGTAGGCGGCGTGGTAGCCCGAATACCGATGATCGAGGTCGTAGGGAAGGTACAGATTGGACATCGTCAGATTGACCGTGCCGGCCTGGATCTTCGGCCGGCAAGTATTGTTCGTGCGCACTTTGCCGATCGTCGTTCCATCGGCACCAGGAAACGTCGCGAAAAAATCGTTGAAGGTGCGGTTCTCTTGAATGATGAGCACGATGTGCTGAATCGGACTTGGCGAGGCGCTCGAGAACGGATGCACGGCGCGCGCAGCACCTTGGAACGCAGGTCCCGCCGAGGGCGAGCCGAGGCCGCTGCACCCCGCCACTGCGAGCACGGCGAATGCGAAGTACGGGGCTGCTCCAGCGCGCATGGCCCGCGCTTCGGCAGCAGGCCATGCAGGCCTGCGACGGAGTAAGACGGCCACCAGGATGCCAAGGCCTCGATCCGTCTGGCTGTGGCTGGCTGCAGCGGGATTTGTTTGGCTGTTGCTGGTTGTGGGCGGCCTTGCGGCTATTCGTTTGCTCACGAATGTGGTGCGCCAGAACGAAGCGAGCAGGTTCGTGGTGGGGTCCTCACGATTGTTGGCGGGCTCGTATCGGCTTCAGTTTTCAGGCGGCTTCCGCCGCATTGTGGTGCTCGCCGCCGGGCCGGTTTCCTACGACGTATGGCAAGCTGCTCCTAACGCAACGCTGGAACATTTGCACTTCGTCCTTATCCCGCCGGCGGAACATCCTGCAGAGTCCTTGGGCTACGAAATCCGATCTGGCGCTAAGCATTGCGGACACGCCGGACTTCGCCTTTACCGCGATGCGAGCGGAAAAGTCTTTCCGAATATATTAGTCTTCCGCTACGATGACGTCGAGCAGCCCTTTGAGTGGATGGGCCACGCGTTCAGCGAACGCGACGAGCAATACGATCGCCTCCAGGAGATCGCTCCTCTTGCGAAGTCAGCGCGGGATTCTAACTTCTTTGAGAGACTCGACGCGAACTCGCGCCTGGAACTTACCAAAGATATACCTGGATGCACCTAGAATGTCGTGCCCGGAGATTTCGATCTCAAAACCGCGAAGGCGGTCCAGTAAACCAACGCGAGCCTAGAGCGACCGCGGCGCCGCACAGAAGCGCGATCGGAATCGGCGGAAGCGCACTCAGGTTCAAAGGCTGAAGCAAGATGCTCAGAAGGACGCACGGAGCGACGAGCAGCAGCGACAAGCCGCTCAGATCGACGATTGCCCAGATGATGGTTACCGCGCTCGCGATCAATAGTAAAAACCACAACACGCTCGCGCGCGCGTAGGGCATCATGGAGAGCGGCGCAAGCTCGGCGATGCCATAAGGCGGCAACGGCGCCGGCACGATGGCGTTCGGCGTCAAGGGATGCAGGTTTGTCGTCTCGCACGCGTGCATGGGGCCATAGTGATACGGGTCCCCACCCGTTGTAAGGACCCGTCCGGCGCAGTAGAAGGCATTGAAATCTGGCTTCCCGATCGTTGCGCCTGGAGGGTGTCCGAGAAGATACGCAACGCCGGCGAAGCCTGCCACGACGAACAATCCGGTCAGAAGCGCTCTGCGGTTCATCGTTGTTGACTATACCACTTCCGAGATCGTCGGCCGCGTGCTAAGATGGGGGCGGCCGGCCCCGCGTAACCGGCCGCGCTTTCGAGGTGGGACCTTATGACCCCGCGCGTTTCGTTATAGGGCGCTATGACGCTCGGTAACATCGACTTTCGAAACAACGCCATCGGCTTCTTGCGCCTTTTCTTTGCAACCTCGGTGGTGTGGTCGCACGCCTACCTCCTCGGAGGCTTTGGCGGCGATCCGATTGCGTGGGTGACGCACGGTGCCTCGTCGATGGGGCTCCTGTCGGTAGGCGGTTTCTTCGTGTTGAGCGGCTTTCTCATTACGCGGAGCTGCGAGCGCGTCGGCAGCGTGGGCCGATACCTGTGGCATCGTTGCCTGCGGATCTTCCCTGGCTACTGGGTCTGCCTGATCGCGCTAGCCTTTGGTTTCGCCCCATTACTCTATCTCGGACAGCACGGATCGCTGGCGGGCTTCTTCTCACATCACGACTCGCCCTGGGGTTATGTCCTTAAGAACTGGTTCCTCTTGGAGATGCAACAGACGATCTCAGGACCCTATCCATCGCTTTCGCATCCTGATATCAATGGCTCGCTCTGGACCCTTCAATGGGAGTTCGGCTGCTATCTTGCGATAGCCGTGCTCGGTGTAGCCGGAGTTCTAAAACGAAAGCCTGAGCTGGCGCTTGCGGCGCTACTCACTATCTTTGCGATATCCGCGACCGCCTCCGCGCTGCACGGCATGCAGACCGCTCGCTACGGCATAGAAGGCGTAAGGCTTTTTCTCTTCTTCGCTCTGGGCGCATGCGCGTATCTCTTTCGATATCGTATAGCTATGCGTTGGCCGCTCGCTATTCTGGCGGCGGTAGTCATGATCGTAGCGATGCCGACTCGCGCCTACGGGCTGTTCGCGCCTCTCTGTCTCTCGTACCTTACGCTCTTTGCAGCAATGAAACTCCCCATCAGAAGCTTTGATCGCCGCGCCGACCTTTCGTATGGGGTCTACATCTACGCGTTTCCGATTCAGCAGCTGCTGGCGATGCACGGCGTCAACCGGCTCGGCGTCTTTCCGTACTTCCTCGCAGCAATGGCCGCAATTATCCCGGTCGCCGCCGTGAGCTGGTTTGCGGTAGAGCGGCCGTGCCTATCGTTCAAGAACTACACATTTGCGCGCATGCGCCCGAGCGGGGGCCGCACGGCGGCGCCTCAATCGTCGGGAAACCCAAGCTAAGAGCGGAACTCTTACTGCGTGCCGATCCTCTGGTTGGCATCGTTCATCAGGTAGATCTTATCGGCGTGAGCCATGCCCAGCGCCTTGCGATCGTAGACGATGCCGACGTACTGTCCAGCCTTAACCTTGCTCATCTGATACGTCGTCTTGCCGTCGGCCGAAAAGACTTGGTCGAACTTCGGAAGGATCGCGAAGCTCATCGTTTGCTTGGTCTTGGGATCCTGCACCTTGATGTTCTGCGTCGAGACGTGCACGGTGATGCCGTAGAAGGTCGAGGTGATGTCGGCCGACGCGCGCATCGGCAGCGCCGAGACGACGGCGGTGCCCAGCAGCAGGGCGGCGGCCTGGAGTAGAGCGAGCTGTTTCATGCCCGGTCATGTACCCGCGAGACGGGCGGTCTAAGCCTCGCCCCCGCCGAAGGGCGCCCGAAGATGGAAGCAACCCTCTTTGCAGACGGCGGCTCGCGCGGCAATCCCGGCCCGGCGGCCAGCGCCGCGGTGCTGCTCGATCCCGCCGGCGAGACCATCGAGGAGATCGACGCCTACCTCGGTACGGCTACCAACAACGTCGCCGAGTGGAATGCGCTCCTGCTTGGATTGCTCGCGGCGCAGAAGCGCGGCATCCGCAGTCTGGCGATTCGCCTCGACTCCGAGCTGGTCGTCAAGCAGCTGCGCGGCGAGTATCGCGTGAAGAATCCCGGGCTGCAGCCACTCTATCAACGCGCGCGCGCACTGCTGCGGGGCTTCGAGCGCGTGGATATCGCACACGTACCGCGCGAGCAGAATACCCTGGCCGACCGGCTGGTCAACCGCGTGCTCGACCAGGAAGCCTCCGCGTCGGCAAAGTAGGCGCAAAGCATGCGGCGTTTTCCCATCGAGCTCCTGATCGCCGTCGTGGTGGTCGTTATGCTGATCTTGGGCTGGAAGATCTACGGCTTCGGCGAGATGGGGCGCTTCGGGCCAGCGCTCCGCGCGCAAAGAGCGCCCAGCGAGCTCTATGCGCGGATGCTCGTTCGCTATGCGAAGCCGCCGATCTATCAGGAAGAGTACCGCATGTCCGATATCGAGGGCATCTCGGCGTTCTCGTACTCGATCCGCGGCTACGACGGCCGGCAGATCACGATAAAAGCGCCGCCGGCGCAGGTCCACGACGTCAGCTTCTTCGTGGGGCGCCTCGATCAGGATGGCGTCTGGCAGATCGTCAACCGCGACCCGTTACCCGATGCCGACGCGCACTATACCGTCTACGTGAAGCAAGTCGCCGACTACAAACAGGGCGATCGCACCGTGACCTTCACCGATCCGCACTACTGGGCGACGAAGGCGGGACGGCTCTACTCCATCGATCTTTCCAAAGGTGTGCCCAACGACTTGGTGCATATGACCAGCACCCAAGTCGCCGATCCGCGCTACGAACAGATCGTCAAAGATTTTCGCGACTTCGGCCCTGACGAGTTTCGGCATAACGTCGCCGCCGCGCAGGGACGCATTCGCGGCTCGCACGGTTGATCGCATGAGCCGGCGCTGGCTGCTGCTGTGCGTGGCGATTGCCATGGCGCTGGTGGGCTTCGCCGTATACGAAGGCTATAAGGTCGTCGAGAGCCCGAGCAACCAGCTCTTCGGCAAAACGCTGGTCAGCGGGCCGCGCAACGCGCGCGTCGTCGCGCTCACCTACGACGACGGGCCCAACCCCCCGTACACCGACGAGTTGTTATCCGTCTTGCGCGCAGAGCACGTGCACGCGACCTTCTTCGTAGTAGGACGCGCGGTCGCGGTCTATCCGGACGTCGTACGCCGCGAGGTTCGCGACGGCAACGCGATCGGCAACCATACCTGGGGTCACGAGCACCTGGTGCTCTACGACCGCAGCGGACTGCGCCGCACGCTGCAACGCGCCGATCGCGCGATCTTCGCGGCAACCGGCAAGCACACGCGCATCATGCGCCCACCCTACGGTGGACGCGATTGGCTGGTGCTCGGCGAGGTGCGCAAGCTCGGCTACACGCCGGTGATGTGGTCGGTCCCGCTGGCGGACGACTGGGAGGATCCGCCGGCGCCGGTGATTGCCGCGCGTATCCTGCGCTACGTGGGCGACGGCGCGATTATCGCCCTGCACGATGGCAACCAGGGCATCGTCTGCGCGAAGCTCCATGCCGCTCCGCGCCTGTGCGATCGCAGCGCCGACGTCGCCGCCACTCGCTTGATTATCGAAGCCCTCAAACGCCAGGGCTATCGCTTCGTCACCATCCCGCAGCTCTTAGAGATGCAGGCGGCGATTGCTAAGCGTACACGCGACCATGCAGGCGGATGAAGCCGCCGCGATGCGCGTTGGCGGGGTCGTGATGCGTCCAGTGCACGATCGGCGGCCGTCCGGGATCATGTACCATCTGTCCGGCAATCTCGATCGAGTCGCCCGTCTGCACGGGACAGCGCGGTGCGATGGCGACGTTATCGACGACCTCGAGCGGGCCGGCGCTGCTCGCTACCTCGAAGGCTTCGTGCATCGCGTGCGTGCGCGAGCCGTAGAAGAAGCGGGGCGCCGAGCTGACCGTCCCCGTGAAATCAACCCAGGCCGGTGCGCGTCCGGCGTAGGCGGCAGCCAAATCCATCGCGCCTGCCATCACGCAATAGCGGGCGCGCGTCAAGGACGAGCGGCGCGATGAGAGAGATTCGAACGGCGCGCTTGCGGCTCGTGCCCGTGACGGTCAAGAACGCCGGAGTTCTCTGGGAGGTCTTACAGGAGCCGGATCTGCGCGACTTTCAAGACCTGCCCAACCTCAATCGCGATGCGTTCGTCAAAGCAGTTCACGCGCGGCCGAAGCGCTTTACCGCAGGCACGACGGGTCGCTTCGAATGGCTCTTGCACTTCATCCACGGGCTCGAACCGCTTGGCTGGGTCTCGCTACGCCTCTCCGACGGCGATAAGTCCTCCGCCGAGATCGGCTACAGCGTCGTGCGCGCCTATCGCCACCGTGGCATTGCAACCGAAGCCGTCGCAGCGCTGATCGGGGAAGGTTTTCATCGCGCGCGGCTGCAGCGAATTCGCGCCTACTGCCTTCCCGAGAATCACTTTTCGCGCGCCGTCCTAAAGCGCGCCGGCTTTGAAACCGACGGCACGCTGCCGCGTGGCGCAACCGTGCAAGGCCGGCCCGTGGACGTCCTCACCCACATCCTCACTTGCGCCGATTGGGAACGCACATGTCATCCTGAGCGCAGGGCCTTCGGACCGGAGTCGAAGGACGAAAAAAGCTGTCACCCTGAGCGCAGTCGAAGGGCGCAGTGAGCACAACACGGATCACAACCGCATTGTGGGGAGCCCTGTTTTTGGTACTCGGGCCGCTCCATGCGGCCGGCGACGGCGATCTGTACTGGCAGCGCTGGCTTGGCGATCTGCTGTTGCGGACGCACCAACTGCCCGACGTCTTGGGCAGCGGAACGTTTACCGCTCCGAATGCCCCGTGGGTACCGCAGGAGTGGGTTTTCAGCCTCGCGGTAGCGCTCGCAATGAATCAACACCTCTTTCTCGTCCTCGCGATACTCGTAAGCGCGTTGCCGCTTGGAATTTTACTGACGATCTATCTTCGCGCTCGTGGAAATGCGAGTCCCGACGCAATCGGCATCGCGCTCCTCTTCTGCGGGATGGCACTCGCCGAGTCGTTCGGCGCTCGGGCGCAAGTCCTCGGCTGGGCCGGGCTTGCGGTATTCATGCTTTTCATCGAGCGGCGCGACCGCTGGTATTACGCCGCCTTTCCCGCCACGGTGGTCTGGGCGAATCTGCATGCCAGCGTGACCCTCGCACTGGTGCTCGTCTTAGCGCGCCTCGCCGCGACCGTAGCCGACGGCGGCTTACGCGCGCTCCGTTCTAGCCGCGATCTGCTCATGCTGCCGGCCGTGGTGCTCGCGACGTTCTGCACGCCGTTCGGCTGGCGTCTGCCGGCGCTAGCGATCGCGCTCTCGACCAGCCCGATCCGTCACTATATCCAGGAGTGGCAACCGCCGGGATTGCACGACGCCTCCTTCGTCTTCGGAGCGCTGCCGCTCGCGCTCGCGATCGTGCTCGGCGGCCGAGCGCTACTGAAGGAGAAGCTGCAGCTCTTTCCCACAGCGATAGTCTTCGTCGCGGCGCTCTTGGCATCGCGTAATACGCCGCTCTTTGCCATCGTGGCCGCGCCGCTCGCTGCTCGTGGACTGGACTTGCGTTTCCCCAAAATCTCGGCGCTCGGCAAAAAGGCTCGCGAGCTGGAACCGGTGGCGCTCCCCATGATCGTGATCGCGGTCGCACTCGCCGGATTCGTGCTCGTTGCGGAGCAGCGGCACGAACCTCCGCCGCTCCCAACCATCGCGATCGCCTCGCTTGGTAACGATCGCGCGGCGCATCGCTTGCTCTGCGAGAACTTCACTTGGTGCAGCGTAGCGCTGGGCTATCCCACGTTGCGCGTCTTCATCGACGGACGCTGCGACGGATATCCTCTGCCGATTTGGCAGAAATACATATCGACGATCCAGATCCGCAAAGATTGGAGTGCGCCTCTAACCGAGTACGGTGTTGACTCCGTCCTCGCTGAAAACGGGAGCCCGCTGGCGCTGGTTATGGCAGAAACGCCGCACTGGCGCCGGACCTATTCCGACGCCTCGTTCATTCTCTTCCGCCATGAGCCCGCCGGTACGCCGCGAGGGTAACAAAGGAAGGAAAGGCGCTCTCGCCAGCCAAGCGCACGCCGTTATGGGTTCACGAGGCGCATCCAAGAACGCGCTCGCTTTTGCCGTATCCGCGTTGCTCGCGGGCTGCGGCGGCGCGTCGCAAGGTCTGCCGAGCGGCGCGCTTGGGGCGCAACCTAGCCCGACCGCCTCCAAAACGAAGGTCGGGATTTGGGCCAATGACGGTTACCAGATCTTCGGGCAGGACTCGAAGGGAACGAAGACACTCACCATTATCCCAGCAACCAACAACGGATGCGAGGGACCTTGGGGCATGAAGGTCGACCACGCCAAGAATCTCTGGGTAGCTTGCGAGTGTATGGGAGCGAGGGCTTCGGGGCGCTTCAGGAGTATGCGCCCGGCTCGAATAAGCCGGCCGCGACGTATCCCGAGTCGCTCGATTGCGGAAAAAGTTGTACGTTCCAATCCAATGGCTTCGACGTTGCCTTCGATTCGAGTGGGCACGTGTTCGAAGCGAACAGTTACTCGGCTTTTTGTACGCCAAGCTGCAGCCAGACCGGGTATCCCGTCGTATGGTGGAATGCAAACTCGCCGAGTTCGCCGGCGACCGGGATCGAGGATCCGTCCCTGACCAGTGGCGACTACATAGACGTCGACAACCTTGGCAATCTCTACGTTTCGGGCAAGGGCACAGTCGGAAGCAAAACGGGCCCGCTGATCGACGAGATCGGCAACCCCACAAGCCCGTCGCCGACGATCACGCATCTCATCCTTTTTGGCGGCGGCGTTATCAATCCGTACGCTATTTACGTAAGCAACCACGGCGAAACTCTCAACGTCATCGATGGAAGTATGCGCGAGGTTGCGCAGTACGCATTGCCGTGGATTCCCAGCGAATCGCCGTTTAACGTTCTCGGACCGACACGCAGAAATTACTTCGGCCAGGGGTATCCGATCGACGGCGGTTTCAAACTTGGCGACAAAATGATGGCCCTTGGCGACGCGGGCGGTTGGATCGACATTGGCCGAGTAAAAAACAACCGCTGGACGACCGCGTTAGACTATAACTTCCAATACCACGGCTTCGTGGACGCGGTCTACGTTCCGTCGGATAAATAGCGCGCACGCCACCCAATCGCTAGCTCTTTCGGGTCACCGGCACCATCCGCGATCGATCGCACCAATCGCGAGCCATCACGAGCGTAAATGGAGATGCCGCAACATCCGCGCTGCCTACGTCGAACCCGCAGGCCACTCGATGGTGATGCCGGCGTCGTGATAACCCGCATAGCGAGTTTCGAGCTTACCTTCGAGATAGGCGACCAGCGGCTCGCGCACGACGCGAACCGCAACCCGCGCCGCGACCTCCGCGAGCGGCACCCACTCCACCGCCACGATATGATCGTCGCTGTCATCCTGACCCTTCGACTCGGCGCTACGCGCCTCGCTCAGGACTGCGCTGCGCGCAGGCGCGAAGGGTGACACCACAAACGTTGCGTTCAAATACTGCCGCTCGCCATCGTAACTCTCGCTGACGTACGCGAGCGAGCCGGCGCGCACGCGCAGCCCCGTCTCCTCGTAGAACTCGCGCACGAGGCTCTCGGTAAGCAGCTCCCCGGGCTGCTGCCGTCCGCCGGGGAGATTCCACAGCGGCTGCGGTTGATTGGGGTAGTGCGAGGCAACCATCAGCAGCCGTCCGTCGCGAACGGCGATGCCGGTCGCGAGCGCAATCACCGCAGCGTTCCCTCGATGACCTCGAGCGTGCGCAGCGCGGTCCGCTCCCAACTGAAGGTTGCGGCGTGCGGCGGCCCTCGCCGGCGCAGGTCCTGCGCGTACGTATGATCGCCGAGCACGCGCGCCATCGCCGCTGCGAGTACCTTCGGATCGCCGGGCGCCACGTAGGCGGCGGCGTCGCCGCCCGCCTCCGGCACCGCGGCCGCATTGGATGCCACCACCGGCGCGCCGTAGCTCATTGCCTCGAGCACCGGCAACCCGAAGCCTTCGTGACGCGACGGAAACGCGAGCAAGGCGCACGCACGATAGAGCGCTGCGAGCGTATCGTCGTCAACGTGACCCAGTTCCTCGAGATACACCTCATCCGGCACGTCGTAGTCCTCGTCGAGCCACGACGTCACGACCAGCTTGAGATCGGGATACTCCTCGTGCAGGAGCACCATCGCTTCGACCAGCGTGTCGAAGCCCTTTCGCTCTTCGCCCGCGCCGACGAAGAGCACGAACGGCTGTAGCGCGGCGATATCCAGTGCGATGAACTGCGAGGGACGCGGCGGATTGACGCCCAGCTCGATTGGCACGAGACGTTCCGGAGGAATGGCAAGCTCGCGGGCCAGCTCGTTCTGCGCGAAACGCGAATCGGTGATCAGCGCGCGGCACCGCTGCGCCGCCGTGCGAAGGATCGTTTGCGTCTCCGGCGCGTAGTTCGGCACGACGAAGTTCGAGGCGTCGTGCAGCGTCGCGGTTGCAGGCAGCTCGAAGTTGCTCCAGCTGCAGCCGTTAAAGGGGAACCATAGCGCGTCCAGGCCGGCCTGGGCGTGGAAGGTTCGCGAGACGACGTTGTAACGCGCCGGCTCCACCTCACGCAGATACTTTCCTTCGACGGTCCAGGTGTGCCACTCCGGCACGATCAGCGTCACCTCGACGCGGTCGCGCGCGCGTTCGTGCCAGACGCGCAGAATCTCGCGCAGATAACGTCCGATCCCGCGGTGATCGCCGGGCAGGTTCCAGGCGTCGACGCCGATCCGAATCATCGCGCCACCGCCCGGAAGAGATCCACGTGCGCTTGCGCGCTGCGCTCCCAACTGAACTGCCGCGCGCGTTCTAGTCCCGCCGCGCGCAGTTGCTGCGCCAACGGTTCGTCGCCGGCGATCCGCAGCAGCGCATCGGTCCACGCCCTTGCGTCATTGGGCGGGAGATAGAGCGCGGCATCGCCGCCGATCTCGGGCAGCGCGCTCGCAGCGGAGGCAAGCACCGGCGTTGCGCAAGCCATTGCTTCGAGCATCGGCATTCCGAAGGTTTCGTGATACGAGGCGAGCGTCAATGCCAGCGCTCCGCGATAGCACGCCCGCAACGACTCGTTGCCGTCCGCTCGCAGGTCGTCCGCCAGCTCGCCGAGCGCAACCACACCCGGCAACTCGGGCGCGCGCGGTCCCGCCACTGCCAAGCGCGGCCCATCCGATTCGGGCCATGCATTGCGGTACGCTTCGTAGAGCAAGCCGAAGTTCTTGCGCGGCTCCGCAGTCGGGTCCCCGACGAACAGCAAATAACGTCGCCCCTCTAAGCTTTTGGGCAGCGGCTGCGCCGCACCCGGTGAAAACGTCGCCTCCACACCGTGCGGGATTACTTCGATGCGCTCCAGCGACAACCCCAGCATCTCGTGAAGCTCGTCGCGACCGAAGGCCGAAACGGCGATCGCGCGCGTTGCGCTCGCGGCGGAGCGTAGAAATGGCCGCTGCGCGTGCTCGCGTCGTTTCGGGTCGGGGTCGGGATAGCGAAATGGAACCGCATCGTGAATCGTCGCGACGCTGGGTGCGTGCGAGCGGAAGAAGGTGCCGTTGGCCGGATGCCAGACGAGCTGCGCATTCTTGGGAACGTGCCCTGCGACCGCAAAGTTGTCGTGACCGAGTGCGCGGGCGTAGGCCGCGCGCCGGCGCTGCGCAAAGAGCCCGTCGGCCAGCAACGTCAGCTCGATGTCATCGCGTAGAACCAGCCGTCGCAGCACCGCTCGCAGATAACGCCCGATTCCGCGCGCGTCCTCTGCGATGACGCGTGCGTCGACGGCCAGGCGCAGAGGCGGCATCGCCCCGGATTTCGAAGCGCGTTGCGATGAATCCGCCGATAGACGGCGTTGCCGCGCACTTAATTCTCGGAGCGCGCCAGGAGCCGTTCTTGGGTGCGATGCTCGCCTCGATCGGCGACGTGGTAACCCTGCTCATCGTGAACGATAACGGCCCCGGCGCGTCGCCGCACGCCGAAACCTTGGCCGCCAGCCGCTTCGGACGCGAGAACCGGCTGATCGTCGAGCGCACGCCGTTTGCCGGTTTTGCCGCGGCGCGCAACGTCTGCCTCGACCTTCACGAGCGCCACGGGGGCGGCCCGTGGATTGCCTTCATCGATGCCGACGAAGTGCACGGCGAGCGCATCCGCCATATCGCGGCGCGTCTTGCTACCGTTGCGCCGCGGTACGATTTCGTGGATGGTTACACGTGGCATTTCTTCGGCTCGTTCGAGCACTATACGTCGATCGAACGGCGGATGATGTTCTTCCGCTACAAGTCCGGCATTCGTTGGGAGGGCGCGGTGCACGAAAAGCTGACCGGTTTGGATGGTGGGCGCATCGCGCTGCCCTATCTCTACGCGCATTACGGACACACGCTCGAGCCGCGCCGCCACGCCGAGAAAGGGCGGCACTACTCCTCGCTGGGGGCGCCCGGCAACGTGCTGCGAGAGGATCAGCTCGATGATTTCGACGTGCGGGAGTACTTCAAGCCGGTCTATCCGCGGCTGCTTCGCTTTACCGGGGCGCATCCCACCGCAGCGCTGCCGGCGCTCGAACGGCTCCGCCCGGCCTTGGCTCGCCATCACGCCTTGACCGGCGAGGTTCTGCGGGCGCAGCCGGCGGCCCTCAAGGCTCGCAACGCGCTGCGTAAGCTGAACTATGAGATCCGCTGGCGCTCCCGCGCCCTTGACCCGCTCGCCCGCCGCCTAACTCGCTAACGCGCCGCAAAAAATACGAAGGCTCCGAGCAGCAAGCCGAGCTGTTCGAAGCCGCAGTCCTGGCTCTCCCAGGGTTTACGCTACGAAGTATAGCAGCGTCACACAAACGACGCTAGCCTTCCGAGGCCTAGCGCATGAAGAACTGCCCGGCGGACTAAGCGAAAATCGACATGGGTAAGGCTCACCGTCGGTATGTATCTCCTCTTGACGCGGACGCGATCGAGTCGATCGAATCGGACGTGCGCGATAAGGTCGGCCTTCACCCAAACCCAAGGCTTCGTAAAGCAGTGATAGATCGGACTTCCTGGCAATTTAACGTGTATCGGAAGCACTGGCACCGGCTCCGTTGCGCTTATCGGTACGACCAGCCATAGGGGAGCGCCCGAATGCGAAGAGGAGACGATCACAACTCGACGGGCCTTGACGATTTCAGGTGCAACGTAACCTGAGAAATCGCAAGTGTAAATCTGCCCGGGCTTTGGGACGATTCCAGGTAAGAGGCCCAACCCTAACCAGGTCCCATCCCCTGGCTTTCACGCACGCCCCGTTCGCCGTAAAGCCCTCTTCCAGGCCCTTGGACCCTGCTCTAGGCCGACGGTGCGAGAAGACCACCCGGCCCCGGCTAGGGGTACGGTTGCGGAAATTATTGCCGAAATATATAGTAGGCTACCAGAAGGAGACATGTAATGAGCCCCTTCGGGACTCAGTGACCGGCCGGATTCCGCGCCAAGGCCCCTCGATAATCGGCCGGCCGCGCATCGAAGAATGGCTGGGACGCTTTAGAAGCGTCCCCATTCGGTTTTTGATCGCCCCGCCCGGCTTCGGGAAGACGATGGCGCTGCTGGGTTATTTGCGCCGGCAGGAGACCAGCGGCTATTACTGCGCGCTTCCAAACGGCTGTACGAAAGAGGGGCTGTGGAGTGCCATCGGCGAGGCCTTGGGCGAAAAGCCCGGTCACTCGTCGCGTGATGACGTGGTCCGGGCGCTCGTGGCGCGCGGACCGTTGGATCTTGCCATCGATTGCGCCGGCGTCCCCGATCCCGGCGGCGTCAAGGCGATTTTGCGCTTAGCCGAAGACGTTCCCGAAGGCATCTCGTTGCTGGTCGCCTGCCGCTCGCGCGCGGCCTTCGAAGTGCGCGAGCTCGTATCGCGCGGGCTTGCGACGCTCTGCGACTCGGAGCGCTTGGCCTTCACCGCCGATGAAATTCGCCACCTCGCGCAGACCTGCAGCGTGCGGTTCGCGCACGCCGACGTCGTGCGACTCCTCGACATGACCGAAGGTTGGCCCGTCGTCGTGAGCGGCGCGGTCGTCAAGGCCGCCGAGGACAACTGCAATCTCGGCGAAGCCTTCGACAACTGGCGTACCCGTCGCGGCCATTTCTTCAACGAGTTTATCGGCGATACGCTCTCGCATGCGCCCGAAGAGCTTTCGGCGCTCGTGCTCAAGCTGATCGCCGGCGCGCAGCTCGAGGACGTCGAGCAGCTGCGCGTGCTCGAAGAGCATGGACTCTTCGTCGTGCATAGCACCGACGGCTATCGCACGCTGCGCGCCTTGACGCGCAGCCGCCTGCATAATCGCTATGCGACCGCCGTTCCGCCCTCGCCGATGCGCGTCCGTCTCTTCGGCTGGTTCCAGGCGGAGATCGGCCAGCGCCAGATTCAGTGGATCCGCCGGCGCGACCGTCAAATCTTCCAGTACATCGCGTTGCGCCCGGGCAGCATCGTCTCGCGCGCAGAACTCGGCGAAGCGTTCTGGCCGGGCTCCGAGCGGCATCTCGTCTCGCAGAGCCTGCGCAGCGCCTGTTCGAACATTCGCAAGGCGATCGCGCAGCTCACCGGCTTCGATCAGGTGGAATCCTATTTCCGTACCACCAATCAAGAGGTCTCGATCGATCTCGACAACGTGCTGATCGACGTGAAGAGCTTCGTGGCGCACGCAACCGACGGCGACAGCCAATACGAGCGCGGCGATATGCAAGCCGCACTCGTGCACTATCGCAATGCCGAGGGTTTTTACGCGGGAGCGCTCTTGATCGGCGATGCAAACGAGCCGTGGGTGGCCGAGCAGGCCGCGGAGTTGGAGCAGCGCCGGCTCGCGGTTCAGAAGCGACTCGCCGAAATCCCGGCCGAGCTCGAACGCCGCCGCGCGCGTCCGCACGTCCGCCTCGCCACTGGAGCCTAGTCCCGCGCGGCGGCCGTGGGCCGGCGCCGCCATCCTTGCCGCTACGGTCCTCGCGCTCGGTCTGCAGACCGCCGTAATGGTGCGCACGGGCTTCCTGATGGGCGACTTTCACGCGTTCTATTGTGCCGCGCGCGTCGTCGCGCATGGCGGCGATCCGTATCTCACCGAGCCGCTGCGAACCTGCGAGGTCGCTTTCGGTCCGAAGCTCTTCTTCGAGCGCAATCCCGGCGTAACGATTCCCGCGCCGCTGCCGGGCTACGCGATCGCCGCGCTCGTGCCGCTCGCCCTCTTGCCCTTTGGCATCGCCGCCGCGATCTGGGGCACGCTGCTGCTCTTGGCGTGTGCCGCGTGCGTCGTAACGTTAGGACGCTTTGCGAGTGCCGGCTGGCAGGTCGCGCTCGCGGCGCTCTCGCTCGCGCTCTGCGCGATATCGCCGCCGTTCGGCGAGGTTGTGCCGCTTGCGCTGGCCGGCATCTGCGGCGCCGCGTACTTCGCCTGGCAAGCGCGCTGGCTGGCCGCCGCGCTCTGCGCCGCGGGAACGATGATCGAGCCGCACCTCGGGCTGCCGGTCTGCATTGCGCTCGCGATCTGGGCACCGCGCACGCGCGTGACGTTGGCGATTGCGGCAGTTGCCCTCGCGGCGCTCTCGCTCGCAGTGCTTGGTATCGCTACGAACCTCGAGTACTTTACCAGCGTCTTGCCGGCGCATGCCCTCTCGGAGATCGCGCGCGATACGCAGTTCAGCCTCACCGCGGTGCTCGCGACGCTGGGAGCGTCGCCGGCGCTTTCGGTGCGCGTGGGCATGCTGTGGTATCTGCTGATGATTGTCGTGGGCGTCGTTGTCGCCGGGACGCTAGCGAAGAAGAGCGCTAACCATGCGCTGCTCGTCTGCATTCCGCCCGCATTTGCGGTATTCGGCGGGACCTTCATTCATATCACGCAGATCGCCGCCGCACTGCCCGCCGCGGTGCTGCTCCCCGCTTACGCGAAAAAGGAATCGCGGGCGCTTGCAGATCGCGGCGCTGCTGCTGCTCGCCGTACCCTGGCTCTGGGTCGTCTCGCCGGCGCTTATTCTAGCGCCGCTCGTCCCCGTCGCATATCTGGCCTGGGTCTACTCGGCCGGCGATGCTCGCACGACGCTGCTTGCCGCCGTGATCGCGGCCGCGCTCTATTGGGTGCTTGCCGCACAAG